>NZ_FMAH01000010.1 GCF_900094545.1 Martinezella miluonensis
CCTATCACATCATGTCCATGCCGCCCATGCCGCCCATGCCGCCCGGCATGCCGCCAGGAGCGTCCTTCTTCGGCAGCTCGGCGATCATGGCTTCGGTGGTGATCAGCAGCGAAGCAACCGAAGCTGCGTCCTGGAGAGCCGTGCGAACGACCTTGACCGGGTCGACGATGCCCATGGCGATCATGTCGCCGTAGACGCCCGTCTGAGCGTTATAGCCGAAGTTGTCTTCGTTCTTGTCGAGGATCTTGCCAACAACGATGGAGGCTTCGTCACCAGCGTTTTCAGCGATCTGGCGGCAAGGAGCCTGCAGAGCGCGGCGAACGATGTTGACGCCGGCTTCCTGATCGTCGTTTTCACCCTTGACGGTGATCTTGACGGAGGAGCGCAGCAGAGCCGTGCCGCCGCCCGGTACGATGCCTTCCTGAACAGCAGCGCGCGTCGCGTTGAGAGCGTCGTCGATGCGGTCCTTCTTTTCCTTGACTTCAACTTCCGTCGAGCCGCCAACGCGGATAACGGCAACGCCGCCAGCGAGCTTGGCAAGACGTTCCTGCAGCTTTTCGCGGTCGTAGTCAGAGGTGGTTTCTTCGATCTGAGCCTTGATCTGGGCAACGCGGCCTTCGATGTCGGACTTCTGGCCAGCGCCGTCGACGATCGTGGTGTTTTCCTTGGAGATCGAAACCTTCTTGGAACGGCCGAGCATGTCGAGCGTAACCGACTCGAGCTTGATGCCGAGGTCTTCGGAGATGACAGTGCCGCCCGTCAGGATGGCGATGTCTTCCAGCATGGCCTTGCGGCGATCGCCGAAGCCCGGAGCCTTGACAGCAGCGATCTTCAGGCCGCCGCGCAGCTTGTTGACGACGAGCGTAGCAAGAGCTTCGCCTTCGACGTCTTCAGCGATGATGAGGAGCGGCTTGCCGGTCTGAACGACGGCTTCGAGAACCGGGAGCATGGCCTGCAGGTTCGAGAGCTTCTTCTCGTGCAGGAGGATGAACGCGTCTTCGAGATCGGCGATCATCTTTTCCGGGTTGGTCACGAAGTAGGGGCTGAGGTAGCCGCGGTCGAACTGCATGCCTTCGACGACTTCGAGTTCGGTTTCGGCGGTCTTGGCTTCTTCAACCGTGATAACGCCTTCGTTGCCGACCTTCTGCATGGCTTCAGCAATATCGAGACCGATCTGCTTTTCGCCGTTTGCCGAGATCGTGCCGACCTGAGCGACTTCTTCCGACGTGTTGATCTTCTTAGCCTTGGCCTGGAGATCCTTGACGACTTCAGCAACGGCGAGATCGATGCCGCGCTTCAGGTCCATCGGGTTCATGCCGGCTGCAACTGCCTTGGCGCCTTCGCGAACGATGGCCTGGGCGAGAACGGTTGCAGTCGTGGTGCCGTCGCCGGCGATGTCGTTGGTCTTCGAAGCAACTTCGCGGACCATCTGGGCGCCCATGTTTTCGAACTTGTCTTCGAGTTCGATTTCCTTGGCGACGGTGACGCCGTCCTTGGTGATGCGCGGAGCGCCGAAGGACTTGTCGATAACGACGTTACGACCCTTCGGGCCGAGCGTTACCTTGACTGCGTCGGCGAGGATATCGACGCCACGAAGCATCTTTTCGCGGGCGTTGCGGCCGAATTTTACTTCTTTAGCTGCCATGTCTAAAAACTCCTGAATTCGCATTGTCCGGGTTTATGGCCCGTCAGCTGTATCGGAAAAGGGAAAACCGGCTGGATTAGCCGATGATGCCCATGATGTCGGCTTCCTTCATGATGAGAAGGTCTTCGCCGTCAAGCTTGACTTCGGTGCCCGACCACTTGCCGAACAGGATGCGGTCGCCAGCCTTGACGTCGAGCGGGATGACCTTGCCGGATTCATCACGAACGCCGGAACCGACGGCGACGATTTCGCCTTCCTGCGGCTTTTCCTTGGCGGTATCGGGAATGATGATACCACCCTTGGTCTTTGCTTCGGACTCAACGCGACGAACGACGACGCGGTCATGAAGGGGGCGGAAATTGGTGCTTGCCATTGTCTAATCCCTCGATCAAATGACATTCACGGATCAGCGGGGATCCGTATGGACTTTGTTAGCACTCAGCATTGGCGAGTGCTAGCGACCGTGATTTAGGGGTGGCTACAGGGCGAGTCAAGAACAGCACTGTGAAATTTTTGCGGCGCCGTTCGGCTTGTTTCGAGGATGATTAACGGCCAAGGCCACCCTGCATAGCATGCCGTTGCAAAGACTCTCCCGTTCTGATCTCGTGCAGAAGGATGTGGCAACGCCCTTTCTCGCTCGTTCCGCCGAGGTTTCCGCCCCGTCGTTTTCGCTGATTGCCGGCGCTGCTTTCGCTTGTCCCTCGAGCCTTGTGCGGCGCAAAAACCTTGTGTGCCGCTCTTGTAATTTGCCGGCCGGTTTGCGATGTCAGCCCGTGATTTATTTGATGCGAGGACGGCATGGGCAAACGGATCGAAAGCTTTCGCGACATCGGCGGACTTTATGACGTTGCGCTCTGCGATGTCTGGGGCGTGCTTCACAACGGCGTCACCGCCTACAAGGAAGCCTCGATCGCGCTCGAAGCTGCCCGCGCCGAAGGGCTGACCGTCGTCCTCATCACTAATTCCCCGCGCGTCGCTCCCAAGGTGGTCGAGCAATTGCGGGCGATCGGTGTTCCCGACAGCGTCTACGACCGCATCATCACCTCGGGCGACGTAACGCGCAAGCTGATCGCCGAAGGCCCGAAGAAGGTATTTCTCCTCGGCCCCGAGCGGGATATTGGTATCCTTGAAGGACTCGATGTGCAACGTGTCGACGTCGGCGAGGCCGAAAGCATTGTCTGCACCGGCTTTTTCGATGACGAGACGGAGACGCCGGACGACTATACGGACATGCTGATGGCGTGGTCCGCCCGCGAGGTGCCGCTCATCTGCGCCAATCCGGATCTCGTGGTCGAGCGCGGCCATCGGATGATCCCATGCGCTGGCGCCATGGCCGCCTATTACGAGCGCCTCGGCGGCCGGACGCGGATTGCTGGCAAGCCGCATCAGCCGATTTATGAGGCGGCACTCGCAGCAGCCCGCGAGGTGAAGAGCGAATTCCCGCTGTCGCGCGTCGTCGCCATCGGCGACGGCATGCCGACCGACGTGCGCGGCGCGCTCGATTACGGTCTCGATCTTCTTTATATCAGCCATGGCATCCACGCCCGCGAATATGTTGTCGACGGGCACACCGACGAAGCTGCACTCGGCGCGTTCCTTGCGCGCGAGCAGGCATCGCCGAAGTGGTGGATGCCGCGCCTTGCCTGAGGAGAGTGGCAGACGATGACCGTTTTCCATCGCAATGAGACGCGCGAACCGCTTCCAGACGCTCTCAAGGGCGGGGTCGTCGCCATCGGCAATTTTGACGGCGTGCATCGCGGCCATCAATCGGTGCTCAATCGCGCGCTGGAGATTGCCAGAGAGCGCGGCGTTCCGGCCCTGGTGCTGACCTTCGAACCGCATCCGCGCACAGTGTTCAAGCCGGATCATCCGGTCTTCCGCCTGACGCCGGCGCCGCTGAAGGCCCGCCTGCTGGAAGCTCTCGGCTTCAACGCCGTCATAGAATATCCGTTCGACCGCGCCTTCTCCCAGCGCTCCGCTGATGAGTTCGTCCATTCGATCCTCATCGATTGGCTGCACGCCTCCGAAGTCGTCACCGGTTTCGATTTCCATTTTGGTCACGACCGTCAGGGCGGCCCGGCCTTCCTGATGAATGCCGGCAGCCACAACGGCTTCGGCGTGACGCTCATCGACGCTTTCCGCGACGAAAATACCGAGGTCATCTCATCGAGCCGTATTCGCACGCTTTTGGCCGAAGGGGAGGTGGCCCAGGTCGCCGGTTTGCTCGGCTATCGCTATACCGTTGAAGCTCCCATCATCGGTGGCGAGAAGCTCGGCCGCACGCTCGGCTTCCCGACGGCCAACATGCAGCTTCCGCCGGAAATATCGCTGAAGGCCGGCATTTATGCCGTCAGGTTCCGTGCAGCCGATGGCGTCATTCGCGACGCCGTCGCGAGCTATGGCCGCCGTCCGACGGTGACCGACAACGGTGCGCCGTTGCTCGAGACCTTCGTCTTCGATTTCAGCGGCGATCTCTACGGCCAAAACTGTTCGGTTTCCTTCTTCGGCTATCTTCGCCCCGAACTGAAGTTCGATGGCCTGGATCCGCTGGTCGCGCAGATCCGCAAGGATGAGGACGAGGCGCGTACATTGCTCGCTGGCGTCCGGCCGCTCGGCGACCTCGATCGGGTCATCGCCTTTAGCTGATTTCATCCAGCAATCGCGCGCGGAGATTGCGGCAGTGCGGTATCTTTTTGCCTTGAGCGGGTAGGCAGATACTGCAATGCTCGTGCTGTAGGGCGCGAGTCGCCGCGCCCGTTTTCCGAAAGGCGCACGGGATGGATAAACGTTTCGGAACGGCGGCCTGCTGGCTGCTCGTCATTCCATATATCGGCTTGCTTTGGGTCCCCTTCTATAACGGTCACGATCCGGTCCTGCTCGGGTTTCCCTTCTTCTATTGGTATCAGCTCGCCTGGGTGCCGGTCACGGCCACCCTGACGTGGATCGCCTATCGGAGCATGCGCAATGATGACTGAGATCGATACGACCGCACTCGCCGTCTTCATCTTCTTTTTGGCGCTCGTGACCGTCATGGGCTTTGTAGCCGCCCGTTGGCGCAGGCCGAAGACCCTTGCCCATATCGACGAATGGGGCCTTGGCGGACGCACCTTCGGCACCTGGATCACCTGGTTCCTCGTCGGCGGCGACTTCTATACCGCCTATACCGTGATCGCCGTCCCGGCCCTTGTCTACACGGTCGGTGCCTATGGCTTTTTCGCGCTGCCTTATACGATCGTCGTCTATCCCTTCGTCTTCATGGTCATGCCGCTTCTGTGGAGGCGCGCGAAGGATCATGGCTACGTTACGGCGGGCGATATCGTGCACGGCCAATACGGCTCGCGTGCGCTCGAATTGGCAGTTGCGCTCACCGGTGTCATCGCCACCATGCCCTACATCGCTTTGCAACTCGTCGGCATGACGGTGGTGTTCAAGGCCCTGGGGCTTCATGGAGAATTGCCGCTTGCCGTCGCTTTCATCATCCTGGCGCTCTACACCTATTCGGCAGGTCTTCGTGCCCCGGCGCTGATCGCCTTCGTCAAGGATATCATGATCTATATCGTGGTGATCGCCGCCATTGCGCTCATTCCGGCGAAGCTTGGTGGCTACGCCAATGTCTTTGCAGCGGCCGATGCGGATTTCAAAGCCAAGGGGGCGGGCAGCTTGCTGCTCGGCGGCAACCAGTACGTCGCTTATGCGACTCTGGCGCTCGGCTCGGCGCTTGCGGCATTCATGTATCCGCATACGCTCACCGGCATCTTCGCCTCCAACAGCGGCAACACCATTCGCAAGAATGCCGTGCTGCTGCCGGCCTATACGCTGCTGCTCGGTCTGTTGGCTCTGCTCGGCTATATGGGCCACGCGGCAAATCTGAAGCTGGACAGCCCGAATGATGTCGTTCCGGCGCTGTTCCAGACATTGTTCCCAAGCTGGTTTGCGGGCTTCGCCTTCGCAGCCATCGCCATCGGCGCCCTCGTTCCCGCCGCTGTGATGAGCATCGGCGCCGCCAATCTCTTCACCCGTAATTTCTGGAAGGCTTACATCGATCCGCAGGTTTCCGATGCTGGCGAGGCAAAGGTCGCCAAGATGACCTCGCTCGTCGTCAAGGTCGGCGCGCTTCTCGTCATCATTTTCTTGCCGACGCAATTCGCGCTCGATCTCCAGCTTCTGGGCGGGATCTGGATACTGCAGACCCTGCCGGCTCTGGTCTTCGGCCTCTATACCAAATGGTTCCGCGCGCCTGCGCTGCTTGCCGGCTGGTTCGTCGGCTTCTTTGGCGGCACCTATCTCGTCTGGGATGCCGGCTGGAAGCCGCTGCATATGGTTCCCCTCGGAGAAGCTGGTTTCACCGTCTATACGGGGCTGCTGGCGCTCGCAGCAAATATCGTTGTATCTGTAGTCCTCAACGCGGTCATGCCGGCTCGCGCGACGGCGCGCGCCTGATCCGAACAGTGCCCTATTGGCCGCGGGCGGAAACGTCCGCGGCCTTTCTATATGTCGCTGGCGTTGTTTCCTCTTCCTTTCCTTGGAAAAAACGCCTATGAACCGGCGGCTATGACCCAATTTCGGCTGAGCCTATCGATACGAATTATTGGCCCGGCCTTCCGCGCGCTTTGAGCTGCCGGAAGGTCCGGGTTTCCGGCGCCCGTTCCCAGGGTGCTTTCAGCCGCCGAAAATCCCCATATGGCTGCGCCAGATGAGGCGCAAGACGCCCGAGACACCGAGGCAATTGTCACGACTATGACCGATACCGCTGAAAAGATGGACTATTCCAAGACCCTTTACCTGCCGGAAACCGATTTTCCGATGCGCGCCGGATTGCCGCAGAAGGAGCCGGAGCTGGTAAAGCGCTGGCAGGAGATGGATCTCTATAAGAAACTGCGCGCTTCTGCTGCCGGCCGCGAAAAATTCGTCCTGCATGACGGCCCGCCCTACGCCAACGGTCACATCCACATCGGCCATGCGCTGAACAAAATCCTCAAGGACGTCATCACCCGCTCGTTCCAGATGCGCGGCTATGACAGCAACTATGTTCCCGGCTGGGATTGCCACGGCCTGCCGATCGAATGGAAGATCGAGGAAAAATACCGCGAGAAGGGCAAGAACAAGGACGAGGTTCCGGTGAACGAGTTTCGCCAGGAATGCCGCGACTTTGCCGCCGGCTGGATCAAGATCCAGTCCGAAGAGTTCAAGCGCCTCGGCATCACGGGCGATTTCGACAATCCCTATTTGACCATGAATTTTCATGCGGAATCCCGCATCGCCGGCGAACTGCTGAAGATCGCCCGCACCGGCCAGCTTTACCGTGGTTCGAAGCCCGTCATGTGGTCGGTGGTCGAGCGTACGGCTCTGGCTGAAGCCGAAGTCGAATATGCTGACGTCGACAGCGACATGATCTGGGTGAAATTCCCGGTGGCCGAAGGTTCGGCTCATCTTGCCGGCGCCTTCGTCGTCATCTGGACGACCACGCCTTGGACGATCCCCGGCAACCGGGCGATCGCTTATTCGTCGCGCGTGTCCTACGGGCTTTACGAAGTCACGGGAGCTGCCAATGACTTCGGTCCGCGCCCCGGCGAAAAGCTGATCTTCGCAGACAGGCTCGCCGAGGAATCTTTTGCCAAGGCAAAGCTCCAGTACAAGCGCCTCAGCGACGTGAGCGCAGCCGATATGGCTGCGGTCATCTGCGCCCATCCGCTGGCCTCGCTCGGCTATGATTTCAAGGTGCCGCTGCTCGACGGCGACCATGTCACCGACGATGCCGGCACGGGCTTCGTGCATACCGCACCCAGCCACGGCCGCGAGGACTTCGACGCCTGGATGTCGCATGCACGCCACCTCGAAGCGCGTGGCATCTCGTCCACCATCCCGTTCCCGGTCGATGATGCCGGCTTCTACACCGCCGATGCCCCTGGCTTCGAGGGTGGCCGCGTCATGGACGACAACGGTAAGAAGGGCAATGCCAACGATCTGGTCATCAAGGCTTTGATCGAGACGAACATGCTGTTTGCGCGCGGCAGGCTGAAGCATTCCTATCCGCATTCCTGGCGGTCGAAGAAACCGGTCATCTTCCGCAATACGCCGCAGTGGTTCGTCTACATGGACAAGGACTTTGCGGACGGCTCGACGCTGCGTTCGCGTGCCCTGAGGGCCATCGACGATACCCGCTTCGTACCCGCCGCCGGCCAGAACCGCCTGCGCGCCATGATCGAGCAGCGCCCGGATTGGGTTTTGTCGCGTCAGCGCGCCTGGGGCGTGCCGATCTGCATCTTCGTCGACGAGCACGGTAACATCCTGCAGGACGACGCTGTGAACGCCCGCATCCTCGAGGCTTTCGAGCAGGAAGGTGCCGATGCCTGGTTTGCCGAAGGCGCACGCGAGCGCTTCCTCGGTGAGAAGGCCAACGAGCCCTGGACGCAGGTCATGGATATCCTCGACGTGTGGTTCGATTCCGGTTCGACCCACTCCTTCACGCTCGAAGATCGTCCGGACCTGAAATGGCCGGCAGACGTCTATCTCGAAGGCTCCGACCAGCATCGCGGCTGGTTCCATTCGTCGCTGCTCGAAAGTGCCGCGACCCGTGGCCGCGCGCCATACGACACGGTCGTTACGCACGGCTTCACCATGGACGAGCAGGGCCGCAAGCAGTCGAAGTCGCTCGGCAACGTCGTCGCCCCGCAGGACGTGATGAAGGACGCCGGCGCCGATATCCTGCGCCTCTGGGTCATGACCACGGACTACTGGGAAGACCAGCGCCTCGGCAAGGCCATCATCCAGACCAATGTTGATGCCTATCGCAAGCTGCGCAACACCATCCGCTGGATGCTCGGCACGCTGGCGCACGACAAGGGCGAAGTGATCGCCTATGCCGACATGCCGGAGCTGGAGCGGCTGATGCTGCATCGCCTCGCCGAACTCGACGAGCTGGTGCGTGAAAGCTACGATGCCTTCGATTTCAAGCGCATTGCCCGCGCCCTCATTGATTTCGCCAATGTCGAGCTTTCGGCCTTCTATTTCGATGTCCGCAAGGATGCGCTCTATTGTGATGCCCCGTCGAGCCTGCGCCGCCGCGCCTCGCTCGCCGTCATCCGCACGATCTTCGATTGCATGGTGACGTGGCTGGCGCCGATGCTGCCCTTCACCACGGAAGAAGCGTGGTTGTCACGCAATCCGTCGGCAACCTCGGTTCATCTCGAGCAGTTCGTAACCGTTCCCACCGAATGGAAGAACGAAGCGCTGGCCGAGAAGTGGAAGAAGATCCGTGCCGTGCGCAGCGTCGTCACCGGCGCTTTGGAAATCGAACGCAAGGACAAGCGCATCGGCTCCTCGCTGGAAGCTGCCCCGGTCGTCTACATCGCCGATCCGGAGCTGCTGAAGGTGCTCGAAGGGCAGGATTTCTCGGAAATCTGCATCACGTCCGGCATTGCCATCGAGGGCGGCGAAGGCCCCGCCGACGCATTCCGTCTTGACGATGTCGCCAAGGTCAGCGTCCTGCCGAAGCTTGCCGAAGGCCGCAAATGCGCCCGCTCCTGGCGCATCACCACCGATGTCGGCTCGGACCCGGAATACCCGGATGTGTCGGCGCGTGACGCCTTGGCACTGCGCGAACTCGCGGCTGTAAACTGAAGAATATTACCGGGTGAATTGCCTTTGCGGCACTCATCCGGTAAAAGCTGCCTGAAAATGGCCTGATTTTTACGGCAGTTGCCGTCAAATGGGGTCCTGTTAAGTTTATTCCGGCATAGCTGGGAAGGGTTTTCATGAGAGCGATGCATAGCGTTCGTGTCGGCGTCAGCTTGACGGCACTTGTGATTGGCTGTGGCGTGATGTCCGGTTGCCTCAGCAGCCCGACTTACGGCACTGACAAGACGGCTGGCGTGCAGCTCCTGGACGATATCGGGGACATGGCTTCCATCTCGGCCGCAACGGCCAAGGACAAGGGCGTTAAGTATCCGAATCGCCCCGGTCTGGTTGTGGGGGGCGACAAGGACAATCTGACCGCGCCGCAGCAGTCGCTGGCAAGCAAGGACAATCCGGCTTGGTTGGAATCGCCTGAAGAGGCCCGCAAGCGTCTTGCCTCAGAAGCTGACCAGAAGAAAAACGACGTCAACTATCGCTCGCCGCTGGCTCAGGCCGATAGCGTCAAGAACCACATGACCGAAGCGCAGCAGACGGCGGCCTATCGCGCCGCGCGCCAGGATCAGGCAGGCACCTACATCGACCAGCGCCGTTATCTGATCGACCCGCCGCAGCAATATCGTCAGGTTTCCGATCAGGCAGCCCTCAACGACGTCGGCACCCCCGAATCGAAGAAGGAAAAGAAGCGCAAGAAGGATGCGGAAGCTGCGCAGCAGTCCACCAACAGCAGCTGGTGGAAGCCCTTCCAATAAGCAATTTGCAAAGCGGCAGCATCAACTGCTGCTTTTCAGTCTTCGGAGCGTTTCGCTTGAAAGAAATCTCTGAGGATGCCGGCGGATGCCGTTTCCCCGATGCCTGAGTAGACTTCCGGTGCGTGATGGCAGGTCGTTTGATTGTAAAAGCGCACGCCATTGTCGACAGCGCCGCCCTTTGGATCCTCGGCGCCGTAATAGAGGCGGCGGATGCGCGCAAAAGAAATGGCCGCGGCGCACATGGTGCAGGGCTCCAGCGTAACGTAGAGATCGGCACCGGTAAGACGCTCTTGCCCCAGTTCCTCACAGGCCAGGCGGATGGCGACGATTTCGGCATGGGCGGTAACGTCGTTGAGCTCGCGAGTGCGGTTGCCGGCCTTGGCGATGATGGTGTTGTCAAGCACGAGAACAGCGCCGATCGGCACTTCGCCACGCTTGCCGGCGCTGCGTGCTTCGGCCAAAGCAAGCTCCATGAAATGATTTGTAGCCGCCATTCAAGATTTTCCACTTAACCGCAGGGGCGCGACCTGATAGGAACACGCCTTAAAAATTCAGGCAAACAACAAATGACAATGAATGACAAGCCCAAGCGGCCTGGGCCGAAACCCTTTAGCGGCGACAAGAAGACGATAAAGCGCGATGGCGCGAAACCGGCAAAGGCCTCTGCCGCCGGTGTGGCGGATGAGGCGGCGGCCGGAGATGGAAAGGCCGAGCGTATTTCCAAGGTGATGGCACGCGCCGGCGTGGCTTCGCGCCGCGACATCGAGCGCATGATCATGGACGGCCGTGTCACGCTGAACGGCGTGCTGCTCGATACGCCCGTGGTCAACGTGACCCTTTCCGACAAGATTGAGGTCGATGGCGTGCCGATCCGCGGCATCGAACGCACGCGTCTGTGGCTCTATCACAAGCCGGCCGGTCTGGTGACCACCAATGCCGATCCGGAAGGGCGCCCGACCGTTTTCGACAATCTGCCGGAAGACCTGCCGCGTGTCATGTCGATTGGCCGCCTCGACATCAATACCGAAGGTCTGCTGCTGCTGACCAATGACGGTGGCCTGGCCCGCGTTCTCGAATTGCCGACGACCGGCTGGCTGCGCCGTTATCGCGTCCGCGCCCATGGCGAGATCGATCAGGAAGCGCTCGACAAGCTGAAGGAAGGCATTGCCGTCGACGGCGTGCTCTATGGCTCGATCGAAGCGACGCTCGACCGCACGCAGGGGTCCAACGTCTGGATCACCATGGGCCTGCGCGAAGGCAAGAACCGCGAAATCAAGAACGTGCTTGGTGCGCTTGGCCTTGAGGTCAATCGCCTGATCCGCATTTCCTACGGCCCGTTCCAGCTCGGCGAGCTGCCGGAAGGCCGTGTACTCGAGGTGCGCGGCCGCACGCTGCGCGATCAGCTCGGTCCGCGCCTGGTCGAAGATGCCAAGGCGAATTTTGACGCGCCGCTCTATAATGCTCCGGCTGTTGCCGATGCAGAAGAGGCGGAGGTGAAGCCTGTGCGCGCGGCCAAGGAGGAGCGCCCGCGTCGCGAGCGTCCCGAAGACAAGCGCGAGCGCGCCCTGAGCCGCCTGGACACCAAGCGTGACGACCGTCGAGATGAGGGGCGCCGCGAAGGCGGCCGCAAGGATGATGATCGGCCGAAGCATCAGCCGGTTGGCCCCCGCCGCAGCGCAAACGTCTGGATGGCGCCCGGCGCCCGTCCGCTCGGCGAAAAGGCAGCTGCAAAGGCTGCCAAGAATGCAAGGACCGCCACAAAGCGCGGCGAAACGGAGCGCCCGCAGCGCAGCGGCTTCGATCGCTCCGACGAAGGCCCTCGCGTCCGCATCAATCGCGTCGACGAAGGCGATGGCGAATGGATCCGTTCGAGCGAAGAAGCCCCGCGCAGATCGCGTGGCGATGACGAGGGCTTCGATCGCAAGCGCTCCCGCGGCGATCGCCCGCAAGGCGACCGGCCTGCTCGTGGGGATCGTCCGTCTGGCGATCGTCCCCGCGGTGATCGAGCGTTTAGCGATCGTCCGCGTGGCGAACGTGGCTCGCGTCCTGAGGGTGGTGATCGCCCTCGTGCGAAGTCCTTCCAGGGTGAAGCCCGTTCCGAACGCTCATTCGGGGATCGCCCGTCGCGCGGCGATCGGCCTTTCGGCGACAAACCGCACGGTGATCGTCCGTTTGGAGACAAGCCCCGTGGCGACCGGCGTCCGCGTGCCGAGGGAGACGAGCGTCCCCGCGGCAAATCTTTCGGCGGCGAACAGCGCTCCGAACGTCCTCGCGGCGATCGCCCGTTTGGGGATCGTCCACCCCGTGGCGACAGGCCCTTTGGTGATCGTCCGCAGGGCGAGCGCTCTTCCGGTGATCGGCCGGCCGGCAAACCATTCGGCAAAAAGCCGGGCGGCGGCAAATCCTTTGGCGGCAAGCCGGGTGGTAAGCCCGGCGGCTCGCGCGGCTTTGGCGGCAAGCCAGGTGGCGCAGGCCGTCCGTCCGGTGGCCCCGGTCGCGGTGGTCCCGGTCGTGGTGGCGCCGGCAGAGGCGGTCCCAAGGGTGGAAGGGGTTAACGCGCTGTGAGGATCGTCGGCGGTGAGTTTCGCGGTCGTTCGCTGGCAGCGCCGAAGTCGAACGACATTCGGCCGACGGCGGACCGCACGCGCGAAAGCCTGTTCAATATCCTGAACCATGCCTATCCGGGATCGATCGACGGCACCCGGATGATGGACGTGTTCGCCGGCACCGGCGCGGTCGGGCTGGAAGCGGCCTCGCGCGGCTGCCGCCATGTGCTTTTCGTGGAAAGCAGCGTCGAGGGCAGGGGCCTTCTCTGGGAAAATATCGACGCGCTCGGCCTGCACGGCCGCACGCGCATGTTGCGGCGTGATGCGACCGATCTCGGCAGCGTCGGCAACCTCGAGCCTTTCGAGTTTCTCTTTGCCGATCCGCCCTATGGCAAAGGTCTGGGCGAAAAGGCTTTTGCGGCTGCCGCCGCCGGAGGCTGGCTGGTTCCTGGCGCTCTGGCGATCCTCGAAGAGCGTGCCGACGTGACTGTTTCCGTGCCGTCGGATTTCCTGTTTCTCGAAGTGCGCACCTTCGGCGACAGCAAGATGCATTTCTTCCGCTATCAGCCGCAAACGGCTTAACGGTGGAAGGAGAAGGATATGGGCGATTATGCTGATTTCGTCGGCAGCGACTATCCGCTTGCTGCCTCCAGCACGCCGAGCGTCGCAGTCGCTTTCGGCTGCGGCGGCGCCCGCGGTCTTGCCCATATCCATATCATAGAAGCTCTGGACGAACTCGGCATCCGCCCGGTTGCGATCGCAGGCGCCTCCATCGGCTCGATCATGGGTGCGGCCATGGCGGTCGGCATGAGCGGCGCCGAAATCCGCGATCATACGCTTGCAACCGTCGGCAATCGCCCCGCAGTGCTCAACAAGATCTGGAGCTTGCGGCCGATCAGCATGCGGAGCATCCGTTTCGGCCAGTTCAATCTCGAACGCATCCTGCGCACCTTCCTGCCGACCACATTTCCGGAGAATTTTTCGGAATTGCACATACCGCTGAAGGTGGTGACGACGGATTACTACGATCAGGCCGAGGTCGTGATCGAAAAGGGCGAGCTCTTTCCGGTGCTTGCCGCCTCCGCCGCCATTCCCGCCGTGTTCATGCCGGTCAGGCTCGGCGAGCGCGTGATGATCGACGGCGGCATCATGAACCCGGTCCCCTACGAGCATCTGGCCGGGCTTGCCGATATCATCATCGGCGTCGACGTCGTCGGCGGCCCTGAAGGTGGCGGCCGGCATATTCCCAATCGCATCGAAAGCCTGTTTGGTGCCGGTCAGCTGACGATGCAGTCCAACATCGCGCTGAAGCTGCGCCTGCAGGCGCCGCAGATCTTCCTGCGCCCGGCCGTCGGCCGCACCGGCGTCCTCGATTTCCTGAAGGCGCGCGATATTCTCGCCATGTCGGCCGGCGTCAAGGACGAGCTGAAATTCGCCCTCGACCGCGTTATCACGGCAAAGAACTGAGAACATTCAACCGGAGCCTTGCCTTTCGCCTTTCGCCCCGGCGCTGCGCAACCGATAGGGGCTAAGCCCGCTCCGGTTCCTCCTGCGGCAAGGCCACGAGATCGTCGGCATCGCTGTAGGTGTCGGCTGCGCGCTTCGGCTTGACCAGCGGTTCCGGCTTGACCGGACGCGAATAGAGCATGTCGGTTCCGGCCTGCAGCCCCTCGCTCACCTGCAGCACGAGCCGCTGCTCGTCACGCTTGCGGATATCCTCGCCGATGTCATAGGCTTCGGTCTCGCTGACGCCGAGCGCCTCCAGGGTGCGGCGGCCGAAGAGCAGGCCGGATTCCAGCGTTTCGCGCAGCTCGTAGTCGACGCCCTTGTGGCGCAGTTCGATCGAATGAACGCGGTCATACGAGCGGACGAAGATGCGCGCGTGCGGATAATCCGTCTGCACGAGCTCGACGATCTTGTCCGTCACCTCGCGCAGATGCGTGCTGACGACGACGATCTTCGCGCGATCGATACCGGCGGAGCGCAGCACGTCCTTGCGGGTGCCGTCGCCGAAATAGATGCGGAAACCGAAGCTTGATGCCTGGCGGATGCGGTCGGCGGAGAAGTCGATGACGGTCACGTCCCGTCCGCTGGCAAGCAGGATCTGCGCGGCGATCTGGCCGAAACGCGAGAAGCCGATCATCAGCACATCGGAGCCGGCGCCTTCGAAATCCTCGTCCAGCTCCTCCTGCGCATCACCTTTCACCAACCGCTTCGAGAGCGCCGAGCCAAGCGGCGTCAGCGCCATCGATAGCGTGACGATCGCGATCAGCATCGATGCCGTGCTGGCCGAAAACAGGCCGCCGCTGGCGCTGGCCGCACTGAACAAGACGAAGCCGAACTCCCCGCCTTGCGGCAGCAGTCCGGCAATGCGCACGGCGTCATTGTACGATGAGCCTGCCACGCGGCAGAGCGCATAGATGACGACAGCCTTGATGATCATCACGACCGGGACGGCGAGCAGGATCAGCAACCAGTTGTCCAGGATGACATCGAGCTTCAGCGACAGGCCGACGGCGATGAAGAAAATGGCGAGCAGCACGCCGCGGAAGGGCTCGATATCGGCTTCCAGCTCATGACGGTAAGAGGATTCTGCCAGCATCACGCCGGAAAGAAACGCGCCCATCGCCATTGAGAGGCCGGCAAGCTGCATCAAGGTCGCCGATCCCATGACGACGAACAGGGCGGCGGCAATCATCGCCTCGCGTGCGCCGGTGCGGGCGATCACCTGGAACAGCGGCGTCAACAGGTAGCGGCCGGCAATGACCATAGCCGCAACCGCACCGAGGGCGATGGCAAGGTCCGGCAAAGGATTTGAGGTTTCCTTCGCGCCGTCGAGAACGGTGATGAGCGCCAGCAGCGGCACGATGGCAAGATCCTGCAGCAGCAGCATGGAGAACGAGCGCTGGCCGTATTTCGTGTTGACGTCGCCTTGTTGCTCCAGGATCTGCATTGCAAAGGCCGTGGAGGAGAGCGCCAGGCCGAAACCGACGATGATGCTGCCCTTCCAGCCGGCAATATTGCCGAGATAGGCGGCAAGCGTCAGAGCCAAGCCGCTCAGGATGACCTGCGCCGTGCCGAGGCCGAAAATATCGCGCCGCATCTGCCAAAGCCGCGATGGCTTGAGCTCAAGGCCGATGATGAACAAGAGGAAGACGACGCCCAGTTCCGCAACCGCAAGCACGGCCTCGCTATCGCCGATGCCATGCAGGATCGGCCCGATCACGACGCCTGCCGCCAGGTAGCCGAGCACTGTGCCCAGGCCTAGCTTCTTGAAGATCGGCGCGGTGACGACAGTGCCTCCGAGCAGCATCAGGGTTTCGGTGAAGAGACTATTGGGGGCGGACATCGTCTGTTTCTTTCCGTAGAGCAGGCGGTATTGCGACACATGGCCATCGTAAACAACCAGGCGTGAAGGGATTAGAACAAGAATCGGCTTTGCCGCCCTTGATGCTTCATGTAGTGCACAATAAATGGAACGCGAAGGAAAGGCCAAATCATGACCTCAGAAATCGATTCCGCCACTCTGCTTTCCCGCGCCAGCCAGTTGATCGATCTCGCCCGGAAAGCCGGGGCGGATGCGGCCGATGCCGTCGTCGTGCGATCGCGCGCCCATTCCGTCAGCGTGCGCCTCGGCAAGGTCGAGGGCACCGAGTCCTCCGAGAGCGACGACTTCTCGCTCAGGGTCTTCGTCGGCAATCGCGTCGCCAGCGTTTCGGCCAATCCCGGCTTCGACCTGAACGCCCTTGCCGAGCGCGCCGTGGCCATGGCCAAGGTCTCGCCGGAGGATCCCTTTGCCTGTCTGGCCGATGAGGCGGATCTGGCCAAGAGCTACCCCGATCTCGAACTGTTCGACCCGACCGAGGTTTCCACGGAGCAGCTTCGCGAAGCGGCCTTGGCGACCGAAGCGGCAGCGCTCGCCATTTCCGGCGTCACCAATTCTTCCGGGGCCGGTGCTTCGGCCGGCATGGGCGGCCTGGTGCTCGTCACGTCGCATGGCTTTGCCGGCCACTATATGGGCTCGCGCTTCGGGCGCTCCGTCAGCGTGATTGCCGGCGAGGGCACCGGCATGGAGCGCGATTACGATTTTGACAGCCGCCTCTATTTCGCCGATCTGGACACGGCTGAGGAGATAGGGCGCCGCGCCGGCGAGCGTGTGGTCAAGCGCGTCAATCCGCGCCAGGTTCCGACAGACAAGAATGTCACCGTCGTTTTCGATCCGCGCGTCGCGCGCGGCTTCGTCGGCCATATCGCCGGCGCCATCAACGGTGCCTCCGTCGCCCGCAAGACCAGCTTCCTGCGCGACAAGATGGGGCAGCAGGTATTGAAGGCCGGGCTTTCGATCACCGACGATCCGTTGGTCGTGCGCGGTCCGGCTTCGCGCCCCTTCGATGGCGAAGGCGTGTCGGGCAAGCGGCTCGTCATGATCGAGGACGGCGTGCTGAAATCATGGTTCCTCTCCACCTCGGCGGCGCGCGAGATCGGCGGTGGCCTGAAGACCAACGGCCGCGGCGTGCGCGGCGGCACGGCCGTATCGCCATCCTCCACCAATCTGGCGCTGGAACCCGGCGATATATCCCCGGAAGAACTGATCCGCAGTGTCGGAACCGGCTTCTACGTCACCGAGCTGATCGGCCAGGGCGTCAACATGATCACTGGCGAATACAGCCGCGGCGCCACCGGTTTCTGGATCGAGAACGGCGAATTGACCTTCCCGGTTTCGGAGGTGACGATTGCCTCCAACCTGAAGGAGATGTTCATGCGCGTGACGCCGGCCAACGATATCGACCGCGATTTCGGCGTTGCCGCCCCGACGCTCGCTATCGAAGGCATGACGCTGGCCGGACGTTGAGGAACAAGCTGAGATTGGAAGTTGTGAATGAGCGATAGCCAGAAGGCCGGCCGGCCGAGCGATGTGGACCTGATTGTCGAGGCCGCGCTCGAGGCAGGCAGGATCGCTCTCGGCTTCTTCCGGCAATCGCCGGAGGTCTGGTGGAAGAACAACGGCCAGTCGCCCGTGAGCGCGGCCGATTTTGCCGCCAATGAAAGCCTGGCGGCCGCTCTGCGTTTGGCGCGGCCCGACTATGGCTGGCTTTCCGAGGAAACCGATGACGATGCCGAACGGTTGTCGCACGCGACCGTCTTCGTCGTCGATCCGATCGACGGCACCAGGGGCTTCCTCTCGGGATCGGATTTGTGGTGCGTCAGCGTCGCCGTCGTGACCGACGGCCGGCCGGTGGCAGGCGTCCTTTATGCCCCTGCGCTGGATGAACTCTTCGTCGCGACCGCTGGCGGCCAGGCGCTGAAGAACGGCAAGCCCATCAACGTGTCTCAAAGGCTTGGCGACGATCTTCAACGGCTGGCGACCGGCGAAGATATGCTCAAGGGGTTCGATCCCGACTTCCGCAAGACCGTCGAGCGGGTCAAACACATTCCTTCGCTCGCCTATCGCTTGGCCATGGTGGCGGATGGCAGGCTGGAGGCGACGCTCGTCAAGCGCAACTCGCACGACTGGGATCTCGCCGCTGCCGATCTCATTCTGGAGCGGGCAGGCGGAGCACTCGTGGACCTCTCGGGCAATGCCTTGCTCTATAATCGCCCGGAAGTCTCGCATGAGGAACTTTGCGGCGCCCCTGCATCGCAGCTTCCCGAATTTCTCCGCCAGCTTTCACACAGACGAGACGGTTGACCTTTCGGTCAAAATCCCTCAGATGAAGGGCGGAGGGGGACGACAGTAGAAAGAGACGAAAATGACTGATACCAGCGGCAAAAAGCAACTCCTGCACCTCGTCTTCGGCGGCGAGCTGGAAAGCCTCGAAGACGTCCAGTTTCGCAATCTCAGCGAACTCGACATCGTCGGCATGTATCCCGATTATGCGAGTGCACTGACGGCCTGGAAGTCCAAGGCGCAGCAAACCGTTGACAACGCCCACATGCGTTATTTCATCGTTCACCTGCATCGTTTGCTCGATCCGATGGAAAAAGCGGCGTCCTGAGCTGCCTAACACCGAAATTAGCGTTTGATATTCTCGTCCGGAGAGGCGTTCTCGCTTTAAAACCGGATATGAAGCAGTATCTTTGACACAATAAAAACGAAAAATCGGCCGTTTATTCGGCCGTTTGACAATCGGGATTTGGCATCGATGATGATCAGCTGGGATAGGAGTCGATCGAGATGAGCAGCCTCAGGGCGCGTCTTGCCTTGAGCGCCTATCGTCTTGGCGGCATCGCCCTTTATCCGTTTATCGGGCCGTATCTCGCCGTCCGGGCGGCGAAGGGCAAGGAAGATGGTGCGCGCAAGCTGGAACGTTCCGGCTACGCGAGCGCCAACCGCCCGCAAGGACCGCTGATCTGGTTCCATGCCGCAAGCGTCGGCGAGACCTCGGCAGTCATTCCGCTGATCCGCGAAATCCGCCGCCGTGATATTCACGTCATCCTAACGACGGGCACGATCACCTCCGCCAAGGTGGCGCATGAGCGCCTCGGCGAAGAGGTGATCCATCAATACGTGCCGCTCGATCTCAAACCCGCTATCAAGCGCTTCCTGGAATACTGGCAGCCCGATTGCGCCATCTTCGCCGAATCCGAGATCTGGCCGACGACGATCACGGAGCTCGGCCGCCGTCGCATCCCGCAAATCCTCGTCAACGCCCGCATGTCGGATCGCTCCTTTGCCCGCTGGAGCAAGCATCCGTCGCTTGCCGAGGCGCTGTTCGAAAATCTTGCTTTGGTGGTCGCACAGTCAGATCTCGATGCTGAGCGTTTCCGCGATCTCGGCGCCGTGCAGGTGCTCAAGTCGGGCAACCTCAAAGTGGATACCGACGCGCCGTCTTATGACGCGCCGACGCTTGCCAGCTATATGAAGCAGATCGGCAATCGCAAGACTTGGGCCGCGGTTTCGACCTTCGAGGGCGAGGAGGGGGCTGCCGCCTCTGTCCACGCCATGCTCAAGGAGCATAACAGTCAGCTTACCATCATCGTGCCACGCCATCCCGATCGCTGTAACGCGATCGAGGCGATGCTCGTGGAGCAGGGCCTCAAGGTGGCCCGCCGAACCCGCAACGATATCCTGTCAGCGGATGTGGATGTCTTCCTCGGCGATACGATCGGCGAGATGGGGCTTTATCTGCGCATGACCGAAGTCGCCTTCATGGGCAAATCGCTGTTCAACGAGGGCGGCCAGAATCCGCTGGAGCCGGCAATGCTCGGCTGCGCGATCCTGACCGGCGGCCATGTCCAGAATTTCCGCGATGCCTATCAGGTGCTCGCCCGCCGCGGCAGCGCCCGCATGGTGCGCGATACCGAGATGCTGGCGCGGGGCGTGCATTATCTGCTGACCAACGACACGGCGCGGCGCACTATGATCGATGCCGGCTTCGTTGCCGTGCATGATATGCGCGGTGCACTGGCGGCAACCGTCAAGGGTTTGGAACCCTACATCAATCCGCTTTCGGTGAAGGCGCGGTTGATGCCGAAGACGATGGCAAACGGTTAAGAAGGAAAAGGCATGGCAGCGGTCAAGCTGGGAGCGATTGCGGGTATTCTTTTCGACAAGGACGGCACGCTGCTCGACTATGACGCGAGCTGGTTGCCGGTCAATCGCGAGCTGGCCAGAATTGCCGCCCAAGACGATCCCATTCTCGCCGATCATCTGCTTTCCGCCTGCGGCATGGATCCGATCACCGGTCACATCGTCCCCGACAGCCTGCTGGCGGCCGGCAATACCAGACAGATTTCCGAGGGCCTCGTGGCCGCCGGCTCGAAAGTGGCTGTTTCGGAGCTGGTAGGAAAGCTCGATGCACTCTTTGCGCACGCGGCGGATTTCTCCTCGCCGGTTACCGACCTCGCCTCTTTCTTTCAGAGATTGCATCAGCGAGGCTACAAACTCGGGGTGGCCTCGAGCGACAATGAACGCTCCATCCGCCAGACCGCCCGCCGCTTCGGCTTCATCGACTATCTCGATTATATCGCAGGCTACGACAGCGGTTTCGGCACCAAGCCGGAGCCGGGCATGGTACTCGGCTTCTATGCGGCAACCGGTCTTTCTCCGGCCCAGGTGGCCGTCGTCGGTGATAACAATCATGACCTCCATATGGGGCGCAATGCCGGCGTGGGCCTGACCGTCGGCGTGCTGACCGGTACCGGTTCGCGCGAGACGCTGACTGCCGCTTCCGACTATTGCCTCAACGATATTACGGAGCTGGAAAGCCTGCTCATGCCGGTCGCCCAGTTGGCGTAATCTTGGCAAAGGCTTGCTTTTTCACGCAATCTGCCCTTTCTTGCCGCCTTGCTGAAGTCGCAGGCGCGAGACGGGGTTAGAGTATGGTATCGGAAGCACCACCCTTCTGGTGGCGAAAACCGGATTGGCGTGCCTGGGGGCTCTCGCCCTTTTCCTTTCTTTATGGCCGCATTGCCGGACATCGCATGGCGCATGCCCGCCGCGCCTCCGTGCGGGTGCCGGTCATTTGCATCGGCAATTTCACTGTCGGCGGAGCCGGCAAGACGCCGACGGCGCTTGCTCTCGCCCAGGCTGCGAAAGCCAAGGGTCTGACACCGGGCTTTCTGAGCCGCGGTTATGGCGGCTCGCTCGATGTCACCACGATCGTCGATCCCGCACATCACCACGCAACGGCGGTCGGCGACGAACCGCTGCTGCTTGCCCGCGAGGCACTGACGGTCATCGCCCGTCGCCGTGCCGAAGGGGCAGAACGGCTCGTGCGTGAAGGCGCGAACCTCATCATTATGGATGACGGTTTCCAGAGCGCGCATCTCGCCATCGACTACGCCCTCGTGGTGATCGATGCCGGCCGAGGCATCGGCAACGGCTATCTCGTTCCCGCCGGCCCGGTGCGAGCGCCGCTGCGCACACAGCTTCTTTATGCCTCTGGCATATTGAAGGTCGGCGAGGGCATTGCGGCCGACCGCGTCGTGCGGCTGGCAGCGCGGGCCGGAAAGCCTTTCTTCACTGCCTCGGTCAAGGTACGTGGCCAAGAGGATCTGCGCGGCCAAAACGTCCTTGCCTTCGCCGGCATCGCCGACCCGAGCAAATTCTTCCGCACGGTTGAGGCGCTCGGGGCGAACATTGCGGTCACCCGCACTTTTGGAGATCACGAGCATCCGGGCGAGGATGAAGTGTCGGATATGCTCGACATCGCCTCCCGCGAAGGTCTGGAGATCGTCACCACATCAAAGGATTACGTCCGCTTGATCGGCCATCACGGCCGCGTCGACGAATTGCTGAGGCGTTGCAGGGTGATCGAGATCGATATGGTCTTCGAGGATCCGCAAGCGCCCGGCCTGATCATCGACAGGGCGATCGCAGCCGCCCGCGAGCGGCGTCTAGGCGAAGGAAGCAGCATAAAGACTGGCTAGAGCGCTATTGCCGTGCAATGCGGACGCGCGAAGAGAAATCAGCGCTTCTGATTGGGAAGCGCGCCGGCGCGCTTTTCGGCTTCGAGCGAGGAGATCACGTCGGCATAAGGCTCTTGGCGGGCGACGCTCCAGTAGCGCAGCTCATCCAGCGCGATGCGCTGGCCGGTCACGGCGCAAATGACATGAGAGCCGGGCATCAGGATCTGGAAATCGCCGTCGAGATAGCGAATTTTCGCCTCGCGGTTCCCATGTCCCTCGAAAAGATTCATATGCTGCCCGTCCTCGATCTCTGTCACCTGTTTGCCATACAGCGCCGGACGGGACTTTTCCAGAGCATTTCCCGGAAAAGTGCGCAGCGATTTTCCGTCTGGAATGCATGGAACACTCTACTCCCTTCGAAGCCGGCTGTCTTCAGCTGCGTCCGAAGAGCCGCTCGATGTCCGTGAGCTTCAGCTCTATATAGGTCGGCCGGCCGTGATTGCACTGGCCCGAACCCGGCGTTGCCTCCATCTGGCGCAGCAACGCGTTCATCTCCTCGGGCCGCAAGCGCCGTCCCGAGCGCACGGAACCGTGGCAGGCCATCGTCGCCGCGACATATTCGAGCTTGGCGGCAAGCCCGGAGGCCGTATCCCACTCCGCGATCTCGTCGGCCAACTGCCGGATCAGCCCTTGCGCATCGACCTCGCCGAGCAAGGCCGGCGTCTCGCGCACGGCAATCGCCCCGGGGCCAAAACGCTCGACGGCAAGACCGAGTTCGCCAAGCTCCTCTGCAAACACCATCAACCGGTCGCAATCCTCTTCCGGAAGATCGACGATCTCCGGGATCAGCAGGACCTGCGAGGACAGCCGTTTCGAGTGCAAGGCTTTACGCATCGCCTCAAATACCAGCCGCTCATGCGCAGCGTGCTGATCGACGATGACGAGGCCATTGTCCGTCTGGGCAACGATGTAATTCTCATGCAGCTGCGCCCGCGCGGCACCCAGCGGGAAGCCGGCCGCTTCTTCTGCCCGCACCGATTCAACCGGCGGGGTGGCTTCGGCGCGTGCTGTGGGCGTGATAAGTCCTTCAAAGGCAGCTTGAGACTTTTCTCCGAAACCATATCCTCCCGCGGGTGCGGGCCTCTCATAGGGGCGGGATGGCGAGGTCTCCTGCGTCCAGGGTGCAGCTGGTGGCGATGGCCGCCATCCCGGCTGGAAACCGGAACGGCCGGCGCTGAAGGCACGCAACATGCCATCCGCGCCTGTGGTCGCGGCGCGATCCCCCTCCCGTGCCAGGGCCTCGCGGACAGCGCCGATGATCAGGCCGCGCACGAGGCCGGGATCGCGGAAGCGTACGTCGGATTTCGCCGGATGCACGTTGACGTCAACCAGCGCGGGGTCGAGCGTCAGGGAGAGAACGGCGACCGGATAGCGGCCGGCGGGAATGGTTTCGGCATAGGCGCCGCGGATCGCCGACAGGATCTGCTTGTCTTGCACCGGCCTGCTGTTGACGAAAGCATATTGATGGGCCGAGTTGCCACGATTGAACGTGGGAACGCCGGCAAAGCCGGTGAGACTCACATCCTCGCGCACCGCGTCGAGCGCGATGGCATTGTCCTTGAAGTCGCTGCCGAGGATCTGCGCCATGCGGGCGAGATGATCGTCGCCGGTTGCCGGAAATTCCAGCGTCGAGCGGTCGCTGCCCGACAGCACGAAGCGCACCTGCGGGAAGGCGATTGCCATGCGCTTGACGACTTCGGTGATGGCAGCTGCTTCCGCCTTCTCGGTTTTCAGGAACTTAAGCCGGGCCGGCGTGGCGAAGAACAGGTCGCGCACCTCGACGATCGTGCCGGGATTGGCCGCTGCCGGACGCAGATGCAACACCTTGCCGCCGGCAATCGCAATCTCGGCGCCACCGGCGGCACCCGCCCTGCGGCTGGCGATCGACAGTTTCGACACGGAAGCGATGGAGGGCAGGGCCTCGCCGCGGAAGCCGAGCGTGCGGATATCGTCCAGCGTCTCGGAAATTTTCGAGGTGCAGTGTCGCCGGACCGCGAGCTCGAGGTCCGCTTCTTCCATGCCGGAGCCGTTGTCGCTCACCCGCAGCAGCGCCTTGCCGCCGCCGGCCGTCGCAATTTCGATGCGCGTCGCGCCGGCATCCAGCGCGTTTTCGATCAATTCCTTTGCGGCGCTCGCCGGGCGCTCGATGACTTCGCCGGCGGCGATCTGGTTGATCAGGGTTTCGGAAAGTTGCTTGATGGCCATGTTGTCATTCTCGTGGATTCGCGGCGGCGAGGGAAGAGGAAAGGCGGTCCGGCCGTTCTCATCCACGCGTTTCCACCCCGGACTTTGTTAAGGAATTTAATCAATGTTTAAGGGAATGATGACAGGTTGCGAGGCAATAAACTTGAAATGACTGCAGGTGGCGCGCCTCGTGCACGCTGAGGGCTCTTGATGGCAGGTTGGCGGCCATCAACTTCCACGAGCTAAGTTCCATCTGTTTCGAGTGCCCAGGCCAACATGATATTTTCATAAATTTGCCCTGCAGAGCGAGCGGCGCCCTGCCGATTTGCCATGCTGTGAAACTGGTTGAGTGTAGGAATCGAACGAATGACTGCCGAGATTGAGAAGGCAGCTTTGGCAATGATGACGGAAGATCTACCTTCCGGCAGCGTTCTGCACCCGATGTTCTTCGACGCTCTCTGTGACGGACTTTCCAGCGCCTTCTTTGCCTACGACAAGAACGATCTCCTGCTGTTTGCCAGCCGCCAGGTTCTGAACTTCTTTCCAATCCAGCCCGAGTTCCTGCAATCCTCGACGCGATTGCGCGATTTCCTGGGCGCGGTCTTCGATAGCGGTGTGCTGAGCCAGGGAAATCAAGGCAAATCTCCGGCCAACCGTGACGGCTGGATCTCGCAACGCATCGCCTCGCATTGGCGTGAGCGCGTCGAGATGACCGAACATTTCGTCGACGATCGTCGGATCCGCATCATCAATCGGCGGCTTTCGTCCGGGATCGGCTTCTGCATCCTCTCCGACGTCTCGGAAATGAAGAAGCGCGAAGAGCAGTGGCGCATCGACATGGAGCGGGTGCAGCTCACGGAAGATATTCTCGACAACTTGCCTTTCCCGCTTTTCGTCAAGGACCAGAACATGGTCTACGTCGCGGTCAACAGAGCATTTTGCGATAAATTCCAGACCGCGGCAGACGAGGTTCGCGGTCGCAAGGGCGTCGATCTGTTCTCTACTGACCTTGCCCATCGTTTCGACGAGAGCGACCGGCACGTCATCGACACCGGAGAGATGTCGATTTCGCGCCAGCGCCAGATCGCCCGTGATGGCGTCGAGCGCGATATCGTGACGCGCAAGCAACGCATCGGCAAGCCCGGCCGCTATTTCCTGGTCGGCACCATGCAGGACCTGCCGAAGGCCGGAGCCGATTTCGACGAGTTTGCGCTGGCGTCGCACATCAAGGAAAACGGCGACCGATCCTATCGGCGCGCCTATGTTCCGATGGCTGCCCTGCAGACCATTTCGCGTCGTCCCGCCGCGATGGAGACCTTCGCTCCGGAGAATTTCAGCGGTCGCAAGATTCTCGTCGTCACGTCAGATTTTGCCGCCGAGACGGCGGCGCTGAAGACTCTCGGCACATATGGTTTCGACGCCTGTGTCGTCCACGACGAGAACGAGGAGGCCGCGTTTCTGGATGTGGCAAGCGCCCACGACGTCAAGATCGATCTCGTCATCGTCGACAATCAGCTCGGCAAGCGCGGCATCGAGCTGGCGGAGCGGCAGAACGTGCCCGCCCTGTCGCTGGATGGCTCGCAGCTCACCACGGAGCTGCCGTTCCTGATCGCTCGCCATTTCAACCGCAATATTCGCGGCGAGCTCGGAGACGTCAAAGGAGCTGCGCTTGCGCAGGAGTGGCGGCACGGAAGCGGCGAAGACCGCCGCGTGCAGGTTGTGGTCGCCGAAGACAACGACATCAATCAGATCGTCTTCGCGCAGATCCTCGAAGGTCTCGGATATAGCCATGTCATTGCCGCCAGCGGCGATGACGCCGTGCGCCTCTGGCAGGAACATCGCCCCGAACTGATCCTGATGGACATCTCGTTGCCGGGCCTGAACGGGTTCGAGGCGGCAAGATTGATCCGAGGTGCGGAAAAGGGCAGCGGCTCGCATACGCCGATCATCGGCGTGCTCACCCAGGCCTTTGAGCGCGATCGCAACGAATGCGCCGATGCCGGCATGGACGATGTCATCCTGAAACCGGTCAGTCCGGATATTATCGAGACTGTATTCCAGAAATACATGCGCAATATCCGCAAGGTACAGAGCAGGTAGATGTTACGATGATACCACATTCGGCGGCGGGTTATTGTGGGCGTCGAATAACCGTCGTCTTGCCATCCTTTGTTAAGACTTCGCCTTCATGCTTTTTCCAGGGTGGAGAAAACATCGGAACCGAATATGAAATCGGCTGAAATGCTGCTTGGGCCAGTCAGTCAGGAATCGCAGGCCTTAGCTTATACCGATCCGCTGACGGGATTGGGCAATCGCCATCGCATGCGCGAACGCACGCGCCAGCTTTCGCTCGAGCGCGCCAGCGATCCCGCGCCCTTCACCGTCGGTATTGTCAATCTGGACTCCTTTAAACCGATCAACGATCTGTTCGGCGTCGAAGCCGGGGACGAAATCCTCTGTCAGGTTGCGCATCGCCTCAAGGCATGCATTCCGGATGGGGCGGCTGTAACCCGTCATGATGGCGACGAGTTCGCCTTCGTCCTGCCCCTGGTTTTCGAGCGTCTCGGCGCCGAGAAATTCGGGCAGATGATCCGCGAGGTGCTGTCGGCTCCCTATGATCTCGGCGATCGCAACGTTCGACTATCCGCCTCCTTCGGCTTCGCCATCCATCCCTTCGGAGGCGAGGAGTTCGACGATCTCCTGAAGAACGCCGAAACGGCACTCTACCGCTCCAAGCGCCGCGGCCGCGGCCAGATCACCGTCTATTCCCGCGAGATCGCCCAGGAGATGAAGCGGGCGACGCAGCTGGAGCAGGCGTTGCGAAATGCCATCATTTCCGACGCTATCGACGTGCATTTCCAGCCGATCGTTTCGCTCGCCAACAATATGGTACTCGGTTTCGAGGCTCTTGCCCGATGGAACGATCCCGATCTCGGCTTCGTTTCTCCTGCCGTCTTCGTGCCGCTCGCCGAGGAGCGCGGCTTCATCGACGCGCTGTCCGAAACGCTTCTGCGGAAGGCGGCGGAGGCGGCGCTCTCCTGGCCGCGCGAGCTTTTCCTGTCCTTCAACTTGTCTTCGGCACAGCTGATGGATCCCGGCACCAGCAGCAGCGTCCTTGCCATTCTCGCCCGCGTCGGCCTGGATCCGCATCGCCTCGAGCTCGAAATCACCGAAACCGCTGTAATGAGCTCGGCCGAAACCGCGCATCGTATCATCGCCGATCTTCGGGCTGCCGGAGTCCGCATTTCCCTCGACGATTTCGGCACCGGTCAATCGAGCCTTGGCCGTTTGCGCGAATTCATCTTCGACAAGGTGAAGATCGATCGGGCCTTCGTCTCCCGCATGAATTCCGACAGGGCCTCCGAGCACATCATCAAGGCTGTTCTTGCCATGTGCGAAGGGCTGGAGCTGCGCGTGGTCGCTGAAGGCATCGAAGAAAATTCGGAGGCCGCGAAGCTGAGGGCGCTCGGCTGCGCGATGGGGCAGGGCTACTATTTCGGCAAGCCGGCCGATAGCGCTGCGACGCTTCGCTATCTGCAAACACATTATTTCGAACTCGGCAGCGAGCGCGAGATCGCTTGAGGCGGCAAGCATGTCCAAAGAAAGCGGCGGCCGGAAAGGGTCGCCGCTTTCTTTTTGATCAGGCTAATCCTGTTACTTGCTGGTCGACGACGTCGTCATGTTGTCGGTCGCCGGCATGGTTGTCGTTCCCTCCAAACGCGCCGCCTTTTCCGAAGCCTGCATCATAAGCGTCTTGAACTCGGGCGCCGATTTCAGCGCGGCGGCCGTTTCCGTCGTCGTCAGCTTGATTGTACCATCCTGTGCATTCTGGGTGGCGTTGATCTTGCTGAACGGCACGGCGACATTCTTCTGGCCGAGGCCGAGGAAGCCACCGACGCCGACCACGGCTGCGACGACACCGCCCTGCTTCTGCAGGATCAGGTCGTTGATGCTGCCGATACTTTCATTCTGACCATTATAGACCGACTGGCCCATATAGGTCCTGGCACTGATCTGATCCGCGGACTGCGTGGTCAGATAGCCGCCCGCCTGCTCGGTGCCCGTTGAGCCTGTTGACGCAGCGGGAGCCTGAGCCTTGGTTTGCGGCGTTGGGCTATCCGGCTTTGCGGCGCCGGGCGTCGCCGGAGCGGATTGTGTCAGCGGCGCATTGCCGCTGTTGCCTGTGCCTCCGTTCGACGGCTGTTGCGCCTGTGCGAAAGCCATCGGCGAGAGCACGGATCCAGCGGCAAAGATTGCGCCTGCAGCGACGGAGGTGAAGAGTTTCCCAGTCATCGTGAACCTACCTTTCATTCTGATGGGCATGCCTAGTGACAGGCATGCATACCAGTGCGAGTGGATTTCCTGATTACTGACCATCATCGTACCGGTCGTAAGGCAAATGGCTCAGGGAAGCTTTGGTTCCGTCAAAAGTTGCAGAAAGTCGATGTCTCGAGGTTGCAAACGGGGATAATGTTATGAGAAAACAATGCGTTGATTTACCAATGCGGTCCGAAAGTTTAAACGCGTCAGCTGCGTCGAAATATGGCTGCGCCTATTTTTACGACATATAACCTGATCGCGGCGGCGCCATCCGCATAGCGGAAATCGCCTTCGCACCCGAGCGCGAAGGCGAAGGTCAATCAAAGCTTGTAGGGCGGATCGAAGACGCCCCGGACAGTCGGGCCGAGCTCCAGAAGCGCGCCGGCCTGTGGCTGCATGGAGCGCGCTTCGTCATCGAGCCCTTCCCAAGCGGTGGTCACCGCCAACCGGTCGGCATTCTTGCCGATGAAGGCGGGGCAGGAGGGCTGCATGGCAGGCACGCGATAGCGCTCGATGCGCAGTCCGTCCGGGCTGTATTTGTCGACGAAGCCGGATCCCCAGCGAGCATTCCAGATATAGCCGTCGGCATCGCAAACCGACCCATCGAGACCGCCCGGATCTTCCATACTGTCGACCATGACGATCGGCTCGCCCGCCGGAAGCCCGGTCTCCGGATCGACGAGGACGCGCATCAGCTGGCTGACGCGCGTGTCGGTAAAATAACCGATGGTGCCATCTGGTGAAAAGCAGATCGAGTTCGGGATGCTGATCTGATCGAAGATCTTGGTGACCTTGCCGCCGGCGACATGATAGATGGCGCCCGCCTGCATCTCGGCGCGCTTGCCCATGGTGCCGATCCAGAGCGAACCGGAAACATGCGTGCGTCCATCGTTGGAACGGTTTTCCGGCTTGTCGGCCTCGATTGCCGCATAGAAGCTCAATTCGCCGCTCGCGATGTCGCGGAGGAACAGGCCTTCTTCGGTGGCGATCATCTGCCGCTCCGCATCGACGCGGGCAAGCACGCTCGCCATCATCGGCAGCTCGTGGACCTGCTTCTTGCCGGTCGGCAGATGCAGCTCATGCAACTCTTTGCCGAGGATATTGAACCACCAGACAGTGTCCGTATCGGGATCGTAGGTCGGGCCTTCTCCAAGGACGGATGAGGTATTGCAGAGAATATTTCCCTGAAAATCATGAATATCGGTCATAGATCAGGCTCCTATGGCGGCGTCATAGGCGTAAATGGTGGTCTTGGCGCGTTCGGCAACCTCTGCGGCCGTCATTCCCGGCTTGTAAAGGCTGGTTCCCAAACCGAAGGCCAGGATGCCAGCTTTGGTGTAATCGGCGAAATTCTTGTCCGAAACGCCGCCGACTGCAGCGATAACAAGCTCCGGCGGCAGAACGGCGCGAATGGCTGTGATACCGGAAGCGCCGAGCACGCCGGCGGGGAAGAATTTCAGGCCGGTAGCGCCGGCACGGGCGGCCGAAAGCGCCTCGGTCGCGGTGAAGACACCGGGCATCGTCACCATGCCCTTGTCGCGCGCGCGGCTGATCACCGCGGGCTCGACATTCGGCGTCACCAGCAGCTTGCCGCCGGCGCCGTCCAGCCTGTCGACATCTTCCACAGTCAGCACCGTGCCTGCGCCGATCAGGCAACCGGCAGGCGCCATCTTGGCAGCGATTTTGATCGAGTGAAAAGCCTCGGGCGAATTCAACGGGATTTCGATGGCAGTGAAACCGGTTTCGATCAGCGCGCCGACGATATCGGCGGTTTCCTCTGGCTTGATGCCGCGGAGAATAGCAATCAGCGGGCGCTTCATGGGCGGAAAGGGGACACGGGTTGTCATCAGCTTTTGCTTTCGTTCTTGAGCCAGATCGCTTCGGCCGCAGCGGAAAGCCCGCGACGAACGGCAGCATCGGCGTCGATGGTCTGGTAGGGGAGGGACAGGCTGCGGAACGCTTCTTCATAGAGCGTCTGCAGGCGTCCGGAGGCGACGAGCGTGATGGCGGCTCCTTGCCCGGCAGAAGACAGAGCGCCGGCGATCTCGGCGCCGATCAGCGTGCCCGAGATCAGCGCCTGCGCCCCGGCCGCCGTTGTGCCGTGGAGAAGCTGGCCGGAGCGGGCGGTGAACATCAGATTGGTGACGAGCTGCGGCTTTTCGAATGCAGCCTTGAGGGCCGCTTCGAAGGCCGTGGTGTCGGCAGGCATGTCAGCGGCGCCGGCCACGGCATGCGACAGAATGCTGTGCTTGGTGATGACGTCGAAAAGTTCGCCCGTCATGAAGGTGGAAAAGCCCGTCACCCGGCCGTCGACAACGCGCACCCATTTCGAATGCGTTCCCGGCATGCAGACGATCTGCTCGCCTTTGGCATCGGCGGCAATCGCGCCGAGCAACTGCGTTTCTTCTCCACGCATGACATCCGGAGCGTCCTTGGCTCGCTGCGCCAGGCCTGGCAAAATGCGCACGTCGCGCGACTGCCCGGGAACGACAACTGCGCCCGTGAGAATAGCTGCCAGCGATGTCGGCGTATCGATGTAGCCGGCTTCGACCCAGCCCTGGCGCGCACCTGCCATGCCGCAGACGATGACAGGAAGATCCAAGGGCGCGGAGATGGCATCCAGATGCGCCTGCAAGATATTGGCGAAGCCGGCTTGAGCTGCCGTCGTCATGCCTTCGCCGCTTCGGCGTTCCGCCAGAATATTGCCGTCTTCGCCGATCAGCCACAGCCGGAAACTGCTGGTGCCCCAGTCCACCGCGATAAATGCGGGCTTAGTCATGAGAAATGCTCCAAGTCTTTCATTAGAAAATGCCGCCATCGACGATAACGGATTGTGCCGTCATCCCGCCCGAGCAGTCGGACGCAAGGAAAAGCACGGGTCCCACAAGATCCTCGGCCTTCAGCACGCGCTTGAGGCATTGCCGCTCGATGGTTTTGGCCATGCCGTCCGCCGTCAGCCACAGCTCGAGCTGTCGCTCCGTCACGATCATGCCGGGCAAGACGGCGTTGACGCGGATGTTTTCCGGACCGAAGCGACCGGCAAAACTTTTCGTCAGCCCGATAATGCCGGATTTCGCCGCTGCATAGGAAGAAAGCGCCGGCGGGTTCATCTTGAAGACGATCGAGGAGAAATTGATGATCGATCCGCCACCGGCCGACCGCATGCCGGGTGCCGCAGCCTGCGAAACGAAAAAGACCTGCTTGAGGTTGATCGACTGGCTGTTGTCCCAATATTCCTCGGTCGTCGTGTCGATATCGTGCCGGTCGTCCCAGGCCGCGTTGTTGACGAGCACGCGGATCGCACCGAGATCGGATTCCACTGCCGCAACCGTGCTCTTGATCGTGCCGACATCGCGCAGATCGGCGTGGTAGAAGGAGACGGGATGCGCCGACTGCGACGAGAGCCTCGCGGCGAGCGCCTTGCTCGGCTCCTCCGCAATGTCGATGAAGGCGACTTTCGCGCCTTGTTGGGCGAACCCTTCGACGAGTGCTGCGCCAATGCCGGAGCCGCCGCCGGTGATCAGCACCGTACGATCCTTCAGATCGGGAAATTGCGCCTGTGTCTCAGCCAAGGTGTCTCCTCCTCGGTTTGCGAATTAGTTCCATTATTTGGAACAAAATTTGACTATGTGGAATTATCTGATTACACTTCCATCGTGTCAAGGATACCGCGCCAGTGCGAGCGATAAATGAAAGGATGTGGAGCTGAGTTCGGATAGCGAAAAGGCAGATCGCCGTCGCGAGCGGGAAACCGGCACGCTGGGAAAGCTCGTCGCACTGCTCGACCTCGTTGCGCTCGCCGAAGGTCCAATGCGCTTCACCGATATTCTTTCCCTGTCCGATCAGCCGCGGGGCACGCTGCACCGGCAATTGTCGCATCTCGTCGAAGAAGGGCTCCTGGAGGTCGATCGCGATGGGCGCTACCTCATCGGCATCAGGCTCTTGAAACTGGCCTCGCGCAGTTGGGCGCGCAACGAATTTCGCGCCGTTGCCGAGCCGCATCTGCGACGCCTGCAGGAGGTCACCGGCGAAACCGTGCATCTTGGCGTCCTGCGCGGTTCGGAAGTGATCTATCTCGACAAGGTCGAGGGCCGGCAGTCCGTCCGCATGTATTCCCAGATCGGCAACGCGTCCCCGGCGTACTGCACCGGCGTCGGCAAGGCAGCCCTCTCTGCGCTCGACGATGCCAAACTTGCCGAGCGGATCGCCGACCTCGAATTTCGACCCTATACCGAGCACACGCTGCGGAGCGCCGCTGAATTGCTCGCGGATATCCGCGACATCAGAGTGCGGGGCTATGCATTCGATCGGGAAGAGCATGAGAGCGGCATATGCTGCGTTGCCGCGCCGATCTGCTCCGATGGCGATCACATGCTGGCGGGTGTCTCGGTAACCGGTCCCGCCTATCGTGTCACGTCGGGGAAACTGCAGGATTGGGCGCCCCTGGTGGTCGCAACTGCCGATTCGATTATGACTGATATGCGCAATCGGATGGGTCCGAAGCGATAATCCGGTGCCCGTTTGCCGCAGCCATCACATGAAATTCGTCAATTTATCGCTGTTCGCGCTGGACCTTAGCGAAATTGCGTATTTAACTTAAATTTGATTATTGAGATGTGCGTAAGAACTGCCATTATCCTCGCATGATTGCTGAGATCATAAAGGATTTGGCGGAATGGCAGACGGACATCGTAGTAATGAACGTTGAAGCGATCGGAATCCTGTAAATCTTATATTTGCGCAAACGCCGGTTATCCGGCGCCGGTACGATGACGTCGACGGAAAAGGCGACAGAAGTTACTCGTTTTTTCCTCTTTTACATAAAGAAGACTAGCAAATGGCAGCATTGATGCAGGCGGGAGCGTCTCCTCGAGGCGAAGATTTTATTGAGGAAATTGGCAGGCTGAAGACACAGTTTGATGTGTTTCGTTTCATGAAGGGATTGACCGAAGCCTATCGTTGCCGGGCCTTCATGGTCGTCAACCTGCCGCCGATCACCTCCTTCGAATTGCAGAGCAATACCGTGATCAACAATTGGCCGGCAGAGCTTCTTTCGACCTACGATCAGGAGGGATTGCTGCCAACCAGCCCCGTGCTGCAGCGTCTGCGCCGCACCACGCTGCCCTTTGTCTATGACCTGGCGCTGGCCCCGAACCGCGAGGCGAGCAAATCCCAGCTCGTCATCGCCTTGTTCGAGAAGTTTCGCATGACGCGCTTCATCTGCCTGCCGACCCATGATGCATCCGGCATGCGTGGCGCGGTCTCCCTGGCCGGCGATCGCGAACCCTTTTCGCCCGAGGAGATCAAGGATCTTTGCTACGTTGCGATCCACGTTTATGACCGGCTTGCGGAGATCCGCAGCATGGATGTGCGGGTCGTCGATGCGCTCACGGATCGCGAGATCGATTGTCTCAACTGGACCGCGGCGGGCAAGACCAGTGCCGAGATCGCCGAAATCCTTGCGCTCTCGGAGCACACCGTCAATCACTACCTGAATCGAGCGACCAAGAAACTCGACACCGTCAACCGCACGCAGGCCGTCGCCAAGGCCTTGCGGGTGGGATTGATCAAGTAGCAGCCTTTCCGGCCGATAGCTTCGCTGGCGTCTTAATGGCAGAGCCCGATGATCGAGATTCGAGCAGCTTTGTGCCCGAATCTGGCATGTTGCGCATAAAATATGCGGAAGCGCCGCTCTGCGGCTGACAGGTCAAGTGGGCCGACTGCCGCCAGACGATTGAAATGCATCGATTTTCGCGGTCCTGTGAAAAGTGGCACGCTTCCTGCTTCTTAAGTGGCAGAAGTCCGGAGGGGACTTTGATAACAGCGCCGAACAACGTGCGCGGATCAAATGACCGTCGCCGATGCCCTTGTCGAAGTTTTTTCGGCGAAAAGTATCGGCGGCGGTTGTTGCTTATTTGGCACGCCGGCCGAGATCAGTGGCGCTCACTGGGCGATTTTCGCATTCTTGCCTTATTCCTTTCGGCTGCCTGCCCTATGTCCGCCCGCGAAAACGTCCTTCCCGTTTGGGAGAGTGTTGCGGCTGGTAGGGTCATAGACCCGGCGGACCTGCCGGCCGCAACCAAGACGCTTTTTAACGACTGCGCCGAATTTCGTTTGGCGAAGTCCTGCCACTCCACTATCTAAGCCAGATGGATGTCGAGAGTTTGCTGTGAATGGCGCTCTCTCGATGCAGCGCGTAGTGAGGATGGCATGGCAGACATCACCAAGGAACAGGTGCTGGAAACGTTGAAGACGGTTCGCGGCCCGGATCTCGAGCACAATATCGTCGAGCTTGGCATGGTGTCGGATGTCTTCATCTCGGACGGCAAGGTGTATTTCTCCATTACCGTCCCCGCCGAGCGAGCCAAGGATCTCGAGCCGATGCGTCTTGCGGCCGAGCGTGTGGTCAAGGACATGCCCGGTGTGAAGGGCGCCATGGTTGCTCTGACCGCCGACAAGAAAGCCGGCAGCCCGACGCCCCCTCCGCCTCCGTCGCAGGCTGCCCCTCATGCTCATGGCCATACTCATCCGCACGGTCAGCAGCAGCCGCGCGCTGCCAAGATTGGCGTTCCCGGCGTCGGCGCCATCATCGCGGTCGCTTCGGGCAAGGGCGGTGTCGGCAAGTCGACGACGGCGGCCAATCTCGCGCTCGGCTTGGTGGCCAATGGCCTGCGCGTCGGCATACTCGACGCCGACATCTACGGTCCGTCGATGCCGCGCCTGCTCAAGATCTCCGGTCGGCCGACCCAGATCGATGGCCGCATCATCAATCCCATGCAGAATTACGGCTTGAAGGTCATGTCGATGGGCTTCCTCGTCGAAGAGGAAACCGCCATGATCTGGCGCGGGCCGATGGTGCAGTCCGCACTGCTGCAGATGCTGCGCGAAGTCGCCTGGGGCGAGCTCGATGTGCTCGTCGTCGACATGCCGCCAGGCACCGGAGACGTACAGCTGACCATGGCGCAGCAGGTGCCGCTTGCCGGCGCGGTCATCGTTTCGACGCCGCAGGATCTGGCGCTCATCGATGCCCGCAAGGGGCTGAACATGTTCCGCAAGGTCGAGGTTCCCGTCCTCGGCATCGTCGAGAACATGAGCTATTTCATCGCTCCGGACACTGGCACCCGCTACGACATTTTCGGCCATGGCGGTGCGCGCAAGGAGGCCGAGCGGCTCGGCATCCCCTTCCTCGGCGAGGTGCCGTTGACCATGGGTATCCGCGAGAGCTCGGATGCGGGAACGCCGCTGGTTGCGGTCGAGCCGAACGGCGTCGTCGCCGGTATCTACCGCGAGATCGCCGCCAAGGTTTGGAAGCAAATAGCCGATACGCCGCAGCGTTCTGCCCCCTCGATCGTGTTTGAATAATTCACGGCACCTTGTCTGCTTTCTGTATAGCGACGGATTGTCTTGCCTGTATCCTGTGCTATGACTTCGCCGGATTGTGAAATCTGCGGTGAAAGCGCACGGTAAAGGGGTTGTGACTTGATTCTTTGCGAGCTTTGCTGCATATGCGCCGCCGGCGTGGAGCTGGTCGGTTATTTCCGATGATTGCCCTCCGCCGAATGGTGGTTCCGTTTCGTCCGGTCAGGCGGCTTCGCCGGGACGGACAATTGATTGGTACAGCAGCGCAGTGCAACGTGGACACGGATTCCCGGCCGGCCCGGCGGGATAAGGCCGGGGTTTTATGAGCTTTTTTCGTTGGTCATTGTTGGGATCGCGGCAGGCGTGCGTAACGCGCTTCGGCCGTCGCTCCGTCTCCGCCGCGGGAGCGCGCAGTTGATCACTGCCTATTGCTCAGATTCCAAGCAGCTTGAGCTTCCCGATCTCTCGGCCGCGGCCCGATTGCCCGACAACGCCGTCTGGATCGACATGGTCGAGCCGTCCCGCGAGGAAGAAGCCAACATTGAGCGCCTGCTTGGGCTCGAAGTGCCGACGCGCGAAGACATGAAGGATATCGAGCCGTCGAGCCGCCTCTATATCGAGAACGGCTCGGTTTTCCTGACCGGCTCGTTGCTGTGGAAGGCCGATACCAATCTGCCGATGCTGACCGATGTCGCCTTCATCCTGACGGGAGATCGGCTGGTCACCATTCGCTACGCACGGCCGAAATCCTTCGCGTTGTTCATTGCAGCGCTGCAGCGAATTCCGCAGGAGCGGCGCACGGGCGTGGCGCTCCTTGCCAAGCTGCTCGAAACGATTGTCGACCGTACCGCCGAGGTTCTTGAACAGGCCGCCGCCAGCATCGATATATTGTCGGTGCACGTCTTCGGCGATCGCTTGAAGAAGATCCGCCGTCCGTCGAATTATCTGGAAGAAAAGCTCAAGGACATCGCTGGCTATCACCGTACGATCAGCAAGGTACGTGACAGCCTGAGTTCCCTGTCCCGGCTGCTGACCTTCCTTTCTACCATCCCCGCAATGCAGCAGGACACCGAGGCCAGGGAGCTCTGCCGCAATGTGTCGCGGGATGTTCAGTCTCTGTCGGAGCATGCCTCTTTCGTCGCAGGCAACATCACTTTCCTGCTGGATGCATCGCTCGGGCTGATCAATATCGAGCAGAACGCCATCATCAAGATCTTCTCAATCGCTTCCGTGGTGTTTCTGCCGCCGACGCTCGTGGCGTCCGTTTATGGCATGAATTTCGAGCGTATGCCCGAACTGCATTTCGCTTACGGCTACCCGGCTTCGTTGACGCTGATGGTCGTATCCGCCGTCGTCCCGTTTTTCTTTTTTCGCTGGAAAGGCTGGCTCTGAGAGTCTAGTGATCCTGAATGTCTAACGAAACCAATCATTCTCCCGACGGGACAATGAACGCTCGTAAGCTTGCCTACCTAGCCCTCGGTTCGATCGGTGTGGTGTATGGCGATATCGGTACGAGCCCCCTCTATGCCTTTCGCGAAGCGCTGAAACCGGTGGCTGCCGACGGGCTGACCCGCGGCGAAGTCATCAGCGTCATCTCGCTGATGTTCTGGACGCTGACGATCATCGTCACCATCAAGTATGTCCTTTTTCTGCTCCGCGCAGACAACGACGGCGAAGGCGGCACGTTGTCGCTGCTGGCCCTGTTGATGAAGACGGCGAATGGCCATACTGCCATTCTGATGCTGTTAGGCCTGCTGGGCGCGGCACTTTTCCTTGGCGACGCCATGATCACGCCGGCGCTTTCGGTTCTTTCGGCAGTCGAAGGTCTGAAACTCGTCACACCGCAACTGTCGGACTATATCGTGCCTATATCGGTCGCGATCATGGCGCTGCTTTTCGCGATCCAGTCGCACGGCACCGGCGCGGTCGCCCGCTTCTTCGGCCCGATCACCGCCCTCTGGTTCATCGTCATGGGCGTTGCGGGCATCATGCACATTTCCGATGACTACAGCATTCTGGCAGCGCTCAATCCCTGGTATGCGGTCAGCTTTCTCTTGCGTGAAGGTTTTCTGGGCGTCGTCGTGCTTGGTGCGGTGTTCCTGACCGTGACGGGTGCGGAAGCGCTCTATGCCGACCTCGGCCATTTCGGTCGCCGCCCGATCCAGTGGGCGTGGTTCGTGCTGGTGTTCCCGTCGCTGACCCTAAACTATTTCGGCCAAGGCGCCCTGGTGCTGCGCCAGCCCGAAGCCATGTCCGATCCGTTCTTCCTGATGTATCCGCATTGGGCGATCCTGCCGGTGGTCATTCTCGCCACGCTCGCGACGATCATCGCCAGCCAGGCCGTCATCACGGGTGCCTTCTCGCTCACGCGCCAAGCCATCCATCTCGGCTTCCTGCCGCGCATGGAAATCCTGTTTACCTCCGAAACCAACACCGGCCAGATCTTCCTGCCGTCGGTCAACACCGTGCTGTTCTTCGGCGTCATCTTCCTGGTGCTAAGTTTCAAGACCTCGGATGCCCTGGCGACGGCCTATGGTATTTCGGTCACCGGCGCGATGGTCGTCACCTCGATCATGGCCTTCGAATTCGTCCGTGTTCGCTGGAACTGGTCGCTGCCGATGGCGGCCGCCGTGCTAACGCCGCTGGTATTGCTGGAATTCGTCTTCCTCGGCGCCAACCTGCTGAAGATCCACGACGGCGGCTACGTTCCGGTGACGATCGCAACGGCCTTCACCGTCATCATGTGGACCTGGCGCCGCGGCACCAGGATCCTGATGGAAAAGACGCGTCACACCGATATTCCGCTGTCGTCCTTCGTCAGCTCGATCGAGCGCAAGAGTGATCATTCTCCCGCGCATGTGCCGGGCACCGCGATCTTCCTGACCAGCGATCCGGAATCGGCACCCGCCGCGCTGCTGCACAATCTGAAGCACAACCACGTTCTGCACGACAAGAACGTCATCCTGACGATCCGCACCACCAACAAGCCGCGTGTCGTCCAGGAGGATCGCTATTCGGTCGAGAAGGTTTCCGAACGCTTCTCACGCGTCGAACTGCGCTTTGGCTTCATGGAATCGCAGAACGTCTCGCAGGCATTGGCGACCCTTCGCAAGACTGGCCTGAAGTTCGACATTATGTCGACCTCCTTCTATCTGGGCCGCCGCAAGCTGGTGCCGGATGCGAAGTCTGGCATGCCGCATTGGCAAGACCGGCTCTACATCGCACTCGCCAATGCCGCGACGGATCCCTCCGACTACTTCCGCCTGCCGGCCAACCGCGTGGTGGAACTGGGCTCGCACGTCATCATCTGAGGCGGGTGCTATCGTTGTTTGTTGGAAGGCTCGGCGGATATCCGCCGAGCCTTTCCTCTGTTTAGGCCTGCCACGTTCGTGACACGTCTTCACCCGAATTAACCATCCATCAAGGTTAATGGGAGATTATTCCGGCTCCTGGTTTCGAGTGCCGTTTGGAGTTCGGTGTTGTCTCGTTCGCGTCATGTCAGTCGAAAATTGCGGTTTCTGCCGCAAAACTGGACGTCTCCAGCCGTTTTCGGGCTTTGCGCATGGCTGATCTTTCCATCGCCCGCGGCCTATGGAGATCTTGCCGGTCTGCTTGCGGGCATAGACAGGCAAGGGGCCAACTGGCGCATGGTGATGACCAATTCGCCGGCCGGTTCCACCCACCAGGCGGAACTCGCCTTCGGTGATGCAAGTGCGGCCGCAGCCATCGGCGATGGCGGCCTGCTGTTGCCGGATGGAAGCCGCGTCGCTTTCCAGTCCGAACGGAAGGGCAGCGATCCCAGGCCGGATGAGGAGCGCATCAACCGTCAGGCAAAGAAGGGCCGGGTGGTTGCCGTCGCGCCGATGCTGCCGCCGAAGGATTTTTCCGCCGGTTCCGTACTGCAGCGTAACAGCATGCTGCTTCGTCCCGAATCCGAGACCGGCGAGCGTACCGCTTTCCTGAAGCCGAAGTTGGGCGGCAAGGAGATCCAGATTGCCACTGCCTTCTACAAGAAGCAGCCGCCGAAGCCGGACGGCAGCGTACCGGCCTACCTGGCTAACCTCGTTACCAATCAGAATGCCGATATTCTTGCGGCCGCCTATGCGCCGCCGACGCCGGACTACGCCCGGACCTCTCCCTTTGATTCCATCCTTGCCAAGGATCAGGACGGTGAAGGTCGTTTCGTGCCGCAGATCGGGCCGAAGGATCATTCCTGGGCCGCCAATGTCCTGCCACCCTCGGTGTTCTCCTCGGATGAGCAGCAATGTCTCGCGACAGGCATTTATTTCGAGGCGCGCGGGGAATCGGTGAAGGGGCAGGCAGCCGTTGCCCAGGTTATTCTCAATCGCGTCCGCAACCCGGCCTATCCCAAGACCATTTGCGGTGTCGTCTATCAGAATGAGGATTGGCACAATGCCTGCCAGTTTTCCTTTGCCTGCGACAACGTCAAGGAGCGGGTCAACTCGCCGGAGCACTGGCGTATCGCACGCCAGGTCGCCATGGCGGTTACCGCCGGCAAGATCTGGTTGCCCGAAGTCGGCTCAGCCACACATTATCATGCTGTCTATGTCAGGCCGAATTGGGCGGCCGAAATGGTGAAGGTCGGCCGCATAGGCATGCACATCTTCTATAGGACCTATGGCGGCGGCTGGAGCTGAACCGTCCGGGCTTGCAGATTTCGACCTTTCGAACGCCCCGGTGGCTGACAAAAAAGCCGCAGCAACGCGTGGGCTGAAGAGGATTCTTCGGCTCAGTTTTCGCCTCTGATGGTTCTTTCAATTTAACGTCATGATTTAATTGGGCTAATTTATGGCTGGACAGATGCCGTCTACGCCTTGACTATGCTTTTTGCTAAAACTATGTTGCGCGCGACTTCAAAACGGGCCGAAAGGTGGCGAAACCTGCTGTTCGTTTGCGCGTTGACCGGGGATTGGGATAGCGCGCGACGGAAAGAGAGGACATCACCATGACGGATGACCGCGACAAAAGTCTGGAACAGCGGCGTGCGCAGCTGGATGCCGAATTGGCAAGCAAGCGCGCTGCGATGAGAGAGGATGAAGACGGGGAGGTTCGCGCCGAGGAAAGCCGTAAAGGCTATGCTCAGGCGATGAAGCTTTCCAGTGAATTCATAGCCGCTATCATCGTAGGTGCTGTTCTGGGCTACGTCTTCGATCGTTTTGTCGGTACGGCGCCGTGGGGCATGATTATCTTGCTGCTGCTCGGATTCTGTGCCGGTGTACTGAATGTGCTGCGTTCCGCAGGCAAGGTGGCGACACCGGCGCTCGAGGAACGTCGCTCGGACAAGAAATGAGCGGAAACAACGCTGCGGCGCTGTTTCCAAGTGAGAGGCATCCGCTCGCTCGAGCGGAAAAATGAAAGAGAACAAGCGGTGGCAAACGGACCTACCCATCAGTTCCTGATCTTCAAGATTATCCCGATCGATATCGGCGGAATTGATTTTTCGTTCACCAATGCCTCCCTGTTCATGGTCGCCTCTGCAGTGATCTCGGCCGGCTTCCTCTATTATGCCTGCGCACCGCGCAGCGTTATCCCGAGCCGCTCGCAGTCGGTTGCGGAAATGGCCTATGAGTTCATCGCCTCGATGCTGAAAGAAGGGGCGGGAACGAAGGGAATGAAGTTCTTCCCGTTGGTCTTCTCGCTCTTCATGTTCGTGCTGACGGCAAACCTGCTCGGCATGGTTCCCTATTTCTATACCGTCACCAGCCAGATCATCGTCACCTTCGCACTGGCGCTGCTGGTTATCCTGACGGTCATTCTCTACGGCTTCATCAAGCACGGCTTTGGCTTCCTCAAGTTGTTCGTGCCGCATGGTGTTCCGGGCATTCTTCTGCCGCTGGTGGTGGTGATTGAAATCATCTCCTTCCTGTCCCGGCCGATTTCGCTCTCCGTTCGTCTTTTCGCCAACATGCTGGCTGGTCATATCACGCTGAAGGTGTTCGCAGGCTTTGTCGCCTCGCTTGGAGCCCTCGGCGCGCTCGGCATCGGTGGCGCAATTCTTCCCCTCATCATGACCGTCGCCCTAACCGGTCTCGAGTTCCTTGTCGCCTTTCTCCAGGCCTACGTCTTCGCGGTACTGACTTGCATGTACCTCAACGACGCAGTTCACCCGGGTGGCCACTAAGGATAAAGACATTGGCGTCTAAGGGCGTCAGTCATTCACCGCACAACCATTTCAAAGGAGTTCAACATGGACGCGGAAGCAGCAAAGTTCATCGGCGCAGGTTTGGCTTGCTTTGGTATGGCCGGCACGGCTCTTGGCCTCGGCAATATCTTCGGCAGCTACCTGTCCGGCGCACTGCGCAATCCGTCTGCCGCTGACAGCCAGTTCGGCCGTCTGGTATTCGGCTTCGCCGTTACGGAAGCTCTGGGCATCTTCTCGCTGCTCATCGCTCTCCTCCTGCTCTTCGCCGTCTGATATCAGCGGCGTCATAGATCACGGTTCGCGGGTAGCGAGCCGTGATTCTTTGTATTTGCAGACCACCTGGAGGTGAGCATGTTTGTGACCCCGGCATATGCTGACGAAGCACCGCCGGCCGCCGGTGCGGTGCACACGGCAACGGGTGCGCCGAATGAAGGCCATCACGCCGGCGTTTTCCCGCCGTTCGACCATACGACGTATCCGTCACAGCTGCTTTGGCTGGTGATCACCTTCGTTATCTTCTACGTGGCCATGCAGAAGATCGTCATTCCGCGCGTTGGCAATATTCTGGAGAGCCGGCATGACCGTATCGCCCAGGATATCCAGGAAGCCTCTCATTTGAAGGCTGAGGCCGATGCAGCCGTGGCGACCTACGAAAGCGAATTGGCCGCTGCACGCGCCAAGGCAAATTCAATCGGCGCGACCGCTCGCGATGCTGCCAAGGTAAAGGCTGAGGAAGATCGTAAGACCATCGAAGCAAGCCTTTCCGAAAAGCTCAAGGCCGCTGAAGCTCGCATCGCCGAGATCAAGGCGAAGGCATTTGGCGATGTCGGCGCGATTGCGGAAGAAACGGCTTCGGCCGTTGTCGAGCAGCTCGTTGGCAATGTCGCTGGCAAGGCAGATGTCGCATCGGCCGTTGCTGCAGCATCCGCGAAGCAGGAGGGTTGATCCATGACATTCGGTCTTGACGAAACTTTCTTCGCTTTTGTTGCTCTCATCATCTTCCTTGGCCTGATCGTCTATCTCAAGGTTCCGGGCATGATGGCAAAGTCGCTGGACGACCGCGCCGACCAGATCCGCAACGAACTGGCGGAAGCCAAGCGCCTGCGCGAAGAGGCCCAGCACCTGTTGGCCGAATACCAACGCAAGCGCAAGGAAGCGGAGGCAGAGGCAGCGAATATCGTTGCTGCCGCAGAGCGCGAAGCTGAGATGCTGACGACTGAAGCCCGCAAGAAGACAGAGGAATTCGTCGCCAACCGCACGGCTCTGTCAGAGCAGAAGATCAAGCAGGCTGAAGCCGATGCGATGAAGGCGGTTCGTTCCGCAGCCGTCGATCTGGCGATCGCAGCTGCTGAGACCGTGCTTGCGAAGAAGGCTGATGGAAGCGTTCAATCCGGTCTCTTCAACGACGCAGTCAATGAAGTGAAGACCCGCCTGAACTAAGCGTGCGAGAGATCATGCTTCGAAAGCCCCGCCTCGGCGGGGTTTTTTGTTTTCGCATGCTGCCTTTTGGCGTTTGACGAAGGGGCTTCGCACGCGTAGATCCCGTCATGTGGTTGGGGGCGGTAGATGCAGGCATCGAACGATCTGGGACCATTTCGCGAGGGCGACAGCGTCCTGCGGCCGGTTCGCCCATGGACAGCGAGCATTCACGCTTTGCTGGCCGCCCTGCGGCGGCATGGATTTGCTGCGGCGCTTCTGCCTCAGGGATTTGATGAGGTCTGGGAGAGGGTAGCCTATCTGCCCGGGACGACCGGCGACCTCGACGACAATGAAGAAATGCGCTCCGAACGGGCTCTGCGATCTGCAGCATCGCTCCTTCGGCGTTACCACGATTGCTCCAGGCTGCCTCTGCGCGACCTCGCGGTCGATGGCCTATGGCAATTGCCGGCCCGCGCGCCGGCGGAGGTCATCTGCCACGGGGATTTCGCACCCTACAATGTCGTTTTGAACGATGGCGAGGTGACCGGCATCATCGATTTCGAGACGGCTCATCCTGGCCCGCGATGCTGGGATCTGGCCTATGCCGTCTATCGCTGGGCGCCGTTGTCCTCGGAGAGCCGCGTGGAGGGTCTGAGCAGGCTGGATGATCAGATCCGGCGCGCCCGCATCCTTCTCGATGCCTATGGCTTGCCCGTCGCCGAACGCAGCCTCATGCCGGACACCATCATCGCGCGATTGGAAGCACTGCTGACCTTCATGGAGCAAGAGGCGGCCCGCGGTGTCGAGAGATATCGCCGTGACTTGCAGGACGGGCACGATAACATTTACCGTCTCGACATTGCCTATGTGTCGAAATGGTCGCCGGAGATCATTGCGGGGCTCTGCGAATGAGGCGCTGCCTCAGGCGCTGTCCTTCTTCAGAGGGCGAAAGCTCATGCGATGCAGGGAGCAGGGGCCATGCTGGGCGATGCCGGCGCGATGCCGGGCAGTACCATAGCCGGCATGCGCTGCGAAACCATAATCGGGAAACACAATGCCCGCGCGCGTCATCATCCGGTCGCGCGTCACCTTGGCGACGATCGAAGCGGCGGCGATCGAGAAGGAGCGTGCGTCACCCTTGACCACGGCCTTTCCGGGGCAGGCGAGACCAGCGGGCACATCGAGGCCATCGGTCAGCACATAGCTTGCCGGCATCGCCAGGCTGCAAATCGCACGGCGCATCGCATCGAGGCTTGCTTTGCGGATGTCGGTCCTATCGATGCTGGTGGCGCTTGAGGAGGCGATGGACACCGTCGCCGTTGCGAGAATTTCGGTAAACAGCGCTTCTCGCTTGGCGGCGGTCAGCTGCTTCGAATCGTTTAATCCCTGCGGAATACGGTCGGGATCGAGGATAACCGCCGCTGCCACGACAGGCCCCGCGAGCGGCCCGCGGCCAGCCTCGTCGGCACCGGCAACCGGCCAATGGCCGGCGCGTCGGGCGATCAGCTCCAGCTCGAAGGTCGGAACGATCGGCCCCTCGTCAAAGAGCATGGGAGAATCGGGTGATGTGCGGCGTGGCATGCGGCGAAGCTCGCACACCACCCGATCTCCTGCAAGCCCCCGGTGGATCAGAGCGGCGAACCAGGGGGCTTTTCCGGCGGGTACAGGGAAAACCCGCGAGGAAGGTCAGAGCATGTCGCGCAAAAGCGTGCAGCGGTTTTGCGATGACGACATGCGAGAAATCAAAGACCTAAAGCGCAAGAAGCGAATCTGAAAAATCGCGATGCGCTTTAGAGCAGCGACAGCTGGACGCCGCTGCCGTCGGGCGGCACGAACATGTCGTCGCGCAATGCAATGTTGCGCCTCACAAGCTCGAGCCGCCGCGTCGCCATTTCGAAGCGTCGGCTGATCTGCCAGGCATAGGGTCCGGCACCCTTCATGCGTTTGCCGAATTCGGCATCGTAATCCTTGCCGCCGCGCATCGAGCGGATCAGCGACATGACGTGGCGATAGCGGTCCGGATAGTGCTGCAGCAGCCAGTCGCGAAACAGCGGGCTTACCTCCAGCGGCAGCCGCAGGATCACATAGCTTGCCTCCTGCGCGCCGGCGGCCTTGCCGGCATCGAGGATACGTTCGATCTCATGGTCGTTGAGAGCAGGAATGATCGGCGCCACCATGATCGAGGTTCGGATGCCCGCCTCGTTCAGGGCCTGGATCGCCTCCAGCCGCCGCGGCGGCGTCGCAGCACGCGGTTCCATGGCGCGCGCCAGCTTGCGGTCGAGCGTCGTCACCGACAATCCCACCCGCACCAGGTTCTTGGCAGCCATCTCCTTCAGGATGTCGATATCGCGCATGACCAGCGCCGATTTGGTGACGATGGCAACCGGATGGTTCGCCCTGTTCAGCACCTCGAGAATCTGGCGCATGATCCGCCATTCCTTCTCGATCGGCTGATAGGGGTCCGTATTGGTGCCGATGGCGATGACGCGCGGCTTGTAGCCGGGCTTTGCCAACTCGCGTTCCAACAGCTTCGCCGCATCCGGCTTGGCAAATAGCTTCGATTCGAAATCGAGCCCCGCAGACAGGCCCATATAGGCATGCGTCGGCCGCGCGAAGCAGTAGATGCAGCCATGCTCGCAGCCGCGATAAGGGTTGATGGATCGGTCGAAAGGAATATCGGGCGATTCGTTGCGCGTGATTGCGGTGCGCGGCTTTTCCACCTGCACCTCGGTCTTGAACGGCGGGAGCTCCTCCCAGTTTTGCCAGCCGTCGTCGATGGCTTCGCGCTGCTGCGGTTCGAACCGGCCGCTCGGATTCAATCCGGCGCCGCGCCCGCGTCGGCGTTCGGCCTCGACCCTGAGGCCGGCATCGGCGATCAAGGCGTTGGCAACGTCTGCCGTATTGGCAGGCGCAAATGCGGCCTGCCCTGCAAGGGACTGCTCGTTCATCGGTAGCTCCAGGGCGATTCATGCCATTGCATGCCGCGTCTAAGATGATTAAATTCCTATCCGACAAACGAGAACATTGCAAGAACAAAATCTCGAACCAAGCGGCTGCGGCGCAACATCCTCCGAGATTTAAGGTGGCCGTGGAGGCGCTTCATATCCGTCCATAAGCCCTCGCTCAAACAGTCGGGGTGACGGCTTATACGCTGGCAATAAATTGTGCGTCGCTCTATAAATGGGCAATGTTGACGGTAATCATCGAATGCCAGGATCACGAACCCGAGCTGGCGCAGACATTGGCGGCATTGGTGGCAGGCGCGGTCGAGGGGCTGGTCAGCGATGTGGTCGTGCTCGATCACGGCAGCAGCGACGGCACGTCGCAGGTCGCGGATGCAGCGGGATGTCGCTTCCATTCGCAATGGGATATCGAGGACATATTGCGTTCGGCGCGTGGCGAATGGCTGCTGCTGGTCGAGCCGGGCGCGCGGCCGCAGGCGGGCTGGATCGATGAGATCGCCGAATATGTCTCTCTGAACAAGGTCCCGGCGCGATTCACCGCTTCACGAGGCTATCGCCGGCCCCTCCTGCAGAGAATCGGCCGCAGCACTCCGCCGCTGGAACTCGGCCTGTTGCTTTCCAAACATCAGGCTATCTCCGTCGCCAGAAGCGGCATGCGGCTGGCGGAGTTCGCCAAGGGACAGAAGGGACGGCGGCTTTCAAGCGAGCTCATTCCCTCCTGGGTGGCGCGCGCGGCACGGTAAGGCGCCTTGCCCGATCCGAGATTTCATTTGAAAAGTTACAAATAGCTGCGATAATTCTTCTGTGGCGGCACCTTTCGCGTGTCGCGTCAGGCAACCGACCATGAAATGCCGATATGCGGCGGAATAGGTCAGCAAAACACTCCTTGTCTGCCGGGATACCGGCGAAAGGAGGTGCGTCATGAAACGCACGATGCTCACACGCCTCGCGGCAATGGTCCTTGTAGCAACAGCAATCCTTTACCCCGGCGTAGCCGCTTCCCAGGCGATACTCGCTTGCGCCAAGCGTGTCGATATCGTTGTCTTCCTCAGAGACCACCTCTCGGAACGGCTTTCGGCCGTCGGTAAGCTCGATCCCAACACGATCGTTGAAATCTATGCTGCCGATAGTGGCAACTGGACGCTGATGCTCAGCGACGCTTCCGGCCGTAGCTGCATCATCCTCAGCGGCGAGGGCTGGGAATCAATTCCTGTTTTGCCGGGGGAGAAGGCATAGCGTCCTGGTAAGCATTGCGAACCAGCGAGGCCTACTTGGGGCCGGCGCCGCGCCTCAGATGCTCGTCAAGGCGCGGCATGATCTCAACAAAATTGCAGGGCATGTGGCGATAGTCGAGCTGCGCCTTGAGGATGCCGTCCCAGGCATCCTTGCAAGCGCCGGGGGAGCCCGGCAGCACGAAGATGAAGGTGGCGTTGGCGACGCCGCCGGTTGCCCGCGACTGGATCGTCGCCGTGCCGATCTTGTCGTAGGAGATGCGATGAAAAACCTCGGAAAAGCCGTCCATGCGTTTTTCGAACAGAGGCTCCAGCGCCTCGGGCGTGACATCGCGGCCGGTAAAGCCCGTCCCGCCGGTGGTGATTACGACGTCGATGGCATCGTCCTTCGTCCAGGCTTCCACCTGCGCGCGGATGCGCTCCTTGTCGTCGGAAACGATGGCGCGGGCGGCAAGCCTGTGGCCGGCGTCCGCGATGCGCGCAACCAGCGTGTCGCCGGATTTGTCGTCGGCCAGCGTGCGCGTATCGGAAACGGTCAGCACGGCGATGCCGACGGGAATGAAGGATCTTTCACTGACTGAACCTGCCATCATACGTCTCCCGCAATCGTCTCCGTCACCTGGAAATACCAGTCCGGCTTCAGTCCGTGAAGCGAAGCGGCCGCTTCCTTTGCCTGTTCGACGTCAACGAAGATGCCGAAGCATGTCGCGCCGGAGCCCGACATGCGCGTCACGATCGGAGACTGGCTTTCGATCAGGCCGGAAAGCACCGAAATCTCGCCGCAGATCGAGCGCGCCGGTGGTTCGAGGTCGTTGCGCAGGTTTCGGATCGTGTCGATCCATTCGCCGTATCCCTGCGGCATCTGCGATGGAAACAGCAATGGTGGATTGTCCTTGCGGACCAGCTGACGGAAGACCTCCGGCGTGGAGACGCCGACGAGCGGATTGCCGAGAACAATGGCAAAAGAGGGAAATGCCGGCAGCAACTCGATCGCCTCGCCGATTCCGCGCGCTATCAACGGCTGGCTGGCAAGGCACATCGGCACATCGGCGCCAAGTTTCAAGGCGATGGCGTTGATCTTCTCTTCCGGCAAGACGAAGCGCCAGAGCCGCATCAGCCCGCGCAACGTCGCGGCCGCATCCGCCGAGCCGCCGCCGATGCCCGAGGCGATCGGCAGGTTCTTTTCCAGATGGATATGGGCAGCGGGCGCATCGAAGCCGGACGCGTGAGCTGCCTGTCGCAGAAGATCGCGCGCTTTGAGCACGAGATTGTCGCCAGCCTCGGCGTCGGCGGAAAGAAGCGGGCCGAAGCGTCCGGATAGACTGAATTCATCATGCTCGTCTGCGCGAAAGCCAAGGCGGTCGCCGTGACGGGTAAAGCTCACCAGCATGTCGAGCAAATGATAGCCGTCGGCGCGGCGACCGGTGACATGCAGCGCAAGATTGATCTTTGCGGGCGCCTCCTCCGTGAGGTCGAATTCGCCCGTTGCCAAGATCGCGTTCATGAGAAGTTTTAGGACTTCTTGTCGACCGGAGCCGGCGCTTTCGAATCAGGCGCGGGAGCCGGCACCGGATCGGGCTGCTTGCTCTTGTCGACGGTCTTCGGGTCGGTGTCGAGCGCAGGCAGGCCCTTCTCGATCTTTTCCTTGATCTTCGGGATCTCGGCTTCTTCCGGCTTCGAGGCCAAGGCCCGGTTCCACTGGTAAACGGCTTCCAGCTTGCGGTTGACGCGCCAGTAGGCATCGCCGAGGTGGTCGTTGATCGTGGGGTCGCCGGCCTTGAGCTGCGCTGCTCGCTCCAGCTCGTTCACCGCGTCGTCGAAGCGGTTGAGACGGAAATAGGCCCAGCCGAGCGAATCGACGATGTAGCCGTCATCCGGCTTCAGATCGACGGCCTTGCGGATCATGTCGAGACCCTGGTCGAGGTTCATGTTCATGTCGACCCAGGAATAGCCGAGATAGTTCAGCACCTGCGGCTGATCCGGGTTCAGCTCGAGGGCCTTCTTGAAGTTTGGCTCGGCCTCGGGCCACTTCTTCAGCCGCTCGTAGGCGATGCCGCGCTGGAAGAACACGGCCCAGTCGCTGCGCCTCGGCGCGGGGCCGATGATCTGCACGGCCTTGTCGTAGTTCTCGGCCATGGCCTGGAAGTCCTTGGCATCGGAAAGGACGCTGCCATAGGCGAGATAGCTGCGGACATCGTTGGGATCGGAATCGATCAGCGCCTTCAGATGCTTGCGCGCATCGTCGACCTTGCCGGATTGGGCGAGCGCAAGGCCGAGCTGAAGCTCGGAGATGCGGGCCATCGGCGAATTGTCCGGCACTTTCTTGTAGAAGGCGATGGCGCGATCGGTCTGTTCCTGCTTTTCGGCCAGCCCGCCGAGCAGAACCAGCGTATCGGCAGCCTTCGGGTCCAGCGAATTGGCAATCTGCAGGTAGAGCGAGACGACATCTTCGGCGCCGTCGCGGTTCAGCGCCGCGCCGATGCTAAAGAGCACTGCGGCTGCCCCTTCGCTGGCGTTGGTCACCTGCTGGTCGGGCGTATCGCCCTTGCTGATGCTCGCACGGAGCGCATTGAGCGGCGCATAATTGCTGACGAGATTGTCGCCGACCGAAATCGCGTCGAGGGCCTTCTGCTTGTCGCCGGCCTTGGCTTCAAGGCGTGCGAGCGCCATGACGGCGCGCATGAAGGTGTCCGGAGCGGTGGCGCCGCCGGTCTTATCGAGGACCGCGTCGTTCAGGTGCGAGCGCGCCGATTTATTATCGCCGATCGTCAGGGCGATGGCGGCGGCATGATAGTTCTTGAAGATGTTGAACCAGTCAGGGCCCTTCATCTTGTCGACCATCGAGATCGCTTCCTTGCCGCGGCCGGCGCCGGCGCGGGCCCAGGCCGAAAGCAGGTTGGTCATCATCCGGTCGAGATCGTTCGGACCGTTATATTTCAGGATGTCCTGCGCTGCCCGGTATTCGTGGCGGCGAATGGCGTCCATGCCGCGCACGATCGTGGTGACGCGCTCGACGGAGGGATCGCTTTTCAGCTCGTTGGCGTATTTGACGCCCTCCTCGAGATTGCCGTTCAAAAGCAGCGAGATCATCAGCCGCTGACGAATTTCCGGATTGCCCGGGTCGATCATCAGCGCCTTCTTGTAGAGCGCGATGGCAGTATCGTAGTCGTGATCGACATCGGCCGTGCGGGCAGCCAGGAAAGCCCCTGCGAAAGTATCGACACTATCCGGATCGAAGGCAACCGGGGCGCTGACCTCCGGCTTTGCCGGCTTGTCCTCAGCCCGCGCGACACTCAGGGCGGACACCGAAAGGACCGCCGCCAAGGCTACGCCCGAGAGGAAACGGATGGCAAGTCTTTGCCGCATTAGAAAGCCTTTCATCGAGGGACGGCCAGCGAAGTCGCCGGCGGCATAACGCATTCGTGTCAACTGATTCACAACAGGATGGCTTTTTTGAAGCGGCCCTGCAACAAATTCGGGCGCCGCTATCAATTAACGCGTTCGATGCAGAAATCGATCACTTCCAGAAGTGCCGATTTCCAGGGCGTTTCCGGCAATGGTGCCAAGGCGTCGCGGGCGATGGTGCCGTAGTGGACGGCACGGGCTATCGTGTCGGCCAGCGCGCCGTATTTCGTGATCAGCCCGAGGGCCTTTTCGAGATTCTCGTCGCTGTTGTTGCCGGATTCGATGGCGTCGCGCCAGAAGGCGCGCTCCTTCTCGGTGCCGCGGCGATAGGCGAGGATCACCGGAAGCGTGATCTTGCCTTCGCGGAAATCGTCGCCGACATTCTTGCCAAGATCGGCAGCCTTGCCGCCGTAATCGAGCGCATCGTCGACGAGCTGGAAGGCGAGGCCGAGATTGGTGCCGTAGGATTTCAGCGCATTGCGCTCGGCTTTGCCGGCATTGGCGACGATCGGGCCGACCTCGGCCGCGGCGGCAAAAAGCGCTGCGGTCTTGGCGCGAATGACCGAGAGATAATCGTCCTCAGTCGTTTCCATGTTCTTGGAAACCGAGAGCTGAAGCACCTCGCCCTCGGCGATGACGCAGGCGGCCGACGACAATACGTCGAGCGCTTCGAGCGAGCCGACTTCCACCATCATGCGGAAGGCCTGGCCGAGCAGGAAGTCGCCGACCAGAACGCTTGCCTGGTTGCCCCAGATCATGCGGGCGGTGGACCTGCCGCGACGCAGATCGCTTTCATCGACCACATCGTCATGTAGCAGCGTAGCCGTGTGCAGGAATTCGACAGATGTCGCGAGTTTGATATGATTGTCGCCCTGATAGCCGTAAAGTGCGGCGGAAGCGATAGTCAGCATCGGCCGCAGGCGCTTGCCGCCGGAGGAGATGAGATGCTCCGCAACCTCGGGGATCATCTGCACATCGGAGCCGGCCTTCGACAGGATGAGCTGATTGACGCGTTCCATGTCCGCCTTGGTCAGATCCACCAATGGCTTGATGGATGCCAGTTTATTCTTGCTTTCTTCCAGCGGTATCACGACGCCCAACGATCCGGACTCCTGTTCATTTTCTGCAAAGCACAATAAGAAGGGGCGAAACAAGCGGCAAGAGGCGAAATGTCTCGTCGCATAAATTTGACAGGAATTCTAAGGCTTATGCACGAGCTGATCCGCACCAACGACCCGGTCATCCTCTCATTTGCGGAGAGTCTGATGAAGGATGCTGGGATTCACTGCTTCGTTGCGGATCAGGCCATGAGCATCCTTGAGGGCTCGCTCGGCATGCTGCCGCGCCGTTTTCTGGTGGAAGAAGCGCGCGCTGATCAGGCGCGGCGTATCCTCATCGATGCCGGTCTCGGCGACGAGTTGCGCCCGGCGAAGACTTGAGATCCGCCATGGTCGTCAGCCCCTCCGAAACGATAGATGCCTTCCATCGCGGCGCCTTCCATGTCGTCCAGCCGAAGGGCAGGGGGCATCGTTCGGGCATGGATGCCATGCTGCTCGCAGCGCTCGTGGCGGACGAGCGCACGATCAGGGTCGCCGATCTCGGCGCGGGAGCAGGGGCGGCTGGAATGGCAGTAGCGTCCAGGCTCGCTCGTGCGGAGGTCGTACTTTTCGAACGTTCGCCCGATATGGCTGAGTTCGCCCGCAAAAGTCTTTTGCTGTCGGAAAATGCCCGTTTCGCCGAGCGTGTCTCAGTTATCGAGGCCGACGTGACGCTGACCGGCAAGGATCGCAACGAGGCGGGCCTGGTCGACGACAGCTTCCATCACGTCATCATGAACCCGCCTTTCAACGACGCCAGCGACCGGCTGACGCCCGATGCGCTGAAGGCCGAGGCGCATGCCATGACCGAGGGGCTGTTCGAGCGCTGGATACGCACGGCGGGCGCCATCATGATCCCCGGCGGCCAGCTTTCGCTGATTGCACGACCGGAATCGATCGGCGAGATCATCGCCGCCTGCGGCCGACGCTTCGGCGGTATCGAGATTACATCGATCCATCCGCGCGAAGGCGAAAATGCGGTGCGCATTCTGGTGACGGCGATCAAGGGGTCGAGGGCGAGATTGGTGCTGCGCGCGCCGTTGACGATGCACGGCGAAGGAACGCATAAATTCACCGATTTCGTCGATGACATGAACAATGGCCGCGCCCCATATCCGCGCCGATAGCGTCCTGCCCACATAAATCCAGACGTGAAATGCGATCCGCAATGTTGCGTTTGCCGTTTCCATGCATACATCACGGAGCAGCAAATATCATGATTCAGGGATGACGAATGGTTGGGTTCTTGAGACGTATGCTTCCGAAGCGCTTCCGCAAGGAACGAGTGATCGTACCCGTCGTTCGTCTGAGCGGCGTCATCTCGTCCGGCGGCGGCCCGCTGCGACAATCGCTGAATCTGGCGGGCGTATCCCAGGCGCTTGAAAAGGCCTTCGAGATAAAGGCCGCGCCAGCCGTTGCCATCGTCGTCAACTCGCCGGGGGGCTCTCCGGTGCAGTCCCGGATGATCTACAATCGCATTCGCGATCTTGCCGCCGAGAAAAAGAAGAAGGTTCTGGTCTTCGTCGAGGATGTCGCTGCATCCGGCGGCTATATGATTGCACTGGCAGGCGATGAGATCATTGCCGACGCCACCTCCATTGTCGGTTCGATCGGCGTCGTCTCCGGCGGCTTCGGTTTTCCGGAACTGTTGAAGAAGATTGGCGTCGAGCGCCGCGTCTATACCGCTGGCGAGAACAAGGTGATTCTCGATCCGTTCAAGCCGGAGAAAGAGAAGGACATTGAATATCTGAAGAGCCTGCAGCTCGAGATCCACAAGGTCTTCATCGACATGGTGCGCGAACGTCGGGCGGGAAAGCTGACATCGGACGAAACCGTGTTCTCCGGTCTGTTCTGGACGGGCGGACGCGGGCTGGAGCTCGGCCTAATCGATGGCCTCGGCGATATGCGTCAGGAATTGAGGAAGCGTTTCGGCGACAAGGTCAAGCTTACGCTGGTCACCACCCCTCGCAGCCTTTTCGGCCGCAAGGCTCCGGGCATTTCGCTTGGCGGCATGGACGGTCTCGGCGCCGGTCTTGCGTCCGGGCTTGCGGAAGCGGCAGAGGAAAAGGCATTGTGGGGAAGGTACGGATTGTAATCGGGAGCGCTGGGTAATGCCCCAGATCATCTTCTTCATCATCGCCGTCGGCGGCATCTGGTTCTTGTATCGGCGCTTCGTGCGCGATGCCCAAAAGCTCGCCGAAAAATCCCGCCGCGCCGAAACGGAACGCCGCACCGGTGCCATGGGAACGCTGGTTAAGGATCCGAAGACCGGCGAGTATCATGTGAAGCGCGACGACGAGTGAGCATTTGCAGCCGCCGCGGGGCGGACAACGGCTAGGCGACAGTTTGCGCGCCGAAGTCTTGACCCTTTCGTCCCGCCGTGGCACCTGTCCGCCAAACAACTCGCTAGCAGAAGAAATCAGCTCTCATGACTGCCAACGTGCCCGACCATATGAACCCGAAGCGCTCCTTTCAGGCGCTGATTCTGACGCTGCACAATTACTGGGCCGACAAGGGTTGCGCGGTTCTGCAGCCCTACGACATGGAAGTCGGCGCCGGCACGTTCCATCCCGCGACCACGCTGCGTGCGCTGGGTCCGAAGCCTTGGCGAGCCGCCTATGTCCAGCCGTCCCGCCGCCCATCCGATGGCCGCTATGGCGAGAACCCGAACCGCCTGCAGCACTATTATCAGTATCAGGTCATCCTGAAGCCCAATCCGCCGAACCTGCAGGAGCTTTATCTTGGTTCGCTGAAGGCGATCGGTCTCGATCCGCTTCTGCACGATATCCGCTTCGTCGAGGACGACTGGGAAAGCCCGACGCTCGGCGCATGGGGCCTCGGCTGGGAATGCTGGTGCGACGGCATGGAAGTCTCGCAGTTCACCTATTTCCAGCAGGTCTGCGGCATCGAATGCGCGCCGGTCGCCGGCGAGCTGACCTATGGTCTGGAGCGTCTGGCGACTTACGTTCAGGGTGTCGACAGCGTCTACGATCTGAACTTCAACGGCCTCGAAGGCGAAGACAAGATCACCTACGGCGATGTCTTCCTGCAGGCCGAGCAGGAATATTCCAGGCATAATTTCGAATATGCCAATACCGAGATGCTGCATCGCCATTTCATCGATGCCGAGAAGGAATGCCTGGCCTTGCTGGCAGCCGGCGCCCCCGGCGACAGCGATAACCGGCGCCTGCACAAGTGCGTCTTCCCGGCCTACGACCAGTGCATCAAGGCGAGCCACGTCTTCAACCTGCTCGACGCCCGCGGCGTCATTTCGGTGACGGAACGCCAGAGCTACATCCTGCGCGTGCGCACGCTGGCCAAGGCCTGCGGCGAGGCCTTCTTGCTGACGGATGCCGGCGGCATCAACTGGAACCAGCAGGCCGCCTGAGTCTGAAATGCGGCCGAAGAGGGCGGCGTGTTCGCGCTCCCTAAAGCCATGATGATGTCTGGCAATTCCGGCACGGCTTTCCCCGGGATTGGGCTAAGCTGGCCTGATCTTGCTTCTGTTGTCGCTAAAGCCGGGTGACATTGCCGGCAAATCTGCCTAGTGTCCCCATGGTTGCAGTCGCCATGGGGATTCGAGATGTTTATTCTTCTAGCGATTATAGTGCTGGCCGCGCTCTATGTCGTCTTCATCTATAACGGGCTCGTTCGCGCACGCCAGGTCGCGGAAGAAGCGTGGTCCGGTATCGACGTGCAGCTGAAGCGTCGCGCCGATCTCATTCCCAATCTGGTAGAGACCGTCAAAGGCTATGCCGGCCATGAGAACAAGACGCTGGTCGAGGTCACACAGGCGCGGGCTGCCGCCCAGGCTGTGCCCGCTGGCGACGTTGCCGGTCGCGCCGCCGCCGAGGGCATTCTCAGCCAGGCGCTCGGTCGTCTGATGGTCGTGTCCGAAGCCTATCCGGACCTGAAGGCCAACACGGGCTTCGTCGAGCTGCAGCAATCGCTGGAGACGACCGAAAACGAGATCCAGATGTCGCGCCGTTACTACAACGGTGCCGCACGCGATCTGAACGTCAAGGTCGAGACCTTCCCCAACAATCTCATCGCCGGCCCCTTCGGCTTCGTCAAGAAAGCCTATTTCGAGATCACCAACGAAGCGGATCGCGCCGTTCCCGCGGTAAAGTTCTGAGATTTCCGCTATCGGTTTTTCATGCAAGGCGGTAAAGGATGCCGACCGCCGGCCATCGGCCGTTTTCCTGACTGACCAAAGAGAATGATGATGGGTAGAGCCAAACTCACGATTATCCCGCCGGGCAAGCCTTTGACCGGGCGCGCCATGCCGCCGGGATCGAAGTCGATCACCAACCGCGCGCTCCTGCTGGCAGGCCTCGCCAAGGGCACGAGCCGCCTGACCGGCGCGCTGAAGAGCGACGATACCCGCTATATGGCCGAAGCGCTGCGCGCCATGGGCGTTGTCATCGACGAACCCGACGACACGACCTTCATCGTGACCGGCAGCGGCAAGCTGAAGGCGCCTGCGGCTCCTCTCTTTCTCGGCAATGCCGGAACGGCGACACGCTTCCTGACGGCGGCTGCAGCACTGGTAGACGGCAAAGTCATCGTCGATGGCGATGAGCACATGCGCAAGCGGCCGATCGGCCCGCTCGTTGACGCGCTGCGCTCGCTCGGCATCGATGCTTCGGCTGAAACCGGCTGCCCGCCTGTGACCGTTAACGGCACCGGCCGTTTCGAGGCAAGCCGCGTGCAGATCGATGGCGGCCTCTCCAGCCAGTATGTTTCGGCGCTGCTGATGATGGCTGCCGGCGGCGACCGCGCTGTCGATGTCGAGCTGCTCGGCGAGCATATCGGCGCCCTGGGTTACATCGATCTGACGGTTGCGGCAATGCGTGCTTTCGGCGCCAAGGTCGAGCGCGTGAGCCCAGTCGCCTGGCGCGTCGAGCCCACCGGCTATCATGCCGCTGATTTCCTGATCGAGCCGGATGCCTCTGCCGCGACCTATCTCTGGGCTGCTGAAGTGCTGAGCGGCGGCAAGATCGATCTTGGCACCCCGGCCGAACAGTTCTCGCAGCCGGATGCGAAAGCTTATGATCTGATTTCGAAGTTCCCGCATCTTCCGGCCGTCATCGACGGCTCGCAGATGCAGGATGCCATCCCGACGCTTGCCGTCCTTGCCGCTTTCAACGAAACGCCGGTACGCTTCGTCGGCATCGAGAACCTGCGCGTCAAGGAATGCGATCGTATCCGCGCACTGTCGAGCGGCCTGTCGCGCATTGTTCCGAACCTCGGCACGGAAGAGGGCGATGATCTGATCGTCGCTTCCGATCCGAGCTTGGCCGGCAAGATCCTGCCGGCCGAGATCGATAGCTTCGCCGACCATCGCATCGCCATGAGCTTTGCCCTTGCCGGCCTGAAGATCGGCGGCATCACCATTCTCGATCCCGATTGCGTTGCCAAGACCTTCCCGGCCTATTGGGATGTGCTGGCGTCGCTCGGCGTCGCCTACGAAGACTGACGTTCTGCCATCCCAAAGAGGGGCGGGGCGCGGAAGCATCTTGACGTGAAGCGGCGCCCGCAACGGCGCCGCGTATCTCTTGGGGGAGTGATGACACGGCTTTGCGGGTTCTTCCTGGCCTTGTGCCTGCTGCTTTGCGCAACGGCGGTAACTGCGGCCGAGATCATCACCAATTTCGATCAGGCGATCGCCCTGCACCGCGACGGTTCCATGCGGGTGGTCGAGACGATCTCCGTGAATGCCGAAGGACGTGATATCCGTCGCGGCATCTTCCGCGATTTCCCGCTGACAATGACCGATGCCAACGGCCGTCAGATCCTGGTGGATTTCAAGGTCGTCTCCGTCGAACGCGACGGCCAGCCGGAGGATTGGCGCACCGAGCGCATCAGCGGCGGCGAGCGCATCTATATCGGCAACGCCGATCGTGTCCTGAACCCAGGCCCGCATACGTTCCGCATTACCTATGACACCAATCGTCAGATGCGCTATTTCGACGATCATGACGAGCTTTACTGGAACGTGACAGGCAATGGCTGGCTGTTCCCGATCATGAATGCCAAGGCTTTGGTCACATTGCCCGATGGCGTGCAGCCGCAACAACTTGCCTTTTTTACCGGCCCACTCGGCGCGCAAGGTAAGAATGCTAACGCCAGCACTCAGCGTAATACGGCCACCTTCGTCACAACCCGCCCGCTTGATCGTGCCGAAGGCCTGACGATCGCCATCAAGCTTGCCAAGGGAGCGATCGCGCCGCCGAGCGGCAGCCAGCAATGGAGCTGGTTTCTCCGGGATCATCTCGACACGAGCATTGCCATCGGCGGGTTGATCGTATTGTTCGTCTATTACCTGCGAAGCTGGATTGCGGTCGGCCGTGATCCTTCGCCCGGCGTCATGGTTCCGCGCTGGGATCCGCCCGAAGGCATTTCCCCGGCGCTGGTCAACTATATCGACAATAAAGGCTTCGCCAGCTCGAGCTGGACGGCGTTTTCGGCAACGGCAATCGATCTTGCCGTGCGCGGCTATGTCATTCTCGATGACCTGAAGGGAAAGGTGGTCATCCGCCCCACGGGCAAGGCGGGTAGCGATCTGGGCGGCGGTGACAAGGTGCTGATGCAGGCCGTTGGTCCATTCTCGCCGCTTGTCATCGACAGGGAAAACGGCGAGGCGGTGCAGCAACTCGGCTCGAAGTTCCGCAGCGCCATCGAGCGCGATCATCGCGGCGAATATTACAAGGCCAATTCAATTTATGTCATCGCCGGCATCGCGCTATCGGTTCTCATCCTGGCCTCCATCGTCATATTCGGCCGCCTGCACGAGAATGCGTTGCCGCTCATCTTCGTACCTGGATTTCTGTCGATATTCGTCACGATTTTCGCGAGTTCGATTGGCCGCAGGTTCCGCAGGCACAGCGCCAGCCTCGCACAGCGCATTTTTTCCGTGCTGGTCTTTGCCTTCTTCGGCTTCGTTTTTGTCTCGATTGCCGTTAGCGGCTTTGCCGCGGCCGTCATGCCGCTATGGGAAGCGGGCTTGTTGCCGCTGGTGGCCGGCATCGTCGGCATTTTCGCGCTCAACGTCGTCTTCTATTTCCTGATGGGTGCGCCGACGCCGCTCGGGCGCAAGATGATGGATGGCATCGCCGGCCTCAGGCAATATCTGACGCTCGCCGAACGCGACCGTATGAACATGCAGGGCGCTCCGCAGATGTCGCCGCAGCATTTCGAAAAGCTGCTGCCCTATGCGGTCGCGCTCGGCGTCGAAAAGCCCTGGTCGAGCGCCTTCGAGACATGGCTCGCGACGGCTGCCGGTGCGACTGCGGCCGCTGCCTATGCGCCGATCTGGTATTCGGGCGATTTCCGCCCGGGCAGCATCGGCGGAACGATCGGTGATTTCTCTTCCTCAATGGCCTCCACCATCGCCTCGACGATTCCCGCGCCCGTCTCGAGTTCCTCCTCGGCCTTCTCAGGTGGTGGGGGTGGCGGCGGTGGCGGTTCCTCCGGAGGCGGTGGCGGAGGTGGCGGCGGCGGCGGATGGTAAATTCGCCTTTTGCCTTGGTGACTTTTGCCGCCGGGCTTGCTAAGTCCGCCCGGATCATTTCCGCCTCAAGGTAAAGACAGCTCCCATGCCCGATCTCCTGCTCGAACTCCGCTCCGAGGAAATTCCCGCCCGTATGCAGCGCAAGGCTGCCGGCGACCTGAAGAAGCTGGTGACCGATGCTCTGGTCGAAGCAGGCCTTTCCTATGAAGGTGCCAGGGAATACTGGACGCCCCGGCGGCTGACGCTCGATATCCGCGGCCTGACGGCGCGCTCGGCTGACGTACTCGAGGAGCGCAAGGGTCCGCGCACCGATGCCAACGAGAAGGCGATCGAAGGCTTCCTGCGCGGCGCCGGCCTTTCCTCCATCTCCGAAGCGCAGGTGCAGAGCGACCCGAAGAAGGGTGATTTCTACGTTGCGATCATTTCCAAGCCCGGCCGCGCCGCGGAAGAAATCGTCGCCGCCGTGATGCCTGATATCGTAAGAAATTTCCCCTGGCCGAAATCCATGCGCTGGGGCAAGGCATCGGCCAAACCCGGCTCGCTGCGCTGGGTGCGCCCGCTGCAGTCGATCGTCTGCACCTTCGGCACCGAACATGAAGAGACCGTCGTCATCCCCTTCGAGATCGATGGCATCGTCGCTTCCAACGTGACCTACGGTCATCGTTTCCATGCGCCTGATGCGATCACGGTCAAGCGCTTCGATGACTACGTATCGAGCCTGGAAAAGGCCAACGTCATCCTCGATGCCGAGCGCCGCAAGGACATCATCCTGCACGACGCCCGCGATGTCGCCTTTGCCAATGGCCTGGAACTGGTCGAGGACGAAGGCTTGCTGGAAGAGGTGTCCGGCCTGGTCGAGTGGCCGCAGGTGCTGATGGGTTCCTTCGAGGAAGACTATCTCTCGATCCCCTCGGAAATTATCCGCCTCACCATCAAGACCAATCAGAAGTGTTTCGTCACCCGCCCGCAGGTGGGAGAAACCCTGTCCAACCGCTTCATTCTCGTCTCCAACATCCAGGCGACGGATGGCGGCAAGGAGATCATCCACGGCAACGGCAAGGTCGTGCGTGCCCGCCTGTCCGACGCGCTGCATTTCTGGAAGCGCGACCAGGGCGATCTGCCCGATCTCGAAACGCTTGAAGCCTCTGCTGCGAAATTCGGTCTCGACCTGAAGAAACCGCTCGATCAGCGCATGGCCAAGCTCGACGCACTGAACGTCACGTTCCATGCCAAGCTCGGCAGCCAGGGCGAGCGTGTTGCCCGCATTCGTGCGCTGGCCGCTGACCTCGCCAAGATCACCGGCGCCGATGCCGCTCTGGTCGACCGCGCCGTCGTGCTGGCCAAGGCAGATCTGCGCACCGAAGCCGTCGGCGAATTTCCCGAGCTTCAGGGCCTCATGGGCCGCAAATATGCGGTGCTGCAGGGCGAGAATGCCTCGGTCGCCGCTGCGATCGAAGATCACTACAAGCCGCAGGGCCCTTCCGACCGCGTTCCCGAAGACAAGGTCGCGATCACAGTCGCGCTTGCCGACAAGCTGGATACGCTCGTCGGCTTCTGGGCAATCGACGAGAAGCCGACAGGCTCGAAGGATCCTTACGCGCTGCGCCGCGCCGCCCTCGGCGTCGTTCGTATCCTCTTGGAGCGGGGCGTGCGCCTGCCACTGCTGGCAACCACCAAGGACGCCGATCTGCTGGCGTTCTTCCATGATCGCCTCAAGGTCTACCTGCGCGATCTCGGCGCCCGCCATGACCTCATCGACGCCGTGCTGACACCGGTGACCGACGATCTGCTGATGGTCGCCCGTCGCGTCGAGGCGCTGACCGCCTTCATCACGTCAGAGGACGGCAAGAACCTGCTCGCCGGCACCAAGCGTGCCACGCAGCTTCTGGCAGCCGAGGAGAAGAAGGGCACCGTTGTCGCTGACAGCGTTTCGGAAGCGCTGCTGAAGCTTGATGCCGAAAAGGATCTCTTCGCCGCCGTCAAGGCCGCCTCCGCCGAGGCATCCGATGCGATCGCCAAGGAAGATTTCCGCTCGGCCATGGCAGCCCTTTCGAAGTTGCGCGCGCCGGTCGATCGCTTCTTCGAAGACGTGCTCGTCAACGATGAAGACGCCGCTATCCGCGCCAACCGCCTGGCGCTGCTGCGTCTGATCCGCGAGGCAACCAGCACGGTCGCCGACTTCTCGAAGATTGCGGGATAAGATATGGGGGCGCGATGACCGGAAAGATCCTCGTCAGCGCCTGCCTCATGGGCCACGCCGTCCGCTATGACGGCCGTTCCAAGCCGCTCATCCATCCGGCGATCGATTGCTGGCGTGAGGAGGGGCGGCTGGTGACGATCTGTCCGGAAATGTCTGCGGGCATGGCCGTTCCGAGGCCGCCGGCCGAAATCGCAGACGGCGCCACCGGCGAGGATGTGCTTGCCGGCACTGCGCGGGTGATGGAGATCACCGGCGGTGATGTCACGGCGGAATTTCGTCAGGCGGCTGAAAATGCTCTGGCGCTCGCACAGGATACCGGCTGCCGCTATGCCCTGCTGATAGACGGCAGCCCATCCTGCGGCTCTGGCTTCATCTATGACGGAAGTTTTTTCGGTGGCCGGCAGAGCGGCCGGGGCGTCACCGCGGCGCGGCTGCAGCAGGCCGGTATCGAGGTCTATTCCGATCGCGAGATCGAAAAATTGGTCGAGCTGCTGAAGGCGGCAGACTGAAGCAGCCAATTAAAGCTCAAAAGAAAACCGCCGGACGCAAGCCCGGCGGTTTCTCATTTTCTGACCTATGCTGCTCAGGCGGCGCGGCGGCGGTGATCCATGGCCGGGTGGCCGTCGTTGACACGGAAGCCGCGGATGAGTGCGAGCAGATCTTCCGTATCGGCGGCGAGCGTCTCGGCCGAGGCCGTCGTTTCTTCAGCCATGGCGGCGTTCTGCTGCGTGGCGGCATCGAGCTGGTTCATCGAAGACGAGATCGAGCGCAGCGTCGTATCCTGCTCGGAGGCGCTGTGGGCGATCTTCGAGACGATCTCGTTGGCAGCCTTGATCTGGTCGGAGATGCGCTTCAGCGCTTCGCCTGCCTCGCCGACAAGGCGGACGCCCTGGTCGACCTGGCCGGAGGAACGGGCGATCTGGTCTTTGATTTCCTTGGCGGCCGCCGCGGAACGCTGAGCCAGTTCGCGCACTTCCTGGGCGACGACGGCAAAGCCCTTGCCGGATTCGCCGGCGCGGGCGGCTTCGACGCCGGCGTTCAGAGCCAGAAGGTTGGTCTGGAAGGCGATCTCGTCGATGACGCCGATGATCTTGCCGATCTCCGCCGAGGACTTCTCGATGCCGCTCATCGCTTCGATTGCCTGGGCAACCACGGCGTCGCTGCGCGATGCTTCGGTGCTGACGGTGTGAACGCGCTTGCTGGCCTCATGCGCGCCTTCCGCGGTCTGACGGACGGCGACCGTGAGCTCGTCGAGGGCCGCCGAGGTCTCTTCCAGGCTGGCGGCCTGACGCTCGGTGCGCTGCGACAGCTCGTTGGAGGCGCGACGGATTTCTTCCTTGCTGAGGCCGATGTCGTTGCCCTTGGCGTTGACCCGCCCCATCGCGGCTTCCAGATGCGACAGCGCCTCGTTGAAGTTGTTGCGAAGGCCGGCATAGCTGGCGCCGAGATCGCCGCAACGCACCGTCAGGTCGCCGCGCGCGAGATCTTCGAGCGCCTTGCCGATAACGGAGACGACGCGCGCCTGTTCGCGGGCTTCGTCCTGCTGCTGGCGCAGGTTCTGTTCGCGCTCGCTGCTGATTTCGAGCTCCTGCGCCGCCTGGCGGTCGGCCAGGATGTGGCGTTCGCGGATCTTTTCCTGCAGCGCCTGGGTCGCCTTGGCCATCAGGCCGATCTCGTTGCGCATCTCGACATGCGGGATTGTGATCTTCACGTCTTCGTCGGCCACGGCCTTGAGGGCTGCGTGGACGTCGGCGAGTGGCCGGGCGATGCCACGGATGCAATAGAGAGACGCGCTGATGCCGACGAGGAAAACAAGTCCGCAGATCAGCAGGGCACGCCACATCGTCGTGTTGATCTGCTCCTGCAGGTCATCCATGTAGACGCCGCAGCCAAGCACGATCTGCCAGGGAGCGAAGGCGCCGGAATAGCTGCCCTTCAGGAAGAACTCGCTTTCGGGGCGGCCAGGCTTGTTCCAGTAATAGATCGTGCGGCCACCGCCCTTGATGGCCTTTTCGACCATTTCCTTGCTGAAATGCGTGCCGTTCTTGTCGACCTGCGAGGACATGTCCTTGCCGATATTGACGGGGCTTGGGTGAATGCGCTGGATGACATTGAAATCGAAGCCGAAGAAGTAGCCTGCCGGCGCGAAGCTGACATGCGACAACACCTTGAAGGCCTCGGCCTGAGCGGCCTCATGCGTCATCTCGCCGGATTTTTCGCGCTGATAATATTGGTTCAAAACAGAGATGCCGGATTCGACCTGCGTGCGCAGCATGTCGAAGCGGTCGTCGTAAATGGTATCGGCTTGAGACCGGATCTGGAAATAGGTGGCCACCGCGAAGGCAGCCATCAGCAGGCCGAGCAGGGCGAATAGTTGATGTGCGATCTTGAGATTCTTCAATAGTGCCTCCACAGGTAATTGAATACCGGTGCGGTATCCTACCGCCTGTGCGATCGCCTGAGAGAGTCCCAATACGCTTGCCGCTGCTTCAAATGACATGCTGCTGTCCGGTGGACAACAAAGTCGCTGTTTATGTCTAATAAAGCTTTAATAGCAGGGGTTCGATTGTATTTCGCAAGAGATGAAACCAGGGATATGCTCTCGCTGATGTCAGTAATACATAGTTAGATTTGAGAATATTATCCACAAATCTATCATATTTTCGAAAATTCGAATATTAGCGAAGTTTGTTTTGAGATACTGCTGCGCGGCGGCTGATCCGTCGACCTAAGAGTCGCAATTATTGGCGAAGCTGGAAGGCGGAGAGATCGAGCGGCGCCGGCTCGGGAGCTGTTGCCACTTCCGTCAAGGATGCGGTCTTTGCTGTCACGTCGATGCCGTCGGAAGAGGTGCCGGCCGCAGCCAGGGCTTCCGGAGTAGGCTTGCTGACGAACATGACCGGAGAGCCACCCATCCAGGCTTCAGTGCGCACGACCCTTTTTTCGCCGTCGATATTGCGGATGACAACCGTCTGAGTGCCGGGTGCCAGCGTCGGAACATTATATTCCTTTTCCACCATTTGCGGCTTGAGGGGAGGGCAGTCGGCGCAATTCTTGGCGACGATGCTGCCCTTGCCGCCGATCATCTTGCCGTCGACCGGCTGGATCGACGAGGCCATGGCGGAGCCGCCGGCCAGCACGCATGCCAAGGTCAGGAAGAAGGAACGCATCACCAACAACTCCGTCCGAAGCATGTCGCGCAAAACTGTGCAGCGGTTTTGCGATAACGACATGCGTAAAATCAAAGAGCTAAAGCGCAAGAAGCGAATCTGAAAATCGCGATGCGCTTTAGATTGATGGAGACATTAGCGAAGCTTTGTTTCCATACCGTCAGGAGATTAGGTAAAAATTTAATGGACTTTCAGTGACCGGATCGGCTCGGTAGTTTACGCTTCGCGCTCGACCGCGCGCCAGCCGATGTCATTGCGATAAAAGCCGTTTTCCCATTCCACCTCGCCGGCAAGGGCATAGGCGCGCTTCTGCGCTTCGCCGACCGTCTTGCCTGTCGCGGTAATGTTGAGAACGCGGCCGCCAGTCGCGATCAGTGCGCCGTCCTTCAAGGCTGTTCCGGCATGAAACACCTTGGCTCCCTCGCCATCGGCCGGTAGCGCTGCGATCGGCGTGTTCTTGGCATAGGAGCCGGGATAGCCCTTCGAGGCCATGACCACGGTCAGAGCGACATCGTCGCTCCATTCGGCGGCCACCTGATCGAGCGTACCGTTGGCGCAGGCGAAGAGTAGCGGCAGCAGATCGCTCTTCAGCCGCATCATCAGCACCTGGCATTCGGGATCGCCGAAGCGGACATTGTATTCGATCAACTCGGGGCCCTTGGCGGTGATCATCAAGCCCGCGAAGAAGACGCCGGAGAAGGGATGGCCGCTTTCCGCCATGCCGCGCATCGTCGGCTCGATGATCTCCTTCATGGTGCGCTCGACCATGTCAGGGGTCATGACCGGGGCGGGGGAGTAGGCGCCCATGCCGCCGGTGTTCGGTCCGGTATCGCCGTCGCCGACGCGCTTGTGGTCCTGGGCGGTTGCCAGCGCCAGCGCATGCTTGCCGTCGCAGAGGCAGAAGAAGCTTGCCTCTTCGCCGTCCAGATAGGCTTCGATGACGACTTCCGCGCCGGCCTCGCCGAATGCCCCTTCGAAGCAATCGTCGATGGCCGCCAATGCTTCGTCGACCGTCATGGCCACCGTCACGCCCTTGCCGGCAGCAAGTCCGTCGGCTTTGACCACGATCGGCGCACCCTGCGCACGGACATAGGCTTTCGCCTTCGGCGCGTTGTTGAAGCGCTGATAGGCTCCCGTCGGGATGTCATAGCGTGCGCAGATATCCTTGGTGAAACCCTTGGAGCCCTCGAGCTGGGCTGCCGCTGCCGAAGGGCCGAAGACGGCAATGTCTGCGGCGCGCAGTGCATCGGTGATGCCAGCGACCAAGGGTGCTTCCGGTCCGACGACGACGAAATCGATGGCCTTCTCCTTGCAGAAGGCGACGACGGCATCGTGATTGTCGATATCGAGTGACGCAAGCGTCGCATGCTCGGCAATGCCCGGATTGCCGGGTGCGGCATAGAATTCCGTCATGAGAGGCGATTGCGCCAGTTTCCAGGCCAGTGCGTGCTCGCGTCCGCCCGATCCGATCAACAGAACTCTCATGGCTTGCCCTTTCGTTGCATCCCTTTGCGCGGTTAAGCGGGCTTGGGCCAAAGGTCAAGCATCAAATCCTGTGGAGGTTTGGCGACCAACATTGCCACGCCTTTTTCTATCGCTAAAGCGGGTATGGTTTTGGACGCGAGATCTCCCCTTCCATGCGGGATCGGCATGATCGGCGTCGAAAACTGTTTCTTATACCAACGGGATCGTGCTTATGGTCCCCTCACGATTGTCCAGTTCAGAGAGTCACATGGCCGCCGATATCCGTTCCCTTGCTGCCACCATCGCCGCCGAGATCAATGCCCGCCCGGATCAGGCCAAATCCGCCATCGAGCTTCTCGACGAAGGCGCGACCGTGCCGTTCATCGCCCGCTACCGCAAGGAAGTCACCGGCGGCCTCGATGACACACAGCTTCGCACGCTGGCCGAACGGCTCGTCTATCTGCGCGAACTGGAAGCCCGCCGCGCCGCCATCATCGAATCCATCACCGGCCAGGGCAAGATGACCGACGAGCTGATGCGCAAGGTCGCAACCGTCGCCACCAAGGCCGAGCTGGAAGATCTCTATCTGCCCTACAAGCCGAAGCGCCGCACCCGCGCCGAGATCGCGAGGGAGCGTGGGCTCGGCCCGCTCGCCGACACGATCCTCGCCGATCGCTCGAAAGAGCCCGCCGTTCTCGCCGAAGGCTTCATCACAGCCGAAGTTACGGATGTGAAGACGGCGCTCGAGGGCGCGCGCGACATTGTCGCCGAAGGCATTGCCGAAAATGCCGACCTGCTCGGCAAGCTGCGCGGCTATATGAAGACGAACGCCACCCTCAAAGCCGCCGTCGTCGACGGCAAGCAGGAAGCCGGCGCAAAATTCTCCGACTATTTCGCGCATCAGGAGCGCTGGGCAACGGCCCCTGGCCATCGTGCACTCGCCATGCTGCGCGGCTGGAACGAAGAGTTCCTGACGTTGAATATCGAAGTCGATGTGGACGCCGTTTCGCCGAACAAGCCGGTCGAGCGAATGATCACCACCGCCTATGAAATCGGCTCGAACCGGCCCGGCGATCGCTGGCTCATGGACGTCGCCAGCTGGACATGGCGCGTGAAGCTCTCCATGTCGCTGTCGCTCGATCTGATGCGTGAGCTGCGCGAGCGCGCCGAAGAAGAGGCGATCCATGTTTTCGCCCGCAATCTGAAGGATCTGCTGCTGGCCGCGCCAGCCGGCTCGCGTGCCACCATGGGTCTCGACCCAGGCATCCGCACCGGCGTCAAGGTGGCTGTCGTCGACGGCACCGGCAAACTCCTGGAAACGACGACGGTCTACCCTTTCCCGCCGAGGAACGACGTGCGCGGTACGCAGGCGACTTTGGCGGCCCTTGTCCGCAAGCACAATGTCGAGCTGATCTCCATCGGCAACGGTACCGGCAGCCGCGAGACGGAAAAGCTGGTGGCCGACATGCTCGCTGATCTGCCGGCGCCGAAGCCGACCAAGGTTATCGTCTCGGAGGCAGGCGCTTCCGTCTATTCCGCCTCGGAAACGGCAGCGCTGGAATTCCCCGGCCTCGATGTCTCGCTGCGCGGCGCCGTCTCCATCGCCCGCCGCCTGCAGGATCCGCTGGCTGAGCTGGTGAAGATCGAGCCGAAGTCGATCGGCGTCGGCCAGTATCAGCATGACGTGGATCAGCAGAAGCTGTCCCGCTCGCTGGATGCGGTTGTCGAAGATGCGGTGAACGCTGTCGGCGTCGATCTGAACACGGCCTCGGCGCCGCTGCTTGCCCGAGTCTCGGGCCTCGGTCCCTCGATCGCCGAGGCGATCGTCAAGCATCGTGACGGCGAAGGGGCATTCGAAACCCGTCGCGATCTGTTGAAGGTCGCCCGTCTCGGCCAGCGCACCTTCGAGCAATGCGCCGGCTTCCTGCGCATCCCCAATGGCAAGGAGCCGCTGGATGCTTCCTCCGTGCATCCGGAAGCCTATGGCGTCGCCAAGAAGATCGTCGCCGCCTGCGGCCGCGATCTGCGGACCCTGATGGGCGATACTGCTGTCCTGAAGGCTGTCGACCCGAGGCAGTTCATCGATGACAAGTTCGGCCTGCCCACCGTGCGCGACATCATCGCCGAGCTGGAAAAGCCCGGCCGCGACCCCCGTCCGAGCTTCAAGACCGCGACCTTCGCCGAAGGCGTCAACGAGATCAGCGACCTCAAGCTTGGCATGCTGCTGGAGGGAACGGTTACCAATGTCGCTGCCTTTGGCGCCTTCGTCGACATTGGCGTCCATCAGGACGGTTTGGTGCATGTCTCGCAACTGGCCGACCGCTTCGTGAAGGATCCGCATGAGGTCGTGAAGGCCGGCGATGTGGTGAAGGTGAGGGTGGTCGAGGTCGACGTGAAGCGGAAGCGAATCGCCCTCTCCATGCGCAAAGATGGCGGCACTGTGGCGGCCCCCTCCGGGCGTGAGTCGCGCGAGCAAGGCGGCGCTCGCAACGCTGGCGTTAGGAGCAACACCCGTCCAAAGACCGAGGAACGGGGTAGTTTTGGTGCCGCCTTGGCGGACGCATTCAAACGAAAATAAGGACTTAGCGAGAGATTATGCAAGAATGTCACACTCTGGCAGAGTTGTTGCCAGAGTGCCAACGTGTGCGAAAAGCTGCGCTTGCCACAAGGCTGTGAAGCGCTAAAGTTGCCTCAATGTCATGTCATAACATTCGAGGCGTCCATGGCGTCGGTACTTCTCTCTCTCGTTAAGAAGCTTATCCGTAAAGGCTCCCTCAAGCTTATGCTCGCTTCCGGCGAGACCCATATGGTCGGCGACGGAACCGGTGAGACAGTGGCTGTCCGCATTGCCGACCAGCAGGCGGAGGACGCGATTGCTCGCGATCCGACGCTCAAGCTCGGCGAAATGTACATGGAGGGGCGCTTCATTCTTGAGCAAGGGGATATCTATGAATTCCTCTCGCTGGTGAAGCAGAACACCACCAATGAGATCTTTGATTTCCGCATGGCGGCGCTGCTGCTCGGCCGCATCGCCTTGCAGCAGATCAAGAGCCGCTCGCCGATCAACCGCAATAAATACAATGTTGCGCATCACTACGATCTGTCGGCCAAGCTGTTCGATCTCTTCCTCGATGAGGATTGGCAATATTCCTGCGCCTATTTCAATCCGCCAGGCATCAGCCTCTACGAAGCGCAGGTGGCCAAGAAGCGCCATATCGCTGCGAAGCTGCTGGTCGAGCCCGGTCAGAAGGTGCTGGAGATCGGCTCGGGCTGGGGCGGCATGGCGATGTATCTTGCCGAAGCCTATCCGGGCCTCGACGTCACCGGCATCACGCTTAGCGAAGAGCAGCTGAAAGTATCGCGCGACCGTGCGGCCAAGCGCGGCCTGTCCGATCGCGTCCGCTTCGAGCTGCAGGACTATCGCTACCTGACCGGCAAGAAGTTCGACCGCATCGTCTCCGTCGGCATGTTCGAACATGTCGGCATCGGCGATTACGGCAAGTTCTTCCGCAAGGTTTCGGAATTGCTCGACGACAACGGCGTGATGCTGTTGCATTCGATCGCGCGTCCGAAGCCGAGCTACGCCACCAATGCCTTCATCGAAAAGTATATTTTCCCGGGTGGCTATATTCCGTCGATCGGCGAAACCACGCCGCCGCTTGAGAAGGCCGGTCTGCTGACGAGGGACGTCGAAACCCTGCCGATGCACTATGCCTATACGCTCAGGCATTGGCGCAACAACTTCGTCGCCCGCAAGGCCGACGCCGTCGCGCTCTATGACGAGAAGTTCTTCCGCATGTGGGAATTCTATCTGGCAGGCTCCGAAATGGGCTTCCGCTGGGATGAGCTTTTCATCATGCAGATCCAGATCGCCAAGAATCAGTTCGCCGTTCCGGACAACCGCAATTACATCGGGGAGCGCGAGGCGAAGCTGAAGGAATTCGAGGCGACGCGCGCACCTCTGGAAAAGGTGACGTTCTAAGCCTTCGCGTATCAATACGTCGTCGCGCCGGACTATGGGTTTCCATGGTCCGGCGTTTTTGTTCAGTCCTGCCAGTCAGCGAGGATATGAGTACTACTTGACCACTTTGACGGTCAGATTCTCGTCGCTGACTTTACTTCCGTACAACACGGTTACCCGCAGGGTGAATTGGTCGGTGCCGACAAAACCGGGATCGGATGTGTAATATATCGTAGTGCCTTCAACGGGCTTGCCGCTGCAGATATAGGCGTCGCTATCCTTGTCGTATTTGACGTGAACCGTGCCATGTTCGAATGTGACTTTGCCATGGCTGGGCTGCTTGACCACCCCTGTATAGGGGTAGGAGTTGAATGTGCAGTCCCGCTTCACCGACGAAGCCATTCCGAGCGCCGTCTTCTTGCCGGAAATGACTCTGTGCGAATATTGATCCTGCTTGGCGCCGCCGATCGGTGCGCTGACGCAACCTGATAGTACGACGTTTACGCCGAGGAATAGGCCTAGGGAAATCAGGGATGTGGTCTTCATTTGTTTCTCTTTTAGGGACCTGGGGCTGTGAATGGCCATGTACCACAGAGGATAGCTGGCATTACTTATGATTGAGTAGCCTATAGCTTAATTAAATCACCGCGACAGATCGGCGCAGGCCGGAGGATGCCAACTTCAACTTAAATTCGATCTCCCTGCCGATTCAGCTGCTTTTGGTTAAGAAGCCGGTAACGCGATCCGAATAATTTGAAGCAACTCTAGGGCCGCGTGTACGGCCCTTTGTATTGCGTATTATGGAGTTGCATTGTGTTTGCAAAATCGCGCCTTTTTATCAGTTTCGGTTTACTTGTCGCCTCCGCTTCTGCGGCTTCAGCTGGAGACGGCCAGCATTTCTGGTCGGGAAATTGGTATCTAAGCGTCGGGGCGGCCGGTTTCTCGGCGCCGAAATTCGAGGGCGGCAAGCACAACAAGCTGCAATGGCAGCCGCTGGTGTCGATCGGCAGGCAGGGGCCGGGGCCACGTTTCTCCTCGCGCAACGACAATCCATCTTTTGCTTTCATCGAGAGTGATGCCTTTCGGGTCGGCATCGTCGGCAAGTTCGTGCGTAGCCGCGACAGTGGCGACGGTCGCGAGCTTACGGGCCTGAAAAAGGTGAAGTGGGGCCTGGAAGCCGGCGGTTTTGTCGAGGCTTACCCGACCGATTGGCTGCGCGCACGCGTCGAAGTGCGCCAGGGCATCCGCGCTCATAGCGGTCTCGTTGCCGATGCCGCCGTCGATGCCTTCACCGACATTACCCCGGAACTGCGTCTCTCCGGTGGTCCGCGCATGACGCTTGCCACCAACGACTATTTCAACACCTACTACGGCGTCAATGCACGGGACGCGGCGGCATCGGGCCTCAGCCAGTACAATCCGGGCGGCGGCATCAAGTCCGTCGGCGTCGGCGGCGCGCTGACCTGGAAGGCATCGGAAAACTGGACCGCCAGCACGTTCGTGGAATACACCCGCCTGACCGGCCCTGCCGCAGACAGCAGCCTGGTGAGAGAACGCGGCGATCGCAACCAGCTCCTGATCGGCATGTCCGCCAGCTACAAGTTCAACTTCACGACGAACTGAGAAATGAGCGGGGCTGCGACCCCGCCGCCGCTTGACCTTGAGCGCCAGATGTCACTACTACTCGCTCATGCAAAAGACAGGCGACATCAATGGGCGCGTCGCTGACGCGCCTTCCGGCAACTGGGTGTACCGCGTTCTGCCCCCAGGGCTCTGGCCCTATGCGCAGCTTGCTCGCTGGGACCGGCCCATCGGCTGGCAGCTCTTGATGTGGCCGTGCTTCTGGTCGGTCGCGCTCGCCGCCAATGCCTCGATTTCCATGGGGCGAGGTTCGCCCGGCTTCGTGGTGATCTACCATCTCGTGCTGTACTTCATCGGCGCGGTCGCCATGCGCGGCGCCGGCTGTGCCTATAATGACCTGGTCGATCACGAGATAGACATGTCGGTGGCGCGCACTCGCTCCCGCCCGCTGCCATCGGGCCGCGTGACGCGCCTTCAGGCCAAGGTCTTCATTGCCCTGCAGGCTCTGGTCGGTCTTTTCGTGCTGCTGCAGTTCAACTGGTTTGCCGTCATTCTCGGCCTGTTGTCGTTGGGCATCGTCGCGCTCTATCCCTTCGCCAAGCGCTTCACCGATTGGCCGCAATTCTTCCTCGGCCTCGCCTTCTCCTGGGGCGCCCTCATGGGATGGGCCGGCATTTTCGGCAACCTGTCGCTTACCTCGATCATCCTTTACATGGCCGCCATCCTTTGGACGATCGGCTACGACACGATCTATGCGCATCAGGATAAGGAAGATGATGAACTGATCGGTGTGCGCTCGACCGCGCGGCTTTTTGGCGACCAGACACGCCTTTGGCTGGTCGGCCTCTATGGAGCGACGCTGCTTCTGATGCTGATCGCTTTCACATTGGCCGGAACAAGCTGGCTCGCTTATCTCGGCCTGATCGCCGCCGGCGGCATGTTCGCCTATCAGATTGCCGTGCTCGACATCAATGATGGCGAGCAATGCCTTGCTTTGTTCAAATCCAACAACCGGGTCGGCCTGATCATCTTCGCAGGTCTTTTCCTGTCGTTTCTGCTGCTCATTCCCTGACGGCGAAGCGCTTTCGTAAGGTCGCGGACACAGCTCTTCGCTGTAGTCGTAACGATTTCGGCCGCGGGACTGGGTATCCCACGGCCGATCTTTTGCAATATTCAGTTTTTAAGCGCGTGCGGCTTAGTGCCTTGCGATGATCTCGCGGCCTTCGATCTTCATCTTGATGCCGAGCTTGCCGGTGGAGCGGCGCACGAGGAAGCGCGGGCGGCGATCGGCGAAGTAGGAGTGGCGGCGACGCGGCTGGCTGTCCTGCGAGCGGACGCCGCCCAGATGCTCTTCCAGCGGGCGGGCAACGCCGTCTGCTTCGATCATCAGCATCGGAATGCGGAAGGCGTCCGACCAGGAACGCCAGTCGGCAGCGATATCGCTCAGATCGTGAGCAACGAGAAGGGGGATGCAGAGATCCGGATCGGAATGATGCAGTTCCAGGGTGACGGTTACTTCGCCGTCGCCATGGTCGATAGCCCGGGCGGCGACACCCTTGAAGGCGCGTTTCGGCAGGGCGACGGATAGCGGCAGCCCACTGGAGGGCAGGATCTTGCGCAGCACTGCGCCGCGCTCGTCGATCGTGATGGTGACGTCTCCATCGGCACCGCGCATGGCGTAGCTGACCTGTTGGGGAAAGCGCGTCGGATCAAGCCGCAGTGTGGTTCCAGCCCAATCGGGCTTTAGGACGGTATTTGTCATCGATTTTCTACCCTTGCTTTACCTGAGAGCCCGTTTCCCGGCCTTCTCTCGGAGAACTTTTGTCCTCTCGTTGTTGGGCAGATTAGGCGCCGTCCCTTCCGGACAGCTTAAAAATCGAGGTTAAGAAAACTTTGCGTCGTCAAATGGTTAGCAAAGTCGAATGCATCAGGGTTTCCATAAGGTGAACACACGGCAGGGAAGTCGTCTCGATATAGTGCACGTATAGAGTGAGCACGTGTAAGTCTCGGGTAAGGTTTGCATGTAATGATGAAGGCTGGATTCGCCGTCTATATTGAAGATCTATTGGGATTTTGCTAATGATATCCACCTATCTAGGTTATAAGATCACAACCAGAGATATGGCGACCTCGCTCAATCAGGTGGCATCGCAGTCGCAAAACAAGCGTCTGATCGACTATTACAAAGCCAATATAGGCAAAGTAACCAATGTCGATGACTTCCTGAATGACTATCAGCTATACAGTTATGCCATGGAAGCCTACGGGCTCTCCGACATGACCTATGCCAAAGCCTTTATGAAACAGGTGCTGACCAGCAACCTGAGCGATTCCACCAGTTTTGCGAATCAGCTCAACGATTCCCGCTACAAGGCATTCGCTGCCGCGTTCAATTTCGGTACGGGCAGCACGAAGACGGCGCAATCGGGAGCGCAGGAAGACGATCTCATCGGGCTTTATCAGCAATCGTTTACGAATGAAGAGACGTCCGCGGCCACCGAAACAAGCTATTACGCCCAGAACATCGGCTCCGTTAAGACGGTCGATGACCTTCTCGGTAACACGCGGCTGAGAAACTATGTGCTGCAGGCCTACGGCATCGATCCGACCAATGCATCGAATTCCAATCTCAGGCAGATGCTGACGAGCGATCCGAGCGACCCCAACAGCTATCTCAATCAGAATGGCGGCACCGCGGATAAGGCTCTCGCGGCCGAATTCAATTTCAATGCGGACGGCACGGTCAAGGCTTCGACACCGGACAGCGACACCGCCTTTTATCAGGCCAATATCGGGACGGTCACCTCGGTCGGCCAGCTCACATCCAATCCGCGGCTGTTCCAATACGTCAAGACCGCCCTCAACATCCCGGCCTATATCACCGCCGACCAATTCAACGCTTCGGCCGAGGATGCCGGCGTCGCGACGTCGAACGGGCTGACCAATGTCATGGCCCAATTCAATTTCCAGTCGGACGGGACTGTTGCCGCCGGCTCGCAGGCGCAGACATCGGCTCAGGTGAGCGCGACGACAGCGGCCTATACCGCGAACTACGTCGGCGGTCCACAGACGCTCGGCCAGCAGGCCGATGTGATGGGCGCCTACAATTCCACCGTGCCGTCATTCATTACGAGCATCGGTGCGACCGACAATAACCAATATTACAAGGACCATATCGGCTCCGTTACATCGGTCGATCAGCTGACCTCGGATCCGCGCCTCTTCAACTTCATCAAGACCGCCTACGGTATCGATCCGACCACGCCCGCCGTTGTTTTCAAGAATGCTTTCGGCGACCCGACGACCGCCTCCATCTTCGGCCTGACGAACGTCGTCGCCGCGTTCAATTTCCAAGCGGACGGGACACTTGCCGCCGGTCAGGCGGCGCAGTCTCAGAGCGCGACCGACGCGGCCTCGGCGGCCTATATGAGCAATTACAAAACGTCGCAATCGAGCCTGACGACGGATGCGGTCAACAACTACAAAAACCGCATCGCCAGCGTGAAGACCATCAAGGATTTCTTCACGAGCAATACGGCCGACGGCAGCACATCCAACGACAGTGCCCCCGAACTCTACCAGATGGCGCTGCGCGCCTATGGCATCGGCTCGGACGAGGTGACGAAGTCGCAGTTGACGAAGATTCTCGAAAGCGATCCCTACGATCCGAAGAGCTACGTCAACTCGCTCAAGGACTCACGCCTTACCGAGCTTGCAAAGGCCTTCAACTTCGACAGCAAGGGTAACCTGAAGGTTCCGGTTCAATCCCTGTCGCAGGGGCAGATCAACAGCTTTATCTCTCAATATTCCAGCCACACCACCGCCGGGCTCTCAGGCGCCTTGCTGACCAAGGCCAGTAGCGACGCCAAGACCGCCGGCACCTACTTCGCGACCAATATCACCAAGGTTAGCACCGTCACGGAACTCCTGGCCGACAGCAAGCTCACCAATTTCATCCTGACGGCCAGCGGCATCGATCCGAAAACCGTCGATACGGCGACGCTGAAGAAGGCCTTCGCTTCCGATCCGTCCGATGCGAAGAGCTTCATCAACACGGCTGCTGGTGCCAAGTTCAAGAGCATCGTCGAGGCATTTAACTTCGGCACGGATGGCAATCTGACGGATAGCAAGCTCGGCACGGCGCAAAATCAGGGAGCGCTCGCGTCTACCAACGATCTCTACCTGCATCAGACGCTGGAAGATCAGCAAGGCGACACCAACCCCGGTGTGCGTCTGGCCCTCTATTTCCAGCGCAAGGCGCCGAATATCAATTCCGTCTACGACATCATGGGCGATGCGGCGCTTTATGCCGTCATCACCACGACCTATAGCCTGCCGAGCGCGATGTCGTCGATGGATGTCGATACACAGGCCAAGATGCTGGGCAACTTCGTCAAGGTCAGCGATCTGAAGGACCCGACCAAGGTCGACGCGCTGATGCAGCGATTCTCCGCGATGTACGATCTGCAGAGCAATACGACGTCGTCCACGTCGCCGGCCCTATCGATTCTCTCCGGCTCTTCTTCCGGCGTCGGGATCAGCGCCGACACCCTGCTTTCGATCGCGCAACTGTCCTCGGCGAGATAGCGAGCCACGCAAAAAATTTAACGGGTCTCTTTGCCGCGTTTTTTGCGGCAAAGTCGTTTCCGTGCGCCTGTTTGCCTGGGGTTTTCGATGTTGTCGCAGCGGCACAGGGGGCGGGAAATAAGAGCTTTCAGAGGCGTCAGGAAGGAACTTATTAACCATCCTTGCCCTATTCGATTTGAGAAGCCATCGGCAATATCAATGACTGGGTTGCAGGTCTCATGCGTCTTTCCCGAACGACAGTTTCAAATGCGTCACAAGGCGTTCAGCCAGAGGGCGAACTCGACCCGGAACAGGCAGCCGAAGAGGCGCGCCGGGCCGAGCAGATCGCCGCTCGCCGTGCATTCCTGGAAGAGAAGATCCGCAACGCCCGCGAAGCCAAGCGTAGGGCGGAAGAGCAGCGTCGCGCCGAGGAGCTGCGCCGTGCCGAAGAGATAAGGCAGCGGACCGCCGCCGCCCCGAAGCCGGTCGTCGAGGCTCTGCAGGCGACACCCGCGGTAAGCGCTCCGGTAATGCCCGTTTTGCCACAGGGAATCTCTGCGGAAGATCTTGCCTCGCCCGGCTGGCAGAACGCGTTCCTGATGGGGCCGAACGTTCGGTTTACCCGCACACGGGAAAACGAAATCATCAGCCGACGTCCCCCCGTAGAACCTCAGGTCGAGGTGACGCGGCCGGTCTCCGGGCACGCAACGATGCGTCTGATGGAGCCACCGGTCATCGGCTCCACGCCAGCCCTCGTCGCAACCTCGCCGGCGCAGCCTGCCGAGTTCCATTTGCCGCCGCTCGAGGACATGCCTTTTGCGGTAGAGGGTTACATGCCCTCCGTAATTCAGAAATCCCCGGCGAACGAGCCGGACGCATTGGAGATGACTGTTATCGCTACCGCATTTTCGAAGGCTCCGGCGATCGCGCTGGATGCTTCCTCAGTATCGTTGAATGTTCCCGAGTCCGTAGTCGCGCCTGTGGCCGAGTCGCGGCTTGCCCATCTTTCCGATTTCGCCTTCTGGGATGCGATGCCCTTCGACGGCGAATTCGTCTCTGCCGTCAAGGGCGAGCCGGCACAGCCGGTGATGATCCCGCAGCTTCTGGTCGAGGCCGAATCGATCGTTGCGAAATTCCGCGTCGTGGAATGCCGCCGGACGGTTGCAGCCGCAGAGATCCAGCCGGTCGTCGAAATACCTGCTGTGGTCGAGGCCGTTCCCAGCCTTCCTTTGGTGGCCGTCACCACGCCCGACATGGATGAACTCGCCGCATGGGAAGCTGTCGTTCTGGCGCCTGTCGTCGAAGAGATCCCGAAGATTGCCGCTCCGGCTCCCGTCGAGCCACAGGCCGCGACCCTGCCGGAAACATTCGTGCCACCCGCTTTCGTCACCGCCGTCTATGGCGCTGAAGCCCCGCCCTCTGTCGAATCTCGTCCTGCGCCGGTCATGGTCTTGGCACCGATGCCGACCAAGGTCGTAGCGCCTGCGTCGGCAGAACCTGTCGCCAAGGCGGCACCGACCCTTCCGGCCGTCGAAGCTGCCGCCCAGCGTTTGATCGATGCGCCGCCGTCACGGATCTCGCCGCGCCGGCCCGCATCCTTGACGCCGCCCGAGTGGCGCCCGATCGCCCTCAGCGTTGATGGCGAATACGAGCTTCCGCCACGCGAACTGCTGCAGGAACCTGCCATCCGTTCGGGCGTGATCATGACGCAGGAAACGCTGGAGCAGAATGCCGGCCTGCTGGAAAGCGTACTCGAGGACTTCGGCGTCAAGGGCGAGATCATTCATGTCCGTCCAGGCCCGGTCGTCACGCTCTATGAATTCGAGCCGGCGCCTGGCGTCAAATCCTCGCGCGTCATCAACCTCGCAGACGATATCGCCCGTTCGATGTCGGCACTGTCCGCTCGCGTCGCCGTCGTCCCCGGCCGCAACGTCATCGGCATCGAATTGCCGAACGTCAACCGCGAGACCGTCTATTTCCGCGAGATGATCGATTCGCCGGATTTCGAGAAGAGCGGCTACAAGCTGGCGCTTGGCCTCGGCAAGACCATCGGCGGCGAGCCCGTCATCGCCGAGCTTGCGAAGATGCCGCATCTGCTCGTGGCAGGTACCACAGGCTCGGGTAAATCGGTCGCGATCAACACGATGATCCTGTCGCTGCTCTACCGCATGACGCCGGAACAGTGCCGCCTGATTATGGTCGACCCGAAGATGCTGGAACTGTCCGTCTATGACGGCATTCCGCACCTTTTGACCCCCGTCGTTACCGATCCCAAGAAGGCCGTAATGGCCTTGAAGTGGGCGGTGCGTGAAATGGAGGATCGCTACAAGAAGATGTCGCGCCTCGGTGTGCGCAACATCGACGGCTATAACAGCCGCGTTGCCTCCGCCAAGGAAAAGGGCGAGACGATCCACGTCATGGTTCAGACCGGCTTCGACAAGGGCACCGGTGCCCCGATCGAAGAACAACAGGAAATGGATCTGACGCCGATGCCCTATATCGTCGTCATCGTCGACGAGATGGCCGACCTGATGATGGTCGCCGGCAAGGAGATCGAAGGCGCGATCCAGCGTCTGGCGCAGATGGCGCGTGCGGCCGGCATCCACCTGATCATGGCGACGCAGCGCCCTTCGGTCGACGTCATCACCGGCACGATCAAGGCAAACTTCCCGACGCGCATCTCGTTCCAGGTAACGTCGAAGATCGACAGCCGCACCATCCTCGGCGAGCAGGGCGCAGAACAGCTCCTCGGCCAGGGTGACATGCTGCATATGGCCGGCGGTGGGCGCATCTCCCGCGTTCACGGCCCCTTCGTCTCCGACGAGGAAGTCGAGAAGGTCGTGGCACATCTGAAGCTGCAGGGCCGCCCGGAATATCTCGACACGGTCACGGCCGACGAGGACGAGGAAGACGAGGAAGAAGACACCGCAGTCTTCGACAAGGGCGCCATCGCCTCCGAAGACGGTGACGATCTCTACGAACAGGCGATCAAGGTCGTCATGCGCGACAAGAAGTGCTCGACCTCCTACATCCAGCGCCGCCTCGGCATTGGCTATAACCGTGCCGCCTCGCTCGTCGAACGCATGGAGAAGGACGGTCTGGTCGGGCCTGCCAACCACGTCGGCAAGCGCGAGATCATCACCGGCAACCGCAACGGTGGCGGTAATTCGGGCAATGATGATCTCGATTGATTCAATTGGGGGATGATACTGGCTGCGGGCGTCGTGGAGAGTGAGCACCCCCTCTGTCCCTTCGTGACAGAGGGGGTATCAGACGCGCGGCATATTCAGAGCTGATTTCTCCCTATGGGAGCGCATCAGATCGACCTTGATGTCAAACCCGCTCGAGCTTGATATGCGGCAGCGGCGGCAACTCTACACGGATGTCGTCATCAGGTTTGACCCGGCCGCCCTGCGAGACGATGCCCATGATTCCAGCTTTGCGGACCAGGCCGCCATCGGCATCGCGATCGAGTACGGCGTGCAAGAGACCTTTCTGGAAATCGTCGATCTGCTTACAGGGATTGCGCAGCCCGGTGACCTCGACGATCGCCTCGTCGCCGATATGCAGGCTCGTTCCCTGTGGCAGCGAAAGCAAGTCGATCCCTCTGGTTGCAATGTTTTCGCCCATGTCGCCCGGAGTGACGGAAAATCCCTTCTCGGTCAGCTCCTCGAAAAGCTCTTCGTGGATGATATGCACTTGGCGCAGATTGGGCTGGCTTGGATCGACCGCGACGCGTGAGCGGTGTTTTACCGTCACTCCCATATGCGCGTCGCCCTCCACGCCGAGCCCTGTCAGCAGCTGGATATGATCCCGGTTCTGCTTGCTGAAACCGTGCATGTCGCTGCTGCTGACCGCCGTCACATATATGCGCTTGTCGCCCATGCCGAACCCTTCCATAAACGATCCAGATCTTTATAAATTGGTATATACCAATTTCAAGGCGACAGAATTGTGATGGTTGAGAAAAATCGGCAGGGAGAAGGCGTAAAAACCGGTGGCGGCTGGGCGACCGTTGCCGCGGAGCTGCGAAACGCCATTGATGAAGGCAAGCACGCTCCGGGTAGCCGCCTGCCAAGCGAGCGCGCTCTGTCCGAACAGTTCGGCGTCTCGCGGGTGACGATGCGGCGCGCGATTGCCGAGCTGGAGGGGGAGGGGCTGCTGCGCGTGGCGCGCGGAAGCGGCGCCTATGTCCGCGCCGACATGCCTGTTCGCTTCCAGTTGGGTGACAAGGTACGGTTCAGCAAGGATCTGACTGCGACGGATGCTAACCTCACGCGCAAGGTTCTCTCCGCCAGGGAGATTCCGGCCAATGCCGATATCGCTGCGAGGCTGGCTCTGCAGCCAGGCGATGCGGTGCTGGAAATGTGTGTGGTCGCCTATGCCGATGCGCTTCCCGTCTCGGTCGTCATGCGCAGCTGCTCGGCGGAACGCTTTGCCGATCTTGCGGAGAAGTTCGCCGCGACGGGCTCGTTCACAACGGCGCTGAGGGATTACGGCGTGACGGACTACTGGCGTCGCTCCACCGACATCACGGCGCGCATGCCGACAGAGGCTGAGGCGCGCCTTCTGCAGCAATCGCGCCTGACACCGGTGCTTGCCTATGCTGGGGAAGACATCGATGCCGATGGCACGATCATCTCGTGCCAGATCGGCTGCTTTGCTTCCGAGCGCGTCGTCGTAACCGTTTAATATCTCAGACCTTGAGGACCTTCCCCGGATTCATGATCCCGGCGGGGTCGAATGCCGTCTTGATCCGGCGCATCAGGTCGATTTCGATATCGGAGCGGATGGAGGCCAGCTCGTCGCGCTTCAGCTGGCCGATGCCGTGCTCGGCGGAGATCGAGCCGCCATGCTGCAGCACCAGCCCGTGCACAATCTTGTTCATCTCGCGCCAGTGGCCGATGAACTCCGCCTTGTCGGCGCCGACAGGCTGGGAGATGTTATAATGAATATTGCCGTCACCCATGTGGCCGAAGGCGCAGACGCGTGCGCCCGGCATGGCGGCGACAACGGCCCTTTCGGCCTCCGCCATGAATTGCGGGATCTGCGCCACCGGCACGGAAACATCGTGCTTGATCGAGCCGCCCTCCGGCTTCTGCGCGTCCGACATGCTCTCGCGCATATGCCAGATGACCTGCTGTTGCGCCTCGGAGCTGGCGATGGTCGCATCCCGGATCTGGCCCGCTTCGTAACCTTGCTCGAGCAGCGCCGCCATCATCCGCTCGGCCGTCTCGGCGGAATCCGAGGTGGATATATCGATCAGCACATACCAGGGATGCGCCGCCTCCAGCGGATCGCGCACGCCCGGAATATGCCGGGTGGTGAATTCGACGCCGATGCGCGGCATCAGCTCGAAACCGGTCAGCGCCGTGCCGCACAGGCTGGAGGCATTTTTGAACAGTGCCAGCGCGTCATCGACCGACTGCAGTCCGGCAAAGGCGACCTGATGGCCGAGAGGCTGCGGAAAGAGTTTCAGCACCGCGCCGGTGATGACGCCGAGCGTGCCTTCGGCGCCGATGAAAAGATCGCGCAGATCGTAGCCGGTATTGTCTTTCTTCAGTCGGCGCAGGCCGTTCCAGATCTCGCCCGTGGGCAGCACGACTTCGAGGCCGAGGCAGAGCTGGCGCATGTTGCCATAGGCAAGTACGGCGGTGCCGCCGGCATTGGTGGAAAGATTGCCGGCGATGCGGCAGGAGCCTTCGGAACCGAGCGAAAGCGGAAACATGCGGCCATGCTCCGCCGCGGCCTTATGGACATCGGCGAGAATGCAACCGCCGTCGACAACAATCGTATTGCCGACCGGATCGATATCGCGCACCCGGTTCATGCGTTCCAGCGACAGGATGATGTCGGAGCCGCCCTCGCGCGGCGTCTGCCCGCCGACAAGGCCAGTATTGCCGGTCTGCGGAACGATGGCCGTGCCGGTTTCACTGGCGAGTTTCAGGATCGCCGAAACCTCCTCCACCGAGCCGGGCTTCAGCAGCATGGGCGAAGCGCCGTGATAGAGCCCGCGATTTTCCACCAGATGCGGTGCGATCTCGGCGGGGTCCCGCACGGCATGTTTTTCGCCGACGATGGCGGCGAAGCGATCGAGGAGGTCGGAAGAGGGGGCGGAGCTGCTCATGGCGTGTCCTTTGCCGATAGGTCGGGCGATTATTCTCTGGGTGCAGCTGCGCGGCGCAGCCGATCGTTGATGGCCTCGCCGAGGCCCTCGTCAGGAATATGCGAAAAAGCAATCGTCGCAGCGCCGGTGGCATCGGCGCGCTTCATGAAGTCGAAAAGATTTGCGGCGGCTTCCGAAAGATCGCCGCTGGCGCTCAGATCCAGCACGGCAACGGCATTTTCGCTTCCGGCAATATCAGGCATGCCAAAGCGGATCAGCGCCTCGTTTGAGGAGACATCCGTAGCGTCCAGCCGCACCGCTGCCCCCGGTGCATAATGCGAGGCAAGCATGCCGGGCGCCTCGATGGCAGCCGAGGCCTTCTTCTTGCGCTTCAACGGCTTGCCGGCCACTCGCTCGATCTCGCTTGCTGCGAGGCCGCCGGGCCGCAGGAGACGCATCTCGCCGTCCTCGACCTTGACGATGGTCGACTCCACGCCGACGACCGAAGCGCCGGCATCGAGGATCAGCGTGATCCGCTCTCCGAGATCGTCATCGACATGATCGGCACTGGTGGCGCTGATCTTGCCAGAGGTGTTGGCGCTCGGCGCGGCAAGGGGACGGTTGAAGGCGCGGATCAGCTCGCCGGCAAAGCCCTGGGGCACGCGAACGCCGACCGTGTCGAGCCCGGCCGTTGCCAGCGGATGGATGCCGCTTTCTGGCCTGAGTGGCAGCACCAGCGTCAGCGGACCAGGCCAGAAGGCTTCCGCGAGCTTGCGGGAAACGGGGTCGAAGACCGCGTAGCGTTCCGCCATGGCGAGATCGCTCATATGGCAGATCAGCGGATTGAAGCGCGGCCGCCCCTTCGTCTCATAGATACGAGTAATGGCAGCCGGGTTGGTGGCATCGGCAGCAAGCCCGTAGACCGTCTCCGTCGGCAGCCCGATCGGCAGCCCTTCGGCGAGGGTTGCCGTCGCGACGTCGATTGCCGTTTGCGGATGTTCGAGAATGTCTATGTGTCGTGCCATGGCCTGCCTGCTTGCAGTTCAGGCCGTTCTTATGCTTTTCGAGTTTTCGGATCAATCGTCAAAGCTGGCGAATGATGTCGCGAAGCTGTTCGTTGCGGGCGCCCAGCAGGAGAACATTGCGGATGGCGATCTGCGGATCGTGCGTGTGGAACAGCACGCCGTTGCCGCGAATGTCGCGATTGATCGTCAGCTTCTTGTCTTCCGCTTGCCTGTCCGGATGGACAGCGACGGCGAAATACATCCGCGAATATTTCAGGCTGATGTCTTCGAAGAAGTTCTCTTCCTGGCCGATACGGGCAAAGAAATTGGCGATATAGAAGGCCCAGTTCACTTCCTCATACTGCGCGAACTGCGTGCGCGCGGCGGTGACGTGGCAATAGCCGAGATGCGGCGTGTCCTTCAGCGTGTGATGGAAGATGAGCTTGGGGAAGCGGATGGATTTGTGAAAGCCGTTCAGTCGGTCGTGGGTCTTTTCGCCGGCGCTTAGCAGCTTCTGCGCCGTGCGCTCCGCTACCTCTTGGTGAGTCATGTATCGCCGCTCTTCGGCAAGCCAATCTGGCCTGTCACGATTGATGCGACCGGTGCGCAGGAATTCGCTATGCCCCGTCGTCGATACCGCTGGGGCCGGCTCGGGGTCGGCAGGCTTCCCAGTGTCGAAATATCTGAGTTTGGCCATGCCGGGTCTCGCTATAGAGGTCTGGAGACTGCATGATAACTAGCCTGGCTTGAGCCGGGCTTAACTACGCCGCCTGCGAATTCTCGGGGAGATCAAAAATGTCCGGAATAACCGATCTCAAGCTGCTGCTTTCCAGCATGAAGCCGAATCTCATCGAGGGCGAGTTCATCTATTGCAGCGTGCCGGCGTCTGCTCTCGGTGATCATATGAAGCTGGAACCCGTAGGCATTTTCCGAGAACGGGAGGGCGTGACCCTGATCCTTCCTCTGGAAACCGCCCGGCAGGCCGGGCTTCCGACTGCGCCTGCCATGCGCATGATCACGCTCGATATCCATTCCTCGCTGGAGGCCGTCGGTCTCACCGCTGCCTTCGCCACAGCCTTGGGAAATGAGGGTATCAGTGCCAATGTCGTCGCCGCCTATTATCACGACCACATCTTCGTCCCATCGAATGATGCTGACCGTGCGATGGCGGCGCTGCTCGCTCTTTCCGCTGCACAGGCGTCCCATTGAGCGCCCGCGGCCGACGATTCTGTCGCAATTAGAATAAAGCGTCATTGACGAGGTGCCGATCGACGGAAGCTCCCATGCCCGATGGCGTTGCTTAAGAGATTGAATTGCCTTTCTATATTGTCGCAGCGCACAACCGTCTCCACATATGGTTTCGTCTGTCGCCAATTTCGAAGTCGATGTCGCATTGTAGCGGAGCGGCCGATAGGGCCGAGAGCTATGATGATATCAATCTCAAGGTGCCGTCCGTTAGAGAGACGGAGATCCTGGCGACAGGGTGTTCCAGAACCCGGAAATCAGCCTTGGGCAGATATGGTTTATTGGCCGCAGCGGGCGGTCGGACATTGCTTTGGACCGTTCCTGATGGCCATACATGTTCTTCGCTCGTTCCGGTACTGCGCGAGGATAGGCAAATGGATATCAAGAGCAATGTTTTACGGCAATTGAAGAACCGCCGCGAGGGCTTCAGCCTGGAGCAGCCTTTCTATATCGATCAGGATTACTTCAAGCTCGATATGGAAATGATCTACTATCGCGACTGGCTGTTCATCGGCCATGATTGCGAAGTACCGCGCGCCGGCAACTATTTCACGGTTCAGATCGGCGAATATCCGGTCGTCATCGTTCGCGGCCGCGACCAGGTGATCCGCGCCTTCCACAATAGCTGTCGCCATCGCGGTTCGCGCGTCTGCTCGACCGAACGCGGTTCCTCGGCTAAGCTCGTCTGCCCCTATCACCAGTGGACCTACGAACTCGACGGCTCGCTGCTCTTTGCCCGCCAGATGGCGGAAGACTTCGACAAGACGCAATATTCCCTGAAACCCGTGCATTGCGAAAGCGTCGCTGGCTATATCTTCATCTGCCTGGCGCAGAACGCCCCGGATTTCGCCCCTGTCCGCGCCGCGATCGAGCCCTATATGGCGCCGCATCGCATGAGCGAAGCCAAGGTCGCCTTCCAGAGCACCATCATCGAGAAGGGCAACTGGAAGCTAGTCTGGGAAAACAACCGCGAGTGCTACCACTGCGCCGCCAATCACCCCGAGCTCTGCCGCACCTTCCCGGAAGCGCCGACCGTGACCGGCGTGCAGGGCGCGATGAGCGATCCCATCATCCTCGAGCATTGGGCGCGTTGCGAAGCTGCCGGCTTGCCGAGCGAATTCAAGATCTCGTCGGATGGTCAGTTCCGCACTGCCCGCATGCCGCTGATCGAAGGGGCTGAAAGCTACACCATGTCCGGCCAGAAGGCCGTCAAGCGCCAGCTGGCCTCCGACGTGACGATGAACGGCATTGGCACGATGCTGCTCTTCCACTATCCGACCACCTGGAACCACCTTCTCGGCGACCATGCCATTTCCTTCCGCGTGCTGCCGCTCAATGCCGAGGAAACCGCTGTCACCACCAAATGGCTGGTTCATAAGGATGCGGTCGAAGGCGTCGACTACGATATCGAGGAACTGACCCACGTCTGGAACGAAACCAACGATCAGGACCGCCGTATCGTCGAGGAAAATGCCTTCGGCATCCACTCGCCGGCCTACGAGCCCGGTCCCTATTCGGAAATCCACGAAGGTGGTGTCATGCAGTTCGTCGAATGGTACTCGAACTTCATGATCGACCGTCTGCAGGGCGATCAGGCCAAGCTCTCGGCGGTAGCCTGAATATGAGCAAGACCGCCTCGCAACGTCATCGACACCTCGATCAGATGCAGCCCTGGAGCGACAGGCAGCATCTGCTCGAATGCCTCTCCGTCACGCCCGAAGCGCCCGATGTGATGACCTTCACATTCGGACCCGACAAGGACAACTGGTTCCGCTATCTGCCGGGCCAGTTCGTGACGCTTGAGCTGCCGACGACGCCGGAGCCGGTCATGCGTACCTATACGCTGTCGTCTACGCCGTCACGGCCCTTTTCGGTCGCCGTGACGGTGAAGGCGCAGAAGGACAGCATCGGCACGCGCTGGATGTTCGATAACTTGAAGCCCGGCATGCGCATCAAGGCTTTCGGTCCTCTTGGCGATTTCAGCCATATCCGCCACCTCGGCGAAAAATACCTGTTCGTCTCGGCAGGTTCCGGCATCACCCCGATGATGTCCATGACCCGCTACATGGCCGACACGGCACCGCTCTCCGATATCAGCTTCATCAATTGCGCGCGCAGCCCGGCCGACATCATCTTCCATTCTGAGCTGGAATATCTCGCCCGCTTCATGCCGAACCTCAATCTCGGCCTGATCGTCGAGGGCTGCGGCCGCACCGATTTTTGGTCGGGCCTGAAGGGCCGTATCGACAAGGCAAAGATCGCCCTGCTTGCGCCCGATTTCATGGATCGCACCATCTTCTGCTGCGGCCCCGAAGTCTTCATGGATGCCGTTCGTTCCATGCTGGAAGCGCATAGCTTCGACATGTCGCGCTACCACCAGGAGAGCTTCCAGCCGGCGAATGCGGCAACGCCGCTCGCCGAGGTCGCCGACGATGCGTCGACCGAGGCCGCGACCACGATCCGCTTTACCATGGCCGGCAAGGATGTTGCCTGCCCGGCCGGTCAGACCGTGCTTCAGGCCGCGCGTGGCGCCGGCGTGCGCATCGGTGCTGCCTGCGAATCCGGTCTCTGCGGCACCTGCCGCGTGCTGAAGCTTTCGGGCGAGGTGGAGATGAGCCACAATGGCGGCATCCTCGATGACGAGATCGAGGAGGGCTATATCCTGGCCTGCTGCTCGCGCCCGAAGACGGATGTGCAGGTCGAAGCCTGAGTCGATCTCCGGCTTCGCCTGATCGCCTAGAAATCCTGATAGTTCAGCTCATTGATCTCGACCGGCTTGGGTTGCGGGGCCGATGCCGTAACGACAGGGTCGATCAGCAGCGAGACGAGCGTCTGTCGCGCTCCGTCGCAGGTCGCAGCCTGAGCGATCGTCAGGTCGGGTGCCGGGAGCGGCTTGGCTGGCACCAGCTCGCCCTGCGGCCAGATTTTCGCGAGCTGGATCTTCGTCATCGGCACGATGTTGACGTCGATGTCAGTCAGTGTGCCGGGAACGCGGTAGGGACAGTTCTTGTCGGAGCAGTTCTCTGACGAGACGAACTGCCAGATGGCATAATTGTCCCAATTGCCGAGCGGGAAGGTGCCATTCACATCCGGTTTGTAGCGTGCATACCAAAGCGGCAGCCGCGATAGCAGCGGATAGCTATTGCGATGATCCGCAATATATCGCGCCGTGTTGTGATTGGTGTAGAGGATAGGGTAGCGCCCGGTCCTGACCTTGATATGCGCAACGAAGATCTGGGCATCGTCCAGCGACATGAATTGCGTGGCGTCCATACCGTCTATGTCGAGCACCATCAGCTCGTCCGGCTGCGGGTCGGCATAATCAAGAAAATGGTTGGCCTGATCGATCGGATTGCCCGGCCGCCCCAGGTGATAGGCGCCCCATAATAGGCCATTGGTCTTCGCCAGCATGCGGCGCGTCTGATAAAGTTCGCGGCTGATGGCATATTTGCGCCAGATCGTCTTGCAGTGGGCAGGTGTGTCGCCGGCATGATTGCCAGTGCAATTATACGTCGCGGGCAGACCGTCCGAGGCCTTGGAGATGAAGGCGGCGATGCGCTTGTCCTGCAAAAACGCATTCCAGTCGATGGTATTCAGCTCGTAGGCGTCGACGATGAGGGCGTTTTTCGGATCCGTCCAGGGTTGGCTTTCACCAGCCGAAGGCTTCGTGGCCGGCCCCATGAAGGTCAGAACCGTTAGGAAGCTGCAAATCAGGGCGTGGGTCTGCCAGGATCCTTTCATGAAATAATAGTAAGGATTCCTGGTTAATCTTGGGTTAAGGACAAAAACACGATAGGTTCATTGTGGAACCCTCGCATAACTCCTTAAATCGGTAGGGATTTAAGGAACGGAATGAGGTGTTGTCGCGTTTCTTGTTGTTTAGTCAGACGTGCGACGAAGCAGTCGGTTGAATCTTACTCGGGAGGCCTTCCCGATATGAAACGCTGCGCACTTGTGCACAAGTCAAACCAGGGAATGGAGATAAGAATGCTTGGTTTCCGCGCGAGAATTGCGACCATCGCCATGACGGCCGCTGTCACTCTGACAAGCTTTACGCCGTCCTTCGCCATTCAAATGCCCGCCGCACCGATCATGTCCACCGTCGACAAGGCCGCACCTGCCAATGTCGAACAGGTTCAGTGGCGCGACTATCGCGGCGGCTATTATCGCCGCGGCTGGTATGGCGGCTATCGCGGTTATCCGGGCTATCGTCATGGCTATCGCTATTACGACGGCTACTGGTTCCCGCTCGCCGCCTTCGGCGCCGGCGCCATCATCGGCGGCGCGATTGCGAGCCAGCCCCGCTATTATGCCGCTCCGGCTCCGTCCGGCAGCATCAATCCGCGCCACGTCGAATGGTGTGCAGACCGCTATCGCTCATACCGGGCTTACGACAATACCTTCCAGCCGAATTATGGCCCACGCCGGCAGTGCTATTCGCCCTTCTATTGAGCGAGATCCCTGAATGATCGATAGAGGCCGCCCTGCATATGCCGGGCGGCCTTTTGCATATCCCGATGTCAGAGAATGTCGACCCGTTTCAGCAGCCACCATGCCAGCAGGATGGAGGCGACGATGAAGCCGACGGCATAGCCGGTGCCGCTCGCACCGCCGGCAAGCGGCAGGCCCGATGTGTTCATGCCGAAGAAGCCGGTCACCAGCGTCGGCGGCAGCAGAAACGCAGTCATGATCGACAGGACATAAAGATGGCGATTGATCTCGGAGGAGAGCTTCGCGCCGATTTCTTCGTGCAGCAACCTGGCGCGCTCCTGCAGCGCAAAGACATCGTGATCGACCGCTTCCAGCCGTCCGCTCAAACGCGCGGCCACATCCTCGAATCCGAGCGGCATCTCCTCATCGTCCGAGGCGGCGGCATGGCGCATCAGCGACAGGACCGTGCGCAAGTGGCGGTGCAGCCGCACGATCGTCCGTCGAACGGACGGAAGCCGCGTGCGTTCGTCGCGAGACGTGTTCCCATGGACGAAGTCTTCGATCAGGTTCAGCTCTTCGCTGATCTCGATGACGACGGAAATCAGGGTGCGCTGGAACTCGACGACCAGCAGCTCGAAAATATCCAGTGGCCGGGAAAATCTGGTGGCGTTCTTCTCGATCAGCACGCGAGCCCGGTCCAGGCTGCGAAGCGGCTGCAGGCGGCTGGTGATGAGCATGCGGTCGGTCACAACGAAGTGCAGCCAGCCGATATCGCGCGTATCCTGGGCGAAATCCCGCTGGAAGTCGACGAGCGTGCCGAAGAGCATCTGATCGTCGACGGTGAGCGTCGCATGGCTCTCGTGCGTCGTCAGGGCGATGCGAGCGGCTTCGTTTAGTCCGGGCGCATCCTCGAGGAAGGCCGGCACACGCGCGTCGACGAGATTGAGATGCAGCCAGAGAAACCCTTCTTCGCTGAAGAGCGTCGAGCGATCGGTGTCATCAGGCAGTCGTTCCGGCTTGGTCGAGCCGGGACGGAGACGATAGGCCCAGACGAAACCCGGTATTGTGGTAGCTGACGTGAGCGTGTTCATGGAGTTGTCGTTCGCATTGTCTGAACAGTTGCCTTAGTCTTCGTTCATGACGGTTGTTTATGCAAGTCCGCCTTCTCATGGAATAATTGCATGTCCCGGCATCAATTTCGCACGCGTAAAGCGCGCGCAAGACGTACGCGCCGCTCCCGTTCGCGACAGGGTGGAAATCGTCGCGAATGGCATCCCGTCAAAATTGACGTTTACGTAAAAATAAACTAGCTATACTGCACATCGGCGACGACCCGGGTGAGGCGGGTCGCCGGCAGCACCAATGCGGAGGAAGCAGCATGTACAAGGCACCCGTCGAAGAAATCGCATTCACGCTGAAGCATGTCGCGGGCATGGAGCGCGCGATGGAGGAGGGCATTCTCGGCGATCTCAGCGCCGATGTCGTCGATGCCATCCTATCGGAAGCGGGGCGATTTGCCGGCGAGGAGGTTGAGCCGCTCGCCGGCAATGGCGACAGGCAGGGCGCAAGGCTGGTCGACGGCAAGGTGGTGCTGCCCGATGGCTGGGAGAAGCTCTACCGCGATTGGATTGCCGGCGGCTGGAACGGGCTGACGGCGCCGGAAGAGTATGGCGGGCAGGGCCTGCCGCACATGCTGAATATCGCGACGCTGGAAATGTGGAATTCCGCCTCGATGGCGTTCGGCCTTGCGCCGACGCTGACCATGGGGGCGTCCGAGGCGCTGCGAGCCCATGGCAGCGATGATCTCAAGAGGAAATATCTGGCGAAGCTCGTATCGGGCGAGTGGACCGGAACCATGAACCTGACGGAGCCCCATGCCGGCTCCGATGTCGGGGCTCTGCGCTCGCGCGCCGAACGTCGTGATGACGGCACCTATCGCATCTTCGGCGAGAAGATCTTCATCACCTGGGGCGATCATGAGGCGACCGAGAATATCATTCATCTCGTCCTCGCCCGTCTACCGGATGCGCCTGCCGGCACGCGTGGCATTTCGCTCTTTCTCGTGCCGAAATTCCTCGTGAACGAGGATGGCTCGCTTGGCGCCCGCAACGATTATTTTGCCCATTCTCTGGAGCACAAGCTCGGCATTCACGGCTCGCCGACCTGCACGCTCATCTTTGGCGACGGCAAATATGGTGCAGAAAAGGGCGCCATCGGCTGGCTCGTCGGCGAAGAGAACAAAGGCCTCGCCTGCATGTTCACGATGATGAACAATGCCCGGCTAGCCGTCGGCATCCAGGGCGTGGCGATTGCGGAAGCAGCCACGCAGAAGGCCATCGCTTACGCCGGAGAGCGCACCCAGGGCCGCGCGCCGGGCACGACAGCATCGGGCATGAGCCCCATCATCGAGCATCCCGATGTCGCCCGCATGCTCTTGACGATGAAGTCGCTGACACAGGGTTCGCGCGCCATCTGCTACGCCTGCGCAGAGGCGATCGACATGTCTCATCGCGACCCGCAAAAGGCCGGCTTTTGGCAGGAGCGCGCAGCATTGCTGACGCCGATCGCCAAGTCCTTTTCCACCGATGCCGGCGTCGATGTCGCCTCGCTTGGCATTCAGGTCCATGGCGGCATGGGCTTCATCGAAGAAACCGGTGCGGCACGCCTGCTGCGTGACGCGCGCATCGCGCCGATTTACGAGGGCACTAACGGCATTCAGGCCATCGACCTGGTGACGCGCAAGCTGACGATCGCGAACGGCGATCATGTGCGTGGCTTTATCGCCGAACTGCGCGGGATCGCCGACGCCGTCGCCAAATCCAATCTTGCAGGTTTCGGCGAGACGGCGCCGCGGCTGCTGGCAGCCATCGCCGATCTGGAAAAGACAAGCGAATGGCTCCTGTCGAGGCAGGCGGAGGGCTCAGTCACCGAAGCCCTGGCCGGCGCTACACCTTACCAGCGGCTCTTCGGCCTCGTGCTGACCGGAAGCTATCTGGCCAAGGGCGCCCTTGCGGATGCGGGGGATGGCGAAGGGGCGAAACGTGTCGCGCTCTGCCGTTTTGCAGCCGAGAATCTTCTGGCTGAGACTGCAGCTCTTTCCGACCGTGTCGTTGCCGGAGCCGGCAGCCTTGAAGCCGCCCGCATCGCGTTTGCTTAGGGAACCAGCATGACCGACCATATCCTCATTGAACGCCCCGAAAACGCCCCGCATATCCAGATTATCCGGTTCAATCGTCCGGAAAAAAAGAATGCGATCACGCGGGCCATGTATCAGACGATGACCGATGCGCTGAAGGCGGCGGAAGATACAGCTGATATCCGCGTCAACGTCTTCCTCGGCACCGAGGGCTGCTTCTCCGCCGGCAACGATATGGCTGATTTCCTGGCCTTCGCCATGGGCGGCAGCATGGGCCGGGAGGTGATCGATTTTCTGATCGCGCTGGCGAGCGCGCGAAAGCCCGTCATCTCCGGCGTTGACGGCCTGGCGATCGGCATCGGCACTACGATCCATCTGCATTGCGATCTGACGGTTGCCTCCGATCGCAGCCTGTTCAAAACGCCTTTCGTCGACCTTGCTCTCGTTCCCGAGGCCGCATCGAGCCTGATCGCGCCGCAGGTGATGGGGCATCAGCGGGCTTTCGCCCTGCTTGCCCTCGGCGAAGGCTTTTCCGCTGCCGAAGCAAAGGATGCCGGCCTGATCTGGAAGGTGACCGCGCCGGACGCGGTGGAGACCGAAACGCTGTCTTTAGCAGCCAAGATCGCCGCCAAGCCGCCCGAAGCCTTGCGGATTGCGCGCGACCTGATGCGCGGCCCGCCGGACGCGGTCCTCGACCGCATTCACAAAGAAGCCGAGCATTTCGCCGCCCAGCTGAAGAGTGCCGAAGCCCGCGCGGCTTTCGAGGCGTTCATGAAGCGCTGAAGGCTTATTTCTCCAGCGCCGCAACCACCTCGACATGCGAGGTCCACAGGAACTGGTCGATCGGTGTCACCCGGGTGATGCGGTAGCCGCCTTCGACCAGCAATGCGAGATCGCGGGCGAAGGTCAGCGGATTGCAGGAGACGGCGACGATCTTCTTGACCTGCGACCGGGCCAGTTCCTTGCACTGGAATTCGGCCCCTGCACGAGGCGGGTCGAAGACGACGGCGTCGTAGACCTTCAGTTCCTGTGTCATTAGCGGTCGGCGGAAGAGATCGCGACGCTCGACCGTGACGGGCTTCAGCCCCGGTGTATTGCGCGCGGCATGGTCGAGCACTGCGAGCGGCTTGTCTTCGCCTTCCACCGCATGCACGCGCCCGATCCGCGCCAGACGAAGCGAAAAGGTGCCGCTGCCGGCGAAAAGATCGGCGATGCGCTTCGCCTTGCCGACATGGGCCGTCACCAGCTCGGCCATGGCGTCCTCGGCCTGCTTGGTCGCTTGCGTGAAGGCGCCCGGCGGCGGCGAGACCTGCACGCCGCCGAAATCGATGATCGGCTTTGCCGGCTCCACCAGGATTTCTCCGTTCAGCGAAAGGCGCGCAATGCCGCGAAGCGACAGCACGGTTTCGATCGTGCTGCGGCGCTGCTTATCAGAGAGCGACTTGATGCCGTCGACGGCGAGATCGAGGCCGGTCTGCGTCTCCAGCACGGAAATGCGGAAGGCCTCAGCATTGATGGCCATCGCCGCGGCGATCGTCCTGATTGCCGGCAAGCGGGCCATGATGCCGGCTGCGGCAATGGGACATTCCTCAATGGCGACGATGTGATGGCTTTCGGCCTGGTTGAAGCCGATGAGCATGTCCTTTTCGGTTTTCCGTGCGGCGAGGACCACCTTGCGTCGCTCGCCGGGATGGGCGGCAACGATATCGTCCACCTCGGGCGTCAGACCCTTCGAGCGCAGCGCATCGATGACGAGCTGGCGCTTGAAACCCCTATAGGGCGCGTCCGTATAGTGCTGCAGGGTGCAGCCGCCGCAGGCGCCATTGACGCCGTGCGGGCCGAAGTGCCGACAGTGTGGCTCCTGGCGCTCCGGCGAGGCCGTCGTGATCGACATCAGCGTGCCCTGGCTTTTCACCCGCGCGATGGCGACGTTTTCGCCCGGCAGCGTGAAGGGCACGTAGATCGGGCCATCAGCGCCCTGCGCGATGCCGTCGCCCTGGGCGCCGAGCTTCTGGATGGTGACATTTTCAGTGCTCATGGCTTGATCCCTGCGAGAAGAAATTCATGGTTGCCGTCGCCGCCTGTTATCGGCGAGGCAATGAGGCCGAGGCTCCGCCAACCCATATCCTCGGCAAACCAGCGCTCGAGTTCGGCGGCGACTGTCGGAGCGGAGGAGGGGTCCTTCAGCAGGCCGTTCTTGCCGATCGCATCGCGGCCTGCCTCGAATTGCGGCTTCACCAGCAGCGCTGCACGCGCACCCGGCTCGGCAAGAGCGAGCGCCGGTGCTAGCGCCAGCTTCAGCGAGATGAAGGAGACGTCGGAAACGATGAAGGAAATGGGCCTGCCGATGTCCTCGGCTGTCAGGTTGCGGGCGTTCAGCCCCTCGATATTGGTCACACGTGGATCGGCCGAGATGCGCGGATGCATCTGGCCGTGGCCGACGTCGATGGAGGTGACATGGGCTGCGCCGCGTTGCAGCAGCACTTCGGTGAAGCCCCCGGTCGATGCGCCGACATCGAGGCATTGCTGCCCTTGCGGATCAAGGCCGAAATGGTCGAGGGCGGCTACCAGTTTCAACGCCGCGCGCGAGACATAATCCTGGGCGGGATCGTCGATGCCGATCTGCGCCTCTTCGGTAAACAGCGCCCCCGGTTTGGTCACGACTTTGCCGTCGACGGTCACGGTGCCGCGTTGAATGGCATCGCGCGCACGGGATCGGCTGGCGAAGAGCGAAAGGGAGACGAGAAGCTGGTCGAGGCGTTGCGGTTCGGACATAGGCAGTCCATGCCGGGCAATGCAGTGCGTTGCAAGCCTTTTGTGCTGATGCCGGCGTTGACGGCGGATTGCAGCTGGCCATAATCGAACAAATCTGCGGTTGGGGAACACCATGCGAAAAATCGGTGGCTATACGGCGCTATTGGCGATGTTCGCCGCGCCCGCCTTGGCGAATGACACGATGGCCGAGCTGCGGACGGGCGGCCTCGCCTATGTCCGCTCCGGCGATATCAGCATGGCCCAGGAAAAGCTGTTCATTTCGCCCGCCGAAGTGCGCGTCGATTATGTGTTCGAAAATACCTCCGACAAAGAGGTCGAGAGCCTCGTCGCTTTCCCGATGCCGGATATCAAGGGTGATGTCGACAGCACGGTCGATGCCGGAGATGTCGAGGCCGACAACTTCCTCGGCTTCACCGTGACGCAGGACGGAAAGGCCATAACCCCGACCCTTCAGCAGCGGGTTACGGTCGCCGGGGTCGACATGACGGATGAGCTGAAGGCGCATGGCGTGCCGTTGTTGCCGCTGAGCGGTGCGGCAACGGATGCCGCCGCCAAGCTGCCCGCGGATGTGCTGGAAGACTGGACGGCTCGCGGACTGATCGCAGATGACGAATACGACAATGACGGCCAGGGCATGAAGCATCATCCGACGCCGATGTGGACGCTGCACACGACCTATTGGTGGCGCACCAAGTTTCCGGCCAAGGCCAAAATCGCTGTCCAGCATCGCTACAAGCCGAGCGTCGGCGGCACCGTGGCCATCACCTTTGCCGGTGAGGAGGAGTATCAAACGCAGCAGCTGCAGGCCTATCGCGGTAAATATTGCCTCGACGAGGCTTTCCTGAAGACCGCGACCAAGCTTGCCGCCGCAGCAGACAAGGGCGGACGCACCTATACCGAGAGCTGGATCTCCTACGTGCTGACGACGGGCGCCAATTGGTCCGGCCCCATCAAGCATTTCGAGCTGACCGTCGATAAGGGCAGCCCGGATAACTACATCAGCTTCTGCGGCAAGGACGTGAAGAAGACCGGTCCGACCAGTTTCCAGATGACGGCGCAGGATTTCTATCCCGACCGGGATCTCGACATCCTTATTCTCACCGCGACGCCTGTGAATTAGGCCCGTTTAAAACCGGTTGCGCAAAATTAAATAATTTTAAAGCGGTAGCCACTACTGATGCGCAGGATTGCGATGATCTGTTTCGAGGTCGTCGCCTGCCATGAAGGCTTCGCGCTTCTGCGCCCCAATCATGCCTCTCCCTGAATTCTTCGGGCGTCCGGCTGTGTTTCCTCCCAATCGCGGCCTGTCGATGCTCGCCAGGACCGGCGCTCAGGAGGCGCTCACTCATGTTTGCACAAAAACTTTCGTTGAATGGCAAGCTTGCCATCACGTTTACCGTATTGATTGCCATTTTCGCCTGCGTTTCCGCATTCGTTTACGCCAAGGAAGAGGTCTCGGCCAAGGCTGCCTCTGAGCAGGCCGGTTCGCACCAGCTTGTCAACCTGATCGATGATTCCCTGCAGGCCATGCTGGAGCAAGCCGTCAATCTGCGCGGCTTCCTGCTGCTGCGCAGCGACAGCACCTATGGCGATATCTTCAACAATCGCGAGCGGATGCTGAAGAGCATCGCTGCGGCCAAGCAGGTCGCAGCCGGCTCTCCGGATCTGCTGCAGGCCATCGACAACATGCAGAAGGCTGCCGATCTCTATTTCCACCAGCTCGCAGAGCCGCAGGCCAAGGCCCGCAAGGAAACCGAGATGCCGCTCGACCAGATCGTCAAGATCGGTCAGAACGAAACCAAGGGCCAGCTCGATGGCTTCCGCGAAGCTGCCGCCAAGATCAAGCAGGCTGCCCGTACCAAGGCTGCTGAGCTGGCCGCGACGCAGGACGACGCCAATGGCGATCTGCGCCTGACCCTCATTCTGGGCAGCATTCTCGCGTCGCTCGCCGCCGCCGTGCTTGCCTGGTTGCTGTCGCGCGTCATCGTGCGCCCCATCGTCGGCATGACGGCGGCAATGGGCCGCCTGGCGAATGGCGATCATGATGTAGAAGTCCCGGCTGTCGGTCGTGGTGATGAAGTCGGCCGCATGGCCGACGCTGTCCTCGTCTTCAAGCAGGCCGGCATCGAGAAGCTGCGCCTTGCCGGCGAGACCGATCGCATGCGCGACGATGCGGAGCGTCAGCGCCAGATGAGCGATGAGCAGAAGGCGCGCGAAGACGGTGAAATCCGCTTCGCCATGGAAACGCTTGCAGGCGGGCTTTCCACACTCGCCGGCGGCAATGTTGCGGCGCGCCTGGAACGGGCCTTCGCGCCGCAGTTCGACAGCGTTCGCGCCGACTTCAACAATGCCGTCGAAAAGCTGGAAGCGGCGCTGCAGTCGGTTGGTCACAATGCCGCCGCCATCAATGCCGGTGCCGACGAGATCCGCTCGGCTGCCGACGATCTGGCGCACCGCACCGAGCAGCAGGCTGCCGCGGTCGAAGAGACCGCCGCGGCGCTCGAGCAGGTAACGACCACCGTTCGCGACTCCGCCAAGCGGGCTGAGGATGTCGGCCATCTCGTCGAGCGCGCGCGCGTCGGCGCCGAAAAGTCCGGTGAAGTCGTGCGTAGGGCGGTCTTCGCCATGCAGCAGATCGAAAAGTCCTCGGGCGAGATCAGCAACATCATCAGCGTCATCGACGATATTGCTTTCCAGACCAATCTTCTGGCACTGAATGCTGGCGTTGAAGCCGCCCGCGCCGGAGATGCCGGCAAGGGCTTTGCCGTCGTTGCTCAGGAGGTGCGCGAGCTTGCCCAGCGTTCCGCCAATGCGGCCAAGGAAATCAAATCCCTGATCAATACGTCGAGCGATCAGGTCAACACCGGTGTCTCTCTGGTTGGTGAAACCGGCAAGGCTCTGGAAATGATCGTATCCGAAGTGCAGGAGATCAACCGGCACGTCGGCGCGATCGTCACCGCCACCCGCGAGCAGTCGACCGGCCTGCAGGAGATCAATACCGCCGTCAACAACATGGACCAGGGCACGCAGAAGAATGCGGCCATGGTCGAGGAGCAGACGGCCGCAAGCCATGCGCTTGCCCGCGAAGCTGCAGCTCTCAACGAGCTGCTTCGGCAATTCCGTTTGAGCAACGCCGTGCAGGCTGCACCCGCCCGGCCAGCGATTGCAACGGCGCGGTCGAAGCCGGCCGCATCGCCGGCCCGGGTTCTGGGTCGCACCGTCGCCAAGGCTTTCGGCGGTAAGGCGACGGCTGCTGCTGCCGTTGCCGCTCAGGACGATTGGGAAGAGTTCTGATCACCCTGTGACCGCTGCTCTGTAGACGATGTCTGGCAGAGCGGCTCGCGACGAATCACCTCCATGAACGTCATCGGCCCGTCGCTTTGCGGCGGGCCGTTCCGTTTTTCACAGGCTTTGCGAAAATATCATTCGCCGACGCCTGCGTTATTTTGGAGCAGCCTTGTCTTTGTCGTCAGCGCTCTTTTCCTTGGGAAGCACGCTGTTCGGGCCTATACGCTCGTGTTCGGCAATTTGACGGATCATCCTTTGGTCAAGATTTATTAAATATTTGATCGGTGGCAGGGTTGCTCTGAGCGGCGAACCGCCATTTTTATAAATCGTAGGATGATCGCCGAGGGAGGTTCGAATGGGACAGCTCGTCCGAGTTCCGGCCAACGAAACACAGAGACTTTTGGCCGTACGCTCCCTGAATGCGGTACACAGCAGTCCGACGCCGGAGCTTGCGACCCTCGCGGAGTTGGCGAGAGGCGTGTTTGAAACGCCCTATGCGGCCATCAACATCATCGATGAGGATTGGCAGCGTATCGCCGGGCAGGCAGGGCTGAAGATCGCTGAATGCTCGCGTGATATGTCGATCTGCACGCGAGTGGTTTTCGATGATGAGCTGCTTGTTATTCCCGATCTTGTCGAGGATTCGGAACTGAAGGCCGCCCCCTTCGTTCTCGAAGACCCGTATTTCCGCTTCTATGCAGGCGCACCGGTCAGATTGGAGAATGGCTTGCCCGTCGGCGCCTTCTGCATTCTCGATCAGGCGCCGAGACGCTTCAAGGAGAGCGAGCAGCAGAGCCTCATGCGGTTTGCTCAGATCGCGGGCGCGCTTCTGCGCCTTCAGAAGACCAATCTGTTGATGGGGATCGCCGAGAACGGCTTGCGTACCGCCGCCATGACCGATCCTCTGACCCGTTTCTTCAACCGGTCGGCGCTGGAGGGCATCGTCGATGGAGCCCTGAGCGCCGCCATCGCTGACGACCGGGGCTTCGGCGTGCTCTATCTGGACATGGATGGCTTCAAGGCGATCAACGACCGCTTCGGCCACAATGTCGGTGACGAGGTGCTATGCGAAGCTGCGGCCCGCATCCGCTCCGTCATTCGCATCGATGACATCGTCGTGCGCATGGGGGGCGACGAGTTTGCGATATTTGTTCCCGACCTGCCCGAAAGGCACACGCTTGTTTCCCTGTCCGAGCGCTTGCTCGCAGCCTTTCGGGCGCCATTCATCGTTGATGGCGGATCCATTTTCGCGCGGCTGAGCATCGGCGCCGCCGCTGCGCCGCAGGATGGGGCAACGCGTATATCGCTGCTGAGGAATGTCGATGCCGCGCTCTACAAGGCAAAAGCCGCCGGCCGCGATCGCGTCGCGGTCTTCGGTGCCTGATACTTAAGGCGAGGCCGGGTCGGGATAGAATTGCCGACGGGTTAAACTAGCCGACCACTTCGGCGATCCGGCCATGGCCGAGCGCTCTGAACACGGTCTGGACGATGCCGGCGCGGTCGAGGCCGGCCATTGCGTTCATCGCCTCGGGCTTCGCCTGTTCCATCCAGATATCGGGCATGACGAGCGAGCGGATCTTCAGGCCGTTGTCGAGCAGGCCTTCGCGGGCGAGGAACTGCATGACCTGGCTGCCGAAGCCGCCGACCGAGCCTTCCTCGATGGTGATCAGCATCTCGTGGTGAGCGGCAAGCTGGCGGATGAGGTCGTGGTCGAGCGGCTTGGCGAAACGCGCGTCGGCAACCGTCGTCGACAGGCCGGCGGCATCGAGATCTTCCGCTGCGGCGAGGCTATCTGCCAGGCGTGTGCCGAAGGACAGCAGCGCGACTTTCGAACCCTGCTTGACCACGCGGCCCTTGCCGATTTCCAGGATCTGGCCGCGCTCCGGCAGCTCGATGCCCACACCTTCGCCGCGCGGATAGCGGAAGGAGATCGGGCCGAGATCATAAGCGGCGGCGGTGCGCACCATGTGTTTGAGTTCCGCCTCGTCGGCGGCAGCCATGACGACGAAGCCGGGCAGTGTGGCGAGGAAGGCCGTGTCGAAGGAGCCCGCATGGGTCGGGCCGTCGGCGCCGACGAAACCTGCGCGATCGATCGGGAAGCGGACCGGCAGGCCCTGGATCGCCACGTCATGCACCACCTGGTCATAGGCGCGCTGCAGGAAGGTGGAATAGAGGGCGGCAAAGGGCTTGTAGCCTTCGGCGGCGAGGCCGGCTGCGAAGGTCACGGCATGCTGTTCGGCAATACCGACGTCGAAACAGCGCTTGGGGAAGAATTCCTGCAGCTTGTCGAGGCCGGTGCCGTTCGGCATGGCGGCGGTAATGCCGACGATCTTCTCGTCCAGTGCCGCTTCCTGCACCAGAGCATCGGCGAAGACACTCGTATAGCTCGGCGCGTTCGGCTTTACCTTGGTCTGCGTGCCGGTGATGACGTCGAACTTGTTGACACCGTGATACTTGTCGGCAGCCGCCTCAGCCGGCGGATAGCCTTTGCCCTTCTGCGTCACGACATGGATCAGCACAGGCCCTTGCGCATTGTCGCGGACATTGCGCAGCACGGGCAGCAGGTGCTCGAAGGAATGGCCGTCGATCGGGCCGATATGGTAGAAGCCCATCTCCTCGAACATGGTGCCGCCGGTCACATAGCCCCGTGCGTGCTCTACCGCCCGGGTGATGGCGCGGTCGACCTTCTTGCCGAGATAGGCGGTAAGTTTCTTGCCGAAATCGCGGAAACCCATATAGGTGCGGCCGGAGGCGAGGCGGGCGAGATAGGCGCTCATTGCCCCCGTCGGCGGGGCGATCGACATGTCGTTGTCGTTGAGGATGACGATCAGCCGCGCATCGAGCGCGCCAGCATTGTTCAAGGCTTCGTAGGCCATGCCGGCCGACATGGCGCCATCGCCGATGACGGCGATGACGCGTCGGTCGGTTTGATCAAGCTCGGCGGCAACCGCCATGCCGAGGCCGGCGGAGATCGATGTCGACGAATGTGCAGCACCAAAGGGGTCGTATTCGCTTTCGGCCCGGCGCGTAAAGCCGGAAAGGCCACCTTCCTGACGCAGCGTGCGAATGCGATCGCGCCGCCCGGTCAGGATCTTGTGCGGATAACACTGATGCCCGACATCGAAGATCAGGCGATCGTTCGGCGTATTGAAGACGTTGTGGATAGCGATGGTCAGCTCGACGACGCCAAGTCCGGCACCGAGATGTCCGCCCGTGCGCGATACCGCATCGATCATCTCGTCACGGACTTCGCGGGCGAGCTGCGGCAACTCACGGTCCTCCAGCTTTCGCAGGTCGGAAGGATAGCGGACCCGATCGAGCAGGGGCGTCTGTGGCATTTGTGTCAAGGCTGAAGCCTCTTTCTTGCTATTCTTGGGCGGTGGGCCGCCTTTATGTCAAAACAAATTGCGACAAAAGACGCCAAATTCAAGGTGTTCCCGAACAAGAAACATGTAGGGTTGTTATGAACCTGTTAGCCTTCCGGCAGGGGGATGAACTCTTCTTCGTCACCCGGTACGATGTCGAAGCGGCCTGTGCGCCATTCTTCCTTGGCTTTCTCGATGCGCTCCTTGGAAGATGACACGAAATTCCACCAGATATAGCGCTTCGAATTGAGCGCCGCACCTCCAAAAAGCATGAGATGACAGCCTTTTTCCGCAGCTTCGAGGGTGATGGCATCGCCGGGGCGGAAAACGAGGAGCTGATCCTGTTCGAAACGGTCGCCGGCGACGACGAGCGAGCCGGAAAGGATATAGACGGCACGCTCCTCATGCGCCGCTCCGAAAGGAAACTTCCCGCCCGGCTGCAGCTGTAGATCGACATAGAGCGTGTCGGAAAAGGACTTTACCGGCGAGGTGAGGCCTTCGAAACTGCCGATCACCACCCGTCCCGTCACACCGCCATCGTCGATGACTGGCAGGTCGTCTTTTTCCGTGTGGGCAAAGGAGGGATCGATTTCTTCCCTGTCATCAGGAAGTGCCAGCCATGTCTGCAGGCCCGACATGGCAAACGGATGGTCACGCAGATTTTCGGGGGTGCGCTCGGAATGCACGATACCACGCCCGGCCGTCATCAGGTTGACGTCGCCGGGGCGGATCACCTTGGCCGTGCCGAGGCTGTCGAGATGGCGAATCTCGCCGTCGAACAGATAGGTGACCGTGGAAAGGCCGATATGCGGATGCGGGCGGACATCGAGCGCTTCGCCTGGCCGCAGGATCGCGGGACCCATGCGGTCGAAGAAGATGAACGGCCCCACCAGCCGCCGCCGGCTGCTCGGAAGCGCGCGCCGCACCGAAAAACCTCCAAGGTCGCTGGTACGCGGAATGATGAGGTTTTCGATCGCGTCGCAGGCGAAGGCATCACCGGCCTGAGGATCTTTGCCTGGGAAGAAGGACATATGGGCTCTCCTTTCGGTTGACGCTCAACCTACCGGGAATGTCAGGCAAACTCAAATTTTCTCGCTGCTCTCACGCACCGTCCAGCGGTTCCGTGCCCTGCGGCTTGCCGGCGCGGTCGAGCCTGATTTTCTCGATGCGGTTCTCGGCGGCCGACAGCAGCGCCTCGCAATGCTTCTTCAGCGCTTCGCCGCGCTCGTAGATGGTGATGGATTCATCCAGGGCCACGTCGCCGCGTTCCAGCCGCGCAACGATGCTCTCAAGCTCCGCCACGGCCTTCTCGAAGGAATAGCCTGAAACATCTACCTTGGCGCTCTCGCTCATCGTCAACCCTTCATCATGCGTAGAATATGCATCCCCGCCGACTCGGCGAGGCCTTCCAGATCATAGCCGCCTTCGAGCAGGCTGACGACCCGGTTGTTGGCGCTGCGGTCGGCGACCTCCAGAAGCCGCCCCGTCGCCCAGTCGAAATCCTCGCCGGTGAGGTTGAGCTGCGCCAGCGGATCGCGGTAGTGGGCGTCGAAGCCGGCGGAGATGATGATGATGTCCGGGCGGAAATCGTCGAGCGCCGGCAGGATCCGCGATTTGAAGGCCTCACGGAAATGATCCCCTCCGGTGTTCGGCGAAAGCGGCGCATTGACAATGGTATTGTGCGCGCCGCGCTCGTCCTTCTTGCCCGTGCCCGGATAGAGCGGCATCTGATGGGTGGAGCAGAAGAGCACCGACGGGTCGTCCCAGAAAATGTCCTGCGTGCCGTTGCCGTGGTGCACGTCCCAGTCGACGATGGCGACGCGCTCGGCGCCATGGGCCTTTTGCGCATGGCGGGCGGCGATCGCGGCATTGTTGAAGAAGCAGAAGCCCATGGCCTTGGACTTCTCGGCGTGGTGGCCGGGCGGGCGGGCCGCGACGAAGACATTGTCGGCAGCGCCGGAAAACACGTCGTCCACCGCCGCCATGGCGCCGCCGACGCCGTGCAGGATCGCCTGCAGCGTCTTCGGGCTGGCATAGGTGTCTGCCTCGAGCTGGTTGATCTCGCCGTCGTCGCCTCTGTCCGGCATCGAGCGCAGGACGAATTCCAGGTGTTCTTCGGGATGTGCGAGCAGGATCGCATCCTCGGGAGCGGGCGGAGCCTTGCGCCGGTCCAGCCGCTCGAAGTTCGGATGCTCAAGCGCGATATTCAGCGACCGCAATCGGTCCGGCCGCTCCGGGTGGCCGGGCGGAACAATATGTTCTAGGAAGATCGGATGTTCGTAAAGACGTGTGCTCATGGGGCCAATCTATAGAGGAGGTGTGACGCCTATTACAGGACATGGACAATGTCACCACGATGTCAACAATCCATCTTAACCACTTTGGAAGGGCGCCCGTTTACTTATCGAGGCGCGGTGTTAAGCTTTCATTAAGGTCAGTATGGCGTCGACCAGGGTTGTTGCGTGATGATGAGTGTAGAGCGATCCGATGTCATCGAAGTCAGGGTGCCGCCGCGCGATGTCGACAGGCATGGCCACATGTTCATAGCATCCTATATCTCGCAGGCGGAGACGGCGCTTTCGAATTTTTGGCGCACGCGGCCTTTGGTCGATGACGAGCCGATCTATATCGCCAGGAAGGCGTCCTGTTCCCTGCACAGGCCCCTTCGCTACGATGATCTTGCTCGCTTTTCGATCAGCGTCAACAAGATTGGCGGAAAGTCGATCGGCTTCGTCGTTGCGGTCGAGGCCGGCAATGAACTCGCGGCAGAGGTAGAAATTCTCTGGCTCGCGGTTCGCGGCGACGAGCACGATCCCGCGCCGCTGCCGGAAGACACGCGCGATTGGCTCTACAAATATCTGGCCTGAACCCGGCCTAGCTTCGCTGCGGCAGCAGCGGGTAGCCGACCATGACCGCACGGCCGGCAAGGGCTGCGACAAAAGCCTTTATGAGGTCCCCCGGCACGAAAGCCAGGGAGCCGAAGAAAGCCTTGTTGAAGCCGATATTGATTGCCAGCCAGGCAATGCCGAAGGCATAGAGCACCACGACGCCGCCGGTCACGGCCGCGACAAAGAAGCTGATGCCCTGGTTGAGGCCGCTCTGCTCGGGCTTCACCAGCCGCTCCGAGAGATAACCGGTGGCGAAGGCTGCAAATATCCAGCCGACGAAGAAGCCGGCCGTCGGACCTGCAAAGACGGCAAGACCGCCGCGGCCGCCCGACAGCACCGGCAGGCCGATGATGACGAGCGCAACGACGATCAGCACTGCGATGGTGCCACGCTTCGCTCCGAGCACCACGCCCGTCAGCATGACGCCGAGGGACTGCGCGGTTATCGGTACGGGAATGATGCCGATCGGGATCGGCGGCAGCAGGCCAAGCGCCACGATGATGGCGGCAAAAAGTGCCGAGAGGACGAGATCGCGGGTGTTCATGGCGGCTCCTTCCGAAAAAGATCTATGTTCATTGCCGCCGAATGCCGCGCGCGTCAATCGCCGCCGCAATATTGTCCGCATCGCGCAGCGTCAGGATGATCAGCGGCGCAAGCGTGGTTGCCAGCCGTATCTCGATCCCCCGGGCCTGATGCGCTTCGCGGATCGCGCGGTAGCGGTCGAGAATTTCAGGCACGAAACGGATAACGAGGCCGATCGCAAGCCCGATATCGGCTGCTTTGAGCAGGCCCATCTTATCGAGCGGCATAGCAAGGGCGGTGATCTCGTCGATGAACCCAGCCATCGATGTCGTCGCGGTCACGGTGGCGGCAAACAGTGCGAGCGCCGTCAGGCGCAGCGCGGTGACGATTGCGATGTGAAGCGGGCCGAAAAGTGCTGCAAAGACAGCCAGCACGGTAATCGAGATCAGGATAGGACGCAATCGCTTCAGCGCATCCCCGAACGCCAAGCCGGTGCGAAAATAGAAGCCTGAGCCGATGAGATTTGCACAGGCAAGCACCGTGATGGATTGCGTCAGGAACAGCAAAACGCCAAGTGCCGCGAGTGCCAGCAGCTTCACGCGCGGCGAAAGCCGATGCATCCATGTATCCGCGTCGACATGCAGCGTTTGCATCAGCCTGCCAGCTCCTTGTAGAGAGCAATGGCTTCGGCGGCCGGAGCATCGGCCACCAGGCGGCCTTGGTCGAACAGCAGCACCCGATCGAAATCCTCGACCAGCGGCAGGTCATGGCTGATGACGATGACGGCCTCGGGCAGCCCTGCGATGGTCTTCTGCACCAATGCCCGGTTTTTGAGGTCGAGCTGGTTGGTTGGTTCGTCGAGGATCAGGATGTCGGGGCCGGTGACCAGCACCGAGCAGAGGGCAGCCATCTGCAATTCTCCGCCGGAAAGCTCGTGGGCGCGCCGTGCGCCGAGATGGCTGACGCCGAACCGGTCGAGAATGTTCTCGACGGCCGCCTCGATCTGTGTCTTGCCGTATCCGCGCGCCTTCAGCCCGAAGGCGATGTCGTCGCGCACGATGGGCAGGATGATCTGGTTCTGCGGCGACTGGAAGATATAGCCGACTTTTCCGAGCACTTCACTGGCGTCACCGACCGTGTCGAACCCATCGACCACGATGCGTCCGGTCGTCGGCTTGACGAGCCCGTTGATCAGCCGCGCAAAGGTGGTCTTGCCGGAACCGTTAAGGCCGATCACACCGATGCGGCGCTCCCGAAGCGCCAGGCTGAGCGGAAACAGCGCGGTGCGCGTGCCATAATCGACACCGGCATTGTCGAAGCGAATATCCAAGCGGCTTCCCCGTCCCATGATACTGGAGCGGTTCAGCGCTTCACGGAACCTCTGAACCGCTCTATCTCTTTATTTCAAGCAATTCCGGACGGAAAACCGCTGCACACTTTTCCTGGAATTGCTCTATCGCGGAGCTATAGCGCATCGCATCGATTTATCAAATCAATGCCTCTTTGAACGCATGGGAATTTATGCCTATGATCCGCCATGACGAATCTGCTTTCGAATCGTGACGCCCGCCGCGTGTTCCTTGCCAAGCAGGGGCTCGCCAATCCGCCGAACCGCGCCTTGACCAAGGCGGGGTTGCTGCAGCTCATTAATGACATCGGTTTCGTGCAGGTGGACAGCATCGCCACCGTGGAGCGCGCCCATCATCAGATCCTGTTTTCGCGCAACCAGACCTATCGACGAGAGCATCTGACGGAGCTCTTGGAAAAGGATGGCGCACTCTTCGAGAACTGGACTCATGATGCCTCCATCCTCCCGAGCGCCTTTTTCGTCTACTGGAAGCATCGCTTTCGCCGCGAAGAAGTGACGATCGTCGAACGGTGGCGCAAATGGCGCGGGGAGGGCTTCGAGGCCGCCTTCGAGGAAACCTACGAGCGTGTGCTGAAGAACGGCGCCATCACCGCCCGTGAAGTCAAGGCGGAGGATCACGTCTCCGGTGGCTGGTGGAATTGGCACCCGAATAAGACGGCGCTCGAATATTTCTGGCGTACCGGCAAATTCGCCATCGCCGGCCGCACCAATTTCCAGAAGGTCTACGATCTCGTCGAACGCGTGCTGCCGAGCCGTTTCCATGAGCCGGAAGTGGAGCATGACGAGTTCGTCGACTGGGCCTGCCGCAGCGCGCTGCAGCGCCTGGGCTTTGCCACCTCGGGTGAAATCGCTGCCTTCTGGGATCTTGTCAAACCCCATGAGGCCAAGGCCTGGGTCGAGACGCATCGTGACGAATTGACGGATGTGCTGATCGAGCCTGCCGGCGGCGGCAAGCCGCGCCCATCCCTTGCCTTCACGCAATTCCATGCAACGCTCGATGATCATCCGGAAGCGCCGGCGCGCATCCGCATCCTCAGCCCCTTCGACCCGATGTTGCGAGACAGAGACCGCACCGAACGTCTCTTCGGTTTCTTCTACCGCATCGAGATCTTCGTGCCGGAACCGAAGCGCGAATACGGCTATTATGTCTTCCCGCTGCTGGAGGGAGACCGGCTGATCGGACGGATCGACATGAAGGCCGATCGCAAGTTGGGCACTCTGGACGTCAAGCGCCTGTGGCTGGAGCCGGGTATTAAGGCCTCGGCCGGCCGGCTGGAGAAGCTGGAGGCCGAGCTGGACCGCGTCGCTCGCTTCGCCGGCGTCGAAAAGGTCGTCTTTCTCGAGGGGTGGCGGGGCTCACCACCTCCGCCTTGAGAGGGGAGATCGCCCGGAACACACGGGGTGGGGTGACCCTGAGTGCGGAGAGACATCGCCTCACCCCGGAGCTCTGCTCCGACCCTCCCGGTCAAGAGCAGGGCGAATTTCAGCAGATTTCCGTCTTGGCGATCTTGATGCCAAAACCTTCGAGGCCGACATAGTGCCGCTCGCGGCTGGTAAGCAGCTTGATCGAGGTGACGCCGAGATCCTTCAGGATCTGTGCACCCAGGCCGATTTCCAGCCATTCGTTCTCGCGCGTCTGGGCTTCGGCATGGGCTTCGCGGCCGGTCTGGCGCGATTTGCGGCCGTTGTCGAAATGGCCGACGCCGACGGAGCCTTCGCGCAGATAGACGATGATGCCGCGGCCCTCTTCGGCAATCTTCTGCATGTAGAAATCGACCGGGCTGCTCTTGCCGAAAATATCATCGGCGACGTTTTCCGGATGCAGGCGCACCGGTATGTCGATGCCGTCGCGGATATCGCCGAAGACGACGGCGAGATGCTGCATCGGGTCCCAGGGCAGCGAATAGGTATGTGCGCGCGCCTTGCCGAACGGCGTCTCGATATCGAAGCTGTTGCCGAGTTCGATCAGCGTTTCCTTGCGCTGGCGATAGGCGATGAGATCGGCGACGGAGACAAGCTTCAGGCCGTTCTGTTCGGCGAATTCCACCACCTGCTGGCCGCGTGTCACCGTGCCGTCGTCATTGACGAGCTCGCTGATGACGCCGATCGGCGGCAGGCCGGCAAGCTTGCAGAGGTCGACGGCAGCTTCCGTATGGCCGGAGCGCATGAGCACGCCGCCCTCGCGGGCAACGAGCGGGAAGATATGGCCGGGACGGACGAAATCGGTGGGCCCGACATTCGGATTGGCGAGGTTGCGCACCGTCAGCGTCCGGTCGTCGGCGGAAATGCCCGTGGTGGTGCCATGCTTGAAGTCGACGGAGACGGTGAAGGCTGTCGTGTGGGCGGAATCGTTCTCCGCTACCATGGCGTTGAGGTTCAGGCGCTTGGCTTCCTCTCGCGGCATCGGCGTGCAGACGATGCCCGAGGTGTGCCGAACGATGAAGGCCATCTTATCCGGCGTGCAGTGAACCGCCGCGACGATCAGGTCGCCTTCGTTTTCACGATCGTTATCATCCATGACCACGACGATTTCGCCGGCCTCGAAGGCCCGGATGGCATCGACAACACGCTTCTGGTCGTAAGGCATCTAGAAATTCCTATCTCTGCTGGCCCGTCTGGCCGCGATCCCTCAGATAATGGTCGGCAACGGCGCAAGCAACCATCGCTTCGCCGATCGGCACGGCACGAATGCCGACGCACGGATCGTGACGGCCCTTGGTGCGCACATCGACATTGTGGCCATCGGCATCGATCGACTGGCGTTCGGTCAGGATCGAAGAGGTCGGCTTGATGGCGAAGCGGGCGATCACCGGCTCGCCGGTGGAAATGCCGCCGAGGATGCCGCCGGCATGATTGGACAGGAAGATGCGCTTGCCGTCATTGCCCATGCGCATCTCGTCGGCATTCTCCTCGCCTGTCAGCTCGGCAGAGGCAAAGCCTTCACCGATTTCGACGCCCTTGACGGCGTTGATCGACATCAGCAGCGAGGCGATATCCTGATCGAGCTTGCCGTAGATCGGTGCGCCGAGACCGGCCGGCACGCCTTCGGCCACGACTTCTACCACAGCGCCGATCGAGGAGCCGGCCTTGCGGATACCATCGAGATACTCTTCCCACACCGGCACGATTTCCGGATCGGGGGCGAAGAAGGGGTTCTGATCGACCTTAGTCCAATCCCAGTTGGCGCGGTTGATCTTGTGCTTGCCGATCTGTACCAGCGCGCCGCGGATCGTCACGCCGGGCACGACGAGGCGGGCAATGCCGCCGGCAGCAACGCGTGCGGCTGTTTCGCGCGCCGACGAGCGCCCGCCGCCGCGATAGTCGCGAATGCCGTATTTGACGTCATAGGTGTAGTCGGCATGGCCTGGGCGGTAACGCCGCGCGATCTCGCCGTAATCCTTCGAGCGCTGGTCGGTATTCTCGATCAGCATCGAGATCGGCGTGCCCGTCGAGATCATGGTCTCGCCGTCCTCGTCCATCATCACCCCGGACAGCACCTTGACGAGATCGTCCTCGCGCCGCTGCGTGACGAAGCGTGATTGTCCCGGCTTGCGCTTGTCGAGCCAGACCTGAAGATCCTCGAGCTTGAAGCGGAGACCTGGAGGGCAGCCGTCGACGACACAGCCGAGTGCCGGGCCGTGGCTTTCGCCCCAGGTGGTGACGCGGAAGAGGTGACCGAAAGTATTGTGCGACATGAAAAACGACCGGATTGGTGCGGCCTGACGAACAGACCGCGTCTTGTCTCTTGCGATTGTGGCCCACTCATAGGCCAAAAAGCCGGTAAGACAAAATCTTTCTTTCCGTTGCCGCAGGACCGGCGCTTGGCTCCCATCTTGCACCGACCATCGGCATGGTAAACAAAGATTAATCCGAATTGTGGATTGTGACGAGACATTCATCAATTGGGCGGGCGAAGTCACTATTGGGGGCAACTTCCGCCATATTCGACGTGTTTTCTACGCCGCATAAGAAATCACGAGCAAATTGACCTGAAGGGTAACGACCATGCGCTTTTTCGTAGCGACGCTTTTAGCAACGGCAAGCCTGCTTGCTCCCGTCGCTGGCTTTGCCGAGAGCGCGGATGTCGAGGCAACGATCAAGAAGGTCGATACGAAGAATTTCAGCATCACGCTGGATGATGGCAAGAACTATCAGGTTCCCGAGGATTTTGATTTCAACGGCCTGCAGGCCGGCGTCAAGGTCGTGGTCTTCTACACGGAAGTCGACGGCAAGCGCGTCGTCAACGATCTCGATATCGTCCAGTAAATGCTGACGCCACTAGGCTGCCGGCGGCTCATGGGCACCGTGGCAATGTGTGATTTCATATAATTCCGGTCGAAGAAAGCCGCCGACTCTTCCCGGAAATATCTTAGATCCAGCCGATAATCTTCATTTGCGGATCGACCTTCAGGATCTGGTCCTGATGGATCGGGATTTCGGCCGCCTCTTCCTTCGCAACATCGCCGATCAGACGGAATAGCGTGCGGATGACGCCGCCATGCGTGACGCAGACGGTTGGCCGGTCGACTGAGGCCAACCAGGAGCCCACGCGCCAGGAGAGGATTTCGTAGCTTTCGGCGTCATCGCCGGGTGGGATGAAATCCCATTTATTCGCCTTGCGCTCTGCAAGCCGGTCAGGCTGCGTTGCCTTCAGTTCCTTGAGGGTAAAGCCTTCCCAGGCGCCGAACGACAGCTCGATCAGCCTGTCGTCGGTGAGATAGTCCTTGGGCGGCAGGCCGATGGCCTGCCGGGCGATTTCCATGGTCTCGCGCGTGCGCCGCATCGGGCTGGCGATGAAATCGAAAGGTCGGTTTTCGAATGCGAGGATTTCGGCGAGGTCGATGCCGTTCTGCCGCGCCTGTTCGCGGCCGATGGCATTGAGATCGATGTCCTTCTGCCCCTGCAGGCGGCGCTCGGCATTCCAGTCGGTCTGACCGTGACGTATCACATAGAGGATGGGCGCCACGGTCAGTCTTCCTGTTGATCAGTCCTTCGCCACGGAAATGTCGGGCGCGTCCACAGCCTTCATGCCGACTGTGTGATAGCCGGAATCGACGTGATGGATTTCGCCTGTGACAGCCGTCGACAGGTCGGACAGAAGGTAGAGGGCGGAGTTGCCGACCTCGTCGATCGTAACGGTCCGCTTCAGCGGCGCGTTGTACTCGTTCCACTTCAGTATATAGCGGAAGTCGCCGATGCCGGAAGCTGCGAGCGTCTTGATCGGGCCTGCCGAAATCGCATTGACGCGAATGCCGCGGCTACCGAGATCGACTGCGAGGTAGCGCACGCTTGCTTCCAGAGCAGCCTTGGCGACACCCATGACGTTATAATGCGGCATGACCTTCTCCGCACCGTAATAGGTGAGGGTGATCATCGAGCCGCCGTCATTCATGATTCGCTCGGCGCGCTGTGCGACGGCCGTGAACGAATAGACGGAGATGTCCATCGTCTTGGTGAAGTTGTCGCGGCTGGTATCGAGGTAACGGCCGGTCAACTCATCCTTGTCGGAGAAGGCGATCGCGTGCACGATGAAATCGATCTTGCCCCACTTTGCTTCCAGCGCGTCGATAACGGCGTCGATCGTTGACGGCTCGGTCACGTCGCAATGGCCTGCCATGAAGGCGCCGAGTTCCTGAGCGAGCGGCTCGACGCGCTTCTTCAGAGCGTCGCCCTGCCATGTCAATGCGATCTCGGCTCCGGCATCCGAACAGGCCTTGGCAATACCCCACGCTATCGAACGGTTGTTTGCTACGCCGAGGATGACGCCGCGCTTGCCTGCCATGAGGCCAGTGGATTGAGCCATATTCTGCTCCCTTGAACTTTCGAATGACCCTGCCTATGGCATAGGCCGTTCCCCTGTTCAAGCATCGTAAAGATCATCAACTGTTAGGGATCGTAACAAAGGGTGCTGTTGTCACCAAAATTTCACAGGAAAAGCCCTTCGCGCATGCTGCGCATCAGGTCTGTAATCTTGTCGTCTGGTTTTTCCCAAAGCATCAGCCGCAATTCGACGACAAGATCGCCCTTGCCGCCACTGCCGTCAGGCAATCCCTCGCCGGGAATACGAACGATCTGATCCGAGCCGGACCATGCCGGTACCGTAAGTCTGACCTGACCGTTCAGCCCTTCGACCGTGGTTTCGCAGCCGAGCACGGCATTTTCTATCGTCACGGGCAGTGTGGTGCGAACGTTATGGCCATCGAGCGTGAAGCGGCTGTCGGTGGACAAATGGATGGTGACGGCGACATCGCCGCGCAGCATTCCCGGCAGCTTCAATCCCTGGCCCTTCAGGTGAAGCACCTGGCCGTTGCTGATATCCGTCGTTGCCTGGAAGCGCGCCTCGCGACCGTCGGACAGAGGCACGGTCATCCAGCGCGCCTTCAGCATGTCGTCGAGCGCCACGGTCGCTTCGGCAGCGACTTCCGGCGTCTTTTCCGGTGGCTTCTCCTGAACATTGCTGCCGGTAATACGGCGCACGAACGAGCTTAGAATGCCGAATGCCGAGCGCGAGCTTACCGAGCCGGTTCCCGTTGCCAGCAGTTCCTCTTCGACCTGTGCCTCTTCGGTGGTGGTCGTGTCGGCTTCCTGCGGCTTGCCGGCTTGCTGCTTACCGGCTTGCTGTGCAACCGCCTCGGCCGTGGCCTGCTCCTGCTGCGTGCGGGCGGCTTTTGCGCCGAAGATGCGCTCGACCACGTCCTCGGGCGACTCGTTCGTGGCCGTCTGCTGACTGGACGCGGCAGCGGCTGCGGCCGCCTTGCGGGCGTTTGCCCGGGCCAGTTCCTCCATGACTTTTTCAGCATTGGCACGTGCAGCCCTGGCGCGCTCGGCCATTTCGCGCGCCGCCTGGCGCTGCTGTATGATCGTCTGCTCGGTGCTCTGGCCTTTTGCTTCGGCCATGCGGGCGATCTGGTCGTAGCGGCTGCGCTTTTGCGGGTCCTTCAGCGTCTCGTATGCCCGGCCGATCTCGGCGAAACGCTCGGTGGCGGTTGGATCGCCCATATTGTGATCGGGGTGGGCCGTTTTTGCGAGGTTGCGCCATGCGGACTTTATCTCGTCCGCCCCGGCATCCTTCTTTACGCCCAGCACCTTGTAAGGATCACGCATCTTTCCCGCCACTGTTTCATGGGTGTGCCCGGCACCGTAGGAGCATCCCAGCAAAATAAATTCATGGTCCGCGCTTCGCTGTCCTGCGCCCTTTAAGAGGCAAGGTCGTTGCGCGTATGAAATGATCCTGCGGGAAAAGTTGCTAATCAGGCGTTACGCCTGGTGGGAGCGGACAATGGCCATTTTGCGAGATGGTTAGCCGATTGCTAACGACGGGCGCGTGAAACTGGAGTAGCATGCCATATGTATTGTGGCGGCCGTCGAGCCGGACTGCCCTGGCTTTGGGAAGCTAGAAAAGTGCTAATCAGCCGGCCTGCTGAAAGCTCAGCAATTGCCATTCGCCTTGGCCGACGAGGCAGGTTCTGCCGGAGAAGTTGGCGATGCCGTCATAGGAATGGCGGGTTGTACGGAATTGGCGGCAGACCACGCCCGAGGCATTGTTTTCGACGATCATGTCGATGACGCCGGCGCTGCCCGTGGAAGCATTGGCCCAGGGAATCGACTGGCCGTTGAGCTTGTGAAGATCCGCCGAAGTTACGGCGTTGCGCACTGTGGCTTCGTCGGAGATACTATCGGTGGTTACAGGGGCGGTCGGCACTGTGCCGGTCGAGACGCTGCGGTCCACTTTCGCTGAGCTGAGATAGTCCATCCCTCCGCCAACGCAGCCGCCAAGGGTGAAAAGGGAGACAAGGGCGATAGCCATCGTCGCGTCTTTTGCAAGCTTGCGCTTTGTATGAACGGTCGACTTTGCTATGACTTCCACCCGAATATTTCGGCCAGCCTGAGAGGCCGACTGTTTCTAGGAATTGCGGAGTATTTAAACTAATATGTCGGAAAACGAGTTAACAAGCGGTGACTTCACCGAGCAGAACGAACCCTTCACTCTTTTTGCAGCCTGGCTGCGCGAGGCGGAGACCACTGAACCCAATGATCCGAATGCGGTTGCTCTGGCAACGGTTGATAAGGATGGGTTGCCAAATGTTCGCATGGTCCTTCTGAAGGGTTTCGATAGCGACGGATTCGTATTCTATACGAATTTCGAAAGCCAGAAAGGCCAAGAAATTCTTTCCCAAAAGAAAGCAGCCATGTGTTTCCACTGGAAATCGCTACGTCGCCAGGTGCGCCTGCGCGGTCTGGTTGAGGTGGTGACTGACAAGGAGGCGGACGAGTACTACAAGACGAGAGCTCGCGGCAGCCGAATCGGTGCTTGGGCTTCGAAGCAGTCTCGTCCTCTTGAGGGTCGGTTCGCCTTGGAAAAGGCTGTTGCCGAATATACCGCCCGCTATGCCATCGGTGACATTCCGCGCCCGCCTTACTGGTCCGGCTTCCGTATCCGCCCGCTGTCGATCGAATTCTGGCACGACCGCCAGTTCCGTTTGCACGACCGTATCGAATTTCGACGTGATGTGCCGGAAGGCGCCTGGCAAAAGGTGCGGATGTATCCGTAAGATCGGCACCGTCGCCCGGCGGAGCTACATCGCCTCCCGGCGTCCCATCAGCCGCATGGGAATGCCGGAGGCGAGCGCCGAGGCATAGCGTGCCTTCTGATAGTGACCGTTCAGCGACAGCCTCGGCAGCAGGGTGAGGCCGCCGCCGCTTGCCGCCGTGATCATGCCGGGTCGTGTCGTGACCCCGACCGAGAAGCCGAGTTCGGCAGCAAGCCTGCCCTCTCGCGACGAGACCGCATCGATCGTCCCATAGGGATAGGCAATCACGGTCGGTCGTTTCGCCGTGATGTCGGCCACATAGTCGGCTGAAAGCGCCATTTCCGCCGCGGACTCCGCCTCGGGCAGCCGCGCCAGCGCCCGATGGCTCACTGTATGCGCGCCAAGCGAAGCGAGGGGATGGCGGGCGAGGTCCCGCAACTCCGCCCGATCCATGATCGATGCACGGACGATATCCAGCGGCTCCAGACCGTTCCGTCTGGCGAGATCGTCGATCCGCGCAACGGCCTCGCTCTCGTCATTGCCATGAACGAAAGCCGCAAAACGGGAAAAGGCAGCCTGCTTCTGACTGTACTTTCCGAGCGGCAGGAATTCCTCGCCGGACCCGAAATCGAATGTCAGCCGATCCAGCCGCTCAAGAAGTTCGGCCAGCGTTTCCCACCACAGGCTATGGGTCCGTTCCGAAAGACCCTGGGCAACGAAGATTGTGAAGGGTGCATTGTAGCGGGCAAAGATCGGCAGGGCGTGATCGAGATTGTCGCGGTTGCCGTCATCGAGCGTGAAGGCGACGAATGGCGGCTTGCCATCGGCATTCGCGACCCGCGCCGGCAATGCGTCAACAGGGATGAACTCGTAGCCGTCCTTCTTCAGGCGGCCGATCGCCCGGTCGAGAAAATCGGGGGAGACCTCGAGATGCGCGTTGGGTGCGAAGCGTCGGGACAGGGTAGGGCGGACATGATGCAGGGTGAATATGGAGCCGATGACGGCGACGTCTCGCATCAGGCCGGCACCCTTAAGAATTGCGGCCGCCTCAAGTCCGCTGGAGATCAGCCTGCGCTTCAGGCGGACCTTGATGCCCTGTTCCATGCGGATCGATCCGGTTGACGAATGTCAGGCTTGTAGCCCATCCCCGTTAAACCTTACTGAATCTTTGCCATAATTTCCAATGCGTTAATAGTTATTTTACCAGGAAAGGCAAAATTGGAGAACTATGGAGGCTGTTGCCTCAATATCGCACTGATATCAGGGTTTCTGTCGCAAAATCATACAGGGATTGATGCGGTGTGTTGGCATTCTTTCGGTTGGGGACGAATATGAAAAGACTTTTGATGGCCCTGTCTGCGGCCGTCCTGCTGGTGAGCGCCCCTGTGGCGAGCTTCGCCGGCGGCGCCTATTTCATCATGGATGCGAAGACCGGCAATGTGCTGGCTTCCAACAATGCGGATAGCCTCAACCATCCGGCATCGTTGACCAAGATGATGACCTTGTATTTGGCCTTCGAGGCTATCCATCGCGGCAAGCTCAGCTGGAACACCCGCATACCGGTATCGCGCGCTGCCGCGACCAAGCCCCCGACCAAGCTCGGTCTGAAGGCGGGCGGCACGGTGACCGTTCGCGAAGCCGTCGACGGCATGATTGTCAAATCCGCCAACGATGCCGCCGCTGCCATGGCGGAAGCGCTCGGCGGCAGCGAAAGCGGCTTTGCCCGGCTGATGACGCAGAAGGCGCGCGAGATCGGCATGCGCCGCACTGTCTTCGTGAACGCGTCCGGCCTTCCGAGCATGCAGCAGGTGACGACCGCACGCGATATGTCGACGCTTGCCGTTGCGCTCATCAACAACTATCCCCAGGAATACCGGCTCTTCTCGCAGCCGAGCTTCACTTATCGCGGCCAACGCGTTCGCGGCCACAACAACCTCATGTATCGCTATGAAGGCATGGACGGCATCAAGACCGGCTACACCAATGCCTCCGGCTTCAACCTCGTCAGCGCCGTGCGTCAGGGCAACCGCCGCGTGATCGGCGTCGTCATGGGTGGCGCCACCGCACGCGGTCGCGATGCGCTGATGGCCTCTCTGCTGGATCGCTATGTGCCGAAGGCAAGCCCGGCTGCGACACCGCGGCTGCTCGCCAGCGTTGGCGGCGGCAAGGTGGCAAAGCAGGTCGAAGTGGCGTCTGCATCCGACGATGTTTCCGTCGATGTCGATGCGCAGACCACGGCTACAACGACACCCGCCGCTACGATACCAGCCACCACCACGATAGCGCGCAAGCGCGTCGAGGCCGCTCCGCTGGCCTTTGCCGCAGCCTCGAACGTCACCGTTCCGATGGACCGTCCCGCTGCGATGGACCAGATCCTCGTTGCCAACAAGCCGGCCGCGGCCGGCGGTTGGCAGGTGCAGATCGCCGCAACGCCGACCGCACAGGCCGCTAAGGATCTATTGTCCGAGGCGAAGTCCAGGGCCGGCAATGCGCTCGCCAATGCCTCGCCCTACACGGAAGCCGTCGGCAAGGGTGCCAACACGGTCTATCGTGCCCGCTTCGTCGGTTTTGCAAGCCGCGACGATGCGAATTCAGCCTGCTCGGCTTTGAAGCGCAAGGATTTCGATTGCATGCTGCTCCCGAACAAGGGCTGAGCATAGAGCATATTGGATAAATGAGAGCCGGCGGGGCAAAACTCCGCCGGCTCGACTTTTTTGTCGGAATCGTTCATCAATGCCAGGAACATAAAGGGAACGACGCCGATGTTGAAAGATCTGATGCAGCAATTTGAAGTGGCTTCGGCAAGTTATGCCGCCGACAACGGCCTGGAACGCGACGACGACTGGTTCGTCCTGAAACTCCAGGAGGAGATGGGCGAACTGATCCAGATCTGGAACAGGGTGACCGGTCGTGGGCGCCGCAAGGGCATGAGCGAAGCGGAACTGGCGACGGCCCTGGCGGACGAGACCGCCGATGTGCTCGGCCATATCCTGCTCTTTGCGCACCGCAACGGCCTTGATCTGGCCGCTGCCGTCGAGCGCAAATGGTATTTCCGGCCTCGTAAGGACTGATGGCGGGGCGCCTTAAGCCTTGGTGCCGCCCACTGTGACCTGATCCATCCGCAGATGCGGCTGGCCCACGCCGACGGGCACCCATTGGCCGGCCTTGCCGCAATTGCCGATGCCGGTATCGAGCTTCATGTCGTTGCCGATCATCGAAACCCGCTTCATGGCCTCAGGCCCGTTGCCGATCAGCATGGCGCCCTTGATCGGAGCGCCGATCTTGCCGTTCTCGATAAGATAGGCCTCGGTGCAGCCGAAGACGAACTTGCCGGACGTTATGTCAACCTGGCCGCCGCCGAAGGAGACGGCATAGATGCCCTTCTTCACCGAGGCGATGATTTCCTCCGGTGTCTTGTCGCCGCCGAGCATATAGGTGTTGGTCATGCGCGGCATCGGCGTGTGAGCATATCCCTGGCGGCGGCCGTTGCCGGTCGCCTTCATGCCCATCAGCCGTGCGTTCTGCCGATCCTGCATATAGCCGACCAGCTTGCCGTTTTCTATCAGCACGTTATAGGCCGAAGGCGTGCCTTCATCGTCCACCGTGATGGAGCCACGGCGGTTCTCGATCGTCCCGTCATCGACGACGGTCACGCCGGGCGCGGCAACCATCTGGCCAAGCAAGCCCGCGAAGGCCGAGGTCTTCTTGCGGTTGAAATCGCCTTCCAGCCCGTGCCCGACGGCCTCGTGCAGCATGACGCCCGGCCAGCCGGAGCCAAGTACGACGTCCGTCGTGCCGGCCGGCGCATCGATCGCTTCGAGGTTGACAAGTGCCTGCCGCAGGGCCTCATCTGCGCCGCGATGCCAATTGTCCTGCGTGACGAAATCGCCGAAACCGATGCGGCCGCCCGTGCCGAAGGAACCTGCTTCCTGGCGGTCGCCGTCGCCCACGACGACTGAGATGTTGATTCGCGTCATCGGACGGATATCGCGGACGCGATGGCCATCGGCGCGAAGGATATCGACCACCTGCCAGCTTGCGGCGATGGACGCCGTCACCTGCCGCACCTTGTCGTCCTTGTTGCGCAGATAGCTGTCGATCTGCTGGAGTAGCTTTGCCTTTTCCTCGAAGGTCGGGGCACCGATCGGGTTTCCGTCGCCGTAGAGCACCTTGTTGGTGCGCTGGGGCGCAGCCGCATAGGAGCCGGCATAGCCCGAGGTAACGGCGCGCACGGCGTCGGCGGCGCGTTTCAGTGCTGCTTCTGAAAGATCGCCCGCATGGGCGTAGCCCACTGCTTCACCCGCCACGGCGCGAAGACCAAAGCCCTGCTCGGTATTAAAGCTTCCGCCCTTCATCCGGCCGTTGTCGAAGGTCAGCGATTCGGCCTGGACATGCTCGACGAAGAGCTCGCCGTCGTCGGCACCCGAAAGCGCTTCAGCCACGATGGCCCGAAGCTTCGCTTCGTCGGCGTCGAAAAGGGTAAGGAGATCGGTGTTCATGGGTCAATTGCTCCGTTCAGAGCGGATGTAGGCTTCGCACTGCGCAAGAGCAAGCCCATCCGGTCAGGGAAGGGAGTCGTAACCCTCGGCGAAGCCCTTCAGATCAACAGGAATGCCGATGCCTTCTTCCGGCGACTGGAAGACGATGAAGGTCGCCGTGGCGCCGCTGCGCAGCGTCTTCAACAGCTCATCTTCAAGCACGACTTCAGCATAGCAGCCATCGGAGAAGCAACGGACGAAATAGGCGCGGCCGATATCCTTGCCGTCGATGTTGAGGCCGAGGCCGTTCGGCAGGAGCACGCCGAGCGGCGCAAGCACGCGCAGGATCTTGGACTTGCGGTCGGCGGTCTTCAGGACAACGACGGAAAGGCCGATTTCCGGACGATCCTCGGCGATGACGTTCTGCATCAGCGCGCATTGCTCGGTCGAGGCGCCTGCCGGCTTGTCGCAGACGACGGACCATGCGCCGTGGCTCGAACGCACCGTGCCCGGCGGCTGCGGAACCTGGCTGGTGGGAACCTGTTGCGTATGAGGCTGCGGCTGGCCCTGTTGCTGGGGCTGTAGCTGCTGCGCCGGCGGCTGCGTCTGCTGTGCTTGTTGCGCCCATGCGGGCGCCGCAACTGCGGCAACGACGCTGCCGGTAACAAGCCAAAGCCGGGCGAGGGAACGAAAACCCATGGAAACCTCTAGATTCGAATCAGTGCCGCTATTGTTGAAGCCCAGGCCGGCAAATGAAAAGCCCCGGTGCTGGATTCCAATCGACTACGGCGGAAATACGACATCTACTCCATTTTGTCCGGGTGGCGCCATGGACCGCGATGCAATTTTTCGTATGATGATGAAATGCTTGCCATGTTCGGTCGGCGGAGGAGCAACTTCGCGCAAAAATGCCGCACTAACAAATGTCTTGAGTTGTTGCGGAGTACCCCAAACTGTGGTTTGAAGCGCAATGGATTGTAGGGATACTGCGTTTGAGGAAGATCTGGGATCAAACGCTGGAGGGAGAGACATCGTGATTAAGAGAGCTTACGCGGCTCTGTCGGCTCTGATCTGTCTGCTTTTTGCGACAGGCAGCTATGCCGATCAGCCGAGACCTTGGGAAATCGGTATGCAGCAGGCGGCAACCGGCAATATGCATCAAATCCGTTGGTTTGAGGCATACACGCTTTGGTTTATCATTCCGATCACGCTGCTTGTCCTCGTTCTCCTCGTGGTCGTCATGGTGAAGTTCCAGGCCTCCAAGAACCCGGTACCGTCCAAGACGAGCCATAACACGCTGATCGAGGTTATCTGGACGATTGGCCCCGTTCTCATCCTGCTGTTTCTGGCAATTCCTTCCTTCAATCTTCTCACCGACCAGCTGACCTTTCCGCAGCAGACCGACGTGACCGTCAAGGCGACTGCGACGCAATGGCAGTGGAACTATGAATATGAGAACAGCGGCGTTGCGCCGCTCGCTTTCGATTCTTTCATGCTGAAGGAGCAGGATCGCACCACGGCTGGCAAGGAAGATAAGTCGAAATATCCTCGGCTCCTCGCTGTCGATAACGAGATGGTCGTGCCCGTCGGCAAGAATGTCCGCGTTCTCGTCACGGCTGCGCCGGCTGACGTCATCCATTCCTTCGCCGTGCCGTCCTTCGGTGTCAGGATCGACGCCATTCCCGGTCGTTTGAATGAGACCTGGTTTAAGGCTGACCGCGAAGGCCTGTTCTATGGGCAATGTTCCGAGCTCTGCGGCAAGGATCACTCTTTCATGCCGATCGCAATTCGCGTTGTCTCAGACGATCAGTACAAGCAGTGGCTTGCTTCCGCTGCAACCGATCTGAACAAAGCGAATAAGGCTCTAATGGCCGCTGTCGACCAACCGGCAACCGTCAAGGTCGCCGAAAACACGGCCAAGTAAGAGGAGGGGTAGGAACAATGTCTGGATCAAAGGCACACGACGATCACTCGCACAGTCTTCAAGACGCCCATGCGCATGATGATCACCACGCCCACAAGCAGACCTTCGCCGAGCGTTGGCTGTTTTCGACGAATCACAAGGACATCGGCACGCTCTATCTGATCTTCGCGATCTTCGCGGGCGTCATCGGATTCCTCCTGTCCGTCGCCATCCGCATGGAGCTGCAGGAACCCGGCATTCAGATCTTCAGCGGTCTGGCGTCGATGGTCTACGGCTATTCGGGCGATGCTGCCATCGATGGCGGCAAGCAGATGTACAACGTCTTCGTCACCGCTCACGCGCTGATCATGATCTTCTTCATGGTCATGCCGGCTATGATCGGCGGCTTCGCCAACTGGATGGTGCCGATCATGATCGGTGCGCCTGACATGGCCTTCCCGCGCCTGAACAACATCTCCTTCTGGCTCCTCGTCCCGGCCTTCCTGCTGCTGCTCCTCTCGATGTTCGTCGAAGGGCCTGCGGGCGCTTACGGCGCGGGCGGCGGCTGGACGATGTATGTGCCCTTGTCGGGTACCGTCGGCCACCCGGGTCCGGCGATCGATCTGGTCATCTTCGCGCTGCACATCGCGGGTGCCTCCTCGATCCTCGGTGCGATCAACTTCATCACCACGATCCTGAACATGCGCGCTCCGGGCATGACGCTGCACAAGATGCCGCTGTTTGCCTGGTCGGTTCTGATCACCGCATTCCTGCTGCTCCTGTCGCTGCCGGTTCTTGCCGGCGCCATCACCATGGTGCTGACGGACCGCAACTTCGGCACGACCTTCTTCGCGCCGGAAGGCGGCGGCGATCCGCTGCTCTACCAGCACCTGTTCTGGTTCTTCGGCCATCCGGAAGTCTACATTCTGATCTTGCCCGGCTTCGGCATGATCAGCCACATCATCTCGACCTTCTCGCGCAAGCCGATCTTCGGCTACCTGGGCATGGCCTACGCCATGGTCGCGATCGGTGCCGTCGGCTTCGTCGTCTGGGCTCACCACATGTATGTGACGGGCCTCTCGCTCGATACGCAGCGCTACTTCGTCTTCGCGACGATGGTTATCGCCGTCCCGACGGGTGTGAAAATCTTTTCATGGATCGCGACGATGTGGGGCGGCTCCATCGAGTTCCGCACGCCGATGATCTGGGCGCTCGGCTTCATCTTCCTGTTCACGCTTGGCGGCGTCACCGGCGTTCAGCTCGCCAATGCCGGTCTCGACCGTGAATTGCATGCGACCTACTTCGTGGTGGCACACTTCCACTACGTACTGTCGCTCGGCGCCGTCTTTGCGATCTTCGCCGCCTGGTACTACTGGTTCCCGAAGATGACCGGCTACATGTACAATGAGCGGATCGGCAACTGGCACTTCTGGATCACCTTCATCGGTGTGAACATGGTGTTCTTCCCGCAGCACTTCCTGGGTCGTGCGGGTATGCCGCGCCGCTATATCGACTATCCGGATGCCTATGCCGGATGGAACTTCGTGTCCTCCATCGGCTCCTATGTCGCAGCCGTAGGTCTTTGCTTCTTCTTCTGGGGCGTTATAGATGCCTTCGCAAAGAAGCGCGTTGCAGGCAACAATCCCTGGGGCGAGGGCGCAACCACGCTCGAATGGCAGCTTTCGTCGCCGCCACCGCATCACCAGTGGGAAGAGCTGCCGCGCATCAAGTAGCCTGTTTCCGGACGCCGTGATAAGCGGCGTCCGTCTCAACTGAATAATTGGAAAAAGAATGACGGTCGTCGACAATCACGAAGCACTCGCAAAACAAGCCGAAAGCGGCCTGTCGGAAGCGAGCGCGCGCGATTATTTCGAGCTTTTGAAGCCGCGCGTGATGTCGCTGGTCGTCTTCACCGCCTTCACCGGTCTCGTGCTGGCCCCCGGCCATATCAATCCGGTTCTCGGCTTCATCGCCATCCTCTGCATTGCTGTCGGAGCCGGCGCATCCGGCGCGTTGAATATGTGGTACGATGCCGATATCGACGCGGTCATGAGCCGTACGGCACGCCGGCCGATCCCCTCGGGTCGCATCAGCCCGTCCGAAGCTCTGGCGTTCGGCCTGGTGCTGTCAGGCTTCTCGGTGACGATCCTCGGCCTTGCCATCAATTGGCTGTCCGCTGGCATCCTCGCTTTCACCATTTTCTTCTATGCCGTCGTCTACACGATGTGGCTGAAGCGCTCGACGCCGCAGAATATCGTCATCGGCGGTGCCGCCGGCGCCTTTCCGCCCGTTATCGGCTGGGCTTGCGTGACGGGCAGCGTCACGGTCGAGAGCATCGTTCTCTTCCTGATCATTTTCCTCTGGACCCCGGCACATTTCTGGGCGCTCGCCTTGTTCAAGATGGGCGACTACGAGGCCGTCGGCGTGCCGATGCTGCCGAACGTCGCCGGTATCCCGTCGACCAAGAACCAGATCGTCGTCTACGCCGTTCTGACCGCGATCATCGGCGTTGTGCCCACCTTCATGGGCTTTGCAAGCCTGGGTTACGGCATTGTAGCCGCAATTCTTGGCGTGATCTTCATACACTGTTCCATCGCCGTCTGGCGCATGGCCGATGGCGACGTAAAGATGGTGCCGGCAAAGAAGCTCTTCGGCTTTTCCATCTTTTATCTCTTTGCGATCTTTTCCGCGCTGCTGATCGACCGGCTTGCCGCTGTGTTGATGTCGAGCGGCGCAGGAGGCTGGCTATGATCGAGCTTGTCAAGCTGACGGAAGCGCAGAAGAAATCGCGGCGCGGGCGCAACATAGCGCTCGGCCTGGTATTGGCCGGCCTGGTGATCCTGTTCTACGCGATCACCATCATCAAGGTCGGTTCCGGACACGTTTGAGGAGGCGTGATGGAGGAGGAGGCAACAAAGAACGCAAGAACCGGCAGCCGGAACAACGGGCTGGTCGTTGCCATGTGCCTAAGCTTCGTCATCGGCATGAGCGCCATGTGCGCCGCAGCCGTGCCGCTCTATCGTCTCTTCTGTCAGGTGACGGGCTATAACGGCACGACGCAGCGCGTCGAGCAGGTGTCCAACCTTATTCTCGACAGGCGGATCCAGGTTTCCTTCGACGCCAATGTCGCACCCGGTTTGCCCTGGGGTTTCAAACCGCTGCAGAGCTCGGTGAGCCCGAAGATTGGCGAGACGATCGAGGTCAAGTTCCAGATCGAGAACAAGTCCGACAAGACGGAGCGCGGGCAGGCGATCTTCAATGTCTCGCCACTGGAAGCCGGTGTGTATTTCAACAAGGTCCAGTGCTTCTGCTTCAATGAGACGGATCTCGCGCCAGGGGAAAAGCGCGACATGTCGGTGGTTTTCTACGTCGATCCGGAGATCGCCAAGGCAGTGGAAACCAAGACGATCAACGCGCTGACACTGTCATACACCTACTACCCACGGGAAGGCGCAAAACCCGTGGCATCGAACGACGGCGCAGTGAAGCCGGCGGAAAAGAAGCTTTGATGGAGAGTGCTTTTCGGTTTGACCGGAAGCAATATGGGAAAAGTTATTCGGGGATTGCTGACATGGCCGAAGTGCATCAGAGAAAACACGACTATCACATTATCGATCCTAGCCCATGGCCGATCGTGGCGGCCTTCGGTGCCTTCGTGATTACGTTCGGCGGTGTTTGCTTCATGCGCTACCTCAACGGTGGCGCGGTGCATCTGTTCGGGATCAATTTCGCTCAGCCTTGGCTGTTCTTCATCGGTTTGGCCGTGGTCCTCTACGTCATGTACGGCTGGTGGGCAGATACGATCAAGGAAGCGCATGAAGGCGCGCATACGCGTGTCGTATCGCTGCATCTGCGCTACGGCATGATCATGTTCATCGCCTCCGAAGTGATGTTCTTCGTTGCTTGGTTCTGGGCCTATTTCGACGTCAGCCTGTTCCCGAACGAAGCGATTCAGGCATCGCGCACGGCATTCCTCGGCGGCCAGTTCCCGCCGAAGGGCATCGAGGTGCTCGATCCCTGGCACCTGCCGATCTACAACACCGTCATCCTGCTGCTGTCAGGCACCACGGTCACCTGGGCGCACCATGCGCTGCTGCATGGCGACCGCAAGGGACTGATCCAGGGCCTTACGCTCACCGTGCTGCTCGGCGCGCTGTTCTCCTGCGTGCAGGCTTACGAATATGCGCATGCGCCCTTCGCGTTCAAGAACTCGATCTATGGCGCGACCTTCTTCATGGCGACCGGTTTCCATGGCTTCCACGTTCTGATCGGCACCATCTTCCTGCTGGTCTGCCTGGTCCGCGCCATCAGGGGCGATTTCACGCCGAAGCAGCATTTCGGCTTCGAAGCGGCTGCCTGGTACTGGCATTTCGTCGACGTCGTCTGGCTTTTCCTGTTCTTCTGCATCTACATCTGGGGCAGCTGGGGCGCGCCAGTCGCAGCTGGCTGATCGGCCACGATCTTTTAAGGATAGAAGGCGGGCGTCTGGCGTCCGCCTTTTTTGCTTCTGCACTAGCCGCCGCCGGCTGCCAGCCGTTCGAATGCCGACGGACGTGGAATACCGCGCTCAAGCGCCAGCTTGATCTCTTCTGACCATGCCTGCGGGCTTTTCGTTGAAGTATCGACCTCCAGATCGTAGATGCCTGGGCGATGCACATGGTCTTGCCAGGCGACGACCGGCGGGGGAATGGGTGCGCCGGCTTCGACGGCAACATAAACGCCCTGCCTTTCCGGCCCCTCCGCCAGCCGGCGCTGCATCACCACATCAAGCGGACAGCGCACCCCGACAAAAAGGGTAGGCAATCCCGCAAGCTGCCTTGCGCAAGCGGCAAGGATGCCGAGCGGGCGCGAATAGGCGTCGTGATGCCCGAACTCGGCGACGACATTCAATCCGAGGTGGCTATGGGCGGCGATCGAGGCATAGAGTGCGGCATAGAAGCGCGGAACCAACGGCTCGAGATCGGGTCGCTCGCCGCCGGGACGCAAACCGATGCCCGGGCGATAGCGCGCCGGCGTGATGTGCCGCACATAGGCGTCGACGCCGAGATTGACCCACACGCCGTCGAATCCGGCCTGGATGGCTTCGACAATGCTCGATTTGCCAGATCGCGGCGCACCGTTCAGGATGATGATCTGGCCTGCGGTCTCGCTCTCGCCATGTTCCATGAGACAGATCCTCTTTGCTGATATCTAGGTCGGAGCAGCGATAAGTGAGCTTTTCGATTGGACGAATGGATGCATCACGGCTACTGATTATGTCAGGGGCGAGATCATGATGCTCGCCCACAATTGCAGACTGATCGAGACCGGACTTTGAGCTCAGAGCAAGACAAAAACTCCACTGAGGCGCCGCATAATGATGGTGCTCTCTTTGCACCCGTCGATCCGTTCAAGGTCGGTATCCAGGGATGCTGCCCGCGCTGCGGCCATGGCAAGCTTTTCGACGGGCTGCTGTCGATCAAGCCACGCTGCTCCGCCTGCAATCTCGATTATGCCTTCGCCGATGCGGGCGATGGTCCCGCGGTCTTTGTCATCCTGATCGTCGGCTTCATCGTCATCGGTCTGGTCCTCTGGATGCAGGTCAATTACGCGCCGCCGATCTGGGTTTACATAGTGCTGTTTGCGCCGCTGACCATCATTCTGTCGCTGCTTTCCCTGCGCTGGTGCAAGGGCATTCTGATCGCTCTGCAGTACCGCAACAATGCCGCCGAAGGGCGTATCAGCGGTGACTGAGATCGCCGTGCCTGCTCGCCGCGCCAATCCTTTGTGGCAGATCGGCAAGGCTTTGATCCTGCTTGCCGCGCTCGTCATTCTGCTGGGGCTCGGCACCTGGCAGGTCGAGCGGCTGCATTGGAAAGAGGGCCTGCTGGCCGATATCTCCGCGCGCAAGGACGCACCGGCCGTGCCGCTATCGGCGGTAGAGGCCATGGCTGCCTCCGGCGGCGACATCGAATATCGCGTCGTCACGACGCGCGGCCACTATCTCAACGACAAGGAACGGCATTTCCTCGCCACCTATGGCGACGAACCCGGCTTTTACATCTACACGCCCTTGCAGCTTGACGACGGTCGCTACGTCTTCGTCAACAGGGGTTTCGTCCCTTCTGCGGCCAAAGAGCCGGAGATGCGCAAGCAGGGACAGTTGACCGGCGAACAGAGCCTTACCGGCCTTGTGCGCGCCAGGCTCACAAGCCGGCCCGATGGCATGCCGGACAACGATCTCGTCAAGAACTTCTTCTTCTGGAAGGATCTCGACGTCATGGCATCCAGCGTCGGGCTGCCGAAGGACAAGGTGCTGCCTTTCTTCATCGACGCTGACAAGACGCCCAATCCGCGGGGCTTGCCAGTGGGCGGCGTCACCATCATCGATCTGCCGAACAATCATCTGCAATATGCGGTGACATGGTACGGGCTGGCGGTGGCGCTGGCTGCAATCGTCGCGATCTCCTGGTGGCGCAAACGTCATCCGGATGCGCCGAGCCAGTGAAATCGGCAATAGAGCTGCCAAGCGTAAGGCCGGCTACAAGCTAGATGACGCGCTTGCAATGCTGCCGGTTCTCGATGAATGGCCATCGAGATCACATCCGGCTCGCGTAGACCGGGCTCTCTCGATCAACGATGGCTGGGAACACCCTGAGAACGGCAAGGAGTGCAGATCGTAGATATGGGTGTCCCTCTTTTCAAATAAGCGCACTGCATGTCTTTGTCGCGCAACAACAGTCGCTCAATCTCATTGAGTGAACTTGAGGTCTGAGACTGGGGGATCGACCGCCTCAGCGCCAGCAACGTCGGTAACGAGGCGATAGGGAGGGCACCTTCGCTTCGCTTGACACCACCTGCTGGACGAATATAGGTGTTTCGATCACATGCAACCCCGTAACCTGGAAGTGAGCATGATATACGAACAGAGAGTTTATCTCGCCGTTCCTGGACGTCTCCCCGATTTACTTGCGCGCTTTCGAGTTCACACGCTCGGCATTTGGAAGAGGCTTGGTATCGAGCAAGCCGGATTCTGGACGACTGCTGTGGGGCCTGACAGTAACCAACTCACATACTTGCTGAGGTGGGAAAGTCTAGCTGAGCGAGAGGCGAAGTGGTCCGCATTTGTCACAGACGCTGAGTGGCGGAGTGTGAGCGCTGCCAGCGAAGCTAACGGGCCGATCATCGAACGGATAGCGAGCAGTTTCCTTTTACCTACTGACTTTTCGTCCGTTCGCTGAGCGGCTTTAGCCCAGCGGTATCGCGGGGGCACGACCGCTGATACGGCACCGCTCGATAGGCACTCTTGTGGATCACCGCGTTCGTGCCGAGCCGATTGCAATCCTTGCAGCGGAACCTGGCGCCGATCGCCCTTCCCTCCGGTGGCAGCCTGGTCATATCGATCTCGACAGACTTGTCGCATGGCGTGCAATGCACGAACAGCCGCAGACCCATGGCGATCATGCCGGCCCAAGTGGCGTTCGAATAGTTGGACATCGGTTCCGGACTCTCGACAAAATGCCTTAATGGAGCTACCTCATATCAAGAACGGATGAGGAACACAAAATGACGATCCGGTTGCCAAAATAGCTTCATTTCGACGGAATATTCGTCTAGAGCATGATCCCAACAAGTGCGCAGCGGTTTTTGGACAAGATCATGCGGACTAGATGGAGCAGGCGGCATGGGGCACTATCTATGCTCAAGCCATCGTCGCGCATTTCGGAAGAGATATGAACATAGCCGTTTCCAAACCTGACCTGACCATCCGGCTCTGCGGGCCGCGCGGCTTCTGCGCCGGCGTCGACCGCGCCATCCAGATTGTCGTGCTGGCGCTGAAGGCCTATGGCGCGCCGGTCTATGTCCGCCACGAGATCGTGCATAATCGCTATGTCGTCGAAGGTCTGGAGGCCAAGGGCGCCATCTTCGTCGAGGAACTGGACGAGATCCCGGCCGAACATCGCGCTCAGCCCGTCGTCTTCTCCGCCCATGGCGTGCCGAAATCGGTGCCGGCCGATGCCGATGCACGCAATCTCTTCTATCTCGATGCGACGTGCCCGCTGGTCTCCAAGGTCCACAAGCAGGCCATGCGCCACAATCGCCTTGGCCGCCACGTCGTCCTGATTGGCCATGCCGGGCATCCCGAGGTGATCGGCACCATGGGGCAATTGCCCGAAGGTGCGGTCTCGCTGATCGAAACGGTCGAGGATGCCGATGCCTACGAGCCCGCCGATCCCGATAATCTCGGCTTCGTCACGCAGACGACGCTGTCAGTCGACGACACCGCCGGCGTGATTGCAAAGCTGCAGGAGCGCTTCCCCAATCTCACGGCGCCGGCCGCCGATTCGATCTGCTATGCCACGACCAATCGCCAGGAAGTGGTGAAGGAGGCGGCTCCGGGCTGCGATCTCTTCATCGTCGTCGGCGCCCCGAATTCCTCGAATTCCAAGCGTCTCGTCGAAGTGGCGCTGCGGGCAGGGGCAACAAAATCGGTGCTTGTCCAGCGCGCTTCGGAGATCGATTGGGATAATATCGGCGATATCCGAACCGTCGGCCTTTCGGCTGGTGCATCTGCGCCGGAAGTTATCGTCAACGAGATCATCGAAGCGTTCCGTGCCCGCTACAATGCTGTTGTGGAGCTTGCCGAGACCGTCAAGGAAACCGAGAATTTCCTCGTCAATCGCGAGCTGCGCAGCATTGAGCTGACGACCGCTGACATGGCTTTCGTCAACGGCGAATGACCGATCCCTAAGTGCCCAAGCGCAGGACTATTTCGTGGCTGTTTATACCGATATTACCGAAGACGATCTGAAGTGGTTCCTGACGGAATACGAGGTCGGCGAATTGCTTTCCTACAAGGGCATTGCCGAGGGGGTCGAGAATTCGAACTTCCTGCTGCACACGACGCGTGATCCACTCATCCTGACGCTCTATGAGAAGCGCGTCGACAAGGGCGACCTGCCGTTTTTCCTGGGGTTGATGCAGCATCTGGCAAGCCGCGGCCTGTCCTGCCCGCTGCCGCTGCCGCGCCGTGACGGCGCTTTGCTCGGCCATCTCTCCGGTCGTCCGGCCGCGCTGATCTCCTTCCTCGAAGGCATGTGGTTGCGCAAGCCCGATGCCAATCATTGTCGCGAAGTCGGCAAGGCGCTGGCCGCCATGCATGTCGCCAGCGAAGGGTTTGAAATCCGCCGCCCGAACGCGCTGTCGGTCGAAGGCTGGCAGCTCCTCTGGGAAAAGTCTGAGGCGCGCGCCGATGAAGTCGAAGCCGGCCTGCAGGACGAGATCCGCAGCGAGCTCAATTTCCTCGGAAAGCATTGGCCGAAGAACTTGCCCGAAGGCGTCATCCATGCCGATCTTTTCCCGGACAATGTCTTCTTCCTCGGCGACAAGCTGTCGGGCCTGATCGATTTCTATTTCGCCTGCAACGATCAGCTCGCCTATGACGTCTCGATCTGCCTCAATGCCTGGTGCTTCGAGAAGGATCATGCCTACAACATCACCAAGGGCAAGGCGCTGCTGGAAGGCTATCAGAGCGTGCGGCCGATGAGTGCAGCCGAGATTACCGCGCTGCCGACGCTGGCCCGCGGCTCGGCGCTGCGCTTCTTCTTGACGCGCCTTTATGATTGGCTGACGACGCCGGCCGGTGCTCTTGTCACCAAGAAAGACCCGATCGAATATCTGCGCAAGCTGCGCTTCCACCGCCAGATCGCCTCATCAGCCGAATATGGGCTGCAGGCATGAAGCACATCGATATTTTCACCGACGGCGCCTGCTCGGGCAATCCCGGTCCCGGCGGCTGGGGAGCCGTGCTTCGCTATGGCGAGGTGGAGAAGGAGCTTTGCGGCGGCGAGGCGGACACCACCAACAACCGCATGGAGTTGATGGCGGCCATATCGGCCCTCGGCGCACTGAAGGCGCCTTGCGAAGTCGATCTCTACACCGACAGCGTTTACGTCAAAGACGGCATCACCAAATGGATCTTTGGCTGGAAGAAGAACGGCTGGAAGACATCAGACAAGAAGCCGGTGAAGAATGCCGAGCTGTGGCAGGCGCTCGATGAGGCCTATAACAGGCACAAGGTGACGCTGCATTGGGTCAAGGGCCATGCCGGGCATCCCGAGAACGAGCGGGCCGACGAGCTGGCGCGCAAGGGCATGGAGCCGTTTAAACGGAAGTAGGGGCGGTTGTCTTCGCTATTCGCCCAGATTTTCTCTGGCGGGGTTATTTCGGTTGTCGATCCCATCGACGCCAAGCATCGCACCCATCACAGCGGATAGTTCGAGTAAATCATTTTTAGATTTGGATCGTTGGCAATGCTGATCGGAGTCACCAGGCTCTGGTTGAGGATGTATTGATAGCACTGGTCGAAATCGTAACCGCGCTCTGTGCATTCGCTGTCGCGCTGCCATCGCGACTGAACCAGCTTCCTGACAAGCATGTTGTCGATATTTAGCGCCGATATTTTCTGCGTCTTGCCGATCTCGATCCCCACAGCCTTGTAGGCGAGATAGGGCAGCTCGCTGCAGTAGATCGCATCGTTGTTGAAGGAGAAGAACAGGTCGTAGGGCTTGCCATATAGCGTGCGGGAGTAAGACAGGAGCTGTTGTGCCATTTCAGGCGTGAGGCGTTGATCACGATAGATCGCAACCCGCTTCAGCAAGCCGCGGCTGACCCAGGCCTTTAACGGCGTTTCCTTGACCTTCGCGGCCGCTTCGATGACGGTGATGACGCCATGGTCATTCTTCACGATGCCCATATGCGAAAAGGTCGAACCGGTCGCGAATATGATGGCGCCCGATTGGCTGCTAGTCGACGTCTGAAAAATCAGATCACCATCGTTAAGCGGCGGATAGTCGCCGCCCACCGAGGCATAGAGCGTTCCTGCGATAAGACAAGCACACAAGAGCGCAATTGCCACCAGCTTCTTCATGCCATCCCCGGAGCCGATTGAAAGCTTTCGATCAATTTGCCTTTCACAAGACTTCTTCACCCTGAAAGATGGCGTCTGGAAGGCCGATGATGAAATAGATGACGATATGAGCTGCAATCCGAGCGAGTGCCAGCAGGTAGGCCCTCCGTCCAAACAAGACTGCGAACAAGCAGCCGGTGAAGAAAGCCGAGCTGCGATAAGCGCTCGATGCGGCCTATGGCTGCCACAAGGCGATGCTGCCCTTGATCAAAGGTCATGGCCCAGTCCATTTTTCGCTTTTTGGTTCTATCGACCGAGCCGAGGGAAGCGTAGCTCTTGGCTGTTCCAATTCCGCGAGAGCCAACATGATCTTCAGGCATATCGAAGACGCCAACCCCCATCTTGAACGCGTCCAGCGACAGCAGCAGGATGGATATCGCCTGGTCCTATCAAGCCGGTGCCGGCCAGATCACGGAAGAAACCCCGCTTCAGGAGGGCGCGACCGTGATCAGAAGGCTTGAAGCCCTCACCCTCACGACCCCAGGCATTGCCGGCGCGGTTTTGCGATATGGCCTGCTTTATGGACCGGGGACCGGCTGTGATGTGCCGATCGGAGCTATAACCCTGCATGTGGATGATGCCGCGCGCCGCCTTGCTTGCCGTGAAAACCTTATTGATCCGCGTCTTCAACGTGGTCGAGGATGGCGACCCGGTTTCGAACGCGAGGGCGAAATCGATGCTGGGTTGGCATCAGCTCAAGCGGGCTGGCGAATAGCCAATCACTGCCCGCGCTGTTGCATGAATGGTCGAGGCCGTGTCCGCTACTTGGGGACACGGCCATCTGTCAGCTGTCTTTGGCAACTGGCTAAGTCATCCCCGTTCAGCGATACCATGTGAACTTCGCCTTGCGGAGGTGTAGGGCAGCGCAAACATGTATAGGCCGCTGAACAGCAGCAGGAAGAGCGGCGGCAGTGGTGAGTAAACCACCCAAGGCGGTGGCGTGCCGATCGCCATTGCGACGAAATTGGCGATAACCGTCACCGTAAAGATGATGGAAAGCCAACGATGGACCTGCCGAATATACTTGCTCCAATTCATCTTGCCTCCTCCAAAGGCGAGCCGATTTGCTCTTGCTTCTCGTTGTTCTGATAGGTCGATCGGATGTCAGTCCGGGCGCGCCAAAACCTGATCCAGGTTTGCGAAGAATTTCTGCCAGCCATATTGGGCGCCGACATAGGCCTGTTGCTGATCAGGCCGGAAGCCGGATTGCTCCATGCGCAGGCGGGTTCCCGTGCCTGTCGGTGTTAGAGTCCAGACGACGACGCTCTCCAGGCCATAGGCATCCCATGTGTAGGAGAGGGTCTTATTCGGCTCGACTTCCAGAACGCGGCAGTCGACGGAGCCCCATTCGGCGCTGAGCTTGAAACGATGATCCACACTTGGCTTGAAGTCGTTCTTCATGAGCCATTCCTCGATTAGATGCGGCTGGGTCAGCGCGCGCCAGATCTTTTCCGGCGGAAAGGCGACCTCCCGCTCGACAACGACGGAGCGGATCTCGGTTGACGTATCGTTCATTGGTCCATCCTTCTGAGTAGATCTTCAAGGTCGTCGAACCGGCTCTCCCAGAACCCGGTCATCTCATTTGTCCAGTCGGTCAGTGGCGCCAGGGCTGCAAGCTGCGCGCTGTAATGCGTCTGCCGGCCTTCCGGGCGATCGCGCACCAGGCCGGCACGCTTCAGGGCGGCAAGATGCTTTGAGACGACGGGCTGGGACACTCCAGCCCGAGCCGTCAGCGCCGCGACAGTCTTTTCACCTTCACGGCACAGCCTCTCGAAAATGGCCCGGCGCGTCGGATCGGCAAGCGTCCGGAACAGCAAGTCATGCGCATTCGACATTTCAATTCATACCTCACCGGCTATGAATTAACGTATAGCTGCCGAGCTATGAATAAGTCAAGCCGGGATGTTCACATCAAGGAAACCATTGCCGCTCTTGCGGGAAGGGGAGCTATCTCTCGACAACATTCATTGCCGGTAAAAATGCGATGCTCGTGGCGTGGCGTCTTGCCCCTCACTCCTTTCCCTCTATGCTGCCCCAAACACCCAGGGAGGCTGACTCATGATCCTGCATTGCGTTTTTCTTCGGCTCAAATCCGCCATGACACAGGATGAGAAGCGGGCGCTCTTCGAATCCGTCGTCGCCTTGCAGAAGGTCATTCCCGGCATCGTCGATGTGAAATATGGGCCGAATGTTTCGCCGGAGGGGCTGCATGGCGGCTTCGTCGATGGCTTTGCCGTGACGTTCGAGAGCCCGGAAGCGCGCGATGCCTATCTCGTCCATCCAGATCATGTCGCCGTCGGTGAGAGGATCGTCTCTTCGACGGACGGCGGCTTGGCTGGCATTCTCGTCTTCGATCTCAATATTTAAGCAGAGTGGCTTCAGGCACGCAGGTCGCAGGTGAAACAGTCCTGCGACCCGGTTTGTTTACTGCTTGCCCGATCTTCGGCTTAGCTCGACTTCGCCATCGCCGCAGCTATCTGGTCAACGTTATAACGGAACATTTTCTCGTACGTCGAAGCCGGTCCGTTGGCCTTTGAAAGCGACTCGACATAGAGCTCGCCGCCAGGCTCCGCGCCGGTCGCCTTGGCAACCTGCTTGACCAGGCGCGGATCGTTCGAGTTTTCGAAGAAGTAGGTCTTCACATGCTCGGTCTTGATCTGCTCGATCAGCTTGGCGACGTTGGCGGCCGAGGCTTCGGTCTCGGTGGAAACGCCGAGAGGCGACAGGAAGCTGACCTTGTATTCACGGCCGAAATATCCGAAGGCGTCGTGGCTGGTCAGCACCTTGCGGCGGTCTTCCGGGATCTTGTCGAACTTGCTGTGCGCATAGGCGTCAAGCTCGGTCAGCACCTTGGTATAGCGCTCGGCATTGGCCTTGAAATCGGCAGCGTCGGCCGGGTCGGCAGCGGATAGAGCCTTTTCGATATTGCCGACCCAGACCTTCACGTTGACCGGGCTGTTCCACACATGCGGATCGATGACCGTCTTGCCATCATCGACCATGGTGCGGGTATTGATGCATTCAGAGGCAACGACGGGCGATCCCTTATAGCCCGATGCGATGATCAGCCGGTCCATCCAGCCTTCCAGCCCTTCGCCGCTGACGAAGACGACCTTGGCGGCATTCAACGTCTTGGCATCGGCAGGGGAGGGCTCAAATTCATGGGGGTCGCCATTCGGGCCGACGAGGCTCGACACCTTCACATGGTCGCCGCCGACATGCTTGACGACATCGGCAAGCACGGTGAAGGAAGCGACGACATTCAACGTTTCGGCCGAGGCGGGGGCAGCGACGCCAAAGGCGATGAAGGCCGATGCCGCGGCTGAGAGAAGCAGTCTCTGTTTGTTCATGCGAGTCTCCTTGTTCGGATTAGCCCCGGAGATGGGGACGGGGGAAGAACCGCCGGGCAAGGCCCGAGGGTGCGAAGAGAATGGAGAAGCCGTAGATCACGCTGGCGGTAATGATGATGGTTGGCCCCGACGCGAATTCGAGGTGGTAGGAGGCGATAAGGCCGATATAGCCTGACACCGCCGCCGTTCCCGTCGCGATCGCCATCATCGCGGGCAAGCTGCGCGACCAGAGCTGCGCCACGGCCGCCGGCAGCATCATCAGCCCGACGGCCATCAGCGTGCCGAGCGCCTGAAAGCTGGCGACGAGATTGAGCACGACGAGCAGCAGGAAGAGGAAGTGATAGACAGGCCCGCGGCCGCCAACGGCGCGCAGGAAGCCGGGGTCGAAGCATTCCATCACGAGCGGTCGATAGATGACCGCAAGCGCCAGCAGCGTGACGGTCGTGATCGCGCCGATCTGGTAGAGGGCGGGCGCATCGATCGCCAGAATGGTGCCGAAGAGCACATGCAGCAGATCGATGTTGGAACCGCGCAGCGACACGATGAGAACGCCGAGCGCGAGGGATGTGAGATAGAAGCTGGCGAAGCTCGCATCCTCCTGCAGCACCGTCATGCGGCTGACGAGGCCGGACAGCAGCGCCACCGAAAGGCCGGCCACCAGCCCGCCGAGCCCCATGGCCGTCAGCGACAGCGAGCCGGCGATAAGATAGCCGATGGCCGCACCCGGCAACACGGCATGGCTCATGGCATCGCCCATCAGGCTCATGCGCCTGAGCATCAGGAACACGCCGATCGGGCCGGAGCCAAGACCGAGGCAGAGGCAGGCGACAAGCGCTCGCCGCATGAAGCCATAATCCGCAAAGGGCGCGAGGAAAATATCGTAGGCGGTCATTCGGCCGGCTCCCGCTTCGCCAAGCTACCGTCGTCCTGCTCGCCTTCGGCCAAGCATTCTTCCGCTGCCTCATCCCAGCGTTCGGCCATTGCGCGCGCCTTGATGAGGTTTGCCGCGCTCATCACCGCCTGCGTCTGCCCCCAGCCGACGAGCTCGCGGGCGATCAGCAGCGTCTCGGGAAAATGCGCGCGCACCTGCTCGAAATCATGCAGCACGGCGATGACGGTCCGCCCCTCTCTATTCCAGCGAAGAACGAGGTCGAGTAGGTCGCGCGTCGTGCGCTGGTCGATGGCGGTGAAGGGTTCGTCGAGCAAGATGACGCGCGCATCCTGCAGCAGCAGCCGCGCAAAGAGCACGCGCTGGAACTGCCCGGCCGAAAGCGAGCCGATATGCCGGTTTTCGAAGCCGGAGAGCCCGACGATGCCAAGCGCCTCGCGCGCCCGTTCTGCATCCTTGCGCGAAAACTGGCCGAAAGCGCCGGCATTCTTCCAGGCGCCGAGCATGACGGTATCGGCGACCGAAATCGGAAAGCGGCGATTGATATCCGCCGCCTGCGGCAGATAGCCGAAATCATTGCGTGCCAGTGCCCCGCGATCGATCGACCCCTCCGCCGGCCGCAATTCGCCGACGATCGCCTTGAGCAAAGTCGATTTGCCGGCCCCGTTCGGCCCGGCGATCGCCGTCAGGCTGCCAGCGGCAAAGCCGCCCGAAATATGGTGCACGGCGGGATGACGCTCGTAGGTGACGGTGAGGTTGCTGAGGCGGATCAGGTCGCTCATGCCAAGGCCACCGCCCAGCCGATGGCCGCCCAAAGCACGGCTATGCCGACGGCGACATAGGCAAGGCGCATCAAGGCGGAGCGCCCCATCAGGGAGGACGCGAAGGGATCATGGTCGAATGGCATTCTCGGGGCTTTCATTTATGTAATAACATTACATGTTGTAGCCGAGGGAATGTGTCGAAAAAGAGGCGGCAGGTGGAATGAGTGTGGCTGGCGATAGCAGGAGGTGAATTAGAGAGCTAGGCGACCAGTGCGTATCGAGCCCGATCCGATCCGATCGGATCGAAGATCCTGCAAGCGTGCAAAAACAGCAAAGGGCGCCGTCGACAGCCTGTGTGAGAAGTCCGGCAAATCAATTAAGGTGGCCGCATTGGAAACGATGCGGCCATTTTCATGGGATACATTTCAGGGACTGATCGGGGTCAGACGTCGCTGTTGCCAGCCCGGATCGAGGATTACGTTGCGGCAGATGCTGCGGTGCGGGTGATCGATGCCTTTGTCGATGGGCTTGATGTTGCGCAGCTCGGATTCAGGCGAGCGGTTGAGGCCTCGACAGGTCGTCCCCCCTACGATCCGCGTGATCTGCTGAAGCTCTACATCTACGGCTATTTCAACGAGGTGCGCTCCTC
>NZ_FMAH01000046.1 GCF_900094545.1 Martinezella miluonensis
CGTAAAGGGCTGTCTTGCCCTTCAAAAAGCCGACAATATGCGCAACCGAGTATTTCGGCGGGATCGATATCAACATATGCACATGGTCGGGCATCAAATGACCCTCTTCGATCTGGCAACCTTTCTGCTGTGCCAGCCGACGTAAGAGTTCTCCCAATTCACGCCGTACGTCCCCGTACAGTCTTTTCGTGCGGTATTTGCTGCCAAAAACAACGTGATACTTGCAGTCCCACGTCGCATGCGAGAGCGGTTGTTCATCCATAGAACCTCCTTGTTCGAAGTCTGGGCCAACCCAGCGGTTCAAGCAGGAGGTCTCTCAACTACCGTGTAGAACTCGTCCAGTCCTCCACCGTAGGTGGAGGTTTATTCATGAATATAACAAAAAAGCCGGCGGATCGCCGGCTTTGTTCGTTATCAGGCAGTTAGGCCGCTCAAGCGGCCGGACGGATCAGGATGTGCTTCTTCTTGCCGAGCGACAGCTTGATAACGCCATCGGCGGTGATTTCGCCGCCGCCGATGATTCTGCGTTCGTCGCTGACAGCCTCGTCGTTGATACGTACCGCGCCGCCCTGAACGTGACGGCGAGCTTCGCCGTTCGAACCGGCAAGACCGGCGCGAACGATGAGCGACAGGAGCCCGATACCGGCGTCCAGCTCAGAGGCGGGGACATCGACGGTCGGCAGGTTTTCGGACAAGCCGCCTTCCTCGAATGTCTTGCGCGCGGTCTCGGCTGCCTGCTCGGCTGCTGCGCGGCCGTGCAGAATTGCGGTGACCTCGGTTGCGAGGATCTTCTTGACCTCGTTGATCTCCGAACCGGCAAGCGCGGAGAGGCGGGCGATCTCGTCCATCGGCAGCGTCGTATAGAGCTTCAGGAAGCGGGAAACGTCAGCATCTTCCGTGTTGCGCCAGTACTGCCAGAAATCGTAGGCAGAGAGCAGGTCGGCATTCAGCCAGACCGCGCCGGTGGCAGACTTGCCCATCTTTGCGCCCGACGCCGTCGTCAGCAGCGGTGAGGTCAAGGCGAAGAGCTGCTTCGTCCCCATGCGGTGACCGAGATCGATGCCGTTGACGATATTGCCCCACTGGTCCGAACCGCCCATCTGCAGGCGGCAATCGTAGCGCTTCGCCAGCTCAACGAAATCGTAGGCCTGGAGGATCATGTAGTTGAATTCGAGGAACGACAGCGACTGCTCGCGGTCAAGTCTCGTCTTGACACTATCGAAGGACAGCATGCGGTTGACCGAGAAATGACGGCCGACATCGCGCAGGAATTCCAGGTAGTTGAGCGAGCGCAGCCACTCGGCGTTGTTGATCATCAACGCGTCCTTGGGGCCGTCGCCATAGGTGAGGTAGTTCGAGAAGCAGCGCTTGATCGAAGCGATGTTGCTCTCGATCGTATCGACGGTCATGAGCTGGCGAGCCTCGTCCTTGAAGGAGGGGTCGCCGACCATGCCGGTGCCGCCGCCCATCAGCGAGATGGCGCGGTGGCCCGTTGCCTGCATCCAGTGCAGCATCATGATCTGGATCAGCGAGCCAGCATGTAGGCTCGACGCCGTCGGATCGAAGCCGATATAGGCCGTCACGGTTTCCTTGGCGAAAAGGTCGTCGAGGCCAGCTTCATCGGAAATCTGATGAATGAAGCCACGCTCTTGCAGGGTGCGCAGGAAATCGGATTTGAACTCAGCCATGATCTTGGTCTCTCGAAGCCGCGTCGACGGAGGATGCGGCGAAGTCGCTGTTGTTAAATGTCGCCGGGCGCGTTTAGCATCGATTTGCCGGCGCGTCACCAGTTTGGTGGATCCGACATCAAGTTTCGGCGGCGCCGTGAACCGGGCTGGGTTTGTAAACCAACGCCTCCCAATGTGAACGGATCGTGACACGACCCCGAAGCCGCCCGGAATATGCCGCGTATTCGCCCGAATCGAATCCTAATATTTTGTTGTTCGTCCCGCGTGCAGCGCATATTTCGTGAAAGAAACCGGTATGTCAGCTTTGCTTTCGATGATGGGATTGTCGTTCAAAAAGACGATCTGTGCATTCTTCGCCCTGATGTTGGTTATAGGCAGCATTGCTGCCGTGAGCCCCGCCCAGGCGCAAGGTTCCCCTGAAAAGAGAATAGCGTTTGTCGTGGGCAACGCCGCCTACAAGGCGGGCGCCCTGCCGACGCCGGCCAATGATGCTGGCCTGATCGCGCAAACGCTGCAAGCAGCCGGTTTCGACGTGATCGGCGCTCGCGACCTCGATCAGAATGGGTTGCGCGACGCGATGAGGGATTTTCTGACGAAAGCGAATGCGTCAGGCCCCAATACCGTCGTGTTCGTCTATATGGCGGGCTACGGGGTGCAGTATCAGGGCGATAATTATTTCGTGCCTGTGGATGCTCAAATGGCCAATGCCACGGATGTTCCCGTTGAGGCGCTGAGGATTACCGATTTCACCAAGTCGCTGGCATCGCTCAACAATCGCGGCAGCATCGTCGTACTCGATGCGGCGAGAGCCAATCCGTTCGTGCAGTCCAATCAGCCACTCGCCGGCGGTCTTGCGCTGGTCGATGCAGACGCCAATCAGCTGATCGCCTTCAATGCGGCGCCCGGTACGGTCGCGCCGCAGGAGGCCGGTCCGTACGGTTCCTATGCACATGCATTGGCGGAGATGATCCGCGTCGGCGGTCTGCCGCTTGACGATGTGTTTGATCGCACACGGTTGCGGGTCAGCGATCTGACCAAGGGCGCGCAGATTTCCTGGGATGCGTCCAAGTTCAAGAATGCTTTCACCTTCTTCGATCGCGGCCCCGATGCGCCAGCCGCTCAGGTTTCCAGCTATAACAACGCTGCGATCCGGACGAAGGCGATCCGCGATTTCGACGAGCGGGATGCCTATTTCGCTGCGCTCGATCGCGACACGATGCAAGGCTACGAGGATTTCCTGGCGGCCTATCCGCACGACGCCATGGCAAAGCGCGTGCGCGCCATCATCGCCGCCCGTCGCGAGGCGATCACCTGGCGCCAGACCTGGCGTGCCGATACGCCGGAGGCCTACTGGTCCTATCTGAGACGTTATCCGCGCGGTCCCCATGTGTGGGATGCCCGTCGTCGTCTCGAGCATTTCGAGGCAGCGCTCGAGCCGCCGTCGTCGTTTACCGTGATCGAGTATGATGTACCGCCGCCGCCACCGCCGGAAATCGTCTATATCGACCGTCCCATCCTATATTTCGATGATGCCGACTTCGGTTATGCACCGCCGCCGCCCGTCGTCTTCCTGGCACCGCCGCCGCCGGATTTCGTGGTGCTGGTGCCGCCGGAGCCTTCGGTCGATCTCTACGTGTTGCCGGAGCCGGTCTACGTTCCGGTGCCTGAATGGGTCCAGCCGCCACGCGATGTCGCGCCGCCGGAAAACAATGTCATCTTCAACAACATCCACAATACGGTCGTGAACAATACGGTCGTCAGCAACAACACGACGACTACTACCGAGAATGGAGCGGCACCGGCAGTTCCGGGATTGACGACCGGACAGAAAATCGCCGGCGCAGCCGTCCTTGCCGGCGCGGGTGCTGCGGCACTGCATGTTGCCTTGCCGCCCTCCGTGCAGAAGAAAGCTGCCGTTCAACAACAGCAGAATCCGGCCGCGGTGATCAAAACCCCGACTGGAGCCGCTCCGGCGGTTGCACCTTCGGCCCAGCCGCAAGCACAGCCGCAGACAGGAAACGCCGTACACGCGCTTCCGGGTGCCAATGGCCAGCCTCTGCCGGCGACCGGTAAGGCACCGGCCACTCCGGGCGTAGCTCCGACGAATCAGGCTCAGCAGCCACAGGCGGCTCCAAACGCTACGCGTAATCCGGCCATCGCCACTCAGCCTGCCCAGCCGGGCACGAATACCAACGCACACGCACTTCCCGGCGCTAACGGCCAGCCCCTGCCGGCAACCGGCAATCTGCCGAAGGTTCCGGGTGCGGCGCCGACGAAGCAGGCCCAACAGCCTCAGACAGCGCCGAATGCCACGCATAACCCGGCCGTTGCCACCCAACCTGCCCAACCGGGCACGAATGCCAACACACTTGCGCTTCCCGGTGCCAAGGGGCAGCCCTTGCCGCCGGCCGGCAAGACGCCTGCCGTGAAGGGTCAAAATCAGATTGCCAAGACCCCGCCACCCCAGGCGGCTCCGAGCGCGAAGCCGAATGCTGTTGTCGCCGCGCCAAAACCCAATGCTCATGTTCAGGCGATGAAGCCGGCAGCGCCCGCCGTTGTCGCCAAGCCTCCAGTGAAGCCCAATGTGGTCAACAACGCTCGGCCGCCGGTCAGCAACCAGCCTCGCGTCGTGACCGCACCGCCGCGGCAAGTCAACCCGGTCGCGTCTCAGCCGAGGCCCGTGCCGCCCGCTCCGAAAGTGCAGGCTCAACCCAGACCGCAGCCGCAGCCGCAGCCGAAGATTGCGCAACCCCAGCCTCAGCCGAAGATCGCGCAGCCGCAGGTGAAGGCGCCTCCGCCTGCGCCGCAGAAGCCTCCGGCAAAGAAGACATGCGGTGCTCCGGGCCTGCCTGCATGTCCCTGAGCGGTAATGCCTGACAATGCTTTGAAGGCCCGCTTCGGCGGGCCTTCGGATTCAGAATTGTCGCTTGATCGCCTTGTTGAAACCATGCCGTGCGTTTAGCACTGATCGGACAGTTTCTAGTCGAGGCGGTCGTGCACGTTATGGCAGGCTGCAAAACCACCGCGAAAACAGGGCAGGCAGATGAGCGACACCGTCATCCTCGAAACCCCAAGGTTCGTTTTGACGATGTGGAACAAGGGCGATGCCGAGCTGATTCGGCAACTGCATTCGACGATCGCCACGACGCGCTATCTCTCCGGCGCGGCCCCGTGGACTTTGGAGAAGGCCGAGGAGCGGCTCGGGAGCTGGTTTAGGGAGCAGGCTCGCGACGGCACGACCAAATACAAGATGCTGCGGCGTGACGACGGCCGCTTTATCGGCCGTGCGGGCTTTTCGCGTTTTCAGGAGAGTGGTCGGGGCGACTTCGAGCTTGGCTATTCGATTCGGCAGGACGCCTGGGGCAACGGCTATGCGACGGAAATTGCCAGTGCGCTTGCGCAATGGTTCTTTGCGCGTGGCTTTGCCAAGCAGTTCATCGCTTTCACACACCCGGAAAATTCTGCATCGCAACGAGTTTTGCGAAAGATCGGTATGCAGGATCACCCGCCGATGACCATCGACGGGATTTCATGTCCAACGTTTAGAATGGCCCGATAAGGGCCGTTTTCCCTAAAGCGCGTCGCGATCTTTCAGATTCGCTTCTTGCGCTCTAGGTCTTTAATTTTGCGCGTGCAGCTATCGCAAAACAGCTGCACAGTTTTGCGCGACATGCGTTAGCGGATGCGCTTGGCGGCCGGTTCTGGCACCAATTCGCCGTTCAGGCGACGATCGAGGTAGTCCTCGCATTCGCCAAGGAGCGTATCGACCTGACCGTTGAAGAAGTGGTTGGCGCCCGGCACGACCTTGTGGGTGATCAGGATGCCCTTCTGGGTCTTCAGCTTTTCGACTAGGCCGTTGACGTCCTTTTCCGGAGCGACCTTATCCGCGTCGCCGTTGATGATCAGGCCGGACGACGGGCAGGGGGCGAGGAAGGAGAAGTCGTAGATATTCGGCTGTGGCGCGATCGACATGAAACCTTCGATCTCGGGGCGGCGCATCAGGAGCTGCATGCCGATCCAAGCACCGAAGGAATAGCCGGCAACCCAGCAGCTTTTGGAATCGGGATGAAGGCTCTGGACCCAGTCGAGCGCCGATGCTGCATCGGAAAGTTCGCCGGCGCCGTGATCGAATTCGCCCTGGCTGCGGCCGATGCCGCGGAAATTGAAGCGGAGCGTGGTGAAGCCGCGCTTTTGGAACATGTAGAAGAGCTGGTAGACCACCTGATTGTTCATCGTGCCACCAAATTGCGGGTGCGGATGAAGAATGATCGCGATCGGGGCGCTTTTTTCCTTAGAGGGCTGATAGCGGCCTTCAAGGCGGCCTGCGGGGCCGTTGAAAATAACTTCGGGCATCGATACTCCGGCTCTTCTTTTTCTGCGTTCAAACCCAACGGCACGCAGCAAGTTGACTTGACGAATGCGCTCAACTTTTCTAGAACGCAGTTTAGAACAATTCGAAACTTGATGCTGTGTTTCTCGCGTTGTTCGTTCAACGCTTTGTGGAACGTGTCATAAGGCATGCCCGGCTGAGATTTCAAGGAAAATGAGCCAGGCGCAGAAAAGCAACGTTTAGGCAGGAAGAAGATCATGGCGGCAACGCGCCTTTATCTCGACTGGAATGCCACCGCGCCACTTCACCCGGCTGCGCGGGATGCGATGCTACGTGCGATGGATATCCACGGCAACCCGAATTCTGTTCATGCGGAAGGTAGGGCGGCTCGCGCTGCCGTCGAAGCCGCGCGCCGGCAGATTGCGAGCCTGACGGGCGCAGAACCGGCTCACGTCGTTTTTACCAGCGGCGCCACCGAGGCCGCCAACATGGTGTTGACGCCTGAGTTTCGCATGGGGCGGACGCCGCTTGCCGTCAGCCATCTGTATATATCGGCAATCGAGCATCCGGCCGTGCGCGAAGGCGGCCGGTTTGCGAAGGACGGAATCAGCGAGATACCGGTGACATCGGACGGCGTGGTCGATCTCGCCGCTCTAGAAGCGATGCTGTCGGCCCATGACAAGGCAGCCGGATTACCGATGGTTGCGATCATGCTCGCCAACAACGAGACTGGCATTCTGCAGCCTGTCGCCGAGGCGGCGAAGATCGTTCATGCCGTGGGCGGCCTGTTCGTCGTCGATGCGGTTCAAGCTGCCGGCCGGGTGCCACTCGATATCGACGCGATCGGTGCGGATTTCCTCATCGTATCCTCGCATAAGCTTGGAGGCCCCAAGGGAGCTGGAGCGCTTGTGTCGCGCGGCGAGGTGCTGATGCCGAAGCCGCTGGTTCATGGCGGCGGCCAGGAAAAGGGCCATCGTTCCGGCACGGAAAACACCCTGGCCATTATTGGCTTCGGCGCCGCAGCAGGAGCCGCCCTCGCGGACCTTGATGATCGCAATGCCGGGATTGCGGCGCTGCGCGATCGGCTGGAAGACGGTATGCGGCTTGCCGCGCCTGATGTCATCATTCATGGCAAGGGCGGCGCCCGCGTGCCGAACACCAGTTTCTTCACCTTGCCCGGATTGAAATCCGAGACCGGACAGATCGCTTTCGATCTTGAAGGCGTTGCTATCTCGGCCGGGTCCGCCTGCTCCTCCGGCAAAGTCGGCGAGAGCCATGTGCTCATGGCGATGGGATGCGATCCGAAGCTCGGAGCGCTTCGCATTTCGCTGGGCGCCACCACGAGCGAGCCGGATATAGATCGCGCCGTTGCGGCTTTCGCCCGCATCGCCGGTCGCCGCAAGCTGGCGGGTGCCGCGGCCTGAGGGCCACAAATTTGCGGAAATGGAAATTTCCGCTTGCCAAGCGGGGTGAAAAGTCCCTTTTGGCCGACTACATAGAGGGCAGACATAAGTCTGCTGTAACGTTGACAAGCTGCCGGACCTTGGATCCGGCGAGATTGGAGAACGACATGGCTGCCGTCCAAGAGACGATCGATCAGGTCCGTCTGATCGATGTGGACCAGTATAAATATGGTTTTGAAACCACCATCGAAGTCGACAAGGCTCCCAAGGGCCTGTCGGAGGATATTATTCGCTTCATTTCCGCCAAGAAGCAGGAGCCCGACTGGATGCTGGAATGGCGTCTGGAGGCTTATCGCCGCTGGCTGACTTTGCAAGAGCCCACCTGGGCCCGCGTCGATTATCCGAAGATCGATTTCAACGACATCTATTACTATGCCGCGCCGAAGAGCACGCCAGGGCCGAAATCGTTGGACGAGGTCGATCCGGAGCTGCTGAAGGTCTATGAGAAGCTCGGCATTCCCCTGCGCGAGCAGGAACTGCTGGCCGGCGTCGAAAAGCCGCGGATCGCGGTGGATGCGGTGTTCGATTCCGTCTCGGTGGTCACCACCTTCAAGGAAGAGCTGAAGAAGGCCGGCGTGATCTTCATGTCGATCTCGGAAGCGATCCGCGAACATCCCGAACTCGTGCGCAAATATCTCGGCTCGGTCGTCCCGACCTCCGATAACTATTACGCCACACTGAATTCGGCCGTCTTCACCGACGGATCGTTCGTCTTTGTGCCGAAGGGCGTTCGCTGCCCGATGGAGCTGTCGACCTACTTCCGTATCAACGAGAAGAACACGGGCCAGTTCGAACGCACGCTGATCATCGCCGAAGAGGGAGCTTATGTCTCCTATCTCGAAGGCTGCACCGCGCCGCAGCGTGACGAAAACCAGCTGCACGCTGCCGTCGTCGAGCTCGTCGCTTTGGATGACGCCGAAATCAAGTATTCCACCGTCCAGAACTGGTATCCGGGCGACAAGGACGGCAAGGGCGGCATCTTCAATTTTGTCACCAAGCGCGGCGATTGCCGCGGCGACCGTTCGAAAATTTCCTGGACTCAGGTTGAAACCGGCTCGGCAATTACCTGGAAATACCCGTCCTGCATTCTGCGCGGCGACGATAGTCGCGGCGAATTCTATTCGATCGCCGTTTCCAACGGCCACCAGCAGATCGACAGCGGCACCAAGATGATCCATCTGGGCAAGAACACGTCGAGCCGCATCGTATCGAAGGGCATCGCCGCCGGCGTCTCGCAGAACACCTATCGCGGCCAGGTCTCGGCTCACCGCAAGGCGTCGAACGCGCGTAACTTCACACAGTGCGATTCGCTGCTCATCGGCGACAAGTGCGGCGCGCATACCGTGCCTTACATCGAAGCCAAGAATTCGACGGCGCAATTCGAGCATGAAGCCACGACGTCAAAGATCTCCGAGGACCAGCTGTTCTACTGCCTGCAGCGTGGTATCCCGACCGAAGCGGCGATCGCGCTGATCGTCAACGGCTTCGTCAAGGAAGTCCTGCAGGAATTGCCGATGGAATTTGCCGTTGAAGCGCAGAAGCTGATCAGCATCTCGCTCGAGGGCAGCGTCGGCTGACGCTCGCATAGAGAATTAGTTTTGGCGCGCCAGGCGCGCCGCACGTCCATTCCTTTGTTAGGATTATACAATGCTTGAAATCAAGAACCTGCATGCCCGTATCGCCGAAGACGGCACCGAGATCATCCGTGGCCTGAACCTGACCGTGAAGGCCGGTGAAGTTGCCGCCATCATGGGCCCGAACGGCTCCGGCAAGTCGACGCTTTCCTACATTCTCGCCGGCCGTGACGACTATGAAGTCACCGAGGGTGACATTCTCTATAACGGCGAGAGCATCCTGGAACTCGACGCAGCCGAGCGCGCCGCCAAGGGCATCTTCCTGGCCTTCCAGTATCCGGTCGAAATTCCAGGCGTTGCGACAATGCAGTTCCTGAAGGTGGCCCTGAACGAGCAGCGCAAGGCACGCGGCGAAGACGAACTGACGACCCCGGATTTCATCCGCCGCGTCAAGGATGCTGCCGGCAAACTGCAGATCAACATGGAGATGTTGAAGCGCCCGCTCAACGTCGGCTTCTCCGGCGGCGAGAAGAAGCGCGCCGAAATCCTGCAGATGGCGCTGCTGGAGCCGCAGCTTTGCGTGCTTGACGAAACCGATTCCGGCCTCGACATCGATGCGCTGAAGATCGTTGCCGATGGCGTCAATGCGCTGCGCTCTCCGGATCGCGCCGTGATCGTCATCACCCACTACCAGCGCCTGCTCGACTATATCGTTCCGGACACCGTTCACGTCCTCTACAAGGGCCAGGTGATCAAGTCCGGCGACAAGACGCTGGCGCATGAGCTCGAAGCCAACGGCTATGCCGACATCATCGGAGCTGCAGCCTGATCGGGGCGGAAAGGATACGTCGATGAACATTCAGACGACGAACCGCCTGACCGCCGCGGAAACGGCGCTGATCGAGGCGTATAACGACCAGCTGGGCGATCTGCCGGGTGACGGCGAAGTTTTTGCCGTCCGCGATCGCCTGTTGGACGACCTGAAGACCGCCGGCCTGCCGACGCGCCGCGTCGAGGCTTGGCATTACACCGATTTCAAGAACCTGCTGCGGCTGGTGCCGAGCGATATCGGCAAGGGCCTGGTGGAGGCTCTGCCGCCGACGGTCGAAGGATCTCCGGTTCTTTCCGTTCTCCAGGGCAAGGCGAGCGAGAAGGTTGCCGTCAAGGGTCTGACAATCGGCCGCTATGCCGATAGCCTGATCAGCGGCACAGCCGCCGCCGGTCTCGAAGCGATCGACAAGGATGACGCGATCGGGCGCATCAATGCCAGCTTCGTGCGCGACGGTTATCTCATCGACTTTCCCGATGGCACCGAATTCGATGCGCCGCTGGAAGTACAGTTCGTTCATGCCGGTGGGCAGATCCACAGCCGTCTTCCAGTCACCTTCGGTGCTGATGTCAAGGCGACTTTCATCGAGCGTCATCAGGCTGTCGAAGGCGCTGCCGCGCTGATCTCCTCAGTCAGCGAAGTCACGATCGGCAAAGGCTCTGAAATCACCTGGATCATCCTGCAGGAGCAGGGCAGCGAGGATACGCATCTCGGTCAGCTCCGCATCGATCTCGGCGCGGATGCCAAGCTGAGGTTGTTCGTTATCAATGCAGGCGGCAAGCTAGTGCGCCAGGAGCTGTACATCAAAGTGACAGGCGAGGGCGCCGATCTGACGCTGCGCGGCATCAATCTGCTCGGTGGCGATACGCATACCGACGTGACGATGGTACTTGGTCATGACGTTCCGCACACCGGCTCCACGGAAATTATCCGCAACGTGGTGTTCGACCGCGCCCGTGGTGTCTTCCAGGGCATGATCCGGGTCGCGCCGGATGCGCAGAAGACCGATGCCAAGATGGCCTGCAACACGCTGCTGATGTCCGACGATGCAGAGTTCTCGGTGAAGCCCGAGCTCGAAATCTTCGCTGACGACGTGCAGTGCGGCCATGGCGCCACTGTCGCCGATATCGACCGCAACCATCTCTTCTATCTGATGGCCCGCGGCGTTCCGGAGAACAAGGCCCGCGCCATGCTGGTCAACGCCTTCGTGGCCGAGATCGTCGAGGAACTGGAAGACGAAGCCCTGGTCGAGGCGCTGGAAGGCGTTATCTCCGCCTGGCTGGAAAAGCACGCCTGATTGGAGGCAAAGCTCGTGGACAAGATCGTGCCGGCAACGGCCTATGACGTCGAAGCCATTCGCCGGGATTTCCCGATCCTGGCGAAAACGGTGCATGGGAAGCCACTGGTCTATCTCGACAACGGCGCATCCGCGCAGAAGCCGCAGGTCGTCATCGATGCCATCTCGCATGCCTATTCCAACGAATATGCGAATGTGCATCGCGGTCTGCACTTTCTGTCCAATGCGGCCACGGAAGCCTATGAGGCGGCTCGCGAAAAGGTGCGCCGCTTCCTGAACGTGCCGTCAGTCGACGATATCGTCTTCACCAAGAACTCGACGGAAGCGATCAACACAGTCGCTTACGGTTGGGGCATGCCGAAGATCGGCGAGGGCGACGAAATCGTCGTGTCGATCATGGAGCATCACTCCAACATCGTTCCCTGGCATTTCATCCGGGAGCGGCAGGGCGCCAAGCTCGTCTGGGTGCCGGTCGACGATGAAGGCGCGTTCCATATCGAAGATTTCGAGAAGAGCCTGACGGAGCGCACCAAGCTCGTCGCCATCACCCATATGTCGAATGCGCTCGGAACCGTCGTCCCGGTGAAGGAAGTCTGCCGCATCGCCCATGAGCGCGGCATTCCCGTCCTGATCGACGGCTCGCAGGGCGCGGTGCATATGCCTGTCGACGTGCAGGATATCGATTGCGACTGGTATGTCATGACCGGTCACAAGCTCTATGGGCCATCGGGTATCGGCGTGCTCTACGGCAAGAAGGAGCGGCTTGCCGAGATGCGTCCTTTCCAGGGCGGCGGCGAGATGATCTTCGACGTCACCGAGGAAAACGTTACCTACAACGAGCCGCCGCATCGCTTCGAGGCGGGAACGCCGCCGATCGTGCAGGCCATCGGCCTTGGCTACGCGCTTGACTACATGGACAGCATCGGCCGTGAGGCGATCGCGCGCCACGAAGCCGATCTCGCCACTTATGCGGCCGAACGGCTGCGGGATATCAATTCGCTGCGCGTGATCGGCACTGCGCCGGGCAAGGGTGGCATTTTCTCCTTCGAGCTCGCGGGTATCCATTCCCACGACGTCTCGATGGTGATCGACCGCCAGGGTGTGGCGGTTCGCGCCGGAACCCATTGCGCCCAGCCGCTCTTGAAACGCTTCGGCGTCACATCCACATGCCGTGCATCGTTCGGCCTGTACAATACGCGCGCCGAGGTGGATGCTTTGGCGGATGCGCTGGAATATGCGCGGAAATTCTTTGCCTAAGGAGGCAAGCGATGTCACTCGACGAAAGCGAACAGAAGATCGACGTACGCGAAGGGATCGTGCATTCCAGCATTCTCGAGGATGAGCTGGCGCGCCTCAGTGACGACATCATCTCTGCACTGAAAACGGTCTACGACCCAGAAATTCCGGCGGACATTTTCGAACTTGGCCTGGTCTACAAGATCGACATCGAAGACGACCGCATGGTGAAGATCGTCATGACGCTGACAGCGCCCGGCTGCCCGGTGGCTGGCGAAATGCCTGGCTGGGTCGAGAACGCTGTCGGCGCCGTCGAAGGTGTTTCCGGCGTCGACGTCAGCATGACCTTCGATCCGCCGTGGACGCCGGATCGCATGTCGGAAGAAGCGCAGGTCGCGGTCGGCTGGTATTGAAGCTTTAAGCCGCCGGCTTTACATTAAGACTCGAAGCACCGGATCTTGACCCCGGTTGTGGAAGGAGAATGAGCCCATGGGCTTTGCAGTCATGAGTATGACGGATGCGGCAGCCAACCGCGTCAAAGTGATCGTCGGGAATTCTGGCCTCGATGCTAAGGGCGTTCGCGTCGGCATCAAGAAGGGCGGCTGTGCTGGGATGGAATACACCATCGATCTAGTGACCGAGCCGAACGCGAAGGACGATCTGATCGAGCATGACGGAGCCAGTGTTTGGGTCGAGCCGTCGGCCGTGCTGTACTTGCTTGGTACCGAGATGGGTTTCGAAACTACCAGCTTGCGTTCGGGCTTTACCTTCACCAATCCAAACCAGACGTCAGCCTGCGGCTGCGGCGAATCCGTCGAGCTGAAGCCCGCCGATCTCGCCGCCTTGGCAGCTCAACGTCAGGCAGCGCAACCTGCTTAAAACAGGTTCCTCCGTATTTCACCATGGTGCGTTTCGTGCTTTGATCGGCGCACGCCTCGGTTTTTCCGCCGCCTCCTTGGCTACCGGCTCCGCCGGATAACGTCGAGAGGCGGCTGCGGGGAACTTTATGGCGGCTTCGGCATGGGTTTACACATTGATCCCGGCAACGGCCGCCATTGCGGGCGCTGCAGTCGCGGTGAACACGCGGCCGGGGCCTAATCTTGTCAGCGCCATCCAGCATTTTGCCGCCGGTGTTGTGTTCGCAGCTGCGGCCGGCGAAATCCTGCCCGATGTCATGCATCGTGGATCTCCCTTGGCAACAGTCATCGGCGGCGCGATTGGCGTAGCCGTCATGCTGCTGGTCAAACAACTGGAAAATTGGGCCAAGGGACCGGTGGGTCTACTCGCGGCCATCGGCATCGACATCCTCATCGACGGCCTCGTGCTTGGCATCGGCTTTGCAGCCGGCCCAAAGGTCGGCCTGCTGTTGACGATCGCCTTGACGATTGAGGTGCTGTTCCTTGGCTTGACGGTGGCGAACGAGCTTGGGGAGAGCGTCCGCTCCCGCGCCAGGGTTGTCGCGGTTACGGCGGCGCTTGCGCTCCTGCTGCCGATCGGCGCTTTGCTCGGGGCGCCAATTGCTTTGCTGCCCGACCCCATTCTGACAGGCTTCTTCGCGTTCGGGCTGATCGCGCTTCTCTATCTCGTCACCGAGGAATTGCTGGTCGAAGCGCATGAAACCCCCGACCGTCCCTGGGTGACGGCGATGTTTTTCGCCGGCTTTCTCGTGCTGCTTCTGCTCGAGGAAGCGATCGGTTAGTAAAGCCCGGGAAGCGGGACTGCGATTCCTAATTTGCGACCGAAACAGGCGTCAGCTTGAGGCCGAGCGCCCTGACAACCTTCAGGATCGTCGCGAATTCCGGATTTCCGTCACCGCTGAGCGCACGATAGAGCGCCGAGCGGTTCATGCCGACATCCTTGGCAAGCTTGCTCATGTTGCGGGTGCGCGCCACTTCGCCCAGTGCCTTGGCGATCGACGCCGGATCGTCCGTTTCGAAGGCGGCTGCGATGTAGCTGTCTGGATTGTCCACGTCGAAGGAATTCTCCTCGTTCATTGTCATATGCCTTTCCGTATAAGCCAGTCGCGGACGATCTTGGGTTCGTCCGGATGGAGGTCGTGGCCGATGGGCAGTCGATGGGCGCTGACTTCAGCCCCGGCCTTTGCAAATTGTTGGCTGACGAAATCTGCGTCGGCGGGCTCCCGGCGTCGATCATGCTCGCCTGAGATGATCAGGACCGGCAGCCCGGGCATTGACGGGAAATCCGCATCGGGGGCCGGCGAAAGAGGGCGCAGCAGAACGGCGGCTGAAGCGATCGAGGGCATCTGCCGAAGGATCGATGCGGCTATGATCGCTCCGTTGGAGAAGCCAAATAGAACAGGCGGCCGAACGAGCAGCCTTCGCTCCACTGCCATTTCGATGAAACGACGGAGCCGCTCCGTCTGCCTGTCTAGGTCTGCATGATCCAGGCTGCGGTCCGGATTGCGGCGAAAGAAGGCGAATCCTTCTTCCCATTCGATCCCACCACGCAGAGCCATATAGGAGCGCTGCGGTCCGATGGCATCCGCAAGCGGGATAAGGGAAGTTTCATCCATGCCGCTGCCATGCAGCAGAAGCAGCGGCGACGACGCAACGTCCGCTCGCCGCTCGGTGACGAAATGAAATTCCGGTTGTTCCGGCATAAATCTGAATTCCAGGGCCCCGTTGCCGCGTCATGAAAAACGCCGCGCGTCCGTTAAGACGCGCGGCGTTTTCTTAGCCAAGTTTCGCAATAGATTTATGTCTATTGCAGACGAAGCGACTGAACCGCTTCGCTTTTTCGCGAAGATCCTATTCGGCGGCTTCGGCGTAGGATTCGACCGGCGGGCAGGAGCAAATCAGGTTCCTGTCGCCATAGACATTGTCGACGCGATTGACCGGCGACCAGTATTTGTCCACGCGGAAGGCGCCGGGCGGGTAGCAGGCCTGTTCGCGGGAATAGGGACGATCCCATTCGCCGACGAGGTCTTCCACCGTATGCGGTGCGTTTTTCAGCGGGTTATTGGCCTTGTCCATCCGGCCTTCTTCGATGTCACGGGCTTCCTCGCGGATCGCCAGCATTGCCTCGCAGAAACGATCGATCTCGGCTTTCGTTTCCGATTCTGTCGGCTCGATCATCAGCGTGCCGGCAACCGGCCAGCTCATGGTCGGGGCGTGGAAGCCGCAATCGATGAGGCGCTTGGCGACGTCGTCGACCGTGACGCCGGCGCTTGCGACCAGTGGACGGGTGTCGATGATGCATTCATGCGCGACGCGTCCGGCCTCGGACTTGTAGAGCACGTCATAGGCGCCCTTGAGCCGGGCGGCGATGTAGTTGGCGTTGAGGATCGCCACTTTCGTCGCCTGCGTCAGGCCTTCGCCGCCCATCATCAGGCAGTAGCTCCAGGAGATCGGCAGGATGGAGGCCGAACCGAAGGCTGCTGCCGATACCGCACCGCTGCGACCGTCCGTTTCCGGATGGCCGGGCAGGTGAGGCGCCAGATGTGCCTTGACGCCGATCGGACCCATGCCGGGGCCGCCGCCGCCATGCGGAATGCAGAAGGTCTTGTGCAGGTTGAGGTGGCTGACGTCGGAACCGATGTCGCCGGGACGCGAGAGGCCGACCATGGCGTTCATGTTGGCGCCATCGAGATAGACCTGACCGCCATGCTTGTGCACGAGATCGCAGATCTCCTTCACCGTCTCTTCGAAAACGCCGTGCGTCGAAGGATAGGTGATCATGCAGCAGGAGAGGTTGTCGGCATATTGCTCGGTCTTGGCGCGGAAATCGGCCATATCGATATCGCCGTTGTCGCTAACCTTGACGACGACGACCTTCATGCCCGCCATCTGCGCGGAGGCCGGATTGGTGCCGTGCGCGGAGGTCGGAATGAGGCAGATGTCACGATGACCCTGGCCATTGGCAATATGGTAGTTGCGGATGGTCAGGAGGCCGGCATATTCGCCCTGCGCGCCGGAGTTCGGCTGCATGGAGAAGGCATCATAGCCGGTCACCGAGCAAAGCTTCTCCGTCAGATCATCGATCATTTCGCGGTAGCCGAGCGCCTGATCGGCCGGCACGAAAGGATGGATGTCGGAGAATTCCGGCCAGGTGATCGGCAGCATTTCCGCTGTGGCATTGAGCTTCATGGTACAGGAGCCGAGCGGAATCATCGAACGGTCGAGCGCCAGGTCGCGATCGGAGAGGCGGCGGATATACCGGGTCATCTCGCTTTCGGCACGGTTCATGTGGAAGATCGGATGCGTCAGATATTCGCTGGTGCGCAGCAGGGCCTTCGGCAGCCGATAGGACGGTTCGAAATCGGCAATGCGGAAATCGCCGCCGAATGCACGCCAGACGGCTTCCACCGTTGCCGGACGGGTGCGCTCGTCGAGGCTGATGCCGATCTTCGTTTCACCGACCTTGCGCAGGTTCACGCCTTCGGCGACGGCCGCGCGCAGGACGAGGCCTTGCATGTGGCCGACCTCGACGGTGATCGTGTCGAAGAAGGTTTCCGGCTCGATGGTATAGCCGAGTTTCTCCAGGCCCTTGGCCATCAGAACGGCCTTCTGGTGGACCTGTTGTGCGATCGCCTTAAGGCCCTGAGGACCGTGGAACACCGCGTACATGGAGGCCATGACGGCGAGCAGCACCTGCGCGGTGCAGATGTTCGACGTCGCCTTTTCGCGGCGGATATGCTGTTCGCGGGTCTGCAGCGACAGGCGATAGGCGCGATTGCCGCGCGCATCGACCGAAACGCCGACGAGACGGCCAGGCATGGAGCGCTTGTACTCATCCTTGACGGCCATATAGGCCGCATGCGGACCGCCGTAGCCCACAGGAACGCCGAAGCGCTGCGAGGAGCCGATGGCGATGTCCGCGCCCATCTCGCCCGGAGATTTCAGCAGCGTCAGCGCCAGCAGATCGGCCGCCATGATGGCGATCGCGCCCGTCTGGTGCAGGCGGGCGATCAGGCCGCTGAAATCATTGATGTGGCCGTGCGTGCCCGGATACTGGAAGATCGCGCCGAAGACATCGACAGGATCCAGATCGGTGAAGGGATTGCCGACGATGACGGTCCAGCCGAGCGGCTCGGCGCGGGTCCTGATCAGCGCGATGGTCTGCGGGTGGCAGGCGGCATCGACGAAGAAGGCCTTCGCCTTGGACTTGGCGACGCGTTCCGCCATCGCCATGCCTTCGGCTGCGGCCGTCGCTTCATCGAGCAGCGAGGCGTTGGCGACGTCGAGACCGGTGAGGTCGCTGATCATCGTCTGATAGTTCAGCAGCGCCTCGAGACGGCCCTGGCTGATTTCCGGCTGGTAGGGCGTATAGGCAGTGTACCAGGCCGGGTTTTCCAGAATGTTGCGCTGGATGACTGGAGGCGTGATCGTGCCGTAATAGCCCTGACCGATGAGCGAGACGAGAACCTTGTTCTTGTTAGCGGTCTCGCGCAGCCTGTCGAGCGCCTCGCGCTCCGTCATCGGAGCGCCCCAGGAGAGCGGCGTCTTCTGGCGGATGGCCGGCGGCAGCGTCGCGTCGATCAGGCCATCGAGGCTGTTGTAGCCGATCACCTTCAGCATATCGGCCATCTCCGATGGAGACGGGCCGATATGGCGGCGATTGGCGAAATCGTATGGCTGGTAGTCGGTGAACGTGAATTCCGTAGGCGTCGTCATTATCCGATCAGCTCCTTGTAACCGGATTCATCAAGAAGACCATCGACATCGCTCACATTCTTCAGTTTGAGCTTGAAGAACCAGCCTGCACCCATCGGGTCGGAGTTGACGAGCGCCGGATCGGCTGTGATGGCTTCGTTGACTTCGGTGATTTCCCCGTCAAGCGGACAATAGACTTCGGAGGCCGCCTTGACGGATTCGACGGTTGCCGCGTCGTCACCCTTGGAGAAGCTGGCGCCGACTTCGGGCAATTCCACGAAAACGAGATCGCCGAGCTGTTCGGCGGCATGTGCCGTGATGCCGACCGTTGCGACGCCGCCTTCGATGTTCAGCCACTCGTGTTCTTCGGTGAATTTCAGCATGGATAATCCTCTCTGGAAAAGACGTTCAACGTTTGTAGGTAGGCTTGATGAAAGGCAGGGCGCTGACGGTGACGGCCAAGTATTTGCCACGCACCTCGGCATAAACCGTGGTACCGGGCGAAGTGAGTTCGGTCGGCACATAGCCCATGGCGACCGGAGACTCGACGCTCGGGCCGAAGCCGCCTGAGGTGACTTCGCCGATTTCGGTCTTGCCTTCGGCATCGGCATAGAGCTTGGCGTGGCTGCGCACTGGCGCCTTGCCCTCGGGCTTCAGGCCGACGCGGCGACGCGACGTGCCGCCATCGAGTTCGCCGAGAATGCGGGTTGCACCGGGGAAACCGCCTGCGCGTGCGCCACCGGTCTTGCGGGCCTTTTGGATAGCCCATTCGAGTGCGCCTTCGATCGGCGTCGTCGTCTGGTCGATGTCGTTGCCATAGAGGCAGAGACCGGCTTCAAGGCGGAGAGAGTCACGCGCGCCGAGGCCGATCGGCTGTACGTCCGGGTGCTCCAGTAGTCGCTTGGCGATATCGTCGGCCTTGTCTGATGGTACGGAGATTTCGAAGCCGTCTTCGCCGCTATAGCCGGAGCGCGACACCAGGCAGGAGACATCGTGGAGGCGACAATGGCGCACATCCATGAACTTCATGTAGGCGATGTCAGCCCAGAGCTCGGCAAGAACGTCGACGGCGCGCGGTCCTTGCAGCGCAATGAGGGCGCGATCAAGCAAGATAACTTCGCAACTATCGCCGATATGATCTTGAAGATGCTTGAGATCCTGCTCCTTGCAGGCGGCGTTCACGACGACGAAGAGATAACCGTCCGTGTGGGTGATCATCAGGTCGTCCAGGATGCCGCCATTGCCGTCGGTAAAGAAGCCGTAGCGCTGGCGATCCTCCGCGAGACCGAGGATATCGACCGGCACGAGACTTTCCAGCGCGAGTGCCGCATCCTCATATTTGCCGGAGCGGGCGCGGATCGTCACCTGGCCCATATGGGAGACGTCGAACAAGCCGGCCGAAGCGCGGGTCCAAAGATGCTCCTTCATGACGCCGGCAGGATACTGCACGGGCATGTCGTAACCGGCAAACGGCACCATGCGGGCGCCGAGCGATACATGCAGGTCGTGAAGCGGTGTTTTCTTGAGGGCAGCGGTCTCGTCCAAATGACGCCTCCGGGTTTCGCGCTTGTCCTGAAGCGCAGAGCTCACAATTTCGGCGCGGTTGCGCCTGACGATGAGCCCCCTCTGTCTGCTTTGCCTGAGATTGTTATCCCTTCGGCGAACGCTTTCGCGCTTCTCTCCAGAGTTCCGTCTGCCCCTTGCTGGTCCTTTGGCCTGAGAGTTTCCGGGGCGGTTGCTCCTTCGGCACCGGCTCGCGCCGGATTCTCCCAACAAGGTCGCTGTCATTATCTGGCAGTCACTGAAGATGGCAAGGGGCAAATGTCGCCGTCGAACAAATTTTTGTCGCGCGGTTCGAAGATATATCGAGCAGCGGTTGCAGGGCTTTGCAACGACGTTGCGAAAGGCTATCCCTTCGGGCCGATAGAGGAGCCGGGCAGGAGAGAATGATGAATCGTTATCACGTCGCAGTGCTGCTGCTTTCGGCAGCAACAGTTTCGCTTTTGACAGGTAGCGCTCTGGCGCAGCAGAGCAGCGACATGAAGAGTATGCCTGGAATGCACATGGGCCCGGAGGCCGCGCCCTCGGATTCTGCCACCGGCAAGCTCGGCGATCTCGATATCAGCGGCGGTTATGTCCGCGCCATGCTCCCCGGTCAGCCGGTCGGCGGCGGCTACATCACCATCCACAATAGCGGCAAGGCCGCCGACAAGCTGACCTCCGTCACCTCATCGGCTGCGGGCAAGGTGGAGCTGCACGAGATGAAGATGGACGGCGAGATCATGAAGATGCGCGAAATCAAGGATGGGATCGCCATTCCTGCCGGTGCGACCGTGACGCTCGCGCCGAACACGATGCATATGATGTTCAAGCAGGTAAAGACTCCCTTCAAAAAGGGTGGCGCGGTGCCTGTGATGCTGATGTTCGAGAAGGCGGGGATGATCGATCTCACCCTTCCTGTCGTGTCGGCCAAGGGAAACTAAGCCAGAAAAATATCCGGCCCGGATAATTCCAGTTTCCACTTTTCCTCGAAATGCTCTAAAGCCACGTCCAAAGGCCGGTTATATCCGGCCGCGGGACTACTTGTCCTGTTGTTTGAATTGGCATGATCCCGTCCAACGCGCGTTTGGCATTTGTCGGAACATGCTGCGGCGTTTGAAAGAAGAAGAATGGCCGGGATTGAGCATATACAGGTCGAGCCTGACGAAGCCGGCATGCGCCTCGACCGCTGGTTCAAGGTGCATTTCCCCGGGCTTGGGTTCGGTCAACTGCAGAAGCTGATGCGCTCCGGCCAGGTGCGCGTCGATGGGGGCCGCGTCAAGACGGATGCGCGCGTGCAGCCGGGGCAGATGGTGCGCGTGCCGCCTCTTGATGTCGATGCCAAAGGCCCGAAGAGCGGCCCGATCGCCAGCAAGGACCTCAAGCATTCCGGTGATGCCGAGCTTCTTGCGCGGATGTTGCTGCATGAAGACGACAAGATCTTTGTGCTCAACAAGCCGGCTGGGCTTGCGGTACAGGGCGGCTCCGGCCTTACCCGCCATATCGACCAGATGCTGGAGGCATGGACGAGCAAGAAGGGCGAAAAACCGCGCCTGGTGCATCGCCTCGACCGCGACACCTCGGGCGTGCTGGTAATTGCCCGCACGCGCGGCGCGGCGCAGAAGCTGACCGCCGCCTTCCGCGAGCGCGACACCAAGAAGACCTATTGGTCGCTGGTCAAGGGTGTGCCGCGCAAGCATGAAGACAAGATTTCGACCTGGCTGGTGAAAGAGGCAACGGCCGATGGCGACCGTATGCGCATCGCCAAGCATGGGGAAGAGGGTGCCGATCACGCAATCTCCTATTATCGCGTGCTTGAAACAGCTGCGCAGAGCCTCGCCTGGCTCGAGATGGAGCCCTATACCGGCCGTACGCACCAGCTGCGCATCCATGCCCTGCACATGGGCCACCCGATCATCGGCGACCCCAAATATTTCGATGACGATCCGAACTGGGATTTCCCGGGCGGAGTCCAGAAGCGCCTGCATCTGCACGCGCGCCACATCGACATCCCACATCCGAGCGGCGGACGCCTGCGCGTGACCGCTCCTCTGCCGCCGCATATGGTGCAGACTTGGAATCTCCTCGGTTTTGACGAGGCATCGGCAGGGGAGCCGGACGACGAATGAGGCTGGTACTTTTCGATTGCGACGGCACGCTGGTCGATAGTGTGCGGCTGATCCATGAGGTCATGGCGCGGACTTTCGTTGACTTCGGTTACAAGCGCCCGGATGTTTCGGCCACAAAATCCATCATCGGCCTCTCGCTCGATATCGCCATTGCCCGGATGCAGGGCAAACCGCATGTCGATGACGAAGCGATCGCAATGACGGCCCACTACAAGTCTATCTTCCCAGGCGTGCGCGACGAGGCGGATATGCAGACGCCGCTCTTCGACGGCATCAAGCCACTGATCGAGACGCTTATAGGCCGCGAAGAGCTTCTGCTCGGTGCCGTGACGGGCAAATCCCGCCGTGGCCTGACCCATATTCTTGAAGTCAACGGCTTCACGCCTTACTTCGTGGTTTCGCGCACCGCCGACGATTGTCCGTCGAAGCCGCATCCGGCCATGGTGACGGAATGCTGTGCCGAAACCGGCACGGACCCGCACGACACCATCGTCATCGGCGACGCGATCTACGACATGCAGATGGCGAAGGCAGCGGGTGCGACGGCGATCGGCGTATCTTGGGGTTATGCGTCCGTGGAAGAGCTTCTGGTAGCCGGCGCCGATGCGATTGCGCATCATCCGAACGATTTGTTGAGCCATATTCTCTGAGGTGACGCCATGCGCGACCTGTTGAACGATCTTTCCGAAGGCCTGAGCCATCCCGATCCGATCCGCCGTGCGCAGATCCAGATGAAGAAGCCGCTGCCCAAGCGCTTCTACAAGGATGTGACGATCAGCAAGGACGAGGGTGGTCACGCCATCGCGCTCGACGGCAAGGTGGTCAAGACGCCGGCGCGCCATTCCCTCTCTCTGCCGACCGAAGCGCTCGCCAAGCTCGTGGCTGGCGAATGGGGGCGACAGACCAAGGTCATCGATCCAGCAACCATGCCCGTAACCCGCCTGGTGAACAGTGCTATCGATGGCGTGACAGCCGAAAGTGGAGCTGTGTTCGACGAAATCGTGCGCTTCTCCGGCAGCGACCTGCTCTGCTATCGCGCCGATGGCCCGGAACGCCTGGTTGAGCGGCAGTCGGCGCGATGGAATCCGGTGATCGAATGGGCAGCCCGCGACGTCGGAGCCCGTTTCATTCTCGCCGAAGGCGTCATGCATCAGGAGCAGCCGCAAGAGGCCATCGCCGCCTTCGCCGCGGCCCTGGGCAAATACGACACGCCGATGGAGCTCGCCAGCCTGCATACGATCACGACGCTGACGGGCTCTGCGATCCTGGCGCTTGCTTTCGCCTCCGGCCAGCTGCCGCTTGCCGAAGTCTGGTCGCTCGCCCATCTCGACGAAGACTGGACGATCGAACACTGGGGCAGCGATGAGGAAGCGGAGCAGCGTCGCGCGCAGCGTTTCGAGGAATTTCAGGCGGCAACCGACGTTTTCTCTGCTCTTCACAGTTGAATATTGTTGATTTCCAGTCCTTTATAGTGGTCTTCGTATCTTGCGGGTTCGGAAGTCGGGACAGGTATCATGTTGTTGTTGAGGTCGGGTGTCGCATCGGCGCTCGTGGGATGTTTAGCACTGACGGCGTGCGCGAACTGGTCCGTCGATCCTCCTCCGCCGACCTATGATGTTCGCAGTGCAACGGTTGTTGCCGATCATGCTTTGCCGCCGGTTTCGCCGGTGCTGATCGAAGCCGTCAACGATCGAGTGAATGCAGCGATCGCGGCCACGAACCACAATACGGCGCTGCCGCAGGTTACGCTGACTGTCCGCCTGTCAGACGTGCGCAAGGGGCGCAGTTTCAACCAGGATCGCAACAGTGCCAAGGTCAATATCGACGCTGCGTCGCTGGATGGTGGCGCGGTGATTGCCATGGCATCGTTCGATATGGCGACAACCGCGCCCGATCATGCAACGGCCGATGAGCTGATGGCGGAAGACATTGCCGCCCGCATCCGCTCCATCTTCTCGCTGAACACGCCGCGGTTGGCAAACTGAGCCGATAGCTTCAAAGGAGGCTCGCGCCGTGCTAAGCCCGAGCAGCGAAGGAGAGAGGGCCGCATGAAGGAAATCCTTTTGGAACTGGAGCGTCGTCGTGAAGTCGCAAGACTTGGCGGCGGGCAGGCGCGGATCGATGCGCAGCATGCGCGCGGCAAGCTGACGGCCCGAGAGCGCATCGACATCTTCCTGGACGAAGGTTCCTTTGAGGAATTCGACATGTTCGTCGAGCACCGTTCGACCGATTTCGGCATGGAAAAGAGCAAGATCGCCGGTGATGGCGTCGTGACCGGCTGGGGCACCGTCAACGGACGTACCGTTTTCATTTTTGCCAAGGATTTCACAGTCTTCGGTGGCTCTCTTTCAGAAGCACATGCGGAGAAGATCACCAAGGTTCAGGATATGGCGCTGAAAAACCGGGCGCCGATCATCGGGATCTATGATGCCGGCGGCGCCCGCATTCAGGAAGGTGTGGCCGCACTCGGCGGCTATGCCGAGGTGTTCCAGCGCAACGTGCTGGCCTCCGGCGTCATTCCGCAGATTTCCGTCATCATGGGGCCCTGTGCGGGCGGCGACGTCTATTCGCCCGCGATGACCGATTTCATCTTCATGGTCCGCGATACCTCCTACATGTTCGTGACCGGGCCGGATGTGGTGAAGACGGTCACCAATGAGACCGTGACCTCCGAGCAGCTCGGCGGCGCTTCGGTGCATACGACGAAATCTTCCATTGCCGACGCTGCCTACGACAATGATATCGATACGCTGCTGCAAGTGCGCCGCCTCATCGATTTCCTGCCGCAGTCGAATACGGCGGCTCTGCCCGAGATCGAGTGCTATCAATCCGTCACCGAGCCGGATAGCTCGCTCGATACGCTGATCCCGGCTAACGCCAACAAGCCCTACGACATCAAGGAACTGATCCTGAAGGTGGCGGACGAGGGCGACTTCTTCGAGATCCAGGAAAGCTTCGCCAAGAATATAGTCTGTGGTTTCGGCCGCATCGAGGGAGCCACGGTCGGCTTCGTCGCCAATCAGCCGATGGTGCTGGCAGGCGTGCTTGACAGCGATGCGTCGCGGAAAGCCGCGCGCTTCGTGCGCTTCTGCGATTGCTTCAATATCCCGATCGTCACCTTCGTCGATGTACCTGGCTTCCTGCCGGGGACGGCGCAGGAATATGGCGGCTTGATCAAGCACGGTGCGAAATTGCTTTTCGCCTATGCCGAGGCGACCGTGCCGAAACTGACCGTCATCACCCGCAAGGCTTTCGGCGGCGCTTATGACGTTATGGCCTCGAAGCACCTGCGCGGAGACCTTAATTATGCTTGGCCGACGGCGCAGATTGCCGTCATGGGCGCCAAGGGCGCGGTCGAGATCATCTTCCGCAAGGACATTGCCGAGCCGGAGAAGATCGCAGCGCATACCAAGATGTATGAGGATCGCTTCCTGTCGCCGTTCGTTGCGGCCGAGCGCGGTTATATCGACGAAGTGATCATGCCACGCTCGACCCGGCGGCGCCTCGCGCAGGGGCTCCGGATGCTGCGCAACAAGGATCTGACCAACCCTTGGAAAAAACACGACAACATCCCTCTGTAATCTGTGACAACAAGCCACGGATTACACACGGAAAATTGATTGGACGTCAGAATCCTTGTTTTCCCGTTCAAGGCAGGCCGCTCTATTGCTTCCTGCAGGGGGAATCGAAACTGGAGTTCAAAAATGGCGCTTTCCGAACGGCTGAATCAATATCAGCCCTATGCTCTTACTGTACTGCGTATCGTTATTGGCCTGTTGTTCATCGAACACGGCACGCAGAAGCTTTTCGGCTTTCCGGCCGGCGGTCACTTCACCGGCTCTCTGCCGCCCTTGATGCTGTTTCAGGGTGTTCTTGAAGCATTCGGCGGTCTGGCAATCGTTTTGGGTCTGTTTACACGCCCCGTAGCCTTCATTCTTTGCGGCAACATGGCGGTCGCATATTTCATGGCGCACATGCCGCAGAATTTCTTCCCGGTGAACAACCAGGGCGATGCGGCCATTCTGTATTGCTTCGCTTTCCTGTTCCTGATCTTCGCGGGTCCGGGTCTTCTGGCGATCGACGGCCGCAAGAAGTAAGTCATATCGAAACCGGGCCTGATGATCTTCAGGCCCGGTGAATAATTTCGTCTCCCGCGTGTTGATTCTGTATCGACGAAACGGGAGAGTCTTTTCGACAGTATCCCGTTCGCATTCCAAGTTCGCACGGAGATCTTCATGTCACTTGCCGAGCGCTTATCGCCTTACCAGCCCGCAGCACTCGCAATTTTGCGAATAGTGACTTCCGTGTTGTTCATCGAACATGGCACGCAAAAGCTCTTCGGCTTTCCGCCAGCGCCTTTCGAGGTCACGACGTTGTTCTTCGTCGCGGGCATAATTGAGCTTGTCGGCGGCATTCTCATTCTGTTCGGGCTCTTCACCCGGCCCGCCGCCTTTCTCCTCAGCGGCGAAATGGCGATTGCCTATTTCATGGTGCACACGCAGATCGACTTCTTCCCGGCCAATAACCAGGGCGACGGTCCGATAATGTTCTGCTTCGTCTTTTTGTTTATGGTATTTGCCGGCCCAGGGGCGTGGGCACTGGACAATCGCCAGAGCCCTTGACTGTGAGGTCCGTCAGGCGGCGAGCTTGAGGCCGGCGATGCCTGCCACGATCAGGCTTATGCAGAGCAGCCGAACGAAGGTTGCGGGATCGCCGAGCAACCAAATCCCGAGCAGAACGGTGCCGACCGTGCCGATACCGGTCCAGACCGCATAGGCGGTGCCCATCGGCAGCGTTTTTACCGCGAGACCTAGCAGCACGACGCTGATCACCATAGAAATGACCGTGAGAGCCGTCGGCATCGGCCGTGTGAAGCCGTCAGTATATTTCAGGCCGACTGCCCAGCCGATTTCAAACAAGCCTGCAAGGAAAAGCAGGAACCAAGCCATGTTACGCTCCATTGTTAAGAGCGAGGCCGTCCCCGCGATGTCTACGGCCGGCTATAAGTACCGGCCGCCGCAGTCGTCTGCGCGTTTTCTATATGCCTTTACCGCAGGCACATTTCAAGGCGGCGGTCATGCCACCTTTACTTTCCCAGCCGTTCGGCATGCCACTTCAGGTGATCGTCCATGAAGGTGGAGATAAAGTAGTAGGAGTGGTCGTAGCGCTCATGCATGCGCAGCGTCAGACCGATGCCGGTGCCTTTGATCGCCTCTTCGAACAGCCATGGGCGTAGACCGTTTTCGAGGAAACTGTCGGCCTTGCCCTGGTCGATCAGGAATTCGGGGAAGCGGGCGCCATCCTCGACGAGCGAGCAGGCGTCATATCGTCTCCAAGCGGCCTTGTTGCTGCCGAGATACTTTTCGAAGGCGGGTGCGGACCAATCGGCCGTCGACGGCTGGACAATGGGTGCGAAGGCGGAGCAGCTCTTGAAGCGATCGGGGTTCTTCAGCGCGATCGTCATGGCGCCGTGGCCGCCCATGGAATGGCCGAAGATACCTTGCCGGCTCATATCGACGCGGAATTGCTTTGCGACGAGTGCGGGCAGCTCCTCCGTGATGTAGGTATACATCCGATAGTTTTCGGCCCAGGGCGCCTCGGCAGCATCGAGATAGAAGCCGGCGCCTTTGCCCATCTGCCAATTGGTCAGCTCGTCGGGCACGTCGTTGCCGCGCGGACTGGTGTCCGGGCAGATGATGATCAGGCCGAGCTCGGCGGCCATGCGGCGATACTCGCCCTTTTCCATGACATTGGCGTGAGTGCAGGTGAGGCCGGAAAGATACCAGAGGACCGGCCGAGGCTCTGTGATCGCCTGCGGCGGCACAAAGACTGCAAAGGTCATCTCGCCTTTGCAAGCTTCGGATTCATGCGAAAAGACACCCTGCATGCCGCCGAAGGCGGTGTTCTGGGAAATGATGTTCACGGCTGGTCTCCAGGCGTTTGATGGGCTTTTGCCCACCGGCAAAGCCGGTCGAAGGTTTCGAGGAAGGCGGAGCGGTCACGCGGCGAGAAGGCGGCATTGTACCCCTTGCTTTCACCGGTTTCGCGAAGATGTGCGCCGAGATCGCGCATGGCTGTGGCCATGCCGATATTCGTCTTGTCGAAGATGCGGCCAGTTGGGCCCGTCACGAATGCTCTGGCTGCAACGCAGCGCCCAGCGAGCGGCACGTCGGCAGTAACGACGATATCACCGGCAACCGCATGTTCGGCGATCCAGTTGTCGGCAGCATCGAAGGCGTTGGAGACGATGACGTTGTGCACCATCGGATCCCGCGATGGCCGCAGCCCCGAGTTGGCGACGAAGGTGACCTCGATGCCGTGGCGTTCGGCAACTTTCAGGATCTCCGGTTTGACCGGGCAGGCATCGGCATCGACATAAATCATGAAACTCAATCTTTTCAGCTATATGCGGCGCATTTCTCAAGCGCCGCATATATTTCTTTCCTGTGGCTTGGAGCGTCAGTAGATGACGACGCCCCTGACACTCTTTCCGGAATGCATGAGCTCGAAGCCCTTGTTGATGTCTTCGAGCGGCATGGTGTGGGTGATCATCGGATCGATCTGGATCTTGCCTTCCATGTACCAGTCGACGATCTTCGGCACATCGGTGCGGCCGCGCGCGCCGCCGAAGGCCGTCCCCATCCACGAGCGGCCCGTCACCAGCTGGAACGGTCGCGTCGAGATCTCCTGGCCGGCGCCGGCAACGCCGATGACCACCGACTTGCCCCAGCCGCGATGCGAGGCTTCCAGCGCCTGGCGCATCACCTTGGTGTTGCCGGTGCAGTCGAAGGTATAATCGGCGCCGCCGATCTGGTCGGCACCGCGCTTCGTCATGTTGACGAGATAGGGAACGATGTCGTCGCCAACCTCCTTCGGATTGACGAAATGCGTCATGCCGAAGCGCTCGCCCCATTCCTTCTTGTCGTTGTTGAGATCGACGCCGATGATCATGTCGGCGCCGGCAAGCCGCAGACCCTGGATGACGGTGAGGCCGATGCCGCCGAGACCGAAGACGATCGCCGTTGCCCCCATCTCCACCTTGGCGGTGTTGATGACCGCACCGATGCCGGTGGTGACGCCGCAGCCGATATAGCAGATCTTGTCGAAAGGAGCGTCCGGATTGACCTTGGCAACGGCAATCTCCGGCAGCACGGTGTAATTGGCGAAGGTCGAGCAGCCCATATAGTGATGGATCTTGTCCTTGCCGATCGAGAAGCGCGAGGTGCCGTCCGGCATCAGGCCCTGACCCTGGGTCGAGCGGATCGCCGTGCACAGATTGGTCTTGCGGCTGAGGCACGACGGGCATTCGCGGCATTCGGGCGTATAGAGCGGGATGACGTGATCGCCCTTCTTCACCGACGTCACCCCCGGTCCGACATCGACGACGATACCCGCACCCTCATGGCCGAGGATGGCCGGGAACAGGCCTTCGGGGTCGGCCCCCGACAGGGTGAAATCGTCGGTATGGCAGATGCCGGTCGCCTTGACCTCGATCAGCACTTCGCCGGCTCTCGGTCCCTCAAGCTGAACCATCATCACCTCAAGCGGCTTGCCGGCCCGCATCGCTACGGCTGCTCTTACGTCCATGGTTTCATCCCTTCCTGCTATGATTTGGTTCGTGCGACATTGCCATGGGCGCGCGTTGCGGCTCAAGCCAAAATCAGACACTCAGCGTCGCAATCGTCGGGTTTCACCCGAACAGGCGCTGCGCACTTTTCCGGAAATGCTCGGCCGCCTGTATTTTAATCAGGCAAATTCCATGATCACGGCATCGACGGCGAGGCTTTCACCGGGTTTCGCATTGATCTTGCCAACGATAAGATCGCGTTCGGCGCGCAGGACATTCTCCATCTTCATCGCCTCGACGATGGCCAGCGTCTCGCCTGCCTTGACCTCCTGGCCCTCGGCGACGGCGATCGACACGACGAGGCCGGGCATAGGGCAGAGCAGCAGCTTCGACGTGTCGGGCGGCAATTTGATCGGCATGAGCTTGTCGAGCTCCGCCTGGCGTGGCGTGAACACCTTGGCCCTGACGGAGAGCCCTTGCCAATCGATGCGCAGGCCGTTCAACACCGTGCGGATCTGGGCCGTCAGCTTGCGGGCGCCCACGGCGCCGACCCAGACGGCATCGCCGGGACGCCAGTCGGTTGCGACAGTCACGGTCTTGCCGCCTATCTGCATGTCCATCTCGAAAGGAATGGTCACCACGCCCTCGAGCAGCGTCACGGGCAGATAATCCGTGCCGAGCTTGACGATCCAGCTTTCCCGTAGCGGCCCGGCTGCGGGACGCAATCGGTCACCATAGCGCTCGCGGCGATTGGCTTCGGCCAGGCTGCATGAAAGGGCGACTGCAGCGAGCAGGGCAGTCTGTTCCTCATCCGGCGTGACGGGCGCAAAGCCTTCCGGATATTCCTCGGCGATGAAGCCGGTGGAGAGACGGCCTTCGCGCCAACGCGAATGCTTCATCAGCGCGGAGAGGAACGGCATGTTGTGCTCGATGCCGTCAACGACAAAGCCATCCAAGGCTTCCCCCATCGCTTCGATCGCTGCCAACCGGTTCGGTGCCCAGGTGCAGAGTTTGGCGATCATAGGATCGTAATACATCGAGATCTCGGCGCCTTCGAAGACTCCGGTGTCATTGCGGACGACCGATTTTTCCGTCTTGCCTTCGCGCGGCGGACGATAGCGCGTCAGACGGCCGATCGAGGGCAGGAAGTTGCGGTAGGGGTCTTCCGCATAGAGACGGCTTTCGATTGCCCAGCCATTGAGCATGACATCCGCCTGCTTGAACGGCAGCTTTTCGCCAGCGGCGACGCGGATCATCTGCTCGACGAGATCGATGCCGGTGACGAGCTCCGTCACCGGATGCTCGACCTGCAGGCGGGTGTTCATTTCGAGGAAATAGAAATTCCTGTCGCGATCGACGATGAATTCGACCGTGCCGGCGCTTTGGTAATCCACGGCTTTCGCCAGCGCCACCGACTGCTCGCCCATGGCCTTGCGCGTCGCTTCATCGAGGAAGGGCGAGGGCGCCTCTTCCACGACCTTCTGGTTCCGCCGCTGAATGGAGCATTCGCGCTCGCCGAGATAGACGACGTTGCCATGCGCATCGGCCAGCACCTGGATTTCGATATGCCTGGGGTCGACGACGAATTTCTCGATGAAAGCGCGGTCGTCACCGAAGGAGCTTTTCGCTTCCGAGCGGGCACGCTCGAATCCGTCGCGCACCTCGTCCTTGCTCCAGACGATACGCATACCCTTGCCGCCGCCGCCCGCAGACGCCTTGATCATGACGGGATAACCGATCTCGCCCGCGATCCTTTCGGCGTGATCGGCGTCATCGATGATGCCGAGGTAGCCGGGAACCGTGGAAACCTTGGCGGCATTGGCGAACTTCTTCGATTCGATCTTGTCGCCCATGGCTTCGATCGCCTTCGGCTTCGGGCCGATGAAGACGATACCTTCCTTCTCCAGCGCGGCGCAGAAGGAGGCGCGCTCGGAGAGGAAGCCATAGCCCGGATGAACCGCTTCCGCGCCCGTCTGCTTGCAGGCGGCGATGATCTTGTCGACGACGAGATAGCTCTCAGCAGCAGGAGCCGGGCCGATATGCACGGCCTCGTCGGCCATTTCGACGTGCAATGCATCCCGATCGGCATCGGAATAGACGGCGACCGTCAGGATACCCATCCGGCGCGCGGTCTTGATCACGCGGCAGGCGATCTCGCCGCGATTGGCGATCAGGATTTTCTTGAACATGCAATCTCCGCCCAAATACCCTATTCAGTCAGTGTTTTAGCCACAAATTGCGCTGTCGGTCCATGCGCAAGATGTCTGCGCTTACGCCGTTTTCCGCAATCTTGACTGAACGCGCTCCCGCCAGATGATGAAGAGGCCGGAGCTGACGATGATGGCGATGCCGATCCATTTGGAAAGATTGGGAAAATCGCCGAAGATCGCATAGCCGAGAACGGTGGCGGAAATGATCTCGAAATATTGGAACGGGGCAAGCAGCGAGAGCGGCGCCAGGCGGAAGGCTCTGACGACAAGCATATGCGCGTAGCCCGATATCGAGCCCAGAATCAGCAAAAGGACGAGCCCGAGCATAGAGGCGGGCAGGGAAGGCTCGAAATCCGCGATGCCTGCGGATGCTCCCGCCAAAACGGTAATCGACATGAACAGTGTGCCGCCTACGCCGGCCATCACCTGCATTGTCATCGGCGAATCCGCCTCGCCGACGGCGCGGTTCATGAACAGATAGAGTGCAAAGAGGAAGGCGCAGGCAACGGGCAGCAGCGCCTTTAGCCCGAAAATCTCGAAACTCGGCTGGATGACGATCATTGCGCCGACGAAGCCGATGACGATCGCCAGCCAGCGCCTCCAGCCGACCTTGTCGCCGAGAAACAGGGCTGAAAGTGCCGTCAGCATGAATGGCTCGACGAAATAGATCGCGAAGACATCGGCGAGGGGCATGTATTTGACCGCTGCGAAGAAGAGCAGACTGGCGGCACCATGCAGCGCGCCGCGCAGCAGGTTCATCCAGGGACGTTTTGCGGAAAATGCCGCACGACCCGAGACGGTCGCCAGCAGCGGCAGCATGCAGACGAGCTGAAAGAAGAAGCGATAGAACGTCACCTGGCCGGGCGACATGCCTTCGAAGCTCGCCATGTATTTGGCGATGGCATCCATCGTCGGCAGCAGGATCATGGCGCTTGCCATGATCGTCATGCCTCTGAGCGGATTCTGCTGTGTGGAAACGGCGGAAGATACGGACATGAAGAGACATCAAACACAGGAGCAGCATGCAATCAAGAAGCGATCGGATGCGCCACCAAAAGCCGCGGGCTGACGGTGCAAGATGTCGCACTTTTCCATTTGGGACAGATCGTGGTGGCGAGATGACGCCCCTAGACCTATCTCTACTTTCGGAAACGGCTAAAACATACATGCGCCGCATAAATTGCCGGCGCAGCCAAGAAAAGGATCGCACCGATGTTCAAGCCCGAACAAGAGACGACCGTTTTTTCGGACGAGGGCGGCGATACCCTGGGCGGACGTCTGTCGATGGCTCGCGACGCCGCCGGCATCAGCTTGGAAACGCTGGCGAGCGAGCTGGGCGTCAGCGAGGAAACGATGCTCGCGTGGGAATCGGACCGCTCCGAGCCCAAGCCATCCGCTCTGGTGACGATGTCGGCTCTCTTCGGCGTATCTCCTGTTTGGCTGATGACCGGGGCGGGCGATGGTCCGGACGAGGATAGCGACCAGCGCGCGCTGGATGCCGTCAGGAACGAGTTCCTACGACTGCAGACGGCGCATCAGGAGATCGGCCGGCTGATCGAAGCAACGACTCGCCAGATCGAACGGCTCGACCATCAGATTCGGCTGCGCAATGTCAGCAAGGACGTCGCGCATTGAGCGCGGCACCCTTCGATGTTCATAGCGAATAGGGGTTTTAATCGATCCGTTCCGTAGGGCACGTCTAGCTTAGGCGGGCAATCGTGTCGTCCAGATTGTCGATCGCGAGTTGTTCGCGGGCGATCATGCCGTCAAGATCGATAGCCTCGCTAACCCCTTTTGCGCTTGCGCCCTGAATTTTCATCGCCAGCAGTTCGTTGCGATGGGCGATCTTTTCGCCTCTAATTTTGATAAGCTTCAAGCGAAAATCATCATTCATCTCAAATCCCTCCGTTTGGAGTGAATTAACCGCCGTTTCCGGACTGCCTTCGTTTTTCAGGCTCACCTCAGTCGATCTCACTCGTGCCCACGTCCTCGATAGGTGGTTGGAACGCCGGCCTCCTCATGGCATTGCGCGAGAGTTTCCAGCCACGTCGCCAATCCAGCCGGTACTTCGGCATTTCCAGCTTCCAACGCCTCCACCCATGATAGGTCGCATTGCAGGGCGCTCGCCAGATTGATCGGAGTCCAGCGTATATGCAAAAGGCATTCTGAAAAGCGTTCTGGCGTCATGCATCCTCCCACTTCCGAAGAAACTTCACGGTGCCAGAGGGACGCGCGAAGTCAAGTGATCATGGAGATCCAATGGCTCTTGATGATCAAGGCGAAGTGGCAATATGAGCGCCGTATATGATGTAGAGGTGAGTGAGGCTGGGGAACGCCGGCTGAATCTAGCCGCCATAGGGCATTAAAACGCTGCTCCACTGTCATCCTCCGAGAGGAATCAGCTTGGTGGTCTCTATCGGGTGAATTAACCGATGTCCGGGGGAGCTGAAGGTGTCGGGGGTAGCCGGTATCGACAAAAGCTGATTTCAGCAGATCAAGCGATCAACAGCCGGTGAGATATCCATAGTGTCCCACGCTATTCTTCATCGTGAAATCCAGCAGCACCTAAAGCCCTGTTCTAAAAACAAAAAACCCGGCCTAAGCCGGGTTCTTGGTGCGGTCGAGAAGACTCGAACTTCCACGGGTTGCCCCACAGCGACCTCAACGCTGCGCGTCTACCAATTCCGCCACGACCGCATCGTGGTAGGCGCCGAATTGCTCCGGCGCGGCTGCATGTAGCAAAAGCATTCGGGGGGCACAAGAGCGATGTGTCAGTTTTTTTAAATTCCTTCACAGCTCCTCCGATCGCGCCCGTCCGATTGCTGGGGAAGTGCCGTAGATGTTTGAATTTCCGCCGGAATAGCGCCATATGTGGATAACCCGTTGGCGCGCAGGATTTCCACAAATGCGACCTGCGGCGCGCAAAGGACTGCCAAATGCTTCGCACAGAACTTTCTCATCAAATGTTTCCCGCTCATGGCACGCCGCCTGTTCGCTGGCGGATCAGCGATGGTCTTGTGCCCTATGAAGAGGCCGTTGCCACGATGGAGGCGGAGGCTGCGGCGATCGCCGAAGGCCGGGCGCCGGAGCTGGTCTGGCTGGTCGAGCATCCGCCGCTCTATACGGCAGGCACCAGCGCCGATGCAGCCGATCTCATCGAGCCGGAGCGATTTCCGGTGTTCGCGACCGGACGCGGCGGCGAATATACCTATCACGGACCTGGCCAGCGCGTGGCCTATGTTATGCTGGACCTGAAGTGTCGTCGGCAGGATATCCGCGCCTTTGTCGGCGCGCTTGAAGAAGTCATCATCCGCACACTCGATTCGATGAATGTGCGCGGCGAACGGCGCGAGGATCGGGTGGGCGTTTGGGTGAGGCGTCCCGAAAAGCCGGTACCGCCGGACGGAACCGTCGCCGAAGACAAAATTGCGGCCCTCGGTATCCGCGTGCGCAAATGGGTGACGTTTCACGGTCTGTCGCTGAACGTCGATCCCGATCTCGGCCATTTCACCGGCATCGTTCCCTGCGGAATCTCGGCCTATGGTGTCACCAGCCTTGTGGATCTCGGCCTGCCGGTCATGATGGCGGATGTCGATATCCGCCTCCGCGACGCTTTCGAGCAGGTCTTCGGACAAACCGTCAACGACGGTTAGAGTATTTCCGTTTTAAACGGAGTCACGGAAATGCTCCATCTCTTTGTTTTCACGTAATTCCGGACGCAAAACCGCTTCGCACTTTTGCTGGAATTGCTCTAGTACTTCGGCTTGCGTGGCAACGACCGAACGGCCGCGGATGCTATCTCGCAATCGCGACCGATTGCCCCGACACACCGTGCGTTCACAGGAGCGATTCGTCTGCGTTTTCTTCGGGAAGTAAACCGGTCTCGGCCGGCTTGTCGCGCTTCCTTCTTAGCAAGCGCTCGAACTCGTCTTCCGACTTGAGAAGATCGTGCAGCTTCTGGTCGCTGAGAATATTGTCTCGATTGTCGTGCGAAGTCATGCAGGTAGCTCCTTGACCTCTGCAGGCGAGAGTGCGTTGCCTCTCTCAGCCGTTGGCGCCTACGGGTTCGGGTAGCCGACGATAGCTTCTGCCTACGCCCATCGAGGGACTGTGGCGAATCATTTCGGACAGCCGGCAGTCGATGGCAAGGAATCGCACGCTGTGATTGCTTTTCCTCCAAGAAAAATGCCCTGGAAGGGAGAGCATCCAGGGCATAGAGAGGGGAACTGCCTCAAAAGAATAGGGCGATGCCCCTACACTTCAAGGGCCGGTTCTCACGATAGGTTGCATTGCGCTTACAGTTGCTCCTTTGTCTCGCGAAACGGCGATCTGCGGGCAGCAAGATGAAGGCGGCCATTGTGCCGTATCGGCACGACAATCCTCTTCATTTTCGGCTGAATCAGTGGCTGCAATGAACTGCCATCAGTGATTGCCATCAAGGTTGAACTACGCTCTATGATAGCTGTTTTCGTACAGTCTACGTTCATATTCGTCCGCATATGGTGTCATCCGTCGCCCCGAAATCGCGTCTCGATTGACAAGGACTAGGGACGACACGATTAATAGTTTCGACATTCGTCATAGAGCGGAGGAAATGCCAATGACTAGTCGTGCCATTCTGTTGATGTCCCTTGCGTCTCTCACAGTTGTAGGCTCGATGGGCCTCGCTTCTTCGGCTTCTGCGCTAACCATGAAAGAGTGCAGCGCCAAATATCAGGCAGCGAAAACCGCTGGCACTCTGAACGGCCAGAAGTGGAATGACTTCCGCGCCACGCAGTGCGCTGCCGATGCAGGCGCTGCGACAACTGCACCAGCAGCAGCTGCCCCTGCAGCGACTGCACCGGCAGCGACCGCACCGGCTGCCACAACGCCTTCCAAAACGGCGAAGACAACTGCAGCTGCCAAGGTTGATGCCAGCGAGCCCGACGCCACCAAGCCGCCGGCAGCCGAACCGGCAAAGCCGACGACGGTCGCTCCGGCCGGCGTGACCTTCCCGGCCAAGGTCGATGCCAAGTATGCCAGCGAGACCCCGGGCAAGAGCCGTTTCCACACCTGCGTCGATGCCTACAATGCCAACAAGGCCAAGAATTCGCTCGGCGGGCTGAAGTGGATCCAGAAGGGCGGCGGCTACTACAGCCTCTGCAACTCTAGGCTCAAGGGCTGATTTCAGTCTGATTGGATGAACGAACGGGCGCCTTCATGGCGCCCGTTTCGTTTTGAATGGATCAGCGCCGGATCTTTTCCCATTTCTTCGTCAGGCGATCGCGCTTGAGCTTCGAAATGCGCTGTAGCCAGAATATGCCGTCGAGCTGGTCGATCTCATGCTGAATGCAGATCGCGAGAAAGTCTTCGGCTTGTTCCTCGTGCATTGCGCCATGAATATCCTGATAGGAAAAGCGAATGGCTTTCGGCCTGACGATCTCTTCGGTGATGCCTGGCATGGAAACGCTGCCTTCCATATGCCGCATGGTTTCTCCAGACGACCACAGGATCTGCGGATTAATGTAGGTGCGTACGTCGTCTTCCCGGCTGAGCTCGATCACGACGACGCGCTTGAGCACGCCGATGTGCGGACCAGTGATGCCGACACCGGGCGCCGCGCGCATCGTATCCAGCAGATCAGCCACTAATCCATGCAAGTCGTCGTCGAAGCTGGTGACTTGGGTGCAGGCCGTTTGCAGCAATGGATTGGGGAAGCGGATAATGGTGCGGACCGGCACGGGATTCTCCGTTGATAAAGCGGTATGAGTTGAAGGCGCGAGAATAGGGCCGGACGGATTGTGACGCCATCGCCCGATGAAAAGATAGGAGATATGAGGAATTCCGCCTATCTATTTGTTAATAAATATTTTTCAATTGATGTTGAAGAGAGCTGTATCCGCTTCGAAGCATTGCTTGAAATGGACCATATCGCGTTTCGAGGTTTCGCGACGCGATGATCTGCGCGCGGCAAGAGCGATCGTGTACCGTGCGGAAATTGACTATTACGTAAAAGTCAATATTATAGTCCGCGACAGATAGGGGCGGATTCTTGGTAGACGGATACTATAGCATAACGGAGCTCACGCGGGAATTCGGCGTTTCGACCCGGACCTTGAGGTTCTATGAGGACGAGGGCCTCATTCAACCCGAGCGCAGGGGGCGTACGCGCCTGTTCCGGCCGGCCGACCGGCGCCTCATTTCAGAAATCCTCCGCGGCCGCCGCATTGGCTTCACCATCGCCGAAATCCGCGAGATCATTCAGGTCTACAAGGAGCCCCCGGGCGAAATTGGCCAGCTGAAACTGCTGATGAAGCGTGTCGACGAAAAGCGAGATGAACTGCGCCAGAAGCGCAAGGACATCGACGACACATTGAGCGAACTCGACAATGTCGAGGAAGCCTGCCTCGGACGCCTCGCCGATATCGGCGTCGGGACCTGATCGCTCCCGTTGCGGTTTGAGCGGACAATTTTGCCGCCATAGTTCCGGCAAGAACGCTTTCTAAAAGCGAAGCGTTCTTGGGGAGTTGGTGGCGTGGTATCAAAAATCTCGTTCGCCCTTGCTATGCTCGCCGCCGTTATTGTCGCGAACTCAGACCGCAGCCATGCGGCCGAAGTCGTACGGTCGGATATTCCGGTCGCTTATGGCCTCTTGCTTGACGGCAAGGATGCGGTCTATGGCCAGCTTGTTTGCCACATTCATGCTCCTTGTCAGCTTATCGACAATCAGGATACTCACGTTCAGCTGAGCGTGACGATCGAGTCCACGCAACGTCTATCGGGCGAAGTCAGCATTCGGTGCGGCGAACTCGATTGCTCCTTCTCAAGTGGGAGCGCATCTGCCAAGCTGGAGGGAGCAGCAGGCCGAGAAAGATCTCGTCAATTCAAGCTCTGTGCTGGCAAAGATGCTGCAATCACGAAGGATCTGGTCTATCGCACGAGGATGGGGATCGGTCAGATTCTTTTTCTCTTCGGAAACCAGTAGGAAATGACTGCATCATTTCGTTGAGCGATCTTTCACGCTCCTTCGGTCTCAAATCCAGCGACGCGTATGTTTGCAGTAGAATTCGAATTCACAGCCGAAGCGTGAGAGGAGATGCATCTCCTCGCAACGGATGACGAGCAGCGTGGTCAGCGCGGCTGCCATAGCCGCCATCGCCACGAACCAGAGATTGCCGATTAGCAGGCCGAGCCCGGCCGTTAGCAGCGTATAGCCGAGATAGGTGGGATTGCGAGTGAAACGAAACGGGCCTGTGGTCACCAGATAGGCGGTGCAGCGCTGCGTCAGCACCGTCGTTCGGCTCTCTATCAATGTCTTGACGGCCCAGACGTTCAGCGTCACCGCAAATGCGGTCAGAACGGACCCGACCGCCCATGCGACGATCGACCAGAGAAGCGGTAGTGGCAATGGATAGTACCGCTGCAGAGAGAGCGCGATAACGACGGCGATGCTATAGAGTAGCGGCGGCCACGGAAAACTCAGCGACTTCGAACGATAGGCATTCATGGAATAACCCTGTCATTGCGCTTCATCCGTGCATTGTATCGCGATTCGGCTCACACGTTCATCGCTATCTGCTTTGATCGCGCCTGATTCCAGGGCTTTAAAGAGATTTTGTGCCTGCAACTTGTCGAGCGTGCACTGGCAGAAGCTGCGACACATGGCTTCGCTGCCGGAGCGCGTGCAGGACGCTACGCATTGCTTGATGTAGCCGACCGCCGGATCCTGCTGTGGCGCCGGAGCGACCAGCGACAGAAGATAGACGAGGCTGAACAGCACCGGCTGATGAACGAGGTAGAAGGCGAGGCTGTGACGGCCGGCACGAGCGATCAGATTGCGGCCCGGACCGAATTTCGCCAGCCGCTCCAGCCAGCCGAAGGACATTGCCAGTCGCGCCGTGCCGAGGCCGAACAGAAAAGGTGTCAGCCAGGGAAAGAGCGGCACATAGTCGTTCGATTGCTGCGGCGTCTCCGACAGGCCGACCCACCAAAGCCACGGCGTGTCGAAAGCAGCAGAATGCAGGGAGAAGGGCGCAATAACGTTGTCGACGACAATGCCGGCCGCCAGCAAGGCAGCAATGAGCAAGGTGGCGAAAGCCGGCAATCGCAGGAAAAGCAGGCCTATGATGCTGGAGGCCGCGATTGCATGGAGGATTCCGAAATAGATCCATCCAGGGCCGATAAACAATTTCGTCACGATGGAGATCGCCAGCGCGGCGACCACGATCATTCCGAGACGGCGCCCATAGGAGCGCCAGCGAATCTCCGGCGTGTTGGCAAGCACGAGACTGAAGCCGGCCAGAAACAGGAAGGTGCTGGCGATGAGGCGGGCATAGACTTTCAGCCAGCCGGTTTCCGCCGTACCCGCATCGAGATAACCGAAAAACTCGAAATCCCAGGTGCAGTGGTAGCTTGCCATCGCCAGAAGCGCGACGCCGCGCGCCGTATCAAGAAAGCCGATGCGGGGCGTCTTTTGCGGTGCATCGGCGCTCTCGGCGATAGCGGCCATTACAGGGTCCTTCCAGGCATGGACTTAAACATATGCGCTCGGTTCGAGCGAACGCGAGCCTCTCATGGCACATCGCTATCCATAATGGCCAGACGGGCATCGGAAAAAAACTGTCTGCGGATCAGCACGATGATGATGAACATCGTCGTGCCCATGAAGACATAGGGGCTGAGGAACCAACCGAGATAGCCGATGGACAGGAAGATGGCGCGGAGGCCGGCGTTGAAATTGCGGGCGGCGATGATGTTCATGCGAATAACCCGCTCGGCGGCGCGTTCGGCGCGCACCGGATCGCGGATGGCATCTTCGAGCATCGGCAGGGAACCGAAGAGAATGGTGCAATAGTTGAACAGGCGGTAGGCCCAGCCGAATTTGAAGAAGGCATAGCCGAACAGGCAAGCCAGCCCCGCCACCTTGATCTCGAAAGCGGCGCGGCCGCCATTGAGTATGAACGGCAGGTCGGAGAAAAACGCATTGACCTTGTCGGTGGCGCCGAGCAGCGCAAAGCAGCTGCCGATGGCGAAAATCGAGGTGGAGGCAAAAAAGCCCGTGCCGTTCTGCAGGCCGGAGAGGATTTGCGTGTCGATCATCTTCAGATCGCGGCGCAACGAATTATAGATCCATTCGCGCCGGCGCTCGTTCATCGCCAGCGTCAGGCTGGTGCGATTGAAGAATCGGGCGCTGCTGGTGATCCAGTTCAGCGCAACCCAGAGAAAGATGAACAGGGCGAGGGCGACATAGTCGGCAGTCGTCATAAAAGCAGATTCCCCAGGAACATTCCGATGTAGACTGTAGCTCAGCTCCGGCCGGGCGCAATGCCCTTCTGTTTGCCTCGCCGAATGCCTACATGTAATGTCGCTGCCATGAAATCCGATGTCGGTCGATCGCCGTGCAAGCTTGCCCCGATAGCGTAGCCTTGCCCACAGTCGATTTGCCGAGGAGGCAATAAAGGTCCATGTTTCTTTCAGTTTTCGATGTTTTCAAGATCGGTGTGGGACCGTCCAGCTCGCACACCATGGGGCCAATGTCCGCTGCGAATCGCTTCCTGGACTTGCTGCTTTCAAACGAATGGCCTCGCCCGTCTTCGAACGTGCATGTAGCCTCGATCAAGGTCAGCCTGCATGGCTCTCTCGCCCATACCGGCATCGGCCATGGCACGGGCAGGGCCGTCATTCTCGGCCTGATGGGCGAGCGGCCTGATACGGTCGATCCGGACCGGATGGACGCCATCATCGACGAGGTCGAGCGCAGCGCGCGCGTCACGCCGCCCGGCCATCCGGGCTATCAGTTCCAGCCCAAGACCGATCTCATCTTCGACAAGAAGGTTCCTCTGCCAGGCCATGCCAATGGCATGAGCTTCTCCGCCTTCGACAAGGACGATCGCCTGCTGGTGAAGCGCATCTATTATTCGATCGGTGGCGGCTTCGTCGTTACCGATACCGAGCTGGAGCAGATGCGGGCCGACAAGAAGAAGCCGGCTGCGGCTGGCGAACGTGTTCCGTTCCCCTTTGCCAGCGCCAAGCAGATGCTCGAAATGTCCGAGCGCTCCGGTCTTACGATCGCGCAGATGAAGCGCGCCAATGAAGAGACGCGGATGAGCGCCGAAGAGCTGGATGCCGGCCTCGACCGCATCTGGGCTGCCATGAGCAGCTGTATCGATCGCGGCCTCAAGGTCGACGGCATCATGCCCGGCGGGCTGAAGGTGCGCCGGCGTGCCCGCGCCATTCACGATAAACTGCAGGAGGAATGGCGCAGCAACCGTATCAATCCGCTGCTCGCCAATGATTGGCTCAGCGTCTACGCCATGGCCGTCAATGAAGAGAATGCGGCCGGCGGACGCGTGGTGACCGCACCGACCAATGGCGCAGCCGGCGTCATTCCGGCGACAATCCGTTACTACCAGCACTTCCACGAGGATTGGGATCGGGAAGGTATTCACAATTACCTGCTGACCGCGGCCGCAGTCGGCGGCATCATCAAGCATAACGCTTCGATTTCCGGCGCCGAAGTCGGCTGTCAGGGCGAGGTGGGTTCGGCAGCCGCGATGGCAGCCGCAGGACTTGCCGCCGTCATGGGTGCGACGCCGGAGCAGATCGAGAATGCCGCGGAAATCGCGCTGGAACATCATCTCGGCATGACCTGCGATCCGATCGCCGGCCTCGTTCAGGTGCCGTGCATCGAGCGAAACGCACTTGGTGCCGTCAAGGCAGTTACCGCCGCCTCGCTCGCCATCAAGGGCGACGGCCAGCATTTCGTGCCGCTCGACGCCTGCATCGAAACCATGCGTCAGACCGGCTACGACATGAGCGAGAAGTACAAGGAAACCTCGACAGGTGGCCTTGCTGTGAATGTGGTTGAGTGCTGAGTGTGGATGCCTGATCTAAAAGCTTGACGCCTTTCGCCAAAAGGACTTCAACGGCATCTATGGCTTTGCATCTCATCAAATTGTGCGTGGGCGCGGATTCGCTCGATGATCTGCGCGAGTGGGTTTCCGAGCGGGCGATGAATGCCATCGCAGCCGGGCTGGAGCCGCATACGACCCATACGACACGGATGGTGCCGAAACGGATCGAAGAGCTGCTGGATGGCGGCTCGCTTTACTGGGTGATCAAGGGGCAGGTGCAGGCAAGGCAGAAGCTGCTTGGCATCGAGACCTTCACCGATGCGGAAGGTATTCAGCGTTGCCGGCTTATCCTCGATCCTAGCGTCGTTGAAACGACCGGGCAGCCGCGGCGGCCTTTTCAAGGCTGGCGCTATCTGCCGCAGGATGACGTGCCACGCGATCTCGACAGTCTCGGCGATGCGGCCGAATTGCCCGCCGATCTACGGCGGGAACTTTCCGAACTCGGACTGCTTTAGAGCAGCCTCCGAGAGCGGTTCAGATTTTCACGGAATCTCCGAGCCGCTCCATTTCATGGTTTTAGCGCAGCCGCATCATGACCGGCGCTCGGCCGCTCGGGGCTGTGATATGCAGGTGGATATGCGCGTCCGGCTGCGAATAGCGCCAGGCGCGGGCGCCATGGCAAAGCAGAACGCCGATCAGATCTTTCGTCTTGCTGCGCGAGCGCGAACGGCTGAGACCCAGATCCGCGAGCCGCATCGCTGCCTCATGTAGCGGATGAAGAGCAAAGCTCTTCTGTTTCACCTTGCCCCCGCCATCGAGCGAGAATCCGGGAAAGTTCTCGTTCATTGCCATTTCAAATCCCCGTACACGTTACAAACTCAGGGCCGGTCCGACAGACATCCGGAACCGGAGGGCCAGGCATCAGCAAGAGAAGCCCGACCGATCTTCAAACTAAGCGGCACGAAACACATTGTGCCGCCATTCTATTCCATGCTCGCCCAGCACTTCACGCCGGCACGCTTGAGAGCCTTGCAGGCATTGAGTGCTTCGCCTTGATCTTCGAATCCGCCGAAACGGGCGCGATAGCCGCCGTCGAAGGCGACGGTATAAGACTTGGCCGAGCGCAATGCCTTGCCGCCCTTGCTCCTAGCCGCGTCGAGGAGGTCGCTAGCGCCGTCCTTGCTGGAAGACACTCCGATCTGAACGACCCAACCGGCAGGATCACGTTCGGTCTTGCTTGCCTTTGCGACCTTCTCCGTCTTTTCAGCCTTCTCTGCCCGTTGCAGCTTGACGATCTTCGTATCGGCTTTGGAGGTCGAGGCCGTGGTGACGGTATCGATTTCGTCCTCGTCACGGTCATCGGAAGGAACAGCGGCCGCGACATCTTCTGAAGCAGAGCGCTGCTGAGTGGGCTTGACCGCGAGCAAAGGATTGGCGGATTTCGGCGCTACGGCTGCAAAAGCTGCAGCGCTGGACGGTTGCCGGACCTCGGCCGCTTCTGCCGTCTCATCGTTCTTGATCTTTCCGTGGCTGACATCGGCAAAGCGGGCGCTGGCTGCCTGAACGTCTGGCGTTGCGGCCGGCGCGTGGGCGATGACATCGGAAGCAATATGGCGTGTCGACGCTTGCGGCAGATAGGCCGCGATCAGCTTGCGCATCTGGTTATCGCGGGCAGGGGTCGAAGCGCCCCCGAGAACGACGCCGACGATAGAGCGCCCTTCGACCTTCACCGATGTCGCGAGATTGTATCCCGCAGCGCGCGTATAGCCGGTCTTGATGCCGTCCACACCGCGCACGGCGCCAATGAGACGGTTGTGACCGAAGATAACCCTGCTGCCGAGCCGGAAGCTCGTCTCGGAAAAGAAGCCGTAATATTGCGGGAAATGCTCGCGAAGGGCGATGCCGAGGCGCGCCTGATCGCGCGCCGTCGTCATCTGTGCCGTATTCGGCAGGCCGTTCGGATTGCGATAGGTGGTCCGCGTCATGCCGAGCGCGCGCGCCTTGTCGTTCATCAGGCGCGCGAAGCCTTCCTCGGAGCCGCCGAGCGTTTCGCCAAGCGCCATGGCGGCATCGTTGGCCGATTTGGTGACAATACCAAGGATCGCCTCGCGAACCGTGACGGAGTGGCCGGTACCGATGCCGAGCTTCGTCGGCGCCTGCATGGCGGCATTCCTGGAGAAGACGACTGGCGTGTCGAGAGTGATGCGTCCAGCCTCAAGCGCTTCGAAGGTCAGGTAAACCGTCATCATCTTGGTCAGCGAGGCGGGATAGTGAAGCGTGTCGGCGTTTTCGCTATAGAGAACGTTGCCCGTATTGGCATCGATGACGATGCCGGCATATTTCGGGCCGGCGGCAGAAGCATCCACGGCAACCACCGTGATCGAAGCCGTCGCGACCGAGAAACCAAAAAACATTTTCGCCAGAATCTTACCGGATTGAGACGACGATACGGGAAGGGTTGATCTGGACACTAAATCACTCTCTGCTTGCATTTACATTCTCGATGATCCGGTCGCCGCCTTCCACGAACGCCCGTTGCGCTCGAGACTAAAGGCTTAGCGTTACCAATCGGTTTATGATGAACGGTTGGTTTCAGGTTTCCGTGCCATTTTAGCGACCTTCGGCTATCGGTGTAGAAGCGCCTGAGACATTCACGAGGTGCGCGCCGACAAAACCTTGGACGGCGGCATCCATGGTTTGCCAGTCCCTAAGCTGATTGCTGGAAAAGCGGTAGAGGACGCTCAAATCCTTGCCGACTTTGACATCCCTCTGACAGTCGCCGCTGGTGGCCGAAGCCGATGAAGCAGGCAGGATGCAGCGCACAACGTAGTCAGGCTCACCCGAGCGCGGCGCGGTCAGAAGAATCTCGTTGTTGTATCCGGCATCGGCGCGCAAGCGATGTGCCGTCAGGCCATAAGGGCCGGCATAGGGGGCGCCATCCATGATATGAGAATAGATGGGCTCCAGCCTGCCCGACATGTCGCGCGACATCGTGCTTTGGCTGAGCTGCAGGAAAATCAGCGAGGAAGACTGCGAGACATCGTCAAAGCGCAGGCGATCGGCTTCGCTGAACCCCTGCATCTGCGGCCATGTGAGATAGAGATCGACACGCTCGGCCGCACTATCGACGCGTTCGCTCGGAAAGCGGATGGTATTTGCTGCCAGGCGCAGCGTGTCTTCGCCGATCGTCACGGAAACGGGCTTGGTATCCGTCGTATGGCCGCCCAGTGAAATCCGTTCGCCGAGCCAATGGCCGCCGAGGGAGATAGCGACGGTGAGGGCGGCCAGAACGGCTATGCCTGATGTGATCCGATAGACTAGACCACTCGATATCAGCGGCCGTTCGTCGATCATTGAGGCGGATAACGGAGGAGAAACCATGCCCTTGCCTTCATTTCCTTCCGCCCTGGACGCCATCGTGAGGAGGATCGACGGTGGATCGGCAGAGGCGTCAGACTTTCGATGAGTCTTGTCAAAAAAATGATTGGCGCCATGATGGTTAATGAAGCTTTAAAAATGCGTCGGCAGCCATTCTATTGCCGTTTCGTTCCCGAAACTTCCGCCTGCTCGCTTCGGAATGGATCCGGTAACAACGAAAAGAGCCGTTCCCGGGACAGTGGGAACGGCTCAGAAGCACCGGCCTGGACAGAAATCAGGGGACTAGACCGGCCTCTGATCTTGATCGCCGGCGCTAGGCCACCGACGATCCTTTATTGCGTGTCTACTTCAAGCTTCCGACTGCGACGGCACGGCCGTCCTGTATCTTGACCCAGCGGGCCGGGTGCTCGACGGACTGACGCTTGAGGAAGGTATATTCGGTCTCGGACCAGAGCTTCACCTTGTCGCGCATGTTGTCGAGGACGAAATCGCCGCGGTCGGTGCGAACCGTGAGAACCGCGTGGCCATCACCGTTCGGCTGCAGGACGACGGTCATAAGGAGGTCGGAGGGCGAAAAGCCCGCATCGATCAATTCCTTGCGCTTCAGCAGCGCGAAATCTTCGCAGTCGCCGGCAGTGGTCGGGATCGCCCACTTCTCCTCGACGCCGTAAAGCTCCATGTCGGTCATCGGCTTGATCGTCGTGTTGACCGTGTAGTTGATCTTCAGGATCGTCTTCCAGCTATCCTGAGTCAGGATGATCGGACCGGCATCGCCACCGGCAAAAGCGCACTCGCGCGGATTTTCCTTGCAGAACTCGTAGTGACCGATGGGAGGAGCGGCGTCGCCGGTGATCGTCATGTTGGCAGGTGCGGCCTGAGCGGGGCCGAAGAAGCCGAGAGTGAAGAGTGCCAGCGCGGCGCAGCCGCGAAGTACGAATTGAAAGTTCATGTCCCTGTCCCTGCTTATTTTGTTGGGATCAGAATGACACGCATGCTTTTATCTGGCGCAAAATTGCACAGTCAAATTAATGGCTTAGTTGAATCAAATCTGGATCAAACTTTCATCAAACACGCAGAAAACTTGACTCAATTTTTCGGCGAATTCGATTAAAATTTGAATGTTTCCGGTATGAGTTCCTGGGCGCGAAAACAGAGAGAACTACTGCTTTTAAATGGCTTCCCGCCAATCGGATTCTTAACGGCGAAGCAGCGCTTGCGGCCAAAAATCGTCCCATAGTGAAACAGAGAAGCTGCGCCGGCGCATGGCGGAGCCGGCGAAATCGGCAGATCCGCTCCATCCTGTGCCATTCTGGGAAAAACGGCCGAAAAATATTTTTTTGATTTTTATTGCAGGTCGAGCGTGCGCAATGCGTCCGCGGCGCGGACGATGGAAGCGGCCATTTCCGATAGCGCGGGCGAATGGGCTGCGTTGGGAACGACGATCAGCGTCGCGTTCCCGCGGAACTCCCAGATCCGGGACCGCCATGCAGGATGAGGACCGGTATGCCTGCGGGATTGCCGGATTGCATCCAGAATATCCGCTGGCTGTCGCCGACATCCAGCAGGCCCTCGTCGAAAGGAGTTATGTCGGGATAAAGCATCTCGCGGCCACGCATCGAAGACAAGGACAAACGTCGCTATTTCCAGACGTTGCGTGACAGGCGAATGACGGGTCAGAGAAATTCGCGCAAGGTCTCGCGCGACTGCAGGGAAAGGAACTCGATCGCCACGCCTTCCATGAAATGGCGCACGACGCGACCGCGCATATTGCCGAGGCGCACGGAAGTGCCGAGAGGCGGACGTACTTCAACGTCGACGGCAGCTCCTGAAAGCGAAAGATCCATGATGCGGCAGCTATATACCGTGCCGTCGTCAAGGGTGAGGTCACTACGGGTGCTGCGCGGCGTCAGGCGATCGTGGCGACGATCTTCCGGCAGGCCGAGTTCATGCTTGTTGGCAAGCCAGGTGAGCTGCGCTGCAAGCTTTTCGCGCTTCCGTTCGGTCGCGTTGATCGACATGCTGAAGCCGCGTCCGTCAACGGCAACGACATGGCCCTCGACGCGGCCAAGATGGTCTATATAGGCGATGACGCGTTCATCGGCACGGGGACGTCCCACGCAGATGACATACATGTCGCCAGGCGACATTTCCGTTACCAGGCACTCGAACTCTTCATAATTTGCCAGCATCAGACGGCCCTGCATGTTGATCGGGACCCGCTGAAAGGTCCTCTGATCGCCGCGAAGGGCATTACCTGCGAATTGATTTGACCGCATCGCTTGCGCCGGTTGGAATGAATGCATGGAAGAGCTTCTTTACCGATTGCGTCCGCTGCAATAACTAGCCGAAACTTCTTAAGGTATTGTTGTCTTTCCTCAAGGTGTAACCTAGAAGTGGAGTGAACCCCTGGGGCTGGACCAGCGATGCGCGTCAAACTAAGCCGCCTGCTGGGCGAGTTGGGTTTCAAATTCTGCTGGCGATCGATAGCCAAGGGCTGAGTGCAACCGCCTGGCATTGTAGATCTCCTCGATGAACCTGGGCAAGCGGTCAGCCACGTCCGCGAAGGTCTCGTAGCCAGCGGGGTAGATATCTTCCACTTTCAAGGTCTTCATGAAGCTCTCTGCCTGCGCATTATGATAAGGGTTGCCGACGGCGCTCATGGAACCCTGTAGACCAGCGGCATCGAGCGCCCGTCGATAGGTCTCACTTGCGTATTGGCATCCGCGATCCGTG
>NZ_FMAH01000022.1 GCF_900094545.1 Martinezella miluonensis
AGTCATAACCCAGTGCTGAAAGCTGACGATACAATCCGTAGCCTGTCGGGCCGGCCTCATAGCAAAAGCACAGGCGTCCGTGACGTCCGGCAAGCTTGTCGACAAATTTGCGCACTGCATCGGCACGGTTGGCGATTTCGCCGTAATAGCGAACCTCGCCTTTGCGGCCTGCTTCCGCCAGACCGATCGCGATTTTTTCCTTACTCACATCCAAACCAACGTAAAGTGCGATATCATCGACCACGGCTCGTCTCCTATGTTTGAGGCTCTGGCTCTGCAGCTAACCCTCGTTCTGAACATAATGCGAGACGAGCCACCCTGCCGGCCAAGGACATGGGGTCTCAAGGTAGCAGGAGGTGCTGCCTTGAGTGATTTGCTGATGTTGACGCCGGAGCAGATGCTGCGGATCGAACCATTCTTTCCGCTGCCGCACGGGGTGCCGCGCGTGGATGATCGCCGGGTGCTGAGCTGCATCCTGTTCGTGATCCGCAACGGCCTTCGCTGGCGGGATGCTCCTGCCGGGTACGGTCCGCACAAAACCATCTACAACCGTTTTATACGCTGGAGCCGATTGGGTGTGTTCAACCGTATCCTGACCGAACTGGCAGCGCAAAGCGGCGAAACGGACAATCTGATGATCGATGCCACCCATCTAAAGGCGCACCGCACCGCCGCCAGCCTACTCAAAAAGGGGCTCTACCCCGATGTATCGGACGCAGCCGAGGCGGCCTGACCACCAAGCTGCAGGTCGTGTGCGATGGCAAGGGGCGCCCGCTGCTGCTTCACTTGGCCGAGGGGCAGGCCAATGATCACAAGACTGCTGCCGCAGCGATCGAAGACTTGCCTCGCGCCAATGCCCGAAGGGTCTGACCGAGAATGGCATCGACGAACTTCAAAATCTACTCGCAGACATGCGGACGTGGGAAGGTGGTATCCGCCAGTTCCTCGTCGATGAGCACTGCGATCCCGAGATGATCGAACGCGTCATGGCCGATGAAATGAAACGCGTCCAATAGCTTCCATCCCTCGACCACGCAAAAATACGTTCGCCGGATGCTCACGAAGTTCCATGGCATGAGGGCGTCTAAATGATACGTGGGATTGCCTACTCGCTTACGTTCTGATGGAAACCCGACAAAGTGAAGGGCGCATTGAAGGCGATGCCGATCAAAGCGGATCGGCGCGACGCTGAAGGGATTGCCCGACTGCTTCATCTGGGCTGGTTCAGGCCTGTACATTGCAAATCCGTGTCGGCACAGCGAGGTTCGCTGCGTGGCCGGAGAAAGATTGCGGACCGTCAGTCCTCGATCATCCGGCGACGCAGAGGGCTCATCTCAGCCATCTGGATCTCCTGTCTGAAGGATGGGTTTGCAACACCCAAATCCTCTCAGACAGGAGGCATCTCTCAAAGCGGCACCAATTGCCGCGACTAGCGGCTTAGTTCAATCCGCAGGTCAGAGACATTTTCTTCATATCAGTGCAAGCATTCGATCCAGTCGCGCTTCCCAGCTAAAATCTAGAAGCTTTGGATCATGCAGTCCGATAGCCTCAGGCGGTGATGTAAGTATTTTTTCGGTGCTATAAATCCACTCCGTTGGATCGCTCGCTATGGCAACTTGATCTTTGATATCGGCAAGCGCGCCTATGGCTGTGGAGATGATGGGTCTCCCCGCCGCCATATACTCATATAGCTTCATCGGGAAAACACCCGACATATAACCTGTTGTTAGGTTAGGGAGAACTGCAATATCTGTCCCGCGCAAATAGTTCGGCAGCGTGTCATAGGGCCGGTACCCAAAAAAATAGACGTTGGGCAGTTCTTTCAAGCGGCCAACGACTGGGCTTTTTTGTCCCACCGGCTCGTCTCCTATGAAGATCCAATTCCAGTCGGGCCGCGCAATGGCGCATTGTTCCACGAGCGAGAAATCGAGCTTGTAGTCAGACAAAACTCCTGTGTAGCACAGCTTCGGCCCACTAATTCTAGCCAACTCTGCAGGGATTGCTCCAGTATGTCGCGCCTGCGAAAAATGCTCGATATCGGCGACGTTGCGCTCGTAGATACTGCGCTCTCCGGCCACGGCCGCACAGTGAGACTGAAGATAGGGGCTTGTCGTAAAGACACGATCCGCTCTTTCGAGAAGCGTCAACTCTGCTCTTCGAAACGTATCGGCGTCCACGCCGGGGATGGCGGCGAGGTCGTCGACGCAGTGGTAAATTGTGGACCGCACCGGCAACCCGTCCATGATGCCGTCAATATACGGGTGATAGGTCCATACGATAACATCATCACCATTGGGGTTGCGCTTCAGCCATTTGCGGATCGCTGAGCCAAGCAGCCACCGATTGAAAGCGCGGACAAATCTACTTTTGTGACCGAATGGAATTGTCAGCGGTGCATAGACCCAGAGCGTTTGGCCAACTTTCTTTGGGGGAATGAACGCTCTGTTCAGGCGGTCCCATATGCGGAACAGATCACGCGCATTGGCTCTAGGGGCACGAATTCCGGGTGACTCGATATAGAGTATTTGATGGCCTCGCTTGGCCAAGCGATCGGCGATATGCTGCTTGTTCGTCCAGTAAGGTGCCGCCCAATCCGCTGTCGAAAACATGATGAATGTCAGTCGTTTATCGCCACCGATCACCGCAACGGCTCCTTCGACAGGATGTCGACGATCCGCGCAGCCGCATTGCCGTCCCCGTAAGGATTGGGTCTTCCGGCCAGCATCGCCTTGCGATGAGACCGCAGCCAGGAACTAGCCAGGGAAACAATATTTTCCTGCTCGATTGGCACCAGACGAGAGAAGCCGGCGCGTACCCCCTCTGGCCTCTCTGTCGTCCTGCGCAACACGATCACCGGCACGCCGAATGAAGGAGCCTCTTCCTGCAATCCACCTGAATCCGTCAGCACCAGTTCCGCAGACGAGAGACAAAAGAGAATATCTGCATAGGGCACCGGATCCGCCAGCACGACATTCTCGATCCCATTGAGCCTTGGCATCACCAGCGCGCGCACATTTGGATTTAGGTGCACGGGAAAAAAGAACGTGTGATCGGGGAAGCGGTCGGCAAGCATGGCGATCGCGTCGACAATGACATTGAGGTCATGCGCAAAGCTTTCGCGCCGGTGGCACGTCACGAGCACGAACCGTCCCTGGCTTCGCGCCACCCGCTCCCTGACGGCGGGCGACACGTCACCGGTGGTCACTCTGCCTCGAAGCTCTTCCAGCGCATCGACGACGGTGTTGCCGGTAACGAAGACTTTGGATGGGGGGACGCCTTCCTTCCGCAATTGTCGTGCCGACCGCTCTGTCGGCGCAAAATGCAGGGTAGCCAATGAGGTGACGAGCTTGCGGTTCATTTCCTCCGGAAATGGATTGTAGCGTTCATAGGTCCGCAGACCCGCTTCCACATGACCAACTGGAATCTGTGCGTAATGTGCAGCCAATGATGCAGAAAGAACCGTCGTCGTGTCCCCTTGAACAAGGACGACGTCCGGTCTTGCAGCTTGAAAGATCTTTTCGCATGCGCCGATCGCAGCCCCTGTCAACGAGGCAAGCGTTTGATCGGGCTGCATGATGTCCAGATCGACATCCACGGAAAGCCCGAAGCTAGTCAACGTTTGGCGCAACATCTCACGATGTTGTCCCGTTGAGACCACCGTACAGCGAAAAGTCTCCGGCCGCGCGCAAAGCGCCTTAATGACCGGCGCCATCTTGACTGCCTCAGGGCGCGTGCCGACGATGACCATGACATGACGCACGCCGATTTCAGCCATCGACAAAATCCGCCAATGCCATGGTGGCGCCGCGCCAACGGACAGAGAATGCGAGACCTGACGGGGGGGCAACCGCGGTACCTTCCGTCAGTCCAAAGCCTTTATTCGTTTCCCGCATCGTCAGGCGCATCTTGGCCGCGATCCAGTCCAAAGTATCCTCTTCATTGAGCCAAAGGATCGGACGACCCGCCATCTCCAATTCGATATGGTCGATAAATTCACAGTGCCGCGACAGGCGATGCTCCTCAGACCCCCAACCGTAGTCGTAGCGCAGCGAGAATGGATGATCGAGATAGCCAAACAGGCTCCCGGCGGTAACCGCCACCGTGAACGCCTGCTTGTTGATCGCCAATGGATCCCCTTCCCTCAGAACACAATCACCATGCAACATGCACTGTTGGCTGTGCGTAACAACCCCCGACCTGTCACCCGGTATCGTCCCCCCCTTGGCCATCAGCATCTCCGGATCGTTGGCGATGATACCGCCAATGAAACCTTGCAGCCCCGCGCGCTTCAGCGCTTCCGGTACGTAGGCCGGATTCTGATGGAAGGGCGATACGGCATAGCGCACGGTCAAGCCCGGCAGGCACTGCTCGAGCCAGTCCGAAGAGGTTCGCGCTTCTATCTCGCAGGCTTCACCGGAGCCTCCCCAGCGGGGTGCATGCGTCACGGAGTGCGAGAGAACAGCGCCGCCGGCATCCAGAACCTCCTTCATCAGCGCGACGTGCTCGTCCTTGTCTTCCTGAGCAGTTTTGACCGCCACCGAGAACGGCAGGCCGCGCGCACGGTAGAGTTCGAACAAGGGCCGCGCCGACGCAATGTCTTCATCGCAATCTAGGCGCATCGTCACTGCCGCGTCATATCCGTGCGGAATTTCCCCAATGACCGGTATGCACGGCCTGTCCTCGTGCCGCCAATCCGCGATGAACGCCTCGATCACGGCCCATTCGGCGCTGTCAACCGGACCCACTGGACGATTCCACCAGAGGATGGACGCCGTCTCGTTCTCCAGCAAGGTAACGAACGGCAGATCCTCTGCAACACCGGGTGCAGAAGCGACCGCGAGCGTCGTCGCGCTGAGTGCTTCAATCGTCATCGCAATGGACCATGGACCGCCATCGGCCGTGATCCGTCCGTATCCTAGGTTGTTCCATTCGTCAGCATAGTCAAACCGCAAGAAAGGTCGTGATGAAAATGGTGATGCATTCGCGAGGGGATGCTTGTTCCAGTTGACCACTGCCGATGATCGCGTCGTCGTATAGATTGGCGTCGGCGGGCACGCCGCCGCATCGGCCCATGCGGAAGCCAGGGGGCCTGGCGCGGCCAGCCCCGCCAAGGATGCGACCTTGTCGGGCAAGCGACCAAATAGCAGAACTTTGGCGTTTGACCTAGCAGCCGCAGCGACCAGGGGCGCTTGATCCACCCGGGGCGAGATGAAGACGTAAACATCACCGTCCCCAATTGTCGGCACGGGATCGTCGGATGCCACCATCACCAGACCCCGGGTCACCGATCGGCGGAATGCTTCTGCGACGGTCTCGGTGGCCGAACCATCAGGTCTACCTGCAAATACGGTGATCATTGGCCCGATGCCTCTTCTGGTACGAAATGCCTGAATTTTTGGCGCAAGCCGACCAGCTTCAGGTCAGCTGGCGTGATGAACTCGACTTCGACATCGTCGGCCCACCACGAGGCAATGCGTTCCCGGATTGCGTTTGTGTCGGCGGCATCCTCCGGCACAAGCCGAAACACCGGTTTGCCATGGAGCATCTGAATCTGGAATTCCCGAATGCCACCGACGCGATCAAGCACGTCCTGGATAAAGTGGGTGGGGAGGGGCGTGCCACCCAGCATAATCACGTCGTGAACTCGGCCAACCATACGGGGAATGACGATGCCGTTCGGCTGCTGCGCCAGGATAGCGTTGTCGCCGGTGCGATAACGCAACAGCGGCATCATCCTGTTGAAAAGCGGCGTTATCACCAACTCACCGCTGCGGGCACCTTCAGGGATATCCGAAAGTCCTGTTTCTTCTTCGCCCCGCAACTCCGGCCATGCGAAAAACTCGTAAAATCGCATGTCGGAATTCTTTGGATCGATCTGGTAGGCGATGACGCCCGCTTCGGCCAAGCCATAGCGATCAATCACCTGACATTGCAGCACCCGTTCGATGCGCTCCCGCTGCCGCGCCTCGAGCAACTCGCCGGAAGATTCGAAGATCTGGAACCCTTTGTCCTTGCCGCGGGTTGCCTCGACATGGGCTGCGAGTTGATCGGCGGTAGATGGATGGGCGTGCGCCAGATGAGGCCGGATTGACTTGATTCTGCGCCAGATCTGTTCGAGTTCCTCGCTTGCGAATGTCGCGAAGAAGATATTGTCGCGGTTCATGGCAAAGCACTTCACATGCTCGCGCATGCGGTCCCGCCATGGAAATACCTCCGGAAATTTCGAGGCGAAATGCAGCTCGCTGCGCCAGTGCGTGTTCCCGACTCGACGACGGCTTTCCTGGGTGATGGCAGAAGACCAGTCGGCCGCCTCCTGATCATAGTAGATATGAGCGGACGGTCCGGTCGAACCGCCGGTCTTGGCCACATGAATCCGCATGCCGTCCCGATCCTCGCGCAGCAGCCTTTGGCCCTGTTCGCGAATGACATCCTTCGTCAGATATGGCAGATCCTCGATATATCTGGGGTCGGCAGCCACCTTGGCTGGATCGAAGCCGATCGAACTGAACAGATCACGATAGTACGGCACCTTGGCGCCGGCAAAGAGGATCGTTTCGGCAAGGCGCGCAGCCGCGCGCGCACGCCGCTCTGCAAATGGGCGGTCGATCTCTTCTCTGGCCCATCTCGTTTTGCTGCGAATATCGCGAGCCTCGTAGCGCTCTGTGAGAGGGTAGACGATGACCGTCGCCAAGGCCCCGCGAATGCCGTTCCGAAGAGCGCTAAGAATCATTGTCTTCCAGCCTTTGAAATTCCGCGTGAAATGTGCCGTGGTAACGGCAAATAGTCTCGCCTGTCAACGCGCAGCCGCAAGCCTGTGGTAGAGTTCCAGCAACGGCTCGACGGCGCGATTCCAGGTAAAATTCTTGTTTACGTGGCGCCGCAGCTGCTCCGATGGTGGCGATTCTACTGCCTTTATCAACGCAACGGCAATTCCCTCTACATCGTCGCTGTCGACATACAGAGCATGATCTCCAAAATACTCGCGGGTGGAGCCTTCGCCGGTGACCACGAGCCGCGCACCTGCAGCCGATGCCTCCAAAGCAGCAAGGCCCGGCGTTTCCAACGTCGAAGGGAGACAGAAAACCTCGCAAGCAGCATATGCAGACCGCAGCAACGGGCTATCGTGATCAAGTGCGCCCAAATGGCGGACATTCGGACCGGCCTCAGCGAGACAAGCCTCACCATATTCTGCGTCTCGGATATGACCAAAGAGTATCAATGGCTTGCCGGCCTGCTTTGCTGCGCGGATCAACGCCAACTGGTTCTTGCGTGGCTCTATATTGCCGACATTGAGCACAAACGGCCCGTCAACCTCGAAGGCGGAGCGGAAAAGTCCAGGGTCAACCGGCTCTCCGAACCACGGATCGCAGGCATTGCGCACCGTGTGGAAGCGTTCGCGCGATAGACCGAGTATGGTCGAGATACGGTCGCTTTCTACATCGCCATTAGTAACGATCGCATCGGCCAAGGAAAGCTGCGCGGCGATTTCGGCGATCGGGTAGAGATGCTTAGTTTCTTCCGTCAGCCAGAGGCTGGCGGAAATGACGAGGGGAATGCCCCGCGCCTTCGCGTAGTTGCACAGATGTACGGAGCCGCCCATACACGAGAAAAAATGAAATATGTCCGCCTTGTCGAGATCGCCACGCCAGGGATCGTGCCGCACGACATCCGCGCCGGCGTTCAACAGATACTGTTCATATTTCAGGAGCTGGATTTCGCCACCGCCCGGCGTTTCGAACGCCCAGGGATAAGTCGCATAGACAATCTGCATCAGGCCGCTCCCAAGCCGTCGATAGCAGTCAGGACAAGCCTGCCGTCTGCCTCTGTCCGCAGTTCCTCAAAGCGTTTCTTCCGCAAGGAGGCGTGGCCAGCGTGGTCGCCATCTATAAGAAAAGCCGCGATCGCCGCTGCCGCCGCTGCCTTGTCATCCTCCGGAATCAGCAATGCCGCAGACCCCAACACTTCCAATATTGCGGGAACGGGAGTTACGAACATCGGTTTATCAAAGGCCAGCGCATCGAGGGCGGGCACGCAGAACCCTTCGTGAGACGAGTGCGCGATGCAGGCCGTCGTCATTTCATAGAGCGCCTTCAATTGGCGATCCGATATGCCGTGATGCAAGGTGACAGGCACGCCATGGGTTTCCTCAATGGCCTTTGCGTGCTCCTTGATGAGGTCGACATAGGGGCCTGTTGCAGGACCACCGACGATATCGAGCGCGATCGGCATTTTCAGCGCCGCCAGCTCTCCGGCGATTTCGACAATATCTAGAACGCCCTTATGTGCAACGATACGTCCCACGTAGAGGATATGCCGCCTCTCCGAAGCAGCCGGGAGATCTTCGGCCTGAACAACGTTCCAACGGTCAGCTCCGATAAGCGGCGGGCAGATGACAATTCGGTCCTTGTGACGCGCCAGAGCATCCGCGTCGAACGCCTCGAACAGACAGTTCGCCGTTGCTTCAGAATTGGCCATTATGACATCGAACTTGGCGAGAAGCGGACGCTGTTCGAGGCCCAGCCGGCAGTTTTCGATTGTGCGCTCGTCGGCACGATCAATCAATTCAGGCGGTGTGACATTGTGAAAATAGGCAATCTTGGTATTCGATAGAGCGATAATATCGTCGAGCGCAGGATCGAAGATCGAATGATTGAAAAAGATGATATCCTGGGGCTGGACTGCCGTCCAGAATGCCGACCGGGTTTCAACAATGTGAGGCTCTTGAACGTCTGTATGTTCAGCCCAAAGCCGAACACTGCGCCCTGCTTTCTCCGCTAGAATGGCGATCTGCCGTGCGAAGCTGCCGACGGCGTCGTTCAAAACGATATCCCGGGCATGAATATGCACTGTGCTCAAGGCTGTTCTCTCTATATTATGGCTCAGCTAACCGCAGTTGCAGGCGTCTCCGCACTATCAACCTTCCGCGCCGGCACGACAGCTTCATCGGATTTGATATGCCCCTGTTCCAGCCGCACGATGCGTGTGCAAACGCGCTCAAGCATTTTCATGTTGTGGGATGCAATGATGAGGATCTTCGAACGGGAAACCAGATCCTCCATGCGCCTCTCGGCCTTCTTGGAAAAGGTTTCATCAACGACGCTCAGCCATTCATCCAGAAGAAGGATCTCCGGTGAGAACGCCGTCGAGACCGAGAAAAGCACGCGCATCAGCATGCCCGAAGAGAACGTGCGCAAGGGCATGCGGCGCATCTTGTCCTCTAGGTCCGTGAACTCCCAGATTGAATCGACAAGCTCTTTCGTTGGTTTGATACCATCCACGCGGAGCAAGAGCTTGATGTTGTCCTCGGCCGAAATTTCCATATTGGCGCCGATCGCAAGCCCGAGCAAAGGCGTCATCTGACCGGTGACGGAGATGTTGCCGCCGGATATTGGAAAAATACCCGCGATCGTACGCAACAGCGTTGTCTTGCCGGAACCGTTTGGTCCGTACAGCCCGATGCGTTCCCCAGCTTTGACTTCAAAGTCGATCTCGTGAAGGGCGCGGATGACCGTTGTTTTCTCCGTAGATCCGCCCGCGGCGGACAGCAAAAGCCTTTTCAGAGACTTGTCGTTCAGGTCGTAGATCGGATAGTCAAGCGTGACTTTCTTAAGCGTGATCGTAGCCATTGTTCAGATCCAAAAAGCTGCGTTGCGCAGGCGCGTCAGCGCATACCAGCTCAACAGGGCAAGAATTGCGAGGATTCCCAGCGACACGATAAAACTATGCCAAGGCATGGCGCCGTTCAACAATGGCTCCCGCCAGATCGCGAGCAAATGCACGACGGGGTTATAGTGCAGCAGATAGTCGCGACCCGCGACGACATGCGGTTTCCACATGATTGGAGACGCAAGGAAGGCCAAGTTCATAGATGACTCGACCAACGGCTGCACGTCGCGATAGCGTGTGGCAAGTGTTCCTGCCACGAGCGATAGGCAGAGCGTGACCGCCATGAAAATGATCAGCCCTGGAAGAGCCATGAGGAGACCGAGGAACGTAGCCCCCCCGAGAAAGATGAAAAGAGTAATAGGAACGACGATATTGTGCGCGAGAAACAGCAGATGCCGGAAAAAGCACTGGACATAGAAGACATAGGCGGGCAGCCCTCGATCCTTGATGAACCCACCCGCACCCAACAGGGTCGTCGTCGCATTGTTGGTCGCACCGGCCAAAAAGTTCCACATGACGAAACTGACTGCAAAATAGGGCAGGAAGTCGTGAACGGAGACGTTCGATATAGCGCTAAAGACAAAGCCAATGCAGGCTGCGAAAATTGCCGTTTGAAGCGTGATCCAAAACGGGCCGATCACCGATCTGGCGTAGCGGTGCCGCACATCGTACCAAGCCAGGAAATACGCCAACTTGATGTTGTTATACACCCCAGGTGGCGATTTCTGTATCCGCAAGGACTCAGTCGGTTCAGACCACGACGGATTCAACGGGTTCGTCGCCTGTGTCTCAACTAACATATAAATTATCCTCTTCTCGAGATCAAAAGCATCCGGTCATCCATCCCACACGCTCCAACTAATGAGCAAATGGGAGCAAAAGAAGGCCTCGGCTTTCCTGCCTTGATGCAGGAGCGATCACCCCCTGGCTACCGCCAACCGCTGTAGACAGTGGGCTAAAGAGCCGCGCCAGTGCGGAGCTTCAATTTCCAGCACGCTGGCGATCCGACTGCAATCAAAACGTGAATTGACCGGCCGTCTCGCGGGCGTCGGATATTCGGCAGTTGAGATTGCCGTCACACGGTCGGGCACTACCCATCCGTGCGCTGTTGCTTCGGAGAAGATTGCCTCGGCAAACCCATGCCATGTCGTATATCCCCGACCGGCGAAATGAAACGTGCCCGCAACGCTGCGCGAGCGAGCCTTTGCTATCTCAACAATCTTCAAGCAGGCCACGGCGATATCGCCCGCATAGGTCGGATTGCCATGCTGATCGGCGACTACGCGCAGTTCCTTGCGCTCCCCGCCGAGGCGAAGCATCGTCTTGACGAAGTTGCTTCCGCTCTCGTGAAAAACCCAGGCGGTGCGCAGGATGGTGGCTGCCGAATAGGCCTCACGCACTCGCTTCTCGCCTTCGGCCTTGCTGAGACCATAAGTGCTGATCGGCGATATCGCATCGTCTTCGGTGTAGGGCGTCGTTTTGTCGCCCGAAAAGACGTAATCTGTGGAGATATGCACAAAGGGGACGTCGAGCTCCCTTGCGGCCTGCGCGACGATCGCTGGGGCATCCGCGTTCAGCCGCATCGCCGACGCAGCATCGCTCTCCGCTTTATCCACAGCGGTGTAAGCCGCAGCGTTTACGATGGCTGACGCTCCCGACTTCATGATCGCCGCATATGTCTGGTCGAGATTCGAAAGATCGAGCTCGCTCCGCCCCCACGCAAACCATTCGAGGCCACGTTCCTCGGCAAGTTCCGCAAGGGCCGTAGCAACCTGTCCATTCTTACCCAAGATTAAGAGTGTCAATTTGCTTTCGCCTTATAGAGAGCCTCGGCAGCATCCTTGTGCGGCCGCCACCACCACTCGTTGGAAAGATACCACAAGATGGTGGCACGCAGACCCTGGTCGAAATCATATTTCGCTTTCCAGCCAAGTTCGGTTTCGATCTTCGTTGCATCTATTGCATAGCGGTGATCGTGACCAAGGCGGTCGGTTACGTAGGTGATCAGGCTCTCATACCCCCCTTGCGGCGCAGGAGGCCCCAACTCGTCCAACAAAGAGCAAATGGTGCGAACGACATCGACGTTGCGGCGCTCGTTGCGCCCACCGATATTGTATTTTTCACCAAGGCGGCCCTTCGTCGCCACAAGCCACAGAGCGGAAGCATGATCGTCCACATGCAACCAATCGCGGACATTGTTTCCGGCGCCGTATACCGGCAACGAGCCATGCTCCAGCGCGGTCGTGACCATGCGGGGGATGAGCTTTTCCGGAAACTGGAACGGACCATAATTGTTTGAACAATTCGAAATGACAATCGGCAGGCCGTAGGTATGATGCCAGGCATTGACCAGATGGTCCGATGCAGCCTTCGATGCAGAATAAGGTGAGTTTGGCGAATAGGGCGTCGTTTCCGAGAAAAGTCCGTCGTCGCCCAATGTACCATACACCTCGTCTGTGGAGACATGCAGAAAACGGAACTCCGTCTGCTCGGCCGCTGCGAGTGCCGACCAATAGGTGCGGACGGCTTCTAGAAGCCGGAAGGTGCCCACGATATTGGTCTCGATGAACGGCGCCGCCCCATCAATAGAACGGTCGACGTGAGACTCCGCCGCGAGATGCAGAATGATCGACGGGCGGTGGCGTTGCAGGGTTTCACCCACGAGCTCACTATCACCGATGTCACCTTGAATGGTCGAGAACCGCGGATTTGATTTGATGGAGTCGAGCGAGCGAAGATCACCAGCATAGGTCAACAGATCCAGATTGACCACATCGTAGTCTGTTTCGCCAATTAAATATCGACAGACTGCTGATCCTATGAAGCCCGCTCCCCCGGTGACCATTGCTGTTTTGCGCATAAAGCTCTCCACACTACCTTGTACTGAAAGGAGTGTCCCTATATCGGATCTGTAGCCACGTCAAAGCTGCTAGCGCGATCGCCGTCTCCAGGAAAGGAAAAAAATGAACTTCAAGGCTATTCCACAGGCTATCCCAGACGTCCTGCTCTTGGAACACAGGGAATTCGGAGACGATCGCGGCTCGTTTACTGAGACGTATCGCGCCTCCGCGTTTCAGGAACTTGGGTTGCCGCAATTTGTACAGGACAATCAATCACGCTCTTCAAAAGGAGTCGTCCGCGGCCTGCACTATCAGGTCAATCCACACGCGGTCGGAAAGCTGGTCCGCTGCGTTCACGGGCGGATATTCGACGTTGCCGTTGACCTGCGGCTGGGATCGCCGACCTACGGCAAATGGACGGGTACGGAGCTTGCCGGCACAGACAACCACATGTTTTACGTCCCAGAGGGCTTCGCACATGGCTTCTTAGCGCTGGAAGATGATACTCTCGTTTCTTACCGGCAGACGGGATACTGGGATGCCGCGTCAGAGCGATCGCTTCTATGGAACGATCCTGACGTTGCTATAGACTGGCCCAAACTTTCCGTGCTGCTTTCGCCAAAGGATGCCACTGCCACGAGCTTTGCCGACGTCGATCACAATTTCAGCTACTAGACGGTGGACCAGTCCAATTCCTCGTACACAGAAACTATCGCGGAATTAGGCTCAGCAGGTACTTTCCATAGCCGCTCGACACAAGCGGATGAGCCAGTTGTTCGAGCTGCTCGTCATCGATGAAGCCCATGCGCCAGGCGATTTCCTCAATGCATGCGATCTTCTGGCCCTGGCGTTTTTCGATCGTGTGTACGAATTGGCTTGATTCAAGAAGACTATCATGGGTCCCGGTGTCAAACCATGCGTTGCCGCGACCGAGCTTCTCGACGAAAAGCTTCCCTCTCTGCAGATAGACGTCGTTGACCGTTGTGATCTCAAGCTCACCGCGGGAAGAGGGCTTGATGCCTTTCGATATCTCGATGACGTCGTTGTCGTAGAAATAAAGCCCGGTAACGGCGAAGTGACTTCTTGGATTCTTCGGCTTTTCGACGATGGAGATCGGGGTTGTCTTATCTTCGGCAAACTCGACGATCCCGTAACGCTCCGGGTCGCTTACGGAATAGGCAAAAACGGTCGCACCGGAATCCCGCTCGCTCGCCTGCCGCACGCTCGTGCCCACGCCGGTGCCATAGAAGATATTATCTCCAAGCGCGAGGGCCGCGCACGCATCGCCGATAAAGCGCTCCCCAATGATGAAAGCCTCGGCAAGACCGCGCGCCTCCGCCTGTATCGCGTACTCGAAACGCATACCCAGCGTTTCGCCGGATCCTAGCAATTCCTGATAGAGGGGTAATGCACTTGGTGTGGAGATGATTAACACCTCTCTGATTCCGGCGATCATCAACGTACTGAGCGGATAGTAGATCATCGGCTTGTCATACACCGGCAGCAACTGCTTGCTGACTGGGATGGTCGCTGGATAAAGCCGTGTTCCCTTGCCGCCGGCGAGGATGATACCTTTGTATTTTGGCTGTAGCATATTTACCGTGTAGCAATTAGGTTGTTGGCGCTTCTCGCGGCGAGCATTGGTACTTGAACCCAATGGTCATTGCAACGGTAGGACATCGTGGATTCTGGAATGAATGGCCTCGTCGATGGACAAGTCCGCTAGGAGTCACTAAATCATTGACCACATCCAGCGCATCAGGAACTAGGACCGACTTCGTTCATGAAAACCCGTCTTCTCCAGAATTGTATCTTCGACAAGCATTTCGCTCAGGTCCAGAAGGGGTTCGAACCGCTTGATTTTCGGCACAATCCTGAACCAGGCTTGCGCGAATTCCAAATCTTCCGCGAAATATATGCCAATGGCAGTTACAAGAGCGCTGATATCGTCGGCGCTGTATCGACGCGTTTCCAAGGCAAAAGCCTCTTAGACGGGATTGAGGTGGACTCGTGGATTCAGGACAATCCCGGATACGATGTATATGTAGTCAACCCGTTTCCACAATTTGCCTATACACACAAAAATTTGTGGCAGTTTTCCGAAAACACCAGGGATCCAAATTTTACGCAAAAGACACAACGCGTCCTGGATAAGGCCGGCTTGAAATACGATTTGGCCGCACAGGGGCACCACGCTAACAATATACTTTCTTGCTGTAGTTATTGGTTTGGAAATTCACTATTTTGGGAACAGTATATGGAAGAAATGATCCTTCCAATACTCAATCTTTCCCAGGATGATCTCGGTCAAGAGCTCTATTCATTTCTGCATGAAACGCAGGATTATTACGGAGTAGCTGCCCATGGTTGCGGTTCCCTTCCGTTTGTTCTTGAGAGAACGGTATCGATATTCCTCGCAAAGCATCTTGAAATAAAGGCTCTATTCTATCCTGCCGACAGGGAGAGAATCTACGATTGCTGTTTGTTCCAATTTGAGCGCGATCTTGTTCGACTCTTTGGCGATAAGGTGGACCAGTGGGACAAGGAGGGCGGAAATTCCGACGAAATGGAAACATACTTCCAGATGTCGTCGCGAATGTGCGGAAGCGGCTGGCGCCTCCACTTCAAGTTTTTCCCGATGTCATTTGAAAATGGCAATCCTCGGCCGGGTATGCCTTGGTTCCAGCAGTGACGCCGTCTTTTCATCAATGAACCGGCGTGAGGAGAACGTTCGGAAAACATCGTTCCAGCGTTAAAAGATCTGGTTTTCGTCTGCGGACAACTGGAATCGTTCAGAGGAAACCAATAGGATCATGTCTCACGTTTAAAATAGTATACCACAAGGACTTAATCGTTGCGGCTCTTGTTAACCACCTATCACCAGGCTTTCCTTGCCCCCGGGGGGGGCGAGACCGAGCTGCATCAATTAGCCGACTATATCAATGATGTAGGTGTTCGGGCAGATCTCTACGGACCGAATTCGCGACGCCTTAGCGCCTATGACGCTGTTATCCATTTTTCCGCGCATGGCGGCGGGGAAGGGTTGCTGTCCGACATAAAGGCGGCGGGCAAGCCGATTGTCCTTATACCTAACTTCAATTTCTTCGACCAAAAGCATAGCGCGCATGAGGTGGTGCAACGTCATCTGGATCTAGCCGATCTGGTTGTCCTGCGCACAAAGGTGGAGAAGGAACTTTGCCTGAAAAATTTTGCAGTGAATGCAGATAAAGTTGCGATCATACCTCCCGGCATCGCGCCCGGTTTTGCGAAACCCGCTGAAGACGGACTTTTCCAGTCGGCGTACGGTGTTGACCAGTACATTCTCTGGGTTGGACAACTGGCGCAACACAAGCGTCAACTCGAAGCAATCAAAGCCTTGAGGGACAGCGAAATCCCGTTGGTATTTATCGGAGGTTATGCCGACAAGCATTATTACGATAAGTGCCGCGCAGCTGCCGGGGAGAATGTGCGGTTCCTCCCCTTTATGCAGCCTGCATCAGAGATCCTCCGCTCGGCCATGCAAAGTTGCTCGCTCTATCTCGAACTGGGAGACGATTCCCCCGGCTTTTCTTCGTTGGAAGCAGCACTGGCGGGAAGCCCGATGCTCATCAACGACCATCCATGGTCACGGGAAATGTTCGGGGATTCGCTGACCTATATCGAGCCGGGGAACTGGGGCGGACTTGCAAATGCGGTCGAAGTTGCATTGACCCGTGGGGCAAGTGGTCAACTCACGGAGCGCATCCGGCAAAGGCATTTGCAGCCAACGCCGACAAGGCTGTTGGTGGAGCTTTTGGCGCAAACACTGACATGAAACAACCCACGAGAGTCGGAAGGCGGTATTGTATGGTTCCCTTCGCTTAGTTGAGCGAAGAAAACAACCGGGCCGGATCCTCCTGGAGGTCATCGAGCATATGGTAAATGCCAGCCTCGAGGGTAAGTTTTGGCCTCCATCCAAACTCTCTTTCCATTTTTGCTATATCAAGTACGCTGATTGGAATATCAAAAGCGCGGCCGGGCTGACGAACGACTTGCAGTTTCCTTTCTAAGCGTCGTTCTATACTCACCAGAATTTCGTTTATACTACAGCCTTTGCCACTGCCTATGTTGAAAATCGGCGGAACTAGGTCTTGGTTTGGCAGCGCATCGGCCAAAGACAGCAGGCCGCTCACAGCGTCTGAGACGTGAATAAAGTCGCGGACGACCTCACCGTCTCCCCATATCTCGATCGTCTGGTGAGATAGTGCCCGGTGGACCATGGTAGTCAGCACCCCCTGTGGACGTGTAACCAGTTGGCCAGCCCCATAAGGATTTGCTACGCGCGCAATTCGCGTATCCAACCCATAAAGACGATTATAGAATTTGATGTAGGTCTCGGCGGAGACCTTCGAGGCTCCGTATGCCGTGAGGGGGGCAAGCTCATGCGTCTCGGGAACCGGAATGGTATGCAATCTTCCGTATACCGTTCCCCCAGAAGATGTGAAAATCAAACGCCCGCCACTGCGCCGCCGCATTGCCTCAAGAATATTAATCGTCAGTCCAACATTGTCGACTAAATCTTCCAAAGGTTCCGCGTTTGCGGTTTGGGGAATAGTGCTCCAGGCGTAGTTATGTACGATCTCGGCGTCCCCGATCAGCCTATCAAAATCAGATGCAATCGCTGTCGAAAGATTGAGCATTACGACCTTCGGCTGCTTGATGCCCGCACTTGCGGGATACGCCGACCGCACGACGACGGTCACGTCTTCTCCCCGAGCGATCAACGCTCTTGCCACGTGACGCCCGATAAAGCCTGCGCCTCCAAATATAACATGCGATGTCATCTGTTTACGCCAGCCACGTGCGTAGTCGCGTACGCAAAACCCGCCTTTTCCACCGCGAATGGTATCAAGCGCTCAAGTGCGTGGAGGATGGTTCCGTCAATAGGAAGAGGCTCGGCAGGAATTTCCGATAAGTCTAGCTTCATTTCAAATAGCGGCGTAAGCGCCTCTGGTCTCGCCCAAAACATTGTCCCGATCGGAAAGTCAAAATGTGTTGGAAGCGACTTTGTCAAGCCGATCCTTTTCGCCAACTCAATACCTACCGCCTCGTTCAAATCCCAGCCATTCAAGTGAGGATCTTCCGGAAAGACTAGGCCAATATTCGAGTGGTCAGCAAATGCGGCCGCGATAATGTCAAGCATTGGATATTTATTGCCCAACAAATGTTGCCAGGCAAAATTCCGCCAGCGATCGCCCACAGCAGTTTCCACATGGCCGCTCTTTTTTCCGTGGAGGTGCCCGACAATATCGTAATGCCGCCCAAGGCGCTCCGGCATATCCTTAAGGAAGGAAAATATGTCGCGCCCCCTGTTCGGTACGGTCCAAACGTCTTTTGCACTCCATCGTGTTTTATCAAGAGTCGCTTGAATTTCTCGAACCTTTTCCTCACTCGTCGTGGTAATAAAAAGATCCGGCTTCGTCTCATTTACTTCGAGGCATCGTAGAAATTCATCCAACAAATCCGTGTAGTGGAAATGACCGTGGATCGCCACACGCAAGGTAGGTTCTAACACCGCGTCAGACGGCCTGATGACGTAATGGGACCACGGTCCTTCTGGCTTTCCCTTCGCCAAAAAGTCAGTCAAGGGATCTCTGAAACTACCAGAATCATTCGGATTGTTTAGATCGTAAATCAGAGGGTTAAAGCCAACCATCGGCCTGCGAACGAAAATGCCAGCATCTCCGCGGCTCAATGGCCACGCGAGACGTACCCCATTCATATATCGCTTCACGGCAGTGGTGTCGTCGAACGCCGAACCGTGTTCGCCAAAGTAGAATACTTTGTCAAATGCCTTAGCGTCGACAACTCTCGCAACATCCGATTCAATCTGCTTTATTGCCGAAGCTGCTTGCCTTCCCAACTGATCAATCCGCGCGACATATGATTTCATGTCGAATGTCTTTTTGGCATATTGCTTTAGTGACTTTGAGAGCGCACTCAACTCTGCCCTTTTGTCAATTAAATCACCAATGATTTTTGCAGCCCTATCAACCCTAACGTATGGGGCGACTAGGAAGCTTGTCGCAGCGTCTTGTTCCAAAATGTCGGCAAAACCGGTTGCATCTTTAAAGCACAAAATTGGGACCCCCGCGAGAGCCGCGTCAATTGCAACATTGGGAAGCGGATCAATACGAGAGCTCAAAAACAAAAGATCTGCAGCATTAAAATACGGCGTTAGATCATCGACTTCGTCGAGGAACTCAACAACATTCTCAAGTCCGCTTTTCTTGATATGAGCTTCGATAGCGAGCTTGTAGCGCACATCCCCTGGATTGTGGTGGCCTATCCAAATGAACCTGAAATCGTCTCGATTCAACTCTCGATAAAGGAAATCGGCCACTGATACGAACAAGTCCACTCCCTTGCGGTAGGTAACCGTGCCCATACCAAATACGGTAAAACGACCATCCTTGACAAATGGTCTGTCAACAGTCCCGCTTTCTTTCGCAAATCCGTCCGATTTGGCCGGGATGATAGACGGCCCCTGAGGAAAAACTAATACATTGCGCCCGCGCAACAGCGGATACATCGCTTGAGAATCTTCTGCGACAATTCTGGTAGGAAAGACTATGTGAGATGCCTTTTGATAAAGTTCATCCAATGATCCGAGAGGAGGAGAATCCATGGCAAATTCGTGGACAAGCGCCACAACGGGTACGCCAAATTGTTCCAAATGAACAGCCAAAGACTTCGTTACGGAACTATTCGCTACAGCGTACAAGGGCCGATATCGCGCCACGAGTTCCTCGACTAGCGCCCTCCCCTCACACTCGTCCAATGCGACGCCCGGTGGAATGATGATAGTGGCTGCCGCACTTTTTTCAAAAGACGGAAGTATCGAACCCGTCTTCATCACCACTGCTATGACGTTATAACAATCCCTCAGTTCATTGATGATGTTTAGTCCGAGGATAGGTGCACCGGTACGAGTGGCCTCATGCGCAAGAACTAGTACAGTATCGAGGTTCCGGTCAATTTTTGAGTCGTCGTACGCTAGATTGCTGGCTGCGCTGCGGCTCATTCTGCCCTCTGTAAGGCCATATAGCGCGTAGTGTCCGAACAAGGTAAGTTCTGAATTTGCGACGTCTGGATTCTTTTTTGCGTAAAAGACTGGATCAAAATCAGCAGTAGGAGAAAGCCCTTGTTTTTCGCCGATTTCGATATAGTGATCGACGGCTCTCATGCCCAAGCGTCGTGCTTCCTGGGACGAAACATAAAAGTTTTCATCGAAATAGCGTTCAATCGCTCTTTTTTCACGCCTGGAAATATATTTCGCGCCAATTTTCTTTACCTTGACAGTGCCTTCATTTGAAGCTGCCGATGCCCTATTGCCGAATTTTCCGACGAGCCACCGTGTGGCTAAATTCTTAAAAACCATCTATCTGACCCGTTCAGTAGTTTCGCCTTTGGATATACCATTCGAAATCGAAATCCAATCTGCTAAGTGAAAACCTTCCGGACGGGAGTCCTTACCGAGTGGATTGACATATTTCACTCGGTGGACTCCTCCGCTACGATTGGGGGTAGATCGTAATTCAAGACTACAGCAGAGAGCGTCGCGTCAAGGCGACGGCAACAAAGAGGCAGACAAAGGTGGCCGATCGCAAATGATGTCCGAAATGTTCGTATTCAATAAAACGTTTAAGTATGGTGTGCCCAAGTCGCTGATTGGTGTCTGGGTCGGTGCTGGCGCGGGTTTTCAAATGGCCTACAACATTGGCTCCGACGAAGGATTGGACGACCTCATGTATTGGTGGCTGTCTGTCGGTCGTAGCGAATTTCCTGGGGTCAGGGATGTTACAGACCAGAAAATAATTGAGGAGCTCCACCTGGCCCCTATGACAAAGTTTCTGGACGCATCTCATAAAATAGAGTTAACCGGTCTTCTCCAACTTGTTCTACGACATCGTTACGATTTGCAGGCCCTCTGGGATGTTTCTACACAAGAGGGAATTTCTGATTGTTGGGATTGGTGGCTGTCCTATGGCCACAAAGAATACTTTGGACAATCCAATTGGCTTCGAAAAGCAGAGGCAATTTCTTTATTACACTGCACGGCTGAAAACAAATTACCCGATGACTCTTCGTTTACTAGCCTTTTGTACAAACTATTTGTTCATCTTACGGTGTATATGCCCACGGCAATAAATAATAAACAAATATGTTATCGGACTAATATTCCATTGGTGCAAAGAAAAATCACTATCAATCTTGAAAATCCGTCAACGTTTTTAACATTGATTTACATGAACAGGATAGATCTGCGCGAGTTTGCCGATATCTCAACGTTAGAAGGACGAACGCAGATCGAGCAATGGTGGATCTCTAACGGCCGAGCCGAATACTTCGGTCGAGTAGAATCAGACCTAATTTTGGAGCACGACGAAGTCGCTCGCGAGGAATCGGCGGGCAATATATCGAATGCTTCCAACGTATTTGCGACGAAGCATGGAGTCTCGCCGCCCAATTTCTTTAACAATGTTGCACTGATCGGATACCCGAAAGGCGAGTTTGGCCTTGGAGAGGATATTCGGTTGCTGCGGTCATCATTAACTACTGCGGGAATCGTACCGGAAGTTATCCAAGCCCCGTGGCAAATTTCTGCACGTCAAGCAATCGACGAACCCTCCATTGATGCACACTCGGCTACTTTCGACGGTGACGTGATGATCTACGTCATGCCGGCCTTCGATACTCTAACGTTGCTAAACAAAGTCGGCCCTAGCGCCTTCTCTGCTCGCCGAAAAATCGGTTTCTGGCAATGGGAGCTAGAACGGTTTCCGCCGCCCGCCAGAATGGCAATGGAATTGGTCGACGAAATCTGGTGCCACTCCGAACATTCAGCTCGTGCATTTAGAGGCGCGACGGACAAGCCTGTCATCAGGGTGCCGCTGCCTGTGATGGTGCCTGAGCTCCCCACAGTTTCGCGATCAGATTTTGGCCTGGAGGACGACAGCTTCGTCGTCTTTACCAGTTTCGATGGCGCCTCCTCTATCTCACGAAAAAATCCCTTGGGCGCTATCCTTGCGTTTCAATCGGCTTTCCCCCGTGAAACCCACCGCAAGGCGCGGCTGATTGTCAAGGCAATGAATGTGCACGACGATTCGCTTTGGCGCGAATGCATGCGCAAGGCCGCACAGGATCCGCGCATTATCATCCGCAACACGGTCATGGGTCGCCTCGAGTATTACGAACTGCTGCAGTGTTGTGACGTGGTCTTGTCGCTACATCGGGCGGAAGGGTTTGGACGTCTTATGGCGGAGGCGATGGCGCTGGGAATTCCGGTCGTGGCATCCGCATATTCTGGCAATATGGATTTTATGAACGATAAGAATAGCTGGCTTGTGAGCGGCGAAACGCTTCCCGTGCTATTTGGGGACTATCCATTTTATCAGGATCAAATTTGGTTCGAGCCGGATGTAGGTTCGGCGGCGGAAGCCCTTAGAGACTGCGCGAGCAACGCTCAAAAACGCGGACAATTTGTTATCGCTGCCAAGCAGACGATGGATCGTTACAGCACTCAAAATTGTGGGAGCGAATATCTCAAATTATTGAAAAGCAGAGCTTCGAAATGAGGCTCTGCTATACGAATTTTCGCGAAGAACAGGCCTATGGCCGTGCCAACAGGTCCCGATAAAGCTCCGCATAGGCGCTCCCCATGCGCTCTGCGGTGAAATTTTCCTGGTAGCGCGTCCGTGCCGCGCTGCCTTGGTTGGCTGAACGTATGCGGTCATTGGCGATGGCATTCATTGCCATTGCCAAGGCTTCCGCGTCGTTGGGGGGGACGACGAACCCCGTCTTTCCTTCGATATTGACGAAACTCGTTCCGGTTCCGATCTCGCAGGAAATCATAGGTTTGCCGAACATGGCAGCCTCGACTAAGGAAAGGCCAAAGGCCTCCGAGCGCAAATGGGAAGGGAATACGAAGCCGATACACAGTTCAAAAAGGGCAGATTTGTCGATGTCTGGCAACGCGCCAAGAAAGGACACGTTCGCCAGATTGTTGATCCTTGCATATTTATGCAACGAGCGGTCCATCGGACCGTCTCCCACGATGACAATATCCAGATCAGTCCTCTTCGCGGCCTCCAGGAGAATATGGACGCCTTTGTAGTAGCGCAGAACACCGACAAAAAGGAAGAAAGGCCGAGGTAGACGCTGGCGCCAGCGCGCCATAGTGTCTTCTTCCGCCCTGGGGTATTCAGCTTCGTCGAGCCCCAATGGAATGACGACCGTCTTCGCTTTGTAACGCTGCAGTACATCGCTGGTTGCGAGATAGTTCGGCGACGTGGCGACGATCCTGTCGGCGCTATCGAGGAAGCGGTGCATCAGCGGCCTGTACAGTTTCAACAGAAACTTTTGCTTCACGATATCGGAGTGGTAGGTAACAACGGTCGGCTTATGGGGAGGATGAACAAGATGAACTAAGTCCATCAGTGGCCAGGGAAAATGGTAGTGAACAATATCGGCCATATTTGACAGCTCGCGAAACCTTCCGAAGACGTCGCGCGAAAATCCAGTTGATGCAAACTCAAAATCGAGCTTGGATTTATAGGCCATGTACCCATGAAATCTGACTGTGTTTTCCGTTGGAATTTTGCTTAGCGATAGGACGTCGAATTCTATACCCTTTGTGGCGGCGCCCTTGATGATCGCATGAATCGTCCGCTCGACACCTCCGAAGGTATCTGGCCAATACGTCTTGAAGAAATGTAGGACCCGCATTTTATTCCCGCGCAGAATAACTTAGCTCGTTGTCGGCTGGCTTGTTGTTGTTCCACTCGTTCACGACCGCGACAATCGCGGCCTTGGGACGTGCTGGAAAAACCGATATAGAGCAAGCCGTGGAAAATGATAGTCGCTACGCGTTTGTCAACCTAGAAGACGCGCGTGAAGGTCGAGAACCAGCTTCCGCATGATGTGATCGCCGGGCTGAAAAACCTGAGGCCGCGGCCGCCGTTTCGCTCTTCCGGTGTCGCTTTCACTTCCTGATTTCAATCGGAGAAAAGTCCTATATCCTGTTGATTTCCGCTGAGAACTGATGGAGTTGTCTAATCGCGGCTGGGCGTCAAGCGTTAAGTTGTCGAGGCGGTGCTGCCAGGTGCATGGTTGTCTTCGCGGTCGACATCAGTCGCCGCATGATGGAGCTTCGCGGGACGAGCCTTCAATGTGGACGACGCATTCGGCTGAGACAGCGATGCAACCCCATCAACGGAATGGCTCGGCTCACGTCCCGGCAGGGACGCTTCAAGTGCTCAGTTTTGAGCCCTATTCGATACTATGCTGTCACTGTCACTCCCGTATTTGGATTGAAGAGCTCTCCGGTCTTGAGCATGGTGTGCATGATGACCGCAAGCTTTCGTGCGACGGCCACAGCAGCTCTTTTGAAGCCGATCCTCTCGCGGAGTTGAAGCCCCCATGTTTGCAAGGAACTCTGCACGGAGCTGCGCGTAAGAATGACCGACGCTGCTTCGTAGAGAAGCCCACGCAGATGGCGGTCGCCGCGTCGGGATATATGGCCGTCGTAATCGACTTCGCCGGATTGGTAGCGTCGCGTGGTGAGGCCGATCCACGCGCCCACGGACCGAGACTTCCTGAAGTTTCCCGGCTCTTCAATGGCAGTCGCGAAAGAGGTTGCAGTGATTGCTCCCACGCCGGGGATGGACATAAGGATACGGCAGGCTTGGCTTTGGCGGGCATCAGCGACCAACTTGCGCCCGAGGTCCGCGGCGCGGGCACGCAGGCCTTTCCAGGCGTCGAGAAGCGGTAGCACAATATGAGCGAGATCATGATCGCTGGAGACAAGATCTCGAACATTCTTCTCAAACACGCTTCCTTTGCCTGCTGGAACGACCAGGCCGAACGTTTTCATGATGCCGCGAATCTGATTGGAAAGTTCGGTCGTCATATGGACTAACCGGGTGCGCGCCGCGACAAGCGTGCGCGCTAACATGCTGTCGAACCCCTTCACGCGGACCTCTCGGAAGAATCCAACTTCGGCCAGGTGCGCCAATCCATCGGCGTCATTCGCATCCGTTTTGTTCGTCGCCATGTCGAGCGCCGCTTTGGCGTGTCGTGCATCGATGCAGATGACAGGCAGGCCCTCTGCTCGAAGCGCATGATAAAACCACACCGAGAGCGGTCCCGTTTCAAACACCACGAGTTTCACCGTGGGTGCGCGTTTGCGTATAAGTTCGGCAATGACGTGAGGATCTGATATGCATTTCCCCCGCCAAACACGCACGCCTTCTCGGCGGATTGCAACTGCAGTCTCTTTCATTGATACATCGAGGCCGATATACTCTGTCATGGCTGTTCTCCGTTGATGCTGGGCCCGGCGTCCAGTCGAGAGCCCGTACTTCATCTTATCGGGGAACAGCCGCCATCCAAGATCATGATCGGATCGAGAGGGGCATCGCTCCCGCGATTACCCCATGTGGATGCCCCCTCCCGACGGCATCGCAATGTGCCAGAGTGATGTTCGCCAGAACGTCACTTAGAGGAGAGAGCATCCATGAAGGAAGTTAGCATTGTTGGCCTGGACCTAGCAAAGCGGGTGTTTCAGGTTCATGCCGCTCGAAGCGATGGCGCTGTTGTATTGCGCAGGAAGTTGTCGCGTGACCAAGTCGTTGTATTTTTTACGGAACTACCCAAATGCACGGTTGCGATGGAGGCCTGCGCCACAGCGCATTACTGGGCGCGTGAGATAGGCAAGCTTTGACCTGCTGATCTGAACCACCGAGGCTCTAATCGCCGCCGGATGAAAGTTCAGTGGCAGGTCATGCTCTCACGACCGCTTCTTTCCATTCCCCTTTAGATATCGTCAAATACTCCCCCTTCAACCGCATGTGGCACCAGCAGGCGAAGGCGGAGCTTGCGAAGGCCAGGCTTTCGCCGATCGCCAGGCGGTTGTTGGAGTTGCTGAGGAGCGTCAATGAGAAGAAGAAAAGGCAGGCGATGTAGGCGTGCCATGCAGCGCGCGGAATGATGCCTGCCTTGCGGGCGCGCCAGACGGCGCGGATGAAGGTGGCGAGCATGAAGCCCATGATTGTCGCGCCGAACAGGCCGAAGCGCACCAGGATTTCCAGGTAGCCATTGTGCAGCAATGTGTATTGAACATGCGAATAGCGCGTCTCGGCCCAGCGCTCGAGCCATTGATTGCCCCAGCCGAAGATCGGCGCGGAGGAGAAGACTTCCCAGCTGTTGGACCAGAGCTGCAGGCGCTCGTCCATCGATACCGGGGTGTCGGACGAGCTGATGGTGGTCGTCATCACGCCGCCCAGATCGTGGCTGCCGGTGACGTTTTGCACCATGGAAAGCGCTGCCGACACAGTAGGGCCTGCGGTCTTGTCGAGATTGTGTCTTACGCCATAGATGCCCGCCACCAGCAAGACAGCAACGGCGACGATGGCGATAATGCCGCTCTTCATGCGCAGATAGGTCAGCGTAACCAGCGCCAGCACCGGCATGGTGATGCCGAGCGCCAGCCAGACGCCTTTCGATTTGGCGCCGTAGATGGCGATGAAACAGAGCGCGAAGATGAAGGGCGAAACGATATAAGCGAAACGCGCGATGCGGCGATCGCTGGATTTTTCCGTTAGATAATGCAGCAGCCAGAACACGGTGAAGATTATGATCATGCCGCAGGCGACGGCACCGTGGATCTGGTTGTTCATGATCAGCGGGCGGATGGTCTCGCCGGCGAAGACTTCGCGCAGATGCTGGGTGGCGACTAGCATGATGAGGACCATGGCGAAATAGGCCGCGACGATCTTTTCCATCAGCTCTTCATAGAGTAGGAAGCCGACACTCAGGATCGGAAAGAAGAAGGTGAAGGCATAGAGCCAGTCCGAAGCGCCGATGTCGTGCTGCGGCGTCAGCCAATAGATGATGGCGAAACGGACCATGACATAGGCGGCCCAGCCCATGCAGAGCCAGCCGATCCAGTCCGTGCGCGGTTTAAGCGGCGCTTTCAGATAGAAGTAGAGAGCGATCATCGACAGGATCGCCGTCGCATAGCGGTAGGCGTCGCTTTCGACGACGGTTGGCGAAGCCATGAGCAGCCAAAGCAGGCCGCCGATGATTGCCATGGATTTTGGCATGACGCTTGCGGCCGTGGTGATGCCGGGAGGACGGGTCGCGAGATCGGCCGGCGATGTGTTCACGCGTGAGCTATCCAATGTTGTCGTTCCCCTGTCGTCCACATCGATCCCCTATCCAGCCAAAGCATTCATGACGGCCCCTAAGATCGCAAAGAGGCAGGAATGCGGCTTTCTTGCGGCCAAGCTTTACCGGCCTGACAGTTTCACCCAATGCTTGCTAATGCGTCACGCCATCGCGCCGAACCACCTTCAATGCCGTCAGAGCGATGATCTTGAGATCGAAAAGGAAGGAGCGCTGGCGCAGATAATCCTCATCGAGCGCCACTTTCTGCGGGATCGGTAGCTCGTCGCGGCCATTGACTTGCGCCCAGCCGGTGAGGCCTGGCGGCAGCGCGTCGATGCCGCGCTTGGTGCGTAGCGCAATCAAATCATGCTGGTTGAACAGCGCCGGGCGAGGGCCGACGACGCTCATTTCCCCCTTCAGAATGCACCAGAGCTGCGGCAGTTCGTCCAGGCTGGATTTGCGCAGGAAGGAGCCGATCGGCGTTAGATAGGCGCCGGCATCCTTTAGCAGATGCGTGGCGACCGCGGGCGTGTCGGTCCGCATGCTGCGAAACTTCGGCATGCGGAAAATCTGATTTTGGCGGCCGACCCGGTCCGACCAGTAAAGAATGGGGCCGGGGGAGGTCAGCCGCACGGCGACCGCGACCAGCAGGATCGGGATGGAAAAGACGACGATAGCCGCAAAGGCGGCGAGGAAGTCGAAAAGGCGCTTGGCGATCGTATAGGGCATCGTCTCTGATAGTCTTACCGGCGCCCGTTTCGCGGCGCCGATGATGGTTTCTGTGCAGTCCATCTCATATCAGGCATTTCTGCACAATCGTTCCGGCCACGAATTTTCCGAGCCTGTCCTTCCGGGATGCCTTGTTCCTCACTGAGGTAATGTGCGAAGCATGGTCTGAACGGACGCATGGGCGTCATTGAGGGACGATGGGCGCATGATCCTGGTCACGGGTGCGACGGGTTTTGTTGGGCAGGCGTTGTGCGCCGAGCTTTCCCGGCGACAGATGGTTTATCGTCCGGTCAGCCGTGCACCAAAGCCGGGCTTTGTTGCTATGGGTACGTTCAATGGTGCGACCGATTGGGCGAGAGCGCTCGCAGACGTCGAAACCGTCGTGCATTTGGCGGCGCGCGTGCACGTCATGAATGACACCTCGTCAGATCCGCTCGCCGCCTTTCGCGCCGCCAATGTCGATGCCACGGTCAATCTGGCTCGGCAGGTGGCTCGGGCCGGTGCAAAGCGCTTCATCTTCCTGAGCTCGATCAAAGTCAACGGCGAGGCGACTGTCCCGGGCAGGCCGTTCACGGCGTCCGACATGCCGCATCCCGAGGATCCTTACGGCCAATCGAAGTGCGAGGCGGAAGAGGCGCTCTTTGCCATCGGCGCGGAGACGGGCATGGAGATCGTCGTCATCCGCCCGCCACTGGTCTACGGGCCGGGCGTCAAGGCGAATTTTGCGAGCCTGATGAAATGGGCCGGGCGGCTGTTTCCCTGGCCTTTCGGGCTCGTCACCAACCGCAGATCGTTGGTTTTCGTCGGCAATCTCGTCGATTTCATCCTGCTCTCGACGCATCATCCCGCTGCCGGACATCGGGTGTTCCTGGTCAGCGACGGAGCCGATCTTTCCATCGGCGAACTGGTCTGCAAGCTTTCTGCGGCAATGGGGCGGACAACCCTGTTGCTGCCGATCCCGCCGCGTTTGCTGGAAGGGCTGGCGACGCTGCTCGGCCGTCGCGCGGCGGCACGGCGCCTTCTCGGTTCGCTGCAGGTCGACATCGACGAGACGGTGGCGATCACCGGCTGGTCGCCACCCTATTCGGTCGATGAGGGGCTGCGATTGACGGTCGCTGCCTCGTCAAGAGACCGCTAAGTGGCGCTTATAGGCTCCAGACGGCGTGCCCGTCGAGCCGTGGATTGTCGCGTTCCAGTGCTGCCTTCACGTCGACCACGACGCCGTTTTCGCCCAGTAGATTGAGAATCTCCGCCGCACTATCGGCCAGATAGGATTTGTGCGGTACGGCAAGCACGATGGCGTCGAGCCTGCCGAAATCGTCAAGTGCCGCCAGCCGCACGCCATATTCCTCTTCTGCCTCATAATGGTTGGCCATTGGGTCGTGCACCAGCGGCTTGATGCCGAACTGGTGCAGCTCGCGGATGATGTCGGGGACGCGGCTGTTGCGGAGATCCGGCACGTTTTCCTTAAAGGTCAGGCCAAAAATGCCGATCCGGGCGCCGTTGATCGGCTTTTGCGCCGAAACCAGCATCTTGATCAGCTTCTGGGCGATGAAGGCGCCCATCCCGTCATTGATGCGCCGGCCGGAGAGGATGACTTCGGGGTGGTAGCCGAGTTCCTCGGCCTTGGCCGTCAGATAATAGGGGTCGACGCCGATGCAATGGCCACCGACAAGGCCGGGCGTAAACGGCAGGAAATTCCATTTCGTCCGCGCCGCGTTTAGGACGTCCGCGGTACGGATATCCATCTTTTCGAAGATGATCGATAGCTCGTTCATCAGCGCGATGTTGAGGTCGCGCTGAGTGTTTTCGATCACCTTGGCCGCTTCCGCCACTTTGATGCTAGGCGCCTTATGAATGCCGGCCTCGACCACCGCGCCATAGACGGCGGCGATCCTCTCCAGCGTCTCCTCGCTGTCGCCGGCGACCACCTTCACGATGCGTTCGAAGGTATGTTCCTTGTCGCCGGGATTGATCCGTTCCGGCGAATAGCCGAGGTGAAAATCCTCGCCCTGACACAGGCCGGAGACTTCGGCGAGCACGGGGCCGCAGACATCCTCGGTGACGCCAGGATAGACGGTCGATTCATAGACGACGATGCCGCCCTTCTTCAGAGCCTTGCCGACGGTGCGCGAGGCGGAAATCATCGGGCGCAGATCCGGCTGCCGGTTGCGGTCGATCGGTGTGGGAACGGCGACGATGAAGATGTCGCGGTCGCGCAGATCCTCGATGTCGCTGCTGATGCGCAGCCTGCTTTCCTTCAGACGTTCCGGCGAAACCTCGCGCGTGTCGTCCTCGCCCGCGTTCAAGGCCGCGACGCGGGACGCCTTGATATCGAAACCGACGACATCGGGAAATTTCCCGGCCAGGGCAATCGCGACGGGCAGTCCGACGTAACCCAGGCCGATCACGGCAATTTTTTCGCTCAACACATTCTACCTCGAACAATCGACCTGAATTAGCGCATATCCGAGCTGCATGTCAGCGCAAATCTTTGCCGTGCCGTGCCAATTCAGGCGCATGTGAGATCAATGTGAATATCAGGCGGAGGCTTTGCAATAGTCGGGTCGGCGAGGCGGTGTCGTATGTCGCCCATCGCCTTGAGACATGGGACAATCGCGGGGCGATCTCCTCGGGCCATTTTCTGTTGATGCAGGTAGGGTGGTTGCCTCCGATAAGATGGGAATACGGGCTTCCGATCGGCACCGGCCCCAAACATCATTCGTTGGAGGCAACCATGAACCAGTATATTGGGCTCGACATTTCCTTGAACGACACCGCGATCTCAATCCAGCAAGGCGGCAAACGCATCTGGCGCGGCAAGTGCCCTTCGGACCCAGGCTGCTGGCAGATATGATCCGCAAGCATACGCCGCATGCCAGACGCGTCGCCTTCGAGACCGGGCCGTTGTCGACGTGGTTTTGTCACGCCCTGACGGCCGAGGGGATACCGGCGATCTGCATCGAGGCCCGGCATGCGCAGAAGGTTTTGAGCGAGACGCTCAATAAGACCGATGCCAACGATGGGGACGGGTTGGCGCAACCGGCGGAAGCCGGCTTCTACAAGACCGTCCGGATAGAAGCGTTCGACAGCATGCCGACGCGCATGCTGGTCAGGGCACACAATCAGCTCCTGAGCCTTTCGTTCCAGATGGGTCCGTTTGCGGAAGGGGGCGAAATACCACCTCTCGCCCGACTTGATCGGATGCGACGCAGCTAGGCGTCACGACATCACGAAAGTGCTGGATTTGTCTGGCTTTTGAGAACATAGGGTGATCACGCCGCGAGGATGGAGCTTTCCCGCCGCAACGGCCTAAGATCGAGGCTGTCCGTCGGGGTCCAGATGTAATCAGCGGTCAGACTGATATGCTGCCAACCGAGCGGGGTAATATGTTTGATCACATTCGGCGGCGTGGGAATTCCTCCCGGTTGAGCTCGGCGAATACCGGTTCGAGATAGAGCGTGTTCCAGTAGACAATGGCGTTGATCAGCAGGTTGAGGCCGGATGCTCGGTAGAATTGGCTTTCGAATGTGTGATCGCGCAATTCCCCCGAGACGGTTGAAGAATATCGCTCGGGCAAGGGTGTTCTGGGCCTCGCTCTTGTTGAGGCCGGCGGTTGCGTTTCTGCGCATCTCCGGGTTCTGCCACCATTGCGGGAGGAAAATTGGCCGATTGATGCGGCCAAGATCGCGCAGCGTCAGCGCCAGGCCGTTCTGTCGCGGGAGCGCCGACAGCCTGGCAAGTAGGGTCGAAGGTCGGACCTGGCCGGAACGGATCGTCGTGATCAGGCGAAGGATGTCATTCCAATTTGCCTAACACTTTCGTGTCGTTACGCCGGAGAGTGGATATCCTCTGCCTTCGCCGAGGCCACCGTCAACGCCGTTATCTCGAGGCGGCTCGCTAAAAGGCAGCAAATGCAATGGAGCAAGACAGGAGCGCTATCTTCTCCTCCAAACCCGCACCCAGACCCTCGACGGCTCGTGGCGGTTGACTTTCAAGAAATGGTATCCGGGCATGGCAAACGACGATCAGAAGCCAGACGGAACAGCGCTCGCCGCCTAACTACCACACAATTCCTCATGCTCTCCTCTTTGGACTTCAAAAAGTTAACAAAGCATAAAAATGCACCCGTTCACGGCATTGCTTCAACCAACTGAAAGGTTTGCGACAAGCCCGATTCCATGCCTTGCCAGCCCATGACATACCAGCTCAAATTCATTGAAGAATGTCATTTTTGAATGTAGTGCGTAAGCTGGCAATTCAGCGGTTTGCGCGACTTTACAGGCAACTATGGCTTCGAACCACGTTACACCACTACTTCCTATTTTTACGACCGCTGGCATCATCTTAGGCGCGCATGGATTGCAGTTAACGTTCGTTGCTGTTCGAGGGGCGCATGAGGGCTTTCCGGCTACAGTTATCGGCGTCATGAGCGCCGTATACAGTGTAGGATTTGCCTTGGGTTGCCCTTGCGTTTCACGGCTCTTTTTCGGAATGGCCCAGAAGCGGGCGCTCATGCTGCTGGCCGTTGTCGCCTCGATTCTGACGGCATCAATGGTCCTGACGAATGAGCCAAGCGTCTGGATCGTCATTCGCTTTCTGTCCGGCTTTGCTTACGCAAGCCTGCTCGCGGTAATAGAAAGCGAGATCAATGCGAATGTCAGCAACACTTACAGAGCGCGTGCTCTGTCCATTTATCGGCTCATCAGCCTCGGTACAGTCGCACTTGCGCAGCAGGTCATCCCTTCTGTCGGGGTGGATGGTCCTGCAGTTTTCTTCATCATATCGGGTGCCATCTTTATGTCGCTGGTCCCGATCTCGTTGATAAAAACCTCCGGTCAGGCGAGCTCAATGGAGTTGAGGGTCAATTTCGTGCGTGCATGGCATATCAGTCCCATTGCGGTGCTAGGGGCAATTGCTGTTGGCCTTACCGTCACAACATTTCGTTCGATGGGGCCGGTGTATGCGCATGCAATCGGGCTGACGCCAGCCGAGATCGCTAATTTTATGAGCGCAGGCATTTTAGGCGGATTGATATTGCAATATCCACTCGGCCTGTTTTCGGATCGCTCGAACCGCGTCACAGTCATTCTTTTGACGATGATCGGTGCTATTGCGACGGAAGTGTTCCTCGCGGCTTTCGCCGATGTGGGCCAAGCTCTTATTATCGCTGGAGCTGTAATGTTCGGCGCATTCAGCTTTCCCTTGTATGCACTGTGCGCCTCTCATGGCAATGATCGTGCCGAAAAGGGTGACTATGTCATGCTTGCGTCGACACTGCTGTTCTTCATATCCATTGGAGGCGCGCTAGGGCCGCTGATGGTCTCAGCCATCATGCAAAGCGAAGGGCAGGCCTCGTTTTTCTATTATATGATGGCAGTCCACGGGCTCGTGAGCGCTTATGCAATCTATGAACTGTCTATAAAGCCCCGAAAGGCACGAATGAGCCGCGAGGTTGAAAGATCATAGCCCTGCGCATGTGGCATTCGCTGCCCGACAGCTCCTCATGCCTTTCCGTTAAGAGGCATTCAATGCCCTGATCCAGCCGTCGAAATCCGAAGAGGATGCGGTATCGTTGTTCGAATTGCCACCATCGAGTTGACGTCGATATTGCCCGGGGGACATGGCAAAAAATTCGGAAAACGTTCGGATCGCGTGGCTCTCGTTTGCAAAACCGACCTGATGACAGAGTGTGCTGACGCTGAAACGTACCATTTCCGGCATTGCGAGCAGCTGGCGCAACTTCTTTGCTCTGGTCTTCTGTACATATCGTGAGATCCCGCCTGCGGGCTTGAACAGTTCATAAAGGCGGGTGCGCGAAAGGTTGGCTTTTTTGGCGATCCATTCGGGTGAAAGTTCACGTTCGGCAAGGTGGGCATTCACCAGCAGCTTGACGCGCTCCATGGCTTCGTTGGCATCGCGGGGACGGGATTGTTCGTCCGGATCCAGCGCAAGCGCCAACGCCTGGCGGAACATCTGTGTAACACGTCTGGCGACTGTCGGCTCGTTCAGAAGATTTCGGCGCATCAGCGAAGCCATCATATCTGCGAGGATAGAGGATTTCTGCCCGTCAAGAATGGAGCCGTGCAGGCCGTCAACATTGTTCTCGACGGTCGCCAGCATGTCGGGCGCTAAGGAAAATGTCAGATAATGACAGTCGACCAGCGTCGTACGTTGAGGCTTGGTCATGTCGAAAAGAATGATTTCACCGGCACGAACCGAAGTTCTATGGCTTGGCGTCTCCACCAGAAGCTGCCCTGAAAGATTGAGCTGCAAGACGAAATGCTCAAAACCGTCAGCACCGGCACGGCGCAAGGATCGCTCGTGAGTAACCCCGTTTAGGTGGCGATCGAACATGACAAGTTTACCGAGACGCTTTGCCACGATGTGGGCGTAAAAATCGGTCCCGTTAGTTTCCACATCCGACCCGCCAGTGTAAAGCGCTCTATAAGCATCGAAACTCTGATCTTGATGCAAATCCAAACTGTCGAAAACGAAAGACGTCATTTCTTAACCAAGTGAAATGGCCATGCCAAGGCAAGCAAAGTGTATTGTTTGATGCCTACTTCAGAAATATAAAATATGACATAAAAGTCACATTAGTCAGTTATACTCTAAAACTACAGTAACAAACCGCTTTCTGGACGTCCAGACGATTAATGCGGACGCTCAGGCATGTTCGACAAATAAGCCCGCTGCTACCCATTCGCCAGATTTCAATATCCGCGCCGTTTCAAAATGAGACCAGGCGTGGCGATAGGGGCATAGGCAGCATGAACAAGACGTTAGACACACACCGTTCCGGCAACGCACAGCATATGAAGATGCTGTTCAATACGACGTCTTTTCTCGTGCTGGCTCTCGCATCTCCCACATTCGCGGGTCCCGCCGAACCCGTATCTGTGGGGCAGAGCAATTCAGGCGTCACATTCGATATATTCACGCCGCCGAATACGAATCGTAATTACATTGGCGGCCTAAGCGGTGACGGCTCCTCACTGGTGGTCAATAACTACGATCTTAGTGCTAGAAGATGGGTGCCTTACATCTGGCGGGATTCCGAGGGTTCCGCTCTTGTTGCGACACAAGATGTTCAAGCGCGCGCGATCAATTATGACGGATCCGTGTACGTCGGTTCCACAATGTCTTCGTCTACCGAAGTGACACATGCGGCCCGCATAACGGCTTCAGGTATGGAGGATCTGGGAACGCTTGGTGGAACCTATGCGGTAGCCATTGGTGTCAGCGATGATGGAAGTGCGGTGACGGGCCTTTCATATTTGACGGGTAACGGTGCCGCGCACGCATTTTACTGGTCCACGTCCACAAATCGTCTTTTGGATATTGGCACGTTAGGTGGAATCCAATCGCTTGGGCTGGCCATCAGCGGTGATGGAACCACGGTAGTCGGGCAGTCATCCCTAAACCCCGACGAGGTGCACGCATTCCGCTGGCAGGTTAATGGCCAGATGACGGACTTGGGAGTACTCGACGGTGACGATTCTTCTCAGGCGGTTGCTGTAAGTAAAAATGGCAGCGTCGTGGCGGGCAACTCTTCTTCCAGTCAAGAAGAAACGTCCAGAGTTTTTCGCTGGACGCAGGCGGGCAACATGGTCGATATCGGCACCCTCGATATTGGAGGTCAGCATGATAGCAAAAACACCAATTTTGGTGCGCTGAGCCGCGATGGCAGTACAATCGTGGGTACCGTTTCAGTGTATCCCACCAGCGGTGGAAATTACGAGCGGGCCTATCGCTGGCATGTTGGCGATGACGGTGTTAGGGGCTCTATGGAGCAACTGGGAACGCTTGGCGGGCGCTATAATCGTGCGTATGCTGTCAGTGCCGATGGCAATGTTATCGTTGGGCAAGCCAGCACTGCAAACATTGGCAACGACAACCCTGAAAAATTTCATGGATTCCGCTGGACGGCAGCCACCAATACGATCACCGTCGACGATTGGTTGAGAAGCAATGGCGTCACGCTGGCGTCGGATGTTACTCAGACTGCCGTGGCCGTTTCCAGTGATGGCAGTGTCGTTGCCGGCACCACATATGATGGTAAGTTTTATTATGCCCGTGTCAGACCTGCTGAGACTGGCTCTACTGGGGCAGGCTCGACGGGGGCGGGTTCTACTGGGACAGGCTCGACGGGGACGGGTTCTACTGGGACAGGCTCTACTGGCACGGGCTCTACTGGGACAGGTTCTACTGGCGCGGGCTCTACTGGCACGGGTATCATCGTTGCCGAGCAGTTCGTTCCGACCGTTCAAAGCGCAGCTATTACGCCCAGCAACACGCAGCTAAGCTACGCGAACACGGCGATGTTCGGTGCCGAAGGCAGTCCAATGCGCAACCTTCTCAACGCGGGCCAGCGCTCCGCTTGGGGTACAGTCGACTCTGGATATGACAAGAGCAAAGCTGCCGATGGCGGTTTCGCGCTTGGTGAATTCGGTCTCGGCTACGGTATTGCCGATGGTGTCACCGGACGTCTTGCAATCGGCGGCACATACACCAAGCAAGATCTCGTTAGCGGCGGCGATTTCAATTTCAAGGGCTTCTATATTTCCCCGGAAGTGACCGCAAATGTTGGTGGCAATTTCTATGTGACACTCGGTGGTTACTACGCTTTGGGTAAAATCGATATCCACCGCGGTTATCTCAATGGTTCGTCAACGGACTTTTCCGACGGCAACACCGACACGCAGACCTGGGGCGGCAAGCTTCGTCTCGACTGGCTGAACGCAGCCACCATCGCTGACACCGCAATCACCCCCTATATCGCTCTGTCCCGCGCGAACAGCAAGGTCGATGCCTATACCGAAAATGGAGGTTCTTTCCCTGTTGCTTATGACGAAATGAACGACCATTCGACGATCGCGCGCCTGGGTGCCGACTATGTTCACCCGCTCACTGAAAACGTCAACCTTCTGGCACGTACGGAAGTGGCCCACCGCTTTGAGAACCGGTCGTCTGACGCAAGCGCGGAAATTATCGGCCTGTCATCTGTCGATCTGCCGGGTCAGGATCTCAAGCAATGGTGGGTCCGTGGTGGTCTCGGCGCCGAATTTGCCGTCAGTAGCGGTACTGCCTCGCTGATGGTCAATGCCTCGACTGAAGGCGGCGATCCGCGCGTATGGCTTCGCTCTGGCTGGAAGGTGAATTTCTAAATTTCAACCCAGAAAATCGTGCTTTGCACGATGAAATTATTACTAAAATAGCAACGACGGGAGGTGACTGCTCACCTCCCGTCGTTGCTTACTTCTGGTGTTCCGCGTACACTTTTGGCTGCCGTTATCGCAAAAGGGGCGACCTTCATCCTCCTAGCTAATGCCCGTCCACAAACGGTAAGCTACTGAAATTATTGAATGAATCTCGATATTTGGCGGACGAAGTCCGGCGGTTTCAAGTACACTTTAGATCAAGTGACTGATTCTAAAGACAAACCTGTCGCCGCCGGAGCCGATAATGCTGCCAATTGTCGACGCCGTTCGCGAACAGATCGGTCACGGTGAACAATTTGATTGAGACCGCAGGTTTCGCCGGCTTCGTCGCCGGCCGTGAGCTTGAGGATATCCTCCCGGCCGGCGTGGACGCCATCATGACCGATCGATAGTATCGGAGACGATGACGATAGCCGCACCCCCGAAACGCACTTTTGACCCGATGATGCCGCGGATGGGGCACTATCGGCCAATTCCCGATACGGAAGACAAGGCCTTCAGTGGCTGGCTGCAAGGCCAGTTCGACGACTTGTTCTCATCGTCCGAAGCGCCGCCACGCTGCCCACATTGCCAAGGCGGCGAGACGGTGCTTGCCATGCGTGCGGCGCATCCAAAGCCAGTCTTGCCGGTGTTTCGCTGTGTTTCCTGCGACGTACATTTCCGGCGCACGACCGGTACGCCTATATCGAACTTGAAATTCCAGAACCTGGAGCAATTCATCCGGCTGTTATCGCAGCAACGGCCTGTCACCGAGGCGGCCGCCATCCTTGGCGTCAAGCCGGCGACAGTTACCCGCTGGATCAAGCGCACGCGGCAATGGATCCTCGAGCTCGATCCGGCGGGCCAGTGGGAATCAAGGGTTAGGCTCGGCATGGAGATCCGGCCCGATATTGCCTGCCCGCATTGCGGAGTCCCGGATCGCATGCATTATCGCGGCTTTGCTGCGGACACCGGTGACCGCCAGTGCCGTTGCGATGCCTGCGGGCATTTCTGTCGTCTGTCCGGCGTGCTGCGCGACCAAGAACCCGGTTTCGTGCTCGAACATCGCGTCGTGGTACGTCCGCCTTCCTCGCGCCGCAAGGCCTGAGGCATCTGCGACAAGGCATCCGGAAACTATCCGTGATGCGTGTTCTATCCCACTTTACCTATAGTCATTGGTGTAAAATTCACACACGCTTTACCAAATTTGCGCGAACTATCCAAAGTTTGCTCTCCATATCCGTGTAGTGAATTGACGTCTGCCACCAAGTCCATCAAGAAAAATCATCAATATGTGCCGCATGACGCGGCCTGGACGAGGCGAGAAGTAGGCTAGATGTTCCTGCGGGATCCGCGGACGTAGCCCGGCCTCAAAAGGGCGAGAGCGTAACATGGGCAAATATCCAAGGCAGGATTCTGGCAACGCCATTCATGGGCTCGTGCGCCTCGGACGCCAGTCGCTAGCCGTTACCCTCAGCACGCTTCTATTTCTGCAGCCGGCGATCGCCAATGCTCAGTCGGTCTCGGCAAGCACGACGGCACCCGCCGCCAATCAGCCAACTGTCGGCGCTGCGCCGAACGGTGTTCCGCTCGTGGATATCGTCACTCCGAACGGCGCTGGCCTGTCATATAATAAATACAACGACTTCAACGTCGGCACCCAGGGTCTGATCCTCAACAACTTCAAGGGCAATCAAGGTACCTCGAACCTCGGCGGGGTGACACCCGGCAATCCGAACCTCAATGCCTCGAACCCGGCTTCGGTGATTTTGAATGAGGTGACCAGCGGCAACCGTTCGGCGCTGAATGGTCCCACCGAAGTGTTTGGTGGCAGAGCTGATGTTATAGTAGCGAACCCTAATGGACTGACATGCAACGGCTGCGGCTTTATCAACACGCCGCATGCTACGTTGACCACCGGTGTTCCCAACATCGGCGCCGACGGTAGCCTGACCGGCTTCACCGTCAATGGTGGCGACGTTACCTTCGAAGGGGCAGGGGGGAACTTTGCGGCTGCCCCCGGCACGGTCGATCTGTTCGACGTCGTTGCCCGCAACATCCATGTCAATGCGCCGATCTATGGCAAGACCGTGCGACTGACGGGCGGCGCCAGCAAATATGATTATGCCACGGGCGACTCGACGGCGCTGACGGCAACGTCAGGCACGCCGGAATATGCGATCGATGGCACCGCGCTGGGCGCCATGCAGGCCGATCGCATCAAGGTGGTCGTCACGGAAAAGGGCGCCGGCGTTAAAATGAGCGGCGATATGGCCGCCAATGCCGGTGAGTTGTCGCTATCATCAGATGGCAAGATCTCGATCGGCAATGCTTCTGGGCGGGATGGCGCCACCATCACCTCGAAACAGAAGGTCACGGCAGCCAAGGTCACCTCGCAACAGAAACTCGCTGTCCGAGCTGACCAGGGCGTCACCCTGCAGACGGTCGCAGCCCTTAGCGACATTGTTCTGGCGAGCGGCGCTGGTCTCTTGAGCGTGTCGGGCGATGTCAACAGCGGTACGACCGTACAGATGAGCTCCGACGGCGGGATTGCTGTCGGAAGCGTGACGGCTGGCAATGGTGCGGCAACGCTTGTCGCCACCTCTGGCGATATCGCGATTGCCGGTGCTGCCAATAGCATCGGTGACCTCAGTCTGACAGCGACCTCCGGCTCGATCTCGGCCGCCTCGCTGCAGGGCAGCCAGAATATCGCCTTGAACGCCGCTCTCGATATTGCCGTTGCCGGCAATGTGCAGGGGCAGGGCAACGTCAATGCCACCGGCCGGTCGATCTCAGCCGGCAAGGTCATCTCCGGCATCAATATCGCCGCAACTAGCGCCGATCCAAACGGCAATGTCGTGCTTGGTTCGGCGGGCAGCCTCGGCTTGACCGCCACTGGCGGCAATATCACGACGGGTGACCTGCTGTCGGCCGGCTCCTTCAGTGCCAGCTCCAGCGGTAGCATGAGCGCTGGCAGCATCCAGTCGGCCGGTGATCTGGCGGTGACCGCAGCGTCGCTCAATGCGAGCGGCATTACCGCCCATGGAGCGCTTACGGTCAATACGGCAGGCGGTGGTGTTAACGTCAGCGGCCAGGTTCTGGCTGCGACCAACGTCCTGATCTCGGGTTCTACCCTTCAGGCCGGCGCCATTGCCGCTGGCGTCGACTTTGCGGCCACCGCTGCCAACGGCGGCGGTATTGTCCTCGGTTCGTCAGGCACGCTCGGTTTGACCGCCACGGCGGGCAATATCGTTGTCGATAAGTTGCTGTCGGCAGGCGACCTGACTGCTCAGGCCACCCTGTTGCAGGCAAATAACATCACGAGCCATGGTGCCGTCGGTATCACCGGCGGCGTCAATGTCGCAAACCAATTGCTCAGCGCTGGCAATATCACCATCAACGGCAACGCCAATGGCGTCAGCGCCGGTCTTCTTGCCTCCGGCGTCGACTTCGCTGCGACCAACGCGGCCGGCGGCAATATCGTGCTGGCGAGTGGCGGCGATTTGACCATCGACGACAGCGCTGGCGCCATCCAGGCTGGGACCGTGTTTGCAGCTGGTACGATCAATGCCACCGGCCGGGCCGTCACTGCCGACACGATCACCGGCCACAAGAATATCACTCTTTCCGGCGTGGTCGATGGCGTGGTTGTTACCAGCCAGGGACTGGGAGGCGGTGACGTCTCTCTTTCCGGTTCGAGCATTAAGGCAGGGACCCTCGTCTCCGGTGTCGACTTCGCCAGGACTGCTGCCGCCAATGGCAGCATCGTGTTGGCTGGCAGTGGCGATTTGAACCTTACTTCGTCCGGCAACATCAATGCCGCTACGCTGCTGTCTGCCGGCAATCTCAGCTCTGCCGGCGTCGCTGTCACTGCGGACAGCATGGCCGCCCATGGCGACATGACGCTCGGGGGCGCGATCAGCGTCACGGAACAGATCCTCGGGTCTGGCAACGTCTCGATTACCGGCCAGAGCTTGTCAGCCCAGACGGTCGTTGCTGGCATTGACTTCGATGCAACCAATAGGGCAGGGGGCAATATCGCCCTTGGCCAATCTGGCGACCTGACCGTGTCGGTCAATGGCGCCGTGGCGGCGCCAACCATGCAGGCGGCAGGTGTCATCGATGTCAGCGGTATGTCCGTCGCCGCAGGTTCGGTCACGGGCCACAAGGGTATTACTCTTTCCGGTGCCACCACGGTCAGCGGTCAAATTCTGGGCGGCGGCGCTATCGGCATCTCCGGGCCAGGCATCAAAGCCGGCACGATCGTTTCCGGCGTCGATTTCGCCAGGACCGCTGCTGCCAACGGAAACATCATCCAGGCGACAAGCGGTGACCTGACGCTTGCGTCGACGGGATCCATTGACGTCGGTACGTTGCTGTCGGCCGGGGCACTTTCAGCAAATGGCACGACGGTAACCTCCAATGCGATGACCGCTCATGGCGACATGACGCTTGGTGGCGCGATTAGCGTCACGGATCAGATCCTCGCATCTGGTAACATATCCATCACCGGCCAGAGCCTGAAGGCGCAAACCCTTGTCGCCGGCATCGATTTCGATGCCACCAATGCGGCGGGTGGCAACATCGTGCTTGGCCACGCGGGTGATCTGAAAGTATCGGTTGGTGGTGGCGTTGCGGCCTCGACGATGCAGGCTGCCGGCGCCGTCAACGCCGGCGGTGCGACCATTACCGCCGACGCCATCACTGGTCACAAGGATATCACGCTTTCCGGAGCCGCAGTCGGAGGCGTGACTGTCCGCAACCAGGTGCTTGGCGGCGGCAATGTTGCCATCTCGGGCTCCGACATCAAGGCTGGCGCGATCGTTTCCGGCGTGGATTTCGCCAGAACCGCCGCTGCCAACGGCAATATCGTACTCGCCAGCAGCGGCGATCTGACGCTGGCCTCCGCCGGCAATATCGACACTGGTACGTTGCTGTCGGCTGGCGCGCTTTCGACCAGCGGCGCGGCCGTGAACGCGGATGCCGTCACAGCGCACGGCGATGTGACGCTTAATGGCGCGACTACGGTCACCGGTCAGATCCTCGGCGCCGGCAACGTGTCGATCACTGGTCAGAGCCTGTCGGCCCAAACGATTGTCGCCGGCATCGACTTTGCTGCCACCAATGCGGCCGGCGGCAATATCGTTCTCGGCCAGACCGCGACGATTGCAGGCAATCGCGCTGGGGATTTGACGACCCAGCTCAGTGGTGGGCTCTCCGCATCGACGCTTCAGGCCGCTGGCGGCATCAACGTCAATGCCGCTACCGTGACCGCCGATACCGTCACCGGCCACAGGGATATCGCGCTCGCCGGTGCGACAACCGTCAATGGCCAAGTCCTTGGCGGTAGAAATATCAGCGTTTCAGGCCCGAGCATAGCAGCCGGGGCAATCGTCTCCGGTGTCGACTTCGCTGGAACCGCTGCCGCCAACGGCAATATCGTCCAGACGTCGAGCGGCGATATCTCGCTAACCTCGACCGGTAATCTCACTGTTGGCACGCTATTGTCGGCGGGTGGGCTTGCCGCACAGGCGATGGATCTAACGGCAAGCAACATTACCAGCCATGGCAAGACCGATCTGAAGGCCAGCGGTACGGCCGCAAGCGGCCGCGTGAATGTGAGCGGCCAAGTGTTATCGGCCAGTGATCTCAACATCGACGGCGCCAGCCTCAACGCCGGTCTCCTGATCTCCGGTGTCGATTTCGCGGCGACCAATGCGAGCGGCGGCAACATCGTCCTCGGCCCGTCGGGCGCCATGAACCTTACCGTTGCTGGCAACGCCACAGCCGGCACGCTCCTGTCGGCCAGCGATTTCACGGCGAATGCCGCCAATCTGCAGGCAAGCAGCATCACCAGCCACGGCAAAGTCGGTGTTGTCGGTAACGTCGATGTCAGCAACCAGATTCTTGCCGCCGGTGACCTCACGATTAGTGGCGGCAGCATCAGCGCGCCGACGCTGATCACCGGCGTCGACTTTGCTGCCACCAATGCGGCTGGCGGCAATATCGTGCTGGCTTCGTCGGGAGCCATGAATCTGACGGCTTCCGGCAATATCACGGCTGGAACGATCCTGTCCGCCGGGGACATCACGGCGAATGCGGCTGATCTCATTGCCGACAGCATCACCGCTCATGGCAATGCAGGCATTGTCGGCAATGTCGATGTCAGCAACCAGATCATTGCCGCTGGCAATCTCACGGTTAGCGGCGGTCACATCAACGCGCCGACGCTGATCTCCGGCATCGATTTCGCGGCCACCAATGCCGCGGGCGGCGGTATTGTGCTCGGAACTGCCGCGACGATTGCAGGCAATCGCGCCGGCGATATAAATCTGACCGCGTCTGCCGGCATAGCCACGCGGACCATGCTGTCGGCCGGCAATATCGACGCCAGTGGCGCTGCGATCACAGCCAACGCCGTGACCGGGCATGGCGACATCACCCTTGCCGGCAGCAACAGCGTCAATGTGTCGGGTCAGCTTCTCGGTGCCGGCGACGTCCTGCTCTCCGGTTCGACTGTCCAACTGGGTCAAGCCGTTACCGGCGTCGACTTCGCCGCCACCGCGCAATCGGCCAACGGCGCCATCGCTCTCGGATCAAGCGGCGACCTGACCATCAACGCCGGAAGTGCGTCGGCCAGCACGTTGATTGTCGCCGGCGGCCTCAATGTGGCGGCGAGCGCGTTTACCGGCGGCAACATCACGGGCCACGGTGCGGTCGCAATCGGTTCGTCCACCAGTCCCGGCACAGTCAAGATCAATGGCCAGCTCCTTGGTGCCAGCAATGTCTCACTCATCGGATCTGCCGTCAGCGGTAACGTCATCGCCGCCGGTGTCGATTTTTCGGCGATGGACCAATCGGGCGCCGGTAACGTCATTCTAGGCCAGGCTGGCGACCTGACGCTCACAGCCACTGCAGGTGACATCTCTTTTAACAGCCTGCTTGCTGCTGGGACCATCACGGCCAACGCGGCGAACAATGTCAGCGCCAATGCCGTCGCCCATGGCGACCTGACCATTGGCGCCGGTAACGCGATCACGCTCAGCGGCCAATCGCTCGGCACTGGCAACGTCAACCTCAACGCCCGCTCGATCACCATCGACACGCTGGTCTCCGGCGTCGACTTTGCCGCCACCAATGCGTCATCCAATGGCAGCCTGATGCTGCGGCGCGCCGGCGCAATGACACTTGCCGCCTCCAACGGCAGCCTCAGCGCCAACGCATTGCTTTCGGGCGGCAATCTTGCCGCCACGGCGACGCAGAATATCAGCTATAACAGCCTGCAAAGCCTGGGCAATGCCGCGCTGACCAGCCCAGGCGCCATTGCCTATACCAGCACCACCCGCGTCGGCGGCAATCTGACGCTCAACACCGGTGCACTCGATCTGTCCGGCAGCAGAGGCAGCCGGATGGCCGGCGGTGGCACGCTGATCGTCAACGCCGCCTCCGCCAATCTTGCGGGCAGCAATCTTGTCTTCGGTGGCCTGACCCTCAATCTGTCGGGCAACGCCGATCTTTCGAACGCGCAGGTCAGCACTGTTACCAATGCCGGCGGCTCCGGCGATATCAGCATATCCGCGGCAGGTCTTACCACGACGGCTGCCACCGCGCTGCTTGCGGCGCACGACCTGACGCTGAACCTGCCGTCGCTCGGCAATATCGGGCAGCTGGCGGCCGGCAACAACCTTGCCCTCAACATCGCAGGCGATTTCTACAACAGCCCGTCCGGCCTCGTCTTTGCCGGCAATAACGCCAACCTCTTCGTCGGCGGCACGCTCACCAACGATCAGGGCGCTATCCTATCCGGCAATGGCCTTACCATCGCCGGGCCGGGCGGCGGTCAGAGAAACGGTGCCGTCGTCAATTCCGCCGGTCTCATTCAGTCGGGCGGCAGTTTGTCGATCCTGACCAATGGCCTGAGCAACGTCACGACCTCGGCTCCGGCAATCCAGCGCAATGTGCAGATCTCCAACGCCATCCTCAGCGCCTACGACGTGATCACCAGGACTTACCGCTGCGAGACCCGCTGCAACGGCTCGGGGGATCATGATCCCCCGACATATACCTGGATACAAGCCGTCGATCATCTGGTCAGCCAGATCGTTTCGCAGGATCAGTTGATCAGTGGGGCTGGCGCTTCCGCGCAGATCCGTGCGGGCGGAGACCTGACCATCAATGCGACCAACCTGTGGAATTCCTACAGCTCGATCAAGTCCGACGGCAACATGTTGCTCACCGTCGCAGGCACGCTCACCAATGACGGCGCAACGCTGAACCGCGTCACCCAGACGATCTGCGACAGCAGTACTCCATGCCAATACTACCCAGACGTCGTCTCCTCCGACCCGACTCAAGGCGGGCTGGATTGCAGCGGCCCCAATCGCCCCTGCATCGGTAGCAATGACCCGGCGCTCACCTATGCGCCGAATCCTAATGGCACACGCGATCCCTCGCGGGATCTGAACCCCGGCTCCACGGTCGGCGTGCAGGTGGTCGGCGCCATCTCGGGCGTTATTCAGGCGCACGGAAGCCAGACCATCAATGGCGGCGGTGCGATCAACAATGTCGCGTCCAACGGTTCGATCAACGGTGGCGTTGTGATTGACGCGCCGGCGACGGCAAACAATCCACTTGGCGCCCTCAACAGCATGACGGCTGGCGGTGCTTTGTTCAATGTCAGTGCGGTGCTTTCAAGCGTAGCAGCCAATGGTGGCGCCAACGCGAATAGCGGCCCGTCGCTTACCGGAAACGGTTCGACGCTCGGTTCAGGTCCAACAATCGGCGGCAACAATCTGAGGGCGGTCGGTGCTTCGGTCACCAGCAACGGTTTAACAGCTGCCACCGGTCCTTCGATCGGTGCGAATGCACTGACGACGGGCACCACGTCGGTTAATCCGAATAGCCTGATAGGCAAGCTCACCGCTGCGATCGGCAATAGCGGCAATCTCACTCAGATCCTGCAGACGAACGGTGCTCAGCTCGCCTCGCTTGCCAAGCCGCAATCGGGCGGCGTCGGCGGCACGGTCCCAGGGCAGGTCTTCCTGTTCGAAACACGGGCTGCCTTCCTCGACGTGTCGAAGTTCTATGGTTCGGCTTATTTTATAGACCGGGTTGGCTACACGCCTGAGACCAAGGTTCCCTTCCTCGGCGACGCCTATTTCGACAACCAGCTCATCGACGAGCAGATGCGGCAACTGGTTGGCAACGGCCTTGGAGCCGGTTCCTTCGTTCCCGGTGATAACGCCACCGACCAGATGAAGACGTTGCTCGACAATGGCGTCGCTTACGCCGAGGCGCATGGCCTTGGTCTCGGACAGCCGCTGACGCCCGAGCAGGCCGCGTCGCTGACGCAGTCGATGGTCATCTACCAGACCGAGATCGTCGACGGCGCGCCGGTGCTGGTGCCGGTCGTCTATCTCTCGGCGGCCGATCGCGCCAAAACCACGTCCGCGGCCACCATCGCCGGCAACACCGTCAGCATCGATGCCGGGAGTGTCGACAATTCCGGCGCGATTGCCGCCGCCGACGGCATGACCATCAACGCGGGCAGCATCAAGGCCAATGGCGGCGCTTTCCTTGCCGGCGGCAACATGAATCTCAATGCCGAGAACGGCATCACGCTTGCCGCCCAGACCATGAACATCGGCGGGCAAACCGTCGTTGCCGCCAATGGCGGCGTCACGGCCGGCGGCAATCTGAAGATGGATGCCGGCGCCGGCAGCCTGACGCTGAGCGGCACCAAGGTCGCCGCCGGCGGCAGCGCGCAGCTCTCCGGCCAGACCATAACGCTCGGCGCCGTCAAGCAGGAGAATGGCGGTGTCCAGACGCTTTCCGGCACCACCGTAACCACGGGCGGCAATCTCAGCATCGCCGGCACCAACGGCGTCAACATCATCGCCAGCTCCGCCAAGGTCGGTGGCGACCTGTCCGTTCTCACCGCGAACGGCTCGGTCAACATCATCTCCGCCGGCGTCGACAATACCGTTCTCAGCAAGGACCGGCTGAACCTTTCCCTGGGCGGCACGGTCACGACCACGACCAGCCAGATCCAGCAGGGCTCGTCGCTCATCGCCGGCGGCGCCATGCTGATATCGGGCAATCAGGGTGTGCTGATCGGTGGCTCGTCGCTTGCGGCTGGCGGCAATCTCGGCATCGTCTCGACGAATGGCAATATCGCGATCACGGCCTCGCAGGACCAGACCACGAGCCAATCGAAGACGATTGCCGGTGCCGCCAATGGCTACAAAGGCGGCCAGTCGTCCTCGACCGCCGTTACCAATAACGCGTCCTCCATTACCTCGCAAAACGGTGGTGTGACGGTTCAGGCGGATTCTGGAAATATCAGTGTCATCGGTTCCGATATTGCCGCCGAGGGTGGCGCGGCCAATCTCGTCGCCAAGCGCGATGTCACCATCGGCGAAGCGACTGACAGCGCATCGTCGTCCGGCAGCAGCGGCAAGACGAAGCACAGCGAGGCGACGACCACGGCAGAAGGGTCGTCGATTTCGGGCCAGACGGGCGTCAATATCGCGTCGACAGGCGGTAACGTCACGATCTCTGCCTCTGATGTCACCGCCGGTGATGCGACCCACTCGGCTAATGCCAATATCAGCGCTGCCGGCAACATCGTCATCGCCTCTGGCAAGGACACCGACGAAACCACCTCCGACAGCAAGAAGAGCGGTTTCCTGTCTTCCTCGAAGACCCATACGCATACCTACGACGAGGACACGGTCGGCTCCTCGATCTCGGCATCTGGCAACGTCAACGTCGCCGCCGGCAATGAGACCGTCGTCTCCGGTTCCAGCATTGCCGCCGGCAACAATCTCTCCTTGTCCGGCTCGACCGTCACGGTCATGGGTGCCGAGGAAGAGCATGAGAGCGACAAGCAGACCAAGAAGTCCGGCATCGGCGTTGGGTCCGGCGGTGGCTTTATCTCGATCTATGGCAGCCACAGCAAGACGATCAGCGAAAGCTCGACCGATAATGTCGGCTCGACGCTTTCCGCCGCCAATGGCAACGTCACGCTCAACGCGACCAAGGGTGATCTCAACATCATCGGCTCGTCGATCGCCGCTACCAATGGCGACGTGAACGGAACAGCGGCTGGCGACATCAACATCCTCCCCGGCCATGAGAGCGACCAATCCTCGAAGAGCGACAAGCGCTCCGGCTTCGGCATCCAGGTCTCGACCAATGGTGGCGGTGCCTCGATCGGCATCGGCGTCGGGCGCTTTACCGATCAAGTTAACCAGAGTGCCGAGACGAATGCGGTATCCACTATCAAGGCTGGCGGAGATATCACGCTTAAGGCAGGCGATACGTTCAACGATCAAGCAGGTCAGATCGCCGCCGGCGGTGGCGTCACCATCCGGGGCGAGAACGGCATCAACATTCTCTCTGGCAATGACATTACCAACTTCGATGAGGTGGCCACCAGCTTCTTTGCCGGCGTCAGTGTCGGGGTTTCCTCAAGCTTCGTCGGCGCTGGCCAGAGCATCGAGAACCTCGCCTCCAAGCTCGGCAAAGTCACGGACGGCTATTCGGCGGCCAATGTCGCCTTTGCCGGCATGCAGGCCTACGATGCGCTCTCCAGCCTCAAGGATGGCATCAATGCGGGTAACCTCGCCTCCGTCTCACTGACGGCCGGCTTTACCTACTCGAAGAACGAGACCTCGGTTTCGACCTCGACACCAGTGCTGCCGACGATCTCAGGCAGATCGGTCGATATCTCGACAAATGGAGACTTCACCAGCCGAGGCTTGCAGATCTCGGCGATCGCCAATCCGGATCATGCTGCCGACCCATTGAATGGCAGCGTGCTGATCTCCGCGAACAATATCGACATGGCCGGCGCGCAGGCGACATCCAATGCCTCGTCGAGCAGTCAGTCGGCAGGCGCCAGCATCGGCGTGTCGGTCGGCGTCGGCATGGGCGGGGCGACTGGCATCACGCCGACAGCGAGCGTCTCGGCTGGTCAATCGAAGTCGTCGAGCTCGTCGACGACGCAGGTGATCTCCACCGTCAGCGCCACGAACAACATCACCTTCGTCTCGAAGGGCGACACGACGCTCAACAACACCGTCTTCTCTGCCGATACGATCGACGGCAAGGTCGGCGGCAATCTCAATATCGTCTCGACGCCGAACACCGGCAGCCAGTCGAACAGCTCAGCTTCGCTCGGCTTCTCCTTTACCGGTCCGACGATCGGCAGGAGCGACGACGGCTCGCCGCTACTGACCACAGCCAACGCCAGCTCTGCGCTTTCCGGCCTCACGCTAGGCGGCGTACAGCCGGGCTTCGGCTCGGGCAAAGGCTCGACAAACTGGATCGACACACCGGCAGGCCTCTATTCGCAGGGTGCCCAAACCATCACTGTTGGCGGCAATACCAATCTTGCCGCATCCGGGCTGATCTCGACTGACGGCCAGGTCAATCTCGATACCGGCACGCTCACCTGGTCCGACTTTGTCGGCACGCAGAAATACCAAGGCTTTGAGGTCAATGCCGATATCGACCTTTATTCCGGCAAGGATGCCAACGGAAAGATCAAGAACAATTCGAGCGCCAGCGGCAAATACCAGCTCGACGATGTCGAGCAGTCGGTCAAGGCGACGATCTCGAGCGGTGGCGGGGGTGCTGGCAACATCACTGTCCGCAATCCCGAACAGCAGGCCTCGCTCGAGCAAAGCGGCGCGACCCGGCCGGTGGATGCTATCAATACAGATCCAGCCCAGCAGAATGTCATCACCAAGGACAAGCATATCGATCTCGAGCCTTATGTCTCCGTCCAAAGCCTTCAGGCGGCGGTGATCGCCGGGCAGACGGTTGTTCAAGCAATCGGCAATGCGATCACCAGAATGACGGCAGCTGGTGTGTTGACACCTCAGGATTCAAAAGCTGCCGTCGCGCTCGCCGCCTATGCCAATGACCCTAAGGTGCTGGCGCAGCTCGCCAGCTGCGGAGCAAATCACAGCGAAAACGAATATCACTTCTTCGATTGGCTGATTACACCGGCTTACGCCGATGCAGTTTCCTGCTCGATCACTACGGCTTCCGGAACCTATTGGATTACCCCGGACGGTGCATGGAACTGCTATACGCTATTCCGGAATTCTACCGGCGCTGTTCTCGGAGACACTGCCGCGGCCACGGCGGCACTGGCTTCGATCATGGTGCTTTTGACACCAGGAACGGCAGGGCAGGCGATCAACACCTCCAGGACGCTCGATGACGGAACCGTCGTCCAAATTACGGGCCAGGCATCCGAGGTCCGACGTGTTGCGACGATCACGACACCCGACAATGCGACGATGTCGGTCGTCCTTAACTGCTATTCGACGAGCTGCGATCTTGTTTCCGGCATCTATAACGGCACAGCCATGCTGCCTGGCCTGCTCTCGACCGTTGCCGACCAGTTGTCTCACGACGGCAAGATGGACGTCGTATATAATCAGAAGAGCCCTGGCATGGGCCACAATGGCGGACCTGCGCTTGACGATGCAGGTGTGAACGGCGATCAGCCCAACGGTGGTGATGGCGGCGGGCCGCAAGTTGTAATCGTACCACCTGGCACCGGCAATAATTCCTCTCAAAGCGGTGCTACAAACGCACCTTCTGCAATACAACAGGCGACCAACCTCTTCTCGTCGAACGCGACCGGTACGCTGAACATCGGTGGTGCAACATTTACCGAGGCACCCAACGCAGGGAATGCGGCAATATTCTCCGGCGCGACGGATGCTCAAGTTCAGCAATATTTCATGGAGCTCGCCGGCGCAACGCAACTCCCTGCCGCGAGGGTAATCCCCGGTAAAGGAACCCTATACGTGGTGAACACACCCAATGGCAATTTCACCCTGCGAGACTTTTCTTCTTCTTCGGGACAAACCGGGCCAGCGTGGACTATTGATATACCAAAGGGAGCTGTAGGTACTACTTACAATCCGGAGATCAAGTTTATCAAGTGAGGATGGCGGTGGAACCAATCGAACATATTGATGAAATCGTGAGGGATGCATTCGGGCTTTGGATCACGGGCTTGTTTAGTGCGATCAATTCGTGGAATCCCAACTTATCATTTGATGAGCATAGGGAGGCCTTCTTCTGGTTGATCGAACATCTACTGCGAGCAGGAAAGATCAAATTCATAGCCCCGGGAGCTGATTGCTATGCGTCGCCCCAGAATCCGTATCCAAGGCTTACGATTCAAGACGAAGAAGCACAGTGGCACGAGGCGCCAGAGTCAATTGTTGCATACCTGCGCGCCCAATGGCCGCAGAGTGCGTCCGATGAAAGCGATTTGGATTTGCTGACCTACTTCTACAGCATCCCAGGAATTATTTGGATAGGGGAAAATGGAGTGCTTGTAGCATCATAGGTGCGAATCTGACCCCGTCGGCTCGAAGCTGGGATTTAGCCCAACTCGCAGAACGAATAAGGAAACTATGTTCAAATTAAATCTTCGCATCTGGGGTCAGAAGATTTAGCTCTTCCGGCGCGATGATGACGGACGTACCGCGACACGGTGCTCGAGCATGAAATCAGGTCCCTGCTCGTGGAGCAGGTCGGACAGACGGCAGTGATATCCACAGGCGTGGCACCGGCACCTGCGCTCGCCTGTGTCGGCATCAAAACCGCGATAATGCATGCGATCGACCGCTCCACAGTGCGGACAAGTGATCTCGGGACGGACTACGGCGAACCCCGATTGGGGCAACGGCGGAGCCCCACAATTCTTTATACCAAGCTACAAGGATTCGCTGGTGCCGCTGTTTTCCATTCCATTCAAGGATTAGATAATGGTTTGCAACATTGACAGGAGTAACGGTTCAATTCTCTTGGTAGAGGGTCGAGTGCTCGCTCGAAACGAACGGCTTTCTCAGGTTCTCGGGATGGGACTTACGGTATGGAATGATTTGGTGGTCGATACCGGCTGGCGACATATTTCGATTAAGGATGTTTGCATGCTGGGAAGGCCGGCTGCGGCAAGGTTAAGCTTTTTCAGAGAAGAATTAAAAAAATTTTCCTTCATACTGCTCGATCGAGACGGAGCTGAACCCGATCAAGTGCAACGGCACTATGACGAGATCTTGATGGCTGAGTTTGGCAATCCGCAGGAAAGGTACCCCCATGGGATGATGGCCTACATTTTTCCGTGGGGCCGTATCGAAACAGCATTTGATCTGCACAACAATCAGTGGAGTATATTGCTGAGTTGGACCTGACATTCCATTGATCCAGCCCCAAATAACGGAATCGAGTTTCTGATTTGCCGATGGCGCCTACATGATCTCGAATTGTAAGCAAACCTGTCGATAGTGGTCGGCAATGACAACATCACTGGGGCAGTCACTGCTTCGATATCCAAGCGCAATTCTTTCAATTTTCGGATACAAATGAACATGCGCAAAACCGCAACATAGTTCCATAAGATTGATTACCCGCCTTATGTAGCCTAAGCGATTGTTTTCATTAGATTAGTTCGCTTGAAGGATCACGAGTTCATATCTCTTCAAGAGCAAGTGTTTATTATCGGCTGACGACTTCGCCAATCGGCGGCTTTCTTGGGTCCAAGGATTGTGATACAAATCCTCGGATAATAGATTCTATGCTCCGAGTTTTCGTATCAATGCCGGCTTCCGTCACGCAACGCCAAATCGCCCGAACCGTGCTCGCTGAACGCGGGATAGCACGTCTCGCGGAACTGCGGAATGCAGGCGTGACGGCGGCGACCATGAGCCGAATGGAACGGAATGGTGAGGTCGTGCGGCTTGCCCGCGGTCTTTATCAACTTCCCGATGCAGAACTCGATGCCAACCATAGCCTGGCGGAGATTGCCAAACGCGCCCCGAAAGCCATTATCTGCCTTGTTTCGGCCCTCGCTTTCCACGGCTTGACGGATCAACTTCCGAGACAAATCTGGCTTGCCATAGGCCGCAAAGACTGGGCTCCGCAACCGGAAGGCCCTGCTACTATGCGCATCGTGCGTTTCACAGACTGCTTTCTCAACGAAAGCGTCGAGACCCATGTCGTTGAAGGCGTTCCGGTGAAGGTTTTTGGAATCGCCAAGACGATTGCCGATTGCTTTCGCTATCGCAACAAGATTGGCCTATCCGTGGCGATAGAGGGGCTGCAGGAGACGCTGCGGCAACGAAGGGCTACTCCTGGCGAAATCGCTGACCAAGCCGAGCGCGGTGGTGTTGGCACCGTAATCCGTCCGTATCTCGAGGCACTGACCGCCAATGGCTAAGGAAATCAGAAATCTTGGAGCCTCGGTGCGCGCTCGCCTTTTGCAACTCGCCAAGGCAAACGGGCAGAGTTTTGATCTGATCCTGACGCGCTTCGCCCTTGAACGGTTGCTGTTCCGGCTCAGCCAGTCACCCCATGCGGGCCGTTTCGTGCTGAAGGGCGCGATGCTGATGATGAGTTGGTTTGACGATCTGCACCGCGGCACGCGCGACCTTGACCTTTTGGGGTTTGGCAATCCTGAACCAGAACCGATGCTCGAGACCTTTCGGGAGATTTTGGCGCAAGAGGCTGACGATGCCGTCACGTTCGACGCAGAAACCCTCCGCGTGGATCGCATTCGCGAGGGACTGGAATATGGTGGGCTCAGGTTACGGGTGGTCGCTTCTATCAGCGGCGCCCGGATTACCCTGACGATCGACATCGGATTTGGCGATGCGCTCGAGCCTGGTGCGGAGATGCTAGATTATCCTTCCATGCTTGGTTTTCCGATGCCCCGACTCCGAGCCTATGCGCGAGAAACGGTCATCGCCGAGAAGTTCCAGGCGATGGTCATGCTGGGGCGTGCAAACAGTCGGATGAAGGACTTCTACGATATCTGGATGTTGAGTTGCGTGAAGGTTCAACCCGGTTTTGCGTTTCGTCATGACCCAACCCCGTCTTCGAACCATCGATCTTTTCAAGGAATTAGATCCGTCCAGAAGGGTTAGAGCAAAATTGTAATCAGGGGTCAAGATCTCGCCAAACTCGACACCGTCATGTTAGATCTTTGCTTTCTGAATTGGTCATGCGTGCGTCGGTCCGGAATGCTTCCATTCCAATCTCACGTAGGTGGTGATATTGCGCCGTATCTGACGGAATCCGGCTTGCCTCGATCAGGGCGCCGAGTAGGAATGCGCGATCGGCTTTTCTTAAGCCAGCCTTGATGATCAATCCGCCGAAGATGATCTTGTCACGTGTTTCGCGCTTGCGATAGTTCGTCATGTCGCGTTGCTGCCTTCGTTCGAGAAGCATAATCCGCTGATCCAGCCTCTTAAGTGGATTCGCCGGTCGCCCTTTTTTCGCCATCGCGAAATCGCGCCGTGATCTGGGCGAGGACGTCGTCGAGCTCGTCGTCGGAAATGTCCAGCTCGGCGAGACCGGCCCTCAGTGCCGCGCTAGCGAAACGTTCATTGGCCTTGGCGACTACGTTTTTGCGTTTCTCCCTGAGCAGCTCGATCTGTGTGTCGATCTCGGAGACCGTGGTTCTTGCACGCATGTCTGTCCTTTCTTCCATCAGGGTCGACTTCGATTGCATCTTTTATACTGATTTAAATACGGTAGTCAAACTGGGTCGAGTAATGTAGAAAAATGGAATGCACGCATGAAAATTGGCCTCGTCCGAGGTCTTTTCGCCAAATACCTCGATATTTGCTGCAGTGCCGGCGAGCCCGATAGAAGGGAGTCAAATTTGGCTATTATGTTTTTGAGAGCGAAATTGATCAGCCGCGGAGCGGGACAGAGCATCGTCTCAGCCGCTGCATATCGTCATCGCACCAAGATGATGGACGAGCAGGTGGGTACTAAGTTCCACTACTCCGCAGGGGCGGACGAACTCATTCATGAGGAACTCGCTCTGCCTGACGATACACCGGCATGGTTGCGAATTGTGATCGACGGACGATCGGTTGCCGGCGCCAGCGAAGCGCTTTGGAATGCCGTCGATTGTTTTGAGACTCGGCGTGATGCACAATTGGCCCGCGAGATCATCCTTGCGCTTCCAAACGAGCTCAGCAGGAAGGATAATGTCGCACTGGTGCGCGACTTCGTTCGCGAGAACCTGGTGTCGCGCGGGATGGTGGCCGACTGGGTTTATCACGACAAGAAGGGTAATCCGCACGTCCACGTCATGACCACGCTGCGTCCACTGACGGCGGAAGGATTCGGCCTGAAGCACGTCGCTGTCATTGACAACAGTGGTGAACCGTTGCGCCTCAAAACCCCCGACAAGCCGAAAGGAAGAATCATTTACCGTCGGTGGGCGGGCAACAAGGCGACGATGGAGGAGTGGAAACTTGCCTGGGCTGAAACGGTAACGCACCATCTGGCACTTGCCGGTCACGATATCCGTATAGACGGCCGCTCCTACGAGGAGCAGGGGTTGCGGGGAATGGGGCAGCGCCATCTCGGTCCAGCCCGTACCGCGCGTCTACGCAGAGGAGCCGATGTTTATTTCGCCCCGGCAGCATTGGCGCAGCGTTACGAGAGGGCGGATCGTCTCGCCGCCGACCCCGGCCTACTGCTTAGGCAACTCAGCAACGAGCGCTCGACTTTCGATGAAACCGAGATCGCCCGCGCCCTGCATCGCCATGTTGATGATCCAATCGTTTTTGCCAATATCCGCGCGAAGCTGATGGCGTCGGATGATTTGGTGATACTGCGGCCACAGCAGATGAGTGCGGAAACCGGTGGGGTCGAGCTGCCGGCGATCTTCACTACGCGCGCGATGATCAAGACCGAATTCCATATGGCGCGGTCGGCATTCAACCTCTCGAATATCGGTGGCTTCGCGGTATCGTCATCCCAAGTTGATGCTGCGATAGTTGAGATTGAGGCAACGCAAGACAAGGCCATTCGCCTCGACGCTGAGCAGGTCGACGCGGTTCGGCATATCACTGCCGATGATGCTATCACTGCGGTCGTTGGCCCTGCCGGCACCGGCAAATCGACATTGCTGAGTGTGGCCCGCATCGCTTGGGAAGGAGAAGGCAGACGCGTCCTCGGAGCAGCATTAGCCGGCAAGGCGGCGGAGGCATTGCATGGTAGCTCGGGGATCCGCTCACGAACGATTGCCGCTTGGGAGCTTGCCTGGAAGCACGGATATGACCCGTTGCAGAAGGGAGACGTGTTGGTTCTAGACGAAGCTGGTATGGTATCGTCGGAACAGATGATGCTTCTTCTCAAACGCATCGAGGATGCCGGCGCGAAAGTGGTTCTTGTGGGCGATGCGATGCAACTTCAGCCGATCCAGGCGGGAGCTTCCTTCCGTGCCATCGTCGAGCGCATCGGCTTTGCTGAATTGGTTGGCGTTCGCCGCCAGAGACACGGATGGGCGCGAGATGCATCTCGTCTGTTCGCCCGCGGAAAGGTTGAGGAAGCCTTGAGTGTCTACAGCGCCCACGGCCATCTCCTCGAAAGTGACACGCGGAGCGATGCGGTTCAACGGATCGTCTCCGATTGGGCCAACGCTCGCATTGATGCCATAGCCAAGGCGGAGGTTGAGGGTCGTAAGCTGCGTGGCGACGAGTTGATGGTTCTCGCCCACACCAATAGCGATGTGATGCGCCTCAACGACGCAATCCGTGCGGTTATGTTGCACCAGGATGCGCTTGGGGAGGGTAGGTCGTTTCGCACCGAGCGCGGCAGACGTGAGTTCTCCGTGGGCGACCGGATCATCTTTCTGGAAAATGCGCGCTTCGTCGAACCGAGGGCCCCTCATCTAACCGTTCAGCATGTCAAGAACGGCATGTTTGGAACGGTGATATCGACAACGGATCGAGGTGGGGAACCATTCCTTTTCGTTCGGTTGGATAATGGTCGGGATGTCATGTTCGCGGAAGATACTTATCGCAATGTTGACCATGGCTACGCCGCAACGATTCACAAGACCCAAGGATCGACCTTCGACCGCGCTTTTGTGCTGGCAACCGGGACGATGGACCGACACCTGACCTATGTTGCCATGACGCGTCATCGCGAGCGTGTCGATCTTTATGCGGCACTGGAAGATTTTCAGCCAAAGCTGGAATGGGGCAAGACGGCACGCGTCGAACATGCCGCCGGTATCACCGGCGAGCTTGTTGAAACCGGTCTCGCGAAGTTTCGCAAGCAGGACGACGTGGGTCCTTCTCCTTATGTTGACGTCAAAACGGACGATGGAACCACGCATCGACTTTGGGGCGTCAATCTGCCCAAGGCGCTTGAGGATGCCGGCGTGGGGGTCGGCGATACCGCGACCCTGCGCAAGGATGGAACTGAAAAAGTTACCGTCAAAGTGCCTGTCATTGATGAGGAAACGGGCGCGAAGCGCTTTGAGGATCGTGTTGTCGAACGCAATATCTGGACAGCGGATTCAATTCAAAACGCCGAGGATCGGATGGAGCAGGTTGCCGCCAAACATCACGGACCAGCGCTCTTCGCGCAATTAGTCGAACGGCTGTCGCGCTCCGGCGAAAAGACGACGACGCTCGATTTCGAAAATGAGGCGTCTTATCGATCCGTGGCTTTCGACTTCGCACGGCTGCGCGGCATCGACACTATCGCGGATTATAGTCACGCCGTCGAAGCACAGGCTGGGCGTCTATCCAATTGGCTTGCCGAACAACGCGATCATCTAGCGCGGCTCTGGCAGCGGGCGAACGTCGCCTTCGGCACCACGATCGAAACTTCGGGTCGAAACACCGCCATCAACGCAACCCAGGATAAAGGCGCGTTGCTCGCTCCGGTCGCGGATGCTTCCGATCTACTGCCCGCAGTGAAATTCATTTCCCCATCGATTGCGGAAGATGCGCGTCTCGCCCAACTCGCATCTCCTCAATGGAAGGAACGAGAAGCGATCCTGCGTTCGCTGCTTGAGCGAATCTATCGTGAGCCAGATAGAGCGCTTTCCCGTCTGAACGAACAATCATGGAACCTCGCGCTGGAACCAGGCATCATGGCGGACCGGTTGTCACGCTCTCCGCAAAGCCTAGGTGCGTTGCATGGCAGCAACAAGCTGATCGACCGCCGCGGTGACCGAGCGAAGAGGGCCGCCGCCTTGGCGGCGGTGCCCGAATTGGCGGTTCTTGCACGGGCGCACGCAACTGAATTTCGTAAGCAGGCGGATTGGTTCGACGGTCGCGAACGAAGGCGTCGGTCGTCCATGGAGGTCACGGTGCCAGGCCTTTCCGACAGAGCGAGAGGGCGGCTCGCAGAGGTCGAAGCGATCCGACAGAAGGGTGGGCAGGAAGCATACCGCACAGCATTTCGCCTTGCCGCGGAGGATCGCTTCGTCGTTCAGGAGATCAATGCGGTGAGTGAAGCCCTGAGCCGCCGGTTCGGATGGGATGCATTTACGGAAAAGACTGATCAGTTCGCCGAGCGCGATATCGCGATGGGCATGCCGGAAGCGATTGGGAAGGAAAAGCGGACCGAGTTGATCGCGATATTTGCTGCTGTCAAACGCTTCGCTGCCGAGCTCGCTGAGCAACGGCAGACTTTCATGATCGCCGCGGCCACCTCCGACAACCTCAACACCATACCTGCGATGTTGCCGGCGGTCACGAAATTCAAGGCGAGCCTCGATGAGGAGGCGCGGATGCGCGTGAGCGAGGCTGAGCATTACAAACTGGCAAGAGCAACACTCGCTGCCACCGCGTCCGTGATCTGGCGCGACCCCGCAGCCGCCGTGGCGACGATCGAAGATCTGGTGCGCAAGCAGATCAATCCTGAGCGTATTGCGCGTGCCGTTGCCACAGAACCAACTGCCTATGGCGCCCTGCGCGGTAGCGGCAGGATGATGGATAGGCTGCTCGCCGGTGGTCGCGAGCGCAGGAAAGCGCTGCAGGCGGTTGAGGCAGTTAGTGCTGATATTCACTCTCTCGGTCGATATTACTTGAGCGCTTTTGAGAACGAAAAATCGGCGGTCATGATTGAGCGGGAGCGGATGGCAGTACCTATTCCAGCGTTGACGAGAATTGCCCAGTCTGAGCTGCGACACATCACGTCCGAGACGGAGAGGAACCCGCGTGATCTGACCCGACTCGTCCGCTCGCTACCAACGGATGTCCGGCAGGAATTTGCCTTTGTCAGTAAGGCACTTGATGCTCGCTTCGGACCGGGTGCAATTTCACGCAACGAGGCTGGTGTTACCAACATGGTCTCAAAGTCTCAGCAATCGGCCTTCAAAGCCATCCTTGGGCAAATGCGTACAGTCCAGCGTGCCGTCGCGATAGACAGGGCAGAAGAGATTATTGCCGAGCGTCAACGTCGAACAATCAGCCGTGTCCGCGGTGTTGATCGCTGAGAATATCCGGAAATGTCAAAGGGAAACGACAGGCTGATATCCGGATCTGGCGATCGGAGTTGGTCGACGGGGCGATTTGTTTCACCACCTGTCGGCAGCGCTATCTTGATTGCCGGAGGGCAATTGTTCGCACAATATCATCATATCTCGCCAAAAAAGCGAAAGTGCTACACATGTCTCCGGCACAAAACGTCACCGATCTCTCAGGCCGGACATCAATTGACAGTGTACGTCAAAATAGATTTGCCAACTAACATGCTAGCGGCAGAAAAGTATGTGGACACGCCCTGACCGCTAATGAGATTGACTGGGTCTAGTGCTGATCATCATCAGCGTCAGCGCGTAGTCTTACACCAAGCCCCCCTTGAATCATTTCGCCTTCATTTTGAAAAATGACCCCCGCGGCCTCTAAGGTTAGCTTCAGGAGCCGAAGATTGCTTTCCCGCATATCGCCGCCTTTCTCGAATGCACGTATCGAAACCGCGCTTATAGCGGTTTGCTTAGCGAGGTCGTTCTGAGTCCAGTTCAATAGCGCCCTGGCAGCGCGGCATTGAGGTGGCTTGAGCATAAACTTTCTTTTTTCGAAAGTTGGATATTGAAAACAAAAGTTACCTATAGTACTGTTATATAACTTATCTTTCGCGAAGCGCCGTGGCAACAAACAGCGCGTGCGTCGAGGGTAGCCTATGAAATTGTGCCTGCTCTCCAGCTTCGTAGTGGTGTCCGAGAAGCCGCCCTTCGGTAGTCAACAGCAACAAAGATGTGGATTGTCCGGCTGGTGATGAGTACAACGGAGAAATCCATCCATGCATGAGCGAGTGACGAAAGCATTGGCCGGACGCCCGCAACGGCAATCCTTTCGGGGCAGGGATACCTATACTCCATCGATCCACCCGATCGACCGTCATGTCGGCCAGCAGCTTCGGATCATCCGGATACATTCGAACCTGTCGCAGACCGAGCTCGGCCATAAGGTGGATTTGAGCTATCAGCAAATCCAGAAATATGAGAGCGGCAAGAACCGCATGAGTGCCTCGGTGCTCTACGAGATCGCCAACTGTCTGAACGTTCCGGTCTCGCGCTTCTACGACGGTCTGCCGCAGACGGGATCAGAGCCGGTGAACGGTGGTTTGCCTGAGGTAGACGAGCGCATCGCTTACCTGGCAACAAGCGAAGGCCGCCGTTTCGTCGAGGAGATTCTGCAGCTTCCACCGCGGCTGAGGACCCGAACCTTTGCTCTGATTAAAGTCCTAGTGGGCGATGACGACGATATGGTGGCGCAAGGAGACCTTACAGACGGGGAAACGATTGATTGTCGGTGAGGAAGAAAATCAAGTTTGCGATCAACCTGGATTGCACACCACATCTCAACAATCCGGCTGAGGTTCTTTTTGCGCCCGTCGGCTATTCCGGACGCGGCATGCCGACCGCAACCGCGCTCGGCGAAGTGCTGTGCGAAGCAGGTTGCGGAATGGCGGCTTGGGATCTGCCATGGAAATTTCGGATCTGAAAAGTCTTTCAAATGCTCCTCTTTTTGTCCTCTCTCGTGCCGTTGTTGCGCGGGCCTATCAATCGTCTCCGCTCCCACTGACGCTGAGCGGCCGAAATCAAGGTATCATTCCCATGCAGAAGACCGACTTCTATATCGACGGCGCCTGGGTTCAGGCCGCACGGTGTCATCCCTATGATATCATCTCACCATCGGACGGAACGCCTTCCGCGACCATTTCGGTGGGGAGCGCCGATAATGTCGGCAGGACAGTCGCGGTGGCCCGTAGTGCCTTCGAAGCCTGGAGCGAGATGATCGGTGGTAAGATTACTCAAACCACTCAACCCGCCGATATCCGATGAGTATGATTTGGCACGGACATGCGGCCCGGGTCAGTTTTTGGATAAAGCACTGACAACATTAAACGAATCGACATTTCTTTTAGGGTCCTAATCAGCGCCGACCAGGAACTCATCTAAAATTATTGTTCGCGGGAGATTGAGAGAGCTTACACCCCGGTGCTGCTTCACACCCTAAGTCATTTTCCAACCTTGCAACTCGTCTAGAGATCTCTAACTCTACACCTCGGATCAAGCACGATCCGACATGCTTCGGGCAGTACATCGTTGAGAAGGGATGACTATGGCAGTGGAAACGGTTCTTGTGGTCGGGGGCGCCGGCTATATCGGCTCGCACACATGTCTGGATCTGGCGAACAAGGGTTTTCAGCCCGTTGTATATGACAATTTTTCCAACGGCCATCGCGAATTCGTCAAATGGGGTCCGGTCGAGGAAGGCGATATCCGCGATCGGGCGCGTCTCGACGAGGTGCTGGCCAAATACAAGCCCGCCGCCATCCTGCATTTCGCCGCATTGATCGAAGTGGGTGAATCGGTCAAGGATCCCGTCTCCTTCTATGAGAACAACGTCATCGGCACGCTGACCTTGCTTTCGGCAGCCCAGGCGGCCGGCGTGAAGGCCTTCGTCTTTTCCTCGACTTGTGCGACCTATGGTCTGCCGCAGAGCGTGCCGCTCGACGAAAGCCATCGACAGGTGCCGATCAACCCATACGGTCGCACGAAATACATCGTCGAGCAGGCGCTCGCCGATTATGACCAATACAAAGGGCTGCGCTCGGTCGTGCTGCGGTATTTCAACGCTGCCGGCGCCGATTTCGAGGGCCGTATCGGCGAGTGGCATAAGCCGGAAACCCATGCCATCCCGCTCGCCATCGATGCAGCCCTCGGTCGTCGCGAGGGCTTCAAGGTCTTCGGCAGCGATTATGATACCCGCGATGGGACCTGCGTGCGCGATTACATCCATGTGCTCGATCTTGCCGATGCCCATGTCCGCGCCGTGGAATATCTGCTGCGCGGCGGAGACACCGTCGCCCTCAATCTCGGTACGGGTACCGGTACGACGGTGAAGGAATTGCTGGGAACGATCGAGGCGGTTTCGAACCGGCCGTTCCCGGTCGAATATGTCGGCCGCCGCGAGGGCGATTCGACGACGCTCGTCGCCAACAACGACAAGGCCCGCGATATCCTCGGCTGGTCGCCACAATATGATCTGACCGAGATCATCCAATCCGCGTGGAACTGGCATGCCAAATCCAACCAGCACTGAGCATTCCTCCTTTGCTGGCGTTGGAGGCAAGCGCCCAAATGTGCTGTTGATTTCGGCTGACCAATGGCGGGGGGATTGCCTCTCCGCCGTCGGTCATGAATGCGTGAAGACGCCGAATGTCGATGCGCTGGCGCGGGAAGGCGTCCTGTTCCGCCGGCATTATGCGGGTGCGGCACCCTGTTCGCCGGCGCGGGCGACGCTCTATACCGGCCTCTATCAGATGAACCATCGCGTTTGCCGCAACGGATCGCCGCTGGATGCGCGTTTCGACAATATCGCGCTTGCGGCACGTCGGGCCGGCTATGATCCGACGCTGTTCGGCTATACGGACACCGCGCCCGATCCGCGCGGCCGCGATCCGCACGATCCGCATCTGACGACCTATGAAGGCGTCCTGCCGGGCTTTACCGCACGGCAGCTGCTGCCCGAACATGAAAAGCAGTGGTTATCCTGGCTGCGGTCGCGCGGCCATGCCGATGCCGTCAGTCGCGATATCCATATTCCGGTCGGCGCGGCGCCCGGCGAGATTTCCAACAATGCGCCGGCCTACTCTAAGGACGAGACGCAGACGGCCTTTCTGGCCGGCGAATTCATTCGCTGGCTCGGCGAGCAGGACGCACCCTGGTTTGCACATGTTTCGTTTCTGAGGCCCCATCCGCCATTCTCGGTGCCAGAGCCGTACAATCGCATGTTCTCCGCGGCCGATGGCCCTGCCTTCGCCCGCGCCGTTGATCGAGAGACTGAAACGGCGACGCATCCATTGCTTGCCTTCGCGTTGCCGCAGATCGGCAAGAGTGGCTTCATGTATGGCGGCAAAGGCTCCATCAACGAGTGGACGTCGCAAGATTTTTCAGCGATCCGCGCCGTCTACTACGGCATGATTGCCGAAGTCGACGCGCAGCTCGGGCGGATCTGGCAGGCGTTGAAGGATGCCTGTGCCTGGGACGACACGGTCATCGTCTTCACCTCGGATCATGCGGAAATGATGGGCGATCACTGGATGCTCGGCAAGGGCGGTTTCCATGACGGCAGCTATCATGTTCCGCTTGTCATTCGCGATCCGTGCCAGCCCGCCACGAATGGCCGACAGGTGGAGCATTTTACTAGCTCTGCGGATATTTTTCCGAGCCTGTGCGACCGGCTTGGGATCGCCCCGGCAAACCATGTCGATGGCGAAAGCCTTCTGCCGTTCCTGTCCGATTCCGAGCCGGCTAACTGGCGCGAGGTGGCATTCTGGGAGTTCGATTTCCGCGATGTTGCCAACGAAAGTCCCGAGCGGCATTTCGGCCTGAAATCCAATGCCTGCAACCTCGCCGTCATCCGCGACGAACGGTTCAAATATGTCCATTTCGCCGGTCTTCCGCCACTACTGTTCGATCTGGCGAAAGATCCGATGGAGCTTTCAAACGTCGCGAATGATGGTGCTTATACGTCGACCCGGCTCGCCTATGCGGAAAAACTGCTTTCTTTGCGGGCTGAGCATCTGGACCAGACGCTTGCCTATTTCGAACTGACTGAAGATGGGCCGGTTTCGCGCCGGCCCTGATCCGTTTTAGGCAAACGATCCTAGATAGGTCATCTTGCCGACCGGCAGACCACGGCTGCGCAAGATGCAGTGCGCCGTGGTGATATGGAAGAAGAAGTTCGGCAGCGCGAACTTCGCAAGATAATCCTCGCCCTTGAACACGGTCTTATTGCCGCCCGGCGAGATCGTGACCTCACGCGTTTCGCTGCCTTCCAAAGCTTCCGGCGTCACCGTCGCCAGGAAATCCTGTGTTTTCTTCAGGCGTTCGCGCAGGTCGGCGACTGTCGTCTCATTGTCTTCGAAGCGTGGGGCATCGACGCCGGCCAGCCTGGCGATGGCGAGTTTCGCGGCGTCGGAAGCGCGCTGAAATTGGCCGGAAAGCGGCAGCATATCGTCGAAGAGGCGTGCTGCGACGAGCTCTTTGGGCTCGATGCCTTTTTCAGAGGCATAGGCTTCGATCTGATCGAGGTAGACCGAAAGGTTTTGCAGGCCGCGTTGAAAGACGGGGACCGAGAAACTGTACATCGAGGGCATGTTTGTTCTCCGTTACGGGCCACCGTCGGCGGCCGGGATCAGTCGCATTCTACCCCGTTCCTATGGCGATGGAATAACCGTTTCATTGGGCAGGGTGCCGGTATGTAGGTTCGGCGGCCGATACTTGCACTAGCGCCCGCCAGAAATCCGTCTTTTTCGCCTTCGGCAATGCGGCCCGAATTTAGTATTGACCTTTGCTATAAAAAATGGAATGAATATTCCGTACTTGGAATTTTACGGTTTGTTTGTTCCGTTTTTTCAATGTGGTCGTCATGGGAGTGCCGACCGAATTGATGACAGGCCCCACGGTCGAGACCGGGGGCTCCGGCATTTAGGAGGGGTGTGGCCGGGCACCGTATCTGGGAGGAAAACATGAAGAAATTCATTCTTGGTTCGGCGATGGCACTTCTGTTGTCGACCACGGCTCATGCCCAAACCGTCGGCGTGTCGATGGCGCTGTTCGACGACAACTTCCTGACCGTTCTGCGCAACGGTATGCAGGACTATGCGAAGGGCATGAATGGCGTGACGCTGCAGGTCGAAGACGCTCAGAACGACATTGCCAAGCAGCAGAGCCAGATCCAGAACTTTATCGCCAGTAAGGTCGATGCCATCATCGTCAACCCGGTCGATACCGATGCAACGGCTGCCATGTCCAAGCTGGCTGCTGACGCCAAGATCCCACTGATCTACGTCAACCGCGAGCCGGCAAACGTCGACAGCCTTCCGGACAAGCAGGCTTTCGTCGCATCCAACGAGCAGGAATCCGGCACTCTGGAAGCCAAGGAAGTATGCCGAATCCTCGGCGGCAAGGGCAAGGCCGTTGTCATGATGGGCGAATTGTCCAACCAGGCCGCCCGCATGCGTACGAAGGACGTTCATGACGTTCTGGCCACTGACGGGTGCAAGGGTATCAAGATCGTTCAGGAGCAGACTGCAAACTGGCAGCGTACCCAGGGCGCCGACCTGATGACCAACTGGCTCTCCAGCGGTCTCGAATTCGATGCGGTCATCTCCAACAACGACGAAATGGCGATCGGCGCCATCCAGGCGTTGAAGGCTGCCGGCAAGCCAATGGACAAGATTGTCGTTGCGGGCGTCGATGCAACGCAGGACGCGCTTGCCGCCATGCAGGCAGGCGACCTGAAGGTCACCGTGTTCCAGGATGCTGCCGGTCAGGGCAAGGGCGCGGTCGATGCCGCGCTGAAGCTCGCCAAGGGCGATAAGATCGACAAAAAGGTCTATATTCCCTTCCAGCTCGTGACGCCGACAAACGTCAAGGACTTCGTGAAGAAGAACTGATCGCTTGATGATCGACGGATGCGGGCATTTGAGCCCGCATCCTCATAAATCCGATCTGCCCGGGAGGGAAAAATGGTTGTGAGCCCATCCACCATGGCGGCGGTGCGCGCCAGCGGCGTTGTTCCGAATGCCGCCTATCTGCTGAGCGCGGAAAGCATCCGCAAGGAATTTCCCGGCGTGCTGGCCCTCGACGACGTTTCCTTTCACCTGAAGCGCGGAACGGTGCATGCGCTGATGGGCGAAAATGGCGCGGGCAAGTCTACGCTGATGAAGATCCTTGCCGGCATCTATATTCCCGACCAGGGCGAGGTGCGCCTCAAGGGCGTCGAGATCCGGCTGAAGTCGCCGCTCGATGCGCTGGAAAACGGCATCGCGATGATCCATCAGGAACTCAACCTGATGCCCTATATGACGGTCGCAGAGAATATCTGGATCCGGCGTGAGCCGAAGAACCGTTTCGGCTTCGTCGATCATACGGAGATGAGGCGCAAGACCGAGGAACTCTTCCACCGCCTGAATATTTCCATCGATCCTGAAATCCAGGTGCGCGAGCTTTCAGTTGCCAACAGGCAGATGGTCGAAATCGCCAAGGCGGTTTCCTACAATTCCGACGTGCTGATCATGGATGAACCGACCTCGGCCCTGACCGAGCGCGAGGTGGCCCATCTCTTCCAGATCATCCGCGATCTGCGCGCCCAGGGCATCGGCATCGTCTACATCACCCACAAGATGAACGAGCTGTTCGAAATCGCCGACGAATTCTCGGTGTTCCGCGACGGCAAATATATAGGCACTCATGCCTCCACCGATGTCACGCGCGACGATATAATCCGCATGATGGTCGGCCGTGAGATCACGCAGATGTTCCCGAAGGAAGAGGTGCCGATCGGCGATACCGTCCTTTCGGTCAAGGATCTCAGCCTCGACGGCGTGTTTTCGAATGTTTCCTTCGATGTCAGGGCCGGCGAAATTCTCGGCGTTGCCGGGCTGGTCGGCTCCGGTCGGTCGAATGTCGCCGAGACCATTTTCGGCGTGACGCCCGCATCGTCAGGCACGATCCAGCTCTTCGGCAAGATGGCCGAGATTTCCTCGCCGGCCGACGCGATCCGCCACCGTATGGCGTTCCTGACAGAAGACCGCAAGGATACTGGCTGTCTTCTCATCCTCAGCGTGCTTGAGAACATGCAGGTTGCGGTCCTGCACGACAAGTTCGTGCGCGGCGGCTTCGTGCAGGAGGGGCCGATCGAGCAGGCCTGCGAGGAGATGGCGAAGAAGCTGCGCGTCAAGACGCCTAATCTCGATGAGCGCATCGAAAACCTTTCCGGCGGCAATCAGCAGAAGGCGCTGATCGGGCGGTGGATGCTCACCAACCCGCGCATTCTGATACTGGATGAGCCGACGCGCGGTATCGACGTCGGCGCAAAGGCGGAAATCCATCGCCTCGTCACCGAAATGGCGCGCAACGGCGTCGCCGTCATCATGATCTCGTCGGAAATGCCCGAGGTGCTCGGAATGAGCGACCGCATCATGGTGATGCACGAAGGACGGGTGACCGGTTTCCTGGATCGCGCGGACGCAACTCAAGTGAAGGTGATGGAACTGGCCGCGCAGTGACGCCGCCAATCATCGCAAGGGAGGATTGAACCATGGTTAGCAAAGTTGCAGAGGCGGCCGCACCGGCACTGACTCGTCCTAGACGGCGCCGCGTTCCCCCGGAACTCGGCATCTTCCTCGTGCTGATCGGCATCGCGCTCCTCTGTGAAATCCTCGGCTGGATCTTCGTCGGCCAGAGCTTCCTGATGAACCTGCAGCGCCTGAAGATCATGATCCTGCAGGTCTCCGTCATCGGCATCATCTCCGTCGGCGTGACACAGGTCATCATTACAGGCGGCATCGACCTATCGTCGGGTTCCGTCGTCGGCCTGACGGCCATGGTGGCGGCCAGCTTCGCTCAGTCTTCCACCTGGGCACGGGCCGTCTATCCGGCGCTGACCGACATGCCCTTCTTCGTTCCGATCGGCATCGGTTTGCTGATCGGCCTCGTTGCGGGCTATATCAACGGCCAGCTCATTACCCGCACGAAAATTCCACCCTTCATCGCCACGCTCGGCATGATGGTCTCGGCGCGCGGCCTGTCGAAGCTCTACACCAAGGGCCAGCCGATCTCGGGCTTGACCGATCAGTTCAATTTCATCGGCTCCGGCATCTGGCCCGTCGTCGTCTTTCTGATCATCGCGGTCGTTTTCCATATCGTGCTGCGCTACACGCGCTACGGCAAGTTCACCTACGCGATCGGTGCCAATGTGCAGGCGGCGCGCGTCTCGGGCATCAATGTCGAGGGACATCTGGTCAAGGTCTATGCAATTGCCGGGCTTCTGGCAGGCCTTGCCGGCATCATTACGGCAGCCCGCGTCCAGACGGCGCAGGCCGGCATGGGCGTGACATATGAATTGGACGCTATCGCAGCGGCTGTCATCGGCGGCACCTCGCTCACCGGCGGCGTCGGGCGCATCGCCGGCACGGTGATCGGCACGATCATCCTCGGCGTGATGATCTCCGGCTTCACCTTCCTGAACGTCGACGCCTATTACCAGGAAATCGCCAAGGGCGTCATCATCATCGCTGCCGTCGCCATCGACGTCTACCGCCAGAAGAAGCGCGCCAAACGCTGAAATGCCCGACACATCGTCAGCGATCTAGAGCATTTCCGCTTTTTCCTCGAATCGCGAAAATGCTCTATTTCCTTGTTTCTTTACGCATTCCGGACGGAAAACCGCTGCGCACTTTTCCTGGACATGCTCTCAAGGCGGGGTTTTTACCCCGCCTTTTCTGTTTGAATGGGCCATTCCATGCAAATGCAAATTTTTTTCATTTGGGTATGGCGAATCCTGTCAGCTTTTCTATTCTGCCACTTTCCATTCGCTCCCCCATCGGGGTGCCTATCCAGGGTAGACGATGCAATCCGTATTCGATGGTCATAACGACGTCCTGCTGAGACTGTGGCATCATGCGCGCGATGGCGCCGATCCGATCGCCGAGTTCAGGGACGGGATATCTAGCGGCCATATCGATGCGCCGCGGGCCCGCGCCGGCGGGCTGGTCGGTGGTCTCTGTGCCATCTACATCCCCTCCGGCGATCTCGTCTTCGCCGATCCGGACGGCAATGGTCATTACGCAACGCCGCTTTCCGCTCCCCTGGAGCGGGCGCCGTCGCTCGACATCGCGCTGGAAATGGCAGCGATTGCCTTGCGGCTTGATCGTGCCGGTGCCTGGAAGCTCTGCCGCTCCACCGCGGAAATCCGCGATTGCATGGAAAAGGGCGTCTTCGCAGCCGTGATGCATATGGAAGGCTGCGAAGCCATCGATGCCGATCTCGCAGCGCTCGAAACCTTCTATGCCGCCGGCCTGCGCTCGCTCGGCCCCGTCTGGAGCCGGAACAATGTCTTTGCCCATGGCGTGCCTTTCGCCTATCCGAGTTCTCCGGACACCGGACCGGGCCTGACGGAGGTCGGCTTCGCGCTCGTGCGTGCGTGCAATCGGCTCGGCATCCTTGTCGATCTCGCCCACATCACCGAGAAGGGCTTCTGGGATGTGGCCAAGACTACGGACCAGCCGCTGGTTGCCAGCCATTCCAATGCCCATGCCCTGACGCCGGTTGCGCGTAACCTCACCGACAGGCAGCTCGACGCCATCAAGGAGAGCCACGGCATCGTCGGCCTCAACTATGCGACGGCCATGCTGCGCGAGGATGCGCGCTCGGATGCCGATACGCCGCTCGAAGCAATGGTGCGGCATGTGGACCATTTAGTGGGACGCGTCGGCATCGACTGCGTCGGCCTTGGATCAGACTTCGACGGCGCGACGATTCCCGCCGAAATCGGCGATGCTGCGGGTAACCAAAACCTGATTGCCGCCCTTCGGAAGGTTGGCTATGGTGAGGCCGATCTTGTAAAGCTGTGCAAGGAGAACTGGCTTCGCGTCCTCGCGTCCGCTTGGAAGGAAGGCAGCCGATCAAGTGCGTCCTGATATTGCGTAAAGTTTATTAAGAGGGGAATGAAAACAATGATTACCAAGATGAACAGCGGTTTCCGCGCGCTTTCCGCCGGCGTGGCTCTCTCGCTTCTGCTGATGGCGGCGCCGAACGCATACGCTGCGACGCCCAAGGATACGCTGGTCGAAGGCTTCGCCTTCGACGATATTCTGAGCATGGACCCGGCCGAAGCCTACGAGCTGTCCGCTGCCGAAATCACTGGCAACACCTACAGCCTGCTCGTGCGCCTCGACATCAACGATACCTCCAAGATCAAGGGTGACCTTGCCGAGAGCTGGTCCGTCTCCGATGATCACCTGACCTATACGTTCAAGCTGAAGCCCGGCCTGAAATTCGCGTCCGGCAATCCGATCACCGCCGACGACGTTGCATGGTCCTTCGAGCGTGTCGTCAAGCTCGACAAGAGCCCGGCCTTCATTCTCACCCAGTTCGGCATCAACGGCGGCAACGTGACGGAAAAGGCCAAGGCGACCGATCCGAACACCTTCGTCTTTACCGTCGACAAGCCCTACGCGCCGAGCTTCGTGCTGAACTGCCTGACGGCAACCGTCGCCGAAGTGGTCGACAAGAAGCTGGTCATGCAGCATGTGAAGCCGGTAACGCCGTCTGCCGACTACAAATATGACAACGATTTCGGCAATGGCTGGATGAAGACCGGTTTTGCCGGTTCAGGCCCGTTCAAGCTGCGCGAGTGGCGCGCCAACGAAGCCGTCGTGCTGGAGCGCAACGACAACTACTACGGCGAAAAGACGAAGCTGAACCGCGTCATCTATCGCTTCATGAAGGAAAGCTCCGCACAGCGCCTGGCGCTTGAGAACGGTGATATCGATATCGCCCGCAATCTCTCGCCGACCGACCTCACGGCCATCGAGAAGAACCCGAAGCTCGCTTCGACCAGCGCGCCCAAGGGCACGATCTACTATATGAGCCTCAACCAGAAGAATGCGAACCTTGCCAAGCCGGAAGTTCAGCAAGCGTTCAAGTCCCTGGTCGATTACGACGCCATCGGCAAGACGCTGATCAAGGGCATCGGCGAGATCCACCAGACCTTCGAGCCGAAGGGCATGCTCGGTTCGCTGGACGAGAACCCGTTCAAGCTCGACGTCGCCAAGGCCAAGGAATTGCTGGCCAAGGCAGGTCTGCCGAACGGCTTCTCGATCACGATGGACGTGCGCAGCATCGAGCCGGACACGAGCATCGCTACGGCGATCCAGCAGACGCTCGGCCAAGCCGGCATCAAGGTGGAGATCATCCCCGGCGACGGCAAGCAGAAGCTGACCAAGTATCGCGCCCGTAATCACGACATCTATTTTGGCAACTGGGGCCCGGACTATTGGGATCCCCATTCCAACGCCGATACCTTCACGACCAACGACGACAACTCCGATACCAGCACGAACAAGACGCTCGTCTGGCGTAACACCTGGACGGCGCCGGAGCTGGAGAAGCTGGCTAAGGCTGCTCTCTTCGAAGGCGATGCGGCCAAGCGCGGCGCCATGTATCAGGACATCGAGAAGAAGTTCATGGAAGCGAGCCCCTTCGTCATCCTGTATCAGCAGACGGAAGTCGCCGGCTATCGCAAGGACGTGAAGGATTTCAAGCTCGGCCCGAGCTTCGACAACAACTTCGTCTGGCCGATCTCGAAGTGATGATCCGGCAGGATTAGTCTTTTGAACACTGTCGAACGTAAAAGGCAGGTGCGGCCCAAGAAGGGCCGTGCCGCTCCGATTTTCATGGGGCTGCTGCGATTCCTGGTCGTGGCAGTCACCACTTATCTTGGCCTTCTCGCCGTTACCTTCTTCATCGGGCGCGTCATTCCGATCGATCCGGCGCTGGCGATCGCCGGCGACCACGCGCCACAGCAAGTGCTGGAACGCCTGCGGCGCGAGATGCATCTCGACCAACCGCTCTATCTGCAGTTCTATTACTATCTGTTGAGCGCCTTGAGCGGCGATTTCGGCACGTCAGTGCTGACCACCAATGCCGTCATGGACGACATCAAGCGCGTCTTCCCGGCGACGATGGAGCTTGCGACCGTCGGCACGATCATCGGCGCCGTGTTCGGCGTTCCCTTCGGCGTTCTCGCTGCAGTGCGCCGCAACAGCTTCATCGATCAGATCGTCCGTGTCATCGGCCTTGTCGGCTATTCCGTGCCGGTCTTCTGGCTGGCCATGGTTTCGCTCGTCATCTTCTATGCGAAGCTGAACTGGGTGGCCTATCCCGGCCGCATCGACATCGCGTTCGAATATACCTTCACGCCAATCACGGGCTTCTTCCTGCTCGACAGCGCCATGCAGGGCCAGTGGGACGTCTTCTGGGACGTCTTCCGCCATATCATCCTGCCGGCGTCGCTGCTTGGCTATTTCTCGCTCGCCTATATCAGCCGCATGACGCGCAGCTTCATGCTGAACGAGCTGGGCCAGGAATATGTCGTGGCCGCCCGGGCCAAGGGCCTTTCCGAGACGCGGGTGATCTGGGGACATGCCCTGCGCAGCGCCATGGTACCGTTGATCACGGTGATCGCGCTTTCCTATGCTGGATTGCTCGAGGGTTCGGTGCTGACGGAGATCGTCTTCTCCTGGCCGGGCATCGGCTTCTACATCACCAGCTCGCTGCGCAATGCCGATATGAACGCCGTCCTCGGCGGCACCATCGTCGTCGGCACGGTTTTCATCGGCATCAACCTGATTTCCGATCTCCTGTATCGGACTCTCGATCCAAGGACTCGACGTAAATGACGGCTGAGACCATCCAACCCAGCTTGCGGGACTGGCTGCTGTCCGACCGGCCACAGTCGCGCAGACAGGCAAGACTCGGGCGTGCTTATGTCACATGGCGGCAGTTTTCCGCCAATCGCCTCGCCGTTGTCGGCCTGCTGATCATCATCGCGCTCGTACTCATCGCGGCGCTTGCCGATGTCATCGCACCTCACTCGCCCGTCATCGGCGATCTGACCAATGCCTATCTGAAGCCGCCCGGCACGCCGGGCTATCTTCTCGGCACAGACGACCTCGGGCGCGATATTCTTTCGCGCCTCATCTACGGTTCGCGTTGGACGCTCTATATCGTCGTTCTGGTTGCGATCATATCGGCGCCGGTTGGCCTGATCATCGGCATGATCTCCGGCTATCTCGGCGGCTGGACCGATACCATACTGATGCGGATCACAGATATCTTCCTTGCCTTCCCGAAGCTGGTGCTGGCGCTTGCCTTCGCCGGCGCACTCGGGGCAGGCATCGAAAACGCCATCATCGCGATCGCCATCACCTCCTGGCCGCCCTATGCGCGCTTGGCGCGTGCGGAAACGATGACTGTGCGGCACTCGGATTATATCGCCGCCGTACAGCTTATGGGTGCCTCGCCCCTGCGCATCATCTTCCGCCACATCATGCCGCTGTGCATTTCCTCGGTGATCGTGCGCGTCACGCTCGATATGGCGGGCGTAATCCTGACCGCGGCTGGTCTCGGTTTCCTCGGTCTTGGCGCGCAGCCGCCCTTGCCCGAATGGGGGGTCATGATCGCCAGCGGCTTCAAATACTATCTCGATCAATGGTGGGTGGCGGCTATGCCCGGCATCGCGATCCTGATCGTCAGCCTCGGCTTCAACCTGCTTGGCGACGGCCTGCGCGACGCGCTCGATCCGAAGGAGAGCGGCCAATGACAACGCTGCTGACAGTCGAAAACCTCAGGGTCCGCTATCCGACGCGCACAGGTATCATCGAAGCGGTGCGGGGCGTATCATTCACACTCGGCCGCGAAAGGCTCGGGATCGTCGGCGAAAGCGGCTCCGGCAAGTCGCAGACGGGCCGAGCCATCATGGGGCTGACCCCGCCGCATGCGCTCGTCAGTGCCGACAAGCTGAATTTCAGCGGCATGGACCTTCTGTCGATTTCCGCCAGGGAGCGGCGGTCGCTGCGTGGCAAGCGCATCGCCATGGTGCTGCAGGATCCGAAATATTCGCTCGATCCTGTGATGACAATCGGCAAGCAGATCACCGAGACGCTGCGCACGCATGAGAAGGTGAGCAAGGCGGAGGCGCGTGACCGTGCGCTGGCTATGCTCGAAGCCGTGCAGATCCGTGATCCCGGCCGTGTCTACGACTTGCATCCGCACGAGGTTTCGGGCGGCATGGGACAGCGCGTCATGATCGCCATGATGCTGATCGCCGGGCCGGAACTGCTGATCGCCGACGAGCCGACCTCGGCGCTGGACGTGACAGTGCAGCTCGACGTTCTCAAAATCATGGACAAGCTGGTGTCGGAGCGCGGCATGGGACTGATTTTCGTGTCGCACGACCTGCGGCTGGTTTCCTCCTTCTGCGATCGAGTGCTCGTCATGTATGCAGGCAAGGTCGTGGAGGAAATCAAGGCTTCCGAGCTCAACAATGCCCAGCACCCCTACACGCGTGGTCTGCTGAGCTGCATGCCCGTGATCGGGGAGAATCGTCATCCGTTGCCGGTTCTCGACCGTAAACCGGAGTGGGCGGCATGATGGCGGCGCTTGCGGTTGATGGCCTCAGCGTCGTCTATGACGGTTACTATGCCCTCGATGCTGTCAGTGTCGATGTGAACAAGGGCGAATCCTTCGGTCTGGTCGGTGAATCCGGCTCCGGCAAGTCGACGCTGCTGCGTGCCGTCGCGGGCCTTGCGCCCGTTACCGATGGCACCATCCGCGTCGGCGACGAGCAGTTGAAGGGCTCAAGGCGCAGCAAGGTCTTTTATAGCCAGGTGCAGATGGTGTTCCAGGATCCTTACGGTTCCTTGCATCCGCGCCAGACGATCGACCGTCTGCTGCTGGAGCCGCTGGCGATCCACGGGATCGGCGACAGCGAAACACGGATTGCCAGGGCGCTCGACGAAGTGGGCCTGGGGACCGGCTTCCGCTTCCGCTATCCGCATCAGCTCTCCGGCGGCCAGCGTCAGCGCGTCGCCATTGCGCGGGCGCTGATTGTCGAGCCCTCCATCCTGCTACTCGACGAGCCGACCTCGGCGCTGGATGCCTCGGTGCAGGCCGAAGTGCTCAATCTGCTCGAACAGGTGCGCAGGGATCGTCAGCTGACATTCGTGATGGTGAGCCACGATCTCGGCGTCGTCACCCATATGTGCGAACGCCTGGCGGTCATGCGCAACGGCGCGGTCGTCGAGAGACTGACAGCGAAAGAGCTGGCGGCGGGCGACGTCAAGGAAGACTACACGCGCAATCTCATGGTTGCCAGCAAAGGCTTCGTCCGCGCCTGAGCGGATGATTTCCGGCGGCTTGTCAGGTTAGAGCGGCTCAGGGTTTCACGGGAATCGCCGAGCCGCTTTAACCGTTTGTTTTAATGCAATTCTGGACGGAAGAACCTCCGTGCGCTTCTCCTGGAATTGCTTAACGGACGAGCCACCGAAACACGACCAATCGTATAGACTATTGACACCTGCCGCAATTCTGTCATGATCTCGTTAATGGCGGTTAACTTTCGTGATCCCAAACATGGGTCACACGCGAGTGGAGGCAGGCATGTTTTTCATGGGTGGCATGACCATGGGCTATCTTCATCCGCCGGTCCCGGCGAAGCAGGACGGTGTGCGGTCTGCCTCTCTTTCCGATGAAAAGTGCCGCCGCCAGGCCGGCTCTGCCGAAGAGCAGGCGGCCGATACGAGCGCCATAGAGCGCAGTTTGATTTGGGCTCGCCGCATTCTCTGCTGATTTGGTTTTTGCCGATCTTATGAGCCCTTGCAACCCAGTGGTTTATTTTTTCTCGAGCGTGCTGCTGGACAGAAATTCATCTCTACCTAATTGATAGGAATTGTGTGAATGTCTGTTCGAAGCTCGATCAGAGACACATAAGAAGAACGAACGGAGGCAACACATGGCGAATTTGGGCATATCGAATACGCATGTGAATCAGTTCGACGGTTCCAAGCGAACCGTTAAGACGCGGCACAAGATACAGACAGCGGTTAACGTTGTCCTGTTTTCAGCGGCGTTTCTGTTCGTAGCGGCGATTGTCTTAGGCTTCGTGATCTGATCGAAGAGCGTTTGCGGGGAGGCGGGTTTGACCGTCTCACGGCAAGGCTCTTCGAAGTTCATTTTCTTCAATAGCGAATGGTGAGGGCGCGGCCGACAGAATTGTCGATGCTGCGCTTTTTAGTATGGGCCATGTCGTCATGGGCGTGCGCGAGATCGCACCGAAGATGCCTGTATTGCTTCGATATGCTCAGTCGGGTCAGCCATGCACATGATCGTGATCGGGTCGATAGCGATCGTGTAGAGCCCTCTGTCGTTACGGCTGATATCTAATATAAAGGGAATCGACTCGCCGTGGCGACTGGACCTGACAACACAGGATCCGCCGGCCGGCTGTATCGTGTCGCGATCGAAGGCATTCTCGGCAACAGCGCCAATATGGCCGGCCTCACCTCAAGCCGCCGCTGCCTTCATGACGGGATAGCTTGGCGGCGGACATTGAGCCGTCAGACGGAAAAATCTCTGCTTCCGTCTCAAAAGCGCCCGAAGCGGCGGGATACTCGGTCATCGTAATATCGGACGGTTGCCCATCCCGAGGGCATCCGATCGGACAGTGGCATTTACTGCACTGTTTTGCGTCGTCGTTCGGTGCAGGGAAGGAACTCTCTAGCTCCGATCGCATTTGATTGTCGGAACAGGAGATCTCGATGAACTCAAGGGCGAATATCGGCCCGGCATCGGCACAGCCAGTCAGTTTGCCGCGGCCGGTGCTTCAGAGGGATACGCGACTGGATGTCCTCAGGGCCTTGGCCCTGATCATGATCTTCATCAACCATGTGCCGGGGCAGATCTTCGAGTTCATGACCTCGAAGAACTTCGGCTTTTCCGACGGAGCCGAAGCCTTTGTGCTGATCTCCGGCATATCGGTCGGTCTCGCCTATGGAACCCGCTTTTCTCCTGGAAGCCGGTTGTCGATGGCATGGAAGGCGGTCAAGCGCGCCTTCACGCTCTATACCGCGCATATGATCACCACCTTCGTGACGCTGGTGCTTTTCATCGCCGGTGCCTGGATATTCCAGCAGAAGGGTCTGCTGTGCGAAGTGAATATTCTGGCCTTGCTCATGGATCCGGCTGGCGGCATTCCGGCGCTGCTCACGCTTGGACACCAGATCGGCTACAATAATATCCTGCCGATGTACGCAGCGCTGTTTCTCATGTTGCCTCTGATCATGCTGCTGGAGGCGAAGAGTCCGCCGCTGCTGCTCTTGGTTTCCGCCAGTGTCTGGCTTGTGTCGGGCATCTATTACATTGCGCCCCATACGACCTTGCTCGAAGGCTTTTGGTTCCTCAACCCACTGTCCTGGCAATTCCTGTTCGTCATAGGCTTCGTCGCCTGCATGCATGTGAAGCGCGGTGGAAAGATCCCCGCTCATCCGGTGCTGATCGCACTCGCGTCCGTCTATGTGCTCGTTTCTTTTGTCTGGGTTACCGACAAGCTCTGGGTGCTCGGCGATTACCTGGCGACGCTGGGTCTGCCGACCGTCGTCACCGGTTTCGACAAGACCTTCCTGTCGCTGCCGCGATTGCTGCATGTGCTGGCGCTGGCCTACCTGATCGTCAGCGTGCCGTCCATTTCGCGGTTTCTGCGCCGTTCCGCTCATCATCCGCTGACGATCCTCGGGCGGCATTCGCTCAATATTTTCGTCGCGGGTACGATCCTCGCCATGGCCGGCCAGGTTCTTCTCTATGTGACCAACAAGAGTCCCATCGTTGGTGCGATCTATGTTGTCATCGGCACCGCCACGCAGTTCCTCTATGCCTATCATCTCGAGCGCAAGCGGCTTCAGACTGCCGGGCAGCGGCCTGAAAAGGCACAGCTGGCGGCGACCGCCGTGCCGGCGCATATCGCAAAGCGCCGCTGAGCGCCCCACTGGGTCACGCATAAGGCGCGGCCCAATTATCTGATTTTCCTCCAAGATTTATTTATGACACTTCCGCGAAGGAAGTGTGACGTGATTTTTCTGCAACGCACAATGATTGCGCTGCGGTGCGGCAGAAATTTAAGTGCCCAAAATCTTGTTGTGCAAAATTTAATTGTTATATCGTCGTCGTGACGGCACTTAGGGAGTGCCGCCATCGCGTCGCCGGCTTTTCCAAGGGGGATGGCCGCGCATTCGTGGGGATTGTCAAAATCGGGAATGGGTACGGACGTCGAACTCTCGGCGCGATAGCTCATGTCCAATCGATACTGAATTGGAGTAATCTATGAATATCAGAAGTCTTCTTCTCGGTTCGGCCGCCGCTCTGGCAGCTGCATCGGGTGCGCAGGCGGCTGACGCCATCGTGGCCGCCGAGCCGGAACCGCTTCAATATGTTCGCATTTGTGATGCCTATGGCCCCGGCTACTTCTTTATTCCGGGCACGGAAACCTGCCTCAAGGTCGGCGGCCGCGTCCGTACCGAGGGTGAATGGTACGATGCCTACAATGCCAACAGCAAGAACGGCACGCTCTGGCATACCCGTGCAGAACTCGCCGTCGACACAGCGACGGACACCGAATACGGCCCGCTGAAGACCAACACGGTTATCCGCTGGGACTGGAACGACGGCAACACGACCAGCACCAAGCTGCTCTGGGCCAATATCAGCCTCGGCGGCTTCCTCGTCGGTAAAGCTGACTCGCAGTACAACTCCTACATGGGCTATGCCGGCAACGTCATCAACGACGACGTCATCTATGACGGCCCGAAGGAACTCAACCAGCTGACCTACAAGTATGACGCCGGCAATGGCTTCACGGCTGTCATTTCGGTGGAAGATTCCAACTCCGCAGGCGATACATCTTCCTATGGTGGCGCCTGGCAGACCGGTAAGGGCAACCACTACGCTCCGGACGTCGTTCTTGGTGCCGGCTACAAGACGGGGGCATGGACCCTCCGGGTCATCGGCGGCTATGACAGCATCGTCGAGGAAGGCGCCATCAAGGCTCGTGTCGACGCCGACTTCGGCGCCTTCAAGGCCTTCCTGATGGGCGGCTGGAACACGAACGGCGACAAGCTGAACAAATATGCCGGCTCCTATCTCAACGGCAACCGTGCGGCCTGCCCGACCAATGGTGCTGATTGCGGCTGGGGCGATTGGGCCTTCTGGACCGGTGCCAGCTATCAGCTGACTCCGAAGCTGCAGGCCAATGCCCAGGTTGCCTACACCGAGTCGAAGATCTTCGCCGCAACCGCCAACGTTGCCTGGCGTCCGGTCAAGGATCTGCTGGTTCAGCCGGAAGTTTCCTACACGAATTGGGATGCTGCCGATCGCGACCAGTGGGCCGGCGTCCTCCGTTTCGAGCGCAAGTTCTGATCCGATCTCGGTTGGGTACCGATGTTAACTCCTGGTGGCGCCCAGCCGTATTGACCTCCGATCAGAAAACGGAAAGGCCCGGTTTTCCCGCCGGGCCTTTCTTGCATCTGCGTGTCTGCTTTCCGCCATTCCAGTGTGGATGTTACGGAATGGTTTTGGCAAGGCGGCGACGCAGCCAAGAACTGGGCAAGCAAAAAGCCGGGAGAGCATCGCTCTCCCGGCTTCCATTTAGGCCCCTTGCGAAGATCAGGCGGCTTCGTGTTCCGTCGTGTGCGCCTTGCGGACTTCTTCGTCCGTCAGGATGCCGCTGGCGCGCAGCAGGGCGGCGAAACGGCCGTTGCTCTGGCTGAGCTCGTTGAAGCTGCCGTTCTCGATAATGCGGCCGTTGTCGAGGAAGAGAACCATATCGGCCTCGCGTACCGTCGACAGTCGGTGCGCAATGATGAAGGTCGTGCGGTTCTGGCGCAGGTTGTCGATCGCCGCCTTGACCCGGTTTTCGGTTTCGACGTCAAGCGCACTCGTGGCTTCGTCGAGCACCAGGATCGGCGCATCCTTCAGGATGGCGCGGGCGATCGCGATACGCTGGCGTTCACCACCAGAGAGCTTGTTGCCACGCTCGCCGACGCGGGTATCGTAGCCGCTTTCGCGGGTTTCGATGAAGTCGTTGGCGGCGGCGGCCTGGGCTGCACGGATCATTTCTTCCTGCGTAGCACCTTCGCGGCCGAGGCAGATGTTGTCGCTGATCGAGCGGTTCAGCAGACCGGCATCCTGGAACACGGTGGCGATGAAGCGGCGCAGCGACTTGCGCGTCACCTTGGTGATGTCGTGACCGTCGACGAGGATCTGGCCCTTCTGCGGGTCGAAGACGCGCTGCAGCAGGTTGACGAGCGTCGTCTTGCCGGCACCGGTCGGGCCGACGATGGCGACGGTCTGGCCAGCCTTCACCTTGAAGGAGATGTCGTGCAGGCCCTGCGAGGTATTGGCGAAGCCGAAGGATACATCGCGGAACTCCACTTCGCCCTTGACGTCCTTGATCTCGGCCAGGCCAGCAGGCTCTTCGCGGTCGCGGACCGAATCTTCCAGCGAGTAGAAGTCTACGAGCTTGGCGCGAGCCTCGAAAATCTGGTTTGCGAAGTTGCGCAGCTGCTCCAGGCGGCCGATCAACACGTTGGCGAAGGCGATGAAGGTGATCAGCGCGCCAAGGCTCAGGCTGCCGTCCTGAACGAGAACGGTACCGATCATCAGGATCGCCATCATGGCAACGGTCGAAGCCGTACGGTTCAGCGCGCCGGCAAGAGCCCACCAGTCAAGAACCGGATACTGGGCGGCCAGCAGGCGTTCAGTGAAGGACTTCAGCGCCTTGGTTTCAGCTTCGATGCGGTTGTAGCTGTGCAGCACCGAGACGTTGCTGATCGAGTCGCTGACATGCGAGAAGACGGTATTGTAGTGGCTTTCGACCGAGGTCTGGCCGTCCTTCGTGCGGCTCATGACCAGGCGGCCGATGAACCAGTAGAAGACGCCGAGCAGGATGAGCACTGCGGACAGGCGCAGATCCATCGACATGGCAGTCGGGATCATGATGACGAGCGCCACGGCGGTCGACAAATGGTTGCGCATGAATTCGAGCCACAGGCCGAACAGCGCTTCGCAGGCGCGCAGCAGCGTGTTCAGCGCGCTCGCCGTGCCGCGCTGGCTATGCCAGGACAGCGGCATCGAGATGATGCGGCCGAATGCTTCGGTCAGCAGGGAGGCGCGGCGGCCATGCGCGAGACGATCCGCCTCGCGGGACACCACGATGAAAGCGACGGCACTGAAGACGGCGAAGCTCGCCCACAGCACCATGGTCGGCGTGACGGCTTCTTTCTTGGCAATGGCGTCGAAGATACGGCCGAACAGAACCGGTTCGTAAATGGTGGTCATCGCCAACGCGATGTTTGCGATCACGACCATCCACACGCGGTATCGGTACGCGCCAAGATACTTCAGGGCTCTCGCATAGACTTTGAACAGTGACACGTCTGGCACCCTCTTTGCATCGGCAAAACTCGGAATGCTCGGATGCTACAGATCGCTACCTGAACCGGCGATTAACGGAATCTGACGCTGTTTTTTAACGCGAATTTTCGCGTCATACGCGCGCACTTTTTAAGTTGACGCTATCGGTTTTGTTTAAAGTGTGAGAGTTTGATGCTGCCTTGGCGTCGCATTGCCACATCGCGCAAGATCTGCCATCCAAGGTTGAATGATAAAAATTTCGCCAAGTACGTTCAATTTTGTGCCGAGCTGAGTATGTTGCCGGCAATTGGATGCGCTTTGGACGAGGCGGGACACCGTTCTGGATGTCAGCGCGCCAGCAATTCAGGCTGCGAAGCCAAGAGGTAGATGTGAATATCCATTCGTTGTTACAGCTGCTTGTAGTCATCGAAGAATGCAAGCTAGCCAAGAATGTCGTGTCCGAACTCGAGGTGGTGCTCCGTTCCTACAAGTTCGATTTCTACGGCCTGCTGCGGCAGCCCCGGCCGAATATCGAGCTTGCGAGTTTTATTCTTGCTGGCCGCTGGCCCGAAAAATGGCCGCTGACCTATGAAAACAAGCGCTATATGCTTGTCGATCCGGTTGCGCGGCATCTCAGCCGGGCGCAGCGGCCCTTCCGCTGGCGCGACGCCGTGACCGCGCTCAAGAGCGATCCGTTACGGCGGCGCATGGAGCAGATGATGGCGGATGCCCGTGCCAACGGGCTGGTCGACGGCTACATCTTTCCTATTCACGGACGCAATGGCCTGCTCGGCAGCATGACTATCGGCGGCGATGCCGTCGATTTGTCACCGACGGAGCTTTCGCTCTTCGATGCGGTGGCCAGGAAGACGTTCTGGCGGCTTCTGGAGCTGCGCGACGAGGCGAAATCGCTGGAGGAAGCCACCAAGGTCGATGCGAAACTGACTAAGCGCGAGATGGAGGTGCTGAGCCACCTGGCCGAAGGCATGACGTCGATCGAGATCAGCCGCCTGCTGGTGATCTCCAACCATACCGTCGACTGGTATATGAACAGCATCCAGGACAAGCTGAGGGCGAAGAACCGGCAGCACATTGTCGCAATCGCTTTCAGAAACGGTCTTATTCCGTAGCGGCAACTATTTTGATTTCTGGCAGCATGAGGAAATTGAACTTCGTGTGACAAGAAGTTAAGAATTTTCTTCGCGGGTGCAGCATTGCCCGTTTCGATGCCGTGAGGAGACTGCATTGCCCATTTCCAAGATCCTGGTTGCCAACCGTTCCGAAATCGCCATCCGCGTATTCCGCGCCGCCAACGAGCTTGGCATAAAAACGGTGGCCATCTGGGCCGAGGAAGACAAACTCGCGCTGCATCGCTTCAAGGCGGATGAGAGCTATCAGGTGGGCCGCGGCCCGCATCTTGCCCGCGATCTTGGGCCGATCGAGAGCTATCTGTCGATCGACGAGATCATCCGCGTCGCCAAGCTTTCCGGTGCCGATGCCATCCATCCCGGCTATGGCCTTCTGTCGGAAAGCCCGGAATTCGTCGATGCCTGCGATGCCGCCGGCATCATCTTCATCGGCCCGCGCGCCGACACGATGCGCCAGCTCGGCAACAAGGTTGCGGCGCGCAATCTGGCAATCTCGGTCGGCGTGCCCGTCGTGCCGGCAACCGAGCCGCTGCCGGAAGACATGACGGAAGTTGCCCGTATGGCCGAGGAGATCGGATATCCGGTCATGCTCAAGGCTTCCTGGGGCGGCGGTGGCCGCGGCATGCGCGTCATTCGCTCCAAGGCCGATCTCGCCAAGGAGGTGACGGAAGCCAAGCGCGAGGCGAAGGCCGCCTTCGGCAAGGACGAGGTCTATCTCGAAAAGCTCGTCGAGCGCGCGCGCCATGTCGAAAGTCAGATCCTCGGCGATACGCACGGCAATGTCGTGCATCTGTTCGAGCGCGACTGTTCGGTGCAGCGCCGTAATCAGAAGGTTGTCGAGCGCGCGCCGGCACCCTATCTCAGCGATGCGCAGCGCCAGGAGCTCGCCGCCTATTCGCTGAAGATCGCCGGAGCAACCAACTATGTCGGCGCCGGCACCGTCGAATATCTGATGGATGCCGATACCGGCAAATTCTACTTCATCGAAGTCAATCCGCGCATCCAGGTCGAGCACACGGTAACCGAAGTCGTCACCGGTATCGATATCGTCAAGGCGCAGATCCATATTCTCGACGGCTTTGCCATCGGCACGCCGGAATCGGGCGTGCCGCGCCAAGAGGACATCCGCCTCAACGGCCATGCGCTGCAGTGCCGCGTGACGACGGAAGATCCGGAGCATAATTTCATCCCGGATTACGGCCGCATCACCGCCTATCGCTCGGCGTCTGGCTTCGGCATCCGTCTCGATGGCGGCACCTCCTATACCGGCGCGATCATCACCCGCTACTACGATCCGCTGCTGGTGAAGGTGACCGCCTGGGCGCCGAACCCGCAGGAGGCGATCGCCCGCATGGACCGCGCGCTGCGCGAATTCCGCATCCGCGGCGTGGCGACCAACCTCACTTTCCTCGAAGCAATCATCACCCATCCGAAATTCCGCGACAACAGCTATACGACGCGCTTCATCGACACGACGCCGGAGCTGTTCCAGCAGGTCAAGCGCCAGGACCGCGCCACCAAGCTTTTGACCTATCTCGCCGACGTCACCGTCAACGGCCATCCGGAAACGCGCGGCCGGCCGATGCCCTCGCCGAAGGCTGCCAACCCGGTGCTGCCCTATATCGACAGCAATATTCCCGATGGCACCAAGCAGCGGCTGGACAAGCTCGGTCCGCAGAAATTCGCCGAATGGATGCGCGGCGAAAAGCGGGTGTTGATGACCGACACGACGATGCGCGACGGCCATCAATCGCTGCTCGCCACGCGCATGCGCACCTATGACATCGCCAGCGTCGCCGGCACCTATGCGCGCGCCCTGCCGCAGCTTCTGTCGCTGGAATGCTGGGGTGGCGCCACCTTCGACGTCTCCATGCGCTTCCTCACCGAAGACCCGTGGGAGCGCCTGTCGCTGATCCGCGAGGGTGCGCCGAACCTGCTGCTGCAGATGCTGTTGCGCGGCGCCAACGGCGTCGGCTACACCAACTATCCCGACAATGTCGTCAAATATTTCGTCCGCCAGGCGGCCAAGGGCGGCATCGATCTCTTCCGCGTCTTCGACTGCCTGAACTGGGTCGAGAACATGCGCGTGTCGATGGATGCCGTCATCGAAGAGAACAAGCTCTGCGAGGCGGCGATCTGCTATACGGGCGATATCCTCAATTCCGCCCGCCCGAAATATGATCTGAAGTATTATACGGATCTCGCCGTCGAGCTGGAAAAGGCTGGTGCCCATATCATCGCGCTGAAGGACATGGCCGGCCTGTTGAAGCCGGCTGCGGCCAAGGTGCTGTTCAAGGCGCTGCGCGAGGCAACCGGGCTGCCGATCCATTTCCATACGCACGACACGTCGGGTATCGCAGCCGCCACCGTGCTGGCCGCGGTCGACGCCGGCGTCGATGCCGTGGATGCGGCAATGGACGCGCTGTCCGGCAATACCTCGCAGCCCTGCCTGGGTTCGATCGTCGAGGCGCTCAAAGGGTCCGAACGCGATCCGGGCCTCGATCCCGAGTGGATCCGCCGTATCTCCTTCTATTGGGAAGCCGTGCGCAACCAGTATGCCGCCTTCGAAAGCGATCTCAAGGGACCGGCCTCGGAAGTCTATCTGCACGAAATGCCTGGGGGACAGTTCACCAACCTCAAGGAGCAGGCGCGTTCGCTCGGTCTTGAGACCCGCTGGCACCAGGTGGCGCAGGCCTATGCCGACGCCAACCAGATGTTCGGCGATATCGTCAAGGTAACGCCGTCCTCCAAGGTTGTCGGCGACATGGCGCTGATGATGGTGAGCCAGGACCTGACGGTTGCCGATGTCGAGAACCCCGCCAAGGATATTGCCTTCCCGGACTCGGTCGTGTCCATGCTGAAGGGCGATCTTGGCCAGCCGCCGTCCGGATGGCCGAAAGCGCTGCAGAAGAAGGCGCTGAAGGGCGACAAGCCCTATGTCGTCCGTCCCGGCTCGCTGCTTGCCGAAGCCGATCTCGATGCGGAGCGCAAAGTCATCGAGACCAAGCTGGAACGCAAGGTCGGCGATTTCGAATTCGCCTCCTACCTGATGTATCCGAAGGTGTTCACCGACTATGCGCTGGCGGCCGACACCTACGGCCCGGTCTCGGTGCTGCCGACGCCGGCCTATTTCTACGGGTTGAAGGAAGGCGACGAGCTGTTTGCCGAAATCGAGAAGGGCAAGACACTCGTCATTGTCAACCAGGCGATGACGGCGACCGATGAGAAGGGCATGGTCACGGTGTTCTTCGAACTCAACGGCCAGCCGCGTCGCATCAAGGTGCCGGATCGCGCCCATGGTGCTTCGGGAGCCGCTGTCCGCCGCAAGGCGGAGCCGGGCAATGCCGCCCATGTCGGTGCGCCGATGCCGGGCGTCATCTCCACGGTCTTCGTCTCGCCCGGCCAGGCGATCAAGGCCGGCGACGTGCTGGTTTCGATCGAAGCCATGAAGATGGAGACGGCGCTGCACGCCGAAAAGGACGGCACGATCTCCGAGGTGCTGGTGCGCGCCGGCGACCAGATCGATGCCAAGGATCTGCTCGTCGTCTACGGCGCGTAATCGGCAAGGGTCGGTTTTCGAACCGAGCCGCTGACTGGGATGTGGAATGTCTTCGTCGCAAGGCCGCGCTGTTACAGCCGGCCTTGCGACGAAGATGCCTTCATCTCGTTGTGTGAGCCTGCCGCTCTGCGAAGGCTGCCCAAAAGGCCGCCAGCAGCGCGAGCACTGCCGATACCAGCAGTAGTGTAAATAGAGCGTGGATCGTCGGCGATCGGGCGAGAAACAGGCCGGCGACGGAGCCTATCAGCGCGCCGCCTGATATCCTCATGGCGGCGGCCAGACCAGCAGCTGTTCCGACCATGTCCGGCCGTACCGACATTGCGCCGCTGTTGGCAGCCGGCATGGTCAGCCCGTTGCCGAGGCCGATGAACATGCAAGGACCGAAGAGCGCCAGAACATGTGTCATGCCCAATAGCGAAAGAGCGAGGCCGGTCGTCAGGCCGATGCAGGTGAGAAGCCGCGCGATGACAAGGATCATGCCGAGCGGGATTCTTGCCCCGTAGCGGCCGGCCAGGTAGCTGCCCAGAACGAAGCCGGTGGGAATCAGGCCCATGTAGAAGCCGAGCTTGGCGCTCGATCCGCCGAGCGTATCGCCTATCGTGAGCGGCGCTCCTCCGAGGAAGACATAAAGCACGCCCATCGAGCAGGCCATGCAGAGGGTGTAGGCCCAAAAACGCGCCGAACGCAAAAGCAGCGCGTAGGAGGCAACGTAGTTTCTGCGCGCACCCGACGCGGGCGCTCTCGATCCCTTCAATTCGTGCATGGACAGGACGAAGGCGGCAACACCGAAGATTGCGAGGACAATGAAGCTGGCGCGCCAGCCGAAAAACTCGTCCAGTGAGCCGCCGAACAGAGGTCCAACCATGGGCGCAAGCGCCCATCCCATGGCGAGATAGCCGAATTTGCTGGCCGCTTCGCGCTCGTCGGATGTCTCCTTGATGACGACAAGCGCAACGGAGTAGCACGGCCCGATGCAGGCCTGCATCGCGCGGAAGACGAGAAAGGTGCCGATATCAGGAGCGAGAACGCAGCCGATCGAGGCGATGATAAAAATGGAAAGCGCCGTCAGGACGACCGGCCTGCGGCCGAAGCGATCCGATATCGCGCCGCCGATGGCCTCAAGCAAGGCGGTGACGAAAGAGAAGCCGGCGACCGAGAGGTTCACGAGGGCGAAATCGGCATGGAATGCCGCTGAAATCTTCGGCAGCGACGGCAGGATCATGTTGACCGGCAGCACGGCAAGGGCGGAAAGCAGGATGAGGGTCGTCAGCCGCGGCCGTGTGGCTGCACTTTCGGCTGTCGTGTCTTCGATTGCTTGTGTGGATGAACTTTCGATGCGGCTCTTTGTGCGCGTCATGGCCTTGTCCGTCGCGTGGGTGGGAAGTCGAGGAAGATCTGACGGGCGCCGCCTTGTTTCAGGGCAATAAAAAAGGCCCCGTCAGGAGCCTGCTTACCGCGCATGGGTGCTTTCGCCGGATGGTTACACCATCCTGCCCATGCGCCTTCCTACCACTACGAGAACCAATGTCGTGTTCATGGGCACTAGAGCTAGACGGAAAGCCGCGCATGGTCAATGCGCGGCCCATTCGCCGGAGCAGCGATTTGTCTACCGGGAAATCCTAGATGTCGTAGCTGTGGCCGGCATTCAGCGTCGAGATGAATTGCTTGGTCCGCTCCTGAGAGGGGTTCGAGAAGACGTTGCGCGAGGAGCCGGTCTCGACGATGCTGCCCGCTTCCAGGAAGACCACGTTGTTGGCAATCTTCGAGGCGAGGCGCAGGTCGTGCGTCGCCATGACCATGGTGGTGCCTTCGTTGGCGAGCTTGCCGAGGACGTCGACCACTTCCGCTGCCAGTTCCGGATCGAGCGCCGAGGTCGGCTCGTCGCAGAGCAAGACGCGGGGCGAGGGGGCAAGCGCCCGGGCAATGGCGACGCGCTGCTGCTGGCCGCCCGACAGCGTCGAGGGCCAGGCATCCATCTTGTGTGCCATACCGACCTTGGTCAGCAGTTCGACGGCGTGGGCGCGAGCCTTTTCAGTCGGCCAGCGCAACACCGTCGTCAGGCCTTCCATGACGTTCTCGATGGCGGTGCGATGCGGAAAGAGCTGGAAATTCTGGAAAACCATGCCGGTCTGCCGGCGGATCTTCTGGATATCCTGCCAGGCCACGCGCTTGTTCGGCGCAAAGGAGACCGACTCGCCGCCGATGTTGATCGTTCCGGCAGTCGGGATTTCCAAGAGGTTGATGCAGCGCAGCAGCGTGCTCTTGCCGCCGCCGGATGGGCCGACCAGCGCCGTCACCGTGCCCTCTGGGATCATCAGGCTGATATCCTTGAGGATGACGTTGTCGCCGAAGCGCTTTTCGATGTGGGACAGCTCGATCATGCGCGTGCCTCCAGCGTGCCGCCGGAGCGGGAGAAATGGCGCTCGAGGTAGCCCTGCAGCGTCGAGAGGAAGGTGCTGAGCACGAGATAGATGATGGCGGCCTCAACATAGAGGATCAGCGGTTCATAGGTCGTCGCCACGATGCGCTGCGCGGCCTGGAACAGCTCCGGCACGGTGATGGCGGCTGCAAGCGAGGTATCCTTGACCAGCGAGATGAAGGTATTCGACAGCGGCGGCACGGCGACGCGGGCTGCCTGTGGCAGGATGGTGCGGCTCATCGCCTGACGCCAGTTCATGCCGATCGAATAGGCGGCTTCCCACTGGCCCTTCGGTACGGAGGAGATGACGGCGCGAATGATTTCCGACGTATAGGCGCCGACGCTGAGCGTGAAGCCGATGACAGCGGCCGGAAATGCGTCGAGCAGAATGCCGAGGCTCGGCAGGCCATAGAAGATGACGAAGAGCTGCACCAGCAACGGCGTACCGCGGATCACCCAGACATAGAAGCGCGCGACGGCGACCAGCGGCGGCGGGCCGAACAGGCGCGTAACGGCGGTGAGCAGGCCCAGCAATATGCCGAGGATGAAGGTGATCAGGGTGAGCGGGATGGTGAAGATGAGCCCTGCCCAAAGCAGCGTGCCCAGTGACTCCGACATCAGTTGCAACCAATGCTCCACGGAGAAGCCTTTCGATAAAAGAATGCGTCCGGAGGTGACCCCGGACGCATCTTTTTCACAGTTTTATGTCTCTGCCTATGCCTTCTTACTTCGAAACATCCTGTCCGAAGTACTTCTGCGAGATCTTGGCATAGGTGCCGTCGGCCTTGATATCGGCCAGCGCCTTGTTGATGGCGGCCTGCAGTTCCGGCTCACCCTTGCGAATGATGACGGCCGAATAATCGGCATTGGACTGCTGGGCGACGATCTTCACCGGCGCATCGGGCTTGTGCTTCTTGAAGTCGAGGAAGGAAAGGCTGTCGTTGATAGTGGCGTCGGCGCGGCCGGTCAGCACCAGCTGGATCGACTGGTCGAAGCCGTCGGTGCCGACGAGCGTGGCGCCGGACTGTTCGGCGAGCTTGCCGAAGTTGCTGGTCAGCGACTGTGCGGCCTTCTTGCCCTTCAGATCAGCGAAATCCTTGATGTCGGCGTTGCCGTCCTTGACGATCAGCACCGCCTTGGAGGCAATGTAGGGCTCGGAAAAATCATACTTCTTCTTGCGGGCATCGGTGACGCCAACTTCGTTGATGACGGTGTCGTAACGGTTGGCGTCGAGGCCGGCGATCAGGCCGTCCCACTTGCCTTCCAGGAACTGCGCCTTGACGCCGAGCTTTGCGGCGATTGCCTCGGCGATCTCGACGTCGAAACCGGTGAGCTTGCCGCTCTCGTCATGATAGGTGAAGGGCGCGTAGGTGCCTTCCGTGCCGACCTTCAGCGCGCCGGCGGCCTGGATCGCCTTGAGATTGTCGCCGGCATGGGCGGGGAGCAGGAGCGCGGCCTGCACGAGGGCGGCGGCAGCAACAGTCTTCAACCAGTTCATCGTTTTCTTCCGTTTCTGGAGCGGTTTCATTCAATATTGCATACATCGCAGAAAAAATGGATCGAGGAAGCGTAGAAAACTGCGAGATAAATGGGCAATTGCGAATATTTTTCTCAAGATGCAGCGGATATCGCGCATTAGCTCATAGCGGGTGATGAAGGCGCGAGATGATCCACCGCCTGTTGACGAGGGTTGCCGCGGCGTGGCAGCTTTTCAGTTGAGAGCGTGGTCTTTTTCCGCTCGCTCGTCGTGGTGCTTGCCGCGACATCGTTACGGTATTGATTGATGCATCCGAGGCTCCTCAAGACATTTCTGGCAGTCGCCCACAATAGAAGCTTCACGCGCGCTGCCGACGAGGTTCATCTCGCGCAATCGAGCGTCAGCGATCAGATGCAGACGTTGGAGGCCGAGTTGGGCACCGCGCTCTTCGTCCGTTCGCGGCAAGGTTTGGAATTGACGCAGGCCGGTCAGGTATTGGTTTCCTATGCCGAAGAAATTCTCGTGCTGGCTGGCGAGGCGCGCATAGCCGTCACGGCTGCGGGCGGTTCCGAGACAGGTTCGGTCACCATCGGCGCGCTTGAGACCATCGCCGCCGTCCGGCTGCCGGAATGGTTAGCCGGCTTTCAGGGCGCGCATCCTGATATTGCGCTCAGGCTGAAGGTTGCGGGAACTGGCGAGCTGATGCGCAAACTGGAGGCTGGCGAGCTCGATGTCGTCTTCTGTTTCGACAATGGCGGTCTCGATGAGCGCTTCGTCAAGCGCGTGGTTTCTCGGGAGCCGCTGGTCCTCGTAACGTCAACGGGTGCCGGCTTTGCCGAGCGAAAACCTGATCTGGCCGAGCTTGCTACCATCGATTTCCTGGCAACCGAGGTTGGGTGCGTTTATCGAAGCATGTTCGACAAGGCCTTTGCCGATGCTGGCTTGGCACCGCCGAGGCTTGCCGCTGAAGCCGGTAGCATCGGCGCGATCGCGCGATTGGTTGCCGCGGGTGCTGGTATGGGACTGGTGCCGCGCCTTGGCGTCGCCGATGCCATTGATCGGGGCGAAATCAACGAGCTGCCTTGGCCTGGGCCGTCGCAAACCGTTCCGCTGGTGATGATCTGGCGCCGCCGGCGCGTGCAGCCGCCGTCTCTGAAATTGCTGTTGGCGGCTGCGAGCGAAGGTTTTGCGCCGGCTAGATCAGTCGATGCCCACCCTCGACATGCAGTACGGTTCCCGTCGTAAAGCCGTTGCCCATCAAGTAGCCGATGGCGTCGGCTACATCCTCCGGCTGGCCGACGCGTCCGACCGGTAGCCGCTTTGCCATGGCGTCCAAGGTTTCGTTTCTTTTATCGCCGGCCACGAACGTCCAGATCGGTGTGTCGACCCAGCCCGGCGACACGGCATTGACGCGGATCGGCGCCAATTCGACCGCAAGCGCGCGTACCAGCCCTTCCAGTGCCGCATTGACTGCGGCCACGACCGATCCGCGCGGCGAGGGCCGGTAGGCCGCCACGCCGGAGGTGAAGGTGAGGGAGCCAGAAGGCGACAGTGCTGGCGCGCCGTATTTTGCCAGCAGCAACGGCCCGAAGAATTTGCTGTCCACGACCTTTTGTGCGGCCTTCAAATCCACGTTGGGCAGGAGTTCATAGGCTCCTTCGATGTCGGCGGCGGTGCTGACGATGTGATCGACCTTGCCAATGCGATCGAAAAGGGCGGCTACCTCAGCTTCCCGAGAAATGTCTATCGCCACCGTCGACAGCACCGGATGTGACAGTTCGGTGCGGATACGGCCGAGCCTGTCCGCATTCCGCCCGGCGATGATGACCTCCGCCCCGGCGGCAAGCGATTGCTTCGCCAGCGCCAAGCCCATTCCGGAACTGCCGCCGACGATCAGAATCCTTGAATTTGCTATGTCTGCCATTGCCATGCTTTTCACTCCTACAGCTGATGACCGTAGTGGAGATTTGGCAGAGAGGGGCGCGGAGCGAAAACGGAGAAAACCGATGGCGCTATCGGCATGTCCGATAGAGGGCTGACGGCGAGATTTTAGACGATATGCGGGAGTCTCGTCTCAAGCCGTGCGTCGTCTCATCGCTATGCTCACCGAGGAGATTTCGGCCGAGCCGAGCCCCAGATTGTCGGCGTTTCTGGCTTGGACCACAGAGCACTTGGCGCAGCGCGAGTCTCGCTTGTCTCCGCGGGCGATCGAGGATCGCTTCGAGGCGGAGCGCCTATTTGGTGACGATGACGATCACGGCTTCACGCCCTCGCGGTGGTAGGCTGGCGAGAGTAAGGAAGTGTCGATAGGTTATTGATGGCGCGGTAGGCGAGGGCCGATACTTTTGGCCGCAGGCGGGTCGTCTGGCGCTTTGTCGCGCTGCGGGAACGGCAGAGTTCGACGCAACGCGTGATATCGCCTCTCGATTTCTTCCTGCTGGGCCTGTGGAAGATCGACCATGACTTCGTCGATCGTGCGAGGCATGCGGGTTGCTTTCGTTGAAGTGCCTGGAGGTGGATACGAATTGGCCCGGCGATTTCTTGGGATCGGCAGCGCGCGGATAAGTCCGCTCTTCTTGAAATTGACCGTCGACCTTCTGGATCTTGACCGATCCTCCATCCTTGCCGGCAGCCTTCTCGAGGGCGCCGCCTTTGGTCGCATCGGATTTGGTACCGAAGCTCGCCGTAGGACGACTCGCGCCGTCTTTGGTCAAATCCCAGCGATCTTTCTTCTCGTTATGCGTAAGCGTCAATTTCGGCAGCTTGGCCATTTCCTCCTCCAGAAGCGTTGCGCCTCTCTGGTTTGAATGTTGCGTTTTTATGCCTACTATTGATGGGTCGAAAATGCGAAACCCCGAACTTGTCCTTCGGTTTAGACTCATGCTATTTTCAACCACTAATGGTAGGTCGAAAGAACGAAAAGATAAACCAACTTCATCGCCTGCTCCCCGAGGGGCTGGTGGTTGACACCGCTTGGCTGGAAAAACACGGCTACCGTCGGCAATGGCGGGAAAAATACGTCGCGCAGGGCTGGCTCGAAGGTGTCGTTCGTGGCGCCTATCAGCGACCGACCGGCAACGTTGATCAGGCGATAGCCTGGCAGCGCGTGATCATCTCGCTCCAGCGACTTCTGGACAAATCCGTGCATGTCGGTGGCCGCAGTGCCCTCGAGCTACAAGGCCTGACGCACTACCTCCGCCTTTCGGGCAAGCCGGAAATCCATCTCTATGCCTATGTCAGCTTGCCTGGCTGGGTCGAGCGAATACCGACCGACGCTCAGTTCGTCGAACACAAGGCAGACAAGCTCTTCGATGCCGACGCACCTGGAAGGACACGCATCGCATGGGGACACTGGGGATGGGAGCTCGATCTCTCCGCGCCGGAGCGCGCGCTTTGCGAACTTCTTGACCTGCTCCCGTCCCGGGAGACGTTCCATCAAGCGGACGTCCTAATGGAGTCGGTTCGCACGCTAAGCCCAAAGCGGGTTCAGGCCGTGCTGGAAGCGTGCCGGAGCGTGAAAGTGAAGCGGCTGTTTCTGTGGTTCGCCGAGCGGCACGCCCATCCATGGTTCGGCCGGCTCGATCTCAAGCGTATCGACCTCGGTCGTGGCAAGCGCCAGATCGTGGTCGGCGGTCGGCTGGACACAAGTATCAAATCACTGTGCCGGAGACACTCGATGCCGGCGTCTGAAGCCTATCGCGCACAAGTCAGTCTCCTCGTTCGAGTTCTGCCGCTCGTTGCAGAGGAGAACGTCTTTGCATTGAAGGGTGGCACCGCCATCAATCTTTTCGTTTGAGACCTTCCACATCTGTCGGTCGATATCGATCTGACCTATCTGCCGCTCGAGGATCGCGCGACCTCTCTCGCCAATATCGACGCCGTCATACGACGGATCGCTGCTCGAATTGGGGAGAATGTACCACGCAGCCGCACCCAGGTCGTGCCGCTGCACAGCGAAGGCGCAGCCACAAAGGTGCTGGTTGCCTCCGACGGTGTGCAGATCAAGATCGAGGTGACGCCTGTCATTCGTGGCTGCGTCTACTCTCCCGAGACACGCTCGGTTTGCGACCGGGTCGAAGAGCTCTTCGGCTATGCCGAGGTGCCTGTTGTGTCCTTCCCGGACCTCTACGCAGGCAAGATCGTCGCCGTCTTGGATCGGCAGCACCCGCGAGATCTGTTCGATGTCAGAGATCTGCTCGCGAATGAGGGTATGTCCGATGAGCTACGGCGCGCCTTCATTGTCTACATCCTGAGCCACAACAGGCCGATGGGCGAGGTCTTGGCGCCGACGCGCAAAGACTTACGCCACGAGTTTGGCGCGGGGTTTGCCGGCATGACGGAAGAGCCCGTGACCCTGGAGGCGTTGTACGATGCTCGTGAAGCTCTAATCGCCGATGTCGTTGGCAAGATGCCTGCCGAGCACCGGCGCTTTCTTCTCTCCTTCAAGGCCGGCGAGCCAGAGTGGGACTTGCTAGGAGTGCCTGGAGCCGCGGACTTGCCGGCGGTGCGCTGGAAGGTCGACAACTTGGCCAAACTTTCGGAGGGCCGACGCGAAAAGCTGTTGTCGGATCTCAGGCGGGTGCTCGCGACATGAGACACGGTAGACGCTTGGGGAACGCCGAAGTGAAAAGGAACAGGGCGACGATCTGCAAGCTACGCTCCGCAGTAGTTGGCTCTCGGGCTGTGGCGCTGACAATGTGGCTTGCCAGAACGTCGGCGCTTCAAAGCACAGCCGAGCTGAGAGGCTAGACCATGGTCCGTCTCTTCGTCGGCGTTACGGACAAGGCCTGGTTCGATCAGTTGAGCGCCTCTGTTCCGCATGACGAAGTCAATTTCTGGCAACCCAGCGGAACGACGCAGTTTCGCGCGCTTCAGCCCGGCGAACTATTCCTCTTCAAGCTGCATGGGCCAAGCAACTTCATCGTTGGCAGCGGCGTTTTCGGTCAGGCGTCAATCGCGCCGCTATCTCTGGCCTGGGAAGCCTTTGGCCTTAAGAACGGTGTTTCCAATCGCTCTGAAACGCGGGCGCGAATTGCGAGCTATCGCCGCGATCCAATTGCTCTGGACGACAAACAGGATCCGGTCATTGGTTGTCGAATACTGGCCCAGCCGTTCTTTTGGCCTGGGGAGTGTTGGTTCCGAGATCATATCGGCAACAGTCGTGTATGCACGTCTTATGCGGCAACGACCGGTCGTCGCAGATAGCTGCCGTTCACGATCTCGCAGGAGCTTTGCCGCCGGTTCCTTGAAACAGGGCGATCGCCAGCTCGTCGCCGTCAAAATTACTTGCCAGTTTGACGGCCTCCTCCAGGGAGACCTGCTTTTCAAGGAGGTGATAGAAAAAACCATGCACGAAGAGCGGGATGGCCGCGCCATCCGGGTATTCGGCGGGCGCAATGTAGGCGCGGGCGCCTCCGGAAAGAAAGGCCTGTGCGAAGGCCTCGTTGCCTGTCAGGCACGCCGTGCTCAAGACGACCTTACCTGGCAGCTTGATCCGGTTCATGAGATTGGCGGGCGGCAGGCTCCCTTTGACGAGGGCTGACGTGTCGATTTCCTCGACGAATTGCCCGAGTACGAAGCCCGTCTCATCGCCGTGGCCGGACAGGATGACGTATTCCGGCGCGGTTTCCCCCTGACCCAGGCATTTTAGAACATCGACGGGTGTCCCCGGCAAATGCAGCAGAACCGCAGCCCCAAGGCTTTCGAGAATTGCCCTGAGAAGAAGCGCTTCGCCGGTATCGCCGATGGCGATAATCGCAACCGGCTCACGGGGCCAGGAAAAATACTTGTCGATCATCACCTAATCTCCGGCCTTCCCGAAGGACTTGAAGTTCTGCCACAGCAGGCGCGCTTTTCGGCGCCTTTGCCGCGAATGGCGTAGTAGCGACACCTTTAGCGATAGAATTTATTCCCGCTTAGTTCAAGCCGTAGCCGTGCGCCGTTTCATCCGCTCGCTGATAATGATGATAAAGCCGGCGCTAAGGATGAGGATGGCGCCGATGAAGGTGTTGATGCCGGGAATATCGCCCCAGATCAGGTAGCCGAGCAGAAAAGCCCAGACGAGCGAGGTATATTCGAACGGCGCCAGCACCGAGACGGGCGCCTGGCGCATGCCTTCGAAAAGGGCGAGCTGGCCAGTGCCGGCAATGACGCCGGTTAGCAGAAGCAGGACGATCTGGAATAGGGTCGGCGTGTGCCAGTAGGCGATGGCCATGCCGGCGGTCAGGATGATGAACAGGATGTTTGAGACGGCCATCTGGATATGGCTCTTCTCGTGCAGCGCGGTCTTGCGCAAGAGCACCATGCCGCTTGCCCAGAGGACGGCTGCCTGCAGCGCCAGATAGACCGGCCAGGAGATCGACAGGCCCACCGGATTGGAAGCGATCACGACGCCGCAGAAGCCGACGCCGACGGCCATCCAGCGCGCGACGGTAACCTTTTCGCGCAGCACGATGGTCGCAAGGATCGTGCCGACGATCGGTGCGGCGTAGTAAAGTGTCGTTACCTCGGCAAGCTGCAGATAGGAGGCTGCCGTATAATAGGAGATCCAGGCGATCAGGATGATGATGCTACGCACGATCATCGGCTTGATGATCGGCGAGCGCGCCACTTTACGGGCGAGCGACGGTCCTTCGAAGACGAAGCAGCCGGCAAGGATCGTGCAGCTGCGGATGAACAGGACCTGCCAGACCGGGATGGAGGTGACGAGCAGCTTCACCGCCGAATCGTGAGCGGTGAACATCATATAGGCAAACACCGTAAGTAGGATGCCAAAGCTGATGGAATTTTTCACGGAAACACCAAGGGATAACCCGACGCGGCGGGTCGAAGAATCTTTCAGGCTTCAAGCGATAGGAGCCTAGTTTTTCATCGTCAATAGGGCTTTTCGCCTATGCCGTACGGTCACGATTTATTTATTCGGGGTTGTGGCGCCTTTGCCTCCGCTTTAACAGGTGGAGATGAAATGTGACCGTTCTTGCCTGTTTCCATCGTTGAGATTTCAATCGATTTAAATAGACTGCGGTGCCGATTTGGAGGAATTTCATGGACGAAATGGCGAAATTTGAGGGACTCGAGGCCCGTCGGAGCGCATTTTTCACAAAACCGCGCGCAGCCGTTTCGTTGATGTTCCTGTTGAACGGCTTCATGGTCGGCTGCTGGGCACCGAAAATTCCGGAATTCGCTGAGCGGCTGCAACTCACGAAATTCGAGCTCGGCCTGATGATCCTGGTCTTCGGCGTCGGCTCGCTGGTCATGATGCCGCTTGCCGGCGCGCAGATTGCCGTACGTGGCTCGCGCGTCGTGGTGCGCGCCTTTGCAGTGCTGCTGCTGCCGATGATTCTGGCCCTTACGCTCGCGCCGAACGTATGGACCGCGGCCGTCGCACTCTTCCTCTTTGGCGGCTTCATCGGCGCCATGGACGTGGCGATGAACGCCAATGCCGTCTCGGTCGAAAAGACCATGCGCCGGGCGATCATGTCCTCGTGCCACGCTTTCTGGAGTCTCGGCGGTCTGTTGGGTTCTGCGATCGGCGGTTTGCTGATCTCGCGCTGGGGCGTTCTCGGCCATGCCGAGGCCTCGACGGTTCTTGCCGTTCTCTTCCTGATTATTGCCTGGCCGATGGTTCTCGGCGACCAGCCGCATCCCGATGAGGCCAAGCCGAAGGCGCGGCTGCCGATGATCCCGCTACCGTGGCTGCTTGGCATTGTGGCGCTGTTCTGCATGGTGCCGGAAGGCGCGGTGCTGGACTGGAGCGCGCTCTATCTCGGTCAGGAAAAGGGCGCGTCGGTGGCGCTCTCGGGTTTCGGCTTCGCCGCCTTCTCGGCCACCATGGCGACCATGCGCTTTGCCGGCGATTTCGTTCGCGACTGGCTGGGCGCAGTCCGGACGCTGCGTGTCTGCACGGTCTTTGCCATCGTCGGCATGCTGATGGCGGCGCTGGCGCCGAATGCCGAGATTGCCATCCTCGGCTTTGCGCTTTGCGGCATCGGCATTTCCAACATGGTGCCGATTGCCTTTTCCGCTGCCGGCAACATTCCGGGGCTGCAGCCTGGTATCGGCATTTCGGTCGTCACTACGCTTGGCTATTCCGGCATGCTGGTCGCGCCCTCGGCCATCGGCTTTGCCGCCGAGCATGTCGGCTTCTCGCCGGTCCTGATGGCGCTGCCGGTGCTGTTGCTTGTCGTGTTGGCATTGTCGTCGTTGGCGCGCTATGCTGACGGCATCGGCGAGAGTGAGCAATAATTTCGTCGTTTTTACCCGGTAGCGGGTGGATCCGTCCGATCAAAAGAGATTGCCGTAGCGGTTGACAACGACCGTTTCGTGATCCACCTGAAAGGCACCCATTTCCGAGGCCTGCGAGAGCTTTCCATGTCGTCCGCCACCGATTTCGATCCGAAACCGCGCCGTTCCTCCGTTGCCGTCGATGTCGGCGGCGTGATCGTCGGCGGCGGTGCCCCCGTGGTTGTGCAGTCCATGACCAATACCGATACGGCCGATATCGATTCGACCGTGGCCCAGGTGGCGGCCCTTTACAAAGCCGGTTCGGAACTCGTGCGCATCACCGTCGATCGCGATGAAAGCGCTGCCGCCGTGCCAAAGATCCGCGAGCGGCTGCTCCGTCTCGGCATGGACGTGCCGCTGATCGGCGACTTCCACTATATCGGCCACAAGCTGCTGGCCGATCATCCGGCCTGCGCCGAAGCGCTGGCGAAATACCGCATCAATCCCGGCAATGTCGGCTTCAAGGACAAGAAGGACAAGCAGTTCGCCGAGATCATCGAGATGGCGATCCGCTACGACAAGCCGGTGCGCATCGGCGTCAACTGGGGGTCGCTCGATCAGGATCTCCTGACCGCGCTGATGGACAAGAATGCCGTCGAAGGCTCGCCGCTGTCGGCTCGCCAGGTAACGCGCGAGACGATCGTGCAGTCGGCGCTGATCTCGGCCGATCTTGCCGAGGAAATCGGCCTGCCGCGCAACCGTATCATCCTGTCGGCCAAGGTCAGCCAGGTGCAGGATCTGATCGCCGTCTATTCCATGCTGTCCGAGCGTTCCGACCATGCGCTGCATTTGGGCTTGACCGAGGCCGGCATGGGTTCCAAGGGCATCGTCGCCTCGTCCGCCGCCATGGGCTATGTACTGCAGCACGGCATCGGTGACACCATCCGCGTTTCGCTGACGCCTGAGCCGAATGGCGACCGTACCCGCGAGGTGCAGGTGGCGCAGGAACTTCTGCAGGTCATGGGCTTCCGCCAGTTCATCCCCGTCGTCGCGGCGTGTCCCGGCTGCGGCCGCACGACGTCGACCGTGTTCCAAGAGCTGGCGCAGAACATCCAGAACGATATCCGCAAGAACATGCCGGTCTGGCGGGAGAAATATCCGGGAGTCGAGGCTCTGAACGTCGCCGTTATGGGCTGCATCGTCAACGGACCCGGCGAAAGCAAGCATGCCGATATCGGCATTTCCCTACCCGGTACGGGCGAGACGCCGGCAGCCCCCGTCTTCATCGATGGCCAGAAGGCCATGACGCTGCGCGGCCCGAACATCGCCTCTGACTTCGAGGCGCTGGTGACCGACTATATCGAAAAGCGGTTCGGCCAGAAGAACGTCGCGGCGGAGTGATCGGATCCGCCGCTTGCCGGATTGCCGTTCTTACGCAATTCCGGCCGGAAAGCCGCTGCCCACCTTTCCTGGAATTGCCCTAGATATTGCTCGTCAGCAGCTTGATGCCGGCGAAGCAATAGAAGCCGGCCATCGCGCCTTCGATCCAGCGACGCGCACCGCGGTAGATCTTCAGCGCATGCGGCGTGGAGAATAGGACCGCATAGCCCATGAATACCACGAAGCCGGTGCCGCAGCAGACGGCGATGATCAATGCTGCGACCGAGGCGGGAGCGCCTTGCGGCATGCCGAGCGCGATGATGGCGAGCCAGGCGAAGATCGCCTTCGGATTGGTGACGTGGATACCGTAGCCGCGCAGGATCAGCGACTTGAAGCTTGGCGTTTTCGGCCCCTCTGTGGTGGCGGTCAATTCTCCGTTTGAGCGCACGGCGCGAAACGCCTTGTAGGCGAGGTAGAGCAGATAGATGCCGCCGAAGATCTTCAGGAGCTCCAGCGCCATCGCGTAGGTCTGCAGCAGCGTGGCAAGGCCGGCGGCAGCGGCAATCGCCCATGTCAGCGATCCCCCGAAAATGCCGAGCGAGAGCGTCATGCCGGCCTTGCGGCCATGCGTCATCGACGTGCCGATAATAGCCATGATGGCCGGGCCGGGACTGACCACGGCAACAATATAGGCGATATAGGCCGGCAGGATCTGCGGCAGGTAGGTAAGCGCTTCGCGCATGAAGAACATTCCTGGGGCGTTGGTTGGCGCGAAGGATTCCGCGTCTACGGGCCAATTCAGCGCAGGAACTTCTCACAAAGCGAAACGGAAATCACCCTTCGGAACGCAGATTCTTGTCATGGTGACATTCGCTGGCATCGAAGGAGGTCCGGGTGAAGGAGCGCTCCAAGACGCGGCGCGCGCTCAGTTTCTGCGATTTGCCACGAACCTGGCCGTCTCGATCAAGATGTTCGCTTTGTCGCCATAGCCGGACAATAGGTCGCCTGCCTCGGTCACCAGCCTTGAAACCGTCGCCTCCGCCCATTCCTGGCCATGCAGGCCGACGAGCGTGCCCTTGCCGCGGGCGGCATCCTTGCCGGTCGCCTTGCCCATGGTGGCGGCATCGGCGGTGAGGTCGAGCAGATCATCGGCAAGCTGGAAGGCAAGGCCGGTCTTTTCGCCGAAAAGCCGCAGGCGCTTGCGGTCTTCGTCTGAGGCGCCGGCGATGATGGCGCCGGCCTCGCAGGCAAAGCGGATCAGTGCGCCCGTCTTCATCGCCTGCAGCGTCGTGATGCCGCTTTCGTCAGGCGTTTCCTTTTCTGCGGCAAGATCGAGCGCCTGGCCGCCGGCCATTCCGCCGATGCCGGCCGCCCGTGACAGCGCCAGCACGAGCGCCATTTTCCGGTCGGCGGGCAGTTGCGTTTCGGGCGCCGCGATGATGTCGAAGGCGTAGGTCAACAGGCTGTCGCCCGCCAGGATCGCCGTCGCATAATCGTAGGCGATATGCACGGTCGGCTGGCCGCGGCGCAGGTTGTCGTCATCCATGGCAGGCAGGTCGTCATGGACGAGAGAATAGCAGTGCACGCATTCGAGCGCGGCGGCGATCCTGAGCGCCGCGTCTGCGTCGCCGCCGAGAAGGGCTGCGGATTCCAGGACGAGAAAGGGCCTCAACCGCTTGCCGCCGTTCAGCACACCATGGCGCATTGCGCTCAGCAGCCGGGCCGGGCGGACGATTTCGTCGTCGAGGCTGGCGTCGGCCAGAAGCCGGTTCAGCAGGGCTTCGATCTTGCCGGCATTGTCCTTGAGACGGTGCTCGAATGAGGGATAGGTGCTGTCCATGGCGGCTGTTTGGCATGAGAGGCGGTTGCTGGCAACGAGAATTGTCAACAGCCGGGCGCGGAATCATGCCGTACTCTGGTCATCACTCCGTGTAGACGGTATGACGAGTGCAGCATCAGAGCGTTTCCCGGATGCATTGAGAGTGCGCCGGGATGGAGCGACCGTGGACTTTCGGCAATTGGACATATCGACCGACAATGAGGAGGAAGCCGAGGTGCCGCAACGGTCCTCCCTGTTTGCGCGCTTCAAGGAAAGGCCGCTTTGGCAACGCATCGTCCTCGCACTGATCAGCCTTTTCCTGCTGCCCTATCTCCTCATCGTCCTCTACCTGCTGCCATTCATTCACCCGATCTCCACCTTGATGCTAGGAGATGCCGCTACCTTTAAGGGCTATAATCGCCGCTGGGTTCCGCTCGAGAATATCTCGCCGGTGCTGGTGAAATCGGTGATGGTTTCCGAGGACGGGCAGTTCTGCTTTCACGGCGGCGTCGATTGGGGCGAGATGCGGATGCTCGTGCAGGAGACACTGCGCGGCAAATCCACGCGCGGCGGCAGCACGATCCCCATGCAGACGGTGAAGAACCTGTTCCTGTGGAACGGCCGTTCCTTCGTGCGCAAGACGCTGGAGCTGCCGCTTGCGGTTTCCGCCTCCTTCGCCTGGTCGAAGCGCCGGATGATGGAGATCTACCTCAATGTCGCTGAATGGGGGCCAGGCATCTATGGCATCGAGGCTGCGGCGCGCTATCATTTCAAGGTGCCGGCCTCCAAGCTGACGGCCCGCCAGGCAGCCCTGCTTGCGGTCTCGCTACCGAACCCGATCGATCGTGTCGCTGGCAAGCCGGGGCGGGGGCTCAGCCAGCTCGCATCGCTGATCCAGCGCCGCGCGCAGAATGCCGACGCATACATCAAATGTCTTTATGACTGAGATCAGAACTTGTCGTTCGATCGGCTGATCGTCATCTGGCATTCTTGGCCGTGACGTATGGGCGGATGATCTGCCAACGATGATCGGACGCACCCATGGATTTCGACGTTTTCTCGCCCGAGCTGCTCAAATATTCCAAGAGCCTGCATCCGGAGCCGCCGCCCCATTTCGGCAGGCGCTATGATCGCTCCGGCGTCTTCCAGCCGGAGCCCGGCAACACGATCGTCTGCCACGTAGCCGAAGGCTCGCAGACGCAGCATGCGATTGTTGCGGCGCGACAGAAATATCTCGACATGCCGGAGGCCAAGCAATTCGCCTTCACGCCGATTTCCAGCCTACATATGACCCTGTTCCAGGGCGTCATCGAATATCGTCGCAGCCTGCCCTTTTGGCCTGATGGCATTGCGCTCGACGCGCCGATCGACGAAATGACTGACGTCATGGGCGAGCGGCTGAAGGCTTTTGCCATGCGCGATCCGTTCAAGGTGGCGGTGACGAAGGCGCGGCCGAGCGGCCTTCTGGTCGACGGAGCAACCGAGGCGGATCGCAAGACGATGCGCGCCTGGCGAAATGCGCTGGCGGATCTTCTCGGCTATCGTCATCCCGATCATGAGGCCTATCCTTTCCATATTACGTTTGCCTATGCCATCGAGCGGCTGGCCGACGAGGCTCTGCCGCGCTGGCAGGCGATGCTGGATGAGGCGGCGGCCGCGCTTCGTGCCGAAGTGCCAGTTCTGGAGCTGCGGCCGCCTGCCTTCTGCACGTTCGGCGACATGAACCATTTCGAGGAGCTCCTCGTCTTTGAATTCCGGAGTTAACAAGGAAAAGGGAACTATGGAAAAGCTGACCCTCTATATCGGCAACAAGAACTATTCCTCCTGGTCGTTTCGGCCGTGGATCGCGCTTGAGGGCTGCGGCGTCGCCTTCGAAGAAATATTGATTCCTTTCGACTTTCCGGCCGGCAATCCGCAAATTCGTGAGGTTTCGCCGACCGGAAAGGTGCCGATGCTGGACCATGGCGGTTTCAAGATCTGGGAATCGCTCGCCATCATCGAATATGTGGCCGAACTGTTCCCCGATGCTGGTCTTCTGCCCGAGGATCGGCAGGCGCGAGCCTTAGCGCGGTCCTACAGCATGGAAATGCTTTCGGGCTTCAGCGCATTGCGCACCAACTGCCCGATGAACATGCGCCGTCCGGTGAGCCGTCCCGATCTGCCTGAGGATGTCACGAAGGATGTCGCACGCATCGAAACCATCTGGCGCGAGGCGCGTTCCCGTTCCGGCGGCCCCTTCTTGTTTGGGGCCTTTTCTGGCGCCGATGCGATGTTCGCACCGGTCGTCAGCCGCTTCGAACGATACGGCATCGCCGTATCCGCCGATGCAAAGGCTTACATGGCGGCCATGAAGGCGTTGCCTGCCTGGAAGAAATGGGAGGAGGCGGCACTGAAGGAAGCATGGATCGTGCCGGAGGACGATGCCTGAGCGCTTGATTCGGCTTGAATCAGGCGCGGTCGGCAAAAAATGCTGGAAGGGACTGGTCAAAGCCCTGCAAGCCATGTATAAGCCCGGCCAATTTCCGAAATTGATGCATGTCTGTTTCGGCCGCCTTGCTGGCCGTGGATATGTTTCGTCCGTACATGGAGTAACGAGAATGGCTGTACCGAAGAGAAAAACGAGCCCGTCCAAGCGCGGTATGCGCCGCTCTGCTGACGCCCTGAAGGCTGCGACTTACGTCGAAGACAAGAACTCCGGCGAACTGCGTCGTCCGCACCACATCGACCTGAAGACCGGCATGTATCGTGGTCGCCAGGTTCTGACGCCGAAGGAAAGCGCATAATTTAGCGCTGCCTTAGTGGCATGAATAAAAAGGCTGGCGTTTCCAGCCTGTGTGGAAACGTTTGGAGGCTCCGGTTTGACCGGGGCCTCTTTTGGTTTCTGGGTCTATGCGGGTTTTGATGTTATGTTTATGGTGCGCCTGATGTTGTAGGCGACCACCGAGAGGGCCATTTCGGTTCTGGTGCCCTTGAGGTTTCTGGTCAGGAAACGTCCGCCTGCCATCATCCGTTTGATGGTGCCGAACGGATGTTCTGCGGTGCATCGACGCTTTCGCATCATGTCGGGCGTTGCCCGTTGATGCAT
>NZ_FMAH01000021.1 GCF_900094545.1 Martinezella miluonensis
GTCTGGATAGATGCCCGCGAGCGCACCGACGCCCACCGCAAGACATCCTGGGGCAAGGCGATCTACAAGCGGCGGAAGGAGACGGTCGAGCGCTCCTTTGCCGATGCCAAGCAACTCCACGGTCACCGATACGCCCGCTTCCGAAGTCTCGTGTGCGTCAGATGCCAGTGCCTGCTGGCTGCCGCCGCCCAGAACATCAAGAAGATCGCAATGGCCCTCACAAAGGCGCCAAAGCCAAGCATGGCCTGAGCAGATCAGGCCGTTTCAACAAAATCGAAACGCCACCTTCTCAAAAGCATCAATCCGCAAACACAAAACCCGCCGAAAATATCGACGGGTTTGTCAGCGGTCTGAGGGCCGCGCTCTCAGGCGCGGCCTTTTTCGTTATGAGCTGTGCAGGCGCCGCTCAGGACTTGAGGAGCCATTCGTGCTCCACGGCATTGTGGAATTTCCAGATGCGCTTCGGGCCGGCCATGACGTTGAGGTAGTAGAGATCATAGCCGTGGCAGGCGGCGCAAGGATGATAACCCTTCGGCACCAGCGTCACGTCGCCATCCTCCAGCACCATGACTTCGTCCAGCGAGCGATCGTCGGTATAGACGCGCTGGAAGCCGAAGCCTTGCGGCGGGTTGAGGCGGTGGTAGTAGGTCTCCTCCAGGAAGCTCTCGTTCGGGAGATCGTCCTGATCGTGCTTATGGGGAGGATAGGACGAGGTATGTCCGCCCGGCGTGATCACTTCCACGACCAGCAGCGAATGCGCCGCGCCATCGTCTTCCGGCATGATATTGTTGACGTGGCGGACATTCGTGCCCTTGCCACGTGTCAGGGCCGGATGGGTGCCCGGCGGAATGGCGCGCGCCTCATAGGAGCCACCGCCCGGTGCCGAGCAGACGGCGAGTTCCAGATCGGTGTCCGCAGTCACCGACCAGCTTGAACCGGCGGGAATATAGAGCGCATGCGGTGCGCCCTCGAAGGGGCTCATGCGGCCGCCGAGCAAGCCGAAATCCTTAGTACCCGCCTTGGCGCGTCCCTTGCCGCTGACCCATACGAGGCAGACCTCGCGGTCGCCGGTTTCAGCCGAAGCCGTTTCGCCCGGCTTCAGGCGATGGAGGTCGAAGCCGACATAGGTCCAGCCGGCGCTTTCGGGCGTGACATGGGTGACGCGGCCATGGGAGCCGTCAGGTTTGACCTTGAGATTTGGCATGGGTTTTTCCTCCATTGCTTGGAAAAACACCCCTCGCCATCCTTCGATCGGGTGAGGGGCGCTCATCTCTAGCTATCCCTTGGGAAAGCCTTCGGTTTCCACCGTGTAACCCGCTGCCGTCATGACGCGCATCAGCTCGGCATGACCGATCTCGGCCATCTTCTGCGGCGGAGCCTTGCGCGGATCCTGTTCGGCCTCGACCACGAACCAGCCCTCATAGCCGTAATCGGCGAAGCGCTTGACGATGGCGCCGAAATCGAGCGAGCCGTCGCCCGGCACCGTGAACGCGCCGAGCGCTACGGCATCGAGGAAGGACTGCCGGCTGCGATCCAGGCCATCGACGACGGACTTGCGGATATCCTTGACGTGGACGTGATTGATGCGGGCGTGGTGGTTGTCGATGGCGCGCAGCACATCGCCGCCGGCAAAGGCGAGATGACCGGCATCGAGCAGCAGCGGAATGCCTTCGCCGGAATTGAGCATGAAGGCGGCGAGTTCCGGCTCGGTTTCGACGACGGCTGCCATATGATGATGGTAGGAGAGCGGCATGCCCTGCGCGGCGCACCATTCGCCAAACTCGGTGACGCGACGGGCATATGCCTTCATCTCGTCATCCGAGAGGCGCGGCTTGGTAGCGAGCGGCTTGGAGCGGTCGCCCTGGATGGAGCGGCCGACTTCGCCATAGACGATGCAGGGCGCATTAACCGCCTTGAACAGCTCGATCATCGGCGCGATACGGTCCTTGTTTGCCGCCAGCTCCTCATTGACGAGCGTGCCCGAGAACCAGCCGCCGCAAAGCGTCACGTCGGCGGCGCGCAGGATCGGCAGCATTTCATCGGGATTGCTGGGGAAGCGCCGGCCTTGTTCCATACCTGTGAAGCCGGCACCACGCGACTGGCGCAGGCATTCTTCGAGCGATACGTCGTCGCTCAGCTCCGGAAGATCGTCGTTCCACCAGGCGATGGGCGACATGCCGAGTTTGGCCTTCATCAATAGTCTCCTTGAAAATGGTGTTGGAGGAGCGTCTCAGCTCCTCCAGAAAAGTGTCGGAAATCGATCAGCCGATGCGCTGGGAGGCGCGGGCTTTCTCATAGGCGGCGCGGGCCTTGTTGACCTCGGCGCGCGGGCTGACCTCGGGAACGGCGACATCCCACCAATGGCCGCCTTCGTCCGTGGTGATCAGCGGATCCGTGTCGATGACGATGACCGAGCTGCGGTCGTTCTTTTTCGAAGCTTCGATGGCCTGCTCCAGCTCGGTGATGGAGGAAACCTTCACGGCAATCGCGCCCATGCTTTCGGCATGTGCCCGGAAGTCGATCTCCGGCATCACTTCGAAGCGCGAGTCCTTCAGCAGATTGTTGAAGTTTGCGCCGCCGGTCGCCATCTGCAGGCGGTTGATGCAGCCGTAGCCGCGATTGTCGAGCAGAACGACGGTGATCTTCAGGCCGAGCATGACCGAGGTCGCCAGTTCGGAATTCAGCATCATGTAGGAGCCATCGCCGACCATGACGACGACTTCCTTTTCCGGATGGGCCATCTTCGCGCCGAGCCCGCCGGCTATCTCGTAACCCATGCAGGAGAAGCCGTATTCCATGTGGTAGCTGCCGGGCACTGTCGCCGGCCAGAGCTTGTGCAGCTCACCCGGCAGGCCGCCGGCGGCGCAAAGCACGATGGTCTTCTCGCCGCCGATCGTGCGAGTGACCGCACCGATCACCTGGGCGTCGGAGGGCAGGGCGGCATTGGTGGCCGCCATCGCCTTGGCGGCGGCTTCCATCCAGATCTTCTTTTCCCGCGTTGCCTTCTCGGCAAGTGCTGCCGGAGCTTTCCAGCCGGCAAGGCCAGAACCCAGTGCCTTCAGACCTTCGCGCGCATCCGTCACCAGTGGGTGACTGTCGTGCTTCAACGCGTCGTAGGCCGCGATGTTGAGGCCGATCATGGCCATCTTCTCGTTCTTGAACAGCGCCCAGGAGCCGGTGGTGAAGTCTTGGCAGCGCGTGCCGACCGCGATCACCAGATCGGTATCCTCGGCAATGGCATTGGCCGCAGACGTGCCCGTCACGCCGACCGAGCCGAGCGCTAAGGGATGCGTCTCGTCGATGGCCGACTTGCCTGCCTGGGTGACGACGACGGGAATGTCATGTGCTTCGGCAAACGCAGCCAGCTCCTTCGTCGCTTGCGAATAGAGCACGCCGCCGCCGGCGAGAATGACTGGTTTTTCCGATTTGCGGATCAGCGCGATGGCATTGGCAAGCTCGTCCGCATCCGGCTGTGGGCGGCGCTGGGTCCAGACATGCTCCTCAAAGAAGCTCTCCGGATAGTCGAAGGCTTCGGCTTGCACATCCTGGCACAGCGAGAGCGTCACCGGGCCGCAATCGAGCGGATCGGTCAGTACCTGCATGGCGCGCTTTAGCGCCGTCATGATCTGCTCCGGGCGGGTGATACGGTCGAAATAGCGGGAGACGGGGCGGAAGGCGTCGTTGGCGGAAACGGTGCCGTCGCCGAAATCCTCGATCTGCTGCAGCACCGGATCGGGCGCGCGGCTGGCGAAGACGTCGCCGGGAAGGAAGAGAACGGGGATGCGGTTGACGTGGGCGACGCCGGCCGCCGTCACCATGTTAAGGGCGCCGGGGCCGATCGACGTCGTGCAGGCCATGAAGCGCTGACGGAAGCTCGCCTTGGCATAGGCGATGGCGGCATGGGCCATGCCCTGTTCATTGTGGGCGCGGAAGGTCGGAAGCTCCTCGCGCACCTGATAGAGCGCCTCGCCGATGCCGGCGACGTTGCCGTGACCGAAGATCGCCCAGACGCCGCCGAAGATCGGCTGCTTCTGCCCGTCGATGATGGTCATCTGCTTCTTGAGGAAATGCGCGACGGCCTGTGCCATCGTCAATCGGATCGTCTTGCCCATCGGGCGCCTCCCAAATGCCGTATCTCTTTGTTTCAAGCAATTCCGGACGCAAAACCGCTATGCACTTTTGCCGGAATTGCTCCAGAATTTCACAGGCCGCGGGTTTTGAGCCACGCTGCCGTCAATTGCCGGAAGCGGCCGGCCATGTCGGCAATCGCTTCCTCGTCGTTCATGGCGCCTGACAACCAGGCACGGGCCGCATCGGAGAAGATGGTCCGCCCGACGGCGAAACCCTTCACCGAAGGCGCTGCCAGCGTCGCCTCGAAGCTGCGGATCAGTTCCTCAGCCGGCGCCTCCAGGCCGAGCAGCACGATACCGCGGCACAATGGATCATTTTTGGCGATCACGGCATCGATTTTTTTCCAGGCAGTCGTCGATTCCTGCGGCTCCAGCTTCCACCAGTCCGGTTTGATGCCGAGCGCGTAGAGTTCTTCCATCGCTGTCGGGATCGTGTCGTCGGTCAGCGGCCCGTTCTTGCTGGCAATGATCTCGACCAGAAGCTCGCGGCCAACCTTGCGGGCGGCTTCGAACAGCGTCCGCAACTTCTCCTGCTGCTCCGCCTTCAATTCCTTCGGATCGTCCGGATGGTAGAAGCACAGGCATTTGATACAGTGGTTAAGCGGCCATTCGACGAGCTGCGAGCCGATGTCCTGGCTGAACTCGAATTTCAGCGGCTTCGATCCCGGCAGTTCGACCGGGCGTCCGATCCAGGAGAAGTCCTTGGTGGCCGCATCGAAAAAGGCGTCGCGTCCGAAACGCTCGTCGATCAGCATGCCGTAGCCGGGCCGGCCGTCGGCCACCCGTGCTGCCGCCTCGACGGCAAGCCGCTTGAAGGCGACGATCTTCTCGTGGCCGATGCCCAGTTCGTCGGCGACGCTGACGAGCTGCGAGCGATGATCGATGGCAAGCGCCATCAGCAAAGGGATCTCGTCGCCGCGGCGGGTCGTCGCCCAATGAATATGGTTGATCGCTTCGTCCTTGCGCAGCGCCCGGTGCTTGCTGCCCGTCTTCAGGAAGAAATCGAGCTCGGCCCAGGTCGGATATTCCGGCGAGCAGAGGAGGCGCGAGACGGCAAAGGCGCCGCAGGCATTGGCCCAGGTGGCGCAGGTCTTCAAGGGCTCGCCGCGCAGATAGCCGCGCAGGAATCCGGACATGAAGGCGTCGCCCGCGCCGAGAACGTTGAATACCTCGATCGGGAAACCCTGGCCGACGATGCCGGCTTCCAGATCGTCCGAGATCGGGCCTTCATAGACGATGCAGCCCATGGCGCCGCGCTTCAGCACGATGACTGCCGATGAGAGACGGCGGATTTCCTTCAAGGCGCCGAGCACGTCGTCGGCACCGGAGGCGATCATGATCTCTTCTTCCGTCCCGACGATCAGGTCGCAATCCGGCAGTGTCTCCTTCATCTTGGCGGACACGCGGTCCGACTTCACATAGCGCTCGAAGCCTTCGGCATGACCGGCAAGGCCCCAGAGGTTCGGTCGATAATCGATGTCGAAGATCACCTTGCGGCCGTTCGCCTTGGCGATGCGGATCGCCTTGCGCTGTGCCGCTTCGGTATTGGGCTTGGAAAAATGCGTGCCGGACACCAGAACGGCGCCGGAGGACTTGATGAAGTTCTCGTCGATGTCGTCTTCGTTGAGTGCCATGTCGGCGCAGTCGGACCGATAGAAGATCATCGGCGAGACGCCCTCGGCCTCGACCGCCAAGAGCACCAGCGCCGTCAGGCGTTCCTTGTCCGTGGCGATCCCGTCGACGGCAACACCCTCGCGTGCCGCCTGTTCGCGAATGAAGCGGCCCATCTGCTCGTCGCCGACGCGGGTGATGAGGCCGGATTTGAGGCCAAGCCGGGCGGTGCCGATGGCGATATTGGCCGGGCAGCCGCCGACCGATTTGGCGAAAGAGGCGATGTCCTCGAGCTTCGAGCCGATCTGCTGGCCGTAAAGATCGACGGAGGACCTGCCGATGGTGATCACATCGAGTTTCGCCTCCGGCTGAGCGCCAGGATTGTCGTGTGCCATGATGTCCTCCCGTCCGTGCCTGATCCTCCGGCTTTTCAGCTTGCGCCGAGATCACGCGTCATTAAAGGTGCCGGTATTCGTTTCGTCCCGGTTGCGGTGGATCGGCGCTCATTTCTCGCACCCCGATCTCAGCTATAGTGAAACATTGGTTCCGAGATTTTGTCAATTCGGAATATTTATTCCATTTTCGTTTTATCTGCTTTTGCCGCACCTTTTCTTCGCCGCTCGGCAATGGCAACGGGGAAGGCCATGACGAGCGCCATCGATGCCGACATGGAGCGGAAGCCGGCAAAATCGGTCTCTGCGACCTCGAACCAATGGGTCGCACAGGCGGTGAGCGGCGAGAAGGCCGAATCGGTAATGGCAATGACCGGCACATTGCGCGAGGCGAGATCCTGCGCCTGTGCTAGGCTCTCGGCGGCATAGGGAGAAAAGCTCGCAGCGATCGCAGCATCCTTCTCCGTGGCGAAGCGGGCGATCTCGCTATCGATGCCATTCGGCGAGGCGACGATCTGATGGCGTATGTTCAGCTTGGAAAAGGCGTAAGCCATATGGGCGGTGAGCGGATAGGAGCGGCGCTTGGCAATAAGATAGATGGTCTCGGCGGCGGCAAGCACGTCGACCGCCTTGGCGAAAGTCTCCGTCTCGATGGTCGCGGCCAGCTTGTTGACCGACTGGCTTGCGGCAGACAGGAAGCCGGAGAGAATGCTGGCCTCCTCATTCTCGATGCCGGAGCGTTCCAGCGTCACCAACCGCTCTTCATAGCTGAGCGTCCGGTCGCGCAGCCTCTCGCGGAAGATGCTTTGCAGATCGGAAAAGCCTTCATAGCCGAGGTGGTGGGCAAGACGTACCAGCGTTGAAGGCTGGACTTCGGCGGCGGCCGCGATGCTCGCCGTAGTGCCGAAGGCAATTTCATCGGGATTGCCAAGCGCGAAGGCGGCAACCTGCGCCAGTCGCTTCGGCATGGCATTCTTGCGCTCTATGATGTTGCTGCGCAAGCTTTCGAAGTCGCGCGGCACCCTTGTCTGCGTGTCGATACTGTTATCCATGCCTGCCTTCCGCCATTCATGCCCATGATGGAATAAGTATTCCATATTTGCAAAGATAGCGGATTTCGATTTAATCGGCACGAATATTTTTAAGCTAATGATTTTAAACGTGTAATTTAGATGTCCGTCGAAGTCTCATGTCGGCGGCACGAAATGTGCGCTTGCCAAAACGGTCTAAACATTCCAAAAATGAACCAGCTTCGAGAGGAAGCGGAGGAGGACAGGCAAATGAAACCGTTGGGCGTTGGACTGATCGGTACGGGCTACATGGGCAAATGCCACGCGCTCGCGTGGAATGCGGTCAAGACCGTGTTCGGCGATGTGGCGCGACCTCGTCTCGTCCATCTGGCCGAAGCGAATGCCGATCTGGCGAAGACGCGGGGCGATGAGTTCGGCTTCGAGAAGGCGACGGCCGACTGGCGCGATCTCATTGCGGATCCCGATGTCGACGTCGTTTCCGTCACGACACCCAACCAGTTCCACCCGGAAATGGCGATCGCGGCCCTTGAGGCTGGCAAGCACGTCTGGTGTGAAAAGCCCATGGCGCCGGTTTATGATGATGCCGAACGCATGCTGGCGGCGGCCAAGGTTTCCGGCAAGATCGCCATTCTCGGCTACAATTATATCCAGAACCCTGTGATGCGGCACATCAAGTCGCTAATCGAAGAGGGCGCGATCGGTACGGTCAATCATGTCCGCGTCGAGATGGATGAGGATTTCATGGCCGATCCGAACGGCTTGTTCTACTGGAAGAGCGAGCTTGCCTCCGGCTACGGCGCTTTGGACGATTTTGCCGTGCATCCGCTCTCGCTGCTCTGGTTTCTCTTCGGCCATGTGGAGGCCGTCATCACCGATATGGTAAAGCCCTATGCCGAGCGGCCATTGAAGGACGGCGGCAGCCGTGCCGTCGAAAACCACGATCTGGCCAACGTGCTGATGCGGCTTGGCGGCGGCCTTTCCGCCGTGCTCATGGCCAACCGGTCGGCCTGGGGACGCAAGGGACGGATCGCCCTGCAGATCTTCGGCTCAAAGGGCTCGATCTCCTACGATCAGGAGCGCATGAACGAATTCGAGCTTTATCAGGCCGCGGGCAGGGATACGGAACAGGGGTTCCGCAAGATTCTCGCCGCTCCTGCTCATAAACCCTATGACCGCTTCATCCCCGCGCCGGGCCATGGCCTCGGCTTCAACGATCTGAAGATCATCGAGTGCCGCGAGCTGATCCGCGCCATCTCCGGGGAGGCTGCGTCAGTCGTGGCTTTCAATGATGGCCTGCGTATCGAGAAATCGGTGCACGCCATGGCGCAATCCTTCCACGAGCGGCGATGGATCGAAATCGCCTAGATCATTGCGGCCAGGCGCACCCCCGCCCGGCATCGCAGAAATGCGGCCGGAGAAAAACGTGGTGGCCTAACTTTCTCCCGATCCGGGGCGCAGGGTCAGTCATGATTGACGCTTGCCGGCGCAAGCGCTACCCCTGAAGCCGAAGCGCATCCTCCCGCATTCGCGCGGATTGGATCGCCATAATAACAATGGAGTACGGATCGTGACGGGCAGGTTGGTCATTGTCGGGGCCGGGCAGGCGGGTTTTGCTCTTGCCGCCAAGTTGCGGATGCTTGGTGATTCGAGGCCGATTACCATTGTGGGCGCAGAAGAGAGTCTCCCATACCAGCGGCCGCCATTGACCAAAAAATATCTCCTTGGCGAGATGAGCTTCGATCGCCTGCTGTTCCGCCCGGAACATTGGTATGCCGACAACAATGTCGAGATTCGCCTGTCCACCTGGGTCGAGCAGATCGACCGCGCTGCAAAGCAGATCGTCATGCAGGATGGCTCGAGGCTGGATTATGAGACGCTGGCGCTTGCCACCGGCTCCACGCCGCGCCGGCTTCCGCCATCCGTCGGTGGCGCGCTCGAAGGCGTCTATGTTGCTCGTGACAAGCGCGATGCGGATCTGCTTGCGGGCGAGATGCGCCCCGGACGCCGGGTCCTCATCATCGGAGGCGGATATATCGGGCTGGAAGCTGCAGCCGTCGCTCGCCATCGCGGCCTCGAGGTCACCCTGATTGAAATGGGCGACCGAATCCTGCAACGGGTCGCGGCCAAGGAAACGGCCGATATCTTCAGGTCGATCCACCAGAAACATGATGTTGTCATTCGCGAGAAGACCGGGCTGAAGCAGCTCGTCGGCAGGAATGGTCATGTCGCCGCCGCGGAGCTTTCCGACGGGACCACTATAGATATAGACTTCGTTGTCGTCGGTATCGGCGTCGCCCCGAACGACAGGCTCGCCAAGGAAGCAGGCCTGGAGGTCGGCAATGGGATTGTCGTCGATTCGTTCGCCCGCACCTCCGATCCGTCGATCTTCGCTATGGGCGACTGCGTCGAATTGCCATGGGACGGCACGCGGATCCGGCTCGAATCAGTTCAGAACGCGGTCGACCAGGCGGATGCTGCTGCCGAGATCATTGCCGGCGGCGATAAGGCCTACGATCCGAAACCTTGGTTCTGGTCGGATCAGTATGACGTCAAGCTGCAGATTGCCGGCTTCAATCTTGGCTATGACGAGACGCTGCTGCGTCCCGGCGCGCGTGAGGGCGCTGCCTCTGTCTGGTATTTCAAGCAGGGCCGCTTCATTGCCGTCGATGCCGTAAACGATGCAAAGGCCTATGTTACCGGCAAGAAGCTGCTGGAAAGCGGCGTCAATCCGTCCAAAGCGATTCTTTCCGACCCGGCTGCTGACCTCAAGCAACTATTGGCCTGACGCGCCACATTCGACAGCCGGCTATCGCCGAATCTCGGAAAGAACGTGGGTGGAGGCGAAAAAGCGCTTGCGTCGATAAATGAATGGCCCTATCAGGGCCGCACCGGAGAGGTGGCCGAGTGGTCGAAGGCGCTCCCCTGCTAAGGGAGTATACCAGAAATGGTATCGTGGGTTCGAATCCCATCTTCTCCGCCATGATGACCTCGCCCATACCCGAAGACATCTCTCTCAGGCTGGGTGCCGAATGGTCGACCTGGCGATCACCTCACCTTCCGATTGCCGTCTTCTCTCTTTTCAAATTGCCCCCTTTCGGTCGCGTATCGGCTCAAGCAGCATCAGCCTGTGGGTTAGCGACGCTCAGGAAATGACGGGCCGTTTCGGCGACCCCCACATCGATTGGCGTCACGTCCAGCGAAAAGCGGGCCGTAAACTTCGTCGCATCGATTTGGTAGGGGCGGTCGAAGAGGAAGCGTATGTCATGCACCTCGCGCAGGATCGGCACCGCCATCCGTAACACCGGCTGAAGGATAGCCGGGATCGTCTGGATGCGCGGCGTCCGGCCCATCGCCGCCGCCGCAATGATCACGATCTCCCTGAGCGTTCGCGTCTTGGCGCAGGGCATGTGCCATACCTGGCCCCAGGCATCCTCGGGTGCATCGAGCAGTTGCTGTGCCGCGCGGGCAGCATCGGGAAGATAGGCGACGTCGTGCGGATGATCGATCGGCATCGCGAATTGCACCGCCTTGCCGGCTGCCAGCCGGCCGAACAGCGACTCGCCCAGATGACTGTTCGTCACGCCAGGCCCATAGAAATCGCTGACGCGCAGGGCGCTCATGCGGACGCGCCCCTGGTTTGACGCCTCCTGCCACATCTCGCTGATCGCCCGCCGCACGGCCGGCTTGCCGCCCCAGGGCGTGAAGGGCGTGCTTTCGCGGATCGGCCCCTCCTGCGGGCCATACATATATAAGTTGTCGAAGAACAGGGTCGGTGCGCCGGTCGCCTCGGCGGCTGCTAGGAAATTCGCCATCGCCTGCGGCCAGCATCTTTCCCAGACCGTGGTGTCATAGGTAAAGCCGGTGGCGATGACGATCCGCGCCGCGCCAGCCGCGGCGTTCACGACAGCAGCACGGTCGAGCACGTCGCAGCGGATGAACTCCATGCCGGCAGGAAGATCGTCCGGGCGCGAACGCTGCGCGATAAGAACCGCGCGTCCCGCCGCCGCGAGCCTTTCCGCAATGGCCCGGCCTGCCGCACCGTAGCCGAAGATCACGTCCTGTCTGTCCATCATGCGCCCTTCCGATCCTATCACTTCCGGCAGGATAGCACTGGACTGAACCATGCACACAATGCATTGTTGCCATAATGAGTATATCAAACAAGCATCTTTCCGGAATAGATCTCGATCTCCTGCCGGTACTCGATGCGCTGCTGCTGCGGCGCAATGTCACCCATGCCGGACGCGACGTGGGGTTGAGCCAGCCCGCGATGAGCCGTGCCCTCAACCGGCTGCGATCACTGTTCGGCGATCCGCTCCTAGTGCGCCAGGCGGGTGGCTTCACACTGACGCCAAAGGCTGAGCGGCTGGCGCCGCAGGTCGCGGCCGCGCTCGCGCAGTTGGGCGCGTTGTTCCGTGATGCGCCGTTCGATCCGGCGATAGAGCAGCGCACGGTGCGGATCGCTGCCGCCGACGCCCAGACGCTGCTGCTGATGCCGGAAGTGATGCGCAGGGTGTCGCATGATGCGCCGGGCTTCCGCGTCGCAGTGGAGAGCTACGGCCCCGAGACGGTCCGCCACATACAGCAGGGGCGAATCGATTTTGCCTTTGCTTTGGCATCTTCGCCCTTACCGCCGGGCGCAGAGAGCATGGTGCTGGGTGTCGACCGGCTGATGCTCGTGACGCGCCGCGGCCATCCCTTGGCTGCCGGGCCGGTATCGGCGGAAGACTATGCCCGCTTCTCCCATGCCGCCATCACCATCTTTGGCGATGGCCAGTCGGAGATCGATGCGGCGCTGGCGGCGCGTGGGCTGTCGCGGACGATCGCTCTGGCGACGCCGCATTTTGCCGTCGCACTCGCGGTGGTGGCGGCGACGGACTACGTCACCACGCTATCGGAAGCGCTGAGCCGCCGCTTCGGCGACATGTTCGGGCTTGCGATGAGGCCATCGCCACTAATTCCAGAACCGTTTTCCGTTACGCTGGTTTGGGACCGCCTACGCTCCGCCGATCCGGCTCTCGTCTGGTTCCGCGAACTGATGCGTGACGTCGCATCAACGGTTTATCGATAGGCACGCCCGCTGCCGAATCGCAGCCGATGGGAATCATTTGGGTATGTGCATCGTTTCGGGACGACCAGCGGACTGAGGCGGTGGCCGTTCGTCATTGGTCGAAGGCTCGACTAATGTCGCAATGGGCCTGCGGAGCGTCGCAAAACCCCTCAAATTGCCATGTGATGGCCATCCGAGCGCCCATTTCAATTCTTTGCCAATATTTGGGCGGCCCCTATAACCCCCCGCAGATTAAGGATTTTCTTAACAAAGTCTAAACCTTTATTGCCGCCGGTTGGCCGTTTTGTGTCCTTTCGGCAACAGGGCTCAGGGAAGGCTTACGCAAATCACCCTTTCCGGCAAGATGTCGATTGCGTGACAGAGCGCGTCTTGTATTTTCACTCTCGGAAGCGAGGGCGATTGATCGTCCACTTCTTGAAACACGAAGATGGGACAGGGAATACCTTCGGGTAGTTTTCATTTTCGCTTAAAACTTTGACTGGAGGTCAATATGAACATCAAGAGCCTTCTTCTCGGCTCCGCTGCTGCCCTCGCAGCAGTATCCGGTGCTCACGCAGCAGACGCCATCGTTGCTGCCGAGCCGGAGCCGCTTGAGTACGTCCGCATCTGCGACGCCTACGGCGCTGGCTACTTCTTCATCCCAGGCACCGAAACCTGCCTCAAGATCGGTGGTAAGGTTCGTACTGAAGGTGAATGGTACGACGCCTACAACCCGAACACTCACTTCGGCACCAAGTGGCACACCCGCGCTGAGCTGCAGCTGCAGACGGCTTCGGACACCGAATACGGCCCGCTGAAGACCAACACTGAAATTCGTTGGGACTGGCAGGAAGGTAACGCAACGGGTACCAACCTGCTGCACGCCAGCATCAGCCTCGGCGGCTTCACCGTCGGTAAGGAAGACTCGCAGTTCAACGTCTTCACCGGTTATGCCGGCGACGTCATCAACGACGACGTGGTCTATGACGGCCCGTACGAGCTGAACCAGATCACCTACAACTACGATGCCGGCAACGGCTTCACGGCTGTGGTCTCGGTCGAAGACAGCAACTCTGGCACGGGTGCTACCGGCGCCAACGGCGAAGACAGCCACAACCACTACGCTCCTGACGCTGTTGCCGGTGTTGGCTACAAGGTTGGCAACTTCGGCTTCAAGGTCGTCGGCGGTTACGACTCGATCGTCGAAGAAGGCGCTATCAAGGCTCGTGTAGACGCTGACTTCGGCGCATTCTCGGCCTTCTTGATGGGCGGCTGGAACACCGACGGCAGCAAGCTGAACAAGTACGCTGGTTCGAACGGCGGCGGCGCTGCTGCTCCGATCGGCTGGGGTGACTGGGCTCTGTGGGGCGGCGCTAGCGTTCCGATCAACGAAAAGCTGAAGTGGAACGTTCAGCTCGCCTACACCGACTCCAAGATTTTCGCCGCTACGACGAACGTCAAGTGGAACCCGGTTAAGAACCTGCTCATCGAGCCGGAAGTTTCTTACACCAACTGGGACTCCATCAATCAGGACCAGTGGGCTGGTATCCTCCGCTTCCAGCGTTCGTTCTAATCTGATTTGACTTCGGTCATCTGAGATTTCTCACTTCGGTGAGGAGAAGCCCGGTCGAAAGGCCGGGCTTTTTGCGTTGCCTGTCGCAGCATTTCTTTCCGATATTGGAAAGATCAGGCCGACTGTTTTGGCGCGGCACACTTTTCCCGCGGGTTGAATGCTTTCCCATGTAATTTTAAGCAGAATTTGATTTGGACGCGTCGGTAATGTGACGATTTTGCGACGTGATCTTTGTGCAACGCGTTCTTTGAAACGCGCGTCATAAATGCCGATAGTTTGTATCTGATATTGCTCTGAAAAAAACGATCTGTAGGGTCCAAATCGGAAGCAAGGCTTATTGTCTTGGTTCTCCCAGATCAGGGGTCAACTTTGAAAAAACTTAGGTGGGGGTGGGGCACGTCGATTTTCTCGGCGTGATTTCTCGTACCTAATTGATATTAAAACTGGAGTTACTATGAACATCAAGAGCCTTCTTCTCGGCTCCGCTGCTGCGCTGGCAGCAGTATCCGGTGCTCACGCAGCCGACGCTATCGTTGCTGCCGAGCCGGAGCCGCTGGAATACGTTCGCATCTGCGACGCATACGGTGCAGGCTACTTCTTCATTCCGGGCACCGAAACCTGCCTCAAGGTCGGCGGTATGGTTCGTACCGAAGGCAAGTGGTACGATGCCTACAACCCGAATAGCCACAACGGCACTCTCTGGCATACCCGCGCTCAGCTGAGCCTCGACACTGCATCGGACACGGAATACGGTCCGCTGAAGACCAACACAGTTATCCGTTGGGATTGGCAGGAAGGCAACAGCACTGCCACCAAGCTGCTCTGGGCTAACATCAGCCTCGGTGGCTTCCTCGTCGGTAAGGCTGACTCGCAGTACAACGTCTTCACCGGTTATGCTGGCGACGTCATCAACGACGACGTGGTCTATGACGGCCCGTACGAACTCAACCAGATCAGCTACAACTACGACGCCGGCAACGGCTTCACGGCTGTGGTCTCGGTCGAAGACAGCAACTCCGGTGCTGATACCTCTTCCTACGGCGGCGCTTGGGTTCAGGCGAAGACTAACCAGTACGCTCCGAACGCCGTTGCCGGTATCGGCTACAAGGTTGGCAACTTCGGCTTCAAGGTCGTCGGCGGTTACGACTCGATCGTCGAAGAAGGCGCCATCAAGGCTCGCGTCGATGCCGACTTCGGCGTCTTCAAGGCCTTCTTGATGGGCGGCTGGAACACCGACGGCGGCAAGCTGAACCAGTATGCCGGTTCGAACCTGAACGCATCTGCTTGCCCGGTTGGCCGTGGCGATCTCTGCGGCTGGGGCGACTGGGCAGTTTGGGGCGGCGTCAGCGTTCCGATCAACGAGAAGCTGAAGTGGAACGTCCAGCTCGCCTACACCGACAGCAAGATCTTCGAAGCAACCACGAACGTCAAGTGGAACCCGGTTAAGAACCTGCTCGTCGAGCCGGAAGTTACCTACACCAACTTCGATTCTGTGAACCAGGATCAGTGGGCTGGTATCCTCCGCTTCCAGCGCAGCTTCTAATTCGGTCCGCCGAATCGACATCGACAAATTTTCTGATCTGACCTCCGATCAGAAAAGGACAGGCCCGGTTTTCCCAACCGGGCCTTTTCATTGCGTGCTGTCCCCAGAAACGATCGGGGCTGTTGTCAAACCGCCGATAGAAAGCTCCGGATTGCCTCCGGAACATCGCCGAGATGCAGGATAGGGGCGTGGCCCTGGCCGGCCACCGTCTTGATGATTGTGCCCTGATGACGGCGTGCCATTTCTTCGGTGACGACTGTGCTCAGCAGCCTGGAGTTCCCGCCGCGAATCACCATCAAGGGAATGCCGTTGAATCCCTCGAATTGCGGCCACAGATCCGCAAGAGGGGCCTCGAGGTCAAGCGATTGCAGCTGTTCAGCGATGGCCAAGTCGTAATCAGCCACGGGTTTGCCATCGGTGAAGGCATAGATCGCGTCAGCCATGTCCTGCCAGTCGTCATCGCTGAGAACAGTAAAGGCGGCCCCGTGATTCTCGCGCAGGATTGCAACGGCATCGTCTCGGTCGATGGGCTTCCTGTCACGATTGAGGTAGTCGCGAATATCAGCCAGACCGGGTTTCTCAAGCGCAGGACCAATATCATTGAGAATGGCTGCTTTCAGGATGTCCGGACGACTGGCTGCGAGCAGATGCATCACGAGACCGCCGCGTGACGTGCCGATGAAGACTGCTTGCGGGATAGCGAGGGCGGCACAGACGGTCAGGACGTCCTGCGCTTCGACGGCAAGATTGTAGTGGGATTTGTCAGCATCGCGTTCGGATTGGCCGCGTCCGCGGGCATCGAGCGTGATCACCCTGTAGGGAGCGGTCGGATGCTGCGCCAAAAGCAGCGCCAATTGGTGGAAGTCCCGCGAATTGCGGGTCAGGCCCGGCAGGCAGATGACGGGCGGCCGCGCCCGCGTTGCCGATGCATCGCCCATATAGTCTCGAACATAGAGCTTCAGGCCATCCTGGGTGGATATCGTTCGAGCAAGGAAGCCGCTTTCATCGTCGCTGCGCATGCATCATGCCTCGTGCTTGGGATATGACGAGGGATGTAACGCGATTTCGACGGCTTTCACAACCGCGCCCTTGCGGGCCATTTAGCCGCGCCCGTTGACAAGGTCCTGCACAATGTCGGTCTTCTGCCCGAGCCGTGCTTTGTAAACCTGATAGTTTTCCATGACGCGCTGAACATAGTTGCGTGTCTCGGGGAAGGGAATGCGCTCGATCCAGTCAATCACGTCGTCAAGCGACTTGCCGCGCGGGTCCCCATAGCGGCTGATCCATTCCGGCACTTTGTTCGGCCCGGCATTGTAGGCGATGAAGGTGAGGATGTAGGAGCCGCCAAAGGTGTCGATCTGTTCGCCGAGATAGTGGGCGCCGAGCGTCGCGTTGTAGCCGGCATCCTGCGTCAGTTTGTCGGCGGAATAGGCTATGCCATGCCGGCCTGCGACCGCCTTGGCCGTCTTCGGCAGCAATTGCAGCAGGCCGCGTGCATTGGCCGAGGAGATCGCCGCCGGGTTGAAGGCGCTTTCCTGCCGGGCAATGGCATAGGCAAGCGCTTTGCCGGAGCCGGAGATATTCGCATTCTGCGGAATGACGCCAATCGGGAAGGCCAAGGCCGCCACGTCGATGCCGCGTCCATAGGCGATCTTTCCGATCTGCAGCGAGAGCTGATGGTTGCCGGAGCGCTCGGCTTGGGCCGTCAGCAAGGCGATCTCGCCCGGGCTCGCCAGCTGTTTCGCCAGCGCGCGATAGAGCGCCTCAGCACGCCAGCCATGTCCCGCCGCTTCGAGCCGCGAGATGGCCTGCACCGCTTCGCGCCCCTGGAAGCCCTGGCGATCGGCAGGCGCGGGCGCGGGGTAGGTGACATTCAGCGTGCGGCGGCCAAGCTTTTCGGCGGCAAGCTGGCCGTAGAACGTGCTCGGATAGGAGGCCGCCTTGGCATAGAAATCGGCTGCCTTGCCGGGGCCGCCAGCCTCGGCGGCGCGACCCAGCCAGTACCAGCCGCGTGATTGCGAGATCGGCCCGTTCGATACCTGCAGGATCTTGCGGAAATGGGTCGCTGCGCCCAGGCCGTCCTGCAGGCCGCGCAGAGCGTACCACCCTGCATGGAACTCGGCTTCACCGACGTCTTGCGGACTTTCCGCGACGCTGGCGTCGACGATGCGATAGGCGTCCTTGAAATCGCCCTGGTCCACCAGTCCACGGCTGACGATGCGCTGCTCGTTCCACCATTGGTCGGGATTGACGAGCACGCTGCGATCGCGCGGCATCTGAGCCAGCAGATTGGCGGCATCGTCATATTTGTTCTGGCGGCGCAGGTTTTCGATCCGCATGAAGAGATAGGCGGGATCCTTGCGCCATTGGGCGTCAATGCCGGCAATCAGCCCGTCGGCTTTGCTTGAGTGTTCGTTGACCGCAGCCCAGGCTTTGTAGAGCGACTGTGCTTTCCCGAGATCGCCGAAGCGCTTCGCCTGGGCGGTGCGGTCGCGGTAAAGCAGATAGTCCATCCGCGCCTTATGATCGGCCGGTGACAATAGTCCGGAGAATTCTGCGAGGATCTTGTCCTCGAAAGGCTTGTCCAGCGTTTCATTGCGCCAGATCTTGCGGATCAATTTTGCAGCCTGCGCCGACGAGCCGCGTGCCATGAGGGCGCGCGACAGGATCACCGAGCCTTCCACGGTTTCGGGCTGCGTGCTGCCGAAGGCGGCAAGGATTTGATCAGTCGATGGATTTTCGGCGTAGAGCGCCCGTTCCGAGTTTGCCCTCAGGCTGCCGAGGCCCGGCCAGCCCACCAATTCGCGCGCAGCTGAGGCAATCTCCCCGGAAGGAGTGCCCGGTTGGCCGGAGGTGGCAATCGCCCAGGTCAGAATATGGCGATCGAGCGTGCCTTGGCTCATGCCGTTGCGGATGGCCAGCGCCTGCATCGGGTTTTTATTGGAAAGTGCGTCGAGGCCGGCCTTCAGGTCGCCATTGATCGGGGCGATGGGGCCGCCGCGCGGTATGGAGGCGGTGCTCATTGGATCCGGCATTGTCATCGCAACGTCGGAGCGATTGCCGGTCAATGTCTGCTGACCGGAAATCTGAGACGCAAAAGCGCTCCATGCGACCGCCAAGCCTACGGCGGTCCAGATCATCGCGGGTCTTTTCATCCGGCTACTCACAAAACAATCAGGCCCCTTCCATTTGCCCAATGGTATATTAACGAAACCTTACCGGCGGCGCGAATTTCAATCAATTATGATATCGGAAACTGCCCCAAACCAATCAAAGCGCGCTTGTCCCCAACAAGCCGGCACTCTATGGTGCGCAGATTCATAACCATGGATTGCGGCTTAAGCATGAAGGCAGCGCCGCTAGGAGACTTGTATGTTCCAGGGGTCCATTCCCGCACTCGTTACACCCTTTACTGACGCCGGCAAGTTTGATGAGGCTTCCTTCGCCTCCCATGTCGAGTGGCAGATAAAAGAGGGTAGCCGCGGCTTGGTGCCCGTGGGCACGACGGGCGAATCGCCGACTTTGTCGCATGATGAGCACAAGCGCGTCGTCGAGCTTTGCATCGAAGTGGCGAACAAGCGTGTTCCCGTCATGGCCGGCGCAGGCTCGAACAACACGCGCGAGGCGATCGAGCTTGCTCAGCATGCCGAGAAGGTCGGTGCCAATGCGGTTCTCGTCGTCACGCCCTATTACAACAAGCCGACGCAGAAGGGCCTGTACGCACATTTCGCCGCCGTCGCGGAAGCGGTGAAGCTGCCGATCTATATCTACAATATTCCTGGCCGCTCGGTCGTCGACATGACGCCGGAAACGATGGGCGCACTCGTCAAGGCCTATGGCAACATCGTTGGCGTGAAGGACGCGACTGGCAAGATCGAGCGCGTCTCCGAGCAGCGCATCGCCTGTGGCACCGATTTTCGCCAGCTTTCCGGCGAGGACGCAACGGCGCTCGGCTTCAACGCCCATGGCGGCGTCGGCTGCATTTCCGTGACGGCCAATATCGCGCCGCGCCTTTGCGCCGAATTTCAGGCGGCGACGCTTGCCGGCGATTATGCCAAGGCCCTCGAGTATCAGGATCGTCTGATGCCGCTGCACAAGGCGATCTTTATGGAGCCTGGCGTTTGTGGCGCCAAATACGGCCTTTCGCGCCTCGGCCGCATGAGCCGTAACGTCCGCTCGCCGCTGCTGCCGACATTGGAGCCTGCGACGGAAGCTGCGATCGACGCGGCCATGCGCCATGCGGGCCTTCTGAACTGACGGCAACGCGCGCAAGACCGAAGCTCTGTCAGGCCGCTCTCTTCACAAAGGGGGCGGCCTCGCTTATCTAGGGTGCAGGAACTTGGCGCGCCGATGGCTGCAGCCTGAATGATGTAAGAAAAGAAGAAGAATCATGGCCCCCAAAGGCAGCCAGCGCGTAGTGAAGAAGATCGTGGCGGAGAACCGCAAGGCACGCTTCAACTACGAGATCATCGATACCTATGAGGCCGGTCTCGTGCTGAAGGGCACCGAGGTCAAGTCCCTGCGCGAGGGCAAGGCCAATATTGCGGAATCCTACGCTTCCGATGAAGACGGCGAGATTTGGCTCATCAATTCCTATTTGCCTGAATACCTGCAGGCGAACCGCTTTAATCACGAGCCGCGCCGTCGCCGCAAATTGCTGCTTTCCGGCCGTGAAATCGGCCGCTTGCGCTCTGCCATCAATCGCGAGGGCATGACGCTGGTGCCGTTGAAGATCTATTTCAATGATAACGGTCGCGCGAAGCTGGAACTGGCTCTGGCCAAGGGTAAGAAGCTGCACGACAAGCGCGAAACCGAAAAGGAACGCGATTGGAACCGGCAGAAGAGCCGCCTGTTGAAGGACAATGGCTAAGCCTGACGCGGAGTTGATCGAGCGCGCACTGCCGATCCGCGTTTAGCCAAGAACCACCGGGGTGGGGACAAAGCTAAGGCTCAAGCGCGATAGCGCAGGAGTTCGAACGCCAGAGGTCAGGAATTCCCCAGCTTTATTGCTCGGCATCTGCTTCTGCATGAGTAACCTCTGCGGCGCGGTGCGGGCGCTCGGAGGGTTCGCGTCCGATTTCCGCCTTCAGCGAGACGAGGTCGATGAAGTGATCTGCCTGACGACGTAGATCGTCGGCGATCATGGGCGGCTGGGTCGCCATGGTCGAAATGACCGAAACCTTGCGGCCGCGACGCTGCAGAGCCTCTACCAGCGTCGTGAAATCGCCGTCACCGGAGAAGATCACCAGATGATCGACGGTTTCGGATTGTTCCATGGCGTCGATCGCCAGTTCGATATCCATGTTGCCCTTGATCTTGCGGCGCCCCATGGAGTCGGTGAATTCCTTCGCCGGCTTGGTAACGACCTTGTAGCCGTTGTAATCGAGCCAATCGATCAGCGGACGGATGGAGGAATATTCCTGATCCTCGATAAGGGCAGTGTAGTAATAGGCGCGCAGCAGGTATCCACGTTTCTGAAACGCCTTCAGGAGCTTGCGGTAGTCGATATCGAAGCCGAGGCTCTTGGATGCAGCGTAGAGATTGGCGCCGTCTATAAAAAGTGCGATTTTCTCGCGTGGGTCAAACATCGCTTACATATCCACTGTTACAAAAACGTAATCTTTTTATTCAAAGGTAAGCTAAAACAAGGCCTTGTACAGCGTCCGAGAATAATTCGAATTACTTTATGAATTATTCATATAATCGAGATTTAGGGCACGCCACGCGATATTCCAAGCAATCTTAGGTGGAATGCACCATTTGTCTAGGAGAATTTTAGCACTTTATGGGATGGTGCGAAGGGGCTCAAACAGGAAAAACTTGAATTTGCCATCGTTTGCTTGTATCGGCGTGCTACTCCGAGACATGATGAAGACATCACGACCGCAAAGGACAGGCAATGGCCCGTGTCACAGTTGAAGATTGCATTGATAAAGTAGAGAACCGGTTCGAGCTCGTGCTGCTTGCCAGCCATCGCGCTCGCCTGATTTCGCAGGGCTCCTCGATCACGATCGACCGCGACAACGACAAGAACCCGGTCGTTGCCCTGCGCGAAATCGCCGACGAGACGCTGTCGCCTGATGACCTCAAGGAAGACCTGATCCACTCGCTGCAGAAGCACGTCGAAGTGGATGAGCCCGAGCCCGATCCGGCAAACCTGCTGGCAACCGGTGGTGCTTCCGCTTCTAGCGAAGAGGAAGAAGACGCCCCGGAAGCCGTGACTTTCGACCAGATGTCGGAAGAAGAACTGCTGGCCGGCATCGAAGGCCTTGTTCCGCCGGAAAAAAGCGACGATTACTGATCGTCGATCTTGATGCTCCGGGCAGGAGCGATATGATGAGGGGATGCGTGCGCCGGTCATATGACTGGCGCGCTTTTGTTTTTGCGGGAGTAGCCTTGGAATGATGCGGCAATATGAGCTTGTTGAGCGGGTGCAGAAGTACAAGCCCGATGCCAACGAAGCGCTGCTCAACAAGGCCTACGTCTATGCGATGCAGAAGCATGGTCAGCAGAAACGCGCCAGCGGCGACCCCTATATTTCCCATCCTCTCGAAGTTGCCGCCATTCTGACCGATATGCGTCTGGACGAATCGACCATCGCGGTCGCTCTTCTCCACGACACGATCGAGGATACGACGGCGACGCGCGCCGAGATCGACGAATTGTTCGGCGAGGACATCGGTCGCCTGGTCGAAGGGCTGACCAAGATCAAGAAGCTCGATCTCGTCACCAAGAAGGCGAAGCAGGCGGAAAATCTCCGCAAGCTGCTGCTCGCAATTTCCGACGATGTCCGCGTGCTTCTGGTGAAGCTCGCCGACCGTCTGCACAACATGCGCACGCTTGACCACATGTCGCCGGAAAAGCGCGCCCGCATTTCCGAAGAGACGATGGAAATCTATGCGCCGCTTGCCGGCCGCATGGGCATGCAGGACATGCGCGAGGAGCTTGAAGAGCTCTCCTTCCGCCACATCAATCCCGAGGCACACGATACCGTCACCAAGCGGCTGGAAGAGCTGTCGCGGCGCAACGAGGGTCTCGTCAAGAAGATTGAGACCGAGCTGCGCGACCTGCTGGTCGCAAACGGCCTTGCCAATGCCATGGTCAAAGGCCGGCTGAAGAAGCCTTACTCGGTCTTCCGCAAGATGCAGTCGAAATCGCTCTCCTTCGAGCAGCTTTCGGATATTTACGGCTTCCGTCTTCTCGTCGACGACATACCGTCCTGCTACCGGGCGCTCGGCATCGTGCACACCCGCTGGCGCGTCGTTCCCGGCCGCTTCAAGGACTATATTTCGACACCGAAGCAGAACGACTATCGCTCTCTGCACACGACGATCGTCGGCCCTTCCAGCCAGCGCATCGAACTGCAGATCCGAACGAAGCGCATGCACGAGATCGCCGAATTCGGCATCGCAGCCCATACGCTCTACAAGGACGGCACGAACGGCAACGGCAATGGCGACGGCGAGCTTTTGTCGCGGGAAAGCAGCGCCTATTCCTGGCTGCGGCATACGATCGAAGCGCTGGCCGAGGGCGATAGCCCGGAAGAATTCCTCGAACATACCAAGCTCGAGCTGTTCCAGGATCAGGTCTTCTGCTTCACGCCCAAAGGCAAGCTGATCGCGCTGCCGCGCGGCGCCACACCGATCGATTTTGCCTATGCCGTCCATACGAATATCGGCGACACCACAGTCGGCGCGAAGATCAACGGCCGCATCATGCCGCTGGTAACGCGGCTGACCAATGGCGACGAGGTGGAGATCATCCGATCCGGCGTGCAGGTGCCGCCGGCTGCCTGGGAGGAGATCGTCGTGACCGGCAAGGCGCGCGCGGCCATTCGCCGTGCGACCCGGCTTGCCATCCGCAAGCAATATGCCGGCCTCGGCCACCGCATTCTCGAGCGCACCTTCGAGCGTGCCGGCAAGGTCTTCTCGCGGGATGCCTTGAAGCCTGCCCTGCATCGCCTCGGTCAGAAGGATGTGGAAGACGCCATCGCCGCCGTCGGGCGAGGGGAGATGTCGTCGCTCGATGTGCTGCGCGCCGTTTACCCCGACCACCAGGACGAGCGGGTAACCGTCAAGCCGGCTGGCGACGAAGGCTGGTTCAATGTCCACAGCGCTTCCGGCATGATTTTCAAGATCCCCGGTAAGAACAAGGCCGATCTCGCTGATGGTGTCGAGGCGCCGCCGATCCGTGGTCTCGCGGCCAATGTCGAGGTGCATTTCGCACCGACGGGCGCCGTCCCCGGCGATCGCATCGTCGGCATCATGGAAAAGGGCAAGGGCATCACCATATATCCGATCCAGTCGCCGATCCTGCAGCGGTTCGACGACGAGCCCGAACGCTGGATCGATGTGCGCTGGGATCTGGACGAGGCCAACAAGTCCCGTTTTGCCGCTCGCGTCCTGATCAACGCGCTGAACGAACCCGGCACCCTGGCCAAGGTGGCGCAGACCGTTGCCGATGTCGACGTCAATATCCGCGTTCTCAACACGGTTCGCGTTGCTGCCGATTTCACTGAGATGGCGCTGGACGTCGAAGTCTGGGATCTGCGCCAGCTGAACCAGCTTCTGGTGCAGCTCAAGGAGCTCGATTGCATCGCGACGGTAAAGCGTCTTTACGACTGACGCCGCGCGGCGTCGCGCTCGATCCGGTGCAGGCTGCATATTTTGTGATCATTTTATGACCAGAAACGAGCAGCTTTCCGGATAGATGTGCATAGAGCGCATGGCTGCGTCTATTTTAGAGAGGTGGTAATTAACCTCGGTCGCGCCTATCTTCTGGTCATCGAAGAAATGAAACAGAGATGAGAGAAGACAATGTTTAGCCCGATCAAGAAAATCGCCCGTGCCCTGCGCGTTCCGAGTGTTGAAGAACGTGAAATGGCATATCTGAATGGCTCGCACGACCGTTTCGATCTTGAATATCGTCAGCGTCAGGTCGACCGCGGTCTGTTCCGCCAGCGTTAATCGCTGCCAATACTTATAAGACCAGGAGGGCGCGTCGCTGTTGCGCCCTTGGAGCATCCCGATACTGCGGGATTGCTTCCTGTAAAATGAGAGAGCGTCCGGCTTTCTGCAGCGCAAGCGGGCGACGTTCCCAAAAAGGGCCGCACTTTCGGTTCTTAATCAGTGCGTGATCCGCTGGCCGGTCTTGTCACGACGGCCCCCATTGCACTAGATAAACCGCATGTTATTTCGTCGCCGAAAACCACTGACATTCAAGGAAAAACTGCGGGAGCACCTTTGGCCCCGCAAGGGTTTCGTTCGCTCATTCCAATATTTCGGCAAGCGCCTCGTTCGCCTTGCTGCTTCGCCGCATTCAATTGCGGCCGGATTTGCCGCGGGTATCGTCGTGTCCTGGACGCCGTTCATCGGCGTGCATTTCGTGATGGCGATCATCATCGCCTATCTGGTCGGCGGTAATGTCATCGCTTCCGCGCTCGGCTGTCTGGCCGCCGGCAATCCCATTACCTATCCCTTCATCTGGGCTTTCACGTGGGAAATCGGCCATCTGATCCTGGCGCGCGACAGCGGCGGCAGCGGCGCTACCGGCATCGATCTGCCGGCGCTGTGGCACAAGGGCGATCTCCTGCAGATTTGGGATCCGGTTTTGAAGCCGATGCTGATCGGCGGTATTCCGCCGGCGATTGTCTCAGGCGTCATCGTCTATGCGCTCACCTATTACGGCGTGAAGACTTTCAAAACGCGCCGCAAGGAACGGCTGATGGAGCGCGCGCGTGAGCGCATGGCGCTTGCCGACAACGCGTCGAGCGTCTGACGAGCCTGACATCGTCCAGGCCGCCGGGAGGGCCGTATCATGATCATCGGTATTGGTAGCGATCTCATCGACATCCGCCGCGTCGAAAAGACGATGGAGCGTTTCGGCGCTCGCTTCACCGAGCGCTGTTTCACCGACATAGAACGTGCCAAGTCCGAGCGGCGCAAGAACAAGGCGGCATCCTATGCCAAGCGCTTTGCCGCCAAGGAGGCCTGCTCCAAGGCTTTGGGCACCGGATTGGCGCAGGGCGTCTTCTGGCGCGACATGGGCGTCGTCAATCTACCGAGCGGCAAGCCCACCATGCAATTGACCGGTGGTGCGGCCGAAAGGCTGGCTGCCATGCTGCCCAAAAATCATCGTGCCGCCATTCATTTGACGATAACGGATGATTTCCCTCTTGCTCAGGCCTTCGTAATCATTGAGGCGCTGCCGATAGAGGGTTGAATCGCTGCTAGATGTTGCTTTTGGCGCCAGTGCCATTGCCGCCGTGATATGAAGCGAGTAGAGAGTGCCTCAATGCAAGTTGCGCCGGTGGGGTGCGAAAAAGGAACAAGACTGCGTGTCCGAGAAAGCCGTTAAACAGCAGAACGCCCTGTGGGAGAACATCAAGGTCATCGTTCAGGCGCTCGTCCTGGCCATGGTCATCCGCACCGTTCTCTTTCAGCCATTCACCATTCCGTCCGGCTCGATGATGCCGACGCTTCTTGTCGGCGACTATATCTTCGTCAATAAGTTCGCCTATGGCTACTCGAAGTACTCGCTGCCGTTCTCGCCGAACCTCTTCAGCGGCCGCATCTTCAGCAGCGAGCCGAAGCGCGGCGACGTCGTCGTCTTCCGCTTCCCGCCGAATCCCGATGTCGACTACATCAAGCGCGTCATGGGCCTGCCTGGCGATCGCATCCAGGTGAAGAACGATATTCTCTATATCAACGGCCAGGCCGTCCCGCGCGAGCCACATGGCACCTTCTCGTCGGATTACAGCCAGGAGCCGGGCGATCACATCCCGGTCTATAGCGAGCGGTTGGCGGACACCGGCAAGGTCTACGACACGCTGGATCTTTCGCCGAATTCGCGCGGCGACAACACGCAGGAATATGTTGTTCCGGCGGGACATTATTTCATGATGGGCGACAACCGCGACAATTCCGACGACAGCCGTTTCGATGTCGGTTATGTGCCGGCTGAGAACCTGATCGGTCGCGCCAGCGTCATCTTCTTCTCGCTCGGTCACGATACGTCGTTCCGGGAAATCTGGAAATGGCCGACCAACATGCGTTGGGATCGCCTCTTCAAGGTTGTCGAATGACGAAAGTGCAGGCCCTCTCGCAGGCGGATCGTGCTAAGCTTGAAGCTGTGATAGGCCACGAGTTCGCCGAGAAGGATCGTCTCCATTGGGCGCTGACGCACGCCAGCGCCCGCACGCACAAGACGAGCAATTACGAACGACTGGAGTTTCTCGGCGACCGGGTTCTCGGCCTGTGCATCGCCGAACTTCTGTTCCGGACCTTCGGGACGGCGACCGAAGGGGAGCTTTCCGTCCGATTGAACCAGCTGGTCAGCGCCGAGACCTGCGCCGAGGTCGCCGACGAGATGCAGCTGCATCTTTATATCCGTACCGGCGCCGACGTGAAGAAGCTGACCGGCAAGCGCATGCTCAACGTGCGCGCCGATGTCGTCGAAAGCCTGATCGCAGCCCTTTATCTGGATGGCGGCCTCGAAGTGGCCCGCACCTTCATTCTGCGTTATTGGGAGCGTCGGGCGGTTCGGCCCGATGGCGCAAGGCGCGACGCGAAGACGGAATTGCAGGAATGGGCGCATGCGAAATTCGGCGTCACCCCGGTCTACAGGGTTGATGATCGCAGCGGACCGGATCATGATCCCCGCTTCACGGTGACCGTGGAAGTGGCGGGAACCGCGCCCGAAACAGGAATTGAACGCTCCAAGCGTGCGGCCGAACAGGTGGCGGCGACGCGGATTTTGGAGCGCGAAGGTGTATGGCAGTCTCAGTCGACTGAGAAATGACTGCCTAGAGCATTTCCAGGAAAAGTGCGTAGCGGTTTTCCGTCCGGAATGCGGAAAGAACAAGAACAGAGCATTTCCAGGAAAAGGGCGCAGCGGTTTCCATCCGGAATGCGTAAAGAAACAAGAAGATAGAGTTTTTTCGCGATTCGAAGAAAAGCGGAAAGGCTCTAGAAACGACGGAAAAGATGACCAATCAGCAAGATACGCCCGCCGATGATGGTGCGGTTGAACATATCGGCCCGACGCATTCCGGCTTCGTGGCTCTCATCGGCCCGACCAACGCCGGCAAGTCGACCTTGGTCAACCGGCTCGTGGGTGCCAAGGTTTCGATCGTCAGCCACAAGGTGCAGACGACGCGCGCAATCGTCCGCGGCATCGCCATCCACAACAATGCGCAGATCGTTTTCATGGATACGCCCGGCATCTTCAAGCCGCGCCGCCGGCTCGACCGCGCCATGGTGACCTCTGCCTGGGGCGGCGCCAAGGATGCCGATCTCATCATGCTGCTCATCGATAGCGAGCGTGGTTTGCGCGGTGATGCCGAAGCCATCCTGGAAGGGCTGAAGGAAGTCCCGCAGCCGAAAATCCTCGTCCTCAACAAGATCGACCGCGTTCGCCGCGAGGATCTGCTCGCGCTCGCCGCCGCTGCCAATGAGAAGGTCGCCTTCGACCAGACCTTCATGATCTCAGCCGAGAACGGCTCCGGCTGCGACGACGTCATGGATTATCTGGCAAAGACCTTGCCGGAAGGCCCCTGGTATTATCCCGAAGACCAGATCTCCGATCTGCCGATGCGGCAGCTCGCCGCCGAAATCACGCGCGAAAAGCTGTTCCTGCGCCTGCATCAGGAACTTCCATATTCCTCGCATGTCGAGACGGAAAAGTGGGAAGAGCGCAAGGATGGCTCCGTTCGGATCGAGCAGGTCATCTATGTCGAGCGCGAGAGCCAGAAGAAGATTGCGCTGGGCAAGGGCGGTGAGGCGATCAAATCGATCTCGACCGCATCGCGCAAGGAGCTCTCCGAGATATTGGAGCAGCCTGTGCATCTCTTTCTCTTCGTCAAGGTACGCGAGAATTGGGGAGACGATCCCGAGCGCTTCCGGGAAATGGGCCTCGACTTCCCTCGCTGATGGAACTTCGCTTCGCTGAATGCTTTATATTGCAACAGTTTATCGGGCACATTGCCTGAGCTGATGCAACTCAGTGGAGCGTTTCATGGCGAAAGCGGCGACGTATGCGTCGCGACCGCCATGCGAGCAATGTCCGTTGCGATCTCTCCCGCATTTCCGGGAATTCGAACGCGATGAGCTCAATTTCGTCAGCGGTTTCTAGAAGGGCGAGCTGCTTGTCGATGCAGCGCCACGATCTTCCTCGAGGGTGCACATAGCGCCCATCTCTTCACCATCCTGTCCCGCTGGGGCTTTCGCTATAAGACGCTTGAGGACGGCCGCCGGCAGGTTCTGAACTATGTGATGCCTGGCGATCTGATCGGGTTGCAAGGCTCGATCATGGGGGAGATGCGTCATTCGACGGAAGCGCTCTCGCCGGTTTTGCTCTGCGTTTTCGAGCGCACGGAATTGATGACGCTTTACAATTCCTATCCGTCACTTGCATTCGACCTCACTTGGATTGCGGCGCGCGAAGAACGGATATTAGATGAGCATCGAGCGCCGATCGGCTCACGAACGGGCAACCTATCTCATTGCCTATCTCTATCAGCGCGCCAGCGCACTTCGCCTGCTCAAAGGCAGCAAGATCATTCCGATCACGCAGCGGCATGTTGCCGATACGCTCGGTCTCTCCGTCGTTCATACCAATAAGACATTGAAAAAGTTGGCTGACCGAGGACTGATTCTCTGGCAGGAGCGCGGTTGCGGCGTTCTGGATGCGAAAGGTCTCGCAGATATGGCGGGCTGGGACGGACTTGATTCGGGCAAGCGCCCCCTTCATTTGATGACAATTATTGTTACCGGCGACATGTCTTTTTTTAATATCGGCCTCAACTGTATCAGCTTAGATTACTATTGCCGTCACTTTTCGACCAGTTTCACCCTTTACTAACCCCGGCGGCAAAAGCGATGGGAGCACGATGACGAGCCCATAGTCCCGCATTGTAAAAAGTGCGAAGCGGGTTGTCGGCGAAGTCATGTCATAGCAGACCGAGCCAGAACGGATGGGAGAAAACCATCCATTCAATACGGGCCGATGATCGGCGCCGGAGGGATAGATGTGGAATTTCTTAATGGAGCGCACCGCTCGGCGCACGCATGCATGGATGGCGTTGAAATGACGTTTCAACGGGTCCTAATTCTCGAAGACAATCTCATTATTGCGATGGAGGCGGAGGAAATACTGCGTCTTGTCGGGATTGGGCAAGTCGAGATCGCCTCGAATCTGGAACAGGCGGTCAACGCCATTCATTCCGATAACTATGATTTTGCGATGCTGGACGTCAATCTCGGGGAGTCGACAAGCTTTGGCTTTGCCCGTCTGCTGATGGATCGGGGAATCGCCTTCGGCTTCGTCAGCGGCTACCCCGACACACTCGATTTCCCGCCGGACCTGCAGCATGTGCCGCTTTTGAACAAGCCTTTCGACGAGCAGTCCATGCGCCTCTTTGTTCAGGCGCTGGCGGAGGCCGGCAAATCCTCAGCCATGTGACAGCCGCTGCCATTTGTCCTAAACTCGAATCGCGACAATCCTCTTGAGGCAGACCAGCCGATGCAGTGGCAGGACCACGCGATCATCTTGGGCGTCAAGCGCCTTGGAGAAACCAGCGTCATCGCCGAGGTGATGACGCGGGCGCGGGGCCGGCATATGGGCATGGTGCGAGGAGGGCGATCTCGCTCCATGCAACCGGTGCTGCAGGCCGGCAATCTGGTCGAGGTGACCTGGCGTGCGAGGCTGCATGAGCATCTTGGCGAATTCCGTATGGAGCCAGTCGCGCTGCGAGCGGCGCGGCTGATGGAGACTGCGACTGCTGTCTATGGCGTGCAGGCAATGGGCGCGCTTCTGCGGCTGCTGCCGGAGCGCGATCCGCACCCGCATCTTTACGATGCGCTCGATGTCATCCTTGAAAATCTGCAGAACCCGGCGGATGCCGGTGAACTCTTCGTGCGCTTCGAACTCGCCGTGCTGAACGATCTCGGCTTCGGCCTCGACCTGACCGAGTGTGCGGCGACAGGCATACGCGAAGACCTTGCATTCGTCTCGCCAAAGACCGGGCGGGCCGTCTGCCGTGCGGCGGGTGCGCCATGGGCCGACAAGATGTTGGCCTTGCCGCCTTTCCTTGTGGCCGGAGCCGTGGTCGCGGCCGATAGCGAAAGCCTTTCAGCGGCCTTCCGGCTGACGGGCTTCTTCCTGCATCGCCATGTCTACGAGCCTCGCGGCATTCAGATCGCCGCGGCGCGCGATGGCTTTATTCAGGCGGCATTGAAAGCGTTGAATGCGGCATCCCTGGAAATGCCGCAGGAGCGGCCGGCCGCTGCCGCCAAAATATAGAGCATGATCCCGTAAGTGCGCAGCGGGCAAGATCATGCTCAAGGCATGATTCCAAGCGGAAAGACCGCTCGCTTCAAACAGCCATGTTCGACGCCGCCGACATCACCTCCCGTGGGGCGGGAATGCCGAACATATGACGACCGGCCTCTTCGGCCTCGGTGAAGCACCAGCGGATGACGCCATCCCGATCGAGCAGGAATTCGCCGACGAGCTGGCCTTCGCCTGTGGCAACCATATGTTTGTCGTCCTCCGTGATTTCATAGCCGTCCGCCTTGTCGAGGAACTCCATCGCTGTCATCGGATCCATAGGCTGGGGAAGTTCGCCCGGCATGTCGAGGCGCATCGACCGCACGGCACTTATGCCGACCTTACGCGGCCAGTCGGTCTCATCCTCGGTGAACTGGACATTCGGCAGGCCGAAGGCCCTGTGCGATACCCGCTCCGGATCGGAAGCGGCCAGCAGATTGGGAAGCGGATGGTACCGAAAGTAAAGCCGGGCGCGTTCGATCGGTGTGTTGACGACGGTCAGGCTGTCGATGCCTTTCTCCTGCAGGGCACCCGTGAGTTCGGACATCGCGGCGATCTGACGGCGGCAGAAGGGACAATGCAGTCCTCGAAACAATCCCACAAGCACCGGCCTCTGGCCGCGAAAATCGTCGATGGCGATCTTGCCCTGGCGAGTGATCGCATCCAGCACGACATTCGGCGCGCGATCTCCCGGCTGCAATGGTCTTTCGGTGTGGTTCTCCTGCATGTTTCGTTCCTCCCTTTATGTGCTTGAATTGGTTCTCCCAACAGATCTCCGGCGACCGTCACAACGAGGACAGTCAGTCGAGAAACGGCAAGACGACGAGCGTGCCTGGATCGAGGTTGTGGCGCACGCATACATCCTGCGCCAGCGTGAAGAATCGCTCCGCCTCGGCCAGGTCGTCATGTTCCAGGCTTAGTGTCGCCAAGCCATCATAGCATGGAAACAGCAGTTGCGGTTCATCGATTTCCTTCGCAACCTCAAGGGCTTCTTCATAATATTTGCGCGCGAGCTTCGGCTGCCCGTGACATTGATGGATCTGGCCGAGAACGATCAAGGGGACTGAAAGGTGGTCGCGCTGATCGAGCGCCCGGTCTATTTCCACCGCTTTCTCGGCTGCCGGCACACCCTCGGCGGCGCAGCGGTCGGTAAAGGTACAGCAGGAAACGGCGAGGTTGGCGAGGAGACGCGCCTGGAAGCCGAGATCGCCGATGCGGGTCGCGACCTCCAGCCCGCGCCGGCAGATCCTGATGGCGTTGGCTGGATCCACAATAGTGTAGAGCACGCCGAGATTGGAATAGGCGCGACAGGCGGCACTTTGGAGATCGGCCTTTTCGGCGACGGTGAGGCTGTGCTCCACTTCCTGCACGGCATCGCGGCGGCGGCCAAGCCGCGCAAGCGCTACGCCCTTGGTGTTCAGGGCCTCCGCCATGGCGCGCGCCGCCTCTCGTCCGGACTCGGTCGTTCCGTCAAGGGGGAGCGTTTGCAGGCGTTGTAGGGCCTGCGTCGCCCATTCTGCTGCTGCCGCCTGGTCGCCCATGCGGAAGGCAAGATGGCCGCGCTCCTGCAGGAGATGCGCGTGTTCGACCGGCGCATCGATCGTTGCAATCATGGCTTCCGCCTCGGCGCAATGCGCCTCCGCTTGATCGCGACGCCCCGCCTCGAGATGCAGCCGGCCGATTTTGCGCAATATCCTCGCTGTCGCGATCCGATCGTCTCCTGTGCGATAGATCGCTAGCGCTCGCTGATAATGGTTCAACGCGGCGTCGCGGCGGCCGGCGGGGCCGCAGAGATCGCCCAGACGCTCCAGCAGCGCCAATTGTTCCGGTGCCACCTCCGGCTCGTTTTCGAAGGCTGCGAGCGCCTGGCGGTAAAGGCGCATCGCGTCGTCATTGGCGTAGGTCTTGCGTGCGAGATCGCCGGCCGCCATCAGATAGGCGGCCCCCTTCGTCTTCTCGGTGGTCAGGCTGAAGTGATGGCCGAGTTGCGCCAGATGCTCGGGCCGGTCCGGCACCGCGCCATATTGGCGTTCCAGAACCCGGCCGATCCGGTGATGCAGCTCCATGCGCCGTTGCAGCAGGAGATTATGGTAGATGACGTCGTGCAGCAAGGACTGGCTGAAGCGGTAGGTGGGAGAAGCACCGGCATCCGGCCCGCGTAATTCCTCGATGATATCGGCATCGCAGAGATAGTCCAACGCGGCGTCGATGGCAGCCGGTTCGGTGACGACACTGCGCAGTAGAGCGGTGTCGAACTTCGGGCCGACCACCGCCGCCTCCTGCGCCAGCCGTCTGATCTCCTGCGGAAGACGATCGACACGGGCGAGCAATAGGGCCTGCAGATTGACCGGAATATCGACATCCGTCTCTTCCGCCGCGATTTCCCAACGCAGGCCGTCATTGTGCAATCTGCCCATGTCGATCAATCCCCGAAGGATCTCTTCGATGAAGAGCGGATTGCCACCGGCACGATCAAGGATGCGCTTACCCATCGCGGCCGGCAGCTTGCCATGGCTCCCGCCGAAAAAGGCAGCGAGCAGCTTCTGCCCGTCGGCTGCGATGAGCGGACCGAGACGCTGCACGGTAACGCTGACGCGGTTGGAGTCCAGCGGATCGATCTGCGATGTCGGCCGGTAGATCGCAAGTAGCATCAGCCGGCTGCGCTCCAGCCGATCCATCATGAAGCGAAGCACTTCCAGCGAGGCGGCATCAGCCCAATGCAGATCCTCGATGACAAGCAGCAGCGGACCTTGCGCCAGCCGCCGCTCGAAGACGGTGCGCACCGCATAGAAGATCTGCCGGCGCAATTGCTCCGGCTCGATGTGCCGCAGCGCTCCGCTCGGATCGCCGAGACCGAGGACATGCAGAAAGAGCGGCAAAAGCCCGTCGACATCTTCCTGCGTGAGATCGAGCGCGCGGAACCCCGTCGCCAGCAATTGCCGTGTCCTGTCGAGATTGTCGCGCTCGCCAATGCCGTAGGCACTGCGCACGACCGCGGCAAGCGTCCCATAAGACTGTTCGCCGAGAGGCGAGCAGGTCGCTTTGCGGATGGCAAGACCCTGAAAGCGCTCCGCATTGCCGGCAATTCTAATGAACTCGTTGACCAGCCGCGACTTGCCGATACCTGCGTCGCCGATGAGGCGGACGAGTTGTGCCGCACCGTCGCAGGCAAGGTCGAGGCAGGCCAGCAGTCGCGACAATTCCGTATCCCGTCCGATCATCGGTGCCTGAAGGCCGAAACTCTCGAGGCCGCGTGCCGTATGCGGCGCTTCCAGCGGTCCCGTCAGCCGATGGACAAGCACATTGCCGCTTTTGCCGCGTAAGGCTTGGGCGCCGAGATTTTCGAAGGCGAAGGCATGGCGGGTAAGGCGATAGGTCAGCGGCCCGACGAGAATATCGTTTTCGCCTGCCATGGATTGCAGGCGTTGGGCAGTATTCACCGTGTCGCCGGTCACGGAATAGGATTTTGTGCTGACGGCACCGAAGCCGCCGGTGACGACGGGGCCGCTGTTGATGCCGACATGCAGACGCAGCGGCACGCCGGCACGGGGTTGCCAGCGCTCGCCCACCCGCGTCGCCCGATCGATCATATCGAGTGCTGCGTTCAGTGCCCGCACCGGATCGTCTTCATGAGCAACCGGCGCGCCGAACAGAGCCAGCAGCGCATCGCCGACGAACTTGTCGACGAAGCCGCCATAAGCCTCGACGGCCTGCGTCATTTCCTCGAACAAGTCGTTCTGCAACACCCGCATGACTTCCGGATCGATCTGCTCGCTCAATGTCGTGAAGCCGCAGAGATCCGCAAAAAGCACGGTTACCGGCCGCCGGTCGGCATCGCCGTCAGATTTTGTCGGTGTAGTCTCGATGTTGGGCTTGGCAGCGGGTAGGACTTTGTCGGAAATCGCGGCGCCGCATTGGGGACAGAAGGCAAAATCAGGCTGGCGGGGATAGCCGCATGCGGCGCAAGCGATAGGCTGCCTTGCCCCGCATCGCGGACAGAAAGCAAAGCCGCTCTGAATATCGAAACCGCAGCCGGCGCACTCCATCGGACGCACCTCGCCAAAGCCCGTGCGCCATGGCTATCTTAGCCGCAACCGACGGGTTCAAAATGAGCGATAAGCATGCGCCTGCTGCGTTAGGTCCGCAAGCTAAACAAACGGCGGAACGACTAGCGCCGCTTGAGAGCCCAGCCCTCCGGCCGTTCCTCGAGCACGGTGACCGTATCGCCGATCTTGACCGAGCCATCGCCGCGCGGCACCGCGTTCCAGCCGAAGAGCGGGCCGGGAACGCGACGGTCCGCCGACATGCGGATGCGGCCCATGGCCAGCATCGGATTCGGCACGTCGCGCGAGCCGGTCTTCTGGTCCTGTGTCGTCATGATGCAGCGCGAGCAGGGCTTGACCAGATCGAGGCGGATGCCTCCGACCTCAATTGCCGCCCAGCGGTCCTCCGGCCAATCCTCATCGATATCGATGACGATATTGGGCCGGAAGCGCTCCATGCCGACAGCGCCTTCGCCATGAGCGGCGAGATTGGCGTTGAGCGCCTTCAGCGAGCCGGTTGTGGTGACGAGGATCTGATAGCCGTCGACGAAGGTGACGGTCGAATCCTCTCCCGCCCATTCCGGGCTCGCGAGGCGCTTGGCTAGCCTGTCGAAGAAAACCATCCTGACCTCACGGCCAAGCCAGCCGGACAGGGCCTTGTTGGTCTCCTCATCGGCAACGGAGGCGCTGACCTCGGATTTCCACACGACGACATCCATGCGGTTGTCGGGATGCGGCGGCGGCACGATGATGTCGGGCTTGCCCTCCATCTTCAGGCGCAGATAGGAAGGGCCGGGCTCGATATCGATCTGCGCCAGCGCCTGCAATTCACGCTGGGTGATGAACTGACCGGAAGGATCGACCAGCATGGCTCGGCGATCGCCGGCCAGACCAAAGGCGTCGATGGCAGCCGACGGAATGGCGATGCCGCGTGCGCTCTTGAGCGGGTAGATGAAAAGATCGCTGACGCGCATGGATAGCCCTCAGATTTCGTCGATGAACATTGCCAGCACGGTCTTCAGCCGGTCGTGGCGCGCTTCGGCAAACTTGCGTCCGGTCTCGGTCTGGAAACCGTCCGCCAGTTTGAACAGCTTTGTCTCGAAATGGTCAATGGCGAAGCGCTTGTCGTCGAGCGGCCGCTCGGACGCAAGCGGATCGAAGGGATCGTAGAGACCGGAACCGAGGCGGCCGGCAATATAGAAGCAGCGCGCCGCGCCGACCATGCCGATCGCATCCAGCCGGTCGGCGTCCTGCAACATCTTCGCTTCCAGGGTTTCGGGCGGAAGATTGGCGGAGAAGCTGTGCGTGGTGATCGCATGCGCGGCCGCCGCAATATCCTCATCCGCCCAACCGAGTTCCTGTAGAATGCCCGATGCTTTCTCCGCAGCCAGCCGCGAGGCCTGCGCGCGATGCGGCGAATTCTTTTCCACGGCAACGCAATCATGCAGCAGCACGGCGGCCGCGAGAATTCGGGCATTGCCGCCCTCCTCGGCTTGAATGGCCATGGCATTCCTGAAAACCCGGAGGATATGGGCGATATCGTGCGAACCATCATCGCCATCGGCAGCGTGCGGAATGAGATCCGCAGCCAGCGTTTCGAACGGGGCAAAGGCTCGCGCCATCCTGTTGGTGTCCATTGTCGCACTCGCTCCGGAATGATCTGTCGGCAGAGCTTTCTCCTACCGGGCGAAAGGATTCGCCGCAATCATTCCGTGGCTTTCTTGCGCGTCAGGATCTTCTGATAGAACAGACCGATACCGATCAGGACGGCGCCGAGGCCGATGAAGGAGAGGGCGCGCAGGAAGCCTTCGAGGTTTGCCATATCGATCAGGAAAGCCTTGACGACGGCGATGAAGACCAGCACCGCCGAGGCGATGCGCAGGCTCCGCGCTTCAAAACGGGCGCCAAGCCCGAGAAGGGCGATACCGATCAGCAGCCAGACGACGGAATAGGAATAGAGCTCGCCCTGGATGAAGTCGTTCCAGAAGGGAATGTACTCCCCTTGCCAGAAGCGGCGCACCGTCAGCGTCGCCCAGGCAAAGGCCATGATCGCGCCGGCAACGGCCAGCATGGCGACATAGGGCAGGGGCCGCCGGTTGCGCGCGAAAAGCGCCAGTCCGCCATAGGCGGCGGCAGGCACGAGATACCCCAGCAACAGCAGGTTGAACAACGGGATCCGGCCGGTGCTTTCGCCCGTGATGAACGGGTTCAGTCCCAGCAGATGCAGTGTCAGGATCATGATGACCGAGAGCGTGCCGAGCACCATGCTGCCATAGCGGAAGAGGGGGCTCGCGGCGCTAAGGTCGAGGGCCATGAGCGTCGCGGAGGCGCCGATAGCCAGCAGGGTATAGATCGATTGCTCGCCGAGCGTCGGGACAGCGTCGTTCAGGACGCCGCCATTCATGGCATGGCGCACCAGAATGGCGATCGTCAGCAGGACGAGGAAGGAGGCCAATGCCTGGAGTGCGCTGCGCAGCCGGATACTAGGAGATTGGCGGACCATGAAAGCTGCCGCTGCGGCGAGGGCTGCCGGAATGCCGTAGCCTGCAAGCAGCATATTGAAGACCGGTATCCTGCCGAGCTCGGACGGATCGACGATGGTCGGCTGCCAGGCGATGCGCCCCATGGCGATGATCAACGCAGCGACCATTGTCCACGGCAGGACCGGCCAATCGCGTGCACTCCCCATCGACAGATAGGCAATGCCGAGGACCGGCAGCAATATGGTGGGCACGGCATGATGCGCAAGCACATGCAGAGCGAAGACCATGGCCGCGAAGGAGGCGGCGGCGAGAATGTTGGTCGGCAGGTTCCAGCCGTCGCCCGAGCGGCGATATTGCCATTCGGCAAGCGCCATCAGCGCGATACCCAGGCCGAGGCCATAGAGACCATGCAGCCAGTCGAGCGTCCAGTTGCCGAAATTGACGAAACTGATCGCGGCGATCGCCAGCGGTACGACGACCATGATCAGGCCCCAAAGCGCGGCAAAGGGTTTCTCGCCCTCTGCATACCGCTGAAGAAAGAAGGTGCCGATCAGCACGAAGATTGCTCCGAGGCCGAGCACTTCATAGAGAACTACGCTCTGCATCGCCGCCATCGCATCGACGATGCTGGGATCGAGGCCATAGATCCAGTTCGTCATGAGACCGCCGACGCCGACGACCGCGATAACGGCAGACAGGATCGCCGCCCAGGCCGCATGCAGCCGGCCCGCGCCGAAGGCGGCCACTACCGCGACGATCGCCGCGAACATGAACACGGCGTCGACGATGGGATAGCCATAGCGGAGGCTGTCGGCCAGCAAGGAGAGAGACACGACAAGGGCGCCGATCGTTGCCGTCAGTGTCATGCCCAGCGGCGGTCGGGCAAGGAAAGCGCCCCAGCCACCGGCGCTCCGAAGTTGGAGCGGATTGGTCTCCGGCCCGGTTGTCGCGTCATCTACCGCCTTCGCGGCAGCCTGGTAGCGCCCGGGCCAAAGGAAGATGGTGCCGCCGATCATGGCGAGCATCGAAAGCGTAACCGGCGTGAAATCGACGACCGAGCTGTAAGAGATGTAGAGCAGGGGCCAAAGGCTGAGCAGCGCATTGGCAAGCGACGGCGCAATCAGCCAGCGACGCAGCCGTGACGCAAGCAGCGTTGCGAGCCATGTCAGGACGAGGTAGCCGAAGAGGATCCAGGGTCGCGGTGCCGTCGATGCGATCAGGGCGGGGGTGACCATGGAGGCAAGCAGGCCGAGGCCCGCCAGCGCCTGTCCATGCAAGAGCGACAGGGCAAGAGTAGCAAGCGAGATCAGCGCGAGGAGAACGAAAGCCGTGGCAGGCCCGATGAAGCCGTAGATGCCATGCGCTGCGTAGGTCGAGCCGAATAGCGCGACGACGCCGGCGGCCGTCAGCACACCGGGAACCATCGCATTTTGAAAGGCACTGCCGGAAACAGGCGCCGAACGGCGGCGGATGACTTCGCCCGCGGCAACGAGGATCAGGCCGAAGATCGCCGCAAGCACCAGCCGGACGCCTGGGCTCAACAGACCGCTCTCGATCGAATATTTGACCATGAAGATGCCGCCGAGGGCCAGCGCGATGCCACCGACCCACACCGCCCAGCGTGCGCCGATCGTGCTTTCCAGGCTTTCTTTCGGCTTCATCACTGCCGGCGTTGCGATATCCGGGCCGCCATCGGTGAACATGTCAGCCGTGCCGCGTGCGGCGATATCAGCCTCTTCGATATCGACCCGAGAGGGGCCTGGGATTGCGGCTTCGGCTATCGGTGTCTCGTCGTCGTGCTCAGCGTGCAGCAGAGCATCACTCGTTTGCGGCCTTTCCGCGGGAATCGATTCGGCCATATCTGCCGGAAGCACCTTGCCCGCGATGACATTCTGCAGCTCTTGAACGCGAGCCTCCAGCCTTTTTATCCGCTGGTTGTATCCCCGCAGTATGAAAATGCCGGCGATCACGACGACAAGCGGCAGCAGTTCCATCAAGGCCTCTCCGTGAGCAATCGTCCGCACAATATACCAATTGGACTGAACGGTAAGGGTTAGCAGTCAAATTCGCCTATGATTCCAGTGGATTATACCGAGCAATACGGCAAAGCCGAGCCGACGAGGTATTAGCTGGTTCCGATTTACCTTTTGAAAATTATAGTTAATACTCATTAACAATTCGTATTTACTGATAGAGCGAAGCAGCTTATCAAGGGCTCATGGTCCAGTCCTGAATGTATTGAGGGCAAACGACGTCGCATGAGGCGGCTCCTTCCAAAGGAGATTTGAATGTCCCATGTATCTTCCATATCCAATAGCTCTTATCCCTATCGCGGCACGCTTTCGCGCCTCGATGCCAATGGGGACGGTCTGCTCAGCGGTCAGGAGCGTGAGGCTGGCGAGCGTCCCGGCATTCTCCAGGAGAATGCCGACAATAGCACTTCGGATAGTTCAAGCAGCGCCATGAGCGACCTGATGGCCAAGCTCATGCAATTGCCCAGCGCCGATGTCGCCTCCAGAGCCAAGCTGCCGGAACTCCATACGGATTTGTTCTCGCCGATGGATGCCTACAACAGCACCTACGGCCAGTACGACGTGGGTAGCATCGCGGCCTGACAATAGCTGGTTTCGTCGGATTGTTTCAGCGACCTGCCGGACGACGGTGGGTCGCTTTATCTGTTTGATGCAATTCATTTTCCTCTCGGCGGAACACTCATGCCCGCAATGCGTTGGACAGTGATCACCAAAGAGGGAGTACCGTTCCATGAGGCGGACGATGATGATGGCTGCAATTCTTGCTCTAGCTGCGGCCATGCCTGCGGCGGCTCAAGACCAGAGGACGGCGACCGCCGATTTCGTCGGGCTTGACGGCAAGCAGGCAGGGCGGGCGACCCTGACCGAGGGCAAGTCGGGCGTGCTGATCGAGATGGAAGTCTCGGGTCTGCCGGCCAATCGCTGGGTCGCGTTTCATATCCACGAAAGCAGCCGGTGCGACCATACGCATGGCTTCGAATCCGCCGGCGGGCATTTCAATCCGACGAAGGCTGAGCACGGCTTTCTCGCCGCAAAGGGACCGCATGCGGGCGACATGCCCAACCAGTATGTCGATCAGGATGGAAAGCTGCGGGCCCAGGTATTCAACGGCTTGGTATCGCTCAACGGCAAGAACGGTATCCGTGGCCGCACGCTGATGATCCATGAAGAATCGGATGATTATCGCAGCCAGCCGGTCGGCGGCGCCGGCAAGCGTCTGGCGTGTGCGGTCATCCAGTAGGCCCAACCAACAGGCGATTCGAATCCTTGCGCGAGGCTGTGCCAAGTGCCGGTTGTTTCCGCGCAGTGGGCGCCCACCAGCAATGGGATTCGATGCCTGTCAATTATGGTTAATGATGAATTAACACCCATCTATCTCAGCCCGGCCAAATCGACCTATTCTCGCGGCAGATGACTAAGCGTGTCGGGGGGCAGTCGAACACGCCAATGGCGTTTGCTTAGGAGATTTGGATGAGTGGCGTTTCTTCAATTGGAAGCAGCATGACGGCTGCCTCGTACAGTCCGCTTGACAAGAACCAGGACGGCGTTGTGGATGCTCAGGAATTGCAGCAGGCCGCTCAATCGGGCCTTCTGTCGGCAAGCCTTCTCAAGGATGAGGACAGTGACAGCAGCAGCGATCCAAGCGCCACGGACATTTTCTCCGGCAACCTGGCGTCGATGCTGCTGCAGATGCAGCAAGCCGGCCAATCGGGCTCTTCGACGTCGAGCAGCTCTACGGATCAGTCGCCGATGGATCAACTATTCGCCCGCCTCGATACCAATCAGGATGGCAAGATCACGCAGAGTGAGTTCGTCGCCGGACGGCCGAAGGACATGAGCGAAAGCGATGCGGAGAACCTCTTCAAGAGCATCGATAGGCAAAACTCCGGCTCGCTGACCAAGGATCAGTTCGCGGGGGGTCTCGATGCGCTCAAATCATCGGACGCCTCTGCCGCCGACATGCTGTCTTTGGAACCATCGTCGGATAGCAGCAATGCGAATTCGGATACGGCAGCCCAGAACCAAGCGCTGGACGTTTTGCTGAGCGAAATGCAGAATCCGTCGGCCCTCTATCAGAATACCTATGGTCAGTACGACCCTGAGCAGTCGGGCGGCGTCTCCGCCTGACCCGCGGGCAACCGATTGTCGTGAAACGAACGGAGGCTGCACAAACCGGCCTCCGTTTTGTTTATGGCGTATTGCTCAGTTCTGCCAATGGCAGCACGAATGGCGCATTGCCGTCAGCATCCGCACCACGGCCGATCTCTTTGAGCGCCGCGACAAGCCGGCCATTGCGTCCAAGCATGTCATCTCCGATCGCGATCAGCCGGGTATTTGGCGTTGCGAAGGGGGAAGCCGCGCGCAGGCGGCGAACGAGGGCTAGGTCATCCTGTTCCGGATGAACGGCAAGAGCAGCGATCAGTGCTGCGGCCGGCGAGCGCGAAACCCCCATCCAGCAATGGATCAGCAGAGGCGATGTACGATCCCACTGCGTCGCAAAATTGATGATCGCGCGGACATGCGTCTCCTGGGGAGCGATGAGATCGCCGGTGCCTGCAAAGCTGATGTCGTTCATGCTGAGCAGCAGGTGCCGGTCCGCCTTGATGACGGCAGGTCGATGAAAAGCCTGCTCCTTGGCCATCAGGCTGATCATTTCGCGTGCACCATGGCGAACGGCCATCTCGGCGATGCGCGCCAGTGGCGATATCACGATATCAGTCACGCACCGACCCTCATTGCCGCACGCTCGGCCTCGATCTCCTCGAAGCGCTGTAGGAACAATCGCTGCGCCTCGACCGCCGGCACGGGATCGATCGGCAGCATCTCCCGGGTGATGTCGCGGGGCTGGCCGAAGAATTTGCGTCCTTCTTCCGGCGTGAAGCCGGCAAGCAACGTCGCCTCGAAATAGGCAGAGACCGTATCTGCCTTCTTGATCCTGTCCTTTAATTGCGGCGCGCAATGCGGCGGCAGGGCAAAGCGACGATAGATCGCTGCTTCGAGCCGCTTCTCCACCTCTTTATAGCCACCACCGACGACGGACTTGAACGGCGAAATCATGTCGCCGATCACATATTCCGGCGCATCATGCAGCAGCGCGGCGAGCCACTCATCCGGGCTGGACGGATTGAGATGGCGAAAGATAGCCTCCACGACAAGGCTATGCTGCGCGACGGAGAAGGCGTGATCGCCCGAGGTTTGACCATTCCAGCGCGCGACGCGGGCAAGCCCGTGCGCGATGTCGCCGATCTCGACGTCGAGCGGCGATGGGTCCAGCAGATCGAGCCTGCGCCCGGACAACATGCGCTGCCAGGCGCGCGGCGTCTTGGCCGAGTTCATGCCGAAGCCTCATCGGCGGGGGCGGGGAAGGTGAGGCCGGACCATGCGGGCAGCGACACCGAGACCTCGACCCCGCCAGCCAGGATCGGCGTTCCCGTCGCAATGGCTTCGCCTGCGCGATCGATACGGATAACGGCAAGGCCCTTGCGGCCGGCGGTCGATCCCAGCGACCCCATCGGCTTGCCGCCGGCGGTCAGCTCGGTCCCGGAAACGGGCAGATCCGCGGTGCCATCGACGATGACGACGCGCCTGCGCGCCGTGCCGCGATGATGCATGCGGGAAACCACTTCCTGGCCGATATAGCAGCCCTTGCGGAAGCCCAGCCCGCCGTTGAGATCCATCATCACATCATGCGGAAATGCATCCTGCAGCACGAAATCGCGGCCGGAAATGGCGACGCCGTTGGCAATACGCAGTTCGTCGTAAAGCGCTTCTGCATCTTGACCATGTTGGCCAGGCGTGCGCGTCAGCGCGATGTCGGCCTTGAGGAAACGGCTGTCGCGTGGGCCTTCGCCCACTTCGTCGGCCCATGCCACCGTAACGCCCTGAACATCCTCGACGCTAAAGTCGACCTTGGCGCGCAGCCGATACATGGTCAGGCGCTTCAACAGGCCATCTTGCAGTGTCGCATCGGTCTCGATCAGAAAGCCCGGGTCGTCTCGCCGGATCATGAAGTCAAACAGGATCTTGCCCTGCGGCGTCAGCAATGCACCGGGGCGCACTTGGTCCGTCTCGAGCGAGACGAGGTCGGTGGTGATAAGATTGTGCAGAAACGCCTCCGCTTCCGCGCCGGCAATGCGGATGAAGGAGCGATTTTTCAGGAATACGGCTGGCATGTTGGATCCGCTGATTTGGCTTAAAGCGCGCCGCGATCTTCCAGATTCGCTACGTGCGCTTTAAGCTCTTGATTTTGCGCATGTCGTTGCCGCAAAACCGCTGCGCACTTTTGCGCGACATGCTTCATCATCAAGAGGTAGGGCCTGCGGCGCAGAACCGCAAGTTCCCCGGCTGGATCATTCGCCCGAGGTAAAGAATTTCCATCGGCCGTCCGGTGTGATGCCGACGCGATAAAAATTATAGCCGCCAAATTCCAGCATGTCGGCATAATCGCCCGCCGTCACGATGCGCATCAGGTCGACCTTCTCCGGCGTGGAGAGCGTCTTGATGTCCTTCTGGGCGAAATAGGGCCAGACATACATTTCGTCTGGCGTGCCCTGGCCGACATGGGCAAAGCCCGTCGACATGATATCGAGCAGGATGGACAGGATTTCGATGCCGTCCGGATCGCCCGAGAGATCATGGAGGGTCTTGATCGGATCCTCACCGGGGTCGTCGGCGGTGACCTGAGTCTGCTTCAGGCCGGCACCGACGTTCATCAGCGGACGTAGGCGCTCGAGATCGCCCGAAGCCGCAGCCTCGACGATCGCCGCGCGGAGCTTCTTGACCGGCTCCGGCGCCTTGTCGATGTCGAAGAGGAATTCGACCGATTTGTTTGCACTCGACGCATCGCCACCGTTCTGGCTGGCTTGCTTGTTGATCAGCGGATCCGGCATCGGCAGCGCGTTGTTGGCAGGCGCTTCCAGCGCCTGCTCGACAGGCTTGGCGTTCTTTTGCTGGCCGGATGTACCGGCGGCGCCCGGCAGCTGCGCCGGAGGATTGAGCTCGGAGAAGGCGAGGGCTGGCAGCGGCAAGGCGGTGCCGCTCAAAAGCAGAGCTGCAGCGGCAAGCGAGGCAATGGAACAGCGGAACTCATTGCCTGGGAAGATACGCATGAGCAATCTCTGTTTTCTATTGCAGGGTTCGGGTCGGAGAAAACTCGCCGGCGAGCATGCGTTCGCGAAGCGATTCAAGCAAGGCTTCCGCTCCCTGTTCGCCTCGATTGCGAATCGTCTCGCGAATCGCGTGAGCAATCGCAGCATCGGCAATGATTTCGGGCTCGATACCATCAGCCATGCCGTCGGCCCAAGCTTCGTTCTGGTATTCCAGCGCTGCCTGCATCTTTTCATGGACGATCATGTCGTCGATTTCATTCAGGCTGGTTTCCATTGCTTCTTTCCTCGAGACGTTCATGTCCTTACCACTTGCTTAACAACTTTATCAGCCTTTTCCTAAAACGACACGGCTCGGTACGAAAAGGGGTTAATAAACCGTTAATTTCCAAAGCGCGCGGTGATTTCTGTAGCCAGTGTTGCACCTTCGTTACGGTATCGCTCTTCGGCGACGAGAGCCTGACGCGTGCAATTTGCATAAACCGACGCAAACGACCTATACCCACGGTTGAACGCGGCGGTCAGCTTCTCCTTGCGCTTCGGCTCGCCCTTCGTCTCGGTGTCGAGCAATTGCTGCATATCGCCGCGCCATCCGTCCTCCCGCGCCGGGCTGCAGAGATTGCGCAGATAATCGATCGAGCCCAGAATTTCGGCGAGGCGTGAAAGCCTCTCATCATAAGGCGTCGGTCGTTCGGCGTCCGTGGTGCTGGGCGTCTGTACTTGCACTGTGGTCGCAGCCGGCTGTGCGACCGCCGGAAAAGCGGTGGCCAGCGCGATGCAAGTCAGAAGCGGTCGGCCTAGGTGGTTATGAATCATGTAACCATGTTGACCGGACAAGCATGACGGGAACAAGGCACCAGGCCTGCTTTTCACCTCGTTATTGTCCGGTATCGTTAATATGGCCGCCCGGCCGCCGTTCAGGCGGCGGCAATTCTCTCCACGCATTCGAGTACGCTGGCTGGCACGGGCAGGGCGCGAATCTCCTCCAGCGAATACCAGCCGATCTCGGCGGCATCGTCGGCCGCCACCGCGACAGCGTCCCTTTCGGCGTCGACCAGGAAGACCGAGAGCAGGAAATGGCTCGTGAGTGTTCCATCTGCTGCATGGGACCGCAAATCATAGGTCTCGAACAGGCGCGGATTGCGCGCCCTTATGCCGGTTTCTTCCTCGAATTCTCGAAGTGCCGCTTCCGCAGGCGTTTCGCCCGCTTCCGCCCTGCCGCCCGGAAAAGCATACATGTCGGCCGATGGCGGATTGCTGCGCAAGACCAATAGAAAGCGGCCATCGCGTTCGAGAATGGCGGAGGAGGCGGGGCGGGGAATGGAATTCATCGGTCGTTTCGCATTCGCATGATGAGACTGGAAGGTAATGACATGAAGCCATCGGTTCACGATCTCTACAGGAAACGACCCTTGCTGTCCTCCGGGAAAGCCCCTTAACTCGCTGCCGACGGAACGGCGATTCGTATGCGCCGAATGGGCGGGCGCCTGGATGATCTACGGACTATATGCTCTTGCGGCCCTGGCCGAAATTGCCGGCTGCTTCGCCTTCTGGGCCTGGCTCCGACTGGCAAAGCCGATCTGGTGGCTGGCGCCCGGCCTGATCTCACTGGCGCTCTTTGCATGGCTGCTGGCACTGGTGCCGAGCGAGGCGGCCGGGCGCACGTTTGCTGCCTATGGCGGCGTCTATATCGTTGCCTCGATCCTCTGGCTCTGGCTGGCGGAAGGGCGATTGCCGGATCGTTGGGATATCTCCGGCGCCGCCATCTGCCTGGTTGGAGCGGCCGTCATTCTCTTTGGCCCACGCGGCTGAGCTTCCGCTTGACCCGGCGCTTTACCGGTGCAAAACAAGCCCCATGTGTGGACGCTTTGCTCTGACATCGACGGCGGACTATGTGGGAGAAGCACTCGGCGTCCTGCTGCGTGACGGCTTTCCCGCGCGCTATAATATCGCACCGACGCAGCCGATCCTTGTTGTCATATCCGGCGACCGGCAGCAGCCCGGCAGTAACCTGCCGGATCGCCGCGCCCTTCTGGTGCGTTGGGGCTTCACGCCGTCCTGGGTGAAGGATCCGAAGGAGTTTCCGCTTCTGATCAATGCGCGTGCCGAAACGGCGATCGGCAAGGCGTCCTTCCGCGCCGCCATGCGCCACCGCCGCATTCTTATTCCGGCATCAGGCTTTTACGAATGGCACAGGCCATCGAAAGAAAGCGGCGAGAAGCCGCAGGCCTATTGGATCCGTCCGCGTCGAGGCGGCGTCATCGCCTTTGCCGGACTGATGGAGACCTGGTCGTCGGCAGACGGTTCTGAAGTCGATACGGGGGCGATCCTGACGACTGCGGCAAATAGCGCGATCCGATCCATTCACGATCGCATGCCAGTCGTCATCCAGCCGGAAGATTTTGCGCGCTGGCTCGATTGCAAGACCCAGGAGCCGCGCGAGGTCCTCGATCTGATGGCACCGGTACAGGAAGATTTTTTCGAGGCGATCCCGGTCTCGGATCGCGTTAACAAGGTCGCTAACATGGGGCCGGATCTGCAGACACCGGTAGCGATCGAGCCTCTCAGGAAACCGTCGAAGAAAGCAGAACCAGACGACGGCCAGCTAAGCCTTCTCTGAGCAACCGCCATCCGGCGGCCGGCATCGATGCGATTGTGGGCGCCTCAGCTGCCGTACAGCCGGCCAGCGCCCTCGGATTTAGGCGAGTTTCTTCTTGAGCGGCGGCTTGGACTTCAGCATCAGATGAGCCGCCAGAACGGCTTTCAGGCCCAGAGGGCGATAGTGTTTGCTGGGGTCGATTTTTGCCTGCGGTTGTGCCGCCGTTTCTTTCTTCTGCGTCATGATTTACTCCTCACCATGCTCCTGCGGGAGCACTTTTCGATTCACTGTCGAACAGTGCTTTTTGTCGTAAATCATGACAAATCGAAGGCGTTTTCCAATCAGCTTTTGTAAACAACGACCATATTTCGAGAGATTAGCACCGAAACCTCGTGTAGAATACGCACTGCCGCAACGTTTGAATCTGCTAAAAAATCCGGGCGGAAGCGGCTTGTCATTCGGCCGACAGCTCATCGTCATGTCCCTAATTGATAAGGGAGACTTACAGACTTGCGGTTGCAGCGGGACGATGCAGCCGGGAGCCTGTCGAATAGCACGAGATAAGCCGGCCTTAGATGTGCCGACCGATGTCGTCGTTGGAATCGTCGACATTGGGGTCGGCAGGGCCGTTGATGGTGTAGGTGCCATATTTCTTCGCCCAGGAGCGTGCGCCGAACGGCAGGGACAAAAGATAGGCGGCGACGGTCACGACCATGACATGCCAGGTGTAGCTCATCAGCAGCGCGACATAGACGACGACGCCAAGCATGATGGGCAGAACCAGGTCGCGCCGTACACCGTTGCCTTCCGATTTGCCGGACCAGACGGGGAGGCGGCTCACCAGCAGAAAGCCGATAAGAACCGTGTAGGCGGCACCCCAATAGGCGAAGGTGCGGTCCGGCGTCAGCCCGAGAAAGCCGAGATAGACCGGCAGCAGCACCAGCATGGCACCGGCTGGCGCCGGCACGCCGACGAAATATTCCGACTGCCAGGAAGCCTTGTGCTCCCGCTCGGCCATGACGTTGAAGCGGGCGAGCCGCAGGCCAGCCGCGATCGTGTAGATCAATGCGGCAATCCATCCGAGCGAGCGGGCCTGGTCGAGCAGGAAGACGTAGACCACCAGCGCCGGAGCGACACCGAAATTGACGATATCGGCGAGCGAATCCATCTGCGCGCCGAATTTCGAGGTGGCCTTCATCAGCCGCGCGACGCGCCCGTCGATGCCGTCGAGGAAGGCTGCGACGAGCACGGCCGCGACGGCAAGCTCGTAGCGGCTTTCGAAAGCGAGGCGAATACCCGTCAATCCCGCGCAGATCGCCAGCACGGTGATCATGTTCGGCACGATCAGCCGCAGCGGGATTTCCCGGAGGCGCGGCCCGCGCGCTTCGTCATTGGGTCCATGCGGCTCGAAAGGCGGAAAAGGCGTCTTCATCTCGCTCGTGTTCCTAGGGGTCAGCTGCGGCGGCTAACGGTTGGGCCCTTTGCCGAGCCGAATTCGGCAATGACGGTTTCGCCGGCGATCGCGCGCTGGCCGATGGTAACGCGCGGCGACGCGCCTTCCGGCAGGAAGATATCGAGGCGCGAGCCGAAGCGGATCAGGCCGATGCGCTCGCCGGCGTCAAGCGGCTCGTTCGGGTTGACGAAGCAGAGGATGCGGCGCGCGACGAGCCCGGCGATCTGCACAACGCCGATCTCGCCATGCTTCGTCTCGATGACGAGGCCGTTGCGCTCGTTCTGCTCGCTGGCCTTGTCCAGCTCCGCATTGAGGAAGCTGCCCTGGCGGTAGGCGATGTTGGTGATGCGTCCGCGCATCGGCGAGCGGTTCACATGGCAATCGAACACGTTCATGAAAACCGAGATGCGCAGCATCGGCTGGCTGCCGAGGTTGAGCTCCGCCGGCGGCGTGACCATCTGCACGCCGGAAACCTTGCCGTCGGCCGGCGAGATCGCCAGATCATCGTCTTGCGGCGTCATGCGCTCGGGATCGCGGAAGAAATAGGCACACCAGAGTGTGAGGATCAGGCCGATCCAGAAGAGCGGCTTGAAGATCCAGCCGAGCACCAGCGAAGCGACGAAGAAACCTGCGACGAAGGGATAGCCTTCCTTATGCACTGGAACGATGACGTTGCGCACGCTGTTGAACAAGCTCATCTACAGCCTACTCCGTTAGGGCATTCTCGCGAAAACCGAACCTCGGTTGCCGAGCGAGACGCTGCCAATCAAAAGATGAGAACAAGATAAGCGGTCTTGCTCTGATTACCAGACGAGCGTGACTACAGGCAAACGCCGTCATGGGCAATGCTCTCGCATGCTCGCCCCCAGCGCAATCCGCGCAGGCACAGGATGTCAACGATCTTCGGTTTTCAGAGGCGTAGTCCACCGGAATTCCGGCAGGGTGCAACAGAAAGGCCGCCGATGAGGCGGCGGCCTTTCATATTCCGCAATAACCGGATGGAATCAGAGACCGAGGGCGGCGCGCAATTCAGCCTTGGCGCCTTCGTATTCGGTCTTGTAGTCGTCATGCGTGGTGATGGTTTCAGCGATGACCATGCCGGCGATGCGACCGGCTTCGATGTCGGATGCATAGTGGATGCCGCCGACGATACGGTTATGGCCGTATTCCCATGCGCGAGCCATGATGGCGGTACGCTTCTCCGGCACCATGTTCGCCAACACGACGCCCATCAGCGTGCCGACCGTGGTGTGGCCGGACGGGTACGAGCCGGACTTGGAGAGCGGAACGATCGGCTTTACGAGATCACTGTAGAGATGCGGACGCGGGCGCTTCCAGACATCCTTGGCCGGATCGACTACTGCGCCTTCGGTCTCGACGACGCGATCGAAGAATGCCGAGAACTTCGGCAGGCTTTCCTTGGTGAACTTTGGATTGTCGATGACATCGGAGAAGCGCCAGACATTCTCTTCCGCATCGGCAACGGCGCGTGCCGCCATTTCCGGGGTGCGGGTGACCTGGATCGTCAGGATTTCGCCCAGCTCGGCCTTCATCTGCGCCGAATCATTGGCGGGCGGCGGCGGCAGCAGATTGAGGAGATTGATCTCCTTGGAGTCGCTGAAGGGCTTGGCATCCTCGGCGAAAACCGGCGAGGCGAGGCCGACGACGAGCAATAGGCTTAAAGCTTTGGCAAAAGTGCGCATTTCGGGGCTCCCTTTTAAGTGAAACCCGTACCTATCAAGCTGTTATCTCAAGCTCGTGACAGTTGAAGTGCACAACGCTTCTGCGCAACATCTGCCCGCAAGAACCGTGCACGGCGTCGAAAATGCCGCCGCTGCTCAGTTTGCGGGCGCCAGCCGGTTGACCACGCCGAGATCGTCGTTTTCGCGTACCTGCTTCAGATGCTCTTCGGCCTGCGTTGCCTCACGCTGACGGTTCCACATGGATGCGTAAAGCCCGTTCTGCGCAAGCAGGTTCGCATGCGTGCCGCGTTCGGCGATCACGCCGCTTTTCAGCACGATGATCTCGTCGGCGCCGATCACGGTCGAAAGGCGATGGGCGATGACCAGCGTCGTGCGGTTCTTGGAAACGATGTCGAGAGCCGCCTGTATTTCGCGCTCGGTTGTCGTGTCCAGTGCCGATGTCGCCTCGTCGAGGATCAGCACCGGCGGAGCTTTCAGAACGGTTCGGGCGATCGCGACGCGCTGCTTCTCACCGCCTGACAGCTTGAGGCCACGCTCCCCGACTTTCGTTTCGAAACCCTCGGGCAGATGGCGGATGAACTCGCTGATCTGCGCGATCTCGGCTGCGGCCGTTACCTCGCCCTCGCTCGCGCCCGGCCGGCCGTAGCGGATATTGTAGGCGATGGTGTCGTTGAAGAGCACAGTATCCTGCGGCACCATGCCGATCACCTTGCGCAGACTTTTCTGCGTCACTGTGCGCAGATCCTGATCGTCGATGGTAATCGTGCCGCTCTGCACGTCGTAGAAGCGATAGAGGAGGCGCGAGAGGGTCGATTTTCCCGCCCCCGACGGGCCTACGACGGCAACCGTCTTACCGGCTGGGACTTCGAAGGAAATGCCCTTCAGGATCGGCCGGGCCGGATCATAGGCGAAGTGCACGTCCTTGAAAGAAATGGCGCCGTTGCCGATGACAAGTTGCTTGGCGTCGGGTGCGTCGACCACTTCGGGCTTCACTTCCAGCAGGTCGAACATCTCTTCGATATCAGTCAGGCCCTGGCGGATTTCGCGGTAGACGAAACCGATGAAGTTCAGTGGTACGGAGAGCTGCAGCAGCATGGCATTGATGAAGACGAAGTCGCCGACGGTCTGGTGACCGTTGAGGACGGACCAGCCGGAGATGACCAGCATGACTGTGGTGCCGAGGCCGAAGATCACGCCCTGGCCGAAGTTCAGCCAGCCGAGCGAGGTCCAGACGCTGGTGGCGGCCTTCTCATAGCGCGCCATCGATTGATCGAAGCGCTTGGCTTCCATCTCTTCATTGCCGAAATATTTGACCGTCTCGAAGTTCAGGAGCGAATCGATCGCCTTGGTATTGGCGTCGGTGTCGCTGTTGTTCATCGTGCGGCGGATGGAAATGCGCCAGTCGCTCGCCTTCACGGTGAACCAGATGTAGAGCCAGACCGTGACGGCCGTCACTGCGAGGTAGGAGAAGCCATAGCCGCGCCAGAAGATGATGGCGGTCAGCAGGAATTCGATGAAGGTCGGAAAGGTGTTGAGGATGGTGAAGCGGACGATCGTCTCGATGCCCTTGGTGCCGCGCTCGATGATGCGCGAGAGGCCGCCGGTCTTGCGCTCCAGATGGAAGCGCAGGGACAGTTCGTGCATGTGCACGAAGGTCCGATAGGCGAGCTGGCGAACCGCGTGCTGGCCGACACTTGCAAAGAGCGCATCGCGAAGCTGGTTGAGGCCGAGCTGGATCAGGCGGGTGAGGTTCGTGGCGACGATCAAGGCGATGGCGCCGACCATGAAGGCCGGCAGGATGCCCTGCATGTCGAGCTTGCCGTTCAGCGCGTCGACGGACCATTTGAAGAAATAGGGGACCAGAAGCAGGAAGAATTTCGAGACCAGCAGGAAGACGGTCGCCCAGACGACCCGCATCTTCAGGTCCATACGGCCGGCGGGCCACATATACGGCCAGAGATTGACGATCGTGTTCAAGGGATTGCTGGAATCCGCCGATATGGTTTTCTTGGGCTCTGCCATGTCCGTCTCCGGCGAATAATAGAGGCAGCCGGGCGTTGACACCCGCTGGGTTGGTCCGGCTGGAAAAGCCTCCACGCATAGAGGTACGGCCGTTGCGTGAAGGCGATGAGGGTTGTGCGACGCTTATACTATTTTTATCCCGCATAAAAGCATCGGCCAGGCGTTGGTCGCGCCCGGCCGGTGCATAATCTTATCGAGGAATGGTGTGCAGCCTAGAGGTGTTCGCCCGAAAGCCGCTTGCGGTGCAGCTCCTCGGCATTCGGCAGCGCGTCCTTTGGCAGGCCGAACACCTGTCCAGGCAGGATTCGGTCCGGATTGTTGATCTTGTCCTCGTTGGCAAGATAGATCGTCGTGTAGCGCACGCCGGCGCCATAGATGCGGCGTGAAATCTGCCAGAGCGTATCGCCGCGACGGATGATCACCGCATTGGCATCCTGCGCCAGCGGCGCCTGCTCCAGCGTCTTCGGGGCGTTATCCTTGGACGAGACCTCCGTGTTCGGCTGTGCTGGCGCGGTGACCGCCGCGATCAATTCTTCGAGGCCAGGCAGTGCAGCTCCGACCGATTTTGCATCCCTCGGCAGAGCCTGCAGCGCGCTCAGCGCCTTGGCGGCAGCCCTTCCGGCGTCGGCCGCGGCCTTCTTCAGCTCGGCAGTCGCATTGATCGACGGGCGGAACTCCGAAAGCGATTTCAGCGCGATTTCGGTGCCGGACCGGGCGGCGGCAAGCTGTTCCGCATTCGGCTGTTTGCCGTCGGTGAAGAGACCCTTCAGCAGCGCGAAGGCCCTGCCGGCACTTTCCCTCAGCTTGGCAAGTTCGCCTTCGTCCAGCGGCACCATGTTCGCTGATGCCGATTGCGTTTGCGCGTTGGCGGCCGGCGTCTGCGCGGCAACCGTCACCTGGTTGCCCTCCGGACGCGTGAAGTTGACGTTGGCGCGCACGATGACCTTTCCTGCATCATCGAGCACGTCGACGCGGATCTTGTGGTCGCCAACGCTGAGAGGCATCACGCCGTCGACGACGAAATGGCCGTCTGCGCCGGCAGCGGCCTCACCGATCAGCTTGTCGTCGGCATAGCCGCGTACAGTGGCATTCGGCCTCGTGGTGCCGGCGACGAAGATATGGTCTCCTTCGATTTCAACGGCATTGACCATGACTTCCGGCTGTTCGTCCGTCTTCGTAGTGACGGCAGGGTTTGCGGATGCAACGACTGAACCCTGTTGCTGCGTCTTGGCGTCGGAGGCCGATGCAGCATTGCCCTGAGCGTTGGCTGCCGGTGCGTTCTCTTCAGCGGAGGTTACGCGGCTCTGCTTGGCCGAGGGCGCGGCAATGATGCGGCTCGCAGCGCCCGGCTTCGAGACCATGGCAAGAAGCTGTGTGGAATCGTCTTTCGGCACCGAGATGGTGGCGACATCCTCGGAGTTGACGACCTTGCCGTCCTTGCCGGTGGCGCGCAGCACCAGCTCATGATCGCCGGGCGGCAAAGGGTTGTCGAGCACGGCAGCGAAGTCGCCGCTGGGGCCGACCTTGATCGTGGTAACGACCTTTTCGCCGTCGACGATCTCAAGCTTGGCATTCGGTTCGGCCGTGCCGGCAATCACGGTGGAGCCGTTCGGTTCCACGCGCAGCACGTCAAATGAAGGGATGGAAGACCTTGCTGCCGCGGTCTGCGGTGCCGTTTGGCCGGTCAGCGCCGCCAATGCCTTGTCGATCGCGCTGCTTGCGTCGGCTGCGTTGTCGGGCAGGGATTGAACAATGGCAAGCGCCTTGCCTGCGCCGTCCTGCACCTTCTTCACGAGGCCCGTTGCCGTGGCATCGGTTCCCTCGGGAAGCGCAAAGGCGGCGATCGATTGCAGTGCCGTGATCGCCTTCGTCTTCGCGGCCGCGAAAACATCCTGGCTCGGCGTGCTGCCATCCTTGAACAGCGCCTTGAGATCGACGAGCGATGTTGCCGCCGCGCCGGTCAGATCGGTCAGCTTCTTGGCAAGATCAGCGGTATTGACCGCATTCGATACGGCATTCTGCGTTGCCTGGGTCGACTTCTGCGCCGTCTCGCCAGCCTTCTGCGCATTCTCCTCGATGGTGTTTTTCACCGTATTGCCGGCTTGATTGACGACATCGCCGATCGGGTTCTTGCTGCCGTTGATGCGCGGCATCACGAAAAAGACCATCAACACGGTGGCAATTACCAACACCAACAGAGCCAGCCAACCGGCACGGTTCTTCATCATCATTCATCTCCACGCGGCGCAGTCGTCGCAACTCCTGAAATTGCTAGCGATTTCGCCTGCTTTTACAAGCTTTCTCAGCCATTTTCGCATGTTCGGGCACAAGTTTTCCTTCGAAAATTCTTGACTGAGCATCTGCAGCATAGTTGTTTGCTTTCATGACTGACGATTCTGCGCCAATTCGATCCATCTGCGTTTATTGCGGCTCAAGGCCGGGGCGCGATTCTTCCTACATGGCTGCCGGCCGCGAGCTGGGCAAAAGCATAGCCGAGAACGGCTTGCGCCTGATCTATGGCGGCGGGACCAAGGGCATCATGGGCGCTGTCGCAAGCGGCGTGCTCTCACATGGCGGCCAGGTCACCGGCATCATCCCGGAGTTTCTCGTCGATATGGAAGCGACGCGCCATTCGCTCGGTCAATTGGACGAGCTCATCATAACGCCTGATATGCATGCGCGCAAACACGGCATGTTCGAGCGCGCAGATGCTTTCGTGGCGATGCCGGGCGGCATCGGCACGCTGGAGGAGATCGTCGAGATCATGACCTGGGGTCAACTCGGCCGTCATGAGAAGCCGATGGTCTTCGCCAATATCAACGGCTTCTGGGACCCGATGATGGAACTCATCCGTCACATGACGGAAGAGGGCTTTGTTCACACGGCCCATCGCGTCCAGCCGCTGGTCATCGACAAGGTGGACGATATCATCCCGGCCATCCGCAAGCACGCCGCTGAGGCGCGCGGCGACCGCGGCGGCGAAGAAGCCGTCATTTCCAAACTCTGATTAATACATGTCGCGCAGAACCGTGCAGCGGTCTTGCGATAACGACATGTGCAGAACTAAACAGCCGAGCGCGCGAAGCGACTCTGAAAGATCGCGATGCGCTTTAGCGATTTGATAACCATATCGGTCCGTTAGCGGTCTTTGCTCTGACGCAGCATCGACCAGCTGTAGAGCACGAGCCCGGCCCAGATCAGCGAAAAAGCGATCATCTGCGTCGATCCGAAGGGTTCCTTGAACAGGAAGACGGCAATCAGGAAGACCATCGTCGGCACGATGTACTGCATGATGCCGATGGTCGACAATCTGAGGAGCTTTGCGCCGTTCGCAAAAATCATCAGCGGCAGCGCCGTCACCAGCCCGCAGCCAAGGAGAAGGGCGGTATCCGACAGGCCGGTCTGATACAGATGGCCTTCGCCGCGCATCTCCAGGTAGATGATATAGAGCGTTGCGGGAATGCAGAGCAGCAGCACCTCGATGAAGAAGCCCTGATTGGCGCCGACGGGCAGCGTCTTGCGGAAAAAGGCGTAGAAGCCCCAGGAGAAGGTCAGCGACAGCGCGACCCAGGGCAGGGTGCCGGCTTTGATGGTCAGGATGACGACCGCAACCGCGGCAAGGCCGATCGCGACGATCTGCACCGGCGCCAGTCTTTCCTTCAGGAGTAGGGCGCCGAGCGCGATGCTGAACAGCGGATTGATGAAGTAGCCGAGCGCCGCATCCAGTGAATGTCCGGCGCCGATCGCCCAGACATAGGTTCCCCAATTGATCGTGACGAGCGTCGCGGTCAGCGACGCCATGGCAATCGTGCGCGGATTGCGAAACGCCGCCCTCACGTCACGCATGCCGCCAAGGGCCAGCAGCACGGCGCCGGCAACCGGGACGGACCAGAAGATGCGGTGAGCGATGACTTCCATGGCCGGAATATGCGCCAGGGCTTTCATGTAGAGCGGCAGGATACCCCAGAAGAGGTAGGCCGTCATCGCGTAGCCGAAGCCACGGATGCCGTCGTTGTTCTTGATTTCCGGTGTGACCGCATCGGTGGCCATGAATTTTCCCGTCATTCCTTGTTATTTGAGACGGGATTACTCCAACGCGCGTCGCATGGCCAATTCATTTCCTTGACGGCATCGTCAAGCTTTTTGATAGCCGGCGGATCACTCCGCCGCGATCTTGCCCGCCATATGCCGGTTCTTCATCAGCTTGTAGATGACGGAATCCATCAGCGCCTGGAACGACGCATCGATGATGTTTTCGGACACGCCGACCGTCCACCAGCGCACGCCGTCGCTATCGGTGGACTCGATAAGGACGCGGGTTATGGCCTCGGTGCCGCCGTTGAGGATGCGCACCTTGAAGTCGGCCAGTTCCAGATCGTCGATCTCGTGCTGGTACTTGCCGAAATTCTTGCGCAGCGCCAGGTCGAGCGCGTTGACCGGGCCATCCCCTTCGGCAACCGACATGATGGTCTGGCCGTCGATGATGATCTTGACCACCGCTTCCGAGACGATCTTCACCCGGCCATGGGAATCGAAGCGGCGCTCGACCATGACGCGGAAGCCGTCGATCGCAAAGAATTCGGGGATGGTGCCGAGCGTGCGGCGCGCCAGCAGCTCGAAGCTCGCATCCGCGCCTTCATAGGCATAGCCCGTCGCTTCGCGCTCCTTGACGATCTGGATGAGCTGATCGAGCTTGGGATCGTCCTTGCCGACCTCGATGCCGCGCCGCTTCAGCGCGTTGATGAAGTTCGACTTTCCGCCTTGGTCGGAAACCATGACCTTACGGAAATTACCGACGCTTTCCGGCGTCACATGCTCGTATGTGCGGGGGTCCTTGAGCAGCGCAGACGCATGAATGCCGGCCTTGGTCGCGAAGGCGGATGCGCCGACATAGGGCGCCTGGTGGTCGGGCGAGCGGTTCAGCAACTCGTCAAAGGCGTGCGAAAGGCCGGTCAAGCCCACCAGCCGCTCGGTATCGATCGTCGTTTCGAAGCGTTCGCTATAGGCCCGCTTCAACGCCAGCGTCGGGATCAGCGTGATCAGGTTGGCATTGCCGCAGCGTTCGCCGATGCCGTTCAGCGTGCCCTGGATCTGCCGCACGCCGGCTTCGACTGCGGCAAGCGAATTGGCAACCGCTTGGCCGGTGTCGTTATGGGCGTGGATGCCAAGACAGTGGCCGGGAACGCCGCAGGCGATGACGGCCTCGACGATGGCGCGGATTTCCGGCGGCTGCGTACCGCCATTGGTGTCGCAGAGCACGACCCAGCGCGCGCCCGCATCATAGGCCGTCTTGGCGCAGGCAAGCGCATAGGCCGGATTGGCCTTGTAGCCGTCGAAGAAGTGTTCGCAGTCGACCAGGGCTTCCTTGCCGGCGCCCACAGCCGCCTTGACGCTCTCGGCGATGCTTTCGAGATTCTCCTCGTTGGAGCAGCCGAGGGCGACCTTGACATGATAGTCCCAGCTTTTGGCCACGAAACAGATCGCGTCGGCCTTTGCCTGCAGCAGGCTGGCTAGACCGGGATCGTTGGAGGCAGAGACACCGGCGCGCTTGGTCATGCCGAAGGCGACGAAAGAGGCCGATTTCGTGCGCTTCTGTTCGAAGAAGGCCGTATCGGTCGGGTTGGCGCCGGGATAGCCGCCTTCGACGTAATCCAGGCCGAACTCGTCCAGCATGGTGGCGATGGCAATCTTGTCCTCGACCGAAAAATCGATGCCGGGCGTCTGCTGGCCGTCGCGGAGCGTCGTGTCGAAGAGATAGATTTTTTCGCGTGTCATACTGTTTCCTCCGGCGAACCGGCTTTTGATATTGAGGTGCCCGGCTCTAGGCTTTTCCTGCAAACTTGTAGGTCGCGCCGATGAGCCGATCCAGAATGCGGGGCTCCGAGTAGGCGTACTCCGCGCCTTCGATCAGGCGGCACTCCGTCTTCGGCCAGGCCCTGTGCAGTCCCCGGTCATATTTTCAGACCACCCGCCGGCCAGGCATCCGTGTCGTGATCGGGATGCTGGAAGGAAATGACCTGCTCCTGCCGGGCATAGAAATCCGGATCCTGAAGGACGGGCTTTTCGAAGATGGTCTCCACCCAGGGCAGGCGATTGGCATGGTTGACCTGGATCTGCGGGGCAAGATCGTCGCGCACGTCGAAGGCGCCGATGGCGATTTCAACGCCGCCCGGATGACGGTAGGTCAGCGGCGTGCCGCAATTCCTGCAGAAGCCGCGGTCGATATTGGCGGAGGATTGGAAATAGGTCGGCTCGCCGCGCGTCCATTCCAGGCCTTCATCCGGCGCGGTCACCAGCGCGGAGAAGAAGCTGCCGAACTGTTTCTGGCACATGCGGCAATGGCAGATCGACGGACGTCCGAGTTGACCACGAATGCGGAACCGCACCGCGCCGCATTGGCATCCTCCGCTTCTGGTGATTTCACTCATGGCGCTTCTCCTCTGGCCAGCTTGAGGTATCGTGATCCGGATGCTGATACGACACAACTTCGAGCACGAAGGGTGCCTGCTCCGCATCTTCTTCCGTCCTGTGTCCCGGCAGCAGATGCAGTCGGTCGACGAAATCGATCTTGGCTTCCGTGCCATATTGCACGACGGGCGGCAGCTTCGAAGGGTCGTCGAAGGCGCCTGCCGCCACGGCAATGCCATCCGGCGCTTCATAGGTCAGCGGCGTTCCGCAATCTGCGCAAAAGCCGCGCTTCACATGGTTGGACGATTGAAACGTCTTCCTCTCGCCGCGTGTCCATGCAAGCGCGGCGCCGCGCGTCGAGACCAGCGGCGCATAATAGGCGCCGAAGGCCTTCTGGCACATGCGGCAATGACAGATCGACGCATCCTTCAATTCGCCCTGCACTTGGAAGCGAACCGCGCCGCACTGGCAGCCGCCGGTGTAAGTCAGGCTCACCGCTTGATCTCCCAGCTCGTCGTTCGCTCGCCCGTAGCCGGATCCTTGCCATCCTTCAACTGAATGCCTTCAGCCAAAAGTGCATCGCGAAGCTTGTCGGCTTCAGCGAAGTTCTTGGCTTTGAGTAACTCCAGACGTTGGCGCACCTTGGCATCGATCTCATTGACAACAGCTTCGTCGACCTCCGCCTTCTTCGGCAGCAGGCCGAGAAGGTTGGCGCTGGCGGCGAAGGTGGGAAGGAGGCTGGCGTCGGCGTTGGCCGCTTGCGCCAGTGCATGCAGTGCCTGAATGGCGGCAACGGTGTTCAGATCGTCCCCGAGGGCGGAAAGAACCGTCGGATCCGGCGAGGCATCGCTAACGTCAGCCGCGGGCCATTTGGCAATCAGCCGCTCCGCTTCCTCGAGGCGCTTCACCGAGAAGTCGATCGGCTCGCGATAATGCGTCATCAGCATGGCAAGCCGCAGCACTTCGCCCGGCCATGTTCGGCCACCGAGTTTGTCCGTCTGCAGCAGCTCGTAGATGGTGACGAAATTGCCTTCCGATTTCGACATCTTGCGGCCTTCGACCTGCACGAAGCCGTTATGCATCCAGATATTCGCCATCGCATGCGTACCATATGCGCAACGTGACTGGGCGATTTCATTTTCATGGTGCGGGAAGATCAGATCCAGCCCGCCGCCATGAATATCGAAGACATCGCCGAGGTAGCGGCCGCTCATGGCCGAGCATTCTATATGCCAGCCCGGACGGCCGCGGCCCCAGGGGCTTTCCCAGCCGGGTTCGTTCTCGTCGGACAGCTTCCACAGCACGAAATCGCCAGGGCTCTTCTTGTGCTCGTCGACCGCAACGCGGGCGCCCGCCTGCTGCTCATCGAGATTGCGCTTCGATAGCTGGCCGTAATCGGCCATCGACTTCGTATCGAACAGCACTTCGCCGGCCGCCCGATAGGCATGGCCCTTGGCGATCAGCGTCTCGATGATCACAATCATCTCAGCGATACTGTCGGTCGCCCGCGGCTGCACCGTCGGCTCCAGGCAGCCGAGAGCTGTGGTGTCCTCGCGATACTGCCGCTCGGTCTTTTCCGTCACCAGCCGGATCGCCTCGTTCAGTGGCAGGTCAGGTTGATCACGCAGCGCACGCGCGTTGATCTTGTCATCGAGATCGGTGATGTTGCGGACATAGGTGACTTGGCTTTCGCCATAGGTCTGCCGCAGCAGCCGGAACAGAACGTCGAAGACGATGGCCGGGCGGGCATTGCCGATATGAGCGAAGTCATAGACCGTGGGGCCGCAGACATACATGCGGACATTGTTGCGGTCGATCGGCTGGAATTCGACCTTTTCGCGCGTCAGCGTGTTGTAGAACTTCAGTTGCGGCTCGGCGGCCATGTCACTCTCCCAAGGCATAAATCCGAAAAAATACCGTCACCGGCAGGCCGGACGTTTGTCATCTTGGATTTTGGGAGACGAAAACGGCCAGGCCAGCGAAACGCTAGCGAATAATCTTCCGGCAGTTAATGCAGATAACCGTTTTCATGGGCGGCTTTATCGCGCGCCGAAAGAATTTGGTCAAGTGGGGAGGAGGCCTCTCCCGTATGGGGAGAGGGTGTTTTTTATTCCGGCATCCGATAGTCGACGAGCCTGTTCTCGCGCACGACGAAGAGCTTGCCGGTTTCGGTGACATCGGGGCCGACGAGCGGCAGGATTGCCTGGGCGACCTCGCGGGGGTGCGGCAGCGTCTCCGGATCTTCGCCGGGCATGGCCTGGGCGCGCATGGCGGTGCGGGTGGCGCCCGGATCGACGCTGGTGATGCGCAGCGGCGTGCTCTGCGTCTCCCCGGCCCAGGTGCGGGCCAGCGCCTCGACGGCGGCCTTGGATGCGGAGTAAGGCCCCCAGAAAGGCCGGCAGCGATGGGCGGCGGCCGAAGAAAGGATGACGGCGCGTCCCGCATCGGAGCGCATCAGCAGCGGCTCGACGGAGCGGATCAACCGCCAGGTGGCGGTGACGTTGATGGTCATCACCTTTTCGAAGACCTTGGCCTCGACATGGCCGATCGGCGAGATCACGCCGAGCACGCCGGCATTGGCAACGAGGATATCGAGCTTGCCCCAGCGTTCGAAGATCGAACCGCCGAGCGCATCGATGGCGTTCATGTCGGCAAGGTCGAAGGGCACGAGCGTTGCAGACCCACCGGCGGCCTTGATGGCGTCGTCCAGCTCCTCAAGTCCGCCGACCGTGCGGGCGCAAGCGATCACATGCGCGCCGGCCTTGGCGAGTTCCAGTGCCGTGAAATGGCCGATACCGCGCGACGCGCCGGTGACGAGGGCGATCTTGTCCTTGAGGTTGACGCTCATGCTGTCTTGATCCGAATGCTATGGGGAGGAAAGGGGCGAAAAAGCGCCCCCTTGTCAGCCGTTACCGCGGGTCAGCCGTTGCTGGCAAGCATGGAGAGCTTGCGCACGTTGCTGGTGCTTTCCCGGTCGAGCAGACGCGTCGGGTAATCGCCGGTGAAGTAGTGATCGGTGAATTGCGGCTGCGCATTGTCGCGTGGCTCGCCGCCGACAGCCCTGTAGAGCCCGTCGATCGACAGGAACTCGAGGGAATCGGCGCCGATGAAATCGCACATGGCCTTCAGGCTGTTGTACTGGTTGGCGAGCAGCTTGTCGGCATCCGGCGTGTCGATGCCGTAGAAGTCCGGATGGAAGATCATCGGGCTGGCGACGCGGATATGCACTTCGCTGGCGCCGGCATCGCGGATCATCTGCACGATCTTCACGGAGGTCGTGCCGCGCACGATGGAATCATCAACAAGCACGACACGCTTGCCCTCTATGATGGCGCGGTTGGCGGAATGCTTGAGCTTCACGCCGAAAGCGCGGATCTGCTGCGTCGGCTCGATGAAGGTGCGGCCGACATAATGGTTGCGGATAATGCCGAGCTCGAAGGGAATGCCGCTCGCCTGCGCATAGCCGATGGCAGCGGGCGTGCCGCCATCCGGCACCGGCACGACCAGATCGGCTGCGATAGGCGCTTCCTTGGCGAGGTTGATCCCCATGTTCTTGCGGGCGGCATAGACGTTGCGGCCGCCGACGACGGAATCGGGGCGGGCGAAATAGACATATTCGAACAGGCAGAGGCGCTCGGGCTGGGAAACTTCCGGTTTGCGGGCGTCGATGGTGATTGAGCCGTCCGGCTGGATCTCGCAGATGATGACCTCGCCGTTTTCGACGTCGCGGATGTATTTCGCGCCGATGATATCGAGAGCACAGGTCTCCGAGCAGAAGATCGGCTTGCCGTCGAGTTCGCCCATGACCAAAGGCCGGATGCCGATCGGGTCGCGGGCGGCGATCAGCTTCGTGCGCGTCATGGCGAGCATCGAATAGCCGCCTTCCATCTGCCTGATCGCATCGATGAAGCGATCGGAAGAAGACGCTTGCTTGGAGCGGGCGATGAGATGCAGGACGACTTCGGTATCCGACGTCGACTGACAGATGGCGCCGTCGGCGATCAGCTGCCGGCGCATGGTCAGGCCGTTGGTGAAGTTGCCGTTGTGAGCGATGGCGATGCCGCCGACTTCCAGCTCGGCAAACAGCGGCTGGACGTTGCGCAGGATGGTTTCGCCTGTCGTCGAATAGCGTACATGGCCGATAGAGCGATCGCCGGGCAGGCGGGCGAGGGTGGCCGGATCGGTATAGTGATCGCCGACAAGGCCCATGCGCCGTTCGGAATGGAAGCGCTGACCATCGAAGGAGACGATGCCGGCCGCTTCCTGGCCGCGATGCTGCAGGGCGTGCAGGCCGAGTGCCGTCAGCGTTGCCGCATCGGGGTGCCCCAGAATGCCGAAGACGCCACATTCCTCGTGCAGAGTGTCGCCGTCGATATCATTCTCGATGGAGAGGGAATGGTTCATGGCTGCTGGCCTTTGCTCTCAACGTGGGCGGAACGGGCGGCGTCACGACTGACTATTAAAATAGCTGAAAATCCGGCCGGAAAATATATCGGGCCGGATTTTCGTTTTTCATGCCGCTCACATGGCGATTATCGCGCGGCGGGTCAAGCCTGTAAACGCCTTGTCAGTGGTTTGTCTGCGGCGCCGGTGCGTCGTCGGAGGGCGCTGTATCGTTCGGCGTGGCGTTGTCGCCGCCTTCCTGAGGCTGCGCATGTTGCTGCTGATTGGGTGCGATCTTGTTGATGATCTCGGGCGGCAGCATCGCCTGGACGTTGTCGGGAAGCGCCGATTTCAGCTTCTCGACCATCGAATCGAGGAATGGCTTCGACTTGGCGTTGTTGACCCAGCCCGGCCGGGCGGCGGGTGCCACGAGCCAGTTCCAGAAGGCGACCACGACAACCATCAGCAGCAGGCCGCGAGCCGCGCCGAACAGGAAGCCCAGCGTCCGGTCGAGCGCACCGATACGGCTGTCGATGATGAAATCGGCGATCCGGATGGTGATAAAGGAAATGATGATCAGCGCCAGCAGGAAGATGACGCCGGCCGAAGCGATCGTCGCGATCTTGGTATCGGCCTTGTACTGCAGCGCATAGGGAAGAAGCAGAGGGTAGAGATAGTAAGCAGCGACGGCGGAGCCGCCCCAGCTGACGATCGAGAGAATTTCGCGGGAAAAGCCGCGAACCATGGCCAGAACGGCGGAAAACAGTAGAACGCCGATAACAATACCGTCGAAAATCGTAATGGGCATGTATAATCCACTTCAAGACTTGCCGCGCCATGTGGCGGGCATCGGCCTCAGTATGAGCCTCTTCTACGTCAAGGACGGCTGAAGTATGGCTCAGTCTTCATCTTCCGCGCGCTTGAGCGCGCCCTTCGATCCGGCTATGCGCGCCACCAAATCCGGCAGGCTTTCGATCTCGCTCCAGCGTCCGCCATTGACCTTCGGCAGGTCGGCGGAAGCGGCAGGCAGAAGGGCCGCGGAAAATCCCAGCTTCTCGGCTTCCTTGAGACGCTGGCCGGTGTGCGCAACCGGCCGGACGGCGCCCGACAGGCTGACTTCGCCGAAATAGACGCAATCGGCGGGAAGGGCAAGACCGGCCAAAGAGGAAACCAGTGCAGAGGCAACGGCGAGGTCTGCAGCCGGCTCAGAAATGCGGTAGCCCCCGGCGACATTAAGGTAGACATCGTGCTGGCCGAGGCGAACGCCGCAATGCGCTTCGAGCACCGCGAGAATCATTGACAGCCGCGCCGAATCCCAGCCGATCACGGCGCGTCGTGGCGTGCCGAGCGATGTCGCTGCTACCAATGCCTGCACCTCGACCAGGATCGGTCGGGTGCCTTCCATGCCCGCAAACACGGCAGCACCCGGCGATTTGGAGTTGCGTTCGCCGAGAAAAAGCTCCGACGGATTGGCCACGTCGCGCAGGCCCATGTCGGACATTTCGAAGACGCCGATTTCATCGGTCGGGCCGAAACGATTCTTCACCGTGCGCAGGATGCGATAGTGATGGCCGCGATCGCCTTCGAAATAGAGGACTGCGTCGACCATGTGCTCGACGACACGCGGGCCGGCGATCTGGCCATCCTTGGTGACGTGGCCGACCAGCACCATCGCTGCGCCGGTCTGCTTGGCAAAGCGGATCATTGCCTGCACGCCGGTGCGAACCTGCGTGACGGTGCCGGGTGCCGATTCGGCGAGTTCGCTCCACAAAGTCTGGATGGAGTCGATGATCACGAGGTCAGGCCGCTTGCCCTCGGCAAGAGTCGCCAGAATGTCCTCGACATTGGTTTCCGCTGCCAGCATGACATCTGTATCGGCGGCCTGCAGGCGTTGCGCGCGCAGGCGAACCTGCGCCACAGCTTCTTCGCCGGAGACATAGACGATCTTGTGCCCGCGGCGGGCAAGCGCCGCTGCCGCCTGCATCAGCAGCGTCGATTTGCCGATGCCCGGATCGCCGCCGACGAGAACGGCCGAGCCGCGCACGAAACCGCCGCCTGTGGCTCGGTCAAGTTCGGATATGCCGGTATGGATGCGCGGCGCTTCCTCGATCTCGCCCGAAAGCGAGGTCAGCGTTACGGGCTTGCCCTTCCTCGGCGTCCTGGCCGGGCCGCCGCCGATCCCGCCCATGGGATCTTCCTCGACGATGGTGTTCCATGCGCCGCAGCTGTCGCACTTGCCCGCCCATCGGTTGTGGACCGTGCCGCAGTTCTGGCAGATGAATTGTGTACGGGCTTTAGCCATCGAATGCTGTTCTCAAAGTTCAATTGCTCCGCTTTTCGCAGCGAATCGCGTCGGCCGCCAGATAATGTCTTTCGCGGCCTATCAAAACTAATGATTTCCGTATCAGCGGCGATCGTGCGAACCTTTATGCTGGCCTTTTTACGGATGATGACGGATGTTCGACTACTCGCTTGCCCACTGGATCGCTTTTCTGACCGCCGCGACGCTGCTCAATCTGTCGCCGGGTCCGGACATCGCCTTTATTCTAGGTCACACGATCCGAAGCGGCATGCGCTCCGGTTTCGCGGCTCTGTTCGGCATATGGAGCGGCGCATGCCTGCATGTGCTGATGGCGGCTGCCGGCCTGTCGGCGATCCTGGCCGCTTCGGCGCTTGCGTTCTCGACGGTCAAATGGGTCGGTGCCGCCTATCTCATCTGGCTCGGCATACAGGCGCTGCGCTCGAAGGGTGAGGGGCCCTGGATCAAGGAGGCCGGCAAGGCCTTATCCTTTGGCCGCATCTATCGCCAAGGCATCATGGTTTCGTTGCTCAACCCGAAGGTCGCAATCTTCTTTCTCGCGTTCCTGCCGCAGTTTGTCGTCGAAGGCGCCGGCCCGGTCTGGGCGCAGCTTTTGCTGCATGGCAGCCTGATCATCGTCGTTGCTGCCTTCATCGAGCCGCCGCTCATCCTTCTCGGCGGTCGCCTGACCGAGGCCCTCAGGCGCAATCGCAGCCTCGGGCTTTGGCTCGACCGCGGCCTTGGCACGTTGTTCGTCGCGCTCGGCGTCCGCTTGGCAATCAGCGCTCGCTAGAGCGCTGACCACGAAGTGGGTAGCGGTTTCCGCCTCGGCGGAAATGCTTCAATAACAGGGCTATTCCTCGATTTCTTCCGAGATATACCGCCGCTCGTGCCGCAGTCCCATGCTCGTCAGCATCTCGTAGCCGATCGTGCCGGCTGCTCGAGCTGCATCGTCAACCAGAACGTTGCTGCCGAAGAGTTCGATATAGTCGCCGGCACGGACCAGGTTTTCCGGCAGGTCAGTCACATCGAAGATGGTGAGGTCCATGGTGATACGGCCAGCAACCGGCACCTTGTGCCCGGCAACGAAGCCGTGACCGGCAGCGACGTCGGTTTGCCGCAGCGGAACGCCGGCGCTTGACAGGCTGCGCATGTAGCCGTCCGCATAACCGGCAGAGACGATCGCCAACCGGCTATCGCGCGTCAACCGAAGCGCACGGCCATAGCCCACCGTCTCACCCGCCTTGACGGAGCGGGTCTGGATGATCCGAGCCTCGGCCGTTGCCACCGGGCGCATCGGATTGGCGATACCGGGGACGGCTTCGCCGCCATAGGTGGCGATACCGGGGCGCGTGAGATCGAAATGATATTCCGGCCCAAGAAAGATGCCGGCTGAATTGGCAAGGCTTGCCTCGATCCCCTCGAACGCGGCGCTCACCTTGCGGAAGGCCTCGAGCTGCTGCCGGTTCATCGGATTGGAGGGATCGTCGCCGCACGCAAGGTGGCTCATGACAAGCACCGGCGCGAAGCTTGCCGGGCGGGAAACGTCATCGGCAAGCGCGATCGCATCCTCCATCGGCAGGCCGAGCCGATTGAAGCCGGTGTCGACCTGCAATGCGCAGGGATAGTCGCCATACTCTGATAGCACCGACATCCAGAAGGTCAGCTGCTCTTCCGAGGCGATGACGGGAACCAGATCGTTTTCGAAGAACGTCCGTTCCATCCCCGGCCAGATGCCGCAAAGCACGAAGATCCGTGCTTCCGGCGCGTAGAGCCGCAAGGTCGCGCCTTCATCGGCGGTGGCGACGAAGAAATCGCGGGCGCCGACCGAGTAGAGGGTTTCGCCGACGTCCTCGATCCCGAGCCCGTAGGCGTCGGCCTTGACGACGGCGGCGGTGCGGGCTCTTCCCGATCGGTAGGCCATGTCGCGCCAGTTTTCGACGAGAGCGCCGAGATCCACCGTCAGTCGCAGGCCCGCGGAAGCGAAAGCGTCATAGTCATCGAAATTGTCTGTCATGGAGCCGCCTTAACGAAGAAATGGCCGGAGGTGATGTCGCTCCGGCCAGGATAATGATCATCGATGAAAAGAAAAAGTACTGCGGCGCACATATGCGCCGCCAAGCGCCTTTGTCAGTGCTCTTCGTATTGAATGAACGAAGAATCGGCGAGATCGGCAAAGCGGGTGAATTCCGACTGGAACGCGAGCCTCACGGTGCCCGTGGGTCCATGGCGCTGCTTGGCGATGATCACGTCGGCCGTACCCTTCACGCGCTCGAACTGGGCTTCCCATTCGGCATATTTAGGATCGTTGATATCGCGTGGCTCGGCATTCTTGACGTAGTACTCCTCGCGGAACACGAAGAGTACGACGTCGGCGTCCTGCTCGATGGAACCGGATTCACGAAGGTCGGAAAGCTGCGGGCGCTTGTCTTCGCGGCTTTCGACAGCACGTGAGAGCTGGGAGAGCGCGATGATCGGAACGTTCAGCTCCTTGCCGAGCGCCTTCAGGCCGGTGGTGATCTGGGTGATTTCCTGGACGCGGTTCTCGTTCGACTTCCCCGAGCCGGTCATCAGCTGAACGTAGTCGACCACCAGAACATCGAGGCCGCGCTGCCGCTTCAGACGGCGCGCGCGCGCGGACAATTGTGCGATCGAGATACCGCCGGTCTGGTCGATATAAAGCGGCACCTTCTGCATCATCATCGAGCATGCCACCAGCTTCTCGAAATCCGCATCGTTGATGTCGCCGCGGCGGATTTTCGACGAGGAGACTTCCGTCTGCTCGGAGATGATACGGGTGGCGAGCTGTTCAGAAGACATTTCCAGCGAGTAGAAGCCGACGACACCGCCGTTCTTAGCCTTGGTGGAACCATCCGCCTGTACTTCGCCTTCAAAGGAGGCGGCGATATTATAGGCGATGTTGGTGGCGAGCGAGGTCTTGCCCATGCCGGGACGGCCCGCAAGGACGATCAAGTCGGAGCGCTGCAGGCCACCCATTTTGCTGTCCAGCGAGTGGATGCCGGTGGAGATACCCGATAGACCGCCGTCTCGCTCCTTGGCGACTGCCGCCATGTCGATCGCCAGCGCCACGGCATCGTTGAAGGCCTGGAAGCCGCCGTCGTAGCGGCCGTTTTCGGCAAGTTCGAACAGCCGTCGCTCGGTGTCTTCGATCTGCGTCTGCGGCGGCATGTCGAGCGGTGCATCGAAGGCGATGTTGACCATATCCTCGCCGATGGTGATCAGCGCCCGGCGCAGCGCCAGGTCGTAGATGGCGCGGCCATAATCCTCGGCATTGATGATCGACACGGCTTCGACGGCGAGACGCGCCAGATATTGCGCGACCGTCATGTCGCCGACCTTTTCGTCCGCAGGCACGAAGCTCTTGATGGTCACCGGATTGGCCGTCTTGCCCATGCGGATGATGTCGCCGGCGACCTCGAAGATCTTCCGGTGCAGCGGCTCATAGAGATGGATTGGCTTCAGGAAGTCGGAGACGCGGTAATAGGCATCGTTATTGACGAGGATGGCACCGAGCAGAGCCTGCTCCGCCTCGATATTGTTGGGCGCTTCGCGATAATGCTGTTCGGCGGGAGCAATGGCGGCGAGCTTGCGCGCAGCTTCGTTCATTTTCCATCTCTTCGTGCTTTAGGGTATAGACTGGTTTGCGATGATCCGGTGTCATGGTCAACCGTGCAAATGTGCGGTCATGCCAAGCGGGATGGATAGGCCCGGCCTATCAACGTTGTTCCACTCGTCCACAGGGACAAGCTTTCGTCACGTAAAAAATCCCTTGTGACCACTTTGCAACGCAAAGACCGACACACGAATCACTTATGCAAATCGTCCGTGGGGAATATTTTAGCCGGGTCTTTCGCTGCACGCATCAACTGTTGCAGCTATCATGCTTGAAAAACTACGAAAATCCGGGTATTTCCTATAAATAGGGTAGGATGCTAATAGTATAAAGTTGCAATAATGCCAGGTGCGCCATCAAGACAAGAACTTTTCGACGATCTTTTTGCATTCAATCGCAAGCTGAGGGCCGCGTTTGATGCGCTTGTTCGCGAACAGGGCATGACGCTGTCGCGCGCCAGGGTTTTTCGCAAGCTCTCCCGCAGGGATGGGATCAACCAAAGGGAGCTCGCCGACGAGCTGGAGCTCGAGACGCCGACGCTCGTGCGCATCCTCGATGCCATGGAAGCGCAGAATTTCATCGAGCGTCGCGCTGCACAGTCGGATCGTCGCGCCAAGCAGATCTTCATGACGGAATCGGGAAAAGTCGTAGCCGCAGAGGTCGAGGCTCTTGCCACCGGTGTGCGTGCGGATATCTTGGAGGGAATTTCGGACGAGGATATCGGCGTGGCGCTCAAGGTGATCCGCGCTATGACGGCCAACGTCCAAAACGTGGGCAAATCATGAGGTAGTGCATGAGCGGTGATTCGGGCCCGGTCGCCAACGCGGAAGCCAACGCCGTCCCACCCGCACCACCGCCTATGCCAGGCTGGAAAGTGCCGCTCTATATTGCGGCATCCGTCATGTTTTTTCTGACCCAGGGGCTGGGTCTCAATCTCGCCTTCGCCAATCTCACGCAGATCCAGGGAAGCATCGCGGCAACGACCACCGAGTCCGTCTGGCTCTCGGCCGCCTACATGGCGCCCAATGTCAGCCTCGCCATCGCGCTGGTGAAGATCCGCCTGCAATACGGCGTGCGCAACTTCGCTGAAGTCAGCATTCTCGGCTTCGTGCTCGCTTCGCTGCTCAATCTCTTCGTCTCCGATCTGCATTCGGCGATCGTCGTCCGCTTCCTGAGCGGCATCGCGGGCGCACCGCTCTCGACGCTCGGCTTCCTCTATATGCTGGAGGCTTTCGAGCCGGCGAAGAAGCTTACGGTTGGCGTCAGCCTGGCGATGACGAATACGCTGCTTGCCGCTCCCATCACTCGTCTCGTCTCGCCATCGCTGCTGGATTACGGCGAGTGGCGCGGCCTTTATACGCTCGAGATGGCGCTGGCGCTGCTGGTCATGCCGATCATCTATCTCCTGCCGCTGACGCCGCCGCCGCGGGTCAAGGTGATCGTTCTCGGCGATATCTTCAGCTACCTGCTTGTGGCGATCGGGTTCGGCTGTCTGGCCGTCGCCCTTTCGGTCGGGCGACTTTATTGGTGGCTGGAGGTGCCCTGGCTCGGCGTCGTGCTGGCGGTCGGCATCGCTTCGATCACCGCGGCAATCGTCGTCGATCTGAGGCGGGCAACGCCGCTGATAGACGTCCGCTGGCTGCTGCGGCCGGAAATCCTGCATCTGACGGCGATCCTTCTGATCTTCCGCCTGATCGCGGCCGAACAGACCTACGTCGTCATGACGCTCTATCAGAATGCGGTCGGCCTTCTCTACGATCAGCTAGCCATGCTCTATTGGATCATCCTGGCCTTCTCGGTCATTGGCGGGCTCATTTGCACAGTATTCATGAATTATGGATTCGGCTGGCAGATCCAGTTCGTCGCGCTCATCCTGATGGGCGCGGGCTCGCTGATGGATGCGCAGGTGACGAACCTCACCCGGCCCGAGCAGATGTATCTCAGCCAGGCGCTGGTTGCGGCCGGCGCGGCTCTCTTCCTGCCGCCATCCATGTCGGAGGGCTTCAAGGCGGCGCTGAGCAAGGGGCCGCCCTATCTGGTGACCTTCTTCGTCGTCTTCACCTTCACGCAGAGCATCGGTGGGCTCATCGGCTCCGCCTTCTATGGCACGTTGATCATCATTCGCGAGAAGTTCCATTCCGCTGTATTGGTCGAGCGCGTGCTTCTGACGGACCCGCACGTGGCTCAACGCGCCAGCCAGCTTTCGTCCGCCTATGGCAAGGTGATCGGGGATAGCGCGCTCCTGAAGGGGGAGGGGCTGGCGCTGCTCGGCTCGCAGGTGAGCCACGAGGCCAACATGCTCGCCTATGGGGACGCATTCTTCGTCGCCGCTGCAATCGCTTTCCTGTCGCTTGCCGGCCTCTTAATCCATGTCTTCTTCCGCTTCATCAGATCACGTCTGGCTGAAGAGCAGACGCAGGTCGCGACATCCAACCCATGAGGATATGAAATAGCTCCATGCCGAGGCTCGTTCGCTCCCCAATCGAAGTCATCGCCGTTCTCGCCGGCATCGGCGGCGTCATGCTGGTACTCTATGCCTGGCACCTGCCGCCGTTCAAAACCTCCGTCGAGACCACTGACGACGCCTATGTCAAAGGCTATGTCACGACGATCAGCCCGCAGGTCAGCGGCTATATTACCGACGTGCCGATCAAGGACTACAAGCTCGTCAAGGAGGGCGAGGTGCTCGCCCAGATCGATGATCGCATCTACAAGCAGAAGGTGGCGCAGGCGCGGGCGACGCTTGCCGGACAGAAGGCGGCGCTCGCCAATTCACAACAGCAGGAGCAGGCGGCGAAGGCTGGCATCGCCTCCAGCCAGGCGCAGATCGACAGCGCCAATGCCGCGCTCAAACGTGCCCAGCTCGCCGCCGATCGTGTGACGACGCTGGTCTCCAGAGGTGTCTCGACGACAAGCGATTCCGAACAGGCGCAGGCGACGCTGCAGCAGGCGCAGGCATCAGTCAATCAAGCCAAAGCCGGCCTCGACGTATCCCAGCAGAACCTGACGACGATCATCGTCAACCGCGCTTCGCTAGAGGCCGGCGTCAGCGGTGCGGAGGCTGCTGTGCAGCTTGCCGATATCGATCTGGACAATACGACGATCAGGGCGCCGCGCGATGGCCGGGTCGGCGAAGTCGGCGTGCGTCTTGGCCAATATGTGACGCCCGGCACACAGCTCATGGGGCTCGTGCCGAAGGACATCTGGGTTATCGCCAATTTCAAGGAGACCCAGCTTGACGGCATGAAGCTCGATCAGCCTGCGACGATCTCCGTGGATGCGTTCGGGCATCGCGATATCAAGGGCCGTATCCAGCGCTTTTCTCCGGCTGCCGGCTCCGAATTCGCCGTCATCAGGCCCGACAACGCCACGGGTAATTTCACCAAAGTCGCCCAGCGCATCGGCGTCAGGGTCAAGATCGAAGATGATCAGCCCGAGGCAAATGGGCTGGCGCCCGGCATGTCCGTGGTCGTTTCGATCGACAAGGATTCGGCTCCGCTGCCGGAGGCCAAGGCCGGCGACTGAAGTAAGAGTTCGCTTTATTCCCTGCAGGCAAACAAAAAAGCCTGGGTCGAAAGACCCAGGCTTCTTCATTCGCAATGCTGCGAAGGCTTGAAGATCAAGCTTCGTCTTCGGCGTCGCGTTCAGCTTCCGGATCGAAGAAGTCTTCCGGACGCAGGGCGTCTTCGTCGATGCCGTAGATGGCGTCGGCAGAGGTGAGGGTCTCACCCTTGGACTGACGCTCGGCTTCTTCAGCGGAACGGGCAACGTTGAGCTCGACGTTGATTTCGACTTCGGCATGAAGAGCGATGGCAACGTCGTGCAGGCCAATAGCCTTGATCGGCGTGTTCAGGTGAACCTGGCTGCGGCCGATGTTGAAGCCTTCGGCTGCGAGGATTTCAACGACGTCACGAGCAGCGACCGAACCGTAGAGCTGGCCGGTTTCGCCAGCCGAGCGAACGACGATGAAGGACTTGCCGGCGAGAACGTCGGCAACCTTCTGGGCTTCGCTCTTGCGCTCGAGGTTACGTGCTTCGAGCGTTGCGCGCTCGGATTCGAAGCGGGCCTTGTTGGCGGCGTTGGCGCGGAGTGCCTTGCCGAGCGGCAGCAGGTAGTTACGGGCAAAGCCGTCGCGAACCTTTACGGTTTCGCCCATCTGGCCGAGCTTGGAGATGCGCTCGAGAAGAATGACTTCCATTTTCTTGTTCCTTTCGATGTCAGATTTTCGTGTCGGTTGGTTTGGATGTTTCGGCATTCTTGTTCGGGGTCAGCGATATCGCCTTGCGCGTATCGTAAAGGCCAAGAACAAGGATGATGAAGAGCGGCAGCGTCAGCAGGAAGGACGTCAGGTAGCAGAGGACAAGCACGGGGATGCGCCAATCCTTGCCACGCGTGCGATAATGCAGCGACGCGAAGCCGGAAACGATGAAGCCCGCGCCGAAGGCGCCGAGCACGGCGGCGGCGATAAGGGCCGGTATGCCGCCGAAGAAGATGACGACGATCGCCCCGAGAAAGACGAAGATCGCATTGCGGTTCATACGTAGCGATGAGGGGATATCCTCGCGCGGACGCAGATTGTGCTTCGAGGCCGTGACAATCCGTGTCGCCACATAATAGGCGGCGAGCATCATCATGACCCAGATCATGCCCCAGGCGATCGGGATCGCATAGAGCATAAGAAGTTTGGTCTTCGCAATCGCGGCCTGATCGAGCTGCAGCGCCGGCTGCTGCTGATTCATGACCTTGACGTATAGGTCGATCACCTGGCCAACAAGATCGGCGCTGTAGCCCATGATCGCGCCGACGATGACGATGACGACGGCTGCAAGGCCGCAAAGATGCAGCATGATGTCAGAGAGCGGATACCATGCCATCAGGTGATCCGGTCCGCCGAGTTCGGAGGCAGGACGCGCCAGATTGGCGAGATGGCTGAGCCATGCCGGGATCAGCGCCAGCAGAATGACGAACAGGCCGAAATAGGCCGATTGCGAGATCGTACCGACGATACCTGCGGCCACAACGGCAACGATGACGGCTACGTTGCCCCAGCCGAGGCCGACGATCAGGATAGGAAGAGCAGAAAGTGCGCCAAAAAGGATGAATAGCAATGGCTGAAGCGTCGCGCCATACACGAGTAGGGCGGCGGTCAGACCGGCGAGCGCGCCGATGCCAAGCTCTTTTGCGTTCAACTTCTTCACGTCGCTGTCCTGCTTCGTATCGAGCAGTTAGAGGATGCTTCCGAAACTCGGTTCTGAAAGCCGTCCCCAACATGGGGTTTCAAGGTTCCGATCCGCGCCCATCGCGAAAGGGAGAAGGGAAGGCATTGCTGCCTTCCCTCTATTCATTCGGCGTCGATTAAGCGACGACGTAAGGCAGCAGGCCGAGGAAGCGGGCGCGCTTGATCGCCTGGGCGAGTTCGCGCTGCTTCTTCTGGGAAACGGCCGTGATGCGGGACGGAACAATCTTGCCGCGCTCGGAAATGTAGCGCTGCAGGAGACGGACGTCCTTGTAGTCGATGCGCGGCGCATTCGCGCCCGAGAACGGGCAGGTCTTGCGGCGGCGATGGAACGGACGGCGGACCGGTGCGGAAGAAACTTCAGACATCTCTCAAATCTCCTTATACGCGGTCTTCGCGCGGACGGCGCGGACGGTCTTCGCGGTCACCACGATCCGGACGCGGACCACGGTCACGGTCGCCGAAGCTACGCTCCGGACGGTCGCCATCGCGGCGCGGACGGTCGTCACGGTCGCGCTTCTGCATCATGGCAGACGGGCCTTCTTCGTGCTTTTCAACAGCGATAGTCATGTAACGCAGGACGTCTTCGCTGATGCGCATCTGACGTTCCATTTCCTGGATCGCAGCGGCCGGAGCATCAATGTCCATCAGGGCATAATGAGCCTTGCGGTTCTTCTTGATGCGGTAGGTGAGGGACTTGAGGCCCCAGTTTTCGATACGCCCGACTTTACCGCCGTTAGCTTCGATAACACCCTTGTACTGTTCTACGAGGGCATCGACCTGCTGAGCGGAAATATCCTGTCGAGCAAGGAATACATGTTCATAAAGAGCCATGGATAGCTTTGCCTTTCTTGCGTTGATCTGACCCGATATTCGGCGGCTAAGCCTCAACGACTGCTCCTGAGAGGGGTAAACCCAAGCAAGAAAAGCGTTTCCGAGACGGTCGAGAGCGGAGACACGGGAGGCTGGAACGCTTCCGTTCCGAACGATTCCCCTCACGGAAAACCGGCCCTCCGTTCAGCCACCAGCCAGAAGACCGGGTTGCGAACAGGGCGGCTTATACGGATTTTTGCGGAAAAGGCAAGGGGAGCGACGAAATTCGAAGAACGCCGCCATTGAGGCCCGATGGCGAACGTCGCTCACTTACTCGACAACAAGTCGCCGCAGCAGACTTCCCGGACATAGGTATTGCCGTAGGTGACGAAAGCGCTTTTCGGGATCGTATTGTTCGTACTCAATATCTGGAGCAGGGAGCTTTGGATGTCGCGGCTTCCTGTCGCGTTGACTGTAACGGCAAACCTACCATTCGCCGTAAGATGCACCGCCAAGGGAATTTTCGAATCTAAAACGAAAGACCGTGCCGTCTCCAAATCATCGACGCTCTTGATCTGAATGTAGCTCTTGCCGAACTGCCTTTCTTCGAACTCTCGAACCCACACCCAGGCTTGGTGCATATATCCTCTCTGCCCGGCGATCGACACCTGATACCATTCGCCGTCACTGGCTTTGATGTCCAGTCCGCTTCCATTTGCAAAATCGGCAATTGTTTTTGAATTTGCGCTGGCATTGGCCTTCAGTGGCGCAGTGCCCTTCAGATGTTGGACAATTCCGCTTTGCGCCACGGGAATTTGAAGATCGGGGGATTTGCTTTCGGGTGCTTGCGACTCCGTTATCGGCTCATCCGCATCAGGCGTCGTCACGCGATACAGCTTCATCTCGCTTGCCGACAGGTAGCGCATATCATCGGAGTCATATTGCAGGGAGAGTTTTAACAGTCCGGGATCGGCGCCCATATCAGTCATGTAGGATATGACGTCGGCTGTTATCGTCTGGACCGCTGCGACGGCCTCTTCAACGCGCATGCCCTTCGTGTCGCTAAACGAGGTCTTATGGACACCGATTGATCCGGCGTCCGCCAAACGAACGACGCCGCCAAGGAATGCCAAGGAGCAAGCGGATGCGCATTCTTGCACACGTACGGCGACCGTGCTCAAACCCAGCGACCTGATCAATCTTCCGAGCTCGATCGCCTTTTGGACATTTCCGCCAGGGCTATCGAAGGTAACTGAGTTCGCCCGGTACGAATTCACCGCCTTGCGAAATTTGCTCAAATCGTCGTCTGCCTCAAACGAGCCGTTCACGATGACGTAACGTCGCCCATCATCTGTCACGAGATTGCTGTAGCTGAGACGCGCAGCCGCATCGCTTGCGAAAAAGGTGACGCCCAAAACGAAAGCGCAGCCTATTTGAAATGCCCCCACCACGCTCACTCCCCAATGGAAGAGAATGAATTTCACAGGTTTTGAATTTCCACAAGGCCGGCGTTTATCTTTGAATTCCATTAGTGTTTAGATTGCAGGAAGCGGCTGCAACTTAGGGCCCATGTATTCTGCCGCACACATTATTTCGGCCCTGCTTTCAACGCTCTTGGCACGAATATGGTCCGCCATTTCACGTCGAATTGGAAGAACTCACCCACGCATGTATTCGCCGCCTCATTGCGTGTGGCCCGCTCTGCGGTCATGATGTCTTGGTATCAATAGCGGCAGCACGGACTGTTCATGCGTATCTTCCTCGTCCGGCACGGCGAATCCCTCGGCAATATCGATGACCAGGCCTATCGGCAATTCGGCGATCACAATGTTCCGCTGACCGAGTGGGGGTATCGCCAGGTGCTGGAGGCCGGGCAGGCCATCGCCACTCATCTCAAAGGACTGCCGACCGCTGAGTTGCGCAGGCTGAGCGTCTGGTATTCGCCGTTCTTGAGGACGCGGCAGAGCAAGGATGCCTTGCTGGAGGTTCTGCCGGCCGATTTGATTGAGGATGTGAAAGAAGATTATCTGCTGCGCGAGCAGGATTTCGGGCTCTTCACCGAAATTTACGACCATGCCGAGCAGAAGCGGAAATTCCCCGACGAATTCGAGAAATGGGCGAGGCTGCGCAACAATAACGGCAAATTCTATGCGCGGCCGCCGGACGGCGAGAGCCGCGCCGACGTCGCCCAGCGCGTGCGCCTGTTCCTGCAGACCGTCATGCACGATGCCGAAAACGGGAAAAACAATGTCCTTATCGTCGGCCATGGTGTGACCAACCGAGCCTTCGAGATGAATTTTCTGCATCATCCCGTCGATTGGTTCGAACGCTCGGACAATCCGGGGAATGCTGATGTGACCTTGATCGAGGGCCGGCATTCCGAAGGTTACAGATCGATCCTGCTCCACAAGTCTGTGGACCGTGTGCAAGGGCAGGAGGAGTTGAAGGAGGCTTATGGCACCGAGCTGACGACTGCGCCCAAGGCGGTCCAATAGAGCATCTGCGGACCGCTTTCCGCTCCGCATGCATATGCTGGGGTATCCGTGAGCTAGATGCACTTTTCCAGAATCTCATCCACGACGCGTTCGATCGGCGCAGTCGCGTCGATGACGACGCCACCCTTCGGAACATCTTCCTTGGTGGCATGCAACCGCTCGATGAGTTGCCGCTCGGCAGCTCTTCCGCCCCATTCGGTTTCCGGCCGCTCGTCAAGCCGTCGGGTCAGCGTGTCCAGATCGACCTCGAGAACAAAGACCTGATCGAACAGATCAATGAAGCTGGAGAAATTCCTGGAGCCGCCGCAGAAGAATGATGCAGGGTGGCTCTGGTCGGCCACCAGCGCTCTGACCCTATCCACGTCCCAAATATGATGCTCATGGGCAAGCCCATCCAAGGGTTCTCCCGTCTTTGGATCGCCCTGATAAGCCAACTCAGTATCACCATTGATGGCATGGCAACCGCGCTGCCGCAGCTCGCGGCAGACGGATGTCTTGCCGGTGCCGGAAACACCTTCGATCAAATAGTTTCTGACGCCCATCCTATTGCTCTTGGTTAGAAAAACCATCGCCGAAGCGGGCGGTGTGTCCACAGTCAAGCACTATACCAGCTCGCTCGATTGCGACAATTTACAGAAGTGATAGCAGCGATCTTCATCATGAAGATCGCTGCTAGGGGCGCAACGTTATAGTCACGATTGGCGGCATCCGTTGCCGAGTCCGGCGCGTTCCGGCCTTACATCGGCATCGGATACTTCCGGTGCACCTGCTCGATCTCCGCCAAGGCCTCGGGTGGCAACGTCACATAAGCGGCGGCCACATCAGTTTCGAGCTGCGCCATCGTCGTTGCACCGATGATGACCGAGGTCATGAAGGGCTTGGTGAGGCAATAGGCGAGCGCAAGCTTCGATGGGTCGATGCCGTATTTGGCTGCGATTTCCAGATAGACCTTTACCGGCGGTTCCTGCAGCGGCTGCAGGCGGCCGCCGATATCGGTGTTGATCGAGCCGCGTGAGCCGGCCGGACGCGCTCCGCCGACATATTTGCCGCTGAGGATGCCGCCGGCAAGCGGCGAATAGGCGAGCAGCCCGACATCTTCGTGATGCGACAGTTCCGCCAGATCGAGGTCGAAATGCCGGTAGAGCAGATTGTATTCGTTCTGCGTGGTCGCAACGCGCGGCAGGCCATGCTGCTCGGAAATCGTCAGATACTTCTGGATGCCCCAGGTCGTCTCGTTCGACAGGCCGATGGCGCGGATCTTGCCGGCCTTCACCAGCTCGCCCATCGTCTCCAGGATCTCGGTGATATCGGCGACGGCTTTCTCGCGGTCCTGCGTGAAGGGGTTGTAATGCCAGTTCTGGCGGAAATGAAAATGGCCGCGGTTCGGCCAGTGGACCTGATAGAGATCGATATAGTCGGTCTTCAGCCGCTTCAAACTGGCGTCGATCGCTGCATTGATATTGGCGGCATCCGGACCCTGGCCGCCGCGAAGATACTCGCGGCCGGGGCCGGCGACCTTCGTGGCAAGCACGATATCCTTGCGCTTGCCGGTCTTCTCGAACCAGGTGCCGATATATTCTTCCGTGCGCCCTTGCGTCTCCGGTCCCACAGGTGTTGTCGGGTACATTTCGGCAGTGTCGAAGAAATTGATACCCTTATGGACCGAATAATCCATCTGCTCATGCGCTTCGGCTTCGCTGTTCTGCGTGCCCCAGGTCATCGTGCCCAGGCAAATCTGCGAAACGGAAATATCAGTGCGGCCTAAATTCTTATATTTCATAGGAAAACCTTGGGGGATGGGAGAAAGTAAAAATGAATGAGGTCGTGCAAATTTAGGCCCGATCTGAGCAAGCGCAAGAAAAAAATCATTGCGTCTTGCAGGCGCAAAAGCCTGTGGCTGCGGGGCTTGCGCTATTGACTCCGGCGCAAACAATGTCATTGGGAAGCAAAACGACCCCTAAAAGGACGCTTTATAATGACTGTTGCTTTCACATTTCCCGGCCAGGGCAGCCAGGCCGTCGGCATGGGCAAGGACCTTGCCGACAATTTCGCCGAGGCGCGTGCCGTCTTCGAGGAAGTCGATGAAGCGCTCGGTGAAAAGCTCTCCGACGTCATCTTCAACGGCCCGGAAGACAAGCTGACATTGACGGCCAATGCGCAGCCGGCGTTGATGGCCGTGTCGCTCGCCGTCATCCGTGTGCTGCAGGCTCGTGGCCTGGACTTGAAGAGCAAGGTCGCCTATGTCGCCGGCCACTCGCTCGGCGAATATTCCGCGCTTTGTGCCGCCGGCACCTTCTCGCTTGGCGACACGGCACGGCTGCTGCGCATCCGCGGCAACGCCATGCAGGCAGCAGTTCCCGTCGGCGTCGGCGCCATGGCTGCGATCATCGGGCTTGAACATGCCGATGTCATCGCAGTCTGTGCGGAAGCGTCCGCTCTCGGCGCCTGCCAGATCGCAAATGACAATGGCGGCGGCCAGATCGTCATTTCCGGCGAGAAAGCTCCGGTCGAGAAGGCTGCTGAGCTTGCGACCGCCAAGGGCGCCAAGCGAGCCATCCTGCTGCCGGTCTCCGCACCTTTCCATTCCGCGCTGATGGCCCCGGCTGCCGAAGCGATGCGCGAAGCGCTCGCCGGCGTCGCCAAGAACAATCCGGTCGTGCCTGTTATTGCCAACGTCAAGGCGGCTCCGGTCACGGATGCCGACGAGATTGCCGGGCTGCTGGTCGAACAGGTCACCGGCCAGGTGCGTTGGCGCGAGACGGTGGAATGGTTTGCCGCCAACAATGTCACGACATTGTATGAGATCGGCGCCGGCAAGGTGCTGACGGGCCTGGCTCGCCGCATTGACAAATCGGTCAACGGCATTGCCGTCAACAATGCCGCTGATATCGACACGGCGCTTGCCGCACTGCTCGGCTGAAAAAATTAGAAGCGAGGGACACACATGCTTGATTTGACCGGCCGTAAGGCCCTGGTAACCGGCGCATCCGGCGGCATCGGCGAAGAAATCGCCCGGCTCCTGCACAAGCAGGGCGCGATCGTCGGCCTGCACGGCACGCGCGTCGAAAGGCTGGAGACGCTGGCGTCCGAACTCGGCGATCGCGTCAAGATCTTCCCGGCCAACCTGTCGGATCGCGACGAGGTAAAGGCGCTTGGCGCCAAGGCCGAAGAAGAGCTCGGCGGCGTCGATATCCTCGTCAACAATGCCGGCATCACCAAGGACGGCCTCTTCGTGCGCATGAGCGACGACGACTGGGATGCCGTGCTGGAAGTCAACCTCACGGCCGTCTTCCGCCTGACGCGCGAGCTGACCCATCCGATGATGCGCCGCCGCTATGGCCGCATCATCAACATCACCTCGGTCGTCGGTGTCACCGGCAATCCCGGCCAGGCGAACTACTGCGCCTCCAAGGCCGGCATGATCGGCTTTACCAAGTCGCTGGCGCAGGAAATCGCCACCCGCAACGTGACCGTCAACTGCGTTGCCCCCGGCTTCATCGAAAGCGCGATGACGGGCAAGCTGAATGACAAGCAGAAAGAAGCCATCATGGGCGCCATTCCCATGAAGCGCATGGGCACCGGTCTGGAAGTCGCTTCGGCGGTCGCATATCTCGCCTCTTCCGAGGCAAGCTACGTCACCGGCCAGACGATCCATGTCAACGGCGGCATGGCGATGATCTAACGGAATTGCTATTGGAGGGAACTTTCCCTCCAATAGCATGTTGAGCAACCCGGAGCCGGCTATTTTCTGGCTTTGCGACGGACTTAAACCGTGTTAAGCGGGCCATGACTGTGAACAGTCGTCCGGAAAATGCAGACGGACTGGGCCGCATTCAAGGCGCTGGACCGGATCTCAATGCCGGGTTGAACGGGTTTGCCAGCGGTGTCAGGACAGACGCTGCAGGTTTGAATAGGTAGGGATGTCACAGGGCATTCTGATCAGGATATAAGGTCGAGGAAACCGACATGAGCGATATCGCAGAACGCGTAAAGAAAATTGTTGTTGATCATCTTGGCGTTGACGCCGACAAGGTTGTTGAAAGCGCAAGCTTCATCGACGATCTGGGTGCGGACTCGCTCGATACGGTCGAACTGGTCATGGCTTTCGAAGAAGAATTCGGCGTTGAAATCCCTGACGATGCTGCTGACTCGATCCTGACCGTTGGCGACGCGGTAAAGTTCATTGAGAAGGCTCAGGCCTAATCTCTTGCGCTTTTTGAAGGGGCGGGCTGAAGAGTCCGCCCTATTTCGTCCGGCGAAGCCAGGCGAACAATGTTCATACGCATATCATCATAAAAAGACGGGGGTCTGCGGGCGATGAGACGTGTCGTTATCACGGGTACCGGCATGGTATCACCTTTGGGCTGTGGCACGGAGGTGTCCTGGACGCGTTTGCTCGCTGGGCACAACGGCGCGCGCCTCGTGACCGAATTCGAGGTCGAAGATCTCCCCGCAAAGATTGCCTGCCGCATTCCTGTCGGCGACGGCACCGACGGCACCTTCAATGCTGACGATTGGATGGAGCCGAAGGAGCAGCGCAAGGTCGACCCCTTCATCGTCTACGGCATGGCAGCCGCCGATATGGCGCTGGCGGATGCCGGTTGGCACCCCAAGACGGATGAGGATCAGATTGCCACGGGCGTCATGATCGGCTCGGGCATTGGCGGCCTCGAAGGCATTGTCGAAGCTGGCTACACGCTGCGCGACAAGGGTCCGCGCCGCATCTCGCCCTTCTTCATTCCGGGACGTCTCATCAATCTCGTTTCCGGCCAGGTCTCCATCCGCCACAAGCTGCGCGGCCCGAACCACGCGGTCGTTACCGCATGCTCGACCGGTGCGCACGCCATCGGCGATGCTGCCCGCCTGATCATGCTTGGCGATGCCGACGTGATGGTCGCGGGCGGCGCGGAAGCTCCGGTCTGCCGTATCTCGCTTGCGGGCTTCGCCGCCTGCAAGGCGCTGTCGACGGACTTCAACGACGCTCCGCAAAAGGCTTCGCGCCCCTATGATCGCGACCGTGACGGCTTCGTCATGGGCGAGGGCGCCGGTATCGTCGTTCTGGAAGAGTTGGAACACGCCAAGGCGCGCGGCGCCAAGATCTACGCTGAAGTGGTCGGCTATGGCCTCTCGGGCGACGCCCACCATATCACCGCCCCCTCCGAGGACGGCGAGGGCGCATTCCGTTGCATGACCGCTGCGCTGAAGCGAGCTGGCCTAACCGCGGCTGATATCGACTACATCAATGCCCACGGCACCTCGACCATGGCGGATACGATCGAGCTTGGCGCTGTCGAGCGTCTGGTCGGCAACGCCGCGTCGAGGATCTCGATGTCATCGACCAAGTCGGCGACCGGCCATCTGCTCGGCGCTGCCGGCGCGATCGAGGCGATCTTCTCCACGCTCGCCATCCGTGACAATATCGCTCCGCCGACACTAAACCTCGATAACCCCGAGCGCGAGACCGCCATCGATCTTGTTCCGCACAAGGCCCGCGAGCGCGAGATCAATGTCGCGCTGTCGAACTCCTTCGGCTTCGGCGGCACGAACGCGTCGCTTGTCCTGCGCCGTTATGAGGCATAATAACAGCGCGTAACTGCTAAAGCGGGAGTGTTCTTCGGCAAGCCGGCGCGCCGTTCCCGAATGTTACCGTGCTTGTGTGCATCTCCGCGATGCGTCGCGGTAATGTCTGATCGGTCTAAGTCGGAGCCCTGAGCGGGTTCCGCCTTATCTTCTGAACCTGTTTTTTGCCGCATTGCTTGGCCAAAGAGCAGGCAATAGAAAAAGGAAGGGATTGCCGGTGAGCGATACGAACCAGAGCAACGGAACTCCGAACGGACAGAAGGGGCCGATCATCCCGAAATCGGCAAGCGAAGCCCTGCGTCCGGAGCGTGTTCCGGATCCGCCGAAGCGTTCGCGCAAAGCCCGCAGCCAGATGGTGATCTTTCTGAACTTCCTGATGACGCTGGTGGTTTTCGTCGTCATCGCGGCTGTTGCGGGCACCTATTACGCTTTCTCGATCTATCGGAGCCCCGGTCCGCTGACGACCAACACGAATTTCATCGTGCGCAACGGCGCAGGTCTGAACGAGATCGCCAATCGCCTCGAATCAAACAACATCATCACCGATCAGCGCATCTTCCGTTGGCTGACGACCACTTATCTGCATGAAAATGAAACGCTTCGGGCCGGTGAATACGAGATCAAGGCCGGCGCTTCCATGAAGGACATCATGGAACTGCTGAAGTCGGGCAAATCCATCCTCTATTCGGTGACCCTGCCCGAAGGGCTGACGGTTCGGCAGATTTTCAACAAGCTGCAAGCCGATACCGTGCTGGAAGGCGATTTGCCGTCGGCGTTGCCGGCAGAGGGTAGTCTGAGGCCCGATACCTACAAATTCACGCGCGGCACCAAGCGCACCGAAATCGTCGAACAGATGGCGGGGGCGCAGCAAAAGCTGGTCGAGCAGATCTGGGGTAGGCGCGATCCAAACGTGCAACTGGCGAACAAGCAGGATTTCGTGACGCTCGCCTCCATTGTAGAGAAGGAAACCGGCCTTGCGGATGAGCGTGCTCATGTCGCCTCCGTGTTCCTCAATCGTCTCGGTAAAGGCATGCGTCTGCAGTCGGATCCGACGATTATTTACGGTCTCTTCGGCGGGGAAGGAAAGCCGTCCGATCGGCCGATCTATCAGTCGGACCTGAAGAAAGAGACGCCTTACAACACCTATATCATCAAGGGTCTGCCGCCGACGCCGATCGCAAATCCGGGCAAGGATGCGCTCGAAGCCGTCGCCAACCCCTGGAAGACGCAGGATCTTTATTTTGTCGCTGACGGCTCGGGCGGTCATGTCTTCGCCGCAACGCTGGAAGAGCACAATGCCAACGTCAAGCGCTGGCGCAAGCTGGTCGCCGAGAAGGGCGAAGATCCGAGTGCAATTGCCGTCGACGGTCAGCCCGACGATGCCACGACAGCTCCGGGCTCTGGCACTCAGCAAAAGAAGAAGACCAACTGATCCTTGTTGCGCCATGGCTTCGATGAAGCCATGGCGCGGCTTCACTTTACATTGATCCCCAATCCGATGATTTTCGATCGATTGGGGACAGGAATTTTCGGAGGCTTGCATGGTATTGCAGTCCATGACCGGTTTTGCCCGGCGTGAGGGAACGAGCGGGCGCGGTCGCTGGGCATGGGAGCTACGGTCTGTGAACGGCAAGGGCTTGGATGTCCGGCTGCGCCTGCCGCAAGGGCTTGAGCGGCTGGAGACGGATGTCCGCAAGCTGATCTCCGACCGGTTCTCCCGCGGCAATCTCCAGGTCGGCCTGTCGCTGTCCGTCGAGGAAAGCCGGGTCGAGGTCGTCGTGAACAAGGATGCGCTGTCGGCTCTGCTCGCGCTGCGGGATCAGCTCGCAGGGATTATCGACCCCGCGCCGCTGCGGCTGGATAGCCTTATGGCGGTTCGCGGCCTGGTGGAATTCAAGGAAGCCGAAGAGAGCGAGGAGGTGGTTGCCGCACGCGATGCCGACATCATGGCTGGCTTGACGGCAGCTCTCGCAGATCTTCACGACATGCGTGGACGGGAGGGCCAGGCACTCGGCCAGATCTTGCTCGGCCAGGTCGCCACGATTGAGACGCTGACGAGCACAGTCGAGCTCGATCCCTCGCGCTCGCCGCAGGAAATCGTAACGCGGCTGGCCGCACAGGTCGCGATGCTTCTTGAAGGATCGTCTGGCCTCGACCGCGACAGGCTGCATGCGGAAGCGGCCCTTCTTGCGACCAAGGCCGATCTTCGCGAAGAGGTCGATCGCCTGCAGGCTCATGTGGCGGCAGCACGCGATCTTATTTCCAAGGGCGGGCCTGTTGGCCGCAAGCTTGATTTTCTTGCACAGGAATTTAACCGGGAATCGAATACCATCTGTTCCAAATCGAATGCCGCTGCGGTCACTGCCGCCGGTATCGAGCTGAAGGTGGTTATCGACCAGTTCCGCGAACAGGTCCAGAATTTGGAGTAGGCCATGAAGCCGGCGACATCCACATCCATTCCGATTGCCCGCCGGGGGCTGATGCTTGCCATCTCCTCTCCATCAGGCGCAGGCAAGTCGACGATCGCGCGCACATTGCTGGATAAAGACAAGCAGGTGAGCCTTTCCGTGAGCGTCACGACGCGGCAGCGCCGCCCGAGCGAGATCGAAGGAGTGCATTACCATTTCGTCTCGCAGCGCGAGTTCGAGCGCCTTCGCGATTCCGACTCGCTGCTCGAATGGGCCGAGGTGCATGGCAACTTCTACGGCACGCCGCGCGAGCCGGTGGAAACCGCGATGTCGGAAGGCCGCGACATGCTTTTCGATATCGACTGGCAGGGTGCGCAGCAGCTGCAAGAGAAGATGCCGGCCGATGTGGTCTCCATCTTCGTGCTGCCACCGACCATGACGGAGCTGCAATCGCGCTTGCATCGCCGCGCTGAAGATTCCGAAGAAGTCATCGCCATGCGTCTCGCCAATTCTCGGGCCGAGATCGCTCACTGGCGCGAATATGACTATGTCATCATCAATGATGACCTGAACGTTGCCTTCGACGCAGTCCAGTCGATCGTCAAGGCGGAGCGGCTGCGTCGCGATCGCCGGCACGGCATCTTCGATTTCGTTCGGGATTTGCTGGAAGAGACGCCGAAGCTCTGAGGCCGGTCGGCGGCTCCGATCCAATCACAGGCAGTTCGCCAACCGGCAGAATTCTTCCACGGACAGTGTTTCCGCGCGGCGCTGCGGGTCGATCTCGGCCTTGATAAGCAGCGCCTCGCCGCCGAGCGGCTTCAGGCTCTGGCGCAGCATTTTCCGCCGCTGGCCGAAGGCTGCCTGCGTCACCTTCTCCAGCTTGTCGACAGCGCAACGGATAGGGTTTTCCTTCGGCGTCAGATGGACCACGGTCGACGTTACCTTTGGCGGCGGCGTAAAGGCCTGCGGGGATACGTCGAAGGCCATACGCGCCTCCGAACGCCAGCCACAGAGCACGCCGAGCCGGCCGTAATGATCGTCATCTTCCTGCGCCACGATCCGTTGTCCCACCTCTTTCTGGAACATCAGGGTCAGTGACTGCCAGAAGGGCGGCCACTGCGCCGGCAGGAGCCAGTTGACCAGAAGCTGCGTGCCGACATTGTAGGGCAGGTTGGCGATGATCTTGACCGGTCCGTCGGGCGCAAGGGCAGCAAAATCCGTCTTCAGCGCATCGCCCTCGATCACCTCGAGCCGGCCGGGATAGTGATCGGCAACCTCTGCCAGAGCCGGCAGGCAACGAGCGTCACGCTCCACCGCGATGACCTTGGCTGCGCCAAGCGCCAAGATGGCTCGCGTCAGGCCGCCAGGCCCAGGCCCGACTTCGAAAACGGTGGCGCCTTCAAGCGAACCCGCGGTCCTCGCAACCTTCTGCGTCAGGTTGAGATCGAGGAGAAAGTTCTGGCCAAGCGCCTTGCGTGCGTCGAGGCCGTGGCGCTGGATCACATCGCGGAGGGGAGGCAAGCCATCGAGAGCGGCCATTAGGGATTGTTTCCGGTCTTGCTGCTGATCTCGCTTGCCAGCTTGAGGGCGGCGACAAGGCTGCCTTCCTTGGCGACACCCTTGCCGGCGATGCCGAAGGCGGTGCCATGGTCCGGGGAGGTGCGAACGAATGGCAGTCCGAGCGTGACGTTGACGGAGTCGTCGAAGCCGAGCGCCTTGGCCGGGATCAGCGCCTGATCATGATACATGCAGATGGCGACATCGTATCGGCGGCGAGCCTCGTCATGGAACATGGTGTCGGCGGGCAGGGGGCCGAAGGCATCGATACCCTCCGAGCGAAGCGCGTCGATTGCAGGCCTAATGATCTCGTCGTCTTCCTTGCCGAGCGCACCGTTCTCACCGGCATGCGGATTGAGGCCAGCAACCGCCAGGCGTGGCTTGGAAATGCCGAAACGGGTTCGCAGGTCATGGTCGGTGATCCTGCACGTCTCGATGATGAGATCGGTGGTCAAGGCCTGCGGCACATCCTTCAGCGGAATATGGATGGTGACCGGGACGGCGCGGAGCTTGGGGCCGGCCAGAAGCATGACGGGCATGACCGGCCTGCCGGTCGCGCGCGTTGCGAGATCCGCCAGGAACTCGGTATGACCGGGAAAGCTGAAGCCCGCATCATAGAGGACCGATTTGGCGATCGGGTTCGTGACGACCGCCGACGTCTTGCCGCTCATGCTGAGCGAGGCTGCCATTTCGATGGCGGCGATCGTCCCTTTTGCGGTGGCGACATGCGGCTCGCCGGCGACGACGCTCATTCCAGCCTCGATCGGCAGGATCGGCAGGGCATCGCGGAAGATGTCGCAGGCGGTGGCCGGATCGGCCTCCTTCAGAGGCACGTTCAGGCCCAACTGCGAGGCACGCGTCCCAAGAACACCTGCGTCGCCGAGAAACAGAAAAGGCGGCAGATCAAGCTCGCTGCGACGCAGCCAGGCGGCGAGCGTGATATCGGGACCTATGCCTGCCGGATCCCCTTGCGTGAGCGCCAGGGGGATGGATGGGCGCGACGGCATCGGCGATCAGCGATAGACAATCTGCGCCTTGGTGCGCAGTTCATCCATGTACTTCTTATCGTTGGCGCTGACGCCCTGGGCGTTGTTCTTGCCGATATCCTCGGCACGGAAGACGGCTGCTGCGGCGACGTCATCGTTGACCTGACGCTGCGAGCAGATTGCGATATATTCGACACCGCGGTCGGTGACGACGGACGCGGTCGTGTTGCCGGACGCCTTTTCGAGCAACGGCTTCCAGACTTCCGGAACGTCGGGTGCGAGCACGCGGCCAAGATCCTGAACGGAAACATCCCGCATGGTCGCTGCAAAAGCTTTCGCCTGATCGCAACCAGGGAACTTGGAGCGCGATGCATCAGCTTCGGCCTTGCGCGACTTCAGGATGGCATTCCGCTTTGCTGTCGGAACAACGAAAACCATCTGCTTCAGGAAGTATTCCGTCGTGACCGGCTTCGTCTTGTTCTCCGTCATGCGGGTAACGAGAGCGTCGTTCGAGAGACGGCCGCTTGAGCCGAAGCGGGCATTCACTACGCGCGGCCAGCTCATGGAAATGGCGATATAGGATTTGAAGTGCTCGACGGTCACGCCCATCTTTTCGAGGATCTGCCCGAGCTGCTCCGTCGACATCTTGTTGCTAGAGGCAAAGCGGCCAAAGGCAGCATCGACGTCAGATGTCGATACCGACATGCGCAGGCGCGCGACTTCCGCACGCTTCAACGTCTCGTCGACAAGTTGTTCCTTTGCGAGCTTGTTCAGGTCGCCCTTCTGGCGCTGCAACTTGAGGAAGTTGACTCGCTTGGCGATATCGCCCGATGTAATGACCTGGCTGTTGACAAGGACTTTGACCTCACTTGCCGCAAAGGCGACATCGCTGCTCGGTACGGCGAAGCTTGCCATAACCAAGGCTGCGGCTCCGAACAGTGCAGCGCGCATCGGTGTCTTTCCAGAAAACATCAACTACCCCTTCCCAAAGGTCTTTCTGTCGGCATGTGCCATGTCGGCACGCGCCATAGGCGCAATACGGCAACTTTGCGCCATCTGTCTACATCAAGCGCGATGAATTGCAAAATCCTTGCGGCGAAACAATGACGCAAACGGAATGGCGGCCCGCATTGAAATAATAAAGCCGGCGATGAAGCCGGCTTTATCTAATCTTTATAGCAATCAGAATGTTGCGTTCTGAACGTTGCCGAGGTTGACATCGCCCAGCGTACGGAAGGTCAGGCGGGCGCCGACGGACCAATCACTTGCGGCCTGCGCAGTCGAATCCTTCTTGTTCAGGAACGAGACGGTGAAGATCGTGCATTCGTCCTCATATGAGACGCCGACACCCTGACGGGTGAAATCACCGCTGTTGATGTCATAGCTGACCGTTCCGAAGACCGACCAGTATTCCTTGAACTTGACCTGTGCGCGCGACTGAATTTCGTCCTGATTGCTGGTGAAGCCATATTGCGGCTGAGCGGCGATATGGGTGTAGATCAACGACGTCTGGAATATATCATTCGAGAAGCCGACCGATGTGTCGCCACGACGGAAGGCAAAGTCCTTTTCGTCGAAGCGATAGGACGTCGCGAGCGAGATGCCCTGCGGCGTCGTCAAGCCGAACATCGTGACATAGTCGGATCGAGTGGTTTCAAGGCCAGAATCCGACCCTACACCGGCAAGATCGGTGGTCGCGAAGGAGTTGCGGCCGCCAAGCTGATAGGACTGGCCGAAGATGTGCTGCAACTTGTAGCCGTTGTCGAAGCTGCCTGTGTAGCGCCAACCCACGTTTGCTCGCGTGCCACCTTCGACGCGGTCGAAACCGGAGAACTTGTCACGATCGAACAGATTGGTCGCATCGAAAACGAAGCTCTGCGCATCTTCGTTCGGCAATCGGCCGGCAAGTTGCTCGTCGGGCCGCACATAAATCTGCGCGATCGGTTCGAACACATGCGTGCTGTTGCTCGTAGTAATGAGGAACGGATATTTCGCCTCGAGACCCGCGGTGACCATACCGCGCGTCGCATAGTCGTTGTTGTCGTAGTTGCCGGAATAAGTGCCGGCCCCCGGTGCATTCATATCGAGGCCGTAGACGTCGCCTCGAGCGGCAGCCAACGGCGTCAGCACCAGACCTTGATCGGTGGTGAAGGTACGCTGCCACTGCAGCTCAGTGCTCAGACGCGTATAGTTTCCGGAAAGACCGAGATAGCGGTCGTTCAGGCTGGAATCGCCAAGAGCAGTGGTGGCGTCGAGCACGGAGGTCTTGTCACGCGATAGGTGCGTGAAATTCATCGTCGCTGACAGCTCGCCGCCCAAAACCGATTTCGGATCGACATAGTGATAGTCGATGCTTGGATAGACATATGCCTGCTGTTTCTCGGCAATGCTGCTGTCATCCGCGTTTTGCACATTGTAGTAGAAGGCGCGCATATCGAAATAGTTGCGCTTTCCGAGGCCGGTCAGGTAGGCTTGGTTCGTGTGCGTGCTCTGGTTGACACCTTCCAGGCCATAGGTGCGCGAGAAGTTGTTGTCGCTCTGCAGCATCACGTCCCAGCCGAAGGTCCAGCGTGGATTGATCCTGAAGTCCGCCTTGGACGAGACCATCCCGCGTAAGTCATGCTCGGCATCGCTAGAGCCGGCATTGAACTTGCTGGAATTCATCTGGTCGATGCCTGCGACGCGCAGAACATGCGTACCGTTCTCTAAACGCTGACGGAACTCGCCTTCGAGCAACAGGCCCTGGTTGGTGAAGCCGGTGGCAGTCACCGTCGCATCCATGCTGGGCGATATGACGTAGTAGTAAGGGACCTTCAGGCCAACGCCGAGGCGCTGCGAGATGCTCGCCGACGGAAACAGGAAGCCGGACTTGCGTTTTACCGTATTGTCGGGAACTTCGATCCACGGGATGTAGGCGATCGGCTGACCGAACAGCTCGAAGCGGGCATGCTCGAGACGCACGGTATGCGTGACGCCGTTCTGGACGACGCGCTGTGCCTTGACCTGCCACAGCGGAGCTCGGCCCTGCTCGGAGCAGGCCATGCAGGCGGTGTAAACGCCCTTCGACAGAATCATCTGCGTGCCGCCGACCCGCTCGCCCTTTTCGGCGGCAAGACGGGTATTGTCCGGCATTTCGATGCGCAGGGCGTTCACGAAGCCATCGGAAAAACTGTCGGTGACATCCATCTTGTCACCGTACATGCGATTGCCGTCCGGAGTGATCAGCTCGACATTGCCGAGAGCCATCATCCGACCGGATTTCTGATTGTATTCAACCTTCTGGGCGACCATTCTGTAGCCGCCGTAGTTGATCTGAACGGCACCGGTGGCGGTGACGATCTGTGCGTCCTTATTATAGGTCAGTTCGTTGGACGAGAGGACGAGTTTAGAGCCCTCCGGCACGTTGACCTTAATGGGAGAGGTCACAGCGCCAGTACCGCCATTGTTGTTGGCCTGAGCGTACACGACGACTGGGCTCATAATATATGCGCATGCGGCCGTGCCCGTAACAAGGGCAGCCACAATCTTCCTGATACTCTTGCGGTTGCCTGCCGCCACTAGCCGTCCTCCTGATGAAGCAGGATCGTTGCTCCGAATGCCAATGCGACGATCACGGGTATCCATGCCGCCACGAAGGGAGGAACCACTCCGCTGCTCCCGAATGCCTTTACAAGCACGGTGACAACATAAAGCACGAAGCCGGAGAGGATTCCACCTAGAATCACGGAGCGCGATTGGTTGAATCTACTGAATTTTAGAGACACAGTTGCTGCGATCAGCGTCATTGCCACCAGAAGGAAAGGCTGTGACAGCAGCGAGTGAAATTGCGTTTCGAGTGCATTGGTCGAGATGCCGAACGAGCGTGCGACCTTTATTCGATTAGAAAGATCATAAAAAGCAATGGTTTCCGGCTGCGCCAGGCGCTGGGAGACAAAATCCTGTTTCAGATTCGTACGGACCTGTACCGAACTCTTATGCTCCGGCATTTCACCGGGTCGCCGCTCGACGACACCGTTAAGAAGCCAGTAACCATTTTCCAATTTTGCCGACTCCGCATCCTGGCGGAGAACGATATTTCCCTGTGAATCGAAGTGGATAAAGACAACGCCCATCAGCGTCGTTCCATTGTCCAGAATGGCCTTGGCACCGATGATCGTATCGTCCTTGCCGCTCGATTGACGCAGCCACGGAACCGAAAGCTTGTTGTGATAGGAAGGATCGCCGCGCAGATCCGCTTCCATCGTTTCTGCCTGGCGCTGGCCCCATGCGGCGACCGGGTTGAGGGCGAGCATGGTCGCCAGTCCCACGCAAAAGGCGCCCACAATGAACGGCGTCATGAATTGCCAGACGGAAATGCCGGCTGCGCGCGCGATGACAAGTTCGCGGCGGCGATTGAGCGCGATCAGCACCGTCATGCCGACGAAAAGTGCAATGAACGGCACCGTCTGCTGCAGAATGAACGGCAGCCTGACGGCCGTCATCACCAGGCCGAGCGAAACCGTATAGCCGGGGAGCCCGGATAGCCGGCCGGCATTCTCGCTGAAATCGACGAGATAGACGATCGAGACAACGCCCAGGAAAAACCAGAGCGTCGTTATAATGTAACGACTGAAGAAATAGCGCCCGAGCGTGCTGAAAATCATGCACCGCTCCCGTTCGGTCCGCCCGGCGCCGTCGGCAGGCGGTCCTGGATTCTTTGCCGCCAGCTGCTGAGACGGTTCCGGATCGTTAGCGGCACCGTCATTTTGCGATTACGCAACAGCAGTGCGATGGCGACAGCAGCCGAAATGATGTTGATCGCGTAGAGAACGCCGACGAACTTGGGATTGCTGTCGATCTGGTTTGCGGCATAGAAATCGGCCCAGCGCAGCGCGAAGGCGATCGTCAATGCCGACACCATCGGATGCAGCCGCGCTTCGCGATGCGAGCGCGCATCCCCGGCAATCACCAGAGAGATCAGCGCAAATATGGCGGGCAAGGCCCATTCATTGAGGCGGCGATGTAGTTCCGATCGATAATTGCCTGGCCGTGCTTTGACGTCTGGATCATTCGGATCCGGATTGAACAGGAAGGCGAGGCTGCGGTCGCTGGCGCGCAGGGTCGCCTGGCCGCGGCTCTGAGTCATGTCGGAAAGATCGAAGGAATAGGAATCGAATTTGATGACCGAGACGCTGCCGTCGGCCGTCTTGCGATGAACTTCGCCGTCCCTCATTAGCAGGGACGTGCCGCTCGGATCGACCGCGCCTTCCTTCGCATAATAGATCAGGTCGAAGGCTGGGTCGCGGGAATCCACGACGAACAATCCCTTGAGGATACGCCCTGACAGGCGCTGCGAGATCTGAACGTAAAGCCCGTCTTCGATACGCCGGAAATTCTTCTCTTCGATAACGGTCGAAAGAAGGTCGGCATAGGCTTCCGCCACCATTTGGCGGGCAACGACGCGAGCCTTGGGTTCGACCACATTGTCGACGAAGAACGAGAATGTGCTGATCGCGATGGCGAGAATCATGATCGGGCGGATGATGATGCTGCGCTTGGCACCCGCCGCTTCCATGACCGTCAGCTCGGAATCGCTGTTCATTTGCGTCAGCGTCTGCGTGATGCCGATAACCAGAGCGAAGGGCAGAACGATTGGAATGATGGTCGGCAGAATGAGGGTCGCGAGCTTCGCGAACGAGCCCATCGACTGGCCGCTGTCGGTCACGAGATTGATGCGCTGCAGGACCTGCGTGGTCCAAATAATGGCAAGCACCGGCAGCAGGGCCACCAGGAACATCATACCGGCACGCCGTACGATATATATCTCGAATAACTTCATGCCGGCCCTTAAACGCAACACTCGCCGGGCAAGCCGACAGAGATTCATCCTCCTCTACGCTGTTTGCGTTTTTTTGGCGACAACCAACTCGCAAAAAAATCGTTAATTTTCCGAGATTCTTCTGTTGTGTGTCGTTTGAGATAATGCCAGCAGCGCGGCGAATACGACGACCGAAGACAGCCAGCCGAGGACGGCGTCGGAGAGGTAGTGCGCGCCAAAAGCCACTCTAAGCGCCGGAATCAGGAGGGAAACGGCGGTAATCGGCAGAGCCACGGTGAGACGCAGCGGCTGCGGTATGATGAAGATCAGGCAAAACAGCCAACCTGCAGACGCAGCCTCGCCCGAGATGAAGGAACAGTTGCTGACACATTTGCCGGCAAACGATCCCGCATGCACGAAATCGAGCGTGCCGCCGAACAGATCCGTTTGCCGCGGCCGCGGACGGCCCGAGAAGGCCTTTAGCCAGAGATTGACGATTAGCACCGGCCCGATCAGCAAGGAGCCGAGCGCGACCTTGAGATTGCGGGCTCTGAGCGTGTTGAAGGTCGCCCCGTGATGCTGCCAGCATCGAAGCAGCATCCACACCAGCACGGCGGCGACGACGTAGGGAATCTGGAAGAATATCTCCCGGAGCAGCTTCATGCTCGGATCGTCGCTGTATGGGAAATTGCCGCAGATCTGATCGGGTTTCGCAAGGGCAAGGCACTGCTGCGGCAGGAAAAACATGTTTGCGACAGCGAGGTCGATCTGTGGGAAAAGCGCAAATAGTCCAAGCAGCGCCCACCAGAGGCAGAAGAGGGTGATGAAAGCATCGCCGGCGGTGCGCGGGCGCAGAATTCCGGAAAAGGGATCTCCGCGGTTCGAGCTGTTGAAGTTTACGATCAAGATGGCTTTCCGGAAAAGATAAGGCCACTGGGCGGCGGCGAAACGGCGTGGCTTTGGTGTGGCCGCGCTGAATGATCGGAATTTGAAGTCGCCAAAATCGCTTGTCAAGGGAATGCTTCGCCAATCGCTTGTATTCCCTAGCGAAACCTTGAATGATGATTGCAGCAAGTACTCTTTATTACCATGCGTGATTATCGGAGCAGAAATGTCTGTGAAATTCGAGATTTCCTTCGCCAAGTCGGCTCGCCTCAGCGGTGGTCTGGCTATCCTCCTGAAAGGTACGGACGGGGACCTGCCGGCGGGCGCCGAGAGCGCCGATCCGGCCAATGTTTTCGCCAGAGCCGCGCCCGTATCGGGCTTCAAGGGCAAGGCGCTGAGCAGTCTGGATATCATCACTCCCGAAGCTGCGCCCGTTGATCGGATCATCGTCATCGGTGCCGGCAAGGCGAAGGATCTGAGCGCTCATGACTGGCTGAAGCTCGGCGGCGGCGCGGCTGGAAAGGTCCGCAATGTCGAAAAGGTTGCCATCTTCCTCGACGCGCCGGGCATCGAGGTCGAAGCCAAGCAGGCTGCCGATTTTGCCCTGGGCATGCTGCTGCGTGCCTACAGCTTCGATACCTACAAGACGAAGAAGGTGGAGGATGACGAGAAGAGCGGCTCCCGCAAGGCCGTGAAGGTCACGATCGTCACCCAGCATGCGACTTCCGCCAAGAAGCTCTTTACAGCGTCCGAAGCCATTGCAGGCGGCGTGATCCTTGCGCGTGACCTCGTCAACGAACCGCCGAACGTGCTCGGCCCGGTTGAGTTCGCCGCTAAGGCCAAGGAGTTGGAGAAGCTTGGCGTCGAAGTCGAAATTCTGACGGAGCGCGAAATGCGCCGGCTCGGCATGGGCGCGCTGCTCGGCGTGGCGCAGGGCTCAGCCCGCCCGCCGCGTCTGGTAATCATGCAATGGAAGGGCGGCAAGGCCAAGGATAAGCCGGTCGCCTTCGTCGGCAAGGGCGTCGTATTCGACACTGGTGGCATCTCCATCAAGCCGGCCGCCGGCATGGAGGACATGAAGGGCGACATGGGTGGGGCCGCTGCCGTTACCGGCCTGATGCACGCGCTCGCCGCGCGCGAGGCCAAGGTCAACGCCATCGGCGTCATCGGCCTGGTCGAGAACATGCCTGACGGCAATGCCCAGCGCCCGGGCGATATCGTTACCTCCATGTCCGGCCAGACGATCGAGATCATCAACACGGATGCCGAAGGCCGGCTCGTGCTCTGCGATGCGCTCTGGTACACGAATGACCGCTTCAAGCCGCAATTCATGATCAACTTGGCGACCCTGACCGGCGCCATCCTGGTCGCCCTCGGCAACCTGCAGGCAGGCCTCTTCTGCAACGACGACAAGCTGGCGAACGAATTGACGGCGGCCGGGCTTATCACCGACGAGCGCCTGTGGCGGATGCCGCTCGGCAAGGACTACGACAAAATGATCGACAGCAAGTTTGCCGACATGAAGAATACCGGCGGCCGCCACGCCGGCTCGATCACCGCCGCGCAGTTCCTGAAGCGCTTCGTTGGTGAAACGGCATGGGCGCATCTCGATATTGCCGGCACCGCTATGGGTTCGGTTCAGGACGAGATCAATCAGTCCTGGGGCTCCGGTTTCGGCGTGCGCCTGCTCGACGAGCTGGTCCGCGCCAACTACGAATCGTGACCAGCCGGGTTTTGTGAGATAGAGGAGGCGGCATGACAGACGTTCTCTTCTATCACCTGACCGAATCGAAGCTCGAAGACGCCCTGCCACCGCTGATCGACAAGAGCGTCGAGCGCGGCTGGCAGGTCGCCGTGCAGATGCGGGAGCCGGCGCGGCGCGATCTTCTCGATACCCATCTCTGGACCTATCGTGAGGACAGTTTCCTGCCGCATGGCACCGATGAAGGCGAGATGGCGGAGCGGCAGCCCGTATTGCTGACAGTCTCTCCCGACAACATAAATGACGCCACCGTGCGGTTTTTCATCGATGGCGCCGAGGCGACGGATGTCGGGGCTTACCAGCGTGTCGTGCTGATGTTCGACGGCTATGATCAGGAGCAACTGGAAAGCGCCCGTGCCCAATGGAAGCGCCTGAAAGGCGAGGGGCATAATCTCACCTATTGGCAGCAGACGCAGGACGGTCGCTGGGAGAAGAAGGCTTAACGCTTCTCCCGCTTTGCCGGGTAGGCAAGTCTAAAGCATGTCGCGCAAAAGTGTTTCGCGGTTTTGCGGTAACGACATGCAAAAGATCAAAGGCCTAAAGCGCAAGAAGCGAATCTGAGGGATCGCGATGCGCTTTAGTCGCCTTCCGAAAGGATCTTCTGGATAAAATCCTTCTTCGCCGCCGTATAGGCTGCGCGATCATTGGCATACTTTGCCGCCAGCTCGATCTTCAGCGCCTCATAGGCATGAGCCAGCTCCGGTTCCTTGCGCAACCGGTCGCGAAAGATCAGGAAGTTGCGCCAGGTCGGGCCGTCATATTCGACCACATGCACCAGGTGCGTGCGGGTGTTCCCTTCGATGTCACGGCCAAAAATATGATCGTCGGGAACGATATTGCTGCCGGCGTAGACGTAGCCGATGGATGCCATCGGTTCGACGCAGGCGAGGCCGTCGTCGAAGAGTCGAACACCCACCGCAATGTCGATGATCGGCTTCGCCTTGATCTCCGGAATGGAGGTGCTGCCGAAATGCTGGATATCGACGACAAGGTCGCCAAGAGCGCCGCGAATGGCGGCTTCCTCCAGCAAATAGGCTTCATGCCAGCTTTGATTTGGCTCGGCGAGCTTGACAGATTTGTTGCCGACGCCGAGCCCGAAGGATTGTTCATGTTCCGATGCCATAGGCATCATCTCCGATGAGGACGATGTGCTACGCTAGCACGTTGCGGATCGAATTGTCTTCACCGGGAAATGCCTATCAATCGTAAAAAGCTTCGACGAATTTGCGCTTGCCGAGCATGAAGGCATCGGCGACGTGCCGCAACGGCGAAACATCGACGTCCGAAGTGCCGGCTTTGACGATCTCGGCGAAACGGCGGTAGAGCGAAGGATATTCGGCTTCCGGCGCGGAGAAGTTCGGTTCACCGTTGACCGAAAGCTTGGAGCCGCCCTCGGCAAGAACCATCTGGCCAGCATCCGTCTCAGCGACGATGTCCCAGCTCTGTTTGCCGGTCTGGCGCCAGTCGAATTCGGCATGGACGGGAAGGCCCGCTCCGCTCTTGAAGTGCAGGTCGGCGGCGATCGGAGAATCGCGGTTCTCCGGAAATTCCAGCGTCGCGCTGGTCAGGAAGAGCGGCGGCAGGATATGGGTGACGATCGACAGCGCGTTGATGCCGGGATCGAAGACGCCAAGGCCGCCGGCCTGCCAGATCCATTCCTGGTTCGGATGCCAATGGCGGACATCTTCCTTCCAGATCACATGGGCGCTGCGGATGGTCGTGCCGGCAAGGAAAGCCTTGGCAGCTTCCACTGCGGGCGCATAGCGCGAATGCCAGCTTGCAAAGAGAGAAACCCCCTTTGCCTTGGCGAGATTTTCGAGATCCGCCACTTCGCTCAAGGTCGCGCCCGGCGGCTTTTCCAGGAAAACATGCTTGCCGGCCGAGAGCGCCTTATAGGCCGCTTCGTAACGATATTGCGGCGGCATGCAGAGCGAGACCGCGTCGATTGCTGGCACGGCATCGAGCATGGCTTCGATGGCCGTGAAAGACGGAATGCCTTCGACCGTACCATGGCGGCTTGCGGTGGCGATCAGCTCGAAATCCGGATTATTCGCGATAGACGGAAGATGCTGATCACGGACGATCTTGCCGACGCCGACAATAGCGAGCTTGATGGGGGACATGGGTGTCTCTCGATTAGTATGATTATTGATCCGATCTTTATCAGAATAGCGCCGATGGGCAAGGGCGGTTCATCGCAAATGCGGTCGCGCACTCCGCATCGAAGCCCGACATCATCTGTGCCTCTTCGACTGGAGCACCTTTTCGGCGACAAATTGCAGAGAGTGAGCGGCCGTCCCCGCGTTCGAGACGACGATGCATGGGCAGCGGGAGCGAGGTGCCGTGGATGACGGTAACGTCTGTGCCCAAAACAAAATATGGCCTTGGAGGTAACCATGCTTCCGAGGCTGTATCTCTCATGCAGTCTTGAGGCGGTGATCCGCCTCAACGCACCATTGTGGTTTCGGCCTGGGCGACAAGACTGGATGCTGGGGTCGGCTTGCTCTTGTATTTCAACGTAACGACCTTGTAGCCTTCTTTTTCGAGACGGCTCAGGAGAACAGGCAGCATCCTGACCGTGCGCTGGTGGATATCGTGCATCAGAACGATACCGCGACCGCGCTGATGGAGCTGCTTCATGGTTCGATCCACCACCGCAGCAGGCGTCGAGCTGAAATAATCCTTGCTGTCGATATCCACATCCATGACGATCATGTCGCGGGCGGCGATAGCGTTGCGCAGGCGCTTGGAGTCGGCCAGATAGGGAAAGCGGAAAAAGGGCACGTCCGTGCCGATCGCCTTGGTGACGGCGTCCTTGCCGCGGGCGATTTCGGTCATGGCTGCGTCGAAGGTCATCTTGTCGAGATCGGGATGGCGGAAGGTATGGCTGCCGATCGCGTCGCCATGCGCGAGAACCTCGCGCGCGGTCGCCGGATGAGCTTGCGCCATTTCCCCGACCATCATGAAGGCAGCCTTCACGCCGAACTTGTCGAGCGCGGCGAGAATGCGGTCCGTCTTGCCGGGGGCAGGGCCATCATCGAAGGTCAGGATGATTTCCTTGTCGGCAAGCCTGATGTCCTTGAGCGAAGCGACTTCCAGCGTTCGGCCGGCGAGGCTGTGAGGGCCGTTCATGCTTTCCAGCTCGCGCGTCTCCAGATCGGCGACGAGCCATTTCTTCGGCTCCATATCGACGGGATCGTTGGCTTTCAGCGGCTTGTGCCGCGGCTCCTCGGCCGCATAGCCGGTCTTGAGCGATGCGTCGGTGGCCGGCTTCGACGCGCAGCCTCCCAAGGCCAGGGACACGGCTAGGCCAGCCAGTAAAACACGGTAGTTCATGGGAATCGCTCAACACTCAATGTCAATGAAGGTTGAGCGCACTTTCCGTAATTATGGTTAATGATCGGTTAGGATCTGTCTCGGAACCGCTGAGAATTCACTGAGATCAACCGGCCATCGCGCTTTCATATTCCGATGAAAGTTCCAGCCATTGTTCCTCCGCAGTGGCGAGCTTTTCAGCCGCGTCAGAGCGCTGCTTTGCCTTCTCCGCAGCCTTGGCGGGCGCCTTCTCGTAAAGGGCGGGATCCGCAAGTTCCGCATCAAGCGCCTGAATCAGTTTTTCAAGCTTGCCGGTCAAGGATTCGATTTCGTTGATCTTTTTCTTGAGCGGCGCCAGCGAGGCGCGGCGGTCGGCATTGAGCTTGCGCTGATCCGCCTTGGAAACGGAATCGTCGCTGCCGTTCGCCTTGGCCTTGTCGTCCCTCGGCTTCGGGCTTGCAACGACGAGGCTGCGATAGTCTTCGAGGTCGCCGTCGAAGTTCGAAACCGTGCCGTCGCGCACCAGCCACAGCCGGTCGACCGTCGCCTCGATCAGATGGCGGTCGTGCGAAATGAGAATGACGGCGCCGGGATAGTCGTTCAGCGCCTGGATCAGCGCGTTGCGGCTGTCGATATCCAGATGGTTCGTCGGTTCGTCGAGGATCAGCAGGTTCGGTGCGTCGAAGGCGGCAAGGCCCATCAGCAGGCGAGCCTTCTCGCCACCGGAGAGATCCTTGACCTGCGTGTCCATCTTCTCTGTCGCCAGCCCCATCTGCGCGACGCGGGCGCGCACCTTCGCTTCCGGCGTTTCGGGCATGCGGCGGCGCACATGCTCGACGGCCGTCTGGTTTGGCACGAGGTCATCGAGCTGATGCTGGGCGAAGAAGCCGATCTTCAGGCTCGGCGCCAGCTTCACATCGCCGCTCTCGGCATCGAGCCGGCCGGAGATGAATTTCGCGAAGGTTGATTTACCGTTGCCGTTCGAGCCGAGCAGGGCAATGCGGTCATCGGCATCGATGCGTAGGTTCAGGCGCTTCAGGATCGGCTTTTCAGGCTCATAGCCGACGGCACCGCCGCTGACTGCGATGATGGGTGAGGCTGGCTGCTTCTCGGGTTCCGGAAAGCTGAAGCCCATCACATGATCTTCGATGACGGCGGCAACAGTCCCCATCCGTTCCAATGCCTTGACGCGCGATTGCGCCTGTCGCGCCTTCGTTGCCTTGGCTTTGAAACGGTCGATGAAGCTCTGCAGATGCTTGCGTGCAGCGTCGTTCTTCGCTTTGGCTTTCGTCTGCAGTTCGTCGGCCTCGGCCTTCTGCCGCTCGAACTGGTCGTAGGAGCCGCGATAGAAGGTGAGCTTCTTCTGATCGAGATGGACGATCGCATTAACAGCCGTGTTTAGAAGGTCGCGGTCGTGTGAGATAATGATGACGGTGTGCGGATAGCGGCGGATGTAGTCCTCCAGCCAGAGCGTGCCTTCGAGGTCGAGATAGTTCGTCGGCTCGTCAAGCAGCAAAAGGTCCGGCTCCGAAAATAGCACCGCAGCGAGCGCCACGCGCATGCGCCATCCGCCGGAAAAGGAGGAGGCGGGGCGCTTCTGCGCCTCGTGGTCGAAACCGAGACCGGCAAGGATGCTGGCGGCACGCGCTTCGGCCGAATGGGCGCCGATATCGGCCAGCCGGGTCTGGATATCGGCGATGCGGTGCGGGTCGGTCGCTGTTTCGGCTTCCACGAGCAGCGCCGCACGTTCCTTGTCGGCCGCAAGCACGATATCGATCAACGGTTCCTCGGTGCCGGGCGCTTCCTGCGCGACCTGGCCGATGCGTGCGTTGCGCGGGATCGAGACCGAGCCGCTTTCGGCAGCGAAATCGCCGGTAATGATCCTGAACAGCGTGGATTTACCAGCGCCGTTCTTGCCGACGAGGCCGGCCTTCGTGCCCGCCGGAAGCGTCACGCTGGCATGGTCGATGAGAAGGCGGCCGGCAATGCGGGCGGAAAGGTCTGAAATCGAAATCATGGCGCGGTTTTGGCCGAACTCGACGCCGAAGGCAAGAGTCGAAAGCGTTCAGGCGTTCGTGCTGCGCGCCGGCTTTTGCGGCTTCGCGCAGGTCTTGAGCCTCTCCGTCAGCTCCGTCTCATAGAGCATCAGATTGCTGAGGGATGCGTTGAGGTTGTCGAGAGTAGCACTGACCTTTGGCGATCTTTCGACCTCGCGGGCGAAATGCTGCTTCTTCATCAGCCCCTTGGCAAGTTGATCCGCAACTTCGCGCAGCATTTCCGCCGCGTCGCTTTCGGATTTCCGCGCCACCAGTCCGCAATGGCTGACGAGATGATGTTTCAGACCGATCTCGTCGAGCCCATTTTGCGAGGGAAGGGGACCAAGCGCCTCGATCTCCTCGGCAAGACCTCTGTCCTGTCCGTAAAGCGCCTCATGAAAGAGCTGGTAGTTGCGCGGCAGGTTTTTCACCTTCAGCCGCGTCATGAAGCGGCCGATGATCTCGAGCTCGGTTTCCGTTTCATCGCCGTCGATGGAATATGCCGAAACGCCTGTCTGCGAGTTCTTCATGCCTGCTCATGACCGTGATCTGATATATCTCGTCAATCTGCAGGCCCCCAGGTTAAGGGAACATGAACAAAACGGCCTATTCACGCTGCATCGCAACAAAATGAGGCATGTGATCAACGCTTGAGCGAAGAGGCGAAATGTGAGCTCGCCTCTGGCTTACATCCAGTGCCGTCCTTCGCTGCGCAGGAAGTGGAGGAGATCAAGGACCAGCGAAGGTTTGCCCATGGATGTCAAGATCATGTGGCATTGACCACGGTGGTGGGTGTGGTGGTTGAACATATGTGATACCGCCACATGGAGGGGAACGGTAATGGCGCCCGGTCGCAGGATCGAGGTATAGGTGATGTCGGCGGCGAGAGCATCGGCATCGAGCGTTTCCACCCAGACGATGATGTTTCGATCCTCTGCCTCGCGCGCAGCGTGAAGCCCTTCGAGATCGTAATGCAGGACGACATCAAGTGATGCCGGCACTTCGCCGGCGCCGTTGAAACGGTGCATCCACAACCGGTCCGCTATCAGCAGATGGTTCAGCGTTCCGTGGAGCGAACCGAAGAAGGCGCCGCGGTTTTCGTTAAATTCGGCATCGCTGAGATCAGCTGCCGCGTTGTAGACCTGAACATTGGCCCAGCGATTGTAATCGGCGAGCATCCTGAAATGTTTGAGCATATGGCTTCTCCTCCATGGTGTGACGATGTTGTCGCCAAGTTTGCCAATAAACCTTCGCAGCGCTACTGGGCCCATCGCGAATCGGCCGCTCCGACTGTGACAGCGGCGTGAAATTGGGCGATCCCCCTTGTTTTCGGGCTTTGAGGCAGGTAAACACCGCCCACTTTTCTCTGATTACAAGGAACGGACCCATGGCGATTGAACGTACTTTCTCGATGATTAAGCCGGATGCGACGAAGCGCAACCTGACTGGCGCCATCACCAAGGTTTTTGAAGACAACGGCCTGCGCGTCATCGCCTCCAAGCGCGTCTGGATGAGCAAGCGCGAAGCCGAAGGCTTCTACGCCGTTCACAAGGAACGTCCGTTCTTCGGCGAGCTCGTTGAAGGCATGACCTCCGGCCCGACCATCGTTCAGGTCCTGGAAGGCGAAAACGCCATCCTGAAGAACCGCGAAATCATGGGCGCCACCAACCCGGCCAATGCTGACGAAGGCACGATCCGCAAGACCTTCGCCCTGTCGATCGGCGAAAACTCCGTTCACGGCTCGGACGCTCCGGAAACGGCTGCCGTCGAAATCGCCTACTGGTTCTCCGAAACGGAAATCGTTGGCTGAATCAGTCCCTCAGCTTTCGCGCTGAACGACTTGAATTGACTCAGAGAAAGCCGGGATCGCATCCCGGCTCAGACCGCTGACAAACCCCGTCATTTTTTGGCGGGGTTTTATTTTGTGTTGAGTTTCGAGGTTGACTGGATGTTTTGAACGGGCCGTTCAGATTCCCTCTGCTTATGCGGAGCTCGGTTGGCTGGCCTTGGTGAGGGCCATTGCGATCTTCTTGATGTTCTGGGCGGCTGCGGCCATCAGGCACTGGCATTGGACCCGGATGAGACTTCGGAACCGCGCGTAGCGATGACCATGCAACTGTTTGGCGTCGGCAAACGAGCGCTCGACCGTCTCTTTCCGTCGTTTGTAGATGGCCTTGCCCCAGGGCTTGAGCC
>NZ_FMAH01000014.1 GCF_900094545.1 Martinezella miluonensis
ATCGTCTCCACATTACGCCGGCATTCACGCTCCAGTCGCCGGGAGGAGCGCACCTCGTTGAAATAGCCGTAGATGTAGAGCTTCAGCAGATCACGCGGATCGTAGGGGGGACGACCTGTCGAGGCCTCAACCGCTCGCCTGAATCCGAGCTGCGCAACATCAAGCCCATCGACAAAGGCATCGATCACCCGCACCGCAGCATCTGCCGCAACGTAATCCTCGATCCGGGCTGGCAACAGCGACGTCTGACCCCGATCAGTCCCTGAAATGTATCCCATGAAAATGGCCGCATCGTTTCCAATGCGGCCACCTTAATTGATTTGCCGGACTTCTCACACAGGCTGCGCGCAAGCCCGCCTTTTTCATGTCTTTCGATGCCTGGAGAGCTTACTGGCCGCTCGAAGCAACGCCGCCAAGAGCCTGCCACTCCGCAATCGCCTTGTTGAAGGCATCCGTGCCGGTCGGGCCCTTTTCCATAGTCAGCAAGGCACGACGACCGTTGCGGTAGACGACGGGAATGTCGATCCAGTTACGGCTCTTCAAAAGGTCGAGGTTGGTCTTGCGCGCATCCGGGAAATCGTTGAGAGCGACCATATAGACATCATCGGTAACCTTGGCCGGCACAGCGATGAGGGCATCGCCGCGATCCTGCTCGGTCGCCTTCAGTGCAACACGTTGCACATTGTCGATCGCCCCACCCTCGAAATTCGCCGGCACCTGGAAGGCAAGCTCGATCAGATGGCTGGCAGGAAGCGAAGGGTCCGCATTTCGAGAAACGGTGATCGTTGCCGCCAGGCCGCGATCCGGAACGGTGATAAGACCCTGCACCGAGGGCTCGGGCCGGCCATCGGCGCCTTTGCCTTGCTGCAGCGACCAGCTGACCGTGCCCTGGAAGGCGGAAGGCGACGTCTGGCCGAGGCGCTCCTCATAAAGGAAAACCTTCTGTCCGTCGGTAGCCGAAGCCGTCTGCTGCGCAGCCGGTTGTGAAGGATTGGCGGTGGCGGCCTGCTGTTGATTTGCGGCGGCGGGGGCCTGCTGGCTCGTCGAAGCCTGAGTATCGGCGGCAGGCGGCTGGGCCTGGGGCACACCCGCATTGTTCGCAGGCGGCGTCGTTGCCGCAGCACCAGCAGGCGGCGTTGCCGCAGCGGCCGGAGCCTTGGAAGCCACATTTTGCTCGGCCACGGACTTGCCTTCGACAACGCCAGGCTGAGCACCTGCTGCGGGACCTTTATCCTCTTCCGTGCCATTGGACAGGAGCCGCTGCGTGAACTTGGTATTGACCGTATTGGGATCGCTGTTCAACGCAGCGACATCGGTATTGCCGGCGCCCGCAGGCTTGGCGGCAGCCGCACTATTCTGCGGGAGCGTCGCCGAAGGCTGGGCCGGTGCGCTGTTCGTAGCTTTGTTGCTTGCCGTATTGTTGTTTGCCGGATCCGAGGCGGGAGGCGTCGCGGCACTCTTCGGTGCGGAGCTGACGAGCTTCGTCACCATATTGTTGAGCGCATCGCGGTTCAGCCAAGCGGCATAGCCACCACCGCCCACAACCGCGAGGCCGACAAGCGTCAGGATGATACCGGTGACATTGATGCGGCGACGCTTCGGCTCCATGCGGAAGCTTTTGCCCTGCAGCTTCGCAGCCATCGCCTGATCGAGATCCGGCGGCATGGACGAAGCTCCTCCACGATCCCCTTCCGCGCGCTTGTCGAAACCGGCAAGCTCCTTCAGCTCGCGCCAGCCATCGTTGTCAGTATCGGCATCGGTGCCCGTTTTGCGGGGAGAATGCACGTCGGCGAAGAGATCGACGTCCTCGAAGGCGTTGTCCGACAGCTGCTGGGCGGGCTGCATCGGTTGAGAAGCAGCCGGGCCTGGCTGCAGCTCTTCGAACACATCCGCGTCCCAAGCGAAGGCTTTGTTGGCAGCTGGTGCCGGCGCCTTCACATGTTCGGGTGGCTCTATAGGATGACCGAACACCGTGTCGGCAAAAGCTGCAGCCGGCATGACCGGCTCTTCACGATGCGGAACGGCGGGCTCGGGAGCAGCGCGGTGCAGCGGCGCATCGACCTCAGCCCAGATCTGCTCCACCTGGCTGATGACGTCGTCAACCGCTGCTCTTCCAACCTGCGGCGCAGGAGCCGCATGGACGGGCTCGGCGGCAACAGGCACCACCTCTTCCGCAGGGTGCTGGGGTTCTTCGTGGTAGGTTTCCGGTTCGTCGTGATGGACCGGTTCGTGGGCCGGCTCCACATGAGCCTCGGCATGATGATGCTCGCCAACGTCATGGTGCGCAGCAGCAACATGCTGCCCTTCCTGATGAGGCTCGCTCCATTGCTCTGCGGGCGCAGGCTCCTCTGGCCAATGCTGCTCAACAGATACAGCCGCCTCGTGATGGGCAGGCTCTTCATGGACCGGTTCTGGAGCGCTCGTCTCCTCATGGGCGTGAATCTCGGCAGGGGCCGGCTCAGGTTGATGCGCATGGAGCTCCGGATGAGCTTCGACATGATGTTCTTCGACCGGCTCGGGAGCCGCCGCTTCATGTACGACAGGCGCTTCGGCGGCCGGCTCTTCAGCCGCCGGCAGAGCCTCGGCATGTTCGGCTTCGACCTCGACGATCGCGGCTTCGAGCTTGTCGAGCTGGCGGCGTAGCATCTCTTCCGGCGGGCGCGGCTTCATGCTCTCGAGCTGCCGCTGAACGGCACCACGAGCCCGATCGTAAACCTTGACCCGCATCTCGGGAGTATTTTCCGTCAGGCCGTCAACGGCCCGTCGAATGACTGCTACAAAATCCGCCATCAGTACTTTCTCATGATGCCCAGCGAGCAGCCGGGCCGGGATTCGTCATAGGTTCGCGACTTTAGCCCTCAAAGGGGTCCGTCACAAGTATGGTGTCCTCGCGCTCAGGGCTGGTCGAAAGCAGCGCCACCGGTGCACCGATCAGTTCTTCAACCTGGCGGACATACTTGATCGCCTGGGCTGGCAGATCGGCCCATTTGCGTGCGCCGACGGTCGACTGCTTCCAGCCTTCAAGCGTGATGTAGAGCGGCTCGACACGAGCCTGCGCCGCCTGGCTCGCCGGCAGATAGTCGATCTCCTTGCCATCAAGCTTGTAGCCGACGCAGATCTTCAGCTCGTCGAGGCCATCGAGCACGTCGAGCTTGGTAAGCGCGATACCGGTGATACCCGAGGTCTTCACCGTCTGGCGCACCAGCACGGCGTCGAACCAGCCGCAACGGCGAGGACGGCCGGTATTGACGCCAACTTCGCGGCCGACGGTCGACAGATGCTTGCCGATCTCGTCGTGCAGTTCGCATGGGAACGGCCCTTCGCCGACGCGGGTCGTATAGGCCTTGGTGATGCCGAGGACATAGCCGAGTGCCGTCGGTCCGAGACCGGAGCCGGCAGCGGCCTGTCCGGCAACCGTGTTGGACGAGGTCACGTAAGGATAGGTGCCGTGGTCGTTATCGAGCAGCGCGCCCTGCGCACCTTCGAAAAGGATACGGGCGCCGGCCTTGCGCTGCTCGTCGAGCAAGCGCCACACCTGATCGATATAGGGCAGGATGTGTTCGGCGACGGAGGTCAGCTCGTGATGCAGGGCATCGAAGGAGATTTCGTCGACGCCCATGCCGCGGCGCAGCGCATTGTGATGGGTCAGAAGCCGGTCGATCTTGGCCGGCAGAGTCTCCGGCTCGGCGAGGTCGATAACGCGGATGGCGCGGCGGCCGACCTTGTCTTCGTAAGCCGGGCCGATACCACGGCGCGTCGTGCCGATCTTCGTGCCGCTGTTGGAAGCGGCATCTTCCCGCATGGCATCGAGGTCGCGATGCAGCGACAGGATCAGCGGCGCGTTTTCGGCGATGCGCAGCACGTCGGGCGTAACGGCAACGCCTTGTGCACGCAGTTTTTCAACTTCGGCGACGAAATGATGGGGATCGACCACGACGCCGTTGCCGATGACGCTCAGCTTGCCGCGCACGAGGCCGGAGGGCAGCAGCGCCAGCTTGTAGCTGACACCGTCGACGACAAGCGTATGACCGGCATTGTGCCCGCCCTGAAAGCGCACAATCACATCGGCGCGTTCCGAAAGCCAATCGACAATCTTGCCCTTGCCTTCATCGCCCCATTGTGAACCGATCACTACAACGTTCGTCATTCTTCAATTCCCGCTTCCTGCGCACGGAGGCGCGCCTTGCTCAAACCCGCGCATCTATAGAGCTTTGTTTTTGGGAAAGCGACCCTGTTGTCTCAGGAGATTCCGCTTTTTGCATGACGAATCAGCACGCCCAACAGGATTTCTCCCTCGGAACGGCCGGACGGGGCCAGGATCGACCGCGTCCGGCCGGCGTCGATTCCCGATCAGATACCGGGTTTATGTGCGACGACGTGAAAGTATTCATGCTCAGGCAACGCAACGTCGCCGATCGCCTCTCCATCCAGGTCGAGCAGCAGCGCAGGCGTTGCAAAGCCGGCCTCGGCCAGCTGCGACTGGAGCTGCATGGGTGTCGTCGCATAGACCATCACGCCGAAATCGTGTGCGCCGTGCAACAGGATGGTATGTTCGCCATCGCGCTGTTCGAGGGGCCTCAAACGATGCTGACGCAAGGTACCGGCGATGCGCCCTTCGACATAGCGAAGCGTCCTCAGCCCGAGCCGCACCGGATTGGCCGTCCATTCCAATCTGCGATAGTCGATATGATGCTCGAAACCATGCCAGCCGCGATGAAATGTGGAGAAGACGAAAGCACCACCGGAGGCAAGAACACGGGTCGCCTCGAGCAGAACAGCCCGCCGGCCATCGGCATCGACCGAGTCGATACCATTATAGCTGAAGACGACAAGATCGAAGCTGGCATCCTGGAATGCCGACAGATCGCGCGCATCCATGATCTCGAAACGGAGATCGGGGTGATTATGGCGACAAAGGTCGACCATCTCGGGCGTGTAGTCGATACCGACGTAGTCGCTGGCAGTCGCACGCAAGAGATCGGCTGTGCGGCCCCCACCGACACCGATATCGAGAATGCGCCCCCTGCCCGCTCGCGGGGTAGCAATGGAGAAAGCGATGCGCTCGCCTTCATTGAGATAACCGCTGCTGCGGCGATAATCCCGCAAGGCCCAGGGATTGCGCCAGGTCTGCCGGTTAATACTTTCCATGACATGCATAGCCGGACTCCAACAAAGAAAATGAACAATCATTGTTCGATTTTTCCCCTAGGCGCCCCCGGACGATCTATATATTAGCTGAATCGGAGATGCAGCTGCTAAGGTTGTTTAAACCTCCAACCGAGCCATTAATCGTCTGTTAGGGTTAACGACACGGCTTCTTGCCGGCGAAACGTGAGCGGCGCTAGCCGAGTTCGAGCGTGGTCACGCCGAACACGCGATCGAGCGGTATCTCCGGCGCCTTGCCGCGATACATGCGGGCCGTCTCGAAGACCGGCGACAGACCACAGTCTTCTGCGAGTTTGATACCTTGTACATTGTCTGCCGGCACGTCCAGATAGACCGGTGCCCCCTCGGCCTCGCCCAGCAGCCTTGCCAGCAAGGCCCGCGCTACGTCCGGCTTGTTGGCGAAAAGCGGACCGATCTTATAGCCGTGGAAACAGCGGCGAATGGTCCCGTAGCCGCGAACCCTGCTGCCACCGCCGACGATGAAGGTTGTCCGTCTTTCCGGTGCCCCACACCATGCCTTGATGAAGGAATGGCGCAGACCGGGGAAGATTCCAGCATCGTAATGCACCAGCCCTTCAAGCTTGCCATTCGTGACCGGCACGACCTGCCCCGACTGATCTCCTATGTCGGGTGCTTTGGCGATGCCGGCGTAGCGCAGCGTCCGATAGGCTGTTTCGAAGCCGTGGCGGCGGTAATAATCCTGCTGTGCAACGACGCCGTCCAACCCGACAATACGATTACCGGCGAGCATCATGCCCTTGTTCCAGAGCTGCTTGCCATATCCTCTGCCGCGAAATTCCGGGTGCAGCATGTAAAGGCCGAGAAAGGCAAAGCTCTCGCCATACCGGACGACCGAGATACAGCCGACCGGCACCTCTCCAATCGCGCCGACGAGGAAACCCGATGGATCCGCCTCCCAGAATGCAGGGGCATCATCGACACCGGGATTCCACCCCTCCTGCCGAGCCCATTCCAGAGCGAGTTCCAATTCCCCGGCTCGCATTGTACGCACGGCAAAAGTCGATTTCATGCAATAGTCCCGAACCGCCCATTCTATTTCGTTCCAGCGGAACGATTACCCTTGATTCATCATGCGGCAACATGTTGCCGATCACAAGCGAGAGGTATGATAAGCTTAAAGTACAAAGGCTTCGTTTAACTTTGCACCCAGGTAACGGCACCAGTAGAACGACGGAAATGCAAACAGCTTCTGTGACACTTCTGTCGCAATTGTCCCGGCCGAGGATATCGCATATAGGCGGCACGAATGATCCTGTGTATAAGCGCAGGTGATCGCCAATGCCGGCTCCGCGTCTTAACGCCGGGCCTGGCGCCAGCAAGAGGATTGAAGTTTCATGCGCATCACGATGATCGGCTCGGGGTATGTAGGGCTTGTGTCTGGCGTCTGCTTTGCCGATTTCGGCCATGACGTTATCTGCGTCGACAAGGACGCCAGCAAGATCGCAGCGCTGCAGCACGGCGAGATGCCGATCTTCGAACCAGGCCTCGAACAGCTCGTCGCAGATAATGTCCGTGCCGGGCGCCTCTCCTTCACGACGGAGGTCGAGACGAGCGTTGCCGGAAGCGACGTCGTCTTCATCGCCGTCGGCACGCCTTCTCGCCGCGGCGACGGCCATGCCGACCTCTCCTACGTTTACGCCGCCGCGCGCGAGATCGCAGAGCACGTCAAAGGCTTCACCGTCATTGTTACGAAATCGACCGTGCCGGTCGGCACCGGCGACGAAGTCGAGCGCATCGTCCGCGAAACCAATCCGCAGGCCGATGTCGCGGTCGTCTCCAATCCGGAATTCCTGCGCGAAGGTGCTGCCATCGAGGACTTCAAACGTCCGGACCGCATCGTCATCGGCCTCAATGACGATCGCGCCCGCGGCGTCATGACCGAAGTCTACCGGCCGCTCTACCTCAACCAGGCACCGCTGCTCTTTACCGCCCGCCGCACGTCGGAGCTGATCAAATACGCCGCCAACGCCTTCCTTGCCATGAAGATCACCTTCATCAACGAGATGGCCGACCTCTGCGAAAAGGTGGGAGCCAATGTGCAGGAAGTCTCGCGCGGCATCGGCCTCGATGGCCGCATCGGCTCGAAATTCCTACATGCCGGCCCCGGTTACGGCGGCTCCTGCTTCCCGAAGGACACGCTGGCACTGGCAAAAACCGCCCAGGATTTTGACAGCCCCGTGCGCCTGATCGAAACCACGATCTCCATCAACGACAACCGCAAGCGCGCCATGGGCCGTAAGGTGATCGCGGCGATGGGCGGCGATATCCGCGGCAAGACCATTGCCGTGCTCGGCCTGACCTTCAAGCCGAATACGGACGACATGCGCGACAGCCCGGCGATCTCAGTCATCCAGACGCTGCAGGATGCCGGCGCGACGGTGACGGGCTACGATCCGGAGGGCATGGACAATGCGCGCCTGTTGATCGACAACATCGCCTATGCCGACGACGCCTATGCTGCGGCGCGCGGTGCCGATGCGCTCGTCATCGTCACCGAGTGGAACCAGTTCCGCGCGCTGGACTTCGCCCGGCTCAAATCCGTCATGAACGCGCCGGTCCTTGTTGACCTTAGAAACATCTATCGCCATGACGAGGTCACAAAGCACGGCTTTGCCTATACAAGCGTCGGCAGACCCTCTAACGACGCCACACTGTAAGCAAAGGCCGACCAATGCGTTATCTTATCACCGGCACCGCCGGCTTCATCGGATTCCATCTCGCCAAGCGCCTGCTCGATGAGGGTCATTTCGTGGTCGGTTTCGACGGCATGACGCCCTATTACGACGTCAAGCTCAAGGAAAAGCGGACCGCGATCCTCGCCCGTTCCAACGGCTTCAAGGCCTTGACAGGCATGCTCGAGGACAAGGCTGCGCTGGACCGCGCGGCGGAACTCGCCGAGCCTGATGTGATTGTTCATCTCGCAGCCCAGGCGGGTGTGCGCTACAGCCTCGAAAATCCGCGTTCCTATGTCGATTCCAATGTCACCGGCTCGTTCAACGTGCTGGAATTGGCAAGAAATCTGCAGCCGAAACACCTGCTGCTGGCATCGACCTCCTCTGTCTACGGCGCCAACGAAAAGATCCCGTTTGCCGAAAGCGACAAGGCCGACGAGCAGATGACGATCTACGCGGCAACCAAGAAGAGCATGGAGCTGATGGCGCACAGCTATGCCCATCTCTTCAACGTGCCTACGACCGCCTTCCGCTTCTTCACCGTCTATGGCCCCTGGGGCCGCCCGGACATGGCGCTCTTCAAATTCGTCGACGCCATCCGTAACGACAGGCCGATCGAAATCTATGGCGAAGGCAAGATGAGCCGCGATTTCACCTATATCGACGACCTCATCGAAGGCATCGTGCGCCTCATCGGCGTCGTTCCTTCGGAGGAAAGCCGGGTCGTCTCGGAGACGGTCATCGACACCCTGTCGAAAAACGCGCCCTTCCGCGTCGTCAATATCGGCGGCGGCCAGCCTGTGGGATTGATGACCTTCGTCGAAACCATCGAGACGATGCTCGGCAAGAAGGCGATCCGCAAGATGCTGCCGATGCAGCCGGGCGACGTGCACAACACCTATGCCGTGCCGGACCTGCTGGTGGCACTTACCGGCTTCAAGCCGCACATCGAAGTCGACGAGGGCGTACGCCGCTTCGTCGAGTGGTATCAGGAAAACTACTAAGCGAAACCGGGCTGCCCGGCCGGGCGAGAGCAATTCCAGGAAAAGTGCGCAGCGGTTTTCCGTCCGGAATTGCGTCAAAACAATAAAGCAGAGCGGTTCGGAGATTCCGTGAAGACCTGAACCGCTTTACTCCCGGCCGAAATGGGAGCGCCCTCCCCGCCGTCAGGTTCGTGTCGAAATCAGCAGAAACATCGGCCGCTCGCGCTCGATCACCCAATCCGGATGCAAAGCCAGATCTTCGTCGCTCGGTGACCATTCCTCGACATGGGCAATGGCAAAACCGGACTTGATCAGCAGATTGAGCGTCGTGCCCATGGTGCGATGCTGCTTCAAGACACCTTCGGCGAGCCAATTCGTCAGCCTCTTTCCCTCGATCTGGTAGGAGCTCAGGGGCCAGATCTTTCCGCCATCCTCATCGGTCAGCCATTTCGGCTGCCGCGGTGCCATGTAGATCGGATGCTCAATCGAAAAGATCAGCCGCCCGCCGGGCTTCAGCGCCTGCCGGATCGTCGTCAGAAGTCCGGCGAAATCCTCGATATAGTGGAACGCCAGAGAGCTGTAGACGAGATCGAAGCTCGCCTTGGGAAGCTGCAGCTTTTCCAGATCCATCCTGTCGTAGCGTATGCGTGGGTCCGTCGTCTCTGCACGGGCGCGCGCAAGCATCTTGTCGGATACATCAAGCCCCAGCACGCTGATAGCACCCTGCTCGGCTGCCCAGCGGCAAAACCACCCGAAACCGCAACCGAGATCCGCAACGTCGAGGCCATACAGATGTGGCAGAAGAGCCTGCATTGCCGGCCACTCGGCCGCTCCTGCCAGACCCTCTACCGACCGCCGAAGCTGGCTATAGCCCTCGAAGAAGCCTGGATCGTCGTAAATATTCTGGGTCATCACAGCCTCATGAAACGCGGCAGGCCGATCCGACGGCGCCAGTTGCAGGAGCCGTGACAGCCGTACGCATCACATCACCTTCGCCGCCGTGATCTCGACCTCCACCAAAAACTCGGCCCGGGTAAAGCCGCTGACGATCAGCAGCGTCGAGGCCGGTTTCGGATCCAGCGTATAGCGGTCGCGAACGGCCATATAGGCCGGAATATCCTCGCGCGTGGTCACGAAGCCGGCGATGCGGATCACGTCGGCAAAGCTCATTCCGGCTTCATCGAGAATGGCGTTGATCGCTCTGAAACAAAGATCGGCCTGCGACGTAACGTCAGGCGGAATGCGGTCATCGAGACCGATGCCGAGCTGGCCGGATGTGACCAAAAGACTGGCGCCCGGCGACACCAGCAGACCGTGATTGTAATTGCCAAAGGGACGGCGGACGGACGGCGGATTAAATATCTTCTTCATCGATATCGACTCCTCGTGATTGGGAGATTTCAGCATTTTGAGACTGAGCCGACAAGCCGTTCAATGCGCTTGTGCTGAAGTAACCGCCCGATTTCGCCGTACCTCCAGCAGGATGTGGCCGAAAAGCGCGGCAAGGACGATCGGCCCGCCGATCAGCGTTGCCGTCGACGGACGCTCGGCAAAGACCATCCAGACCCACAGCGGCGTCAACGGCACTTCGAGCGCCGTCAGCAGCGCTGCATCGGAGGCCGGAACGAGCCGTGAGCCGAATGTATAAAGACTAAGACCCATCGCATTTTGAATGATGCCGAAAGCAATGATCAAGCCGAGATCCTGACCCGAGACGGCAAGCGGCGACGCAAACCAGAAGGTCGTGAAAGAGCAGAGCCAGGCAGAAAGCGCCATGGCCGGCAGCATAGGCACGTCGCGATGCCGCCGCATGATGACGGCGAGAGCAGCGACCGTCAGCGTCATGACGGCGGCCAGCCCCTTGCCGAGCCAGCTGCCGCCGTCGCTCGCGTGCCCCGAAAGCATGACAAGCACGCCGATGAAGGCGATGCCGCTGGCGATCAGCGTCCGCACATTCGGACGCTCGCCGATAAAGAGGAAGGCGACGCCCGCGGTGACGAAAGGCACGGTGGCATAGATGACCATGGCATCGGCAACCGACGTATAATAGATCGAGCCGATCCCGCTGATCATCGACGCCGTGGAAAAAATCGTCGCGGCCAGCGAAGGGCCGCGCATGGAGCGCAGGATGCGAAAGGCGTTGCGGCGTTCGATGTAGAAAAACAGCGTGAAGACACCCAGGCCGGAAACGACCCCGCGGCAGAAGAGAATGGTCATGAGGTCGGCATGGATGGCTCGCACGAAGAGGCCGGAGGTCGACCAAGCCAGCGCCGAAAGCGCGACATAAGTCACGCCCAGCCTATATTGTTGCTGTTCCACCAGCGTTACCATCAGCTCCTCCGTCGCCTTGCGGCAGATCATTAGCGAGTGCCAATGAGGCTCACAAGCAAAGCTTGCGCCGCGGCATGTCGTGTATGCCGGAAGATGGTGAGGGTTGCAGGAAGGCCACGCCCCCGATCCGGTCGGTTGAGCGGCGGATAGCCGACGCATTTCCGAACGCAAAGTTGGGCATATTCACCTTGCAGATATTATTTGCCCGTCTACGGTTTGCACGGTTTCGATCAAGGGAGAATCAATTGCGCTTGCTGTCAGCCACTTTGTTCGCATGCGGCTGCGTCAGCCTGGTCGACGCACCGCTATGGCCGCCGGCAGAAACCTATGTCGACACGACGATGCAGTGCAGTCAAAGCAGCAATCCTGCCCGTTGCCAGCATATGCGCGATCGGTGGAAAGCCGAGTATGAAGAAGCGATCGCCGGCGGATACCGAGCGCAGAAACATGTGGCCTTGTGCCTGAGCACCGGCTGCGATGGGGCGATCCAGCCCGACAAGATGCTCGGCTGCGCCTGGCGTATCGTCATCGCCGATGTAACGCACGCTCAGCCGGACAGTATGGATCGCGCCAATCTCAATCGCTTCTGTGGAACGGACTATATCGACGCAAAGGGAAAGCTCGAAGCCGCCTCGCAAGCCAAAGCGATGCAGCGGCAGATCGGCAAATAACGGGCCGCGGAACAGCCTGTGACTATTCCGCGGCCATGGTCTTGATCGGCCTTACGCGTAGGGCGCGAGGAAAGCACGGATGGCTTCGATCTCGTTCGGCCGGATGTCATGGCCGCCGGCATGCCAGTCGAGCCTCACCTGTGCCTCTTGCCGCGTAAAATAGTCGGCGAGCGCCTTGGTGACCGGTGCGGGCGCGATCGGATCCCGTTCGCCCGCGGTGATCAGCACGCGCCTGCCCTGCAGCCTGGCATTGTCCTTCGGCTCGAACGGGATGAGCGGATGCATCAACACGGCCGCATCGAAAAGGTCGCCATGCTCGATCAGCACATTGGCGAGGATGTTGGCGCCATTGGAAAAGCCAAGGCCGAGCACCTGCGACGCGCTGTATTCCGCCGCCAGGCTTGAGACGTAGTTCGCCATCTTTTCCGTCGCCCGGGCGAGGTCAGTCATGTCATAGACGCCCTCGCCCGTACGGCGGAAGAAGCGCGCAGCCCCATGTTCCGAAACGTCGCCACGCGGCGATACGATGGTCGCGTCCGGCAACAGACGGGCGGCGAAATCGAAGAACTGGTTCTCGTCACCGCCAGTACCGTGGAAGGTGAAGAAAATGGGCTTTCCGGGTGCACCGGCCTTCAGCCGGTGCACATAACTCGTGTCAATCATGGTCTTTCCTCCGATTAGCCTTCCAGCGGCTCCAGATGCTGCTCGATCAAGCCGCGCAGATGCGTGTGCTGTTCGGGCAGCTTCAGCGCTTCGCCGAGATGAGCCGTATCCTCGTCGCGGTTGAAGCCGGGTTCATTGGTGGCGACTTCGAACAGCACGCCGCCCGGTGTGCGGAAGTAGATCGCCCAGAAGTAGTCACGGTCGATGACCGGCGTGACCTGATAGCCCGTATCCATCAGCGCCTTGCGCACTTCGAGCTGCTTTGCGCGGTTCTCGACGGCAAAGGCGACATGGTGTACGGAGCCGGCACCCGGAAGCGCGCGGTTGATGTTCGGCATCGTCTCGAGGTCGACATAGTCGGCACCGTTGCCGCCGGGAATGGCAAGCCGCTTGACGCCCTCATGCGTGTCGACAACTTCGTAGCCCATGTACTTCAGCAGTTCCGCCGTGGCGCCCTCGTCCCGCAGCCGCATGGCAACGGAATGGAAACCCCTGATAGCGTGCTCGGCATCGACGCCGCCATGCGTCCAGGGCAGGCGGTTGTCATCCTTCACCTCGACGAGAGCAAAGCCATCGCCATCCGGACCTGCAAAATGCAGGCGCTTTTGGCCGAAGGATTCGTCAACCTTCAGGCCTTCGACACCACGCTGACCAAGTCGCTCGGTCCAGTAACCGATGGCACCTTCCGGAACGGAATAGATCGTATTGCCGACTTCTCCGGTACCCGGGCGACCGCGCGCCATCTTCGGAAACGGGAAGTAAGTCATGATCGTGCCGGGTGTGCCGATCTCGTCACCATAGTAGAGGTGATAGACGTCGGGAGCGTCGAAATTCACCGTCTTCTTGACGCGGCGCAGGCCCAGCGTGTCCGTGAAGAACTTATTGTTGGTGCGAGCGTCTTCCGCCATCGAGGTGACGTGGTGAAGACCTTTGATCTGATTAAGCATCTCTGACCCCTTGTCTCGCCTGCACCGGCAGGCGTTTCTCATGGGCAGAAGATGGTCTTGTGGGCGGCTTTTCGATAGCCCCCAATAGCCAAACGGATTGTCTTCAATGAGTGAACGATAAATTCGGATCGTTCAATGACGCGCAATCTCTTCCGAAAAGCGACACCTCACTGAGCTTCCGGATTGCTCGGCAAGGCCCAGTCGATCGGTTCCCTGCCATGTTCGGCAAGATAGGCATTGGCCTTGGAAAAATGCCGGCAGCCCAGGAAGCCGTTATGGGCTGATAGCGGTGATGGATGCGCCGCCTTCAGCACCAGATGGCGCTCCGTATCGACAAAGGCTGCCTTCTTCTGCGCATAGGAGCCCCAGAGCATGAAGACGACGCCATCGCATTCGTCATTGACCTGGCGGATGACGGCGTCGGTGAAGCGCTCCCAGCCCTTGCCCTGATGCGAGGCGGCCTGCGATTCCTCGACCGTCAGCACGCTGTTGAGCAGCAAGACGCCCTGCTTCGCCCAGCTTTCCAGAAAGCCGTGGCGCGCCGGCGGAATGCCGAGATCAGTTTCAAGCTCCTTGTAGATATTGACCAGTGACGGCGGAATGCGCACGCCGGGGCGGACGCTGAAGCAGAGCCCATGCGCCTGGCCGATGCCGTGATAAGGATCCTGCCCGAGAATGACGACCTGCACCTCGTCGAGCGGGGTCAGATCCAGCGCCCGGAAATACTCGCTGCCGCGCGGAAAGATCACCTTGCCGCGCTGCTTTTCCTCGACAAGAAAGGATTTGAGCTGCTGCATGTAGGGGCTTTCGAATTCCGGAGACAGCGCCTCTTTCCAGCTTTCTTCCAGCTTGATACCCGCTTCCGCCATTGACTATGCCTCCATCTTCGTCAGCAGTTCGATTGAGGGCGAAAGCGCCGGCAAGTCAAGAAAATGACTTGCATTGCAGCAGGCAGATCACAGCTTTCCAGCAATAGCGCGGTTCGATCCCGGCTTATGTCGGCAATGACGACTGCCCTAGGCGGACGTCGCTGCCGACGGCAATTGCGCCATCTCTCCCGTCGAGATCAATAGGGCTTCGCGTTCGGTAGCGAGCATGGCTCGCATCCGTCGCCTCACCGTGAGGCGTATGGCAGCAAATCCAGCCAGCATCAGCACCACTTTGCTGCCGATACTAAAGGTAGGCATGACGACTGCCCATGTGGACAGATCCCAGGCGATAGCAACAAAGGCGTTGAGTGCGGCAGACAAGAACATGAGGCTGGCCCAGACAAAGCCCAAATAAATTGCGACATCAGGCGCGACTGTGCGGACAATAGCCGGCAGGTACCGGTTCATCCAGCCTGGCTTGAGCATCACCACGCCGACAATCGAATAGATGACGCTCGGCTTGAATAGCACGAAACGGGGATCGTCCGTCAGCAGCGTTGCCGCGCCGGCAGCGATGACCAGAAGGAGGCTCAGCCACTCCATGGTACCGATTGGCTTCCGTCGGAGGTATTGTATCCCGATTTGGACAAGACCAAACGCTATCGCCGAGCAAGCCGAAAGGGCCGCATTATGCGTGAGGGAAAGCAGAACGACGAAAAATAGGCTTGACGCCAAATCGGCGAGCAGCAGCTTGACCGCATCAAAAAAGCTTTTCATCACACCCTAGCTCTCACTGCGACGTCTGTGATGTTCATAAAGCCACTGGCCATCGCCAGCAAGAGATTGCCCGCAACCCCTTCCGGCAAATCACCCCTTGATCCGCGTCATCTGCGGATCATAGAGCGGCTTCAGCGACACCCGGCACGGCACGCGACGCTGCGCGACATCAAGTTCGTAGCGACCGGAAAGCACAAAATCTTCCGTCACTCCCCCGGGATCGCGAACATAGCCATAGCCGATGGCCTTGCCGACGGTGTAGCCGTAGCCACCGCTCGACAGCCAGCCGACACGCTGACCATTGCGATAGATCGTCTCACGGCCGAGAAGCACGATCTCGGGATCTTCGGGCACGAAGCAGGCAAGCATCTTCTTCACGCCGGAGGCCAGTTGCTGCTCGATGGCTTCCCGGCCGCGGAATGCGACGTTCTTCTTCATCTTCACCGCCCAGGTAAGCCCAGCTTCGACCGGCGTATGATCCGGCCCGATATCGGAACCCCAGGCGCGATAGCCCTTCTCCAGCCGGCAGCTTTCGATGGCACGATAGCCGGCATTGACAAGGCCATGCTCGCGGCCAGCGGCCATCAGCACGTCATAGACGGTGGCGACATATTCCACCGGCACATGCAACTCATAGCCGAGTTCGCCGACATAGGTGATGCGCAACGCCCTGACGGGGCAACCGGCGATACCGACGGTTCTCACTTTACCGAAGGGGAATGCTGCGTTGGAAACATCCGCCGATGTCACGGCCTGCAATATCTCGCGCGACTTCGGCCCCATCAGCGACAACACGGAATAGGCAGAGGTCACATCCACCAGCTCCGCATGCATCTCTGACGGAATATTCCGAGCAATCCAATCGAAGTCATGCGTGGCGAAGCCGGTGCCGGTGGTGATATAGAATTCGTTCTCGGCGACGCGGGCGACCGTGACGTCGCATTCGATGCCGCCCCGGTCGTTCAGCATCTGCGTATAGGTCAACGCACCCACAGGCTTGGCGACATCATTGGCGGCAATCCAGGAGATCGCTGCCTCGGCATCCCTGCCCTTCAGCACGAATTTGGCAAAGGAGGTCTGGTCGAAGATGACAGCTGCCTCGCGAACCGCCTTGTGTTCGCGGCCGGCGGCATCGAACCAGTTCTGCCTGTTATAGGTATAGACGTCCTTAGGCTCCTCCCCCGAAAAGAGATCGGCAAACCAGTTCGGCCGCTCCCAGCCGAGCTTTTCGCCGAAGCAGGCGCCCTGCGCCTTCAACCGATCGTAGAGCGGCGACTTGCGGCACGGCCGGCCGCTGGAATGTTCCTCGAACGGCCAGGCCATGGTGTAATGCTTGCCGTAAGCTTCGAGCGTACGGGTGCGCACCCAGTCGATATCGAAATGCGGACGGCCGAAGCGCCTGATATCAACAGGCCAGAGGTCATAAGGCGGCTCGCCCTTGACGACCCATTCGGCGAGCGCCATACCCGCGCCGCCCGCAGAGGCGATGCCGAAAGCGTTGAAACCGGCACCAACGAAGAAGTTCTTCAGCTCAGGCGCTTCGCCGAGGATGAAGTTGCCATCGGGCGTAAAACTCTCCGGACCGCAGAGCAACTGCTTGACGCCTGCCGTCTGCAGCGCCGGCACCCGCACCAGCGCCTGCTCCATGATCTGCTCGAAATGATCGAAATTGCTGTCGAGCAGCGTGTAGTGGAAATCCCTGGGGATGCCGGCGAGCGCCCAGGGGATTGGATTGGGCTCATAGCCGCCCATGACCAGTCCGCCGACCTCTTCCTTGTAATAGGTTAGCCTGTCAGGATCGCGCAGCGTCGGCAGATTCGAAGGCACGCCGAAGGATTCGGTGATGAGATATTGGTGCTCGACCGAGACGAGCGGCACATTGACGCCGAAACGGGCGGCAAAGGTCCGCGTCCACTGCCCCGCGCAGACGACGACGCGCTCGCATTCGATCCGTCCCCTCTCGGTGACGACGGCGCGAATGCGGCCCTTTTCGATCTCCAGATCGAGAACTTCCGTATCCTCGAAGATCGAGACGCCGCTCATGCGGGCGCCCTTCGCCAGCGCCTGGGTGATATCGGAAGGGTTGGCCTGCCCGTCGGTCGGCAGGAAGGCAGCACCGACCAGATCCTCGATATCCATCAACGGCCAAAGATCGAAGGCTTCCTTGGGCGTCAGCAGATGCATCTGCAGGCCAAACGACTGCGCCGTGGTCGCCTGCCGCTTGACCTCCGTCCAGCGCTCCTCGTTGCAGGCGAGACGCAGACCGCCATTCATCTTCCAGCCGGTGGCAAGGCCGGTTTCCGCCTCGAGCTTCTTATAGAGATCGACGGAATAGCCGAGCATCTGCGTAATATTGGCACTGGTGCGCAGCTGACCAACGAGACCAGCGGCGTGAAATGTCGTGCCCGAGGTCAGCTTCCTGCGCTCCAAGAGCACGGTATCAGTAAAGCCGAGCTTGCCGAGATGGTAGGCAGTCGAGCAGCCGATGATGCCGCCGCCGATGACGACGGTCTTTGCTGTAGTCGGCAGTTCCTTCATCGTGTCACCTCAAGAGTTGCGAAAGCTCTGCCAGGCGCTTTCAAACCGCCGCAGATTTTCAGCTGTATAGGAGGAATAATCGAAATCGATGTCGGAATGGATTTCCGAAACCATGCTCCACATCGTCTCGCGCAGGAGCGAAGCGCATTTCATCGCCTGATAGCGTCGGCGCAAATCGTTGCTGACACCAGCCTCGAAATAGGCTTCCAGCATCGCCTCTTCCTCCGCTTCGGTGAATTCATTGTTGGAGGCTAGCCCGCCAAGATCGAAAAGCGGCGTGTTGAAGCCGGCATAGTCCCAATCGATCAGCCAGAGCCGCTTGCCATCATCGAGGAAATTCGCCGCCAGTAGATCATTATGGCAGAAGGCGATCTCGAAAGGTCCGGCCGCACACTCGAGCCGCTCGGCGATATCCAGAAAGGAAGGCAGCAGCGGTTTATGACGACTCCCGCCGGCCTCCAGGAGAGCCGCATAATCTCTTACCACATGAAAGACCCAGAAGATCGCCGCCGGCCCGCGAAAATGCCTGGCGACATCGCGATGGCAGGACCGGATGAGCGGCACGATACGGCTGATCATTGCCGGGGTTCGGATATCATCGGCCGACAGCGGCCTTGCGTCGATGTAATCGAGCACCAATATGCCGGGCTCGTAATAGATCACGGCAGGCGAGAGACCGGCTGCATGGGCAGCCCGGCTCGCCGCTACCTCATTGGTGCGGCTGATGTGGTGGACGGGAATGTCCGACCCGAGCCTGACCACGAAACGCTGGCCGTCGTTGGTGACCAGATAGTTGCGATTGGTAATGCCGCCAACGAGTGGAGCGATCTCGAGCGGCCCGCGCCAAATAGCGAGAGAATGTATCCTATCTTCCGGCGTCGCAGTCATTCCCCCTCCGGCGCTACTGCTCAGCATTCTCTGGACGGGAAGGTTCCTCACAAACGCCTAGCTGTCAAGATCAATCCACAAAATGAAACGAATGTTTGGTTTTTTGTTGGATTTGAGAGCAAATCCCAATTGGATCGGCGACAGATATTGCAATAGAGCGCTTCACCGTCGGCCAGATTTGCCTTAAAAACTGCAGCGCGAGGCGTGCGGATTGATTTGCAAACCTAGATGCTTCTTTGGCGTCAGCGCCTGCTCGATCCGCAAGCCGCAATATGTTTTGGGATCATACCCTCAATAGGATCAGAACCATGTCGGGCATGTCCCAGGCACCGCTTCACGCCAATCATCGCGAGCGCGAGATTCTCGAAGAACTCCGGCTGGCTGGCGGCGGTAGCCGCATTCAGTTCCTTGCCGAACGGCTCGGCGTTTCGGAAGAGACGATCCGCCGCAATATCCGCAGCCTGGAGACCAACGGTCTTGTCACCAAGGTACATGGCGGCGTCCATATCAAGGACTCGATGATCGAGCCGCCGCTGCACCTGCGGATGAACGAGAATGCCGAGGCCAAGCGGATGATCGCTACCTCGGTGGCAGCCATGATCGAGGACGGCGATACGCTCTTCCTCGATGTCGGCTCCACCACAGCCTTCATCGCTGTCGCCCTGCAAAAGCACCAGAAGCTCTTCGTCGTCACCAATGCCCTGTCGGTGGCCCATGCGCTCGCCACCCGCAACGGCAACCGCGTCTTCTTCGCCGGCGGCGAATTGCGCGGCCACGACGGCGGCGCCTTCGGCATGGAAGCCGCCAATTTCCTGCGCCGCTTCAACATACGTCATGCGATCCTGTCAGTCGGCGCCATCAACGCCACATCCGGCTTTATGCTGCACGATCTCGAAGAGGCGGAATATTCGCGGGAAGCGGCAAGCCGCGCCGAAAATTGCATTATCGTCGCCGACAGCGCCAAGTTCGGACGCAGCGCCCCGATCATCCTGAACGAGCCGTCAAGCTTCGACACGCTGGTCACCGACGACACACCGCCGGCCGATATCCTCGCCATGCTCGAGCGCAACGAGATAGAACTGGTGGTCGCCAACCGGCAGCGGATGGATCGGCGATAGCCGATCAGCCGGCTATTGCTACCGTCAAGCCTTTTCGCCGTGCCCATCCGGATCGAAATTGACGAATTTGCGGTAGCTCTTGCACATAGTCTCCAGCGTATGGGCGGCCTTGCTGGCATGGCGCTCCTTGTGGCGCAGCAGACGAAAGCTGCGGGCCGGAAGATCGAACGCCGCCTGCACCAGAAAACCCTGTCCGAGATAGGCCTTAGCCGCCGCGCTGGAAATGGCCGCCGCACTGTGCCCGGCGCAGACTGCCGATAGCACGGCCTCGTTCGAGGGAAGGACGAGCGCAACCTTGAGGTTACGCGCCAAAGCGCCAAGCTTGGCAATCGCATTCTCGAATTCAGAACGGGTGCCGGACCCCTCCTCGCGCATCACCCAGGACGTATCGGCAACGAGGTCGGCAATCGTCAGCTGCCGCCCATTCGCCCAGGGATGATAGGGTGGCACGACGACGACAAGCGCATCCTGCGCAACGATATTCATCGACAGAGCCGGCGCATCCACTTCGCCCTCGATGAATCCCAGCTCGGCCGCGCCATCGATGACAGCCTCGGTGACGGTTCGCGTATTGCCGATCGTCAGATCCAGCTCGATGCCGGGATAATCACGCTGAAACCGCATCAGCAAAGGCGGCAGCCAGTAGCTTGCGATTGTCTGGCTGGCATAAAGGCTGAGCCGGCCGCGCTGCAGACCGCCCAGTTCGGACAGCATGAGTTCTGCCGAACGCACGCGAGCAAGCGTCGCCTTGGCCTCGCCCAGGAACGACCGCCCCATCTCCGTCAGCTCGATCCGCCTGCCGACGCGATGAAACAACTCCACCCCGTAATAGGCCTCGAGGTTCTTGATCGCCGAACTGACGGCCGAGGGCGTCAGGTTGATGGCCTCAGCGGCATTGGTCAGATGTTCGCGCTCGGCGACGGCGACGAAAATTGCGAGTTGCTCGAAGGTCATGGGAAATCATTCTAATTTATCGAACGAAACATAGGATAATATTCGATGGATGTCGACATCCGCAGGTGAGACTTTCCAGCCGTCAGCAAACTCAGAAAAAACGAATGGCGGCATGACATGTCCATTGCTCAACAAGCACACAAGATCCTCCCAGGCCTCGCTCTCACCTGTGCCGTCGCAATTGTCGCCTATGCCGGCGAGCATGTCGAAGTCGGCCTTTTCGGCGGCCGCTGGATCGAAAGCCTGGTGCTTGCCATAGTGCTCGGCATTGCCGTTTGCACCTTCAAGCCGCTGAAGCCGTCCATGAAGCCGGGTATCGATTTCAGCGCCAAGATCCTTTTGGAAATCGCCATCGTGCTTCTCGGCGCATCCATCAGCCTCTCGGCCATTCGCGGCGCGGGCGTCTGGCTGATTGCCGGCATCGCCATCGTTGTCGTGCTTTCGATCGCCGCAACCTACATGATCGGGCGGCTGCTCGGCCTGCCGCCGAAGCTCGCAACGCTCATTGCCTGTGGCAATTCGATATGCGGCAACTCCGCGATCGTCGCCGTCGCTCCCGTAATCGAGGCTGACTCGCAGGAGATTGCGGCAGCGCTCGCCTTCACTGCGGTGCTGGGCATCGCCGCCGTCTTCCTGCTGCCGTTTCTCTACTTTCATTTCGGCATGAGCGTGCCGCAATATGGCACCCTGGCCGGGCTGACCGTCTATGCCGTTCCGCAGGTGCTTGCAGCAACCGCCCCCATCGGCCTTCTCGCCGTCCAGACCGGCACCCTCGTCAAGCTCGTCCGCGTTCTGATGCTCGGGCCCGTCATCTTCCTGCTCGGCATCATCACCAAGGTCGAGACGACCGAACCGAATAGAAATGGCAGCCGTCACCCCTCGCTGGTTCCGTGGTTCATCTGCGGCTTCCTCGGGCTGATGGCGATGCGTTCCTTCGGCCTTATTCCAGGCGTTCTGGTCGCTCCGATGGAATCGGTATCGGGCATCCTGACCGTCATTGCCATGGCAGCACTCGGGCTTTCGGTGAATGTCCGCTCCGTCGCCCATGCAGGGGGCCGCGTCATCGCCGCCGCCACGCTGTCGCTGCTGATGCTGGGCGTAATCAGCTACGGTCTGATCGTCGCGTTGCAGATCCAGTAGAATCGCCCGCGCCGCCAACCGTGGATCGGCTCCTGCCTTTTGCATGAGCCGATTTCAGCAGGGCTGCGATCTGGCTTTCCGGCGATGGATAGCCGATGGCGTAGCCTTGAAGTTCGTCGCAGCCGACCTCAGCCAGAATGCGCGCATGCTCTTCGGTCTCCACGCCCTCAGCAATAACCTCGACATTCAGGGCCCGTGCTATGTCGACGATCGAGCTGACCAGCCGGCGCTGCTCATCCGACACCGTCACAGCCGTCACCAGTTGCCGATCGATCTTCAGCCGTTTCGGCTTCAGCTTCACAAGGCCGATCAGCGAAGCATGGCCCGACCCGAAATCGTCGATCTCGATATCGATCCCCATCTTCTTTATCCCGTCGATATTGGCAAGCACCCTGTCGTCGGGATCGTCGAGGAAGATGGTTTCCACGAGTTCAAAGGCGATGGCATGGCGCGGTATCTTCAGCGCCTGCAGCCCCTCGATCAAATCGGGATCCGCGAGACGGCGGCCGGAAATGTTGACGGCGATACGCGGCGGCACGAGACCGCGCGAAACCCAGGCGGCGCGGTCGGCTAGCGCCCACTTCAGCACGGCGGCATCGATCTCAGGGGTCAGTCCATATTCATCGGCTACTTTGAGGAAAGCGGCAGGGTTCAGCAGCCCCTTCTCCGGATGCCGCCAGCGAGCCAGCGCCTCCAACCCGACAATGCGGCGGCTGCGGGCGTTCACCTGAATCTGATAGAAGGGTTCGATCTGCCGCAGCACCGGCGCCAGCCGCAGCTCGTCGGCCAGCCGACGCTCCGCATGCAACTCAGCCTGGAGCGCCGGCGTAAAGAACTCCACTCGGTTGCGGCCGAGCTTCTTGGCCTGGAAGAGCGCCACGTCTGATTCCGCCAGCAGATTGCCTGCATTGCCTGCCTGGCTCAATGCCACCCCAATGGAGGCGCCGACGCGCAGCATCTCGTTGCCAAAGCGCACTTCGCGCCGCAATCGCGAGAAAATGTCGCTCACGATGGCTTCCAGCCGCTCGGTGCTGCCGACATTGACCAATATGGCCACGAATTCATCGCCACTAACGCGGGCGACAATATCATGGGCGGTGATCGCCGCGGAAATACGCGCAGCCACGCTTTGCAAAGTCGCGTCGCCGGCCGCATGTCCCCATGTATCGTTGATCTCCTTGAAGCCGTCGAGATCGATATGGAGCACAGCCAAGGTTTCGATCGTCGCATCCTTGCGCAATTCGGCAAGCCGGCGGTCGAAGTAACGCCGATTGGGGAGTCCGGTCAGATAATCATGATCGGCAGCATATTCGATACGGGCCCGGCTCTGCTCGAGCGCCACCGCGCGTGCCTCGGCAATCGCCTTCTGGCTGGTTAGTTCCCGATTGAGCAGGACATCGGCGGTGACATCCCATTCCGCGCCGATGAAGGATGGCGAGCCGTCAAGACCTTCGTAGAAGTGCGCTCGCGACCGTATATAGCGCACCTCCCCGCTGGGCAGAATGATGCGAAACTGGGAATTGTAGAAGCCCCGCATGTCGAGAGCGACCTGAAAGTCTCTGACGGCCTTCTCGACATCCTCGGGATGGAGTGCGTTCATCCAGACATCGGATGACACCCGGCGATCCTGCAGCCCGGTCCCGTAGAGCCGGTGCATCTGCAGGTCCCAGAGCAGTTCCTTGTCATCGACATTGTGCTGCCAGACGCCGATTTGAGACGCGTCGAGCGCTAGCTCCAGCCTCCTCAGCAGGTCCTGGAACTCTTCTTCGGTTCGCCCTGATGCCACCTTTGCCAAAGAGCCTCCCTTCGGAAACTGGAGAGATTACATAGCCGCAACCCGGTAAACTTGCACTACTCCACTTTCTCGAACTTTAACGGCAGCTCGATCCGCCCTTCACGGCCGGATTCCGGCAAGATTCCCGTTAGTGATTATGCCGTGGCGGACTGGCCGCGATATTGCGGAAATCGGCTGCACCGTCGAGCACGGCGCCATCGGAAAGCTGCGTCACCGAACGGCGATAGATGCGCTGCCACGGCGTCGCATCCGGCGGCACTGCCGGCACGCCGTCGCCCTTGCGACGCTCGATTTCCGCCTCGTCCACCAGCATGTCGCAGCGGCCATGATTGAAATCGATGCGAATCATGTCGCCGGTCCGCAACCATGCAAGCCCCCCGCCGGCAGCGCTTTCCGGCGAAGCATTGAGGATCGAGGGGCTGTCGGCCGTGCCCGACTGGCGCCCGTCGCCGATGGTCGGCAGGCTGCGGATGCCCCGCCTCAAAAGAGCATCCGGCGGCTGCATGTTGACGACTTCGGCCGATCCCGGCCAGCCGATCGGCCCGGCTCCGCGGATCACCAGGATGGTTCTTTCGTCGATGCCGAGATCCGGATCGTTGATGCGCTTATGATAATCCTCCGACCCGTCGAAAACGGCGGCTATGCCCTCGAATACGCCTTCATGACCGGGCTCCTGCAGATAGCGGCTGCGGAATTCTTCCGACACAACGCTCATCTTCATGATGGCGAAATCGAACAGATTGCCCTTGAGAACGAGGAAACCGGCCCGCTCCTTCAGCGGATCGGCGAACGGGCGGATGACCTCGCGATCTGTCGCCTCTCGGCCCTTCAGGTTCTCCGCCATCGTCTTACCGGTCACCGTCGGACAGCTTCCGTCCAGCTTTCCGGCCTGCAGCAGCTCCCACATGATGGCCGGAACGCCGCCGGCGCGATGGAAACGCTCGCCGAGATAGGCGCCCGCCGGCTGCACATTGGCAAGCAGCGGAATATCGAAACCATGCACCTGCCAGTCGTCAGGATAAAGCTCGACGCCGGCATGCTTGGCCATCGCAGCCAGATGCGGCTGCGCATTGGTCGAGCCGCCGATAGCTGAATTCACCCGGATCGCATTGAGGAAAGCCTCGCGCGTCAGCACATCCGAAGGCTTGATATCTGCAAGGACCAGCTCGACCGCCCGCCTTCCGGTGCGATAGGCCATCTGGCCACGCTCGCGATAGGCGCCGGGAATGGCGGCGCAGCCGGTCAGCGACATGCCGAGCGCTTCCGCCATGGCATTCATGGTCGAGGCTGTTCCCATGGTGTTGCAATGGCCGATCGAGGGCGCCGAGGCAAGCGACGCCTCCATGAATTCCTCTTCATCGATCTCTCCCGCGGCCAGCTTGCGGCGCGAGCGCCAGATCACCGTACCCGATCCGGCAAGCTCGCCCTCATGCCAGCCGTCGAGCATAGGGCCGCCGGAGAGAACGATTGCCGGAATATTGACGGTAGAAGCGGCCATCAGCGCCGATGGCGTGGTCTTGTCGCAGCCGGTCGTCAGGACGACGCCGTCGAGCGGATAGCCGTAGAGCACTTCCACCAGACCGAGATAGGCCAGATTGCGGTCGAGTGCCGCTGTTGGGCGCTTGCAGTTCTCAAAGATCGGATGTGTCGGAAATTCGATCGGAATGCCGCCTGCATCGCGAATGCCGTCGCGCACGCGCTTGGCAAGATCGAGGTGATGACGATTGCAGGGCGTGAGGTCGCTGCCGCTCTGGGCAATGCCGATGATCGGCTTGCCGGAGCGCAGCTCTTCCGGCGTGATGCCGTAATTCATGAAGCGCTCGAGATAGAGCGCCGTCATATCGATGTGATCCGGATTGTCGAACCAGTCCTGCGAACGCAGACGACGCTTGGATGCTCCCTTATCGCTCATCTCTTCCTCAAGCCTTTCCTTGGGCATTCTTATCTTCCAGATGCTGCAGCAGACCGCTGTGATCCAGCTCCCCGCCACCACTCTTGACGAATTCTGCAAATTCGGCCCTGACAGCTTCGGTCAGCGGTAAATTGAGCGACAGGCCTTGGGCAGCGGCAAGTGCCGTATCGAGATCTTTCAATTGATTGCGGGCGGTTCCACCCGGCTCGAAATTGCGCTCGATCATGCGCTGGCCATGCAGTTCCAGGATCTTGCTCTCGGCAAAGCCGCCGCGAATGGCGGCGCGAAAGGCCTCGCGCGAACCGCCGCCGGCTTCGACCAGCAGCATCGCCTCCGCGACGGCGCCGATCGTCACCGCAACGATCTGCTGATTGCCGAGCTTTGCGAGCTGTCCGGTGCCGCTCGGGCCAACGCGCGTCACGCGACCGAGAGGCGCCATGATCTCGCGAACGCTGTCTATGACATCGGCATCGCCGCCGGCCATGATCGCAAGCGTCCCTGCCTTCGCACCCACGACTCCGCCTGAAACCGGAGCGTCGATATGATGAATGCCGCGCTCGGCGAGCGCTGCCGCATGTTCGCGCGCAACGGCCGGCGATATCGAGCTATTATCGATCACGACGGCACCGGCTTCCAGCGCTTCGGCAACGCCGCTGCCGAACAGGACTTCGCTGACGGCACCGCCATTGGTGAGCATGGTGAAGAGCACCGCTGCTCCCCGCGCCGCCTCCACCGCCGTATCCGCGACGATGGCGCCGTCGGCGGCCAGAGGCTCGGCCTTGCTCCGGTCGCGATTCCAGACGGTCACCGCAAAGCCGGCCGCGAGCAGCCGCCGCACCATCGGCGCCCCCATCAATCCCGTACCGAGAAAAGCGATCTTCTTGCCACTCATCGACTATCCTCCGAATTGGAACGCGCGGGCTCCGGAAGCAATATGGCGATCGACCATGCCGACGCATCCGGCAATGATCTCCTGCACACTATTGCCCTTGAAACCCACCGGCTCCGCGAGCGGCTCCTCATGCTCGACGTACGTCAATCAACTCATCCAAAAGCTTGATAGACCTATGGTGCCAGCATGCAAAGGAAATCAGCGGCCATACGGCAAATTCCTCTGGAGCCCAATAGATTAGGCAAAACAGAAATATAGATCACATAAAAGAAAAGGCGGGACCTTGAGGTCCCGCCTTTGGCGCGTCGAGCACTGGAGTACCGCTTGGCACGGCCCTTATTCGGCGGCGATCGGGAGTACCTCCGCCGAATGTTCGTTGTCGTTGTGATGGTGCTGCTTCAGCGGACGGTTGCCCGTCAGGCTGCGGATCAGCACATAGAAGACCGGCGTCATGAAGATGCCGAAGAAGGTGACGCCGATCATGCCGGCAAACACCGCAACACCCATGGCCGCGCGCATTTCGGCACCGGCACCAGTCGAGGTGACCAGCGGCACAACACCCATGATGAAGGCCATGGAAGTCATCAGGATCGGACGCAAACGCAGGCGGCTAGCCTCTATCGCGGCCTGAACCGGTGTGCGCCCTTCGAATTCCAGCTCGCGGGCAAATTCCACGATCAGGATCGCGTTCTTCGCCGACAAGCCCACCAACACCACCAGGCCGATCTGGGTGAAGATGTTGTTGTCCCCACCCGTGAGCCAGACGCCGGTCAGCGCCGCCAATACACCCATCGGCACGATCATGACGATGGCGAGCGGCAAGGTCAGGCTCTCGTATTGGGCGGCCAGCACGAGGAAGACCAGCAGCAGCGCCAACGGGAAGACGACGACGCTGGAATTGCCTGCCAGAATCTGCTGGTAGGTCAAGTCCGTCCATTCGAAGTCTATACCGGGCGGCAACGTCTCATGCAGAATCTTCTCGATCGCTGCTTGTGCCTGGCCCGACGAAAAACCGGGCGCCGGGCCGCCATTGATGTCGGCCGCCAGGAAACCGTTATAGCGGTTCGTGCGTTCCGGACCGGTCGTGGCGTTCACCTTCAGCAGGGCTGAAAGTGGGATCATCTGACCCGATGCCGAACGGACCTTCAACTGGCCGATATCTTCCGGCTGAGCCCGGAACTTGGCATCGGCCTGCACGCGGACGCTGTAGGTGCGGCCGAAGGCGTTGAAGTCGTTCACATAGAGCGAACCGAGATAGATCTGCAGCGTCTGGAAGACGTCGGTGACGGAGACCCCGAGTTGCTCGGCCTTGGCGCGGTCGAGATCGGCGAAAAGCTGCGGCACGTTAATCTGGAAGCTCGAGAAGATGCCGGCGAGTTCCGGTGTCTGGTAGGCCTTGCCGATCACTGCCTTGGCCGCCTGGTCGAGCGCCTGGTTGCCGAGGCCGGCGCGATCCTCGATCTGCAGCTTGAAGCCGCCTGTCGTGCCGAGACCGTTGACCGGCGGCGGCGGGAACATGGCGATGAAGGCATCCTGGATGACGCCGAACTTCTGGTTCAGCGCCATGGCGATCGCCCCGCCAGAAAGGTCCGGCGTCTTGCGCTCGTCGAAGTCCTTCAGCGTCACGAAAACGACGCCGGCATTCGAGGAATTGGTGAAACCGTTGATCGACAGGCCCGGGAAGGCGATCGCATTGGCGACGCCCGGCTGCTTCAGCGCAATGTCCGTCATGCGCTTAATCACGTCTTCCGTACGGTCGAGGCTTGCGGCATCCGGCAACTGTGCGAAGCCGATCAGATACTGCTTGTCCTGCGACGGCACGAAACCGCCTGGAACCGTTGTGAACAGACTATAGGTTGCTCCCACCAGCGCGAGATAGATCACCATGACGATGCTCTTGCGCGACAGCAGGCCGCCGATGCCCTTACCGTAGTATTTCGAACCGGCTCCGAACGCCCGGTTGAAGCCGCGGAAGAACCAGCCGAAGACCGCGTCCATGATCCGTGTCAACCGATCCTTCGGCGCATGATGGCCCTTCAGGAGCAGGGATGCCAGTGCCGGAGACAGGGTGAGCGAGTTGAAGGCCGAGATGACCGTCGAGATGGCGATCGTCAGCGCGAACTGGCGGTAGAACTGGCCGGACAGGCCGGAGATGAAGGCTAGCGGCACGAAGACCGCGACGAGGACCAGCGCGATCGCGATGATCGGACCGGAGACCTCCTTCATGGCCTTGTAGGTAGCGTCTCGCGGACTGAGCCCGTTCTCGATATTACGTTCGACGTTCTCGACCACCACGATCGCGTCGTCCACGACAATACCGATCGCTAGCACCAGGCCGAACAGACTAAGCGCGTTGATCGAGAAGCCGAAGACATACATCACCGCAAAAGTGCCGATGATCGACACCGGGACGGCGATTAGCGGGATGATCGAGGCGCGCCATGTCTGCAAGAACAGGATGACGACGAGGACGACGAGCGCGATGGCTTCGAGCAGCGTGTCGATCACCTTCTCGATCGAGGCACGGACGAATTTCGTCGTGTCGTAGACGATCTCGTACTTAACACCCGCAGGCATGGCCTGCTGCAGCACGTTCATGGTCGAGCGCACGTTATTCGCGATCTCGATCGCGTTCGAACCGGGCGCCTGGAGAACCGCGACGGCGACGGCCGGCTTGCCGTCGAGCAGCGAACGCAGCGTATAGTCTTGCGCACCAAGCTCGACGCGGGCGACGTCGCGAAGGCGGGTGATCTCGCCGTTGGCGCCCGTCTTGACGATGATGTTGCCGAACTCCTCAGGGGTGCGCAGGCGGCCCTGGGCATTGACGTTGAGTTGCAGATCCACGCCCGGCCGGCTGGGTGAGGCACCGATGATGCCAGCCGCAGCCTGGACGTTCTGCGAGCTGATCGCATTGCTAATGTCGCTGGCGGCAAGATTATGCTCGGCCGCCTTCTGCGGATCGATCCACACGCGCATGGAATAGTCGCCGGCGCCGAAGACCTGCACCTGCCCGACGCCTTCGATCCGGGCGAGCCGATCCTTAATGTTCAGGGTCGCATAGTTTCGCAGATAGGTGATGTCGTGGTCGGCCCCGTCCGAGACGAGGTTGACGACCACGATGAAATTGGGCGAGCTCTTGACGGTTGTGATGCCGAGGGCACGGACTTCCGCGGGCAGGCGCGGCTCGGCCTGCGAAACGCGGTTCTGCACGAGCTGCTGCGCCTTGTCCGGATCGGTGCCGAGCTTGAAGGTGACCGTCACGTTGAGAGCGCCGTCTGATGTCGCCTGGCTGGACATGTAGAGCATGCCCTCGACGCCGTTGATCTGCTCTTCGAGCGGCGTCGCCACCGTTTCGGCGATGACGGTCGGGTTGGCGCCGGGATAGGTGGCGCGCACGACAATAGACGGGGGCACGACCTCTGGATATTCGGAGATCGGCAGCGCTCTGAGGCCGATCAGGCCGGCGACCACGATGAGGACCGAAAGAACACCGGCAAAGACCGGACGGTCGACAAAGAATCTGGAGATGTTCATATCAAAGCCCCCTCTGGGGTGAGAACGGATGCAAAATTCCTGTCCGACGATTTGAGAGCCGCCGGCGGATCATGTGATTTCGGAATGTCGGCCTTCTGCCCTCGGGCAGAAGGCGAAGTCTTACTGAGCGGTCGCGACCTTCTCTGCCAACTGCGGTGCGACGACTGCACCGGGACGGATGCGCTGCAGCCCGTTGACGACGATCTTTTCGCCGGCTTTCAGGCCGTTCTCGATCACTCGCTGGCCGTCAACCAGCGACCCGAGCTGGACCTGCCGGTAATTGACCTTGTTCTCGCCATCCACGACGAAGACGAACTTCTTGTCCTGGTCGGTGCCGACTGCCCGATCATCGATGACGATCCTGTTCTCGGCCTTCGGCTGACCCATACGGACCCGCACGAACTGGCCGGGGATGAGACGTCCGCCGGGATTGTCGAAGACAGCCCGAACGCTGACGGTGCCGCTTGCCGCATCGACTTCGTTGTCAATCAGCTGCAACTTACCCTTGATCGGCGTGCCGCTGTCACTGGAGGTGCCGATCTGAACCGGGATCTGCTCGACCGGCGGAACCGCGCCACCGGTCGCCGGCAGCTCCGCCAGCGCCTGGGTGACGGTCTGCTCGTTCGCATTGAAGCTCGCATAGATCGGATCGACCGAAACGAGCGTCGTCAGCGCCGGGGATGACGAGCCGGCAGCGACGAGGTTGCCGACGGTGACGGCGATCTTGCCGACGCGGCCGGCGATCGGAGCGCGGACCTGCGTATAGTCGAGGTTCAATTGTGCCGTCTGCAAGGCCGCTTGCGCCGCCTTCAGATTGGCTTCCGCTTCGGCATAGTTGCTGGTGCGCGCATCCATGTCGCTCTGCGAAATCGTCTTGTTGTCGAAGAGCTTCTGGCCGCGGCCGACTTCGACCTTGGTCAGATCGAGCTTCGCCTTGGCAGCCGATACCTGCGCTTGTGCCTGTGCGACCGTTGCCTCATAGGGTGCAGGATCGATCGTCACAAGCAGGTCACCCTGCTTGATCAAAGCCCCTTCGCGGAAGTGCACTGACTGAATTGCGCCGGCGACCCGTGGGCGAACTTCGACGCGGTCGATGGCTTCCAGCCGGCCGGAAAACTCCTGCCAGGATGTGATATCGCGCGGCTCCACGGCTGCGACCGTGACCGGGATGGCCGGCTTCGCTACCGGACCGGTTGCCTCGGTTGCCTGAGCACCGCGCGGCAGCTCCAGATAGAAAGCCGCGCCTGAAATGGCCACAGCAACACCCATGCCGGCGCCCCACAGGGCCCAGCGCTTACCGTTGGACTTCATGTTAGTCTCTCCTTTGGTCCCCTCTTGGGACGCGGGAACCGAAAATTCCTATTGTCTCGATACAGTCAGGGGCCTGAAGCGCCGCGTATCCTCGCGGAGATCGCTTCTGCCTTTGCTTCCGGCATCCCATCCAGATCGGCGTTTTCCCTCGCGATCGGAATGCTGCCGTCGATCAAGCCTGCACGTCTTCGACAAAACCCTTGAAACAACAGCATACATCGTGTTGCCATGAAGGCCTGTCCTTCGAATGCCCGCCGTAGAGAGTGGGCCAGCCTGTCCCGGCGGGGAGGACTTGCTGGCGAACACGGACGCCAGCATCTCTCAGCCGACTGCCGTATTCCATGCTCTCGTCGCGGAGCGGGTCGTCCTCGGCCGTGAGCACCAATGCCGGCGCAAGGCCCGAAAGCCGCGAACAGTATCGAGGCGCCGCATAGGGGTGACAGACACCGCCCAGGAAACCCAGGTAACGGTTCCAACCCTCCGTCCAGCGCTCGCGCATGCCGCTTTCCTCCGCCTGGAGGAAAGATTTCGACCCCATGAAAGGATCGAGCAAAGGCGATATCAACACCTGTCCGTCCAGCGAACCGGGTATTTGATCGCGCGCCTTTAAAGCGACACCCGCTGCAACATTGCCACCCGATTCCTCTCCGGCGACAAACAGCAGCGATTTTTTCGCCCCGCCCAGCGCAAGCATGTTCCGCTTGTTGCTGAGGTAAGCGAGAATCCCGTAGGCGCATTCGAGCACCTTCGGAAAAGCATTCTGATTACAGCTCGTATAATCAGCCGCAACCACGATGGCTCCGGCCTCTGCGAGGCTTGCCGCCACCGGTCTGTTGATCGCATGGTCGGTATCGAGAAAAGCGCCGCCGTGCAGATAGAGCACGAGGGGTGCCGCCTTCTTCAAACCTTCGCCGTTATAGATCCGAGCTGCCACCGGCCCCGTAGGCACGTTTTCCAGCACAACATCTTTCCACGGCGCACTCATCGACCCAAATCCCTATCTGTTCGAGTGAATATGATCCATATCCAGCAGCCCTCTAACATGCTTTCAATCATATTCTCGATAATGCGGTCTTTGGCGCCCCCATGCCGCATTGCAACAATCACGATTAGAACATATTGTTATTCCGCTTCGAGAATAAGTAGCCTATATTCGATCAGACTATTCAGGATCACAAACAATCGACCTCTTTTCTGCGAGGTCAAGGGACATCACAGAATGGACCAATTATCAGCAATGCGGGCGTTCGCGCGCGTGGTCGAGACGGGTAACTTCACCCGCGCCGCCGCAGCCCTTTCCATGCCGAAGGCGACGGTGACGACGCTCATCCAATCGCTCGAGGCGCATCTTCACGCCAAGCTTCTGAACCGGACGACCCGGCGCGTCATGGTGACGACGGACGGTGCGCTTTATTACGAGCGCGCCATTCAGATCCTCTCCGAAATCGAGGAACTGGATGGCAGCATCAGCAATTCGCAAAGCCTGCCGGGCGGCCGCCTGCGCGTCGAAATGGCCGGCGCCTTCGCAGAACGGATCGTCATGCCCGCGCTATGTGACTTCCACCAGCGCTACCCCGACATCCACATCGATCTCGGCGTCGGCGACCGGCTCGTGGACTATCTGGCCGAGAATGTCGATTGCGCCTTGCGCGCCGGCATGCCCAGCGACCAGTCGCTGATCGCCCGGCGCGTCGGCGAAATGCACTTCGTCACATGCGCATCTCCCCTTTATATCGAGAAGCACGGCGTCCCGGAACGGCCGGAGAACCTTGAAACCAGTCACCATGCGGTCTGCTACTTTCGCTCGCAAACCGGCCGTACGGTTCCTTTCCTCTTCGAACGCGGCAATGAGTCTCTGGAGATCAGCCCCCGCTATATCGTCTCGGTAAATGACGGCCGCAGCTACATTCATGCGGCGTTGACCGGCCTCGGCATCGCGCAGGTGCCGAGCTTCATGGCGCGAGATGCCCTTGCCAGGGGAGACCTCGTGCCTGTCCTCTCCGGCTGGACCCGGCCCGTTATGCCCATGCACATCGTCTATCCGCCCAACCGGCACCTCAGCAATAAGGTGCGCGTTTTCGTCGATTGGCTGGCGAAATTGCTGGTGACAGCACGGGTTGGAGAAGCCTGAGACCAGGAAATCGCCTTCTCCCCTTTCGCAGGGGAGAAGGATCGGCACGCTCCGGCGTCCTTCAGTTCCAGGAGGCTCCTGCGCGCTGGCGAACTGTGGAGTTCAGCCGGTTCCAGACATTGTCGAGCGCGATCGCAACGATGAGGGCGGACAATGCCTTCTCGTCGTAATGTCTTGCGGCTTCATTCCAAATCTCGTCGGTGACGGCATCCGGACGGTCGGCAAGCCGGGTGACGGCTTCGCCAAGTGCAAGAGCCGCGCGCTCGGCATCCGAAAAATAGGGCATTTCGCGCCAGGCAGAGACGCCGACGATACGTTCCATCGTTTCGCCCGCCTTCTGCAACTTGCGAAAGCCCATATCGGTGCAGACGCTGCAGCCGTTGATCTGGCTGACGCGAAGATGCACGAGGTCCATGGTGTTTTCCGAGAGGCCACGATCTTTGATCGAATTGCTGACGGCCATAAGCGCCTGCAGTGTTTCGGGCAGGACGAGAGCTGGGTTCTTCATGCGAGCTTGCATTGTTTCTTTCCTCTGTTTTTGAGAGCGCTGTTGCGGCTCTCGTTCAGACGATGCACTTTCCTGCCGATCCGCTGTCACACCGGCCGGATTTCGTTCGTCATAGGTCTGACGGAACACGATGAGGGAATGTGACCGATGGACGAAAAAAAGTGGCGGGCGGAAAAATTCGAGGCGAACCGGCCGCATCTGCGCGCCGTGGCCTATCGCATGCTCGGCTCGCGCACAGAGGCCGAGGATGCCGTGCAGGAAACGTGGCTGCGCCTGGTCAGAAGCGACACGTCTGATATCGAAAATCTCAGTGGCTGGCTGACGACGGTGACGGCACGCATCTGCCTCGACTTGTTGCGAGCCCGCAAATCCCGTCGCGAAGAGCCGCTGACAATCCACGTTCCCGAGCCGATGGTGGTGCATGAGGCCGGAAACGGCACCGACCCGGAACAGGATGCGTTGCTGGCCGATTCCGTCGGTCTCGCCCTCTTGGTCGTCCTGGAAAAGCTCAATCCGGCCGAACGGCTCGCCTTTGTTTTGCACGACATGTTCGACGTCTCTTTCGACGACATCGCCCCGATCGTCGGCCGCACAACGGTCGCGACACGGCAACTTGCGAGCCGCGCCCGCCGCCGCGTGCAGGACACGCCACCAACGACGGAGGTCGATCTCACCCGCCAGCGCCATGTGGTCGATGCTTTCCTGACGGCCTCCCGCGTTGGCGATATGCAGGCGCTACTGGCCGTACTCGATCCAGAAGCGATCTTCCGCCCGGATGCCGTCGCGGCTCATATGGGCTCCGTTGGAGAAATCCAGGGGCGTACCGCCGTCGCGGCAACCTTCAACGGCCGCGCGCAGGCAGCCCGGCCGGCGGTCATCGATGGCGCTGTCGGCGCCGTCGTGGTTATCGGCGGGCAGCTGCGCATAGCGCTTCGCTTCACCCTCAATGATGGCAATATGGTCACGGCTGTCGATGCGGTGGCCGATCCGGAACGGCTGCGCAAGCTCGAAATCCTATTGATCGAGCCATGAACGCGCTAACGCATCTGCGTCGGGCTCGTCCCCGTCAGCCGGCGAAACATAGCGATGAAAGCGGAAGCGTTACTATAGCCCAGTCGCGAGGCGATCTGCTGCACCGGCTCGCCGGCTTCGATCAACGACAATGCGGCAACGAGCTTCGATCGCTGGCGCCATTCGTTGAAGGAAAGGCCGAGATCGTCCTGGCATCGGCGCGACAGAGTCCGCTCGGTCGTGCCCATCCTGCGCGCCCATTCGCTGAGGGAGTGCCGATCGCCGGGATCGGCCTGCAGGGCGCTGAGCACCGGGCCGAGCAATGGGTCGTCGGAGAACGGAAGATAGTTTTCGCAGCCGGGCGCCAGGCAAATTTGGTCGACCAGAACCTGCGCGAGCCGCAGGTCTTCGACGGTTTCCGGCATGGTGATATCCCGGGCAGCAAAATCGGCAAGGATTGCCTTCAGCAGCGGGCTGATGCTCAGCATCGAGGGCTTGTCGGGCAGACCGGCGCAAAGCGCGCGCTCGACATAGACGGTCACATAGCGCAGATCATGCTGGTTATGGGCGCCATGCATCGTGTCCGGCGGCAGCCAGATGGCATAATGCGGCGGCGACAGATAGCGCACGCCCTGAATGTCGAACTCACAGACACCGATAAGTGCATAGTTGAGTTCGCCCCACGGCTGGCTCTTTCTGGGAAAGACCGTGCCCGCTTTGTAATTCTCCGTCCGAAAGGAAACGGGATTGGGCGGATCGCCCTGAATGCGTGGAAGCCTGTCCGGCATGTCGTCATTTCATTACTGATTGTCCTAATCTCGTTATATACCAGAATTCGGACAAGCGGTAGAAGAGCCTCACGGTGGCGGAGCATCTTCGCCATTGCTCGTTTCGCATCGAAGCCAGAACGACGTCGGGAGACTGTTCCATGAGCAACCAGTCGAACTCATCCGTATCCATCGTCAGTGCCGTCGGATTGGCGCCGCTGCTGACTGTGCTGATCTGGTCCGGCAACACCGTCGTCACCAAGGCCTCCGCCGGCGTGATCTCTCCGGGCTCCATCTCCTTCTATCGTTGGCTGCTCGCCTTCGTCGTGCTCCTGCCCTTCGTCGGCCGGACTGCATGGCGCAACCGTGCCGCGCTGCGCGAGCATTGGCTGAAGCTCGCCACACTCGGCGCGCTCGGCATGGTGATCTACCAGAGTCTCGCCTACGAGGCGGCCAAGACCACATCGGCCGTCAACATGGGCGTGATGGTTGCTCTGATGCCGCTGATGTCGACCTTGCTCGCCGGCCTGCTGGCAGGCGAAAGACTGACGACCGCCAGCCTCGCAGGCAGCGCCATTTCGCTGATCGGGCTTGTCTATCTGACATCACAGGGGGACCCGATGCGACTGGTGAATGGCGGCTTTCACGTCGGCGACGGCCTGATGATCATCGCCGTCCTCTCGAATGCGCTCTATGGCGTCATGCTGAAGCGCTGGGCAATGCCGATACCCATGTGGCAGCAGCTCTTCTGGCAGATCGGTTTTTCGACTCTGCTGCTGATCCCGATTTTCCTGATGGGCGATATCTCGCCGGTCACCGCCGCAAACCTGCCGCTGATCCTCTATGCTGCTATCCCGACCTCGCTCGTCGCCCCTCTCTGCTGGATGATCGGCATTCAAAAGCTCGGAGCGAGCCGGACGTCGCTACTGATCAATCTGCTACCCATCCTCGTCGCGGCACTGGCCTCGGCACTTCTTGGGGAGCAGCTGCATTCCTACCATGCCATCGGCGGCGCCCTCGCCCTCATCGGTGTCGGCCTTGGCCTGCGAAAGGCCCCGGCGAGGACCAGTCAAGCCGATGAGGCAAGCTGGGAGGCTGAGGAAGCCTGAGGGGGGGACGGAGACGCCCCTTTCCTTTCGCCTGTCCTTCGTTCTACGATGAACGAGTCCCAGCAGTGAAAAGGAAGCAAGCGTGCGCATAGCCCTGGAACCGGTGTCCTCCAGAACGACGATCCAGGAGAGCGTCTATCAGCAGCTGAGAAATGCGCTCATGGCCGGCAATTTCGATCCGGGCCAGACCCTGACGATCGCCTCGCTCGCCGAAACTTTCGGAACCAGCAACATGCCGGTCCGCGAGGCGCTGCGCCGGCTGGCCGCCGAAAATGCCCTGGAAGTCGCCGCCAACGGCTCGGCCCGCATTCCGATCGTGACACTCGCCCGTTTGGATGACCTTTGCCGCGCCCGCATCGCTGTGGAGGGCCTGGCCGCCGAGCTCGGCTTGCCGAACCTCACCCCCACCGACATTGAAACGCTCGAGCGCATCGCCGGCGAACAGCATGTTATCGGCCTCGGCGCCAACGTCTACGACCTGATGGCCAAGAACCAGCAGTTCCACTTCACCATCTACAGCGCCTCCGGTTCCGAGGTGCTGCTGCAGCTCATCGAGACTTTGTGGCTGCGCTTCGGTCCCTACATGCGCATGCTCTCCGCCTCCGTCGAGCCTTTGATGCGCAGCGGCCAGCTCGATCCTGCCGGCGAGCATGTTGCGATCGTCAAGGCGCTGAAGGCCGGCGATTTTGCCGCTGCTCGGGATGGGGTCGTCGCCGATATCAGACGTACCCATGAAATCCTGCAGGATTACTGCCCGGCAACGCAGGATGAGCCGCGCAAGGGCTCCAGCTCCTCCCGCCGCTAAGCTTCCGACATGGGGCTAAGAAATTTGGTTGAACCTTAAAGTATTTTGTGATCAAATGATCAAACTAGAGATTTCAACCCGATATCCAGAGCGAGATCCCCATGAGCTCCGCCGCTTCCGCATCGCAATTCGCCGGCCATAACAGTTTTCCGGTCGACGAGGTCCGTGCTTTGTTCCCGGCCATCCAGAAGGCGGGCGACTTCGTCTTTCTCGACAATGCAGGCGGGTCGCAGGTGCCGCAGACGGTGGTGGACGCCGTCGCCAACCATCTGATCGATTTCAACGTCCAGCGCATGGCGAAATACCAGTACAGCCAGGGCGTGGACCGCAATCTCGACGAAGCGCGCGAAAGCGTCGCCATGCTGGTCAACGCCTATCGCCCGGAAGAAATCTCCTTCGGCCAGAATGCTACCTCCTTCATTCGCCTGGTGAGCCTCGGCATTGCCAAGCTGCTCGGCGAGCGCAATGAGATCGTCATCACCGACATGGATCACGATGCCAACATCGCCACCTGGCTCGCCCTGGAAGCAGACGGCGCCAAGATCGTCTGGTGGCGCATGCGCGAGGACGGCACGCTGCATCCCGAAGATCTGAAGCCGCTCCTGAACGACAAGACCCGCCTCGTCGCCTGCACCGTCACGGCGCATTCCATCGGCACGATCGTCGATGTCGCAGCCGTCTGCAAACTGGCGCAGGCGGCCGGCGCCGAGACCTTCCTCGATTGCGTCCATTACGGCCCGCATGGCCTGATCGACGTTCAGGCCTGGGGCTGCGATTATCTCGTCTGCTCCGGCTACAAGAATTTCTCGCCGCACATGGGCTTCCTCTGGGGCCGCTACGACGCGTTGGTCAAGCTTCCCACATTCAAGGAAGACTTCATTCCGGACGTGCCGCCCTACAAGATCGAAGTCGGCACCTTCACCTATGAGAACGTCGCCGGCATGAACGCCGCAGTCAAATATCTCGAAGGCCTCGGCCGGCGCTTCCTGCCGACCGGCAACCATAGCCGCCGTGAAGCCTTGGCTGCCGCCATGGGCGCGATCCGTCAGTATGAGCTGATGCTGTCCCGCGAGATGATCGCCGTACTCAAGCGCCATGGCGCCACCATCTACGGCATCTCCGACGAAAACCGTCTCGAACAGCGCGTTCCCACAATCTGCTTCAACATGCCAGGCATCACCCCGCAGGAATTCGCCGATGAGATGGGCAAGGAACGCATCGGCTTGCGCGACGGTCACATGTTCGCACCGCGCCTGATGAGGCGCCTTGGCCTTTCGATGGAAACGGGCGCCATCCGTGTATCGCTGGTGCATTATAACAAGATCGAGGAGATCGCTCGGTTTGAGGCGGTGCTGACCAAGGTCATGGCGCGGCGCAAGTAAGCTGCGCCCATGAGCGGTGGCGGCGCCCGAACAACTCCGCCACCGCAATGCCTCCGTGTCGTCAGCTGCAATCGGCAATGACACGGAAAGCGGCCTTGAGTTCAGAGTGGAATACCGCTTCGCAGCTAGGGCTTTTCGGTCTATCCCTCGTTGAGAGGACCGCTGTAGTGTGAGGAAGAGGATGAGCGATTTTCGCCGGAATTGTATCGAGCGCAGGCTGATCGTCGGCACCTTTGCGGCCATCCCGCATCCGGTCGCCATCGAAGTTGCGGCGGCCTCCGGCGTGGATTTCCTCTGCATCGACTGGGAGCACGCGCAGATCAGCCGCGAGCGCATCGAGGACCTGATCCGCGCTGCAAATGTCCACCAAGTCCCGGCCATGGTTCGTGTACCTGGACACGCTGCCGAAGACATTGCAGCTGTTTTGGATGCCGGCGCGGCCGGCGTTTTGATACCAAGGATTTCAACCGCTGAGCAGGCTCGGGCTGCCGTACGGGCCACGCGCTATCCGCCGCTTGGTGCGCGTGGCGTCGGTCCTGGCCGCGCGGCGGCCTATGGCTACCGCATCCCCGATTATCTCGCCAAGGCCAATGCCGAACTGGTGCTTGCCATCCAGGTCGAGACGGCCGAAGGGCTGGCCAACGTTGCCGATATCGCCGCCGTTGACGGCATCGACCTCATTTTCATCGGCCCCGGCGATCTCTCGGTCTCGATCAATGCGATGGGACCGGCGGGCAAGGACAAGCTCGACGGCGCCATCCGCGCCATCGCCAAAGCGGCTCTTTCGGCCGGCCGTGCGGTCGGTATTTTCCGCCCGTCGCCAGACGATGTCCGCGCCTGGTCGGAAGGCGGAATAAGCTTCTTCGTGCTGGCCAGCGACACGATGTTTCTCGGCGCCGGCATGGCAGCGGGCATCGCTGAGGCAAAGAAGCATCAGAGCGCTTCGGAGGCCGAGGAAAAATGAACGATTCCAGGCCTTTAAAGCACACAACGACAGCAACCGAAGCGGATAAAAGCATGGACTTTTAAGCTTAAAATTTGTCCTTGAAATGCATTCGTTTTTGGATAAGCATTCGAAAATGAAGAGCAATCCAGGCGCAGGTTTGGGCCGTCGTTTCGTTCCTTCAACACCGATTTCCCAGGGGAATTCCTTGTCTCTTCTGCCGCAGCACAATTTGCCGAACGCAATCGCCGGTCGCGACGCCCTTGAAGGCATCCGCGCACAGATCCGCGACATGCGCACCGACAACATAGCCGTCCTCGCCAAGCGCGCGCGGGAACTCGGCGGCGTCATACCGCTCTGGTTCGGCGAAGGCGACATCGTGACGCCGGCCTTCATCCGCGACGCCGCAAAGAAAGCACTGGACGATGGCGCGACCTTCTATGTCCCGAACATGCGCGGTCTCCCGACACTGAACGAGGCGCTCTCGGAATATCAGACCCGCTGGCACGAGCGCCCCATCCCCATCGAGCGCACCACGGTTGCCCCCGGCGGCATGCAGGCGCTCTACATGGCGCTTGAATTACTCGTCGACGTCGGCACCAATGTCGTCTACGTCGCGCCGCAATGGCCGAACATCCACAATGCCATTCATCTGATCGGCGGCGAACCGCGCGCCGTATCGCTCGATTTCGATACCGACTGGCGCCTCGATCTCGACAAGCTCTTTGCCCGCTGCGATGCCCGCACCCGTGCAATCTTCCTGTCGACGCCCTCCAACCCGACGGGCTGGACGGCTTCGCGCGAAGAGATGCTGGCGCTGCTCGATTTCAGCCGCCGCACCGGCATCTGGATCATTTCTGACGAAGTCTATGCCCGCCTCTATTTCGACGGCGAGATTGCACCGTCGATCCTGCAGGTGGCGGAAGACGGCGATCGCGTGATTGCGATCAACAGCTTCTCGAAAGCATGGGCCATGACCGGCTGGCGCGTCGGCTGGCTGACGCATCCTTCCGCCGTCGCCGACCAACTCGGCGCGATGACGCAATATGTCAACAGCGGTACATCGGCGATGGTACAGGCGGGAGCTGCCGCGGCATTGCGCCAAGGCGAGCCGCTGATTGCCGAGATCCGCGGCCGGATCAAGGCCGGCCTCGACCTTGCCTATGAGAAGCTGCCAAAAATACCGGGCATGATCCTGCCGGAAAAGCCGCGCGGCGGCATGTACGCCTTCTTCGCGCTGCAGGGAGAGGCCGACGCGACAGCGCTTTGCGAGCGCATTCTGGAGACGGCCCGCGTCGGTCTGGCGCCCGGCTATCACTTTGGAGAATCGTCGCGCGCATTCCTGCGCATGTGCACCTTCCGCGAAACGGAACAGATGCGTCTCGCCCTCGACCGCATGGTCGATGCGATGACATGAGACGGCCGCCCGGACGGGCGGACGGGGAATACCGCGGGTAAGAGGAAAACCCGCAGCCATAACCAGAGGGAGACTAAAAAATGCATATAACTCGTCGCAGTCTGCTGGTCCTAGCGACCGCCGTCGGCCTTGCCGGCGGAAGCCACTTTACCTATGCCGCCGATGCGCTGAATGTCGGTTCCTATCCCAACAACCCGCCCTTCGAATACAAAACTGCCAATGGCGGTTTCGAAGGCTTCGAGGTCGATGTGGTCAACGAAGCGGCCAAGCGCGCCGGCATGACCACCAACATCGCCGACTATGGCTTCCAGGCCCTGTTTGCCGCAACGAGCTCCAAGCGCATCGACGTGGCGATCTCGTCCATCACCATCACGCCGGAGCGCCTGAAGTCGCAGTCCTTCACGCAGCCTTACTACGACTCCGACATGGGCGTCGCCGCCAAGGAAGGCAGCTCGATCAAGGCGCTCGCCGATCTCAAGGGCGCGGTCGTCGGCGTACTCTCCGGCTCGACCGGCGAAAAATGGGTCAATGACAACAAGGCCGCTAAGGGTTTTGCCGACGTCAAGGGCTACAATTCACAGCAGGACATGTTCCTTGATCTCGGCGCCGGCCGCATCGACGCCGTCGTCAGCGACATTCCGGGCATGCAGTATCTCTTCGTCAAGACCAAGGGCTTTGCCATCAAGGATCGCATCAAGACCGGCGAACAATACGGCCTGATGATGACCAAGGATTCGCCACTGCTCGGCAAGATCAACGACGCCATCACCGCGATGAAGAAGGACGGCACGCTGGAAAAGATCCACGAGAAGTGGTTCGGCAGCAAGGCGCCGGCAGGCTCCTCCACCGTCACCGAATTGCCTATCCCCAAGGCGTGATCAAAAGATCATCGTTGAAATGAAACTACGCCGGTCGTAACGGCCGGCGTAGATACAAGAGCAATTCCAGCAAAAGTGCGAAGCGGTTTTGCGTCCGGAATTGCGTAAAAACAAAGAGATAGAGCATTTCTGCGACTCCGTTTAATGCGGAAATGCTCTAAGAAATCTTGTCTTCGTCTTGCACACGGGAGTGCCAATGTCTTTCGTCGATACCTTCTTCAATTCCGACGTCATGATCTCGGCTTTCCCGCAGCTGCTGCGCGGGCTTTGGATGACCATCGCGCTCGGCGTGGTCAGCATCCTGATCGGCGTGACCGGCGGCCTCTTCGTCAGCCTGGTCCGCCTCTATGCCCCCAAGCCGCTGCAGCTGCTGACGATCGCCTATATCGACATCATGCGCGCTATGCCGATGCTGGTCGTGCTGATCCTGATCTACTACGCGCTGCCTTTCGTCGGCATCAGCTTTTCGGCCTGGTGGTCGGCGATCATCGGCTTTTCCATCGTGCTTGCAGCCTACTCGGCCGAAGTCTTCCGCTCGGGCATCGAAAGCGTGCCGCGCGGCCAGTTCGAAGCCGCTGCCGCTCTCGGCATTCCCTTCCTGATCACGCTCTACAAGGTCGTGCTGCCACAGGCGGTCCGCATCGTCATCCCGCCCACCACCAGCAACTGCGTGTCGATGTTCAAGGATACGTCGCTCGCTTCGACGGTGGCGCTGCCGGAACTGCTGAAAGAGGGCCAGAATGCCCAAGGCTTTTACGCCAATCCCTCGCCGCTGATCATGGCCGCGGTGATCTACGTCATCCTGCTTTGGCCGATGGTGCGTCTGGTGAGCGTACTGGAGAAGAAATTCAAAAGCGAACGCGCCCACTAAAACAACTCCGAGGAGTGCAGAGCGGTTGGGGGTTTCATGAAACGCGGAACCGCTCCGGAGGGGCGTCAATCGAAGTCGTTGCCGGAAAGATGGTTGCTGACGGAGGTCTTCACCTCACCGATATCCTGCCAAAGCTCGGTGATGATGGCGGGGTCTACATCGGCCATCATATCTCGCAACCAGCCCTCATGGGCAGCGGCCATGGCGCCGAACAGCTCCACCCCCCTTTCGGTCAACTTCGCGACCGTCACGCGCCGGTCACCGTCAGGCGTCGCGCGCCGCACCAGCCCATCCGTCTCCAACCGTTCCACCAGCCCCGTGACATTGCCGTTGGTAACCATGGTACGCTTGGAAAGCTCGCCGAGGCGTAGGCCATCGCGTTCGCGATAAAGCTGCGCCATCAGATCGAATTGCGGCAGGGTCGCGCCGAACTCGTTGCGCAGCCGGCGACGGATTTCCTGCGAAATCAGCTTCGTGGTCGACAGCATGCGCAGCCAGAGCCGTAGCTCCAGCTTTTTGCCTTCCTGCGCTCCTTGAACGATGATCTCCAGATCAACGTTTACACTCTCGGACTCTGTCATGACGTCGCCTCGGTCTATCGTTCCGCATCGCTGATCTAAGCGATCTAGGGAGCAATATTTGAAACGTCAAAGGTTTGGGCGTCAAGTCGCTTGGCAGTCACTTGGCCAGCATTTTCCCCAGCATGAAACCGGAACCGGCACCCGTTCCCGCACCCGGCCATGTCGAGGCCCCGCACATGAAGAGCGAAGCGACCGGCGTCTTGTAACGCGAATAGCCGGCAACGGGGCGGAACAGGAAGTTCTGGTCGAGGTGATGACTACCCGAGAGATTGTCGCCGCCGACGAGATTTGGATTCTCGCGTTCGAGATCGACGGGAGAAAAGACCGAACGGCCCAATATCTTGCCACGCAAGCCTGGGGCGTAGCGCTCGATGATGTCGAGGACCCGCTCCGCATAGGCATCCTTGATCGCGTCCCAGTTAGCGCCGGTGATTTCGCCTGCGGCGTCGCCACGGAATTGCGCCGGCAGGACGCGCACCTGTATCCAGAGCACATGCTGCCCGGGAGGCGCGCGCGAGGGATCGATGGCTGTAGGCTGGCCGACCACCAGGGCAGGCTCGACAGGCAGCAGGCCGCCCATCGCCTCAGCATAGACGCGGGACATCATTTCGAGATCCGGCGCGATATGCACATAGGCGAAATTCTGCAGCGCCTTGCCCGCCGTCCAGTCCGGAAGACCCGATAGCGCCAGATGGATCATCATCGTGCCGGGGCCGGCACGGAAGCGGGAAACCTTGCCGTCGAATTCCTGCCGCGACGGATCCTGATCGAGAAGCTTGCCGAAGAGGATCTGCGGATGGATGTTGGCGATAACGGCGCGCTTCGCTTCATAGCGGCGTCCATCGGCAAGAACGACGCCCGTCGCCTTCCCGCCTGCCGTGACGATCTTGTCGACGCGCGTGCCCAGCATCAATTCGCCGCCCTTGCTCTTCAGCACGGCCGCCATCGCCTTGATGATCGTATCGGCTCCCCCCTTGCCGATCACCATGCCGAAGGCCTGATTGGCCATGGATTCGAGATAAGGAAACAGCGCACCGCCGGCGACATCGGGCGCAAAATCGAGATGCAGCCCCCAGGCAGCCATCATCGTCTTGAGCTTGGTATTCCGGAAGCGGGCGTCGAGAAAATCGCGCGGCGAGGCAAACAGCGTGCGCGCCGTGTCGTAGACCCAGCCAGTCCCCTTTTCGCGCCACGCCTTCCAGACGACCTTGGCGGCGGCCATGGAGGGCATGGGCGAGCCGAGCAGACCGAAGATATGCGGAGCATCCGCACCGAACTGCGAGAGCATATTGCGCCAGGCGGCAGCATCCTGCGGCGATATATCGGCGATGGCACCCGCAGTCTTCTCCAGATCGGTACTGACGCCGAGGTAGCTATTGTCGCGGAAGACGCTGGCGAAGCAATCCGCAGCGGGCACGAAGCCGAGGCCTTCGGCCAACAACTCATTCTTGTACTGCGCAAAGAAGGCGGAGCCGGCGAACATGGAAAGGTTCATTGCGCAAAGATCGTGCCTAAAGCCGGGCAGCGTCACCTCGCGGGTTTTGACCGCGCCGCCCGGCTCGGCATTGCCCTCGATGACGGCAACCTTCCAGCCTTTCGCCGCCAGATGCACCGCCGCCGCCAGGCCATTGTGCCCCGCTCCCACTATGATCGCGTCATAGCTCATCGTTCGCCCCTCACTCGTCGGTGATTATTATTGTCACATGCATACATCTTGAGCTTTAAGCTTCAAGTATTTATTAGCGCGAATTTTATCTACAAAGACAATCCTGGATAGAATTGAATCAAGTAACTCTCGAAATTTACCTTCATTTTCAGCGCTTTGCCTGATCCGGGAAAGCAACTTAAAAGGTGTCAATTTTGGACGCTGAACCCATCGCGCGATGCTTGCAATATCATATATTGTGACATAGGCTTCCCTCATTCTGCCGCCGCGCGGACCCGGTGCCGGGAGGAAAGGCACCCCGCACCTGGCGAAAACGACTTCAAGCTCGACCTCGAAAAAGAACTCGCCAGGCGGCTTCTTGCATGGGGTCATGCGACAACAAGGGGAACCCAACATATGACCGCTACCACACTCGCCAGCCTCGCCTCGGCCCTGCTTTCAGGCTCCGTCAAGGTCGTCGATCTCACCGCGCCGCTCGGCCCGGACACTCCGGTGCTCTACCTGCCGCCACAGTTCGGCAAGAACACGCCCAAGGTCAAGGTCCACACAATCTCCGAATACAACCAGGACGGCCCGTTCTGGGCCTGGAACTGGCTGGAACTCGGCGAGCATACCGGCACTCACTTCGATGCACCCTGCCACTGGATCACCGGCAAGGACAATCCGAACAACACGACGGATACCATCCCGCCGCAGAATTTCGTCGCTCCGGTCAACGTCATCGACCGCTCCAAGGAAGCCGCCGCCAATCCCGACTATCTGCTGACGGTCGACAGCATCAAGGAATGGGAAGCCCAGCATGGCGCGATCGATGCCGGCACCTGGGTGCTGCTGCGCACCGACTGGTACAAGCGCAACGGCTCGACCGAGGCCTTCCTGAACGCCGATGAAAATGGCCCCCATTCTCCCGGCCCGACGGCCGAGGCGATCGAATATCTGCTGAGCAAGGGCATTGTCGGCTGGGGTTCGGAAACGATTGGCACCGATGCCGGATCCGCCGGCGGCATGAACCCGCCCTTCCCGGCGCACAACCTCATGCACAAGGCCAACCGCTATGGCCTCGCCAGCCTCTCCAATCTCGATCAGCTTCCGGCCAAGGGCGCCGTGCTGATCGCCGCTCCGCTGAAGTTCGTCAAGGGAACCGGCTCGCCGGTTCGTGCTTTGGCGTTGATTGCATGATAGTCTGGGAAGGCTGGGGCCTGGGGTAAATTAGGCCCCTCCTTTCCACTTTATCTTGCCTATGAGGGGCAGCGGCAATGGGCGATCATGATTACATCATCGTCGGCAGCGGCATCAATGCGCTTGTCGCGGCCGCAATGCTCGGCAAAAAGGGCCACAAGGTGCTCGTCCTCGAGCGCAACGACCGCATAGGCGGTTGCCTGCGCACCGAAGAGATCACCGAGCCCGGCTTCATCCACGACGTCATGGCAACGACCATGGTGCTGTTCCTCACCTCGCCCGCCTATGGCGCCATCGGCAAGGATCTCGAGGCGCGCGGCCTGGAATTCGCCCATGCCGACCTTCCCACAGGCGTGCTGCGGCCCGACGGTTCGCATGTCATCTTCTCCAAGGACAGGCGGCGCAATATCGCCACCTTCGACGAATTGTCGCTCGGCGACGGGCAAACCTTCTCTCGTGAGATGGAAGCACTTGCCGCCGACGCGCCATTCCTGTTTTCCCTGCTCGGCGGCGCACTGTGGTCGGGATCGACCCTTAAGACTGTTGCCAAGCAAGGCTGGAACCGCGGCCTGCGCAAGCTGGCTGCCTGGTTTGGCGACGCCTTGACGCCGGCACGCGGCTATCTCGAAACCAGTTACAGGTCCGAGGATATCCGCGCACTTTGGGCGCCCTGGGTACTCCATTGCGGCCTCGGACCCGAAAGCGCCTACTCCGCCGAAATGCTGAAGGTGATCGGCTTTGCACTGGAACTCGGCGGTACGCCAATCGTCAAAGGTGGCGCCGCGAAACTGCTCACGGCCTTCGAACAACTGATTACCGATCACGGCGGCGAAATCCGTGTTGGCGCCGATGTCGCAGCCATCATTCCAGGCCCTAATCGCCGTGCTGACGGCGTGCGCCTTGCAAGCGGCGAAATCTTGAGGGCCAAATCCGGCGTCATCTGCTCGATGACACCCAACCAACTCTATGACCGTCTGATGGGGGATTGGCCGGATCCGATGCCGGTCGAGGTCAAATCCGGCGTCGCCAACTACCGTTACGGCAAGGGCGACATGCAGATCCACTATGCGCTCTCGGAGCCGCCGCGCTGGAAGGCCGATGCCGAACTCGGCAAGGTTGCGCTGCTGCATCTGACCCCTGGCCTCGACGGCGTCTCGCGCGCCGCCAACGAATGCGAGCGCGGACTATTGCCTGCCGAACCCACCGTCTGCGTCGGGCAGCCCGTCGCGCTCGATCCGAGCCGCGCACCGGAAGGCAAATCGATCCTCTGGCTGCAGCTTCCAGAAGCACCCCGCCATATCAAGGGCGACGCCGCGGGCGAGATCGCAACACCGGAGGACGGCCGCTGGACGGTAGAGGTGCGGGAACGCTACGCCGACCGCATCGAAGCGATGCTAGCAAGCCATATCGAGAATTTCTCCAACATAAAGCTCGCACGGCGATCCTATTCTCCGGGTGATCTGGAAGCGATGAACATGAACCTCGTCGGTGGCGACCCCTATGGCGGCTATTGCGGCCTCGACCAGTTTTTCATCTGGCGTCCCTTCAAGTCATCTGTTAACCACCGCACCCACATATCGGGCCTGTACCACATCGGCGCTTCCGCGCATCCCGGTCCAGGCCTTGGAGGAGGCTCCGGCTTCCTGCTCGCATCATCGCTGAAGTAACAAGTTTCCTAGGGAGCATCGTCGATGGAAGAACGGTTTTCAGGCACCGTTTTGAGGCGCAAGCGGGATGAGAACGCTAAGCGCCCGACCATGGGCGAAATCGGCCTCAATCATTTCGCGCCCTATCTGATGAACCGGCTGATGGCGCGCTGGAACGCCAATCTTTCGGAAGAGCTGCGCGAATACGACATGACGACCGCCAAGATGCGCGCGCTCGCCGTCCTTTGCGTTTCCTCCAGCGTTACCATCAACGAGCTCTCCGTCTTTGCCGTAACCGAGCAGTCGACGATGAGCCGCACCTTGGATTCTCTCGAACAGCAGGGCTACATCCGCCGCCAGCCGCGTGTCGAAGACATGCGCATCCGCGACGTCTCCATCACCGAGGAAGGCCGCGCCGCCTTCGAAAAGGTGTGGCCGACCATGTACGACCTCTTCCTGCAGATGTTCGACGGCGTCGACGAGGCCGAATATCGCACTTTCATCTCGACACTGCACAAAGTGCTGCACAACATCCGCAAGCACGAGATCTGAGGAGGGCTGCTTATCCGCCCCTGGCGGGCGAGATAAGGCTCCGCACTCGCCGCAACCTCAGAGCGTCTCCACAGTCTTCAACGCGCCATCGAGAGCCGTACCCTTCTCGTCCAGCAGCGCCGCCTGCCGCAGTCGCTTCATCCAAGCGGCTCCGTCCTCACGATCGCGCAGCATCGGCAGGGCCGACATGACGCGATCGAACTTCGACAGACCGCGCGCATGCGTATCGGAATAGCCTTTGACAAGGCGGCGGTTGCCGAGCACCTCGACGGCGAGATCGTAGTTCGCCGCCAGCAGGTTGGTCGCGGCCGTGAGCCAGGCTTCGCGATGCTCGACCTCGCGCGAATGACGCAAAGTGCCGCGACGGATACGGCGCAGCGCAGAGACCGTATAGAGGCCGAAGAACCAGAACAGCGTGCCTGTCTTGACGCGCCGGCCCTTATTGACGAAGCGGTCGAGCCGCGCGAACAGGAGCGGCCGGCTCTCGATCCACAGGCCCATGCCCTTCGGCATCGTGCCGCAGACTTCATCCATGCGCGGATGCATGTATTCCGTCATGTAGACGATCTGGTCGTCCTTGGCGCCGACCTCCTTGCGCACCCGCTCGAAGCGCGAGCCGCGCACCTTCAGATCGGCGACGCGAATGACATCGTCGTAAGCCATGGCAACGGCAACATATTTCGCCGCCTGGACGGTGAAAGCGAAGGTTTTGTCCGCGCCCCCGGCTTTACGGTCAAGCGCATGAAGTGCAGCGACACGGGTCAGATACTCATCGGCATAGGCCGGATCCTGATAGTCCGTGAGCCTCCTGGCGCCGGCAAACAGAAGCGGATGAGCCACTTCCGGAAATTCCGCACGGATGCGATTGACCAGCCGGTCGAGTGCCGGGTGGCCGGCCGTGTCAGGCAGAGCATCGAAATGCTTCGTCGGCGTCGCGGAAACCGCATCGCGCGGCTTTTCCTTAACCCTGTCGAAAGCGGCATTGAACGCTTTAAGGCTCGGCTCGATGCCCTTGCCGCCAGCGCGGATCATCGCTTCGAAGGCCTGCTTTGCGAAAGGAAGCGCACCGGAGCCAGCCAGCGCCCCGAACATGGACGCAGAAATCACGCTGCCGTTCCTGACGGCCAGCGTCTCCATATCGAAGGCGATGGTGCGTTTGGCGGCGAAATCCGTGGCGTCGACCACGACTTCCGGGTTGCCGATGCCATCGCCTGGCTTCTCTTTCTCGCCCACCGCGAAAGAGCGATGCGTCGAGGCGATCAGCACGGTTTTGTCCGGCGTGACGAGGCCGCGCAGCACGGAACGGCCGGCCTCCATCAACTCGGCCGCCATGACGACATCGACATCGCCCGGCGTCGGCATCAGCGAAAAGATCGGCGCGTGGCCGTCGCGGGCCGGCAGCATCTCGATATAGTAGATCGTCGCGCCCGTTCGCTGCGCCACGCCGGGCACGGATGTCGTCTGCGCCATCCATCCTTCGGCTTCGGCAAGGCCGACGATCCAGTCGGCCAGCACGCCGCCGCCCTGCCCGCCCATGGCGAGAATGGCAAGTGACAACGGCTTGTCCGTCGAAAGTCTGTTAGCGCCGAGATCACTCATACTTACATGCTCGTTCATATCGCCCTCTCAATCTGCGAAGACGATGCGGCCGGCGCGGCGACGCGCCTGCAACCAACCGATAACGCGGGAACGCAGGCGGGCAACGAAGCGATCCCAACCCGTTGGATTGTGGATGATATCGGCACGGTAGAAGGAGGGACAGAGCGCCGCCGCCTCCGAAACCTCGCCGCAATTCCCGCAGCCGACGCAATTATTGTCGATCGCCGCCACCGGATCGTCCTTCAGCGGATCGTCGGTATGCTTGACCGACAGCGAAGGACAGCCGGAAAGACGGATGCAGGCGTGATCGCCGGTGCAGACGTCTTCATCCACGCCGAAGCGCTCCTTGACCATGCGCTTGCCGTCCTTGACCGCCTTGGCGAATTGCGGCTTCACGCGGCGCTGCTTGTTGAGCATGCATTCCGATGAGGCGACGATGATCTTCGGTCCCGGCTCCTTCGAGGTCAGCGCCTCACGCAGCGTGTCGCGCATCTTGCCGACATCATAGGTCCGGTCGATCTGGCGCACCCAGGTCGCGCCGATGCCCTTGACCGCATTGACGATTGAATTGTTGGTCTTGCGACGCGGATTGAGCGCGCGCGAGGACGGTATGTCCTGCCCGCCGGTCGCCGCCGAGTAATAGTTGTCGACGATGAGGATGACGCCGTCCTGCTTGTTGAAGACGGCATTGCCGACGGAGGTCGCCAGACCGTTGTGCCAGAAGCCGCCATCACCCATGACCGAGATCGCGCGCTTGTCGGCCGCGACATTGAAAGCCGAGGCGGCAGCCGGCCCAAGCCCATAGCCCATGGTCGTGCTGCCCAGATTGAAGGGCGGCAGGATCGAGAACAGGTGACAGCCGATGTCGCCGGAAATGTGGTGCTGGCCAAGCTCGCCTTCGACCAGCTTCATCGCCGCAAAGATCGGCCGCTCGGGACAGCCGATGCAGAAGCCAGGCGGGCGCGGCGGCACGACTTCCGCCAATGCCTTGATCTTCGGGTCGTTGAGGATCGGCGTCGGATCCGGCAGCGGCGCCTGGTTGCCAAGCAGCACGCGCTGATGGGTTTCCAGGAAATTCTTGATGCCCTTCATCAGGACAGGCGCGGTATATTCGCCGCCCATCGGCAGGACATCTTTGCCCGCGACCTTGGTCTGGATATCCCGGCGCCGCAGGATGGTGTTGAGCGACTGCTCGATATATTCGGGCGCCCCCTCCTCGACCATCAACACCGCTTTCTTATTGGCGCAGAATTCGGCCATCTGATCGTCGATCAGCGGATAGGCGACGTTGAGAACGTAAAGCGGCACGGCGGAATTACCGTAGACATCGGCAAGGCCGAGCTGCTGCAGCGCGCGCATGACGCCATTATAGGCGCCACCGAGCAGGATGATGCCGACCTCGCCCTCGGAGGGACCGAAATACTCGTTGAGCTGGCGTTTCTTGATGAAATCGACCGCCGCCGGCCAGCGTTTCTCCAGCTTCTCCTTCTCGTGCAGGAAGGAAGCGGGCGGCAGCACGATGCGGTTGACGTCACGGATCGGCGTCTCCAGCGCCTGCTTCAGCGTATAGGCCGGGCGCTTGTTGTCCTTGGCGACGAACTGGCCGTGCACATGACAGCTGCGGATGCCGACCTGCAGCATGACTGGCGTGTTGGAGGCCTCGGAAAGCTCGAAACCCTCCTCGACCGCCTGCACGATCGACGGCAGGTTCGGGCGCGGATTGAGCAGCCACATCTGCGATTTCATCGCATAGGCGTGGCTGCGCTCCTGCATGATCGAGGAGCCTTCGCCATAATCCTCGCCGATGATGATGAGCGCGCCGCCTGTGACACCGCCCGAAGACAGGTTGGAAAGCGCATCGGAGGCAACGTTCGTGCCTGCCGTCGATTTCCAGGTGACGGCGCCGCGCACCGGATACATGACGGAGGCCGAAAGCATGGCGGCAGCCGCCGCTTCAGATGCCGAGGTCTCGAAGTGGACGCCGAGATCCTCCATCACGTCCTTGGCATCGGCCAGCACGTCCATGAGATGGGAAATCGGCGATCCCTGATAGCCGCCGACATAGGATACGCCGGACTGCAGAAGTGCCTTGGTGATTGCGAGAATACCCTCACCGCGGAAGACATCGCCTTCCCCGAGCTTCAGATCCTCGACCTCGCGCGCAAAAGATCGCTCGGCCATAGATGTTACCCCTTTGCCCTACGGGCTTCTTTTAAATCATTTGCAAAATCATATTTTGAACCTCCATGGGCTGTCAACGAACAAATAGGAGATATCATACGCCATATTGCCATTGTAAGCGGGAACAAAGCAGCCGTCTTCGGAAACCGCAACCGCCACACCAACGATTGCCAACGCATATATATGCATACGCATAAAATATAGGCACCTTATCAAGGCACATGACAATCAGGGATCTGGATTTTTTGAAAGGGTCAGAGAAAGCGCTTGCCGCTCCGAAATACGTATTTTAAGATTAAAACATTCCGACAATAAATCGCCAGTGGCAGGCGGGCGTCATGCTTTTTCTGCCGCTTAACAGGGGAACGGAGTGACCATGACAACACTTACTCGGCGCGAGGCCCTGAGCCTCGGCGCAGCAGCATTCATTACTGGGATTCTCGCAGGCCGGACGCCTGTGGAAGCCGCCGAAGCCGGCACGCTGACCATCGCCTTCAACGTCAACCTGCCGTCCTTCGACCCGACTACCGGGCCGTCGGCAGTCAACCCGACGATCCAGGCGATCTATCGCTCGATTTTCGACCAGTTCATCGGCCAGGGGCCGGACCTGAAATTCCAGCCGGGCCTACTCACCGCCTGGGGCTGGAACGACGACAAAACCAAGGTCTGGATGGACGTCCGTGAAGGCGTCACCTGGCATGACGGCTCCAAGTTCACGCCGGCAGACATCGTCTGGTCGCTGGAGCGGGCCGCCAAACAGGAAACCGGCAACCCGATCCAGTTCATCTGGTCGACCGCCAGCAATTATAAGGTGGAAGGCAACCGCATTACCGGCGATGTCGTCCGCTTCGAGCCGACCTTCTTCAAGTGGATGGCGTTCCTCACCGGCTACGTCCTGCCGAAGGACTATTATACCAAGGTGGGTGCGGAAGGTTTCGAGAAGAAGCCCATCGGTACCGGCCCCTATATGGTCGACGCCTATGAGGGCAATTCCTATCTGCGCCTGAAGGCGAACCCCAACTATTTCGGCGGCAAGCCCGCCTTCGACACTGTTATCTTCAAGTTCGTGCCCGACACGACGAGCCGCGTCGCCGAAATCGAGTCCGGCTCGTCCGACGTGACGCTGGAAATCCCTTACGAAGATTTCGACCGGCTGAAACAGAAGTCCGGTCTGGCCGGCGTTGCCACTCCGATCTCCGACATCGGCATGATCTTCATCAGCAACGTCGACCCGATGCTCGATAAGAATGTCCGCCTTGCTGCCAACATGGCGATCGACAAGGACGCGATCATCAAGCGGCTGCTGCGTGGCTACGGCAATCCGCTGTCGACGCTCGAAGCTCCGGAATACGAAGCCTACGATGCCTCCATCAAGACCGCTTACGATCCGGAACAAGCCAAGAAGCTCCTGGCTGCCAGCGGCTATTCGACGAAAAAGCCGGTCAAGTTCACCATCAAGACGACCCGCGGCTTCAAGCCGAAGGACTACGAGATGATCCAGGCGATTGTCGGCATGTGGCGCAAGGTCGGCATCGAGGCTGAAATCGAAGTCTACGAAATCGCCAAGCACTACGAGCTGCGCGCAGCCCACAAGCTCGGGCCGGCGGCTTTCTACAACTGGGGCAACGCCATCGGCGACCCGACGACCTCGACCGGCTTCGCCATGTTCGGCCCCTCGCCGCACTCCGCCTGGAAGACCAAGGATGTCGACGACATGCTGGGGCCACTCTGGGTGGAAAAGGATGAGGCCAAGCGCATTGCCGGCTGGAAAGCGGCGATCAAATACATCGCCGAACAGGGCTATGTGATCCCGCTGCTGCAATATGTTCAGCCGATCGTCTACAAGTCGAGCCTGAAGGTAACGCCGAACGTTTCCGGCGCCTTGCAGCCGACGCTGGTGTCTAAGGGTTGATACGTCTAGCTTTGACCGTGTGGCCTTGCCCCCTCACCCTAGCCCTCTCCCAGCAAGCGGGGAGAGGGGACGACTTTTGTATCCTCGCCGGAACGCGTCGTTAGGGGTAGGCTGTAGATGCCTCTTTCCCCTTCTCCCCGTCAAAACGGGGAGAAGGTGCCCGACAGGGCGGATGAGGGGCTCAGGGCTCTCATCGCAATCAGCCGTGCGATCGGAATTCATAACGAATGATAGCAGTTTCCATTCTCAACCGCCTGATCATGGCCGTCGTTACGCTCTTTGGCGTAGCGCTGATCGTCTTCGTGCTACTGCGCGTCGTGCCGGGCGATCCGATCGCCATGATGATCTCACCGGGCGCAAGCCCCGCGGACATCGCAGCGCTCCGCGCCCATTACGGTCTTGATGCAAGCCTGACAACACAGTTCGGAATCTGGCTGAAATCGGTCCTCATAGGTGATTTCGGGACGTCGATCTCCCTGAAGCGTGATGTGCTATCCCTGCTCGGAGAGCGCCTCCCCGCGACGCTGGAACTTGCTTTTGCGGCCCTCGTATTGGCGGTTCTTCTCGGCGGTGCGGTCGCCATCGTCGGCACGCTTGCCCGCCGCACGATTTTCGAGCCCGTTATCGACAGCCTCAACGGCCTTTTCCTCGCCGTTCCGGATTTCGTCTGGGCTCTAGCGCTGGTCCTGGTTCTGGGGGTCCTGTTTCCGCTTTTCCCGCTCTCCGGCCGCATCGATCCGAGCATCGACGTGCAATTCGCAACCCCCTTCTATCTCGTTGAAAGTCTGGTGACGCTTCGCTTCGGGATCTTAGCCGACATCTGCGCGCATATGGTCATGCCGGTCCTGGCGCTGGGCCTGCCGCTGGCAGCCATCATCGCTCGCGTGCTCAAAGCCGCGCTCTCCGAGGCCATGGTGCAGGACTATATTCTGCTCGCCAAGCTGAAGGGCATGTCCGATCTGCGGCTGGTGCTGCAGGAAGCGCTGCGCAATGCCGTCGGCCCGACGATCGCGCTGACCGGCGTGCAATTCACTTTCCTGATCGGCGGCACCGTCATCGTCGAGCGCATCTTCGCCTATCCCGGCATCGGCAACATGGCCATCGATGCTGTCATCAACCGCGACCTACCGCTGATCCAGGGGCTTGTCCTGGTCTTCGGCGCCATCTTCATTCTTGTCAATCTGGCGGTCGATCTCCTGGTCGCGGCCTTCAATCCGAGGCTCGCCCATGGCTGACGTCACCTCGCCCGCCCTACCGAGACCACCCTCAAGAATGGCGAAACGCATTCGGGCACTGCTCTCCGAGCCGAAAGTGATCTTCGGCGGTGGCTTCATCCTGATCCTGATCATTCTCGCAATCTTCGCGCCCTATATCGCGCCGAAGGATCCGCTGGAGCAGGACCTGATGTCCGGAACATTACCGCCGGCCTGGGTGGATGGTTCCGATCCGGGCTTCCTGCTCGGCACGGATGATCTTGGCCGCGACGTGCTGTCCCGCGCCATCTTCGGCACGCGCATTGCTTTGACGGTCGCTTTCGTTGCGGCAGGGCTCGCGGCCTTCATCGGCACGCTGCTCGGCCTCCTCGCCGGCTGGTACGGCGGCTGGATCGACAAGGTGATCTCGCGCCTCGTCGATATCTGGATGGCCTTCCCGCCGGTGCTGCTGTCGATCCTGCTGGTCGCGGTCTTCGGATCCGGCGTGCATTCGGTCATCGCCGCCATCGTCATCATCGACTGGACGCGCTTCTGTCGCGTCGTGCGCTCCGAAACCCAGGCACAGGCGCAGATGGATTACGTCACCGCCGCCCATACGATCGGCTTTTCGCGGGCAAGAATCCTCTTCAGCGAAATCCTGCCCAATGTGACGCCCGTACTGATCGCCCTCGTCAGCCTGGAAATGGGCATCGCCGTCATCGTCGAAGCCATCCTGTCCTTCGTCGGCCTGTCGGTCGCATCCGACACGCCGACATGGGGCGGCATGATCGCCGAGGGGCGGCAGATGATCTACCAGGGCTGGTGGGTGCTGGTGGTGCCGCTGATCGCCCTTTTCGCGACGGTGCTGGCCTTCAATCAACTCGGCGATGGCCTGCGCCGCGCCCTCGATCCGGTGATGCGCCGATGACATCTCCGCTTCTTTCCATTGCCGGCCTTAGCGCCGTATCCGACCGCGACGGCGGCGCACTGATCCTGCGCGACGTTTCTCTCACGCTTGAGCGCGGCGAAGTACGCGGACTCGTCGGCGAAAGCGGCGCCGGAAAATCGACCATCGCCAAGGCGCTACTCGGCATCCTGCCTCGCAGCGTCCGCATCACCACCGGCTCGATTCTGTTCGAGAACCGCGGCCTTCTCACCCTTTCCGCGAGGGAATTGCGCGGCATCATGGGCAGCGAGATTTCGCTGATCCCGCAAGACCCGCAAACGGCGCTCAATCCCGGCCGCCGTATCGAGGCGCAACTGACCGACGGCCTCCGATTGAAGCGGGGCATGTCATCACGCGATGCTCGGCAGCGCGCGCTGAAACTGCTTGATGAAGTCCATATCCACAATCCCGAACGCGTATTGCGCGCCTATCCCCACGAATTGTCCGGCGGCATGCGCCAGCGCATCTTGATCGCCGCCGCCTTCGCACTGGAGCCGAAGCTGGTCGTGGCCGATGAGCCGACAACGGCGCTCGACGTCACCGTGCAGAAGCAGATCCTGCGGCTGATCCGCGGTCTGCAGGAGGCGCATGGCACCGCCGTCATCTTCGTCACGCACGATCTCGGCGTCGTCGCCCAGATCTGCGACAGCGTGACCCTGCTCTACGCCGGCAAGGTCATCGAAGAGGGGCGCACGAGCGACGTGCTCGCGCATCCCCAGCACATTTACACAAAATCGCTTGTTGCCGCCGGCCCGCGCTACGACCGGCCGGATGCCGGGCTGACACCGGTTCCGCAGGCTGTGTTCGACCAATTGCGCCGCGAGATCGGCATTGCGAAGGAAAGCCGATGAGCGTTTCCGACACCCTCCTGTCTGCTAAGGGCGTTGAGGTCACCTATGGTGCCAAACCACATCTCTTCGGCCCGGCGGGCCATGGCATCAAAGTGCTGCACGGCGTTGATATCGACATCCGCCGCGGCGAGACGGTCGGCATCGTCGGCGAAAGCGGCTCGGGCAAAACGACGCTGGGTCGTGCGCTGCTGCGGCTCGTCGATGTGACGGCAGGCGGCATCCATTTCGACGGCAAGGACATCACCCGCCTGCCCGATGCCGAAATGCGGCCGTTGCGCCGCCGCATGCAGATGATCTTCCAGGATCCGATGGCTTCGCTCAATCCACGCCACACGATCCGCCGCATCCTCGTAGAACCGCTTCTCCTGCATAGACTTGCGGCAGACCGGAAAGGCGCCGAGCGACAGGTTGCTGAAATCCTCGAGCGCGTGACGTTGCCGCAAGCCTGCCTCGATCGCAATCCGCATGAGCTTTCCGGCGGCCAGCGCCAACGCATCGGCATCGCGCGGGCGGCCTTGTTGAAGCCGGATTTCGTGCTTGCCGACGAGATCGTTTCCGGCCTCGACGTGTCGACACAGGCGCAGGTGCTCAATCTGCTGAAGGAACTTTCGCGCGACCTCGGCCTTTCCATGGCCTTCATCAGCCATGATCTCTCGGTCATCCGCGCCGTTTGCGACCGCGTCTACGTCATGCGCCTTGGCCGTGTCGAAGAAGAAGGCGATTGCGAGCGCGTCTTCACCGCACCCGCCTCCGCCTATACGCGCATGCTGCTGGACGCTATTCCCCTGCCGGAAATCGACCCGAAATGGCTTGGGCGCGATGCGGGACAGGAGCACGCAGCCTGAAAAGGCATTTCCGCTATTTGAGGCGGAAACGCTGTATCTTGCCCGATTCCGTCTTCGGCAAAGCCTCGACGAAGATGATGGAGCGCGGATATTTGTAGGGCGCGATCACGGCTTTGACGTGATCCTGCAGCGCCTTGACCAACAGCTCCGAGCCGGAAACGCCCGGCGCCAGCACCACGTGGGCCTGAACGATATGGCCCCGCTCTTCATCCGGCTTGCCGACGACGGCGCATTCCAGCACGTCGGCATGCGAGAGAAGCGCAGCTTCCACTTCCGGCCCGGCAATATTGTAACCGGCGGAAAGGATGATGTCGTCGGAGCGTGCGGCGAAATGAAAATAGCCTTCTGCATCCTGAATGAAGCTGTCGCCCGTCAGGTTCCAGCCGTCACGCACATAATCGGCCTGCCTGTGGTCTGCGAGATAACGGCAGCCGATCGGCCCGCGAACGACAAGCTTGCCGATCGTGCCGCGCGGAACCTCGTTCATCTCGTCATCGACGACGCGGGCCTCATAGCCCGTCAGCGGCTTGCCAGTGCTCTTCGGCTTGGCATCGGAGAGCCGGTTGGAGATAAAGATATGCAGCATCTCGGTCGAGCCGATGCCGTCGAGGATCGGCTTGCCGGTCTTGCGCGTCCACTCCTCGAATATCGGGCCGGGCAGCGTCTCGCCGGCGGAAACCGCAATGCGCAGGGACGAAAGATCCGCCCCCTCCTCCATCGCCGCCAGCATGGCGCGATAGGCCGTCGGCGCGGTGAAGCTGATCGTCGCGCCGTATTCCTGGATGATCTCGACCATGTTCTTCGGCGACGCATTTTCAAGCAGGGCCGTCGATGCGCCGAAGCGCAGGGGGAAGATAACCAGGCCGCCGAGGCCGAAGGTGAAGGCGATCGGCGGCGAGCCGATGAAGACATCATCGGGCGTCACCTGCAGCACTTCCTTGGCATAGGCATCGGCGATGATCAGGATATCACGATGGAAATGCATGGTGGCCTTGGGCACGCCCGTCGAGCCCGATGTGAAGCCGAGCAGCGCTACGTCATCCCGGCCGGTTTTGACCGCTTCGAAACGAACGGGCTTGTTGAGCGCGACGCGATCGAGTTCGGCATCGTGGTTGGCGGTGCCGTCGAAGCCGATGACCTGCTTGAGGAAGCGGCTGTCCTTGGCTGCCGTGACAAGCTCCTCCAGCAGCCGTGTATCGCAGAGCGCGAAGGAGATTTCCGCCTTGTCGATGACCTTGGAAAGTTCGCCTGCCCGCAGCATTGGCATGGTATTGACCGCCACGGCACCGGCCTTCGTCACTGCCAGCCAGCAAGCAATCATCGCCGGATTATTACCGGAGCGGATGAGAACGCGATTGCCGGGTTTAACGCCGAAGTCTTCGACAAGCGCATGGGCAATACGGTTGGTCCAGTCCGCCAGCTCCTTATAGGTGCGGCGACGGCCATTCCCGATCAGGGCCACATGGTCGCCGAAGCCCTTCTCGACCATTCGGTCGCTGAGCTCGAAGCCGGCATTCAGCCATTCCGGATAATCGAAACCATCCATCAACAGCTCGGGCCATTCACCCAAAGGCGGCAGATTGTCTCGTGTGAATGTATCGATGTGACCGGTCGGTCCCAGCATTGCCTCGCTCCCACATGCTTCTCGATCAATCGCCATCATCGCCGCCTCCCCAGGGCGGTATGTGTGACGTCGCTAAAAAGATCGCACCGCCGAATGAAATGTTCAAGCAAGAAATTTTAAGCCTAAAATATTTTTGCCTATCATTTGATTTAAAAGGACTTTTCGAAATTTTCGCGGTATCGTGCAAACGCTCGGCCCCAAGATTCCGGAACGAAATCTCTTGACGAATGCCAGCAGCGAGATATTTTAAACTTAAATGATTTTTCGGAACCAACCTCGGTTTCACAGGAGGGAAAAGCGATGCGCATCGTCTGTATCGGCGGCGGCCCCGCAGGGCTCTACTTCTCGCTTCTGATGAAGAAGCTCCATCCCGAGCATTCGATCCGCGTCGTCGAGCGCAACCGCCCTTATGATACCTTCGGCTGGGGCGTCGTCTTCTCCGATGCCACCATGGTTTCGATGCGCGAATGGGATCCGGAAAGTGCTGCCGAAATCGAGGACGCGTTCAACCATTGGGACGATATCGAAGTCCTATTCAAGGGCACGCGCCAGCGCACATCGGGCCACGGCTTCGTCGGCATCGGCCGCAAGAAGCTTTTGAATATCCTGCAGAAGCGTTGCGAAGAGCTCGACGTCGAGCTGATCTTCGAAACGGACGTCAATTCCGATCTCGATTACCCCGACGCAGATCTGGTCATCGGGTCGGACGGCCTCAATTCCAGGGTCCGCAATCATTATCCGGAAATTTTCCAGCCTGATATGATCACCCGGCCGAACCGCTATATCTGGCTCGGCACGAACAAGCTTTTCGACGCCTTCACCTTCGATTTCCGCCGCACCGACCACGGCTGGTTCCAGTCGCATATCTACAAGTTCGACGACAAGACCTCGACCTTCATTGTCGAGACGACGGAAGAAGCCTATCTGGCCCACGGCCTCGACAAGATGGACCAGGACGGCTCCATCGCCTTCTGCGAAAACCTGTTTTCCGAAGTGCTCGACGGCGCTTCGTTGATGACCAATGCCCACCATATCCGTGGCTCGGCCTGGCTGAACTTCAACCGCCTGATCTGCGGCAAGTGGAGCCATTTCAACGGCAATTCCCATGTCGTGCTGATGGGCGATGCCGCTCACACCGCGCATTTCGCCATCGGTTCCGGCACCAAGCTTGCCATCGATGACGCCATCGAGCTAACCCGCCAGTTCCAGATCCACGGGCACGAGAAAGACAAGATTCCGGCCGTTCTGGAGACCTACGAGGAAATCCGCCGCGTCGACGTCGCCCGCATCCAGAATGCCGCCCGCAATGCGATGGAATGGTTCGAAGTCGTCGGCCGCCGCTATGCCGACACGCTCGAGCCGCCGCAGTTCATGTATTCGATGCTGACGCGCTCGCAGCGCATCAGCCACGAAAATCTAAGGCTCCGCGACAAGACCTGGCTTGAAGGCTATGAGCGCTGGTTTGCCGAGAAATCCGGCCTCACCGTCGGCAACGATCGGTGCCTGCCACCGATGTTCACACCCTACCGGCTGCGCGATGTCCAGCTCGTCAACCGCATCGTCATGTCGCCGATGGCGATGTATTCGGCTCAGGATGGCGTGATGAATGATTTCCACATCATCCATCTCGGCTCGCGCGCTCTTGGCGGCGCCGGACTGATCTTCGCGGAGATGACCTGCGTGACCCCGGACGCGCGCATCACCCCTGGCTGCCTCGGCCTCTGGAACGAGGAGCAGGCTGCGCAGTGGAGGCGGCTCGTCGACTTCGTTCATGCGAGCAGCGCCGCCAAGGTTGGTATCCAGATCGGCCATGCCGGACGCAAGGGTGCGACGAAACTCGCCTGGGAAGGGATCGACCAGCCGCTTATCGAAGGCGACTGGCCGCTGATCTCGGCATCATCAGTCCCCTACCTCAAACACAGCCAGGTGCCGAAGGCCATGGATCGCGCCGACATGGACCGCGTCAATGCCGATTTCATCCGCTCGACCAAGCTAGCAATCGAGACAGGTGCCGACTGGCTGGAATTGCACTGCGCCCACGGCTATCTGCTGTCGAGCTTCCTGTCGCCGCTGACCAATCTGCGCGACGACGAGTATGGCGGCAGCCACGAAAACCGCGCCCGGTATCCTCTTGAGGTCTTCAAGGCGATACGGGCGATCTGGCCGGCAGACAAGCCGATCTCGATCCGCCTCTCCTGCCATGACTGGACCGATGGCGGTAACACGCCGGAAGATGCCGCGATCTTCGCCGCCATGTTCAAGGAAGCCGGCGCCGACCTGATCGATTGCTCTTCGGGCCAGGTCTCCAAGCAGGAAAAGCCAGTTTACGGCCGCCTGTTCCAGACGCCTTTCTCCGACAAGATCCGCAACGAAATCGGCATTCCCACGATCGCCGTCGGTGCGATCTCGGAGGCCGACCACGCCAATTCGATTATTGCCGCCGGGCGAGCCGATCTCTGCGCCGTCGCCCGCCCGCATCTGGCGGATCCAGCCTGGGCGCTGCATGAAGCCGCCAAGATTGGGCTGACTTCTATTCCCTGGCCGAAGCAATATCTCTCGGGCAAGATCCAGTACGAAACCAACCTCGCCCGCGCGGCCACCGCCGCACCGGCGAAATGAGGATGAAATGACGACTTCGGGCAAACTCGCTGGCCGTCACGCCCTCGTCACCGGCGCCGGCAGCGGCATCGGTGCCGCGATCGCCAGGGCGCTCGTCGTCGAAGGAGCGCATGTCAGCCTGGCCGGCCGCCGCAAAGAGCCGCTTGAAGCGGTTGCCGCCGAAATCGGTGCGCATGCGTTCGTGGTCGATGGTTTCGATGTCACGAGCCCCGACGCCGTAGCCCGGGGCCTCGCTAACGCGCGCGAAAAATTCGGCCCGGTCGATATCCTCGTCAACAATGCTGGCGAAGCGCCGAGTGCTCCCTTCGAGAAGACAAGCCTGGAAGCCTGGAACCATGTCCTCTCGGTCGACCTGACGGGCGTTTTCGTGGTGACGCAGGCAGCCCTTCCCGACCTGAAAGCTCGTGGTCCCGGCGCGCGCATCATCAATATCGCCTCGACAGCCGGCTTGAAGGGATACGGCTACGTCTCGGCTTACGTCGCCGCCAAGCACGGCGTCGTCGGCCTGACCCGCTCGTTGGCGCTCGAACTTGCCAAGACCGGCATCACGGTCAATGCCGTCTGCCCAGGCTTTACCGATACGCCGATCATCCAGCGGTCGATCGAGACGATCGTCGCCAAGACCGGGCGCACGCCCGAACAGGCGCTTGGCGAGTTCACGAAATCCAATCCGCAGGGACGGCTGATCAAGCCGGAAGAGGTTGCCGACACCGTGCTATGGCTGGCATCGCCTGCAGCGGCATCGATCAATGGACAGGCAATTGCGGTTGCCGGTGGGGAGATTTAAGGGCGATGAGCGATCGGGACATGACGATGAAGGGACACCTGAAGCCCTTCAAGGATTACAGGCCGCAGCATTTCCTCTGGGATGTCAGCGAAGACGGACGCGTCGCAACCATCCGCCTGAACCGCCCGGAACGTAAGAATCCGCTGACCTTCGACAGCTATGCCGAGCTGCGCGATCTCTTCCGCGATCTCGCCTATGCATCCGATATCCGCGCCATCGTGCTGACAGGCGCCGGCGGCAATTTCTCCTCCGGCGGCGACGTCTTCGAGATCATCGAACCGCTGACCCGCATGGCGATGCCCGAGCTCCTGGCTTTCACGCGCATGACCGGCGATCTCGTCAAGGCGATGCGCAAATGCCCGCAGCCCATCATCACGGCGGTCGACGGCATCTGCGCCGGTGCCGGCGCCATCCTTGCCATGGCCTCCGATCTGAGGCTCGCGACGCCCGAAGCCAAGACGGCATTCCTCTTTACCCGCGTCGGCCTTGCCGGTGCCGATATGGGCGCATGCGGTATCCTGCCCCGCATCATCGGCCAGGGCCGCGCCGCAGAACTTCTCTATACCGGCCGCTCGATGACGGCGGCGGAAGGACACGCGTGGGGCTTCTACAACGGCCTGCACAACAATGCCGATCTGGAAAGCGAAGCGGTCAAACTCGCTCGTTCGCTGGCAGATGGCCCCTGGTTCGCCCACGGCATGACCAAGACCATGCTGAATCAGGAATGGGCGATGGGTATCGAGGAAATGATCGAATCCGAAGCGCAGGCGCAGGCGATCTGCATGGCGACGCAGGATTTCCGCCGCGCCTTCGAAGCCTTCGCGGCCAAGCGCCGGCCGGAATTCCAGGGGGATTGAGCTGATGTCCACGGCACGCAGCCTCCCCGGCCCGACACGCGATCACCTGGATTGGCCCTTCTTCGAGGAGCGTCATCACCGCTACACCGCGGAGCTCGACGCCTTCGGCAAATCCGCCGCCATGGCCTCGATCGACCATGCCGATGTCGATGGTGCTTGCCGCAAGCTGGTCAAGTCGCTCGGCGACGCCGGGCTTCTGGCCGCTGCGACGGGCACATCCCATGACGATCCCCTGATCGATTCCCGTATGGTCTGCCTCGCTCGCGAAACGCTGGCCTGGCATGACGGCCTAGCCGATTTCGCCTTTGCCATGCAGGGGCTCGGCACCGGGGCCATCGGCCTTTCCGGTTCGCCGGCATTGCGCACCGCTGTGTTGCCCAAGGTACGCTCCGGCGACTGGCTTGCCGCCTTTGCGCTTTCCGAAAAAGACGCTGGCTCCGACGTGGCTGCCATGAGCTGCGCCGCCCGTCTCGAAGGCGATCACTATGTTCTCGACGGCGAGAAGACCTGGATTTCGAACGGCGGCATTGCCGACGTCTACACCGTGTTCGCACGCACGGGCGAAGCACCGGGGACCCGCGGCATCTCCGCATTCGTCATCTTTGCCGATGACCCCGGCTTCTCGATCGCCGAACGCATCGAGGTGATCGCGCCGCATCCCTTGGCAACGATCCGCTTCGAGAATTGCCGCATTCCCGCGTCGCGCCGCCTCGGCGCACCGGGCGAAGGCTTCAAGATCGCCATGCGCACACTCGACATCTTCCGCGCCTCGGTCGCAGCAGCAAGCCTTGGCTTTGCCCGCCGCGCGCTGGATGAATCGCTCGCCCACGTTCGCGCACGCCCCATGTTCGGCGCCACGCTCGGCGACCTTCAACTGACGCAAGCTGCCCTCGGCGACATGGCGACCGGCATCGACGCGGCAGCATTGCTGACCTATCGCGCCGCCTGGCGTCGCGACGTGCAGCGCCTACCGACAACGCGTGAAGCGGCCATGGCCAAGATGACGGCGACAGAAACCGCGCAGAGCGTCATCGACCGCGCCGTCCAGCTCTTTGGCGGGCGCGGCGTGAGGTCGGGCGAGATAACGGAAAGACTTTATCGGGAGATCCGCGCGCTTCGCATCTATGAAGGTGCGACGGAAGTTCAAAAACTCATCGTTGCGCGCGAACTTCTGAAGACCTAGAGCAGTTCCAGGAGAATTGCATAGCAATTTTCCATCCGGAATTGCGTGAACAAGGAAATTGAGCGGTTCAGGGCTTACGAAAACGCCGAACCGCACCAATGGGAGATAAGAGCATGAGCCGCGAGATTTTCGACTGGGCCGACCCGTTCCGGCTTACGGAGCAGCTGAACGACGACGAACGTATGGTGCTTGAAACAGCGCATTCCTATGCGCAGGAGAAGCTTAGCCCCCGCGTCCTCGAAGCCTTCCGCAATGAAAAGACCGATCCGGCGATCTTCCGCGAAATGGGCGAACTCGGCCTGCTCGGCCCGACGATTGCGCCGGAGTACGGCGGCGCCGGCCTCAGCTATGTCGCCTATGGCTTGATTGCCCGCGAAGTCGAACGCGTCGACAGCGGCTATCGCTCGATGATGAGCGTTCAGTCCTCGCTCGTCATGGTGCCGATCGATGCTTTCGGCTCGGAAGCGCAGAAGCAGAAGTATCTGCCGAAGCTCGCAACCGGCGAGTGGATCGGCTGCTTTGGTCTCACGGAGCCGAACCATGGCTCCGACCCGGGCTCGATGGTCACACGCGCAAAGAAGGTCGACGGCGGCTACAGCCTGACGGGCGCCAAGACCTGGATCTCCAATGCGCCGATCGCCAATGTCTTCGTCGTCTGGGCCAAGACCGAAGATGGCCTCATCCGCGGCTTCATCCTCGAAAAGGGCTGGAAGGGTCTGTCGGCACCGGCTATCCACGGCAAGGTGGGTCTGCGCGCCTCTATCACCGGCGAAGTCGTGATGGAGAATGTCTTCGTACCCGAGGAAAATTTCCTGCCGAACGTTTCCGGCCTCAAGGGTCCCTTCACCTGCCTCAACTCGGCGCGCTTCGGCATTGCCTGGGGTGCGCTCGGTGCGGCCGAGGATTGCTATGCCAAGGCGCGGCAATATGTGCTCGACCGCAAGCAGTTCGGCCGGCCGCTCGCCGCCAACCAGCTCATCCAGAAGAAGCTCGCCGACATGGTGACCGAAATTACGCTCGGCCTGCAGGGCTGCCTGCGTCTCGGCCGCATGAAGGAAGAGGGACATCCGCCGGTCGAGCTGACCTCCATCCTCAAGCGCAACAGCTGCGGCAAGGCGCTGGATATCGCCCGCGCCGCCCGCGACATGCTGGGCGGCAACGGCATTTCGGACGAATTCGGCATCGCACGCCATCTCGTCAACCTCGAAGTGGTCAACACCTATGAGGGCACGCACGATATCCACGCCCTCATTCTCGGCCGCGCCATCACCGGCATCGCCGCCTTTTCGAACTGAGGCCCGCCTTGGCGTTTAAAACCACCAGACCCCTGCGTTTCGGAGATTGCGACCCCTCTGGGATCGCATATTTCCCCTCCTATCTGAACATCCTCGTGGGGGTGCTGGAAGACTACTTTGCCTCGCTCGGCTTCCCCTGGAGGCGATTGATCGATGACCGCCGTATCGGTGTGCCCACCGTGCGGCTCGATCTGACCTTCATGAAGCCGGGCCTGCAGGGCGACGATCTCGAATTCGTGCTTGTCGTCCGCGGTATCGGCCGCTCCTCGCTCGATCTGGAACATCAGGTCTCGGCGAACGGCCATGTGCTGTGGACGGCCAAACACCGCGTCGTCGCCACCTCGCTCGATAACAATCAATCGCACGCATGGCCGGATGATATCCGCGCCGCGCTGACCTCTCATCTGGAGAAGACCGATGCACACCATCCTGCAACCTGAAGGCTGGGCCAAGCCGATCGGCTATGCCAATGGCATGGCGGCAACAGGCCGTATGGTGTTTGTCGGTGGCCAGGTCGGCTGGAATGCCGCCTGCGAATTCGAAAGCGACGATTTCGTCGAGCAGGTGCGCCAGACGTTGAAGAACGTCGTCGCCATCCTCGCCGAGGGCGGTGCCGAACCGAAGCACATCACCTCCATGACCTGGTATTTCACCGACAAGGCTGAATATCTCAGCAACCTCAAGGGCATCGGCCAGGCCTATCGCGAAACCATCGGCCGCCATTTCCCAGCCATGGCCGCCGTGCAAGTCGTCGCTCTCGTTGAGGATCGCGCCAAGATCGAGATCCAGGCAACCGCGATCATCCCCGAATAATATCGCACAGGCGGTCAGGATCATGTCGGCATTGCGCTTTTCGGACACCATCTCGGCGGCGCTCGCCGATGGCGTCCTCGTCGTCACCATAGACAACGCGCCCGTCAACGCGCTCTCAGCCGATGTGAGAGCCGGCCTGATGGCCGCGCTCAACCATGCAGAGAAAGACGGCGCGGTTGCGGGCGTCGTCCTCACCGGCGCAGGCAGTACCTTCATCGGCGGCGCCGACATCAAGGAATTTGGCAAGCCGCCGGTCGAGCCGCTGCTGCCCGATGTCATCTCACGCCTCGAAGCCTTTGCAAAACCCATTGCCGCAGCAATCAATGGCGCGGCGCTCGGCGGCGGCCTGGAAGTAGCTCTTGCCTGCCACCGCCGCCACGCTGCTCCATCAGCCAAGCTCGGACTGCCGGAAGTCAAACTCGGCATCGTTCCCGGCGCCGGCGGCACGCAACGCCTGCCCCGCCTGACCGGCATCGCCGCCGCCATCGACCTCATCGCCAGCGGGCGCATGATCCCTGCCGCTGAAGCCCTCAAGCTCGGCATTGTCGATAGCCTATCCAGCGGTGCTCCGGTCACGGATGCCGTTGCGGACATCAAGGCAACCGACATCTCCGCCCTTCGCCGCACCGGCCTGCTACCCGTCCCTTCGGAAGCAGCAGACACCATCGACAAAGCGGCAGCCGATGCATTGCGCAAGGCGCGCGGTCAACGCGCCCCGTCCGAAGCCGTCCGCCTCGTCCACCTGACAGCAACCTCCTCTCTCTCAGAGGGACTGGCGGAAGAACGCCGCACCTTCGTCGAGCTGCGTGACAGCGAAGAGGCAGCCGCCTTGCGTCATGTTTTCTTCGCGGAACGGTCCGCCGGCAAGGTCGAGGGGCTGGAGGCAGTCGCTCCACGCAAGATCGAAACGGTCGGCATCGTCGGCACGGGCCTGATGGGCTCGGGCATTGCCGTCTCGGCCCTCAACGGTGGCTACCGCATCATCGGCGTCGAGCAGAACGCTGAAGCGGCGGAGAAAGGCCGCGAACGTATCATCGGCCTGCTCGACAAGGCAGTGCAATCCGGCCGCCTCGATGCGGCTGGCCGTGAGGACCGCGTTGACCGGTTGGCGGTAACGGCCGACATGCAGCAGCTGACGCAGGCCGACATCGTCATCGAAGCCGTCTTCGACGATCTCACCGTTAAGACGGACCTGTTCCAGCGCCTCGATACGATCGTCCGGGCCGAGACAATTCTCGCGACCAATACGAGCTATCTCGACCCGGACGTTATCGCCGCCGCCACAGCATGGCCAGAGCGCGTCGTCGGGCTGCATTTCTTCTCGCCGGCGCATATCATGCGACTGCTTGAAGTGGTGAACTGCAAGCAGACGGCACCCGACGTGCTGGCATCAGCCCTTGCCCTGGCAAAGCGGCTGGGTAAACTGCCCATCGTCTCCGGCGTCACCGAAGGCTTCATCGGCAACAGCATCTTTTCCGCCTACCGCCGCGAAGCCGAATACATGCTCGAGGATGGCGCCTCGCCGCAGGAAATCGACGCAGCTCTGGAAGCCTTTGGCTTTCCGATGGGCCCGTTTGCCGTCTTCGACATGGCAGGCCTGGAAATTGCCTGGGCACGCCGCAAGCGGCAGGCCGCGACACGCGATCCTTCGGAACGCTATGTCGTCATCCCTGACCGGCTCTGCGAAGCCGGACGCTTCGGCCAGAAGACCGGGCGCGGCTGGTACGCCTATCCCGACGGCAAGAAGACGATCGATCCCGACGTAGCGGCCATGATCGACGCCGCCCGCGCCGAAAAAGGCATCGTGCCGAAAAAGTTCACCGCAGAAGAGATCGTCGCCCGGCTGCTTAAGGCCATGACCGACGAAGGCAACGCCCTGCTTTCGCGGGGAATCGCCGCCCGCGCCAGCGACATCGATCTCGTGATGATCAACGGATACGGGTTCCCGTCGAGCAAGGGCGGGCCGATGTTCGCCGCCGGCCGCCGCTAAACCGGTTCCGAATAGTCAGGCGGCCGAAGATAGCAGCGTGAATAGTTCCTGCGGCCGGTTGACGCCACGCAGCGCATAACGGCCGACGGAGACAAGATCGTTGCCCCGATTGGTCGACAGCGCCTCGACGAAATTCGACGACATCAGAATGTTGCGATCGGCCGAACGGCACATCGAGGCGATACGGCTGACCTCGTTGACGGCCGGCCCGATGACTGTGAAGTCCAGCCGGTCCATACTGCCGATATTGCCGTAGAAGACATCGCCGATATGCAGGCCGAGATAGACCTCCGTTACAGGCCTTCCTTCGATCTGCCGCTGCGAGTTGAGGTCGCGCAGTCGCTGGCGCAGCAGCGATTCCGCCATCAGCGCGGCAGCACAGGCATCTGCGGAATTCCTGGCCTTGAAAATCGCCAGCGTGCCGTCCCCGATCAGCTTCAGCACATTGCCGCCCGCCTCGTGGATCGAGGAGATGACCGCATCGGCATAGGCATTCAGCATCGGGATGATTTCGTCCGGCTCGGCGGTATCCGAGATGCGCGTGTAATTCGCGAGATCGGAGAACCAGAGCGCCGCCGAAATCCGCTCCGTCTTACCGCGGGTGATCTTGCCTTCAAGGACATGCCGCGCGGCATCCTCGCCGAGATAGACCTCGGCAATGGTGCGGGCGATGCGGCTCATGCCGGTGCACTTGACTGCGAGCGCAAGCGCCGGCGTCAGCTTGCGCAGCACGCGCAAATCCTCTTCCGGAAAACCCACTTCGGCTGCTGTAGCAAAGTTGGAATAGAAGCAGTCCATTTCGCCGATCGTGCCGCCTTCTTCGAAGCGGTGCACCATAGCGATGTAATCGGTATGACCATCGGCCAATAGCGTATCAAGCCCGAAGAAATCGGCAGGCTCGCCAAAACCGATGCGCCGGCGCACCTCGTCCCCGCCCGTCGCCAACAAGTGATAAAAGGCGGAACGCTGCCAATTCTCGGAGGCGATCCCCTGATGCGACGGGCCATATTCGAATTCGCGCTCGATCACCTGGTTGCCATCCCAGCGGAAGGCGCGGCCTTCATATACTGGATGCAACGTATCCATCAGCGCCATGGCCCGATCGAGGTTGAGGCCATGCTGACGGCACTGCTCGCAAAAGCCAGAGAGGATATCGACTTCCGTCATACCCTTGAGACCAGCCTGCATGAGCCAGCTGGCAATTTCGCCGATGTCCTTCGCGTCCATGGATATCTCCCGACCCTCTGAAGGATTCGCTTTAGTACGAAAATCCAAGGCTTGGAATGCCGTACTGCACAAAATAGTTTCGACGAACGTAAGTCATCGCCGCTCCTGTGGCACAGAAGCGGCGATTTGACAGGCTGGAAGGGCGGCGGCGAAGCCTTAGCCCCGGATATGAGGCTTCAGCAGATCTTCCAGACCGATGCGCCGGAAGAGCTCTGCGCGCACCCGATCAGCAACACCATTGACGATTTCCGCACCATCCTCAGAGGGATCTATGTGGGTACGGAAGGGCCGCGTTCCAAACGGCATATCGACGACATCGACGATTGCAGTCGCCACCGAAGCAGCATCGGCGTCCGCGGGCTCCAGCGAAGCAAGCCCCTTCAACGCCTGATCGGGAACGCCGGCATAGGGGCCATTGTCATATTCGGCGGCACGGGCTTTGTCTGCCGGCGAACCGGAATGGGCAAAATGATTGGTGCCTTTGGTGAAGGCGCCGGGCACGATAATGGCGGTCTCGATACCCCAGCGAGTTAGCTCCGAAGCGTAGGAGACGGCAAGCGAATCCATCGCCGCCTTGGCTGCAAAATAGGGAGAAAGATAGGGCGGCGTGCCACCGCGGGTGCTGGACGAGGATACCCAGACGACGAGCCCTTTCCCCTCTTTACGCATGTGCGGCAGCATGGCGCGATTGACGCGCTGGGTGCTGAGCACGTTGATGTCGTAAAGCTCCGCAAACTGCTTGGGCGTGAAAGCCTCAGCCGGACCGAAAGACATGTGGCCGGCATTGTGGATGATGGTGTCGATGTGGCCCTGCTCGGCGATGACAGCCGCAATGCCGGCTTCGACGGAGGCATCCGAAGCGACATCAAGTTCGACGCTTCTGAGATCGACGCCATTCTCCTTGGCAAATGCTTCAGCGGCAGCGACCTGCGCCGCATTGCGCCCTTGGGTTTCGCGGATGCCGGCATAGACCGTGTGGCCTGCCTTCGCGAGAGCCCGCGCCGTTAGAGCGCCGAAGCCGCTCGATGCGCCAGTGATAACGATGACTTGCTTGCTCATGGTCCTGTTCCTTTACTGGATTGGCTGTCGTTGACGATTGATGGGGGAAGATCGGCGGCGGGCATTATCCTGCCGCCTGGTTGGCTCAGATCATGCCGCCATTGGCGCGCAGCGTCTGGCCGTTGACCCAGCCGCCGTCCAGGCCGACGAGGAAGGAAACGGCAGCGGCAATGTCCTGCGGCGTACCCAAGCGCTCCAGCGGGTTCATCTTGGCCATGCGGTCGATGAGTTCATCGCTCTTGCCGTTGAGGAAGAGGTCCGTCGCCGTCGGGCCGGGAGCGACGGCATTGACGGTGATCGACCGGCCGCGCAGTTCCTTCGCCATGATGCCGGTCAGCAGCTCGACGCCGGCCTTCGTCGCGGCATAGACGCCGTAGGTTTCCAGCTTGAGGCCAACGATACTGGTCGAGAAGTTGACGATACGGCCGCCGTCGCGCAGGCGCTTGCCGGCTTCACGCAGCGTATTGAACGTACCCTTGAGGTTGATGGCGATATGGCGGTCGAAATGCGCATCGTCAGCATCGGCGATCTTGGCGAGCTGCATAATGCCGGCATTGTTGATCAGAACATCGACACCGCCGAAGGCAGCCTCGGCTGCATCGAACATGCGGCGCACGGCCTCGACATCGGAAACATCGGCTTTCGCGGTCAGCGCCTTGCCGCCCTTTTCTTCGATCTTGCGAGCGAGTTCCTCGGCGGCGGCCTCGCTGCCGGAATAGTTGACGACGACGGTGAAGCCATCCTCGGCCAAACGCTCCGCAATGGCGGCGCCGATACCCCTGGATGCGCCGGTGACGATCGCTACCTTGTTGGAATTATTGCTCATTTTCCTCATCCTTCATTGTTTTGCGCTGTAGCGCGTTTCGATGAGGAGAAAATGCCTCTTTTCAGAAGGCGGATAATCAGCCATTAATTGGCATCACTATCCGAAATTAGCGAACAGATAGATGGACAGATTCGATGCCATGCGGGTGTTTTGTCGGGTCGTGGAACGGCGCAGCTTCACGCTTGCCGCCGAAGACACCGGCCTGCCCCGCTCGACGGTGACGGACGCAATCAAGCAGGTCGAGGCACGCCTCGGCGTGCGCCTGCTACAGCGGACGACCCGGCACGTGAGCCCGACCCTCGACGGCGAGGCCTATTACCAGCGCTGCCTGCGCATCCTCTCCGACATCGAGGATGCGGAAGGCGCCTTTGCCGGCGCCAAGCCGAAGGGCGTGCTGCGTGTCGACGTGCACGGAACGCTTGCCCGGCACTTCGTCCTACCGAACCTGCCCTCCTTCCTCGAAACCTATCCCGATATCGAATTGCAGATCACCGAGGGCGACCGGTTCGTCGATCTGATCCGCGAGGGGATCGACTGCGTGCTGCGCGTCGGCACGCTGCAGGATAGCGACATGATCGGTCGTCGCGTCGCGATGCTGGAAGAAGTGACGCTAGCGGCACCCGCCTATGTCGAACGGTTCGGCATGCCCTCCCATCCGGATAGGCTTGACGGCCACCGCATGATCGGCTTCCGCTCCTCCGCAACGGGCGGCCTGCTGCCGCTGGAATTCCAAATCGACGGCGCGGTCCGCGAGATCACCCTGCCGGCGACCATCTCCGTCAATGCGGCAGAGAGCTACTTCGCCGCGGCCAAGCTCGGCCTCGGCCTGATTCAGGTTCCGCGCTACCACGCCGAGGAAGCGTTACGATCTGGCGAGCTGCTGCATGTCCTTCAGGACTATCCACCGACACAAACGCCTGTTTCGATGCTCTATCCGCGCAGCCGGCAGCTTTCGCCGCGCGTGCGCGTCTTCATAGACTGGCTGGTCAAGGTTTTCGCCGGACAGAACGGCGTCGAAACCGAGGCCGGATGAATATTCCGCGAAAGCGATCAAATAAATGAAATCGGCTCTTTGAATGCGCGAGGAGCACGCCTACGTCGTAGGGCATCATTCCGCTCGCGATGCCGTTTCGACGTCGTGACAGCCTGACGATTTTCGAGAGGGAGCCGATGACCGAACAGAAGCAATTGAAGCTCGGGGCCTTCATGCGTCCCGTCAGCCTGCACACCGGTGCCTGGCGTTACCCCGGCGCCTATCCGGACGCCAACTTCAATTTCCAGCACATCAAGAGCTTCGCACAGGAGCTGGAAAAGGCGAAATTCGACGCCTTCTTCATGGCTGACCATTTGGCGGTCCTCAACATGCCGATCGAGGCCCTGAAGCGCAGCCAGACGGTTACCTCTTTCGAGCCTTTCACCCTGCTTTCGGCGCTGGCAGCCGTCACCGACCGGATCGGCCTCGTCGCCACCGCCTCCACCACATTCGACCTACCCTATCACATCGCCCGCCGTTTCGCCTCGCTTGATCACATCAGCGGCGGCCGCGCCGGCTGGAATATCGTGACGACATCCAATCCCGATGCGGCGCTTAACTTCGGCATGGAAGAGCATATGGAACATGGTGAGCGCTATCATCGCGCCCGCGAATTCTACGATGTCGTCACCGGCCTCTGGGACAGCTTCGCCGATGACGCCTTCATCCGCGATCCAGAAAGCGGCATCTTCTTCGATCCAGAGCGGATGCATGTGCTTGGGCACAAGGGCGAGGAGCTTAGCGTTCGCGGCCCGCTCAACATCGCCCGCCCGCCGCAGGGCTGGCCCGTCATCGTGCAGGCCGGGCAATCCGACGCCGGCCGGCAGCTTGCTGCCGAAACGGCGGAGGCGGTCTTTGCCGCTCCCCGCAATCTTGCCGACGGCAAGGCGATCTTTGCCGACATCAAGGGACGCATGAGGGCGATTGGCCGCAATCCGGACCATCTGAAGATCCTGCCCGCCGCCTTCATCGTCGTCGGCGACACGATCCAGGAGGCAAAGGCCAAGCGCGCGAAGCTCGATAGCCTCGTCCATTACGACAGCGCCATCGCATCCCTCTCGATTGCCCTTGGGCACGATGCCTCCAAATTCGATCCGGACGGCCCGCTGCCGGAGATTCCGGAGACCAATGCCAGCAAGAGCGGCCGCGAACGCGTCATCGCCCTTGCCGAAGCCGAAAAACTCACCGTGCGCCAGCTTGCCCAGCGCCTCGGCGGCTATGCCGGCCTCGCCTTCGTCGGCACGCCGCAAAGCATCTCCGACGAAATGGAGCAATGGTTGCACGAGGAAGGCTCGGACGGTTTCAACGTCGTCTTCCCATTCCTTCCGCAGGGCCTGCTTGACGTAACGACCCGTGTTGTTCCAGAGCTTCAACGTCGCGGCATCTTCCGCCACGACTACGAAGGCACGACACTGCGCGAGCACCTCGGCTTGCCGCGCCCGGAAAACCGCTTCTTCAAGGCAACGGCTGCAGCTGCGCAGTAAGAGAGAATGACATGAGCCATATCACGCCGATCGACTACGAAACCGCTTCGGAGGCCGTGCGCGCCGAGCACGATCGCGAGGTACAGCTGCGCGGCCGCATGACGAACATGAAGCGCACTCTGCTGCATTCGCCGGTGGCGCATCGCATCTATGCGGAATGGTTTCCCTTGCGCGAAGAGCTGCGCCCGGCGCTGGACGATCGCGCCGTCTGGCTGCTTTGCCATGCCATCGCGCTGGAATGCCGTTCGATCATCCCCGTCGGCTTTTTCCGGCGCGCGCTGATCAATGCCGGCCTGACGCCGGAGACAATCGTGCCGACCGAGGATGAGGCACTGCTGATCGAGTTCGGCAAGACCATCGTCAGGGATTCGAACGCCATTCCTGAAGACGTCTGGGCACGGCTGAAGGCGCGCTACGACGAACCGACCCTTGCTAATCTCGTGGCTTTCGCGGGGATCATGATCGCGACGGCAATCTACAATAACGCGGTGAAGATCGATATCGATCCGGAGCTTGGGCCTTATCTTGAAGGGGTTGAGTTTCCGGCGAAATAGCGAAAGGCCCCTCACCCCAGCCCTCTCCCCGTTTTGACGGGGAGAGGGAGCGATCTCGCCTAGACCTCTTCTGACCGCGCGCAGAAGGAGGAAGAATGCGCACCCTCGCCAACTCAGCGCTGAAAGAGGGAACGGTGATGGCGCCGCTATCCCCTTCTCCCCGTCAAAACGGGGAGAAGGTGCCCGACAGGGCGGATGAGGGGCTCTCGCCACCTACTCCAAAGTTACCCCGAAATCGTCGTTGAAAACTGCGGATTGCCCCGGATCGTGTTGCTCACGGTGCAGATCTCATCTTCGGCGGCATGGGCAATCGCGTTGCGGACCTCGTCGCTAAAATCGCCCTTGATGGTGAAGGCGATGTTGAACTTCTCGACGCGGGAAAGGCCTTCGGTCGCCTTTTCGCCTGTTACGACGGCGGTGACTTCGGTGAGCCTGTCGAGCACGCCGAGGCTGCTGGCCGCCATGCGGGCGCTCAGAACGAGGCAAGCGGACAGCGACGAATAGAGCAGATCGAGCGGGTTGAAACCGGGCTGCGACGGCGAGGTGACGATGTCGATCTCGCCGCCGGTCACGGACGTCACATGCGGAAAACCGGTACGGCCGACCGTAGCGGTGGCGCCCGTCTGCCTCGTCTTCACTTTCAGTTCGGCCATTTCGAAAATCCTTGAAATAAAAGCGTGAAACCCTTTTCCTCTACATAGGGATTCATCGTGCCGGACACAATTGCAGTTCCAACCCCTTGCGTCTTCGAACCAGTTAAGCCACCAAGTGGTTACACGCTCATCGCAAGACAGGCAGCTAGACATGACCGTTTCCGATCCTCGCGCCTTCCTGACCTCGCTGTTTGATGCAGCCGTTCGCGCCGCCGATCCGCTGACCGGTATCCGCGCCAATCTGCCAGCAAAGCCGAAGGGCCGGACGATCGTCATCGGCGCCGGCAAGGGCTCCGCCCAGATGGCGGCCGCGCTGGAGCAATGCTGGGATGGCCCGCTGGAAGGTCTGGTGGTGACGCGTTACGGTTTCTCCGCCCCCTGCCGCCAGATCGAGATCATCGAAGCCGCCCATCCCGTACCCGACGAGGCCGGCCTCGTCGCCTCCCGCCGACTTCTGAAGCTCGTTGAGGGCTTGACGGAGGACGATCTGGTGATCGCCCTGATATCAGGCGGCGGCTCGGCCCTGCTGCCCTCGCCGGCCGGCACGCTGAGCCTCGACGACGAGATCGCCGTCAACAAGGCGCTGCTCGCATCCGGCGCACCGATTTCGACGATGAATGTCATTCGCAAGCATCTGTCGACCATCAAGGGAGGCCGGCTCGCAGCCGCGGCCTATCCGGCTAGGCTCGTCTCTCTCGTCGTCTCGGACATCCCCGGCGACGATCCGGCGCTGGTGGCATCCGGCCCGACCGTGCCCGGCGCGGGCACGCGCACTGAGGCGCTCGACCTCATCCGCCTCTACCGCATAGAGCTGCCGCCGGCCGTTCTCGCCCATATCGAGAAAGCCGAAGCGGATGCGCCGCGCCCGAACGACCCGCGCTTTGCTGGCAATGAAGTGCATCTCATCGCATCTGCCGGCGTCTCGCTGGAGGCTGCTGCCGAAGTGGCTCGCGCTACGGGTATCGAAGTGGCCATACTCTCCGACGCCATCGAGGGCGAGGCTCGCGAAGCCGCCCATGTCCATGCCGCAATCGCCCGCGAGGTGCTGCATCGCAATCGCCCCTTCACCAAGCCCGTCTTGCTGCTCTCCAGCGGCGAAACGACGGTGACCCTGAAAGGCAAAGGCAAGGGTGGCCGAAACTCGGAGTTCCTGTTGTCGCTGGCAATCGATATCGACGGCCACACCGGCATTCACGCCATGGCTGCCGACACGGACGGCATCGACGGCAGCGAAGACAATGCCGGCGCCTTTGCCGATGCCGGCACCGTGGCGCGATTGCGCAAGGCTGGACTGGTTCCCGCCGAGCTGCTGGCAAACAACGATGCCTGGACGGCTTTCAATGCGATCGGCGATCTATTCGTGCCCGGCCCGACGGGAACGAACGTCAACGACTTCCGCGCTATCCTGATTGTGTAGGCTCGCGTAGCAGGCTGGCGTCGCTGCAATCGTCGCAGCGCCAATAGGCAGCAGCCATCGATGACCATCGGAAGAAGTGCCGCCTGCAATGGCCGCACTCGATTTCAACGACATGCGTCTTTTCAGAAACGACGAGTGGCTTGACCTGCGTCTTGCGCTCGCTTTTCCACCGTTCAAGCCTCGTCACGGTCATCAACACCCCCAACGCAATACAACTATCTTGCCCGAAGACGCCCTAAAATAGATTCAACTAATAAAAGAAATATTACAGATGCCGGGTCGTCAACTGCTCTTGCGCCTCGGGAAGAATGGAATTGATCCAACGCTCGCATCTGCTCGATTTGACGCGCTTCCGCAGCGCATTCGACATCGGCAGCACCAGGCCCCGTGAGAGCCTGCACATCTGTTACCGGCTCTCATCGCAACGGCGCCCTCGAAAATTTGCAACTGAGGATATCGCCATTTCCGCCGGGGACGCCATTTCAAGGATGGGCTACGTTCCCAAGCCAATAATGTGAGGCATTATCATGCGCCATTTCCGCCATCGAGCGATTTCGTCGGTGACCCTGCTCACCTTTGCCCTCTTCTCCGTAACAGCCAGAGCCGCCGCGCCGCCGCCAGTCGAGGCCGAACATGGCATGGTCGTCACGGCGCAGCATCTCGCCACCGATGTCGGCGTCGAAGTGCTGAAAAACGGCGGCAATGCCGTCGATGCGGCCGTTGCCGTCGGCTATGCACTGGCGGTGGTCTATCCGACCGCCGGCAATATCGGCGGCGGCGGCTTCATGACCGTCCGCATGCGGGATGGCAAGACGGACTTCCTCGATTTCCGCGAGCGCGCACCGCTGGCAGCCAAGAAAGACATGTATCTCGACGACAAGGGCAATATCGTCAAAGGCGCAAGCACCGATGGCTATCTCGCCGTCGGCGTGCCGGGCTCGGTCATGGGCCTCGAAACGGCCCGCGAGAAATACGGGACGAAATCCCGTCAGGATCTCATCGCGCCGGCCATTCGCTACGCCAAGGAAGGCTTCACGCTGAACCAAGCCGATGCCGCAGAACTGAACGAAAACAAGGATTGGCTTTCCCGCGATCCGGCCGCCGCCGCGATCTTCACCAGGGCGGACGGAAAGCCCTTCGCGACAGGTGACAGGCTGATCCAACCGGATCTCGGCAACGCTCTCTCCGGCATTTCAGATCAAGGACCGGATGGTTTCTACAAGGGGCCGGTCGCCAACGCCATCGTCAAGGCAAGCCAGGACAAGGGTGGCATTCTCGCGAACCAGGATTTCGAGCAGTACAAGGTCCGCGAACTCGAGCCGGTTAAGTGCGACTATCGCGGCTACCAGATCATCTCCTCGCCGCCACCTTCTTCTGGCGGCGTCATCATCTGCGAAATCCTCAATGTATTGGAAGGCTACCCGCTGTCCTATACCGGCTACGGCTCGGCCGACACCGTGCACCTCATGGTCGAAGCCATGCGCCATGCCTACGTCGACCGCAATTCCACGCTCGGCGATCCCGATTTCGTCGACAATCCCGTCAGCAAGCTGTTGGACAAGGATTATGCCAAAAAGATCCGCGACAGCATAGATCCCTACAAGGCCGGCGTCTCCAAGGATCTGATGCCGAAAGGCCTCGGCGAAAGCCATGAGACCACGCATTATTCCATCGTCGACAATGACGGCAACGCAGTCGCCGTCACCTACACGCTGAACGGTTCCTTCGGCGCCGGCGTTGTCGCGCCCGGCACGGGGATCCTCTTGAACAACGAGATGGACGACTTCACCTCCAAACCCGGCGTGCCCAATCTCTACGGCCTGGTGCAGGGCGAGGCCAATGCCATCGAACCGAAGAAGACGCCGCTGTCTTCCATGAGCCCGACGATCATCGCCAAGGATGGCAAGCCCTTCATGGTGATCGGCAGCCCGGGCGGTTCGCGTATCATCACCATCACGCTCGAGGCGATCATCAACGTCATCGATTTCGGCATGAACATTCAGGAAGCCATCGACGCGCCGCGCATCCATCATCAATGGCTGCCGGATAAGGTCTACATGGAGCCGCATGCGCTTTCGCCCGATACGATCAAGCTGCTGGCCGGCATGGGCTATACGGTTCAGGTCGATAAGGATTGGCCGATCTGGGGCCAATCGGCCGGCATCCTCGTCGGCGGCAAGAGCCTCAGCGATATCGCCAAGGGCGGTGGTGCCCGCTACAACGGCGCCATGGACAGCCGTGCCGGCTCCGGACTAGCGGCTGGTTACTGATAGCGGCGCGCCTGTCGACTCAATGAATCAGGCCGGTGCCGCACACGGCGGCGCCGGTCTTTTGACATCCAAATGCCTGCCGAAACGAGCACATTATCTTACGCCGCAAAACCAACCGTGAGCATTTCAGCGCCATATTGCGCTATTCATTCACTTCGCGTTCATTTGCCGCTGCGTTCACGCTTATGTGAGCCATTTTTTCCATTCCGATCAATAGGATTTGCGATTTCTGATATGGCATTCGCGTCCGAGCGGGAGTATACAAGCGGCCGTTCAAATAGGCCTTCGCGCCGTGACCAGACTTGCGGTTCTGTCTTAGGACCCCACCGCACCATCGAGAGCGATCCCCGACAATGTCGGATCAGATATTCCAGGCCGCCCCCACCCGGCGGGCCGCACCGAATTTTCGTGTAGTAGCACTTATCGTAGCAAGTGCGATGTTCATGGAACAGCTTGACGCGACCGTGCTCGCAACAGCCCTTCCGACCATGGCAAGAGACTTCGGCGTCAGCGCGCCGGCCATGAGTATCTCGCTGACGTCATACCTTCTCAGCCTCGCAATCTTCATTCCCGCAAGCGGCGCCATCGCCGACCGCTTCGGGTCGCGTACCGTCTTCCGATCCGCCATCGCGGTTTTCGTTCTCGGCTCGCTTCTGTGCGCGCAGGCGCCAAACCTGTTCTTCCTCGTCCTTGCACGACTGCTGCAGGGTCTCGGCGGCGCGATGATGCTGCCGATCGGCCGTCTCGTGCTGATGCGTAGCGTCGCCCGCAAGGACATGGTCAATGCCATGTCCTGGCTGCTGATCCCCGCGCTCATCGGCCCCATCCTCGGCCCGCCGGTCGGCGGCATGTTCGTGACCTATCTCGACTGGCGCTGGATCTTCTACATCAACGTGCCGATCGGCATCATCGGCTTTATCCTGGTGACGATGTTCATCGAGGAGGTGAAGGGGCCACGCATTGGCCGCTTCGATCTCTCGGGCTTCATCCTCTCGGGTATATCGCTGGGTTCGCTGCTCTTCGGCTTCGAAATGTCGAGCCGCGAGGGCGAAGGCTATCTCGCTATCTTCCTGATCTCGATCGGCCTTCTGTTTGGCATCGCCTATCTGCGCCATGCCCGCAAGCATCCTTCGCCGATCATGGATTTCTCGCTGATGAAGGTGCCAACCTTCCGCACCTCGGTTATCGCCGGTTCGCTGACGCGCATCAGCCAGGGCGCCCACCCCTTCCTGATCCCCTTGATGCTGCAGCTCGGCTTCGGCCTTTCGGCGGCCGCAGCCGGCCAGATCGCCATTGCGACCGCGCTAGGCTCCATGGCAATGAAACCCTTCCAGGTTCGCATCCTGCGCACCCTCGGCTTCCGTACTGCCCTCATCATCTTCGGCCTGATCGGCACGCTTGGCTATGGCCTATGCGCCATCTTCAAGCCGGATTGGCCGCTGCCGGTCATCTTCGTGATCCTGTTCTTCTGCGGCTTCTTCATGTCGTTCCAGTTCACGGCCTACAACACGATCGCCTATGACGAGATCGAGCGCGACCGCATGAGCATCGCGACCAGCTTTTACTCGACCTTCCAGCAGCTGATGCTTTCACTCGGCATTTGCGTCGCCGCCCTTGCTCTGCATGGCTCGACGCAGTTCCTTGGCCATGCGAAGCCCAAGATGGTCGACTTCTCAGTCGCCTTCATCGTCGTAACGGCCATTGCGCTTCTCGCGGTGATCTGGAACGCCAGCTTCTCGCGCACAGCCGGCTCCGAGATCAGCGGCCATCGCCGCAAGTCGCTGGAAGACACCCTCGGCGAGCATTGAACTGGCTCAAGCTGCCCCTGATGTAAAGTCAAGAAAAAGCGCCTATCATCTCTCAACGCTTCGATCTCGACGAACGGCTTTATCCGCCCTGCCGAAGCAGGGATGAGGACAAAACAAAAAGGCCGGGTCAACCCGGCCTCTTCCTTCATTGTCTCAACGATCTATGCCGGCACATCCGTGGACAAAGACCGGAAACAAATGGCTTACATGGCTTCCAGCTGATCAGCCGACATCTTGCCCGAACGCTTGTCCTTGACAAGCTCGTAAGAGATCTTCTGACCATCGCGCAGCGTGCTCATGCCGGCGCGCTCAACGGCTGAAATGTGCACGAAAACATCCGTCGCGCCATCATCGGGCTGAATGAAACCAAAACCCTTGGCTGCATTGAACCACTTTACAGTACCTGTGCTCATAACGATGACCTTTCAATCACTCATACTAAGATACCAATCCAGGTAACCTCCGGATGGCAGTCGACCGATTTTGGGAGGTAAGTTCGTCAATGTCGCACGGAGTGCATCGAGGCAAAGCTCATTCACAAATATCGATGGCTAATTTGTATCCGATAAGCACACCCTTCACAAGTAGGAACATCTAAAGTATCAGAAGGTTGGACGGCTCGCCTGAAAATGGCATAGGCGACGTCGACCGGTATCGCAATTTAAGATTGAATATCAACAGCCTTACCTTTGGGCCTCCTCTCCTCTTGCCGCGGACGACGACAGACTTCTATCGCTAATGCAGGGCGTCCACCGCCAAAGGATGAGATTAACGTCTTGTACATGTGGCCGATGAGCTTAGGCTTGAAGCCAATACCGATACCTATACGAGCCCAGGAGGCCAGTATGACGCCACCGAATAAAGACAGCCTGTTTGGCTCCAAAAAGCAGGCGCCGTCAGCGAAGGCCGATCACCTCGATTCCACGGTCAAGGAAATTCTTGCCAGCGAGCATTCGATCCGCGAGAGAAAAACAGCTCGCCTGCGTGAGCTTCGTCTTGAGAAGGAAGCGTCGCAGTCGCCGCCTGAGCCCAAGACAAAATCCAAGCGAAAGACTGCAAAAACATCCGGAATGGGCGAAACCGATTCTGGCAAGTAGCGTAACGCGACAAACGACGTTGCGCTTTTTGTGAACACTGCCTCCACGGACTGCGCATTGCATTGAACAATAGCCGCGGCCTAAATAGTGACCAGAATGAAATAACAGTCTGGAGCATCCCATGGTCGCCGGCATCCATCACATCACGCTGATCACCCGCAAGGTACAGGCGAATGTTGATTTCTACGTCGGCTTCCTTGGCCTGCGCCTCGTCAAGCGCACTGGCGGCTTCGAGGACGCTACGCAGCTTCATCTCCTTTACGGCGATGCCACCGGCTCGCCCGGCTCGCTGATCACTTTTCTCGTCTGGGAAGACGGCTCTCCCGGCCGCGCCGGCGTCGGCCAGGTCGGCGAAATCTCGCTCGCGATCAATCCGACGAGCATCGGCTTCTGGCTGACGCGCGCGCTGACGGCCGGCCTCAAGCCGGAAGGCCCTTCCGAGGAATTCGGCGAGCCGGTCCTGCGATTGAAAGATCCGGACGGCGTCATCGTCAAGCTCGTGGGAACCACGACCTTGCAGGCGGCGGCTCCGTGGACGGTCGACACCATTCCGCAGGAACACGCCATTGCCCGCATCCGTGGCGCAACGCTGTTCAGCGAAACGCCCGAGGAAACACAGGCGATCCTGATCGATCACTTCGACTACCGGCCGCTGGCTACCACCGGAGCGGTCAGCCGGCTCGTCTCGGCACCGGGCGACATCCTCGATATCCGGGATGCGCGCGGCTTCTGGGCAAGCGCGCCGGGCACTGGCACGGTCGATCATGTCGCCTTTCGTGCTACCGATGATGCCGAGTTGCAGTCGGTTCGCACCGCGCTGCAGGCGATCAATTCCTGGCCGACGGCGATGCATGACCGCAAATATTTCCGCTCGCTCTACGTCCGCGAGCCCGGCGGCATCCTGTTCGAACTCGCCACGGACGCACCGGGCATGCTAATCGATGAGGACGAGGCGACGCTTGGCACGCGCCTCTTTGCCCCAAGCGACAGTCCGGCACTTCTGGCCGAGTTGAACGTGGTGTTGCCGCAGTTCTCCATGCCCGGCGAACCGCGCGTCATCTATCGCGATCTGCCCTTTATCCATCGCTTCTTCACACCCGAGCAGCCGAACGGCAATATCTTCATTCTGCTGCACGGCTCCGGCGCCAACGAAACGACGATGCTGCCGGTCGCCCACAAGATCGACGCCGGCGCAACATTGCTCACGGTGCGCGGCCGTGCACTCGAGGAAGGTGCGCCACGTTGGTTCCGTCGCAACGGGCCGATGTCCTTCGATCAGGCCGATATCGCCAGCGAGGCCGAAGTCTTCGCCGCCTTCATCGATGGCGCGATCCATGCCTACGGGCTCGATCCGGACCGCATCGTCTATATCGGCTATTCGAACGGCGCCAACCTGCTGAACGCCATGCTTTCGCTGCACCCGCACGTCATCCGCCGCGCCGTGCTGCTGCGCTCCATGACCGCTCTCGAAAATCCGCCGGCGGCTGATATGTCAGACGCGGAAGTACTCGTTGTTGCTGGCGAGAAGGATCTATATGGCCCTTACGCTCAGCCGTTGGCCGAGCGCTTGCGTGAAGGCGGCGCCAAGGTCGAGCTTGCGACGGCGCCTGCCGGTCATGAGTTTGACGATGCCGACGTGCCTGTCATCCAGGCATGGTTGAACAAGTCTGCCTGAGGCGGATCTTCTGAGCATGAACGACAAAAGCCCGCCGGATGGCGGGCTTTTGCTTTGATCGACACGGCTGGGCTCAGCCCTTGAACGTATATTCGGCGATCGATTCCGGCTTCATCTCGATCGAGAAGCCCGGCAGGCTCGGCGGCATATAGGCGGCATCGTGAATGATGCAGGGATCGATGAAATGCTCGTGCAGATGGTCGACATACTCGATGACGCGGCCGTCCTTAGTGCCTGACACGGCGATATAGTCGATCATCGACAGATGCTGCACATATTCGCAGAGACCAACGCCGCCGGCATGCGGCCAGACCGGCAATCCATACTTGGCGGCAATCAGTAGCACCGCCAGCACTTCGTTGAGGCCACCCATGCGGCAGGAATCGATCTGCACAATGTCGATCGCGCCCTCGGCGATGAACTGCTTGAACATGATGCGGTTCTGGCACATTTCGCCCGTGGCGACCTTCACCGGGCCGATAGCCTCGCGGATCTTGCGGTGTCCGGCGACATCGTCCGGGCTGGTCGGCTCTTCGATGAAGAAGGGCTTGGCGAAGGCAAGCTTGCGCACCCAGTCAATCGCCTGATTGACTTCCCAGACCTGATTGGCGTCGATCATCAGATAGCGGTCGGGACCAATCACCTTGCGGGCAATGGTGAGGCGGCGGATATCATCCTCGAGATCGCGGCCAACCTTCATCTTCACATGATTGAAGCCGGCGTCGATCGCCTCCTGGCACAGGCGGCGCAGCTTTGCATCGTCATAGCCGAGCCAGCCGGCCGATGTCGTATAGCAGGCATATCCCTCGCGCTCGAGCGTGGCGATACGGTCAGCCTTGCCGGCCTCCGCCTTCCTGAGGATCGCGACGGCCTCGTCGCGAGTGAGCACATCAGTCAGATAACGATAGTCGACAATATCGGCGATCTGCTCCGCATCCATCTCCGAAACGAGGCGCCAGACGGGCTTGCCGGCCTCCTTGGCCAGCAGATCCCAAACGGCGTTGACGACCGCGCCGGTCGCCAGATGCATCGCGCCCTTCTCCGGGCCGATCCAGCGCAACTGGCTGTCGCTGGTCAGATGTCGCCAGTATTTGCCGGGGTTTTCCAATACCGTTGCGAGCTCCGTGCCGACGACCAGATGCCGCATCGCCTTGATCGCCATGCAGCAGATGTCGTTGCCGCGGCCGATGGTGAAGGTCAGGCCATGGCCGGCAAGGCCCGGCTTGTCGGTATCGAGGATGACATAAGCAGCCGAATAGTCCGGATCCGGATTCATCGCATCCGAACCGTCGAGGCTCTGCGAAGTCGGAAAGCGCAAATCGAAAACGCGAAGATTGGTGATGCGCGTCATTGGAAAACTCCTTCTATATCCATCGGCGACCTCGCGACCCCTCAACCGAGGTCGAACTCCTCCCAGAGCGCCGCATTATGCTCGCCAACGTGCGGGGCCGCACGCTCGAATTTCGGCCGCTGCCCATCGATGCGGATGGGTGAGCGGGTGGTATGCAGGCTGACGCCATCATCGCGCCCAACCGTCTGCAACATGTCGAGAACGCGAAAGCCTTCGCTGCCCAGAAGCTCCGGCCAGTTCAGCACCCTTGCACACCAGATATCGGCAGGTTCGAGGATCGCGAGCCAGTCGTCGAGGTTTCGGGTAGCAATGCGCGCCGCGATCAGCGCCTTGATGTCATCGCGCGACGTGAACCAGCTCTTCGGGTCGTCACGATAGGGCGCCAGTTCCTCCATGCCGAGCAGATCGGCAAGCTTGGAAATCGGCGTCATGGCAATGGCGAGATAGCCGTCGGCGGCAGGGTAGACGCCATAGGGCGCCGAGAGATAGGCGTGAGCGCTGCGAACATGCGAACGCTCAGGCAGCTTGTGGCCGCCATTCATATGGACACTCAGCACTTCGACCTGAAGATCGACCAGCGCCTCGAGCAGGCTGGTTTCCACCAGTCCGCCCTCGCCCGTCACGCCGCGCCGCACCAGCGCCGCAAGAATGCCCTGAGCAGCAGCCGCACCCGCCAGCATATCGCCGATCGCGAGGCCGAAAGGCACCGGCCCCTGCCCCTCGTCGCCGTTCAGCCACATGACGCCGGAGCGCGATTGGGCCAGTAAATCCTGCCCCGGCCGCGAAACCCACGGCCCCTCTTCGCCGTAACCGCTGATCGAGCAATAGACGAGGCGCGGATTGAGCTTGCGCGCGGCTTCATAATCCAACCCCAGCCGCTCGATCACGCCCGGGCGAAAGTTTTGCACGAGAACGTCGGCCTTGGAGATGAGCTTGCGCAGCGCACTCATGTCGCGCTCGTTCTTCAGGTCGATCGCTAGGCTTTCCTTGGAGCGATTGATCGCGTGGAAGATCGTTGAATCGCCGTTCTCGTGGTCGCTGAGATAGAGCCCGCGCGAGAGATCGCCGCCAGTTGGGCGCTCGATCTTGATAACTCTTGCGCCAAGATCCATCAACCGCAGGGTGCAATAGGGACCTGACAGGAACTGGCTCATGTCGACAACGACCAGCCCGGCCAGCGGCAAGTCCTTCTTCAACGCCATTAATATTCCCGCTCCCCTGACATTACCCCGGCAAACGCGCTTCTCCGCCCCGGCGGTCACTCTCGCTGCCGAAGTTCACGTCGGCCTCAATCTTCTTATGTGAATAGTATTTTCACATATGGATGGAATTTGCAAATGAAAAGAGGGAGGATATTCGTCGGCCTCTTCGCCTACGCCCGAGGAAAATGCGCTATGCTTCCGCAAGATCAGCTTGTTTAACGGAGGCGGAAGATGGCGACGGTCAAATTGCTCGACGATGCGGAGGCGGAAGCGATCCCGGCGGTCAAGGCGGTGTTCGACGATATTCGTGCGGTCCGGAAATCAGATTTCGTCAATAATTTCTGGCGTGGCCTCGCCAACGATCCAGCTCTGCTCAAGCGCACCTGGGAGGGCTTGAAGGCGGTCATGATGGCGGAAGGTCCGCTCGATCCGCTGGTGCGTGAAATGATCTACATCGCAGTCTCGACCGCCAATGGCTGCACCTATTGCATCCACTCCCACACCGCCGCCGCAAAAGCAAAGGGCATGACGGATGCGCAGCATGCGGACCTGCTTGCCGTCATCGGCCTTGCCGGCCAGACGAACCATCTTGTTACGTCAATGCAAATTCCAGTCGATCCCGAATTCGAAGTCGGCCACCGCAGATAAAGCAAAAGGCCCGCAGGCGGGTGCCGGCGGGCCTTCGATCATCGACCGCCTGTCTTAGCGATCAGTCTTTTCCGTAGCCCCGGCATCTGCGGCCATGGCGGCGACATTGAGGCCGTTGTTCACGGCGAGCAACCTCTTGCGAACCAGCACGCCCATGACGCGCGCCGCGGTCGAAAATGTCATCGTATCCAGCGGACCTTCGCCCTCCCAGGGCTTGGTCAGCCGCTCGGTCACGGCCGAGACGATATTGTTGGGCACGATGTCGGTGCATTCGCGCATGGCTTCGAAAACGACGCTGATGGGCACGATGCGCCCTTCGAACGTCACGATCGGTTCGGTGACTTCGTTGTCCCATTCCTCAAAGGCATAGAGCGCCTCACGGAATAGCTGCTGCAGAGTGATGGGGGCATGACCCTCATGAAGGGGCGGCAAGGCATTCGACATGTCTGTCTCCTTTCAATTGGAAGTCCGGCGCATGTATGAAACTCGATGGTCTCCGCGGAGACCCAGGCGCTGCTTCTTCAGTTTGGCGCGCCCCGAACGCAATCAATTGGGGTCAAGCGGCGCGGCAAACCATCTTCTGACCGGCGCAACGCGGGAGACACACAAAATGTTCCCACCGGTCATTTAACTTGATCAAGTCTATAGATTAATCTCGACTTGAAAAGCCTAATTAATAATTTCTAAATTTATCTTTATCTTTGAATGGCTTCACGTAGACTAAAATAGCGTCTGATGGCCGGAGGGCATACGAATCCCTTCCAGAATGGTGAAAGGAAGATCATGTGCGGCGATCATGAACATGGGCATGAACACAGCCACGATCACCGACCGATCGATTGGCGCGAACATGGCGTCAAGATCATCCCCGGCAACGCACTCGATCCGAACACGGCCCAGACTCCGGGCATGAACCGGGCGACCGCGATCAACCACGCCCGCGCCGGCGCGGAGAAGATTTGGGCCGGCACTGTGACGATCCATGCTAATGCCAAGACTGGCGCTCACCACCACGGCGATCTGGAAAGCATCATCTATGTCGTCAAAGGCAAAGCGCGGATGCGCTGGGGCGACAATCTGGAATTCGTCGCCGAAGCAGGCCCTGGAGATTTCATCTTCGTGCCGCCATTCGTGCCGCATCAGGAAATCAATGCCAGCCGCGACGAAACGCTGGAATGCGTATTGGTGCGCTCCGGACAAGAGCCTGTCGTGGTCAATCTCGATATCGAGCCGGTGGAAAAGCCAGAAGAGGTCCTCTGGAAAGACCCCATCCATCGCTAGTCTGCACAATCTTTAGGCAACAACCTCATTTGCCGCATAGATAATCCACAATATTTGTGGAAAATTAATTTCCGCTTGCACATCGAACTGAAAGAGTTTTTCAGAAGTGCAGTGCACAACGCATGATCCTGCTTCGCAGCATGAACACGCGTCTGAGATGATCTGGCCGTCAACGAGAGAATAATCTCGATCATCAGGAACAGGATTTCCCATGACTGAAAAGCTCTTCAAAGGTTTGGACGCGCTGCGCCTTTCCCGTCGCGCCGGCCTTGCAGCCATCCTTGCATCCGCTGTCGCCGTTTTCGGCTGGACGGCCACCGCCACCCCATCTTTCGCTGCGGACAAGACGATCAAGGTCGGCATCATGAGCGGCGAGGATGAAGACGTCTGGCGCGCGGTGGCCGCCGAAGCCGCCAAGAAGGGTCTGAAGGTCGAAACCGTCGTCTTCAACGACTATACCCAGCCGAACGAAGCTCTGGAGCGCGGCGAAGTCGACGCGAATGCGTTTCAGCACAAGCCCTACCTCGACAACCAGATCAAGCAGCACGGCTATCACATCGTGATTGCCGGCTATACCGGCATCTGGCCAATCGGCCTCTACACGAAGAAGTACAAGACCGTGGCAGAGCTTCCGAAGGGTGCCGCCATCGGCGTGCCGAACGACCCGTCCAACGAAGGCCGTGCGCTTCTCGTTCTGCAGCATGAAGGCGTGATCAAGCTTAAGGACGGCACCGGCATTCTCGCCACGACCGCCGATATCGCGGAAAATCCGAAGAACGTCGAAATCAAGGAACTGGATGCCGGCATTCTCGGTCGTTCGATCGACGATCTCGATGCCGCAGTCGTCAACACCGACTGGGCGCTGAAGAGCGGCCTGACGCCGAAAGAGCGCATCGCGCAGGAGCAGATCGACGGCAACCCATACCGCAACTTCATCGCCGTCAAGCAGAGCGACGAGAACGCTCCCTGGGTGAAGACCTTGGTAGCGGCCTACCAGAATGATATTGTGAAGGCCGAGTTCGACAAGGTCTACAAGGGTACGGGCCAGAGCGCCTATTGATAACCGGACAGCGCTAGATGGCGCTGAGCGGCAAGGCGGCCGGGGTTATTGCCCAGGCCGCCTTTGGTGTTTACAGCGCAGCCTCAACTCGCGCCGCACCCAAAAGAAGATCGGGAAGCAGACATGAATTCCTTCACTCCAGCCACGTCTATCGATGGACAGGCGCCGCCTGAACGATCATCAGGCGATGAGATCGTCCGTCTGGTCGATGTCCGCCGCCGGTTTGGAGCGACGCCCGCGCTCGACGGCATTTCGCTGACGGCGCGCCGCGGCGAGATCGTGGGCATCATCGGCCGCAGCGGCGCCGGCAAGTCGACGCTCATCCGCTGCCTGAACGGGCTGGAACGTGCCGACAGCGGCGAAATCCACATCGAAGGCCGCGATATCGCACGTCTGTCGGAGAAGGAACTGCAGCCGCTGCGCCGCCGCATCGGCATGGTCTTCCAGCACTTCAATCTGCTTTCCTCGAGGACGGTCGAAGAAAACATCGCGCTGCCGCTGAAGATCGAGGGCGTCGGCAAGGCCGAACGATTGCAGCGCGCCCGCGAACTACTGGAACTCGTCGGCCTCGCCGACAAGGCGAAGGCCTATCCTTCTGCCCTGTCCGGCGGCCAGAAGCAGCGCGTCGGCATCGCCCGCGCTCTTGCGGCTCGGCCTGCCATTCTTCTGTCGGACGAAGCGACGTCGGCCCTCGACCCGGAAACCACCCGGTCCATCCTGGCTCTTCTGAAGGATATCAACCGCAAGCTCGGCCTGACGATCCTGCTCATTACCCATGAGATGGAAGTGATCCGCTCGATCGCCGATCGCGTCGCGGTCATCGACGCCGGTAGGATCGTCGAAGAGGGTTCGGTATGGACTGTTTTCGCCAATCCGGAAACAGAGATTGCGGCAAGCCTGCTCAGCGGCGCCCGTCCGCAGCTTCCCGAGCATATCGCCGCCCGCCTTTCCCCGTCATCGGGCACCGAAGCCATCCTCAGCGTCGATCTTGCCGGCCCTGCTGCCCAAGGCGCGCTCTTTGCCGAGCTTTCGGCCGCGCTTCCCCGGTCTTTCCGGCTGGTCCACGGCGGCATCGACCATATCCAGAACCAGCCCGTTGCCCGCTTCTTCGTCGCGGTGCCGACGCGCGACGCAACCTTGCCGGCGCAGGTCAGTGATTTTCTGAAAGCCCGTTCCGCCCGGGTGGAGGTTCTAGGCTATGACAACTGATGTAATCCTCGGCCTGCTCTGGCGCTCCTTCTGGCAAACGGTCTGGATGACGGGCGCATCCGGCTTTCTCTCGCTGGTCATTGGCCTGCCACTCGGCCTCGCTCTCGTCGTCACCAGCCGTGGCGGCATCGCCGAACAGGGTTCAATCAGCCGCGTTCTGGGCGTCTTGGTCGACGGCTTCCGCGCCGTGCCTTTCGTGATCCTGCTCATCGCCTTGATTCCGCTGACGCGTTGGATCGTCGGCACTGCACTCGGCACAACGGCCGCGATCGTGCCGCTGACCATCGCCGCCATCCCCTATTACGCACGCGTCGCCGAGGTCTCGCTGCGCGATGTCGATCGCGGCCTGATCGATGCCGTACGTGCCATGGGCGGCAATCGCTGGACCATCGTCCGCGAGGTGCTGATACCGGAAGCTATGCCCGGCATCGTCGCCGGCTTCACCGTAACCATGGTGACGCTGATCGGCGCTTCCGCCATGGCCGGCACGATCGGCGGCGGCGGCCTCGGCGACCTCGCCATCCGCTATGGCTACCAACGCTACGAAACGAACGTCATGATCGCCGTCGTCATTATCCTGATCATTCTGGTCTGGGGTATGCAATGGCTGGGCGATCGCCTCGCCACCCGGCTCGATCGCCGCTAGTCCTGTTGATGCAAATCCATTCCCTGCGCAGAGAGACGCTGCGCCGGGAACGGAGAGCTTTGATCAGTTGCGCGTCACCGGCTTCGACCGCATGCGCGACACCGTCTCCCGCTCCGCGCGCTTGCAGCGCATCGGCGGCAGGCCGCGATCCATCAGATCCATATCCTCCAGCACCATATCGCCCATCTTCTTGAAGGCGCTGTCGAGCGCGCCGGCGCGATGGGCCGAGCGGAGGAAGCCCTTGAGCTTGCGCACCGGATGATCCTTGCCGAGCGGCTCCTCGGGATAGACATCGCTCGCCGCCACGATATGGCCCGAGGCGACTGCGGCCATCAGCGCATCGAAATCGACGACGTCTGCACGGCTGAGGAGAATGAAGGCCGCTCCCTTGCGCATCCCCGCGAAAGCTTCGGCACCGAGAAAACCCTTGTTCTCACTGGTGACGGAGGCAACCACGAAAATGAAATCGCTGCCGGACAAGACTTCGTCCAGCCCGGCGGGCTGCACGCCATGCTCCCTGAGGATCGACGGCGGCATCCACGGATCGAACACCCTGATATTGGCGCGGAAGCCGGAAAGCACCCGGTTCAACGCCTTGCCGAGATCGCCGAAACCGACAATGCCGATGTCGCTGCCCGAAATCAGCCGGGCGCTTGCATTGCCGTCACCGCCCCAAAGCTCTCTGCCCTCACGAAAATCCAGATCGGCATCAGCGATGCCGCGCGCCAGGCTCAGCGCAAATCCAAGCCCGATCTCGGCGACCGGCTCGGCAAAGACCAGGCCCGTGGTGACGACATGAATGCCGCGCTCGAAAAGCACCTCGTAAGGCATGTTGTTGATGAGGTTGCTCTCGACGTTCAGGATGCAGCGCAGTTGCGGCATGCGATCCAGCGTTTCCTTCGACAAAGGCGGCTGGCCGATGATGTAACGCGCCTCGCCGAGCACCGCGTCGCCAAGTCCGGCGATATTTTCCGGGTCCGCCTCGACAAGGCGGTACTTCGAATGAAGGAGCGACAATGCGTCCCTGGTGAAGATAAGCTCAAGCGAGCGCGGTTCCGGCGCGCTGATGGCCAAGTGTCTGCTGTCGGTCGTCATTCCGTTCCTCCCTGTCTTGGGGCGAGATCCAATATCATTCGATAGACGAGATCAATCAGGCCTCGTCCTCTTCTCCCGGCATCCCAACGGAGAAGGCACAGATGCGCGAGAGATGGGTGAGCGGCAGGCCCGTCTCCGCATGCCAGGCATTGAACTGATCCTGTATCAACCGCAGATCCTTCTTGGTCGGCTTGCTTTCGGAGATCGGCACGCCGGAAAGCCGCAGGCAGACGAGAACGTCATGGCTCATGACGAAGCTATCGCGGCCGATTGCCCGCAGCAGATATTGCCCGGTCATGCCGCCAAGCCGGTTGGCCTGTTTGTCCAGGACGGCAAGCAGGCCGATCTGATCTTCCAGCGGCCAATCGGCAAAGAAGCGGCCGGCACTGCCGTGCTCGTCTGCAACCCGGCGGACGAACTGCGCGTTGGCGCGCACCGACATGATCTTGGCGCCGTTGCGGATAACGCGCGTATCCGAGGTCAAATCATGCCAATAATCATCCGGCGCGAGATTGAGAAAGGCGGGATCGAAGCCGGAAAAGGCAGCTTCGAAACCCGGCCATTTGGCATCGATGACGTTGCGCACGAAGCCCGCGTAGAAGATATAGCGCGTCATCTCCGACAGAATCCGATCGTCAGGCAGGGTCCGCAGCGCGTCATGGCTGGGCGCCTTCGGCATCAATGCCTTCAGCCCGCCCGCGCCGCCCTTGCGCTTCTCCGCCCGCTCCTTGATCTCCGCAAAGCTTCCCATGCGTTTCTCCCTTCGACTGCGCTGTGCACCAAGTCTTTTACGATCCGGCGCCTATGCGCAAGGGGTCGGCAAGCGCGCATGTGCCTAGCGAAAACACGGCATGAAAATCAACGATTCCAAAGTTGATCGGACCGCCGCTTGAAATGGCCTGACGGCGATTGAAACAACCCCGGACTGCACCAGATACTTTCATGAAATTAACTTGAGATTTCACACATCGTGGCGTTAATTCGGCGGCATCGGATCGGAGCCTCGTACCATGAACAACAAAGACTGGAACTACCCCATCATGGTTATCTGCAAGCGTACCGGAAAGGTCTATACGGTCGCGAGCACGAAGGAAGCGCTGGACATGCTGCTCAACGCGTGGCCTGTGGCGGAAGGCAAGGCATTTCTAATGGCCCTGCAGGTCTGCGCCGACGTCGAAAGCGGCCATGGACAGTCGCTGGAAGCCCGCAACAGCTTCCTGGCGGCTGCGATGGAAGCCAGCGTTCCGGTCGAAATCCCGGCGATCCAGTAGAAATTCTTCCCGAGCCAGACCGTGCTCCAGACAACTCCATAGGACCATGGCCGAAGTCACCGCGGGCGCGACGCGTTCGATGATTGGAGCGGAGCAATCGCCCCATAATCGTCGCACGCATCGCTCCGCCGTCAGCCCACTTGAAGCTTGCGGCAGGGTTCAATCCGATCAGTGCCCGTTTAATTTTCCGAAAAATTTCGAAACCTTTTCCAGCGGCGGGAGTTTGGGTAGCGATGTCGGAGCACTATAAAAAATGAATATGACTGTTAGAGCCAGCTATGTCCGCTGGTCCGAGCCCGTTTATCTGCGCATCGGCTATGGGATGCCCGAAACGATAAGAAGTCCGAAAGAAGCTCTCAACCACCTCCTTTTCCGTTGGCCAACGATCCGGGGCGAGAAATACCAATCAGCAGCGAATCTCTGCAGTGCTGCAAACGGAAATCCGTTTCTATGCGAGCAGGCCAGGAAGATATTCGTTGAAGCCTGCGTCGAAGCAGACGTGCTGGATTAGGTCCGCCTGCAAAAACTCGGGCAAGCCTGAACAGATTAGGCGCTGTTTGCATTGGGCCGCGCTGCATGATGCTGACGGCTAGCCCTGCTTCGCTCGCAAGCCGGCGCCTCAAGCGAGCAATAGCCATCCATAGCGCATAGCCGCCAACGAAATCCGGAGCCGGCGAGCACAACTATGTGTATAGTTGCAGGAAACGGCTGACCATTCCGCCGTCATCGGCGTGCAACCGAAAACAGCCGTACCAACGCCGGGCGAGATCGCGTGCCATTCGGAACGCTTCTTGCAGGCTTACCGGAGCATTTACGTTTCGGAGGTAACGCGTTTTGAAACGAAACACTTTACGGCCATTTCCGGCTGTCACGCTTGTGCTGGGAGAGAACGGCAATTATCGCCGCGTCAATTCGGTACACCAGGTTGCGGAATTGCTGCTGCAACATTGGCCGGTCGAAAGCGGCGAAGAATATGTTGCCGCAGTACGCGTGTGCCTTGAGGCCATGCTGGGTGCCGCCCCACCTGAAGCGGCAAGGGAGGCCTTGATCCGGGCTGCCGCCGAGGCAGGTATATCCGTGATGCAGTGAAATCGCCGCGCCGCGCCGCAAGCAATTGGAATCTAACAAGAAGCAATTCACCTTTTGTGAACCACTGCCAGCGATTGTGCCAACAAAGGCAAGGCGATTCGCCTCGCCAATGACGGAGAGATTATGTCGCTTTTAGCATTCCCGGCCGACAGACGTACCAGCGACATCAGACGCTGCGCCAAGGCCCTGCAGCAACTCAACGGCGAGGAAGCCAATCGTTTCTGGCGCTCGGAAATGGCAAGCTTCGCCGCGACATTGACGGAGCAAGGAATGGACGCCGACGAGATTTCGCGTCAAGCAGCACTCTTCATGCATGCGGTTCAGATGGAACTGCAGCTCGCCTTTGCGATTGACGAACTCAACGCCTCCGCCTGAGGCCGCTATTTCGGCAGCCGGCAGAATGCGATCGACTTGTCGCCGCTCGTCGGCGACTTGATCTGCACAGTCCATTCCCCGCCGGGAAAATGATATCCCTTGGACGCGGCGACGCCTGCGATCTGCATGCAGGCTTTCCGAGCATCGGCGGTCGGCAAGTCGATCGTCGCCGTAAGCGCGTATTTCCGGCTGGAAACCTGGCACGGCGCCGTGAACAAGCCGGTATTGTCTATCATCTTGCAGACCCGGAACGCATTGCTCACGGGATCATCGGCAGCCATTGCAGAACTGGCGACCACCAAAACAGTGGCCACCGCCAAAAGTCGTTTCATTGAAAACCCCGTTCCCCAGTGCAGCACGCTGCCAGAGCGTGTTTCGTCTTGCAAGACGTGCCGCGCGGATTTGCGGTGGCTGTTTGAAAATACAACGCAAATATAGGCAACTTGTTCTCATAAAAGACACTTCCGGGGGGCTTCCGGGGATGTCAGCTTGAAGAAAGCGGTGGTTCAGCGAGCGGCTTCGCGAGAGGCACTGATCATCCCCCTCCGCGGATCTGGCACCAATCACTCCCGTCGCTGCCGCTCTCCTTCCGGCCTGTGAAAATCGCTTTTCCGGCAGCACCATATTAACTTTCCTGATATTAGAACACTCGGAATTAGCGAAACTGCTATCCGGAACCAAAGCGATGACCGAACCCTCGCAAGAAAGCAGAACGTCGGGACGCAAGCGGACACTTCTCGGCGCCAAGATCATCTTCAACGGCGGACACTCGGTCTTCGATTGCGTCGTAAGAAACCTGTCGGAGACCGGTGCGATGATCCAGATCGAAAACCCGCTCTCAACTCCGGACAGCTTTGATCTTCAGCTATCGGACAACAGGCTGTTGGCCTGCGAAGTTCGCTGGCGGAAGATCAACAGCATGGGCGTTCAATTCGTGTAAGAGTGCCTTCGCGAGCCGGTCTGCGACGAATAGGGGCACCGCCCGTCGTCTGCGGGGACTCGACGACCCCGCCCGCTCAAGCCTGGCGCAAGCTGACAAACCTAGCCTCCCCCATGAAAGCTAGGGATCAGTAGCTCGTTCGGACAAGGCAGCCATTCAGCCAGAAACGAGACGGCATCCATGGCCTGTATCGACCCCAAAGATTGCACCTGAAATTGCATGCTTTGGGTTCAGGCACAAGCGCGGCAGCGTTGGGGAACACGACGTGAATACAGCTCCGAACTCCAATCAATTCAATTCGTATCTCATCGGCGCACCAAATGCCCAACCCGGCCCGGCTCAGACTTTTCCGACACCGGCCGCCACCCGGGAGACGCGTCCGCTTCCGTCCGTCAGGACATTCGACGTCTTCGACACGCTGATCGCACGTCGCTGCGTCGAGCCCGCCCATGTCTTCGAGATCGTGGGCAAGCGTGCGGGTCTTTCATCTTTCGCGGTGGCGCGCAAGCAGGCCGAGGCAAAGGTCGCCCAGCACCCCTACAATCTCGATATGATCTACGACGAACTGGCGGTCGCGCTGCAGCTCGACTCGCTGCAGACCTCCGCGCTGAAGGCGCTGGAGATCGATGTAGAACTGGAGCAGGTCATTCCAATTGCGGAAAACATGGCCCGCCTTCGCCACGGCGACGTGCTGATCTCCGACATGTATCTCGGCCCCGACATTATCCGCCGGTTGCTCGACAAGGCAGGCCTCGACAAGAAGGTGAGCCTGATCGTGACCTCCGACGGCAAGCGGTCCGGTGCGATCTGGCCGCAGGCACAGGCGAACCTGGCGATCGAAGAGCATCTTGGCGACAATGCCCACTCCGATGTGGAAATGCCGCGCCGCTTCAATATTCCCAATCGCCACACAACCATTTTCGGTCTCAACCCGGTCGAGAGCGTTCTGATGCAGATCGGTCTCCGGCAGCTTGCGGAACTCTGCCGCGAGACCAGGCTTTCGACCTGGGCGACTGACCCGCGGAGCCGAACCGTCCAGGTGATCCAGGCGAGCCTGAACTTTCCGATCATGCTGCTTGCAAGCGTCGCTCTAGCGAGGCTTGCTGCACGCCTCGACAAGCGCTCGATCCTCTTCTCCAGCCGGGACTGCGATTCCTGGATGCCGCTGTTCGAGAAGGTGTCACAACGGCTCGGATTTACCTGTCAGGCAACCTATTTCTATACGAGCCGCCTCGCCAAGATGCAGCCCTCGGCCAGCTACGCGGCCTATGCGAAGCGCCTGTTCTCCGATGATGCGGTGATCGTCGATCTCTGCGGCACCGGATGGTCGCTTGCCAATTTCGCCGCCACGCTCGGCCTGCGCAACCTGCCGGTATTTTTCCTTCATAAGCTGCCGACCGCGCCAGCCTATGAAGCGATGGCCGCGACCCCGCAGACCTGTCAGTTCCACACGGTCATCTCGCCATCGGAAACAGGCATCGAGAATACCGTGCTTGAAATGAGCAACTATGCCACGCATGGCATGGTCGAGGATGTCCGCATGCTGCAGGACTTCGCCATTCCGGTCTTTGCGAGCGACAGCCGCTCGGCCGAGACCCTGGCGATCGTGCAGGCGCAGCAAGATTGCTTCGCAACGGCCGTCGAGCTCATGGAGAAATATGATCTGCATGAAGTCTTCGCCTTGGACGATGCATCGCTCGTTGCGGTGTCGACAGCACTCTACGGCATGCTGACACAGCAGACGGAATTACGCTCGATCTACGGCAGCAGCCACACAGCGGAAGAGACCGACGTTCGCCGCGCGCTCGGCTGCGCCTGACGCCAGCTTTCTTTTGGAAGGACCTCCATGCCTGAACTCGTAGAGCTTGCCGATTACTACCGGACCGACAAGGGAACGCAGATTGGCCACGCCCATAATTACGCGGCCCTGTACTCGTTTCTCTTCGAACAGTTTCGCGACCAGGCCTTTTCGATGCTGGAAATCGGCCTCGAGCGAGGCGGCGTCGAAGCGGGAGCCTCTGTCGACCGCGTGGGCAGCGACGTGCCGTCGATCCGCATGTGGCTCAACTACTTTCCTCGCGCGAAGCTCTATGGTTTCGATCTCTCCGACTTCTCGCACATCCGGCTGGACCGCTTTGAGTTTCACCGCGGCGATCTCGGCAGCATACCCGATCTCGATCGCCTGAGTGCCGCCCTCCCGACGCTGAAGCTTCTCATCGACGACGGCTCGCATGCCTCGTTCCATCAGCAGCTTGCCTTCCTGAAGCTCTTCGACAAGGTCGAGCCCGGCGGGTTCTATGTCATTGAGGATTTTCACTGGCAGCCGCCCTTCGAAAGCTCTTTGCCGCCTTGCAAGAAGAGCGCGGAGGTTTTCGAAACCTTCCTGAAGACCGGCAAGCTCGATATTCCCTTCGCCCATCCGGATTATCTGAGCATGGTCGCCTCGCAGATCCAGAACGTCTATGTCCACCGCAACAACCGCGGCGGCATCAACGACTGGCACTTCAAGATGGTTGCGCTGCAGAAGCGGCTTTGAAAGCAGAGCGAAAGACGACAACATGTCCTACAGCATCGTGACCGGCTGGTACGCAGACAACGACGCCCGTAACTACAAAGTCCTCGGCGACGATTTCGTTCGCTCGGCGGAGTGCTTCGATATCTGGTATCACTGTGTCCGCTCCTTCACCTCGCCGAGCAACATTCTGATCGTCGATTCGGCCTCGCCGGTGCGCCCCAGGATGCCGGATGATCCCCGCATCAGCTGGGTCAATCTGAAACGCAACTACGGACACGCCGTTCAGGGCTATAGCGCGCTCTGCGGCTGGTCGCGAGCGCTGCTGCTTGGCCTGAGCTACGGCTTCAACAACGGCGACCTCTACACGGTGCTCGTCGAACAGGGCACGCTCTTCTACGGCAAGGACATCATCGAGCGCCAGATCGCTGCTCATCCCGACGCCGACATCATCGCACCCAGTGGCTCGGGAACGCCGCAGCCGCTGCAGACGGGCATCCTGATCTTCCGCAGCGCGATCATCCCGAAATTCATCGAGAACTACACGCGCATTGCCGCGGCCGATGATGCCCTGAGCCCGGAAAAGAAAGTGGCGCTTGCCGGCAACGGCATGCGGATCGCCTTCTCCAACCTACCCTTCGGCCGCCGCCGGCCGATCGACGTTTCGGCAGACCACTTCTTCCTGCGCCACTGCAACGTCGCCGAATTGCACGCCTTCACCGCACGCCTAGGCTTCGGCAAAGAACTCCTGCCGCCTCTTCAGCACCAAGTCGCCTGATTGAGGATTTCGAATTAGTTTTGATTGAGAGATGGTAGCGGAGGAGGGATTTGAACCCCCGACACAAGGATTATGATTCCTCTGCTCTGACCTACTGAGCTACTCCGCCACGTCGACGCATGATCTTTCGGGATCACACGCAAAGGTCAAACGAACCGCCGCTCGAAGCCGCCAGCTCGTTGGTGAGCGGCTTATAAGGTGCGGTTCGGCTTGGTGTCAAGCGGATGATTTGGAAAAATCAGTGCTTTCTCTTGAGCCGGCTCTTTCACCCTTCAGGCCGCGACCGGGCTTGCCAGCAGCGCCTTCAGGGAAGCTTCCGCCATCGGCTCTCTTTCCGAACGCTCGATGAAGCCGCCGCCGTAGACGCGGGCGTCGTCGCCCGGTGCGGAATAGAGCGCGCAGGCCTGGCCGGGAGCCACGCCAGCCTCGCCGATCGAAAGATCGACATAGATGCCGCTGGCATCGGCATGCAGCACAGCCGGAGCCGGGGCGCGGGTGGAGCGGACTTTGGCGAAGCAGGCAAAGCCCTCGCCGGAAGCCGCCTGCAACAGCGGCTCGTCGCCCAGCCAGTTAACATCGCGCAGATAGACGCGATGCGTTTCGAGCGCTTCCTTGGGGCCGACGATGACGCGGCGCGAGCGAGCATCGAGATAGACGACATAGAGCGGCTCGCCGGTGGCGATGCCGATGCCACGGCGCTGGCCGATCGTATAGTGCAGGATGCCTTCGTGATGGCCGAGCACGCGGCCGTCGAGATGGACGATCTCGCCGGCAAGCGCCGCATTCGGCTTCAGCTTGGCGATCACATCGGAATACTTGCCCTGCGGCACGAAACAAATGTCCTGGCTGTCAGCCTTCTTGGCGACGACGAGGCCCATTTCCTCGGCAAGCGCACGCGTTTCCGATTTTGGCATGCCGCCGAGCGGAAAGCGCAGATAGTCGATCTGCTCCTGCGTCGTTGCGAAGAGAAAATAGCTCTGGTCACGATCGGCATCAGCGGGACGATAGAGCGCGCGGCGACGCGGGTGCTCCGGGGACGGGTTCGGGCGCGAACGGATATAGTGGCCGGTCGCCAGTGCATCGGCGCCAAGCTCCTTGGCCGTCGCCAGCAGATCGGCAAACTTGACGGTCTGGTTGCAGGCAACGCAGGGGATCGGCGTTTCGCCGGCCACATAGCTCTCAGCGAAAGGATTGATCACCGTCTCGCGGAAGCGCTTTTCGTAATCGAGCACATAATGCGGGATGCCGAGCGTTTCGCAGACGCGGCGCGCATCGTCGATATCCTGGCCGGCACAACAGGAGCCAGCGCGATGCACGGCAGCACCATGGTCATAGAGCTGCAGCGTGATGCCGAGCACATCATAGCCCTGTCGCTTCAAAATGCCGGTGACGACGGAGCTGTCGACACCGCCTGACATGGCGACGACGACGCGGGTATCTTCCGGCCTCTTGTCAAAATCCAGTGTATTCACGGTCGTTGCCGCCAGTCTTGAACGATCTTCGATGCTGTCCAGAGCGGGATGGCCTTTCTTCGAAAAGCCGCCACGCCCTCATTGTTTGATATCGCATGATCTTATCCAAAACCGCTGCACACTTTTCGGGATCATGCTTCTTGCCGCCGGATGCCATGCAAAAACGGCGAATTTTCATCATGCAGGGCCATCGGCCGCTCTTTGCGGCCAGCCTCAATTGTGGACGGATATAGAAAGGATTGCCATCCCATGCAAGGGGTGGGCGAAATCGCGAATCACCTCTTGGCCTTCAAATGCCGGATCAGATTGCCTCCGCGCCGCAATACGGTCACCGCCGACCCGATGGCGACGATCCAGAGCGCGATCGTCAAAATCCAGCTGCCGCCGCTCCACAGGGCCTCGATGATGGAGAGAAGTGCCGCGCCCGTGATCACGGCCATGCGATGCTGCTTGGCCATCGGGCCGCCGAAATCGCTTGGATTGCCTGTGGCACGTCCGAGCTCACGGACATAGGCGGTCAGCACAGCAAAGACCGCCGCAGCCCAACCAAGCCCCGGCGATGCGATACCATATCCAATCCCGGCGAAGATGAGGATGTCGGCGACGCGATCCGGAAATTCGTTCCAGAACGGTCCGTCGGCCTCGCCCTTTCCGCCCTCGACGGCGACCATGCCGTCAAGCAGATTGCAGAGCAGACGCAGCTGGCAGAACAAGGCAGCCAGGATCAGCAATGTCACGCGCATTCCGGTACTGCCGGCTGCACCGGAGAACCAGAAGGAGGCTCCCGCCAGCGCCGCCATGACCATGCTTGCCTGCGATATCTGGTTCGGCGTCACCGAAAGCGCGGTCATGCGCCGCGCCAGCGTCTGAGCCCATCGCGTGTTGCGGCTGGCCAGCGGCCGCCTGTCGCCCGTTCCGTCACCTGTCATGGCCCCTCACCTGTCATGGCTTCGCTGCCTCCCGCCGGATATCGAGTAATTGTAGATCGCCGCATAGCTGGAGGAGACCAGCAGCGGCACGGCGATGGTCTTCAGGATCTCCGGCGTGCCGCTCAGCGCATGGATGGCAACCAGAATGGTTGCCGAGCCCAGGCAGGCGATCAGCGGCGGCGCCCAAAGTGCAGCAAGGCCGCGGAAGCGTCTCGCCAGAGCTTCGACCGCAGACTTCAAAAACAGCGTCAAGCAGCCCGAAAGCACGCCTTGCACGAAGCCGGCAATCAAAGGGCGCGGCATCGGATGCATGCGATTGGCAAAAACGGCCCAGCCGCCCATGGCAAGGAAGGCAAAAAGCACATGCACGATGCTGCTGCCGGCAAGCGCTTTAAGCTTTCCGCTCATGACAGCGACCACCAGTAGCGCACGAGATGGAAGAAGATCGGCGCGGAGAAGACGACCGAATCCAGCCGGTCAATCAGCCCGCCATGCCCCTCGATGAGATGACCCCAATCCTTGACGCCGCGATCCCGCTTGATCGCCGACATCACAAGCCCGCCGAAAAATCCCATGAGCGTGATGACAAAGGCGAGCAAGCCGGCCTCCAGCGGCGTGAACGGCGTCACCCACCAGAGAGCCGCCCCGATCAAAGACGCGCTGATGACGCCGCCGACAAACCCCTCGACCGTTTTCGATGGAGACAGGCGTGGCGCGATCTTCGTTTTCCCGAAAAGCTTGCCCCAGACATATTGCAGCACGTCGCTGAGCTGGACGACGATCACCAGGAAGGCGATCAGCAGCACGTTGCGGCCTTCATAGCCGGGAATATGCAGGGTCAACAGCGCCGGCACATGCGAAGCGCAAAAGACACAGATCATGAGCGCCCATTGCACCTCGGCGATGCGCACCAGAAACCGCTCGGTATCGCCGCGCAGCACTGCGATGATCGGCATGAACAGGAAGGCGTACACGGGTATGAAGATCGAGTATATGCCGTATTGTTCGGCCCAGAGCAGGTAATATTGTACCGGCACGGCCACGAAGAAGGCTGCGGCAAGCGCCCAATGATCCGCCCGCTTCGTGTTGATCAGCGTCACGAACTCGCGCAGCGCCGCAAAGGAACAGAAGGCGAAGAGCAGGATGACGCCGGCACGCCCGGCGACGAAGGCGATGCCGATCAGCACCACCATCACCCACCAGGCCTTGATGCGGGCATTCAGGTTTTCGATCGCGGCATTCGATCCGTCAGGAGACAGGCGCCGTTCCAGCACATAGCCGATGATGGAGGCGACGATCAGGACGCCGAAAATGCCGAGGACAAGATGGATCAGATCGGCGCTTGCCGCATTCATGCTCAGTCTCCCGCCCGTTTGGGCGCAAGCGCCAGCAGCGCCGCTTCGGCTCTCGCCAGGAAATCCGCCTTCTCCTCGATCTCGCCAATATGCAGCGCCTCGCCGAAGGTGACGGTACAGATCAGCGGAATAGGCACGAACTCGCCCTTGGGCATGACGCGATTGAGGTTGTCGATCCAGACGGGAACGAGATCGATATCCGGGCGCACTTGCGCGAGATGGAAGAGCCCGCTCTTGAAAGGCTGCAGCGGCGCCTCGGTCAGGTTGCGGGTGCCTTCCGGAAACAGGATCAGGGAAGAGCCGGCGTCGAGCGCCCGCGTCATTTGCGTGACCGGATCCTCCTTGCGCGCCTCGCGATCCCGCTCGATCAGCACGGCGTTGAAGACGTCCCTCCCGATGAAGCTGTTCAGCGGCGACTTCAGCCAATAGTCGGCGCCGGCCACCGGGCGAACGCGGCGGCGCAGCCGCGGCGGCAGGACAGTCCAGATCAGGATAAAGTCACCATGGCTGGAATGGTTGGCGAAATAGACGCAATGACGGGCGCGGGCGCCGCTCTCGGGCCAGATGGCTCTCACTGCGGTAATGGCCCGCGCAAACAGCACGATCGCCACGGAAACGGGCTTGGCCAGCCATTCGATCGGCGTGCCCATCCCTTCCCCGAGAATGTTCTTCCGCAAAGCCTCCATGACACAAGAAATAGGCGTGTTTGGCCGCCTCCGATAGTCTGCGAGCCGAGCTTATCCACAACCCTCACAACCACGAAGAAAGCCCGGCGCAACTCGCGTCGCACCGGGCTTTCGGATTGGCTCTTGGGAGGAGCGCACTCTGCGGCTGCCGCCCTTCGAAGGCAGGCCAGCCTAGTCGACTGCGAACACCAGCGGCTTTGCTTGACGAATAGCCTGATGCGCGGTCAGCTTGGCAAGCACATCGTCGCTGAGCGGGCCGTCGACATAGAGCAATGCGATGGCATCGCCGCCCTGCTTGTCGCGACCGAGCTGGAAGTTCGCGATGTTGACGCCGGCGGAGCCGAGCGTCGTACCGATGAAGCCGATCATGCCGGGAACGTCGGTATTGGCGATATAGATCATGTGGTTGCCCACGTCGGCGTCGAGGTTGATGCCCTTGATCTGGATGAAGCGCGGCTTGCCGTCCGAGAAGACGGTACCGGCAACCGAGCGCGTCATGCTGTCGGTGGTGACAGTCAGCTTGATGTAGCCGTCATAGACACCGGTCTTGTCGCGCTTGACTTCCGCAAGCACGATGCCCTTTTCCTTGATCATGATCGGCGCCGAAACCATGTTGACGTCGGCGACCTGATTGCGGATCAGGCCGGCGAGCAATGCGCTTGTCAGAGCCTTCGTGTTCATGCCGGCCGTCACGCCATCATAGAGAATCTCGATTTCCTTGATCGGATCTTCCGTGACCTGGCCGACGAAGGCGCCGAGAACATCTGCGAGCTTGATGAACGGCTTCAGAATCGGCGCTTCTTCGGCGGTGATCGAGGGCATGTTGATGGCGTTGGAAACCGCACCCTTGACGAGATAATCCGCCATCTGTTCGGCGACCTGCAGAGCGACGTTTTCCTGCGCTTCCGTTGTGGAGGCGCCGAGATGCGGCGTGCAGACGACGTTCGGCAGGCCGAACAGCGGGCTTTCCTTGGCAGGCTCGACTTCGAAGACGTCGAATGCGGCACCAGCGACATGGCCCGACTTGATGGCGGCAGCAAGGGCCGCCTCATCGACCAGTCCACCACGGGCGCAGTTGATGATGCGAACGCCTTGCCTCATCTTCGCAATGGCAGTGGCGTCGATGATGTTGCGGGTCTTGTCGGTCAGCGGCACGTGCAGCGTGATGAAGTCGGCGCGGGCGAAGAGCTCGTCGAGCTCGACTTTGGTGACGCCCATTTCCTCGGCGCGCTCCTTGGACAGGAACGGGTCATAGGCAACGACATGCATCTTCAGGCCGATGGCGCGGGCAATCACGATCGAGCCGATGTTGCCGGCACCGATGACGCCGAGCGTCTTGCCGGTGATTTCGACACCCATGAACTTCGACTTTTCCCACTTGCCAGCCTGGGTCGAGGCATCGGCAGACGGAAGCTGACGAGCAACGGCAAACATCAGCGCGATGGCGTGTTCAGCCGTCGTGATCGAATTGCCGAACGGCGTGTTCATGACGATGATGCCGCGGCGCGAAGCGGCCGGGATGTCGACATTGTCGACACCGATACCGGCACGGCCAACGACCTTGAGGTTCTTGGCCGCTTCGATGATCTTCTCGGTCACCTTGGTGGCTGAACGGATGGCGAGACCATCGTAATTGCCGATGATTTCGAACAGCTTGTCCTTGTCCTTGCCAAGCTGCGGCTGGAAATCGACTTCGACGCCGCGATCGCGGAAGATCTGGACGGCGGTTTCCGACAGTTCGTCGGATACGAGAACGCGAGGTGCCATGGAGGCCTCCTGAAAAAGGTCAGCTAAGACGAGCAATTCCAGGAAAATGCGAAACGGTTTTCCGGTCGGAATTGCATGAAAACAACGAGAATTTCGAGATGCTGGGCTCCGCCTCTCCGGCGGAGCCATGACGCTTCAAGCCTTAGGCAGCAGCCTGGGAGAGCGTTGCCTTCTGCGTTTCGAACGCCCAGGCGAGCCAGGGCATCAGCTTCTGCATATCGGCAGCTTCGATCGTTGCACCTGCCCAGATGCGCAGGCCCGACGGTGCGTCGCGATAGTGGCCGACGTCATAGGCGACGCCTTCCTTTTCGAGGAGCGCGACCAGACCCTTGGCGAAATTCGCCTGACCGTCTTCGTCGAGAGCGGCAACATCCTTGTCGACGATCTTCAGGCAGACGGAGGTGTTGGATTCCGTCTCGGCCTTGACGGCGAGATTGGCGATCCAGTCGTTGGCAGCAACGAAGTCATGGATGACCTTGGCGTTGGCATCGGCACGGCCGATCAGCGCCGTCAGGCCGCCGAGGTCCTTCGCCCAAAGCAAAGCATCGATGTAGTCTTCAACGCAGAGCATCGAAGGCGTGTTGATCGTCTCACCGGTAAAGATGCCTTCGATCAGCTTGCCGCCGCTTGTCATGCGGAAGATCTTCGGCAGCGGCCAGGCCGGCTGATAGGTGGTCAGGCGCTCGACGGCGCGCGGCGACAGGATGATGACGCCATGTGCGCCCTCGCCGCCCAGAACCTTCTGCCAGGAGAAGGTGACGACGTCGAGCTTGGCAAAATCGAGGTTCTGAGCGAAAGCCGCCGAGGTGGCGTCGCAGATCGTCAGGCCCTTGCGGTCGGCAGGGATGAAATCGCCGTTCGGAACGCGAACGCCGGAGGTGGTGCCGTTCCAGGTGAAGACCACGTCACGATCAAAATCGATCGTGGAAAGATCAGGGAGCTCGCCGTAACCGGCTTCGAGCTTGCGGACGTCCTTGAGCTTCAGCTGCTTGACGACGTCGGTGACCCAGCCGGCACCGAAGCTTTCCCAGGCGACCATATCGACGCCGCGTTCGCCGAGCAGCGACCACAGCGCCATTTCGACGGCGCCGGTGTCGGAAGCCGGAACGATGCCGATGCGGTAATCCGCCGGCACTTCAAGAATTTCGCGAGTAAGATCAATGGCCTGCTTCAGCTTGGCTTTGCCGACCTTCGCGCGGTGCGAACGGCCAAGAGCCGCATCGGAAAGAGCGTCGAGCGTCCAACCGGGGCGCTTCGAGCAGGGGCCAGAAGAGAAATGGGTATTGTTCGGACGGATGTCCGGCTTGGCGAGCTTAGTCATGATGCTATCCTCTCAGATAGAAAGCCCTTCGTTGGGGAAGGGTGTCCCGCCGCCGGGTATATGGGAAGCCGCTCGTAAGCGCAATAGCAAAATGCAACCGGTGCCACCACTTCACCAATTCGCGGAGAAAGCTTGATGGTGGCAACCTACACGCAATGCAATCAAATTAAGTTTAGCCGCACAAAGCTGGTTTCCGTGGCGACCCGTACTCATATCAGGTCGGCGCCGACTGATTGGCGCCACCGGAAGATAACAAGTGTGCTCGATGTCCGTAACTGCGCTCGCCAAAGCCCCTCTTCAGCCCGCCCAGCCTATACCAATCTATCTGATCAACATCGACCGCGCGGCGGATAGGCTGGCGGAAATCCAGCGGCAGAGCAGTGAATTCGGTTTCCGGTTCGAGCGCATCAATGGCGTTGACGGCGCGCTCATCCCCCGCGCGCAATGGATCGACGTCGACCATGCACGCTTTCAACGACGGCATGGCAGAACCATCCTGCCCGGTGAATACGGCTGCTACCGAAGCCACATGATGGCGTTGCGCCAATTTCTGGCCAGCAGCGACGAAATAGCCGTCATCATTGAAGATGACGTCGCTCTGGGTGGGGATTTCCTTGATCGCGCCATGGCAGCCAAAGAGGCAGCACCCGCGGCCGATCTGATCAAATTCGTCAATCATCGTTGGCACGGCTTTCGCGAGATGGCGAGCAGTCAAAAGGGAGACGTTATCGGCCGTTGCCTTTTCGGTCCCCAGGGTTCGACGGCATGCTATCTCGTCACGCGCAACGGCGCCGAGAGAATCGTGAAATCGCTGACCGTCATGTCCCTCCCCTGGGATGTCGCCATCGAACGCGGCTGGGACACGCGGATCTCCATATTCACCACCCGCACCAATATCGTCGGCTTTAGCCAATTGAAGGGGATCACGATGGTCGGCTGGCGCCGCGACTATCGTGCCGCCAAATCTTCAGCGTTGCGGCGGATACCCGCGCACCTGTTTCGTGTTTCGGATTTCTTCCGGCGCATGGCCTATGTTCTGACGAAGCGGTAGCTACTCGGTCTACCAGGTGGTGATCCGGAGACCTATCCTTATTTCATGACGCGACAGCGCGCCATCGCGACCCATCGTGCCGGCGCCCGCCGCCGAATCAGCAGCGGAAGCGCCGAACATGTCGCCGCCCGCGATATGGGAGAAACGATAGCCAAGATCGACCTTTACGTTCGGCGCAACCTCGTAGGCAACGCCAGCCATCAAGGCATAGGTCATGCGCCAATCGCTGTCCCCGGCATAGCGCGTACTGACAGAGGCCGCGCCGCCGCAACCCGAAATGCCGTCGACGCATGAACCGATCGCATTGACGCTGCTCCAGGAAACCCGCGTCGCGCCGAGACCGGCGCCGACATAGGGTGTGAGACCGGCCACGGTTCCAAGATCGACATAGCCGTTCACCATCAGGCTGCCCGCCCTGAAGGAAGAGCGCGCCTTCGTGGAGCAACTGGTACCTCCCGCTCCGCCGGAGCAGGGCATATCGCTCGAGATACGGCCATTGAAATCGTCGCTGAAGAAGTCGCCGGTGACGTCTGCACGGAACAAGTCGTTGAACTGATAGCCGACACCCAGCCCGCCGGAAAAGTCGCCGCCGAAGCGGTTGGAATCGAAGCGACCCGAACTATAGCTGCCGCCGGCCGGATCGTAGGTGCGCAATGTCGTGGCGCTGCGGCTGGCATTGACGGCGTAACCGAGATCGCCGCGCACGTACCACCCCTTCGCATCCTTGACGCTCACTTCGGCCATCTTGATCTCGGGCGGCGCTTCGCCGGCAAGGGCAGCACCGGCCGATGCGCCTGCCATCGCTGCGGCCAGCGCCAAAGCGTCAAAACGGATCATTACCCCTCGCCTTCCATCCAAGTGCGGATGCCCGCCTATCGAATTGCAGGCCTTTGTTGCCTGGCAAGAGCTCGAAAGTGAGCTCATGACCGGGAGGCCGCCATTCTCATTTCATTAACCATAGGGAATTCATGGTTAATGAAGGTTTAAAGCAGGGGAAATTTGCTTAACGGAGAGATAGAAAAGCAAAGGCCGCCCGGAGGGAAACCGGGCGGCTTTTCAATATCTTATGCGAAAGGCGCTTACTTGTAGACCGGCTGGACCGGGATATCGGCCGGCGGCATGTAGCTTGCAGTCTGGCAACCGCCGAAGGTGTAGCGGGCACCGATGCGGGCTTCGTGCAGGTTGATGCCCTTGTCGTAGCCAGGACCGCCATTTTCCGCATAGCCGAACATGTCGCCGCCCTGGATATGGCGGTAACGATAGCCAACGTCAGCCTTGAGGTTGCAGCTCAGGTCGATCGACGTACCGGCCATCAACGCATAGGTGAAGCGCCAGCTGCCGCGGCCATTATGGTTGACGGATCCGTCGCACGAGTCCGGATTGGCATCCGAGCAAGACGTGTTGTTCAGCTTGTCCCATTTGACATAGGTGCCGCCGATACCTGCGCCGACATAGGGCGTAAATACGCTGTAGGTGCCGAGATCGACATAGGCGTTGGCGAGCAAGCTGTAAGCCGTCATCGAGGCAAGGTCGCGAGAGGTCGCAGGCACAGCCGTGAAATCCGGGCCGCAGGCGCCGCAATCGCCCTTCGTCGAGCCCTTGAAGTCGGACTTGAAGAGATAGTCCAGCGTCACATCAGTCCGGAGATAATTGTTGATCTGATAACCGACACCGCCGCCGAGTGTGAAGTTGCCATCGAGCTTCGCGCTGTCGAAATCCACCAGGCTGGCATTGGACCCTTGGAAGTAGTTCGCGCCGCGTAGGTTCGCAAAGGCGTAGCCGACGTCGCCGCGCAGATACCAACCGCTGGACTGGGCGACAACCACCTCCGGCTGCGGCTGCGGCTCTGGCGTATAAAGATCTGCAGAAAAGGCTGACGTGCCGACAAGCAAACTGGCAAGTGCGCCGATCACGGTTTTCATCATGGCTTTGGCTCCAAATTTCTTGTCATTGGCGCAGCAAATGCTTGCCAACCGAAAAGACCTGGCCGGAATAATGAAGAAAAGGAGTTAAAACCTGATTAACTACGAATATTTACCCTGTTTTACTGAAGGCTTATACTCTGTCCTTTATATTAGATAATATTAAATCACCAACAAAGAGAAAGAGATACGGGCGCCCCCTCTCGCCTCACACGGCGCAAAGCATAGATTTGGGCGGGCGGTCATACAGAAATCTCTAAACCAATTGGCAAGAATCCGACCGTTACAGTGCAGCCGCCGGGAGTCAACTCAGGAGGAAGTTACTGACGTATCAACGGAAAATATGCGCCAGCCTGTGCCTGATCTTCGCCTTCCTGGGCTTCGTCGCTGTGGCTTATGCGATGCCGGTACAGCCCGTCGCCGCCACGGCATGGAACAAGGGGCGCGAAACGGGATTGCCGATCCCTCGCTTCGTTTCAGTAAAGGCCCATAAGGCGCGCATGCGGGTCGGCCCATCGACGATCTATGCGACGAAATGGATCTACATGAAGCCTGGCCTTCCGATGGAAGTCATCGACGAATATGGCCATTGGCGGCAGGTTCGCGACTATACCGGCGCAACCGGATGGATGCACAGCGCCCTCCTCTCCGGAGCACGCATGGCCATCGTGGCGCCTTGGCTGACGAAGAATGCCGTGCTGCGCGCCGATCCGGAACCGACCGACACGCCGGTTGCCCAGTTGCAACCGCGCGTACTGCTTTCACTGCACTCCTGTACCGGGACCTGGTGCCGCGTTTCCGTCAGGGAGCATTCGGCGCGAGGCTATATCAGACAGGACAAGCTCTGGGGCGCCTATCCCGGCGAAATGTTCCAATAGGCAGACAATCCGCAACCAGCGCCGGAAAGCAGCGCGGCCGCCTTCGATAGAGGCGGCCGTCGATCTGATATTGACGATGATGTCCGATCTGCCGCTCAGGCGGCAGTGCGCACGCTCGAGATGACGTCGATCAGCCCGCCGACGATACGTTCGATCTGGCTGCGATCGTCGCCCTCCGCCATAACGCGGATCAACGGCTCTGTGCCGGACGGGCGGATCACCAGGCGGCCATTGCGGGCAAGTTCGCTTTCGGCATCGGCAATCGCTTTGCGCACCTGACTGTCTTCCAGCGGCCTGCCACCGGAAATACGTACGTTGCGCAGCAATTGCGGCACCGGCTCGAAACGGCGGCAGACTTCGCTGACGGGTTTGCCGGTGCGCTTCACCGCGGCAAGGATCTGCAGGGCGGCGACGAGGCCGTCGCCGGTCGTCCCATAATCGGAAAGTACGATATGGCCGGATTGCTCGCCGCCGACATTGAAATTGTTCTGGCGCATGTGCTCGACGACATAGCGGTCGCCGACGGCCGTGCGGGCGAGCGACAGGCCGCGCTCGTCCAGGAAGCGTTCCAGACCAAGGTTGGACATGACGGTCGCCACGATGCCATTGCCACGCAACAGCTGGCTCTCGGCCCAGCTTTCGGCGATAACGGCCATCAGTTGATCGCCATCGATGATCGTGCCGGCTTCGTCGACGATGATGACGCGGTCGGCGTCGCCATCCAGCGCGATGCCGATGTCGGCACGCACTTCGTCCACCTTCTTCTGCAACGCCACCGGGCTGGTGGAGCCGCAATTCAGATTGATATTCGTGCCGTTCGGCTCGTTACCGATCGTCACGACCTCGGCACCAAGCTCCCAAAGGGCGGCCGGGGCAACCTTGTAGGCGGCACCATTGGCGCAATCGATGGCGATGCGCAGCCCTTGCAGCGTGACGTCGCGGGGCAGCGTTCGCTTGACGTGTTCGATATAGCGGTCGTGGACGCCGTCGACACGCTTTGCGCGGCCAATATTCTCGGCCTTGGCAAGATGCTCCGAAATATCTCTATCGAGCATGTCCTCGATCTTCATTTCAAGATCGTCGGACAGCTTGTAGCCATCGGGGCCGAAAAGCTTGATGCCGTTGTCTTCGTACGGATTGTGAGAGGCGGAAATCATGACACCGATATCGGCGCGCAGCGAACGCGTCAGCATCGCGACGGCAGGCGTCGGAATAGGCCCGAGAACGAAGGCATCAACGCCGGCGGCCGTGAAGCCCGCGACCATCGCGTTCTCCAGCATATATCCGGAAAGACGCGTGTCCTTGCCGATGACCACTCGGTGACGGTGACTGCCTCGCTGGAAGATCGTGCCTGCAGCGATACCCACGCGCATGGCAAGATCCGGCGTCATCGGATAGGTATTGGATTGACCGCGAATTCCGTCGGTTCCGAAATAGCGACGTTTCATATGCACTCCCGTGATTGCAGCGTCCCTCTGTGGGACTGCGGCATCCCGTTCACCTCCACTGAATTCAGTAGGCGGCGCGAACATCGATGCTTGAGGCTCATGCCATAGATTGCAAAACTCGGCACGTAAATTACCAAGAAAGCGTATTACAACGCGTTACCATTAATAAGCACTAAAAAAGGCTGATCCCCAATGAAACGGAACCAGCCTCCTAGTCTATCGGTGTAAATGCGGTGACCGTTGGTATGGCAGCAGTTGAAAACCTGTACTACCCTCGCACATCCTTAACGGCGTTGCCCTTCCTGCGCCTGGACCGGCGGGCAAGGAACGGTTCCGTATGAACAGAACACACAACAGTCGCCGGGCTTCGGCCGAAGGATGGCGCCGCAGCCCTTGCAATCATAGAAATGCTGGCAGGCGTCTGTCGGCATGATTTCGGTCGCCGTAAAGCGGCAGGTCGGGCAGGTAATCGTTGAACTGAGGATCACCGATACTTTACGCACAGAGATATCCGATCTTCAGTAAGGCAGCGTCGGCTTACGGAGTGCAGCACTCTGGTCATTTTCGATGTTCGGTCTACCATCGGCTGCAACCTCAGCTCCAGTTCGTTACCCTCATTCATCAAAAAGAGGCCAGGTCCCTATTCAAAGGAGAACTGGCCTCTTCGTTTGCATATTCAATCGGCTCCGTGCGTCAGCGTGGCTGAGGTTCAAAACCGCCTTCAGCTTCATCGCCCTTGGTGCCGAGCGGGCCATCCTTCTTCGCGCCGGTCTTCGGCACTGCCGAACCCCGGCTCGGTGGCGTGTCGTCACCGAGATCGCGCGCCGGCTTTTCACCGCGGATCAGCGCCTTGATCTCTTCGCCGGTCAGCGTCTCGTATTCGAGGAGGCCTTCGGCGATCGCCACGAAGCCATCATGCTGTTCGGTAAGGATATCCTTGGCCTGATGATAAGCCTGGTCGATCAGGCGGCGCACTTCGTTGTCGATCGTCTGCGCAGTCGCTTCCGAAACGTTCTTGGACTGCGAGACGGAATGACCGAGGAAAACTTCCTGCTGGTTTTCGCCATAGGCAACCAGGCCGAGTTCATCGGAGAAGCCCCACTGGGTCACCATCGCGCGGGCAAGCTTGGTGGCCTGCTCGATATCGGAGGACGCACCGGAGGTGATGTTCTCCTTGCCGAAGGTCAGCTCTTCCGCGACGCGGCCGCCCATCATGATGCAGAGGCGCGACACCATCCACTTGTAGCTCATCGAGTAACGATCGCCCTCGGGGAGCTGCATGACCATGCCGAGCGCACGACCGCGCGGAATGATGGTCGCCTTGTGCAGCGGATCAGCGAGATCGACATAGAGCGCCGTGATCGCATGGCCAGCCTCGTGGTAGGCGGTGAGCTTCTTTTCCGCTTCGGTCATCGCCGAAGAACGGCGCTCGGCGCCCATCATGATCTTGTCCTTGGCATCTTCGAATTCCTGCATGGTCACCAGACGCTTGTTGCGGCGGGCGGCCATGAGAGCAGCTTCGTTGACAAGGTTCATCAGATCGGCACCGGAGAAGCCGGGCGTACCGCGGGCGAGCGTCTTCAGATCGACGTTCGGAGCCAGCGGAACGTTGCGGGCATGAACCTTGAGGATGCGCTCACGACCGACGATATCCGGGTTCGGAACCACGACCTGGCGGTCGAAACGGCCCGGACGCAGCAGCGCGGGGTCGAGAACGTCGGGACGGTTGGTGGCCGCGATCAGGATGATGCCTTCATTGGCCTCGAAACCATCCATCTCGACCAGCAACTGGTTCAGCGTCTGTTCGCGTTCGTCGTTACCGCCGCCGAGACCGGCGCCACGATGGCGACCGACGGCATCGATTTCGTCGATGAAGATGATGCAGGGCGCATTCTTCTTGGCCTGCTCGAACATGTCGCGGACGCGGCTTGCGCCGACACCGACGAACATTTCAACAAAGTCGGAACCGGAAATGGTGAAGAACGGCACGTTAGCTTCGCCGGCGATGGCGCGTGCCAGAAGCGTCTTACCCGTACCGGGAGGTCCCACAAGCAGAACGCCGCGCGGGATACGACCGCCGAGACGCTGGAACTTCTGCGGATCGCGCAGGAATTCAACAATTTCCTCCAGATCCTGCTTGGCCTCGTCGACGCCTGCAACGTCCTCGAAAGTGACGCGGCCATGCGCTTCCGTCAGAAGCTTGGCCTTGGACTTGCCGAAGCCCATCGCACCGCGCGAGCCGCCCTGCATCTGCCGCATGAAGAACAGCCAGACACCGAGGATCAGAAGCATCGGCAGCAACGTGCCGAGATAGCTCAGGAAGCTCGAGGATCCGTCCGACTCCGGACGGCCGACAATGTTGATGTTCTTGTTTTGCAGGCGCTCAAGCAAGCTGTCATCCACGACCGGAGCATAGGTCTGGAAGGGTGTCCCATTTTCCACATAGCTGCCGACAACGCGATTTCCGGTGACGGTAACGTCACGGACGCGGCCGGAATCAACTTCCCGAAGGAACTGCGAATAAGGTATTTCCCTGGAGCCTGTTTGTGCCGGCGCGTTCTGAAACATACTGAACAGAGCAATCAACAGCAGAGCTATGATTGCCCACAGAGCGAAATTACGAAAATTAGGGTTCATCGAACTCCCCAGCACTGAAACTTCCGCCGCAAAGCGACGGCATTACTTGATCCCTAACATAGGGTTGCGCCAAGCCGTTGCCAAGGCAAACCGCGTCGGCGCATGCCTTTTTCCGTCTATATGACCGAAAGCGGCAGCCGCCTATAGGCTTGACGGCCAAAAGCGATCGAAAGCCGATCTGCAAACATGAGGTCGAATCGTGTCAAAAAGCGGTCGAAGGATGCAAGATAGGGGGCGACCGCCACAGTCGGCGCCATGCCGGCCTCATCCGATACAATCAGAGGCAAGGCAGCCCGAGCCCGCCGCACTGCCGCCCGCGGCAAATTCGGCGGAAAAATCAGTGCACTATCCGCACCGGCCGCTTGGACGCAAATCGTCGTCGAGCCTCGATTGGTCACCTCAAAACGACCATCCCAAATGCCGCTGGCACCCTGCATCAGAGTCAGCGGCTTGATGTTGCGGCTTTCCCGCATGAGGCAAAGCGTCTCACGGCGTAGGTCGAAAACCACCCCACCCGCCGTGCGGCGCCCCGGCATCCCGCTGTTCACGAAATCGAGAATGCGCTGCATTTGCTGGCGACCAGGCCCATAGACGTCCCCGCCGAAGACGGCCGTAAGATAAGAGAGGGCGTAGCCGACAGCAGCCGCGTCTCCGGATAGACCGGCCCGGTCGATGACGCAGAGCGCATCGGCATGAATGGTCACATGCTCGTCCAGCCACAACGCCGCCTTGCCGGAAAGCAAGACGCGATTCGCACCGTCATCTGCGGGGACTGCAACCACGGGGTCCACGGCCAAACGCATGCGTGTCCGCACGCGCTCGTAGCGGATATCCTCATTGCTGGGGTCATCGAGCCAGGACACGCCACGCCCTTCGAGATAGGCGCGGATATCCATGCGCCGGCAGGCCAGGAAGGGCCTGACGATCCAGATACGACGATCGAACAGCATTGCATCGGCGATGCCGGTGCGAGTTTCATCCCCGCCCCCGCCGCTTTGGCGCTCCGCGCGCATGACGATCGTCTCGCGCTGGTCGTCAGCCGTATGGGCGGTAACGATCACATCAGCCGAGATTTCGCGGGCGAGATCCGCGAGCAACTGGTAGCGCGCCTCGCGGGCAGCAGCCATGATGCCGCTCTTCGGCTTTTCGCCGTCCCAGCGACGAATGAAATGAGGAATGCCGCGCGCGGCACAGACTGAGGCGACCTCTCGGGCCTCGTCGGCGCCAGCGGCGCGCAAGCCATGATCGATGGTCGCGGCGGAAAGAGTGATATCGGAGCGGGGAAAAGATTTCAGCTGCTCGGCGAGCGCGATCAGCAGCCCAGTGGAATCGCTGCCGCCGGAAATGGCGACCAGAATATGAGCAGGCGTTACAAGCGAATGGAGAAACTCGGCTGCGGCGACTTCAGGCACAAGGGCTGTGGCTGCACCGGTCACAGCGACGTTGGACATGGGGTTCAGCAAGCAAGCCGCTTCTGTTCGCTTGCGACCTTGCTGGTAACGGCCTTCGAAGCCTTCGGATAGCGCTTGCCCACTTCGCGAAGCGTGGCGCAGGCGGTGTCCTTGTTGTCGAGCGCGGCAAGCGACATGCCGAGCTTCAGAAGCATTTCAGGCGCCTTTTCCGACGTGCTGTACTTCTGATGGGCATTCAGAAAAGTCTTGGCGGCTTCATTGTACTTGCCCTGGGAATAGAGGGCTTCGCCGAGCCAGAAATTCGCATCCGCAGACCGCGAGCTGCTCGGGTAGCTGTCGATATACTGGCGGAATTCCCGTTCGGCGACGCTGTAGTCGCCGGACAGGACGTGGCCGTAGGCGGCCTTGTATTGATCGTTCTCGTTGCCGAGCGACGCCGTTTGCGTTCCAGAGCCCGCGCTGGGCGGCGCACCGGAACCATTATCGGTCCCGGTATTCGAACTGCCGACTTCGCTGCCGTTCTGATCGAACTGGATCGAGCCGAGCTGGGACGCCGGTTTGCCCGCGCCGGCGCCACGCGGCGAAGCCGCATTGCCGCTCTGGGAATCGCTGATGACATTGGCAACGTCATCCTGCTTCCCGCCGGTGCCCTGAGCCGGCACATCGGCCTCACTCTTCTTCATCGTGCCGCCGGCCGGCGCACTGCCGCCACGCTTCTCGATCTGCTGGAAGCGGAACTCGTTGTCTTCCTGCGCCTTGCGGATCTGTTCCTGCATTTGCAGCAGCTGATAACTCATTTCCTCGACGCGGCCGTTCAACTGGCGCAGCTGGTCCTCGAGCCGCTGCAGGCGAACCTCGGCGTCGCTGCTCTGAACTTTGACGACCGGAGCGCCGCTATATTGGGCTTGCCTTTGATACGCATTGTTTGGCGCCGGCTGCGCGGAGGTGTCGTGGCCTCCGAAGTGGATTCCGAACAGCGACACGGCAGAGGCATCGCGCTCGCTACCTGCAAAAGCAGCGAGACAAAGCATGCTCGCCACAACAAGTTTTTTCATATGGATCGTCCTGTCTCATTGATTCTTCGGGCCAGGGGCTCGAACAGGAGATTTTTACAATTGCTCTCAAAAAGCAACGGAGTTCGGCCAAAGTGTGGTCAAAAAAACAAAGGCGACCCTGACAGCCTGTGTGGAAACGTTTGGAGGCTCCGGTTTGACCGGGGCCTCTTTTGGTTTCTGGGTCTATGCGGGTTTTGATGTTATGTTTATGGTGCGCCTGATGTTGTAGGCGAGCACCGAGAGGGCCATTTCGGTTCTGGTGCCCTTGAGGTTTCTGGTCAGGAAACGTCCGCCTGCCATCATCCGTTTGATGGTGCCGAAGGGATGTTCTGCGGTGCATCGACGCTTTCGCATCATGTCGGGCGTTGCCCGTTGATGCATGCGGGCGAGTGCATCTTCATCGAGATGCCTTTGGACGTATCTTCGG
>NZ_FMAH01000002.1 GCF_900094545.1 Martinezella miluonensis
CCAATCGCGGTCACGGTAGCCGTTGCGCTGTGCAAGCCGCAGCGGGTTCTTCTCCCCGAACCCTGCACCCGTAGCCGAGCTGACCTCCAGCTCCATCAGCCGTTCGGCCGCAAAGCCGATCATCTCACGCAACAAATCTGCGTCCGCACTCTTCTCAACAAGCGAACGCACGTTCATCATGTCATCGGTCATCAGTGATCTTTCCGTCAGGTTGTGTCTTGAACAACCCGACCCTAGCGGAAAACACTGATGGCCGCCCGCAAAGCCGATCACCCGCTACAGCGCTATGAAAAGCGCGCGGGCGCTCGGCTTTGCTATCTTCCGTCACCTACACCACGTGCCGGGACACAATCAAACGCCATATCGTTGGGTGACAGAATATCGCATAGCGAAAGTCAAGGAATTGCTCCTCGCCGGTGACGCAATGTCGGATGTCGCAATGAAATGCGGCTTCGCAGATCAAAGTCATATGACGCGTACGTTTCAGGGGGTTACCGGTGAAACACCCGGAAAGTGGAGGGGACGGCATCGATAGGCTTTGCAGCCATCAAGGTGAAATCAGTGAACATCGGCTGCCCACTGATTTCATGTCGCATCTTCGCACTATGCCATCGTCGAAAACCACTATTCAAATAGAGTGGCCTACCTGATAGCCATCAATATGTGACGAAACGAATTACTTCTCGACATTAATCGTGTGTCTGCGGCACCTGATATTCCGGCAGTATAGTTGGTGGTCTGTGGTGAACCATTGTTGCAGCGTATTCTACTCCGACACCGTATGCACCACCATGGGTCTTTACGATGTCCATCACAGCAGGATATGTGTCTTTGTTAGCCCAGTCACGCTGCCATTCCAGCATCACCTGTAAAGCCGTAACGGGCTTCACACCAACCTGGATCAAACGCTGCATGGCGTTATTGTGTGCAAGCGCACTGACGTCGCCGCAACAATCTTCGACCACGTAAACTTCATAACCGTCATGGATAGCCTGAATCGATGGAAGCGTGACGCAAATTTGGGTCCACAGGCCGGACATGACAATCTTTTTCTTGCCCGTCTTCTCAATGGCAGCAACGAAATTCTTGTCATCCCAGGAATTCATGCTGGAGCGCTCGACCAGAGGAAGATCGGGATATACAGATTTGATCTGAGGCCAGATCTTGCCGCTGAATGACTCCGTTTCAACTGTCGAAAGAACGACAGGCAGGTCGAACACTTTGGCTGCCTTTGCTAGGATCATGTTGTTATTGATAATCGATTGGCGATCATGACTGGTCACACCGAATAGCATCTGCGGCTGAAGATCGATGAGAGTTACGACGCAATTTTCCGGCGTCAGTAGTCCTTTTTCGCTACGCGCTTTGAGCATCTCTGCCTCCTGAATTGGAAATTAAAGTTCAGGCACTTCCACGCGTGCTCGAGTTCGATCATGTGGAATATAGCCTAGCTGGTATCTGCACTTACTAGCCAAGGATGGCTGACTTGGATGGTGCAGTGATAGAAGAAAAGAGAGAAATTTGGCTATTTTCGTTTAATTGATGCGGTCGATGCCTGAGAGGTTGGAAGGTTTCATGTGCCGCGGCTTAGAACCGTTGTTCGAAGGTGATCTCAGACGAGACATGCTCCCGTCATTCAAAGGATCAGTGTTGGGAACTTTCAGCTAGTCGCTGCTTATCTAACCTCGAAAAGCGAGTTGGCTGGATCCTTCAGCAGGCAATGGCGATCAAACACAATGTGCCCAATGCCTGCCCATTCTCGCGTTGCATCGGGCATCATGCGACGGTAACTCGCCTCACCCGGCTGCTTGACGGGCCGCGGAACATCTCCCCTATCCCAAAGTATTATTGCGACAGACCGCTGTATGATTTTCGTGTTCTCAAACATTCGCTAGTTTTGTTGTGTCTCCTGAACGGAGCACGGTAGCGACGCCCCTCCTTGTTACCAGTAACCTCGGTTCTCCCCTTCCCCGAGGCAGCGGACAATGGATCCGCTGGGCCGCCCAGTCCGCCTCTGGGCGGCCTCTTTTTTGCCGATACTGTGTGTTGTGCGGCACGGGCGATGGCGGCGGAGGTCGTATTTTCTGCCTAGCAGGTTTATCCCTGACTGCCACGGCCAAAGGGTGCAAATTAAAGGCATCCCCCCCCGATCCCTCACGATCGGTTCAAGGACCTCAGTCCGGTATGAGCGGCGACATATTGCTCACTGAAGGTATCCTGGGTCCACGCCGCATTCTTGCTACGATCGACCAGCGATACGATGGATGTCACCGCGAATGCGAGCGGCACAGAAAACAGCCCCGGATTGTCATAGGCAAAGGGGGCTGGGCCGAGTTTGAGAACGGTCGTCCAAACGCCTGGCCCAAGAGCAACCATGGACAGGGCACAGATCAATCCCGCAACCGACCCCGAAACGGCGCCAATCGTTGCCAGATTTCGCCAGGTAACGGTCTGGGATCTCCATGCAGCGATTTTCTATCTCAGCGTCAGAGAATTTATCTCCAATCTCCCTGTCGAGGACACTAACGGCGTGGTTGACATGGAATTGGGATTTTTCTTTCCGGCATCGACCCGATGCCTGGAACGAGGCGAGCAATAGTCAAACCTGCTGGACCTCGTATCGGATATCGCAGAGACGACCACTTCCGCATGATCAAACGGCGCGCGTGGCCAGTCATTGGGAACGACCCCGACTGATTTGCTGCTTTTTCATCACTCGGACATTGCTAGCCCTTTATGACTCGACTTTCGGCCGGACCACGAGGCCCTTTCAGATCTGCTAGAAGCGCTGTTCGATTGTCGAGGCGGCCGGCTTGGCCTTGCTCTCATCCGTCAACGACGTCGCTATACTCCAGGTGGCGAGCGTACCACGCCGCCATAAAGGGGCATCGAAGAACGACCTTCCGCTTGCTTTCCCTGACAATGTCAAAGACACCTTTCGCAAGCTGTGATCCGATGCCGCGACCCGACAACTCCTGAGGAACTTCCGTGTGAATAAGGACAAGGCGGCCGTCCTCGATACGATAACTGGCATAAGCCAAGCCGCCCTCGACCGCCAATTCGAAACGATGCAATTCCGGGCGCTCTATGACTGTATTGCTCACGGCTGTTTGCCTTTCTGCTGCGCGCGCTTCCATAAGGTAACTGTCTCTTTCCATCGTGCCGACTTCAACTGCCGGTAGACCAGCGCCTTAGCCGGCCTGCTGCAGAAACTGATGGATCGAATGAACGACTACGGATCCTTCACCCACTGCGGAAGCTACCCGTTTGATCGAGCCCGCGCGGACGTCACCGACGGCAAAGATGCCGGGGCGCGAGGTCGCATAGGGTACAGTGGCCAGATTGTCAGCGCCGGCAAAACCAGTCATGACGAAACCATTGTGATCGAGATCGAGGCATCCGTTGAGCCATGCCGTATTGGGCTCCGCACCGATCATGACAAAAAGGTGCGAAGCGGACAGACACGTCGCCTTCCCCGTTCGCCGGTCGCGCCAGTGAATATCTTCAAGGGCATCACCTCCAAGCAGGGCTAGGATTTCACATTCCGTATGGACGGTTATGCGCGGCGAGCTATTGATCCGCTGGACGAGATAGTCTGACATCGTTACCGCAATGTCTCGTCTAAGAAGCATATGAACGTGGCGCGCCATGCGCGAGAGATAAATCGCTGCCTGCCCGGCCGCATTTCCGCCGCCAACGATCACGACCTCTTGGTTCTGGCAGATCCGGGCTTCCATGGCCGTTGCGGCATAGTGGACACCCTGCCCCTCGAAACGTTCGTAGCCGGGTACATTCAACCGGCGATACCGCGCTCCCGTCGCAACGACAATCGTTTTCGTGCGGATCGTCTTGCCGTCTTCAAGCGTCAGCAGGTAGGGATGCGTGGAACAGTCGGCACTCACAACAGCACGAGACACAACGATGCGCGCACCAAACTTTTGCGCCTGAATATGCGCGCGGCCGGAAAGTGCCTGGCCGGAAATGCCGGTCGGGAAGCCGAGATAATTCTCGATCTTTGAGGATGTTCCGGCTTGTCCACCCGGCGCCAGAGGCTCGAACACGATGGTACGCAGCCCTTCGGAAGCCGCGTAGACGGCTGCAGCAAGTCCTGCAGGTCCCGCCCCGGCAATCGCTACGTCATAAACAATATCCGCCTCTGGCGGCTCGGCAATGCCAAGGCAATCGGCAAGTTCGTGATAGGTCGGATTGCGCAGCAGCAATCCGTCGGCTCCAATGACTGCAGGAAGATCCTCTACCCCCAGACCAAACCGGGCCGTCATTTCATCTGCGGCAGGATCATCCCCGATCGCGGCCTGCTCGACTGGATAGCCATTACGCGTCAGGAAGGTTTGTAGCCGCATGAAGTCACGGTTTTCAGGTCGACCAAGCAGAAATACGCCACCGCGCCCGTGCTTGATGAACCCGACGCGGCGCAGGATAAAGGCGCGCATGATGATTTCGCTGATATCCGGTTCGCCGGTCAGGAATGCCCGGAAGTCGGCATTGGCAATTCGCAGGACGCGTGTTCCCGCATCCGCAATTCCCGTCAGCAGGATTTTCTTCGTATTGAACAGGTTTTGTTCGCCGGTAAACTGTCCACTTTCGTAGGTATAGAGCTGCTCTTGCCCGCCCCGGATATCATCGAAGGTGATCCGTACCCTACCGTCAAGGACGAGGAAGAAATCGATAGCCCGATCTCCGCGCGCGAAGAGAACGCGATCCTCGACGTAATGCTCCTCGCTGCCGTAGGCGCGTACCCGGGCGATCATCTCTTCGGACAAGTGGGGAAAGGTTTGCGCTGTGCGGTGCCACGGATCGGTGGGATCGATGACCGGATCATCCATATGCGTGTTCCCCCGACAGGGCCAAAGAGCGGCGTTGAAATCCACCTGCATCTAATACAGGCTTGAAGCTCTATCTTGAAGCATCGCCTATAAGTTTGGACGGAAGGACTGAACAATTGGGCGGTGAAAACACTGCCCCCCGCCATCCGCATGCCCATTTGCCCGTCTCCGCTCCGGCCGCACAAGGTGACACGAGGCCGCCCTCCTTGCGGACGACGCCAGCCGTCCGCTTGTCTTAACCGAATAAACCGCGGCCGTCGCAGCAAGACGTACACTCAACCAATCGAGCAGGCACCAGTGCTACAATCTTCGTTCGACCCACTCGTCACGGGCGCCAGCGCGCGGCGCAGCACAGCTTCAAACACCTCCGCCGGCTGGGCGCCCGAAACGGTTTCTCCTGCGATCTCAAAATGGGGCACGCTGCGCACACCGTTCGTCAATACCGCATTTTCCTGATTCCGCACCTGCTCCTCCCCCTCGTTCTTGCTGAGGAAAGCCAGAGCCTGTGCGCGATCCACGCCGTTTTCGGCAGCGATATCGGCAAGGACCTCGATATCACCGACGTCGCGACCGCCTTCAAAATAAGCAGAGAAGATTGCCTCGGCAACCTGCGTTGCGCGCCCATGTTCCGCCGCAAGGAGCATTAGCCTGTGGGCGGCCAACGTGTTGGGCGTTCTGCGAATTGCCGCATAGTCGAAAGCTATGTCCTCACCGCGTGCTGCTTCAACCGTATGCTGGTCAAGCAACTGACTGCGTTCCCAACTGCCAAATTTGAGCGACCGATAGACCCTCCTATCCATTCCTTCCGCAGGCATATCAGGATTGAGCTCAAATGGCTGCCACTGGAGCTCGACATTTGTTCCCTCGGGCAGTCCGGCCAGCGCTTTGTTGAGGCGCTGTTCGCCGATCAGGCACCAGGGGCAGATGAAATCGGACGTGATCTTAACGGTTATGGTCATGAGTATGTCTCCTTTGACGACAGAATTTGGTTCTTTCCGCCGCAAATGATAATCCTGCATTTCTCGACATCTTCATTGCACAGGACGCAAAGACGAAAGATGGATAAATTTGCCGCGCTCCGCGCATTCGTCGCTGTGGTCGATCATGGTGGGTTCGCACCGGCCGCTCGCCGGCATGGTGTGGCGCCTTCATCATTGACCCGACAGATCGACAGCCTCGAACAAACGCTCGGAACATTGCTGCTGAACCGCTCGACACGCAGCGTGACATTGACCGATGCCGGTCGGCGCTATCTGGAGGATGCCAGGCGCATTCTCGATGATCTGGAGAATGCAAATCGCGCCGTCAGCGAGGCAGGCGGCCCGCCCGGCGGCTTGTTAAGGCTGTCAATTCCCGTGGCTTTTGGCAGGCTGCATATCGGACCCGCCCTGCCAGTCTTTCTGAAGCGCTATCCCGACATGCGGCTCGATGTTTCGCTGACAGACACGGTCGTCAATCTGGTCGAAGATCGCATCGATATCGCAATCCGCCTCGGCGCCCTCTCCACATCAAGTCTGATCGCTCGAAAACTTGCCCCCCATCGTCGCATCATATGCGCAAGCCCCGACTATATCGCCGAACGCGGCGCTCCCTCGACGCCACGGCAGCTTGCGGACCACAATTGCCTGCTCTTCGATTATCTCAGCGGCGATAACAGCTGGACGCTGACGCGGAACGGCGTCCACGAGCGCATTACTCTATCGGGCAATCTCAAGGCCAGCGGCTCGGAGCTCCTGCGGGAAGCGGCCATCGGCGGTGCCGGTCTAATCCTAATGCCGACCTGGCTGGTCGGCAGCGATATTGCGCAAGGACGTCTTGTTCCGCTGTTGGAGGACTGGACCGTCGGTCCAGGACCTGATGAAGGCGCCATCTGGGGTGTCTACTTGCCGAACAGACGCGGCTCCCGAAAAGTGAACTGTCTGTTGGACTTCCTTTCAGCCCATTTTGGGTCGCCACCCTATTGGGATGCCTCCGTCCCCAAATGAGCGGCGTCTTTGCATGAACAGCAAAGATGATCGCAGTTTTTTATAGATTATCTTTAGCACCGCAAAGCCTCATCTTGGTGACATCAAGCCAAGGAGACATGCTGTGCAAGAAACACTTCTATCCGCCAACAGTCAAAGCAGTAAGCCACTCCGCGCGATCGTCATCGGGGGATCGCTTGGTGGTCTTTTCACCGGCAACATGCTGCGTAGTATCGGCTGGGAGGTCGATATTTTCGAGCGCTCCCCCCGTGATCTCGACAGTCGCGGCGGCGGCATTGTCCTTCAGCCTGACGTCGTCGAGGTTTTTCGCCGCATTGGCGTCAATATCGGCGCTTCGGCTCTTGGCGTGCAATCCCGCCACAGGACAGTTTTCAGGCCGGACGGAACGATTCAGTCGAAACAGATTGCCCCGCAGACTCAGACCTCCTGGTCACTGATCTATACCAAGCTGAAGGCCGCATTCGGGGATGAGCATTATCATCAAGGCAAAGTGCTGGTGCGGATCGAACAGGATATGCCGGCCGGGACCGTTACGGCAATCTTTGAGGACGGCACGCGAAAGACCGGCGACCTGCTTATCGGCGCCGACGGCGGAAATTCAACGGTCCGCAGTCTTTATTGGCCTCAGCTGCAACCACGTTATGCCGGATATGTCGCCTGGCGCGGCCTTTTGGCCGAACATGAAATGCCACCAGTCTCGCACGATACATTGCTCGGCGATTTCGGCTTTGCCAACAATAGGGGATCTCACATTCTCGGCTATCTCGTCCCGGGGGTTCAGAACGATATCCGCCCCGGCCATCGGATATACAATTGGGTCTGGTATCGGGTGATCGACGCGTCGCTGCTCACCGAAGTGATGACCGATCGCAACGGACTTGATCGTGGCTATGCCGTCCCGGAGGGTTTGTTGGCGGCTCGTTGGGTCGAGCGTCTCAACAAGGAAGCGTCCGAGCTTCTTCCACCTGGCTTCCGGGAAGTTGTCCAGGCTACCCCGCAACCCTTCGTGCAGGCAATCCGAGACCTTGCCTCCAATCGGATGGTCGCCGGCCGCGTCATCATTCTTGGCGATGCCGCATCAATTCCGCGGCCGCACACGGCAGCAAGCACCTCGAAGGCGGCGGCCAACGCACTTGCCCTCGCCGCTGAATTGGCAGTTTCTGGCAACGATATCGATGCTGCACTTGCCCGCTGGGAACCACAGCAAGTGATGTTCGGCAAGTATCTGGAAACACAAGGCTCGGCGACCGGCGACTACCTGCTGTTTCACCGTCTGCCGGTTGATGCGGTCGGCTAGGACGCAATCACCGGCGCCCCCCGGGCGACACATACCATCGTATGATTGCGGACAGGTGGATATGCGAATATTTTGATGTGGAAATGACGGAAGTTCGATGGCTCAAGGAGATCTCTTCACCGGTGGAAAACGGCTGTACGCATGTGCTTCTGGTAAAAAACGTTACACCAAAATCACTCGGCTGCGAGGAGTGCCTTGCGGAAGGGCGACCATGGGTACATCTGAGGCTTTGCCGCGAATGTGGCCATGTCGGGTGTTGCGACCAATCACAAGGGAAACATGCGACTCGCCACTTTCATGAGACGAGCCACCCGATCATAGAAGGATATGATCCGCCGGAGGGCTGGGGATGGTGCTATATCGACCAGTCCTTCGTCGAGCTTCCCAATGAGACGCCGCAAACCGGCCCAATACCCCGCTTCTATTGATGCTAGCAACTGCGACACTCCCTGCAGGGAAAAATCGAGACGGCTGAGGAAGTCTGGGGAAAGGCGACTGGGCCTACGGCCGGTTCAATTTATCTCCGGACAACGATCAGGAATTCATCCCGCTGTCTCATTGAGAGCGGTCGCCGGCGAATTGAGTTCGCCTGCGATCGAAAAGAAAAGAAGAAGAACGGATAATGCTGAATACACTTCGCGGCAAAGGCAACTCACTGGCACTCGCATTCGTATCCGGATTCGCGGACGCCCTGTTTTTCATCCACCTGGGGGGCCTCTTCGTTGGATTGGTGACCGGCAACGTCGTCTTGATCGGATTGGGGCTGGTCGGACACGAGAAAGGGTGGTTGCGCGGCCTTCAGATCACGACGTTTCCACTCTTCATGCTGGGGGCCGGTCTTGCGGCGATCCTGGTCGTCTGGATCAAGCCGCTTGAAAGGGCCACGTTCTGGACCATGATCATCGCAGGCTGCGCATTCGCAGCGGCAGCACTTCTCGCGATCTTCAAATCAGGACCGGACTCCGCATGCGCACTCTTGACCGTCGTCGGAATGGGCATGCTGACAGCGATCGAACGTCTTGACAGCAGATTGGGTCCGCCGTTTTCGCTGATGACGGGAAACATCGCGGGCCTGGCGGTAGCGGCAGCGCGCCGCCTGATCGGTTACAAGGAAAGGCCGGACGAGTGGGGACAATCGTTGACATCCATCATCCTCGTCATCGGCTTTGTGGCGGGATGCGCAGGCGGCGCATTCGCACAAGTTACGGTGGGAGTTGCCGGAATGTTGCTGCCTGCCTTCATGCTGCTGATCATCGCGGTCTTTTACTCGCCATCGAACGCGCAGAATGCGAGATGACCCCGCGTGTCGAACGAAGAGTGGGCACAGGAACATAACGCACAAGGAAGGCGTCAGCGAGAGTGGCGATCGACAGCGATTAGGCTGTTGAGGTTTCGGCTGCCGCCGCGCGATCGTGACGAAGTGCATCGCGGCTCGACCTCACTGGAGTTGATGTTTGATCTGGCCACGGTGGTGGCGGTTTCCACCGCCGCCCATGGGCTGGCGCAGGAAGTCGAAAACGGCAACTTCACGCTCGGAACGATCAAGTTCCTGTGCACCTTCTTCATGGCCTGGTTGGCCTGGGTGAACTACACATGGTTCGCCTCTGCCTACGATAACAAGTCGACCGCGTTTCGCACATTGTCGATGGTCATCATGTTTGGATCACTCGCGCTTGCCGCGGGGATCCGTGGCGCCTTTGGCGATCAGCCCATCTGGCTTGTCCTCGTCGGCTTCATCATCATGCGCTTCGGCATGATAGCGCTATGGCTGGGTGCTGCGAATGGTGACCGAGACATGCGCCCCACAGCGTTGCGCTATGCGGCCGGTATCGGTGTTCTGCAAGTCTACTGGAACCTGCTGATAGCGGTAGTTTCTCCGCAAGCATCGCTTTATATTCCACTCTTCATGCTGGGTGCGGCCGGCGAACTGTTGGTTCCGGTATTGGCGGAACAGAGATCTCGCACGAGTTGGCACCATGGCCACATCGTCGACCGTTACAACTCGTTCAACATCATTGTCCTCGGTGAATGCTTTGCCAGCATCGTAGCCATCATTTCGGATTCTTCACCACCGGATCTACAGCACTTCTGGTTAGCGGGCTTGTGTTCGGTCATCGCATTTTCGATGTGGCGCCTGTACTTTGACAGAAACAAGCAATTGCTGGGCCGTGATCTCGGTGCCGTTCTTCTCTGGTCCTATGGCCATTACGTGCTTTTCGCGGCCGGGGCGGCGACAGCCGCCGGGTTTGCAATCTTCTTGGCCGTCATCGGTAAGCATGCGGAGATTTCTGTTCAAAGCGCGTGTCTGGCGGTCGCCATTCCAATCGCGGTTTATCTCGGCTCGCTCTGGTTGGTTCGCGATCGCCCCCTCGTCAAGGGCGCCAAACGATGGCTCCTGGTGGCGGCAGGCGTGCTGGTTCTCGCCAGCAGCACATTCGCCAACCACCCGCTCGAATTAATAGCGGCGGTGTTGGTCATAACCGTCATCGCTCGGGACCGTCTGCACCAAGCCGTGCCCGGAAAGGGCGATGCGCACAATTGAGATTGCAGCCCCACACGATCGTGATGTCGGGAATAACAAACTGCGCGAATTTCTAAATGGAACAGCGCTCAGGTAATGACGGCGCTTACAACTGACGGACATTGGATCATCGCCGCCAAGCGCCAGCCAAAAACCTTTGATCCCGTTATTCGGACATTTCCTGCGCAGGTCCTAACGGCCGCGCAGGCTATTCAAATCCGTATAAGCAAATCGCTAATCCAACATGACGATGTGAGCCGGCAGTTGCTCCTCGAAGAACTTGGAGAATGACGCTATGCGGGGCGGCAGCGCCTGGTAGGGAGGATAGTAAAGGGTCAACCAGAGATCTGGTGGCGACCAGCCGCGCAGGACATGGACAAGCCGTCCGCTGCGAATGTGCTGTGCTATATGAAACCCAGGCAGCATCGCTACGCCCGCACCATCGGCGGCCATGTCGGCCAGAACCTCGCCACTGTTGGCGCTGAACGCCCTGCCGGCGGCAATAGTCATGCTCGAGCCGCCATCCGACAGGACCCAGCTCTCCCGCCGGCTCTCGCTGCTATATGCAAGACAATCGTCCGGAGTGAGTTCGCCAGGATGTTGCATTTCAGTAAAACGGCTTCCGGGTGCTGCCACCAGGATCCGTGGCACAACCCGTATCTTGCGCCAGATCGTGAACTTGTCGGAAGGCGCCGATGAAATTCGGATCGCAAGATCATAGTCCTCATCGACGATGTTGACCAAGCCGTCCGAGAGCGAAATCTCGAAACATATCTTCGGAAAGAGTTCTCGGAAACCTGACAGGATGGGGGGTAGCACTGTCTTGCCGAACCAGGTTGGCGCGCTGATCCTTAAGCGTCCCTGATCAACCTTATGTGCATTTTTGACGTCCCTTCGGGCGTTTTCAAGCGCTTCGACCGCAGGCTGAATTTGCGCGGCAAAGACGGCACCATCCGTTGTCAACGACACCTGACGCGTCGTGCGCACGAACAGCTGGACGCCAAGGTCGTCTTCCAACGCGGCAATTGCCCGCGTCACAGCCGCCGGGGTCATATCGAGCTCGCGGGCGACCTGCGCGAAGTTGCGCTTTTCGGCGGCCATAAGGAAGGTTTTCAGGGCTTTGTAGTCGTTCATCTCGATTATTTCAAAAATCGCAATTAATTCGAAAGAAATATTGCAATTCCGCGATCAAATCAACCCGAGTACATCTTATTCCATCGAAGCGGACAACGCAGAAAGGCATGAGACATGATCAAGGATATCAAGGGACTGCATCACGTCACCTCCATGGCGTCGGATGCGCAGCAGAACAACCGGTTTTTCACTGACACACTCGGTCTGCGCCGAGTCAAGAAGACCGTCAATTTCGACGATCCGAGCGTCTACCATCTTTACTACGGCGACGAAAAGGGCACGCCCGGCACGGTCATGACCTACTTTCCGTTCCCGCACATGATGAAGGGGCGGTCGGGTGTCGGCGAGGTAGGCGAGACCCAGTTCTCTATTCCCAAGGGATCGCTCGCCTTCTGGAAAGAGCGTCTTATTGCCCAGGGCGTAGGCGGCATCCAGACCGACACAGTTTTTGGTGCCAATCGTCTGCGCTTCATCGGCCCGGATGGCGACGGATTTGCTCTTGTCGAGACGGCCGATGATGTTCGCGCTCCCTGGCTCGCGGAGGGCATTTCCGCCGACACCGCGATCCGTGGTTTTGGGGGGGCTCGTTTCAACCTTCATGACACTGCTGCAACCGAAGAGCTCCTCCGCTTCATGGGTTATGAGCGCGCCGAGGCTGAAGAAAACGTCACACGGTTCATCATTCCTGGCGGCAATGGTGCAGACACGATCGACCTTGCTGCCCTGCCAACAACGCCATTTGCGCGTCAGGGCGCAGGCTCGGTCCACCACATCGCCTTTGCCGTTGAGAACCGTGAAAAGCAGCTTGAAGTGCGCAAGGCGCTGATGGATACCGGGTATCAGGTCACTCCAGTCATCGACAGGGACTATTTCTGGGCGATCTACTTCCGGACGCCGGGTGGGGTTCTGTTCGAGATCGCCACCAATGAGCCCGGCTTCGACCGCGACGAGGATACCGCCCATCTCGGCGAGGCACTTAAGCTGCCGATCCGATATGAACCCTTCCGCAACAAGATCGAGGCGAGCCTGGCTCCTCTTGCGGCATAATACTGCGCAACTGATCCACACGACCTAATCGAAAGATTCGCCTTTTGAGACGGCTGCCTAAACCAGGCAGCCGACCGCCGAAGGCTTCATAATTTCCAACGCCGCGAACCGCGATCCAGCACATAACGGAGTAGTCAAATGTCCAAGCTTGAAGTCCTGACCCCCGCAAACAGCCAGCTCATCTTCATCGATCAGCAGCCGCAGATGGCCTTCGGCGTGCAGTCGATCGACCGCCAGACGCTGAAGAACAATGTCGTCGGCCTCGCCAAGGCCGCCAAGATCTTCAACGTTCCGACGACCATCACGACCGTCGAAACCGGATCCTTCTCGGGTCATACCTATCCGGAACTACTTGCCGTCTTCCCGGAAAACGACATCCTCGAACGCACGTCGATGAATTCCTGGGATGATCAGAACGTCCGCGACGCCTTGGCGAAAAATGCCGCGAACGGACGCAAGAAGGTGGTCGTCTCCGGTCTTTGGACGGAAGTATGCAATACGACCTTCGCGCTCTCGGCTCTCAATGACACGGACTATGAGATCTACATGGTTGCGGATGCCTCCGGCGGCACCTCCGTCGACGCGCACAAATATGCGATGGACCGCATGGCGCAAGCCGGCATCATTCCGGTCACCTGGCAGCAAGTCCTACTCGAATGGCAGCGCGACTGGGCTCGGAGGGAAACTTACGACGCCGTCACCTCGCTGGTGAAGGAACATTCCGGAGCCTACGGCATGGGCATCGATTACGCCTATACCATGGTCCACAAGGCCGCCGAGCGTGTCGCTCACGGCAAGCGCATCGGCCCGAACCCGGTGAAGTAAGGCGGTAAGCAAAGCCGCTCCGATCGGGTCAAGCCCTTCAGAGCGGTTTTGCCTCAACAATCAAGGACCTCCGTCATGAAACTCTATCTTATGTCACTGGGTGCCGGACTGCTGGTCGGTATCGTTTACAGCCTCCTCAACGTTCGCTCACCAGCTCCACCCGTCATCGCTCTGGTTGGCCTTCTTGGCATCCTCGTTGGCGAACAAGTTGTGCCTTTCGCAAAAACTCCGTTGAGCAAGGAGCCGATGGCGATCTCCTGGATCAACCAGATCAGGCCGCACGTATTCGGGCATATGCCGAAGGGAGAAAAGCGGACCGACGTCGCCCAGGCTCGCCAGGTTCAGGCCAAGTCAGATATCTGAACCCGTCGCAGACGCCGATCGAGGCAAGCTGAAACTGTTGATCCCTCCGGTTGGGGGGATCAAAACGTTGAAATGGGCCCAGGTGAGGGTCAAGGGTTTTGCAATTCTGCCGGCTTGGGCAAGGACGAGGCGGCGATCTTCAAGCTGACGGGTGATGTGTGCGGCAAAGCCCCTTTTGTCGAGCGGGCCTTCGGAAGAAGGTCGAGCGCACTCGGCCAAGTCGCAGCCTTACTTGGGTGGCACCTCGAAAGCCGAGTTGTGTGAGCCTCGTCAGTGGCGCCAGGTTTCACGCGACCAACGCCGATTTTGCAGCAATACCCTCCTGGACGCTTTATGCTCTGGCGCACACGGGTACCTGCGCAGCGATCGTAACCTGCGTGACGACCCAGCTGGGTCTCGGTGTCTCTTACGCGGTTGCGTGCGCCTGACGGCGGTGATCCGCTTTCCGTCGGATGAAGCTCGGCGGAATGGTTCCCGCCGAACTCCATTGCGGCTAATTAATGCCTACCGGCCCATCTTAAAATGGGTAGTGCTGGTGCGGATCCTCGACAGTGATCCAGCGAAGGTCCGTGAACTCGTTGATCGCAGCCTGTCCGCCGAAGCGGCCATAGCCGGAGTTCTTGACGCCGCCGAACGGCATTTGCGCCTCGTCGTGCACGGTCGGTCCGTTGATGTGGCAAATCCCGGATTGGATCTGGGCCGCAACCGCCATGGCGCGCTGGACGTCACGGCTGTAGACGGCGGAGGAAAGGCCGTATTCGGATTCGTTGGCGATCCGGATCGCCTCGGCTTCGTCCTTGACACGAATGATCGGCTTCACAGGCCCGAAGGATTCTTCTTCGAAGCTGCGCATTCCGGGCTTCACGTGATCGAGCAGCGTCGCCTCGACCACGGAGCCCTGGCGCTTGCCGCCGGCGACCAGTTTGGCGCCCTTGCCAACGCCGTCCGCAATCAACTCCTCCATCTTTGCAGCCGCCTGCGGCGTGACGAGCGAACCGAGAACAACATGGCCGCGGGGATCGCCCGCCGGTAGCTTGCTTGCACGCGCGGCAAGCTTCTCAACGAACTCGTCGGCAATCTTCTCGTCGACGATGATACGTTCGGTCGACATGCAGATCTGACCCATATTGGCGAATGCGCCGAAGATCGCCCCGTTCACCGCGGCATCGATATCGGCGTCTTCCAGTACGATAAATGGTGCCTTGCCGCCGAGCTCAAGCAACACCGGCTTGATGTGTCGTCCGCAAAGCTCGCCGATGATTCGGCCGACCTTGGTGGAACCGGTGAAGTTCACGCGGCGCACCTCTGGCGCGGCGATCAAGGCTTCCACGACTTCTGCCGCGTCCTCGGGAGCGTTCGTAATGACATTCACTACTCCATCGGGAAGTCCCGCCTCGACGAGCGAGCGACCGATGAGTAGATGCAGCCCCGGGCAGGCCTCCGACGCCTTGAGGATCACGGAGTTGCCGCAGGCAAGTGCCATCGCGATCGCGCGCGTGCCGAGAATGACCGGCGCGTTCCACGGAGCGATCCCAAGGCAGACACCCGCCGCCTGCCGCACGCCCATCGACAAGGTTCCGGGCTTGTCCGAGGGAATGATCTCCCCCTGGATCTGGGTCGTCATGCTCGCGGCTTCGCGAAGGATCCCGGCAGCGAGCATGGTGTTGAAGCCCGCCCACGGAGCGGTCCCCCCCGTCTCCTCGATCATGATCTTCGCAAACTCGTCCGCCTTCGAAGCCAGAACATCGGCGGCTTTCAACAGCAGTGCGCGACGCTCGCCGGGGCCGGTCTTCGACCAGGCGGGAAAGGCGGCCGCAGCAGCTGACACGGCCGCCTTCACATCATCCAGCCCCGATGCCGGCGCCCGGCTCGCGATCTTGCCGGTGTATGGATCGATGCGATCATACGTCCCGCCGGACTTGGCAGGCACGAACTTGCCACCAATGATCTGTTGAAGTTCCAACATATATTCTTCCTTTTACTTAAAAGCCGAGCACTTCGGCGTTGATCGAGGCTTCAAGGCCGCCATCATTCGAAATGTTTGCGCCGTTGATCCAACGGGCGCCGTCCGAGGCGAGGAAAAGTATGACCGGAGCAATATCGGAGGCCGTTGCCGCGCGCCCTACCCGCACAATGTCGGAGTCGACCTTCTGGTCGCCGAGCACGGCGCGAAACTCCTTGAGGATGGTCGTGTCGACCGGGCCTGGGCTGACCGCGTTCACGCGAATGCCGCGATCCTTGAAGAGAGGCGCGTGCGCCGCCTTCTGCGTCCAAAGGATGAGCAGTTCCTTGGAAAGCGGATATCCGATTTCGTTGGGAATGCCGTTCTTCTGCATGACCGCCTTGATGTCCGGAAAGCCCGGCTCGCCGACCATCGCCTTGGCACGCTCGATATTTGCCCGCCAGCCGTAACCGGCGACGGACGCGACGCTGATCACCGCGCCGCCCTCGCGGATCGAAGGGGCGCATGCCTCGGCGAAAGCACGCAGCCCGTAGAAGTTGACGGCCAGCGTTGCCTCGGCTCCGACCTTGCCCGAAATGCCGGCGACATTCAGAAGCGCGTCGAAGCGCGTCGGCAATTGCCGAACAACCGCGGAAATTCCTTCCGGATGGGAAAGGTCTCCCTTGATGAAGCCGGCGCAATGATCCTTTGGCTCGTTGATGTCTATGCCAACCACGTCGGCTCCGAGCGACACCGCAAGCTCCGCGGTCCGAGCTCCAATTCCGGCCGACACGCCGGTGATGACTACCGTCTTTCCATATAGCATGGTCTACTCCATTCACTTTCTAGCTTTGAGATCCAGCCTGTAGCCGACAGGCATGAGCGAGAGGCCAAGCCGCTCCTCCACTGCGCCCCAGAGACCGCGAGGAAGGAAGAGCGAGAACAGCAGGGCCACCAGGCCAAGACCGATGAGGTACCAGACGCCCATCGCACCGAACGCCGTTTCGATCGCGAAGAAGATCACGGCGCCGAGGATCGCTCCTTCGAACCGCCCTAGCCCGCCGACGAGAACCATGAAGATCATGTAGGCAGTCCATTGGACGGAGAAGTAGGTCTTTGGCTGGAAGCTTGTAGCGCTGGCGAGCCAGACAGCGCCGGCGATCGCCGTTCCGAAGGCGGCCAACATGAACAGGATTCGCTTCGTTGCGACGACATTGACGCCCAACGTCTCGGCCGCGTCCTCATTGTCGCGGATGGCCTGTATCGCGGATCCCACGCGGCTTCTCAGGAGAACGAACAGCCCGACCAGGAGCGCGACCATGGCAGCGAGGGCCACGCTGTAGATGACGACACGGCGCGTGCCGGCCGGATAGGCGTTCAGCGAAATCAGCGAGGTTCCCGTCTCGCCCTGGATCAACCCATCCAGATTGACGAGGAGATGGGCCAGTTCGGATACGACCCACATCGCAATGGCGAACTCGCCGCCCTTCAACCGCAGCATCGCGAACGACAGCGGATAGGACAGCAGGCCCACGACCGCGGCGGCAAGCAGGATCGAGACGAAGGGATCCACTCCTGCGGCGGCGATCCGAACCGTGAAGTAGGCGCCAAGGCCGAAGAACAGCTGCTGGCCAACGGAAACCAGTCCGCCGTATCCGGCAAGCGCATTCCACATGGCCGCAAGGATGACGTAGACGAACAGGGCGGCAAAGCGGTCGACCATTCCTACGCTGCCGAACGCAGGGACGAATGCAAGAACCGCGACGACGATGATTGAAATCCATGCGGCGACACGCGAAGCCTTCGTCCAGCGACGGACATCGGATACCGCGGAAACCGGCACTTGGGTGGAAGCTGGAATAGTCATGCTGTAGCTCCGCGTTTAACGAGCCTTGCGGGCAATGAGGCCAGATTGGGCACGAACAGGCGAACGAGCAGGATCGCGAGGAACATTGCATGGCCGGCGATCAGGAACCCGAGCGGGTGCAGTGACGCTCCAATCGTCTGGGCGACGCCCAGAATGATTCCGCCGATCAGCGTTCCCCAGAGTGAGCCCACACCACCGATGATCGTCGCCTCGAAGGCGAAAAGAAGCTGCTGCGATCCTGAATAGGGTTCGAAGGTTGCGCGCATCGCCAGGAACATGCCTGCGATCGTAACGGTTGCCAGCGCAATAGCGGCTGCCAGAGCATTCACACGACGCGCATCGATGCCGACAAGACCCGCGGTGTCAGGATCCTCCGCGGTAGCGCGGATCGCGCGTCCGAGGGCAGTTCTCGACAAGATGATCTGCAGTACGCTTAGAAGCACGACGGCGGTAACGAAGATCAGGACCGGAAGCTTCCCTACGAAAAGGCCGCCGCCAAGCTCCCAGCTGTCCCAGCTCAGATCGCCGATAGCGTCGGCGAGCGATCGCGTATCCGCACCGAATTGTTCGAACAGCGCATTGTCGAGGACCATCGACAACCCGAAGGTCGATAGGATCGGCAGGAGTTGGCCGGCCCTTGCGCTTCGGTCGAGGATAAGCCGCTGGAGCAGCCAGCCACAGATTGCCATGGCAATGACCGCGGCGACAAGGCACAACCAGAGGGGTAGATGTGCTCGATCCGAGAGCACAAATATGAGGTATGCAGCGGCAACCGCGAGGCTGCCGTGCGCAAGATTGATGATCCGCATGACCGAGAACATGAACGATAATCCGCACGCGATCAGCGCATAGTAGCCGCCAAGCAGGATGCCCTGGAGAATCTGGTTCGTCATGCGGTTGTCCTCCCGCTGTTTGCACGGTGCAGGCCGAAATAGGCGTCCGTCACCTGGTCGCGCGTCAATTCCTTAGCCGCACCTTCCAACACGGACCTGCCTTCCAGCAGGCAGATCACGCGGTCGGCAACGCCCATTGCGCGCGAAAGGTCCTGTTCGACCAGCACGATCGTCGTTCCGGACGTCATGAGACCACTAAGCGACGCGTAGACACGATCGACGACGAGTGGCGACAGCCCGAGGGAGACTTCGTCAAGCAGCAGAATATCCGGGTTGGTCATCAGCGCCCTGCCGATCGCCGTCGCCTGCTGCTCGCCGCCGGAGAGGTGCCCGGTCTTGTGGTCGAGCCGACTTTTCAGATTAGGGAAGATTTCGACGATCCGCTCGATGGACCATTCGCCCTTGCGGCCGGCCATAGCACCCAGCTTGAGGTTCTCGGTGACCGTCATCGAGGCAAACATACGCCGGCCCTCCGGCACGAGGGCCACGCCCCGCCGCACACGCTTGTAAGCGGGGAGCCCTGTGACATCATTTCCGTCGAGCATGATGCGCCCGCTGGATGCAGCATGGGCTCCTGCAAGGGTTCGAAGAAGCGTTGTCTTGCCGGCTCCATTGGCCCCGACGAGAGCGAGCGTCTCTCCTTTCTTGACTGTAAAGGAGACGCCACGCACCGCTTCCAGGAGCCCGTGCCGGGCCGTGAGATTTTCCACTGAGAAAACGCTCATTTCGGACCTCCGCCCAGATATGCTTTGACGACCTCGGGATGGGCCATGACTTCTTTCGGATCTCCATCCGCAATGATTTTGCCGGCGTCCATGCAAATCAGCCGATGTACGACCTGCAGCAGGACATGAACGATGTGTTCGATCCATATGATGCCAATGCCTCGACGCCGAAGCTCCTGAATCGTGGACACCAGTTCCTGGGCCTCAGTGTCGGTCAGTCCACCGCCGATTTCGTCCAGCAGGATAACCTTCGGCCCAGTGGCCACTGCGCGTGCGAGTTCCAGTCGTTTGCGGTCCAGCAGCCCAAGCGTTTCCGCACGTCGGTTGGCCACATGGAGCATTCCGCAAAGCTCCAGGGAATCGATCACGCCCGCATAGGCCTCGTCCCTTCCTTTGCCGCCTGCATGTGCGGCGGCTACATAGACGTTTTCGAAGGTCGTCATGCCGGAAAACGGCTTGGGAACCTGATGGGTGCGAGCCAGGCCCATGCGGCAGCGATCGGCGGCGGAAAAGCGGGTAACGTCCCGGCCGGCAAAGCTGATCGTTCCTGCGCTTGGCGGATAGGATCCCGCCAGTGTCGCCAGGAATGTCGTCTTGCCCGCGCCGTTCGGTCCCACGATTCCCACTGCCTCGCCCATGTCCATGGAGAAGTCGATGTTCTCCAGAACAGGAAGTGCGCCAAACCGCTTGATCAGACCATGGCTGGAGAACCGGCTTCCGCCGGTTCCTGTTTCTTGTCGAAGAGTCATCTTTCGATTTACCCGCTGTACGGCAGTAGCTTTGCGCGGACCGGAACGTTCGGATCCGTCACATTCTCCGTGAGGACGTAGTCGAACTTGAAGCGCGAGCCTTCCGGCGCCTTGACCCACTGCGTGCCAATGATCGGCCCCGGCGAAACGTTCGATACCGGACCGGAGGTGAAGTCGACCTTGCCGCCGATGGTGACGGTATCGAGGGTCGAGAGCGACTTTGCCACGGCGTCCTTGCTCTTTGGATCCGAAGCCTTTTTCAGCGCTTCGAAGCCCGCGTCGAACAGGGAAAGCGTTGCGCCGAGTTGCTGCGTCCATTGCTTTCCGGAAACCTTCTCGTAACCGTCGGCGAGCTTAGGTCCGCTGATGCCGGCAATCGACGACTTGTAGGGGAAGTCCTTGTGCCAGTAGGCGGCGCTAGCGATGTTGACGCCCAGAGGGCCGAGCGCTTCGATGGTCGACGGAAACAGACCGGTCTTTGCGACCTGCACGATCTTGACCTTGCGGTGCAGGCCCTGCTGCGCAGCCTGACGCCAGAAGGTGGCGAAATCCGGCGGGATCGGGAACGTATTGATGATCTCGACCCCCTCGCGCTTGAACAGGGCGATCTGGCTCGAGAAATCGGTGGTGCCCGTCTCATAGGCACCCGGATCGACGACGGTGAATCCGTCCTTCTGCAGCAGCGGTGCGAGATTGGCCCGGATCGCGTTTCCGTCGGCGTCATTTGGGTACATGACCCCGACTTTCTTGTTGGTTTGGATCAGGTTCCACTGCGACACATAGGTCTTGTGGAATTCCTCGACGCCGAAGCCGAAGTGGTAGGTCCACTTGAATGGGGATGGCTCGCCCGGCTTTGCGCCGCGGCCGAAATACCAGGCCTGCCACGGCATGACGGTCGACAGACACGGGATACCTGCAGCCTCGCAGGCATCCGAGACCGGATTGATGGTCTCGGGGGTTGAGATTACGAGCATCATATCGATGCCCTTGTTGTTGATCAGGTCCTTGGCAAGCTGGCCGGCGCGCGACGGATCGGATTGCGTATCCTGGTCGACGATCTCGACGGCATATTTTTTTCCCGCGATCTCGATACCGCCAGCGATAGCCTTGCGAACAACTTCAAGAACGTAGCCGTCGGTCTCGCCGAACCCTGCGAGCGGCCCGGTGCGCGGACTGATGAAGCCAACCTTCAACGTGTCCGCCGCCCATGCCGGGCGCATGAACGTCATTGCGGCGGCCGCCGCTCCTGTTGTGACCATCAACTGTCGACGAGTCACTCCCCCTGTGAAGATGTTCGTCATACTCTCTCCTCCTTTGTGACAAGCTCTTTGTGAGTCTGGATTTCAGATCGGGTATTCGGTCTTGCCGCTGGACGTCGTGATCCAGCGCAATTCGGTGAACTCGTCCAGCGCCGCCAGTCCACCGAACCTCCCGTAGCCGCTGGCTTTCATTCCTCCGAAGGGGGCCTGCGGCTCGTCTGCGACGGTTGCCGAATTCACATGGCACATGCCCGATTCAAGTTGCATTGCTATCTCCATGGCGCGACGCAGGTCTTTCCCGAATACCGCTCCCGAAAGCCCGTAGTCGCAGTCGTTCGCGACAGTCACGGCCTCGTCGACGGAGCCGACACGGATAATGGCGGCTACCGGGCCAAAGCTCTCTTCCTGGTAAAGTCTCATTGATCTTGAGACGTAATCGACGACGGTCGCGTCGATGAACGCGTCGCGTGTTTCGCCGCCGGTGAGCACCTGTGCGCCTTTGGCACGCGCATCTTCGATCAGGCTGTGGACGCGACGCGCCGATTCAGCCGTTACCAGCGAACCGAGCGTAAAGCGTCGTTGCAGGGGATCTCCAGCTCGATAAGCCTGTACCTTCGCCACGAATTTCTCAACGAAGGTGTCCGCGATCTCGTCGACCAGGATAATCCGCTCCGTCGACATGCAGAGCTGGCCCTGGTTGAAAAAGGCACCGAACGCCGCGGCATTGACGGCTTCATCGATGTCGGCGTCGTCAAGGACAATAAAGGCTGCCTTGCCTCCCAGCTCGAGGAGGCATCGCTTCAAATGCTTCGCCGCCATCTGAGCGATAATCTTTCCGACGCGGGTAGAGCCGGTGAAGTTGATGCGCCGGACGGCTGGATGCGCGATCAGGGTTTCCACGATCGTCGACGCATCGGCCGGTGCGTTCGAAATGATGTTGAGGACGCCCGGCGGCAGGCCCGCATCGACGAGAACGTCGCCAAGCAGGCGGTGGGTCGCAGGACATAACTCCGAGGCTTTCATGACCACCGTATTGCCGCACGCCAGTGCGGCAGCGAACGAGCGAACACCCAGAATGATCGGCGCATTCCATGGCGCAATGGCGAGACAGACGCCGGCCGGTTGCCGAACTGCAAATGACGTCACGCCCTCGTGGTCCGAAGGAATGATCCGTCCGCTGACCTGGGTAGTCATCGCCGAAGCGTCGATGAGGATTTTGGACGCCAGATCGACGTTGAACTCGCTCCACGCAGCGGTCGCGCCGATCTCGAGCATCATGACTTCCACGAAATCATTCTTGCGCTCAAGAAGGAGCCTGCTCGCCTTCTCGAGAATGGCGCGGCGGGCGTTGGGCGTCGCGCGGGACCATTGAGGAAAGGCTGACGCGGCTGAGTTCGCGGCGGCCGTCGCGTCCTCTGGCGTGGCCGCTGCGGCAACGGTCACTGTCGAATATCGGATCGGACTCACGCGCTGGAACGTGGACTTGGAACGCGCAGCGACGCCCTGCCCCGCGATCAGGAGGTTCACCAATCTGGGTTCACCTTCATTGACGAAGCCGCCCGAGGGCAACGTTTGCGCCGCCGTATGGCCTGATATTTCCATTCTTCCGATCCTCCCAGGCTAAACACTATTCTGGCCTTGTCGAAAGGAAATGCGATATTATGGGTATTGCTTGTTATTTATTGGGCTATTTGGCCAATCGGAACGAAAGTAGAGCGTGGCGGCCCAAACGATGCGGGATGAGCATCAAAACGAGGGAATTATCGTACTTAAGCGTGGGAAAGCGCTCTTACATTGAGGCCCATAAAACAATCGGCCCATAGTTGCCTTCGCAGCGCTTGATCATTTAAGGGAAGGAATTGTCATTTTCTGGAGCGATGGAATGGCTACGAGCCTCATAGAATACGTCGCCAAGGCGGAGCGATTCGAGCCGGCTCTGGCGGATCGCACCATATCGATTGGGCGGTTCAACGACCGCTGGCTCTGCCATCTGATCTTATCGACCACCGGCAAGATGAGGCTCACCATCGGGGAAGATAGTTTGGAACTTGTCGGCTCGACATTCCTGCTTCTGCCTCCGTCGGCGCCGGCCAGACTCACATCCGGCGCCGGAACTCGCATCTACGTTGTCGGGATTTCTCTCGACATGATGGCCGACGCCTTGGGAAACTACCCCGAGACATCCGCCTTGAAACTCTTCATTGAAGCGCCGGCCCAAATAGAAGGCCTGCCGGACAACGACGCGGCATTACTCGAAACATACTTTGCCAACTTCGTTGCCGAACGCCACTACGAGGGTGAATCCTCACTGATGGCGTTGACGGCCCACCTCCGTCTTATTCTTCTGTCTGCCTGGAGACTGTGCGGTTCGCAGCAATCCCGGCAAGTCTACGACGGTGGCACGGTCCTGCAGCGGTTCAGGCAATTGGTGGAGGCGGAATTTCGACGCCACCGGCCGATTTCTCACTATGCTGAACAACTTGGGATCAAGCAGGATCGCCTGCATGACATCTGCCGAAGAAACCTGGACTGGACGCCACTTGAGCTTGTTCATGAAAGGCTTGCGCAGGACGCGCGCCTCCGTCTGGAACGTTTCGGCGGCAGTGTGCGGGAGATATCGGATTACCTCGGCTTCCGCGATCCTGCAGCGTTCAGCCACTTCTTCAAACGCCGGATGGGTGTTTCCCCCGCTCAGTATCGCGAGCTCTACAGGAGCGGTAAAAAGGGTGCGGAATTCACAGGGTCGACTGAATACTACGACTGGCCATGACATTAAGAGAAAGAATTGGCATCCGCGCCATATGTGCCTATATCAAGCACATATAGAGGACGCCCGATGAACACCCGTTTTGCCGTTGCCACGCATATCTTGACCTTTCTTCACACGCAGGACGGACGGCCTGCGACCTCGGAGCTTGTCGCCTCCAGCGTCAGCACCAATCCGACCCTCATCCGCCGCCTGCTGTCCGAGCTTGCCAAGGCCGGACTGACGACATCGCAGATGGGCGCTGGTGGGGGGGCATTGCTTGCCCGGCCCGGCAACCGCATCACACTGCTCGACGTGCACCGCGCCCTCGACGCGGAAGGTACTATTTTCCCACTGCACCAGGAACCAAATCCACAATGCCCTGTCGGAAGGCACATCAATGGCGTCCTGCGTCGGCGCCTTTCCGACGTTGAAAAGGCCATGGAGGCCGAGCTTGCCCGCACAACGATAGCGGACATGGCGCAGGACGTTGCGAACGCCAATCGCCAAGGCTGAATGCGAAGGCGCGATTTTCTGCGAAAACTGCTTTACAGATGTGTGTAACTAAAATAGATACATATTTGTCTGTTACAAAAATGGTTACATATCATGCACATTTCTCATCGCTTGCTTTTCGCCGTCACGGCGCTTCTGCCCCTTGCGATCGGCCTGACCGCCACCCACGCTTCAGCACAAACGGAGACCAGAATGACCACACAGGAACAACAGGTCGTCGACCTTCTCAAGGCCATCGAGACTGGCGCTGCCGAACCGGTTGCCGTCATCAACCCGGAAAAATATATCCAGCACAATCTTTCAGCTGCCGACGGACTACAGGGCTTGGGTGCGCTTCTTGCCGCGCTGCCCAAGGGTACGGCCAAGGTGAACACCGTGCGCGTCTTCCAGGACGGAAACTACGTCTTCGCCCACACCGACTATAACTTCTTCGGGCCGAAGATCGGCTTCGACATCTTCCGGTTCGAGAGCGGCAAGATCGTCGAGCACTGGGACAATCTTCAAGAGACGGCCGGCCCCAACCCGAGCGGCCACAGCATGACGGACGGGCCGACGGACGCGGTCGATCTCGACAAGACTGCGGACAACAAAACGCTCGTCGCTGCTTTCGTCGATGATATTCTCGTCAACGGGCGCATGGAAAAGCTCGGCGCCTATATCGAGGGCGATGCCTACACCCAGCACAATCCCCAGATCGCCGATGGGCTCTCCGGCCTTGGCGCAGCGTTGAAAGCCATGGCGGCCGCGGGGGTCACAATGAAGTATGACAGGGTCCACCAGGTTCTCGGCAAGGGCAATTTCGTTCTGACGGTGAGCGAGGGCAGCTTTGCCGGCAAGCACACCAGCTTCTACGACCTTTTCCGCGTGCACGACGGCAAAATCGTCGAGCATTGGGACACGATCGAGGCCATCCCCGCGCAATCGGAATGGAAGAACAAGAACGGCAAGTTCTGAAACAGAAATGGGGGGCTCCGCCCCCCTTCCCACCCGGCCCCCTTGCCGCGGACATCAGGCCCAAGCTTGCCACCTCCATGACTGACCTATGGGTTCCGCAGCGTATGGCCTGAGCCTCGGTAACCAATAGCCGATCACCATCAACGATCTGTACCGACGTATCTTATTTCAGAAGCTGTTGTTCGATTACAGTATCTATAGACAAGCGCGGAATGCCGTCTCTCCCCGATAATTCAAGTTATGTGCTTGACTTGACGGACCAACCAGCCAGCCTCGCGCATGCGCCTGACATGATTAAGCCTTCAGAGGAGCCAGAGTGCTGTTGATGACGCAGTCGCAATCAATTGGAGTTTGGCGGGGAGTTTCATTGGAAGTTGCCGCCTGGGATGCGGCCCATGCCGAGGTCGATTTGTCGGCCGTCTGCATGTTTACTCACGAAATCGCGGAAGCCGGTTTAAAAGGCGGCCTGCTACATCTTGATCAGGCTCTTTCCGGCGGGCTCGCCGAACTTCGTCGTAGCGGTGAATTCAAAGCCGACTTCATGGAAACCCTACTGATTAGCAAGCCTCCCTCAACGATCAGGGCCGCAGCGCTTTTGGTGATCGGCCTTGGCAACCCGTCTTCATGGACAACAGCAACAACAGCTCACGCCGTTAAGGCAGTTGCTCGCGCTGCAGTCTATCGAGGCGATCGAAGTGTCGCCTTCGCACCGAGCCTTCTGGATTCCGGCTTAACCTCAGGCCAAACGGGCGACGTTGCGCTCGACATGATGAGAGCCGTAATCGAAATCATCGAGGTTCAGGCGCGGGTCGCCGAACGCGGATTGGCCCATGCTCCCCGACTGCAGCACTGGATCTTCGACGTGGGCTTGTCACGCGCTGATGCCGTCACCGAACATTTCCGAGAAGGCTTTCAAAGCATCACATCGGCCCTTCGCGCCGGCTCGACCATAACGACGCCAAACACCGACGATCCCTCATCCGCGCCAGGAGAAAACAATGGCTGATTTGCCGCCGCCCGTGACTACGCAAGAGATCCGAATCGTAGATGAACAGGGACAGGCTCGGTTGATCCTTTCTGCAAATGGCGGCGGGCCGACGATCCTGCTGCTGCGTAAAGACGGTACAACCGGGGCTTCCGTGAAGCTAGACGCCGCGGATCGCCCGACCGTCGTTCTCGCTAATCCAAATCCATCCTGGCCGTCCGCAGCTATGGAAATCGACGACAAGGGAGCGCATGTCAAATTCGATCGTCCGGGTGGAGCCTCTTCCTATCTGTTTCTGAACAATGCTGGCGGCTCGGGTGTCGTTCTTATCGACACCACGGGCAAACGCCGTCTTGATGCTCTTGTCGGGGCGGATGGCTCGAGCAAGATCGAGCGCCTTGATGACGAGGGAAAGCCGATCCCTTGACTGAACGCGGTGGCTGGCAAACATCAGAGATGGCTCGGGAAAATGAACTTTTGAGATAGATCCTCGAGGCGGCCTCGCCCCGCGGCAAACAGATATTCACTGAGCAGTTTAGCGATATCTGCTGCCCGGATCATTGCAGGCGATCGGGCGGCGCCTGCAAGCCTGCGCGACAGATCCGCAAGACGTCCGCCGAACGCACGTCAAGCTGCAGACAGCGACCGAACATCTTCAGGAGCAGGTATTTGAAGCGCGAGCCGATCACAACACAGGCCAAGGATGGCGTTGCGATCAGGGAATTCGCGCTGTGTGAATGATGTGCATGAAGCCTAAAGAATCCAAAAATGCGGACTATCGTGCAAGATCCGCCAGCACAAAACCTATTCAAAATGGCAGCGAACGCAAACCGATCGAGCTGGGCGAGATCTGCGCTGATCGGGTGGGGTTGGGGATGGGCCGCGAACAAATCAAACGATGGGACAGCCAACGGATTGAGCTTAGTCTCTTCCAGCGAGCTTTCAAATACCGACTGCACGTCGCAATTGCTCTCGCAATCTTGATTTTCGTGGCCGACACGCTGAGCAGACACGCTACAGCGGTGGCGGTAATGTATGTTCTTTGCCTTATTGTCGCCAGCGATTCGGCAAGCCGAATTACCGTCAAATTGGTTTCCGGTGGCTGCGCAGTGCTCACCCTGCTCAGTTTTTTCATTTCGCACGGTCTCGCCACAGAGACGCTACCCACCCTGCGTTTGATCTTTAGCCTTTTCGCCAATGTAACGACGGCAGTCCTACTCACCAAACAAGCAGGTGATCGACTAATCCTGCAAGCGCAAGCTCGGCTTTTGGAACTAACGAGCGACGCTATCTTCCTCCGCGACAGAACAGGCCGCATCTGCTACTGGAATCATGGCGCGGAACGGCTTTTCGGCTACCAGGCCAGCGAGGTGCTGGGCAAATTCCACTGGGAAGTGCTGGCAGTTCAAGGTGATGAAGGACGTGCCGAAGCTGAGCGTTGCCTCGTGGAGACAGGAAGCTGGGAGGGAGAGCTCGAGGTTACCACGAAAAGTGGACGCTCGATCAACGTTTACAGCCGATGGCGGGCGGAGCGGCCTCGACCGGAGGCTCCCTTGATGATCATCGTCACCACAATCGATATTTCAGCCCGGAAAGCCGCAGACGCAGCTCTCCGGGCGAGCGAATTTCGCTACAGAACGATATTCGAAACGCTGCCCGTCGCCATATGGGAGCACGATCTGCGCCCCGTCAAAGCGGAAATCGATGCAGTAAAAGCATCAGGTGTCGTCGATTTCAAATCGTTCCTCGATAATAGTCCAGATTTCATCGTCAGAGCCAGGAAGATGGTGCGCATCACGGACGTCAATCAAACTGCGCTTCGCTTGATGGGCATTTCAGAAAAGTCGGATTTTTTTGAATACCTCAGCGATTTCTTGCCCGAAGACGACGAAAGCTTCGGTCAGTTTCTTGCCGCATTGAGCGAGGGTCAACAAGTTTTCCAGTCTGAAACAAGTATCAGGAGCAGCCTGAATGGGCAGATACCAGTCATTGTAACTCTAAATCTACCTCCGACGAATGAGGAACTGCACCGAGTACAAGCCAGCATCATTGACATCAGCAATCGAGTCACAATGGAGGAGGCCTTGGAAAAATCGAGGCTTGAGCTTGAGCAAGCCTCGCGTTTCGCCATGGTCGGCGAAATATCTGCTTCAATTGCGCATGAAGTCAATCAGCCGCTGGCCGCAATTATGAGTTCTACTCAAGCCGTACAACTTTGGTTGGAGCATGATCCGCCTAACCTGCATGAAGCAAAATTAGCTCTCGCAGACGCGATTCAATCAACCACACGCGCATCGCAAGTTGTAAAGCGCGTTCGAATACTACTTGGCAAGGCCAAATCTGAAACATCGGAGCTAAGCATCGATGACATTGTTACACACACGGTTCGACTGAAGCAAAAGGAGTTGGATCAGGCCGGCATTCGCCTGACGCTTGCTCTTTGTAGCCATGATCTCACCATCCAAGGAGACAAGATTTTACTGCAGCAAGTGCTGCTGAATCTCATTGAAAACGCGGTCCACGCGATGGAAACGACACAACGGGAAGAGCGATCCTTAGCTATACGCACGGAAATTGAGAGCAATGAAATTCGGGTTCGGATTATGGACTCAGGAGAAGGCGTAGGTGACCTCGTGTCGGAAGCGATTTTCAAGGCCTTTGCGACAACAAAGCCGGCAGGAATGGGCCTTGGCCTTGCCATATCAAAGTCCATCATAGCTGCTCACAAAGGATCAATCTCCATAGCCAACCGCCCTGATGGCCGAGGCGCAATTGTGGAGTTCCGAATCCCCGTTCCAGCATTAATGCCCTTTGGATCACAGTAAGAACACACAGCTTCCACGTCGTGTGTCGTGGTCATCAATCTAGAGTTCAGCGCAAGTCAAGCCGAAACTCTGCAGGATGGCGGCATGTCTGATGTAGCTCTCAACTCCGGCACTAGCACCGAGTGATAGCTAATCCATGCAATTCGAGTAGCTAGACCAGCCCTCGCAGTATCTTGGCGCGAGCGACTGCGATTGTTTGAAACAGTCCAACCACTATTCCGGCAAGCCCGATAGTCGCATAGCACTGGTAACACTATCGAATATGGGTGGCGCAATGCCGACGGCAGCGGACCAGCGACCAATAGTAAAGGTGGGGTCGAGTGCCAGCAGCCGCTCGCCGGCAGCCTTTGCCTCATCGAGGCGACCAAGCTTGGCAAGCGGAGCGGCTAGCCATCCGTGCAGGATGCTGAAGCCCGGGTTCAGTTGAACCGCCCGCCGGCCCGCCATGATCGCCTCCTCATACCGGCCGAGCAGGAAATTTCCGAAGCCTATGATGCCCTGGGGAATGCAGCTCATCGCGTCGAGCGGGCTGAGCCGCATTGCATGCTCGCCCCAGGCGATCGCACGCGTCGTATCGCCGCTGTAGGCGACGGGCACGCATCCGAAGGAATAGACGAAGGCGCAGGAGGCGCTTAGCGCCAAGGCTCGCTCGAACGCTTCGTCTGCCAGTCTCCGATCATGCGCCAGCAAGCCGATGGAAAAACCGGCAAGTGCAAGAGCCATGGCATCGCTTTGCCCATGCTCTATTGCCGCGAGCGCGTGCTGGATCGACTTCTTGCGGTTTTCCGGATGCATGCCGCCGCGCACAAAGATGGTCTGGTGTGCCCAGGACGCAAAACCGTGGGCGAGCGCGTAGCCGGGCTCGATAGCAAGCGCGCGTTCCAGCAACGGCAACCCGCCTGCAGCACCCTCCGGCATAAAGGTATAGACCTGCGGCATCGCGCGAAGCAGGAGGTCATAGGCGTCGACATTGTCCGGTCGTTTCCGCTTTACCCGCTCGATTTCGGCGCGACGCACGTTGGGCTCTATTGCAGCAACGACGCTTATGGTGATCTCGTCCTGTACCGCGAATATGTCAGTAAGATCACGGTCGTATCGCTCCGCCCACAGATGGGTGCCGTCTTCCGCGTCAATGAGCTGGCCGGTGATACGGACACGGCTGCCGACCTTGCGAACGCTGCCTTCAAGGACATAGCGCACACCTAAATCGCGGCCGACCTGCGTGACGTCAACGGCACGCCCTTTGTAGGTAAAGCTGGAATTGCGCGCGATGACGAAAAGCCATTTTATACGCGACAGGCCGGTAATAATGTCCTCGACCATCCCGTCAGCGAAATAATCCTGCTCAGGATCGCCGCTCATATTGTCGAACGGGAGAACGGCGATCGATGGCCTGTCCGGCAGGCTTAATCCTTGCGGGGGCTTTTCCGGCACCGCGGCCGTTTGCGCCCCATGCTCCTCACGCACGGTCCCGACGAAGCGAATGCCCTTGCGCATGATCGTGCGGATAAGCCGCTGCTCATCGCCATTGTCGTTGAGTGCGCTGCGAACAGCATTGATGCGGCTGCTGAGCGTGGCATCGGACACGATGCGGCCTTGCCAGACCGTCTCCACGATATCGTCCTTGCTGACGACACGGTCGCGATTGCCGAGGAGATAGCAGAGAAGATCGAACACCTGGGGTTCGACACGAAGCAATTCGCTGCCGCGCCGCAATTCGCGCCTGTCCTGATCGAGTGCGAAATCCTCAAAGTGATACAGCAAGTTAGATGTTCCGGTATCGCACCGCAATCGGCGGATTAAGGCCACCGTAACAATGTTGCAAGGTAAAATCAAAGCCATCTGAAGGCAAAATCAACGCCTCCTGAAGATCACCTCAAAGCGCGTCCCGCCGCGATCGCCCATAGTGTGATCATCAAATGCAGCGCAAGTCCAAACCAAATGCAACTCAACTCCAAAGGAGAACTCAAATGTCGAATGCTTCGGTCAATGCAGCAGTCAAGTCCGTCGTCCTCGTCCATGGCGGTTTCGTCGATGGCTCCGGATGGGAAGGCGTCCACAACCTCCTGAAGAAGGACGGTTACGAGGTCATCGTGGCGCAGAACCCCACCACCTCGCTCGCAGACGATGTTGCCGTCACCAAGCGTGCCATCGCATCGGCTTCAGGCGATGTCATCCTCGTCGGCCATTCCTATGGCGGCGTCGTCATCACAGAATCCGGCACGGACCCGAAGGTGGCAGGGCTGGTCTACATCACCGCTTTTGCCCCGGACCGCGGTGAATCCGTCGCCACGCTCATCTCCAACCCGCAGCCCGGCGATCCGGTACCGCCGATCCTGCCGCCCGTCGACGGCTTCCTTTTCCTTGACCGATCGAAATTTGCCGACTCCTTTGCCGCCGACGTTCGGCCTGATCTCGCAGCCTTCATGGGCAACTCGCAGAGACCGTGGGGCATTCCTGCCCTGGAAGGCAAGGTCTCCGAACCTGCCTGGAGGACAAAACCGAGCTGGTATCTGGTCGCCACCGAAGACAAGATGATCCCTCCGGCAGCACAGCGCGCCATGGCCGGCCGTGCCGAGGCCGTCAAGACGGAAGCCGCCGGCAGCCATGCCATCTACGTTTCGAACCCCGGCCCAGTCGCAGATCTCATCAAGCACGCAGCCGCCAACGCTCGCAAGAGCTGATCAATCCTTGACAATTTGCAATGCCTGGGTGCCGACTATCGGGCCCAGGCATCTTTATAGGGCGGCTTTATAGGACGGCGGCCAATTTTATGACCATCAGATTTTTTTGAAGCGGTAGCATCGACATCTGCAGAAACGTTGTGCCGCCCGCTCCAGATTAGAGCTGGACTCGTGACCCACAGAAATACTATTAATCGGTCGCAAGTGGCCGATCTTGTAGACGATGGTGACCGGCGGTTCTTATCTACCCGCCTGCAAGGATAGGAGGAGTGAGCGTGCCCCTTCCACATTCCTCAGACATGCCACAGGATCCGCAACTTCGCTCCCTTCTCCGCCAATGGGCCGAAAAGCTAGTCGATACCGACGCGGCTGCAGATCGCGTCGTGCAGCGAACCATCAACGTCATTTGCGACAGTCCCGAGCTTTTGGATGGCGCTCGAATGAATGAAACGCTTTTTGCACTCTTGCGTCGATACGCCTTTGACGAAAACGACCTTAGAGCGAGCCAACAGGATAAAGGTGCGATACGGAATATCGGCGGAGCGTTGGGCAAAGAAACCATCAAGTCCAAATAATGCTCCTGCCAGATCTTGCTCGGACAGATCGCAATTCCTCAAATCGAACGCGGTTTGCGCAGCGATATTTTAGCGTCATAGTCTGGCTGCTTTGCCGTTAGGTTTACGATGCCCCTCGGATGCAGACACCCCTTGCGATCACCTGGCGGAAGAACTCGTCGATCAGAAGGGCTCGCTCTTTCACACCAGCGGCCGCTGCAGTTGATTCATTTGGTCTTTTCGCCGGTCGAAGCGCTTTCACGGCTTAAGCTGGAACACTTCCGTCAGAAAGGCACGAACGAAAGTACAAGCCTGACTACTCGCGCATTCATTGTAGGCAATCGCTGGGTCTTTTTCGACACACGCGTCGTCATATGTGAAAGGTTTTTGCGCATCTACTGAGGTCGAGAAATCCAGGCTGGCTCTTACCCCCGGGTTGGGTATTTCGATGATTTGTTTTTGTGGTGACAACCAGCAAGTATCATCACATTGTCGGTGAGCTTCCTGGCAGAAAATGCCGTTACGTCGGAGGCCCAGCGAGCCGGCAGCTCGATGATGTGCGCCAAAGTCGAAAAATCACCGGCACCAAGCCTGCCATCATCGCCGCCACTGAGCTTCAGTGCCACACAGTCATTTTCCAATCCGGGAAATGCGCGCGTATGCGCCTTGGTGCTTCAACCCAGCATCTGCATCGATCCAAGTCCCAGAATATCGTTCAGCAGCGCAATCCCTATCCCTATCGCTACGATGACGACGCCGATCAGAAATAGCCGTCGCGAGCGGTCGTACTTTGCAGCTATCAAGGAATCGCGCGCAAGCAGGTCAGCGAGCACTTTCACCTGGATGGCGATACCGATGGTCAGTACTATCATCGGGATGATGTCGATGCGACTCCAATCGTTGGGGTTCGAGAGCCAGCGGCCAATGAAGTTCAGCGAGAAACCGAGAATGATCCCCGCGGCGGTCAGCGAGCCGTTACGGAACGTCGCATCGATTTTCTCCTCTGGATCTGGCTCGGACATCACGTTTCTCCGGATGACATTTCTCCAAAGAAAGGCAGAAGTAGCCGCGACAGGCAAGGCCTCTGCATTCTGGCTCCTTGCGAGACACAACAAAGAGCCATCCAGACGTGGTCGCGAAGGACGGTTTACCGACCACAACAAGGCGCATCCGATACCCAAAAGCAGTTGCTCGCGATGACGCTTCCGCGGTTATTGAAGATGGCCATGCATCTCAAATTTGCGGATGCAACGTTGAGAAACGTCTACCACGTCGGCACCTACAGCGTTGAATGTGCCTCCGACAATAAGCATCTCCTTCTCACCTTAGCTTCAGGCAACGGCTTCGATATCGCCTTCGGCCTTGATGCTCAGATAGTCCTGCCCTCATACGTGACCTGGAGGCTGGCGCGACGCTTCTCAAGGAGCAGCGGACGACTTTCCCGAATTGACGATTGAGCGCAACCCCATGGGAAGCGTGACCTTTCCTGTGAGGAGCAGGGAGCACAAGAGTGGAAGAAGCCCCGGCGGATGATCCGTCGGGGCTTCTTGTTCATTGCGGCCGCTTAAGTCTTAGGCATCGATACACTGCCATCAACGCGCGTCGTGAAAGATAATTCCGACCGTATGGCGCATACCCGATCGCACACGGCTTACACCGTGGCGGAGGTTGACGCGATAGTTTCCCTTCGTGCCCTTTACCGGACGATTATGCACCGCGAAGGCAACAGCATCACCTTGGCGAAGCGGTACGACTTCAACGCGGCTCTGCATGCGCGGCCGCTGTTCGGTCAGCGCGAATTCGCCACCCGTGAAGTCGCGCCCAGGCTCTGAAAGCAGGATCGCTACTTGAATCGGAAAGGCGATGTCGCCGTAGAGATCCTGGTGCAGACAATTGAAGTCGCCCGGGACGTATTGCAGCAGCAGAGGCGTCGGCCGGGTCTGCCCGGCATCATGGCACCGCTGCAGGAAGGAAGCATGATCGCCAGGAAAGCGTTCATCGAGCCCCATACGCTCGTTCCATTCATTGGCAACTACCGCCAGGCGTGGATAAAGCGCGGTACGAAGTCCGGCAAGCGGATCGGGGAGTGGATATTTGAAGTAGCGATACTCGCCTTTGCCGAAACCATGTCGGGCCATGATGATATGGCTGCGGAAACGGGTCTCGTCCGGATAGAGACCAGCGATCGCCCGGCATTCGTCTGCAGTCAACAATTTCGGCAGGATCGCGCAACCGAAACTGTCGAGGTCTGTGTTGAGGGCAGCCCAATCATAGGTGGCTACCCTGTCCTCTGCGGACACTGCCATGGAGGCGGGATCAATGATATTGGTGCGTGGCTGGTTCATACCGCCGCCTCCTTCCGAAGCAGTTCAAGTTTGCGCTCGAGGCCCCAGCGATAGCTGGCCATATCGCCATTGCTGCGCACGACACGATGACAAGGCACCGCCAGCGCGATGGGATTTGCGGCACAGGCGCGCGCAATTGCGCGCGGATGGGTAATCGGGCTGATCCAACGGCCGAACTCGGTGTAACTCACCGTCCTGCCGACAGAAATCGCCTTCAGCTTCTCCCATACCCGCCGTTGGAAAGGCGTGCCGCGCATATCCAATGTCAGATGCAGACCATCGGATGGATTCTTGATGTAGCGAAGTACTTTCGCCATATCATCATCGACCAGGCTTTCATCTTCAATGATCGTCGATTGGGGAAAGCGGCTCGCGAGATCGGCTGTCAGTTCACTGGCGCTGTCGCCGAGCAGGATCGAGCAGACACCCTTGCCGCTGCGTGCCACGAGCACGTTGCCCAGTTCACATTGTGCGACCGCATAGGATAAAATGTCGGCGGATGCCGGGATTGGTATTGCCTGCGGTACAGACCGCACGGCGTTCTTGTTGATCATGAGATCCATGGTCGTAGCTCCTTGCTATGTCTTCATGATCAAACCTACATTTCCAACGGGAACGCCAAACTCCGATCCTTGCTGTCAAATCGATAAATCATTCCTGGGACTAACGGGCGCCGGAGAAGCCAAGGCCCCGCTCCCCGACGCTCCTCTGATGGCGGGTCGGCCGAAGCAGTGCCCGCATGCTATGTCGCGTCGTGAAAATAATGCCGAGTGTGTGGCGATGTCCCGAATGCAGGCGGCTGACCCCGTGACGAACATATGTCCGTGCTCAGATCGACTAATCCGGTTCAGCTCCGCTGACACTGCGAATCATGCGTTAAAGTCGAGCAAATATCCGGTCGGTCGCCGAGGCGAAACTTCGTCATGCCTCTTGCCTATTGTCTATTGCTTCGCGCAGCACGGGACACTGTCCCATCAATCAGACAAGGCGCAGGATTGTTGTTTCAGCGAGAACAAACATCTCCCCGGAGTTAAAACGGACCTCGATCTCTCCATTTTCGAGGATGTCCCAGACCGCGAAGCCATCGGCGACCAACTGGCCCACATAGGATAGCACCAGCGCCTTATCCGGGTTGCCGGCGGTAAGCGCGACAACGGCGTCAATGCTCGCTTCCGTTTCCGGTAGCGCGCGCCAACCTTTCTTTGCGCCGATGCCGCCACGAAAAAGCATGATGTGGGCGTCCTTGTGCCGCGGTCGTCTGGCAGGCCGGGAATTTGCCTGGCAACAGGCTTGATATGATCACAGTTGGCCGAAAGATCTGTCCGTCGTCACTCCGATTATTGTCATCAAACCGAAAGAATTCCGGCCGTTATAGCGCACCGCGGAACGTCAGATTAATGCGCATGCGCCCGACCGCCTCATGCACTCCCTCCTTCAGTTCCAGCACGCCGTGATAGCACAACCGGGAGGGACCGCCCCAGACGGCGACGTCGCCGTGGCGTAGCGGGAACTTCTTCACCGGATCGTTGCGCTTGAGGCCACCGAACTGGAAGGTCGCCGGCAAGCCCAGTGACACCGATACGATCGGGTTGGTGAAATCAAGCTCATTCTTGTCCTGATGAAGCGAGAGACGAGCTCCCGGCTCATAGCGATTGATGAGGCAGGCATCGGGGCGAAATCCGGGATAGCCCGCACGGGACGCGGAGCGGGCCGCCAGGTCAAGAAAACATTCCGGCATCGCGGGCCAGGGACGCCCCGTTTCAGGGTCGCAGCGGTCGTAGCGATAACCGGTGCGATCCGTGACCCAGCCAGCCGTCCCGCAGTTCGTCATGGCAACCGACATCGTGAAGCCGCCTGGCGTCACCATGTGTCGAAACGGCGCCTGCCCGGTGATCTCGTCAAGTGCCGCCAGAACATCCTTCTCAAACGGGAGAGCCGCACCGCGCAAAAGCACGGCACCTTCCGCCATGCGTTCGAATGGAGGGTCAAGAGGAACAATGTTATCAAACAGATCGGACATGGCGTTACCCATAGGAGTTGGCTTGGATCGTCGGGTGAAAGACCGGCACGTAGCCTGCGCGGAGCGCCATGACGGTGGAAGGCGGCGTCAGAAGCCAATCGGCACCGTTGAGGATTTGTGGTGGCGCATATCCTTCGTTCGTCCAGCGATATGCGTAGCCTCCTCGCAGCGTGAATGCCCCGTCACCCCGCGCCACCACCGTGCCGTCGGGCAGGTCGTCCAGCAACCCTGTCAAATGATGAAGGCGCTTGGCGCTGCGTTCGATGCGCTCGGCGTGCAGCACAGTGTCCATTCTCCGGGCAGATGGAAGTGTTTCGCCGTTACCCTTTGCCCAGCACGCCCGATAGCGCTCGGCAGCTTGACGCCTGCAAAGAAAGCAAGGTCGATGGCCAGCGGCCAGCGCAACCGCCTCGTCGAGGAAGAACAGTTCGGTCCAACTCCGCGCCGCCATGACCTCGCGATGCTGTCCTTTGTAGCTGCAGTTGCAGACCAGCCACGTCTTCGAAGCCCAGCGTTTCCTAAGCAATGTCTTGGTCGACGGGTCATGGATGATGCCGCGATTGCCGGTGAACATGCCGCGCTGCGAGATCGCAACGATGTCGCCGAACGGAGTGACGCGGTTTTGCAGGTGCATGGCTTTCTTCCTATGCCGGATATCGTCCACGACGCAATCAAGGGTTCACGACACCATGTAGCGCGCGCAGGCCGGCCGCACTCCGACTCTTGCTATCAAATCCGCAAGCACTCGGACGGCCTATTTCAACACGTTTCCACGTTCACGCGGCATGCGCCAAAGATACCATGCGGCGACCGTGCTGTGCGGTGACCAGGCCTCGGAAAGCGTGCGCAATTCCTTAGGCTTGGGTTGCTCGGCGAGCGATTTTAGGGCGCGATACCCCTCGCGCACCCCGAAATCGTCGATGGGCAGGACATCCATCCGCTCCAGCGAATACATCAGGAGCATCTCCACGGTCCAACGCCCGACCCCCTTGATGGTAATCATCTGCTTGATGAGCGCCTCGTCGTCCATCGCGACGGCGTCTTCACGACTGGGAACAATACCCGTCAGCGCGCCCTCGGCAATCGCCTTGATTGTTGCAATCTTGCTGGCGGAGAAACCGCAGGTCCGCATTGCGTCGAAATCGGCGGCGATCAGCTCCTCCGGACGGGGGAAATCACGGTCTTCAAACAACGCTTTGAGACGCCCAATGATCGCGTCGCCGGCCTTGGCCGTCAGTTGCTGGTAGGCAATCGCCCGAACCAGCGCCTCGTAGGGCTCGCGGGCGGCCTTGGGGTCGTGTCGACACGGTCCCACAAGCTCGATGAGCCTGGCCCAGTCATCGTCAACTTTCGCAAGGAATGCGATCGAATTGTCATAGCGCGAGAACGAATTCATAGGGTGTACAGACCTCCGCATGCATCAGCACTTGTTATTCGTCTGCGACTGAAGCGCGCGTCATTCATTCCGGTTCTCGCATCATTGGAAATGGCAGCTGGCCAGGCGTTTGGGATAGGAGGCGCAGATCGCATGTTTATGCCGTCTGGGACGCTTCACGCTCAAGGAGCGCGCGTTTTCGAGCCACGCCCCAGGCGTACCCCGAAAGTGCGCCGTCATTGCGCACCACCCGGTGGCAGGGTATCGCCACGGCGAGATTGTTGGCGGCGCAGGCGCCCGCAACCGCTCGAACCGCATTCGGCGAGCCGATACGGCGCGCGATCTCCGCATAGGATACATGCTGGCCGACGGGAATTTCCTGCAATGCCTGCCAGACACGCCGCTGAAATGCCGTTCCCCTGACGTCGAGCGGTAAATCCAGACCGATATGAGGATTCTCGACAAATCCGACGACACGCGCGATCAACGCCTCATATTCCCGGTCGGCGCCGACAAGGTGCGCCTTCGGGAAGCGGTCCTGCAAGTTGCGCACCAATTTATCCGGATCGTCACCGAGCAAGATCGAGGCGACGCCCTTTCTGCTGGAGGCAACCAGGATTGCGCCAAGCGACGTTTGTCCGACCGCAAATTTGATCTCCTCATTGGCGCCGCCGCCACGATATTGTGTCGGCGTCATGCCAAGGATACCTGTCGACTTCTCGTAGAAGCGACCGCTCGAATTAAAGCCCGCGTCATAGATCGCCTCAGTAACGCTGTTGCCGATTTCGAGGCCTTCTCGCACCTTTTTCGCCCGGTCAGCTGCGGCATAGTCCTTCGGTGTCAGACCCGTCGCCGACTTGAACAGACGATGAAAATAGCTGGGGCTGCGATGCACTGCTTCGGCCAGCTCCTCCAGTGAAGGCTCTTCCTCGCGTTCCTCGATCATACGGCAGGCTCGAGCGACGAGCGCAGCATTTTCGCATTCGAGCGAAAGACCATCGGGATTGCAGCGCTTGCACGGCCGGAAGCCGGTCGCACGCGCACTCGCCAGCGTATCGTGAAGTGCGACGTTCTTTGGGTTCGCAGCACGCGACGCGCAGGACGGGCGGCAATAGACGCCTGTTGTCGAAACGGAATACCAGAGCTGACCGTCCGCCGTCTTGTCGCGCGCTACAATTCGCGCCCAGCGCGGATCGTCCACCACAGAAAGGGCCCGCGAACGCGGGAAAATCTTGGTCATACTGGTCATTGCCGTTTTCTCGTATCGTTGCAGGGCGAATGTGGTCTCAAATTGCGCCCATTACACTGCGATCTTTGCTTTCAAAGCGGATTCCCGGCCACCCGATTCTTGCGGCCATGGTGCATGGCCGGCGCGAATTCAACCGGCGAACGAACAGCCATGGCATCGATGTTTTCCAAGGCTTTGCGCAAGGCGCTGCTCGATGTTGACAACGTATAGGGGAAGTAGACGACCTCTACGCCCAAGACAGCGAGGTCCTGTTCGAGTCTGGCACCCTTTTCGACACCTTGCCAATCGTTTCCCTTGAACAGGACGTTGAACCTGAGGTCTCTCCAGATCTCGACCTTGTCGTTGGTCGTGGCCGCGTGCACAGCGTCGACGAAGCGAACGTTACGCACGATTTCAAGCCGTTCATCGAGCGGCACGACAGGCGAGACGCCTTTATGAGCGATCAGGACCTCGTCGGCCACGACGCCAGCAATCAGGTAGTCGCAATGCTCTCTCGCCCGACGCAATAGATTGAGATGGCCAATATGAAAAAGATCATAGGCGCCGGGGGCGTAGCCGATGCGTGTCATGGCTGGATGTCCTGTTCTCGCCAGTCGAATTGAATAGGGCGAAACTATCCTGGAGAACCCGCTGCGGCGCTCCGATTCCTGTTCTTCAATCAACAATTCGGCCGGCGAAACTCGAGGAGATTGCGGAAGTGAAAAGGCCCGCACGACAGGCATGCGGGCCTCAATTTGCCTGAGAGGCGTGCGCTTTCCTTCAGCGGAGCGCCGTAGTCATCGTCAGGCGGCCTTGACGAGACCGAGCTGCGTCATTGCGGTGAGACCATCGTCGAGGCCAATCTCTTCGACGATCTTGCCGTCGATGACCTTGAGGACTGTCGTGCCGGTGAAACGCATCGTGCGACCGGTTGCAGCCGACAGGCCGCCAATCAGGAAATCGCCGAATGCGGGACCTGTATGTGTACCGCCGCCTTCCCACTGACCAACCACGTAGTCGCCTTCGGCGATCAGATCGGCAGTTCCCCAGAAGTTGAGGTCCGGGAACGCAGCCCGGAAGTCGGTCATGAACGCCCTGATATCGGCGCGGCCGCGGCGCGGCTCATGCAGGGAATACTTCAGCAACATGTCGGGTGCGGCGATCTCATCGATGACCGCAAGATTGACATCCTTGCCCCAGAACTCGGTGAACCAACGGCCGACGACGGCCTTGTTATCGTCTTCTTTGCTCATAGTAGCGGGTCCTTTCATCGATTTTGAGGGATCATCGAAAGCGCTCGATGATCTGACGAAAGGGATATGCGACTGCGCAAAGTGCCAAACTCCGATTCTTACCTTCAAACAGAATGTCCGCTTGGCCGGTACAGCCCGCATCTTCATTCTCTCGCATCGATTATCGCGGTCAGTGCGTCATTGCGGAACGTAATTGGGCGCCCGTTTCCAGCCTTCGGCGCAGGTTTTCGCCGAGCTGAACGCGAACAGGTCTTCGCATGTTTAGGACGTTGGACACTCTCCTCGATGTCCCGGAGCTGCACGAAAATTTCTGAACACGCTTCGGGATTCGCCCCGAAATCCAATGCCGAGAGCCGCCCGGCCTTTACTTCGGTCACATGGTATCCGGCTTTCAAGGGATGACCATCGCAGTGAAAGACCAGTGGCAAATCCTTGGCGCGGGCCAGCGTTTCGAGCAGGAGACCAAGCTGATACCGGCGTTCCGAATTTTTGAGTTGTCGATGGCGTTCACCTGCGTTATTCCTATTTTCAATAATTAAAGGACTATTGAAATATGAACCAGCGTCAAGCCCTGACCTCCTTCGCCGCTCTCTCGCAGGAGACCCGCCTGCAGATCATACGCCTGCTCGTCGTCGCCGGCCCCGAGGGCCTGGCAGCCGGAGCCCTGGCCGAGAAGCTCGAGGTCTCGCCGTCGAACATCTCCTTTCACCTGAAGGAGCTCGAGCATTCCGGATTGATCGGTGCCCAACGCCAGTCCCGCTCGATCATCTACACCGCCAACTACGAATCCCTGGGCGGCCTCATCCGCTTCCTGATGGAGGATTGCTGCTCCGGACATCCCGAAATCTGCGCGCCTGCCGCGGTGGTCGCGACATGCTGCACACCCAAAATGGAGGAGAAACTGCAATGAGCGCCGACCACGTCTACAACGTGCTGTTTCTGTGCACCGGCAATTCCGCCCGATCCATCCTGGCGGAATCCATTCTGGAAGCAGAAGGAAAGGGCCGCTTCCGCGCCTTCTCGGCCGGAAGCCAGCCCAAGGGAAAAATCCATCCCTGGGCCTTGAAGACCCTTGAGGCTCTCGGATACCGCTCGTCGGGCTTCTCTTCCAAGAGCTGGGACGTGTTTGCCAAACCGGATGCGCCCCAGATGGACTTCATCTTCACGGTCTGCGACAACGCCGCCGGCGAGGCGTGCCCGGTCTGGATCGGCCATCCCGCCACCGCTCATTGGGGGATCGAGGACCCCGCGGCTATAGAGGGTTCGGAGCTCGATCAGGGTCGCGCCTTTGCCCAGGCTGCCCGATATCTCAAGAACCGCGTATCCCTGTTCGTGAACCTGCCGCTCGCCACGATCGACAAGCTGGCGCTGGAAACCAAGCTGCACGAAATCGGCCGCATCGAGGGTAGCACCCAAGGCAAGGACGGAGTTGCCTGACGATGTCGACCTTTGAACGTTATCTCACCGTCTGGGTGTTCCTCTGCATCGTTATCGGCGTGACGCTCGGGCATCTGATGCCCGGCGTGTTTCATGCAATCGGCTCGGCGGAGATTGCCAAGGTCAATATCCCGGTCGCGGTCCTGATCTGGCTGATGATCATCCCGATGCTGATCAAGATTGATTTTGCGGCTCTGAGCCAAGTCGGCCGGCACTGGCGCGGGATTGGCGTGACCCTCTTTATCAACTGGGCGGTCAAGCCATTTTCGATGGCGTTGCTGGGATGGCTGTTCATCGGGTGGCTTTTCCGGCCCTTGCTGCCGGCGGATCAGATCGACAGCTACATCGCCGGCCTGATCATCCTGGCTGCTGCCCCCTGCACGGCCATGGTCTTCGTCTGGTCGAACCTGACAAAGGGAGAGCCGCACTTCACCCTCAGCCAGGTGGCGCTCAACGACGCGATCATGGTCGTTGCCTTTGCACCGATCGTCGGCCTCCTCCTTGGACTTTCCGCGATCACCGTGCCTTGGGACACATTGGTCATATCGGTCGTCCTCTACATCGTTCTACCGGTCATCGCAGCGCAGCTTCTGCGGCGCAGCCTGCTGGCTGGCGGATCGACCGCGCCACTCGACCGCCTCTTGAATGCCCTGCAGCCGCTGTCGCTTCTGGCTCTACTCGCAACGCTGATCCTGCTGTTCGGCTTCCAGGGTGAGCAGATTATCGCGCAGCCCGCCATGATCGGGCTCCTGGCCGTGCCGATCCTGATTCAGGTCTACTTCAACTCCGGGCTGGCCTATCTGCTGAATCGGGCAAGCGGCGAGGAACATTGCGTCGCCGGACCATCGGCCCTCATCGGCGCGTCGAACTTCTTCGAACTTGCCGTCGCCGCTGCCATCAGCCTGTTCGGCTTCAATTCCGGCGCGGCGCTCGCCACCGTCGTCGGCGTGCTTATCGAGGTACCGGTGATGCTGTCGGTGGTCTGGATCGTCAATCGCAGCAAGGGCTGGTACGAGCGCGGTTCCGCCGTGCGATCCGTCTCCGCCTCCAAACTTACAAAACCAAGGGAAGTCTGATCATGGATGTGACGATCTATCATAACCCGGACTGCGGCACGTCGCGCAACACACTGGCGATGATCCGCAATGCGGGCATCGAACCGACGATCATCGAGTATCTCAAAACACCGCCGGCGCGCGAGCAACTGGTGAAGATGCTTACCGACGCGGGGCTCACCGTGCGCGAAGCCATCCGCGAAAAGGGCGCGCCCTATGGGGAACTCGGTCTCGACAATCCCGAACTGTCTGATGACCAACTGCTCGACGCGATGCTCAAGGAGCCAATCCTGATCAATCGTCCCTTCGTCATCACGCCGCTCGGCACGCGCCTGTCCCGTCCATCGGAACTGGTGCTGGACATTCTGCCCGATACGCACAAGGGCGCCTTCACCAAGGAAGATGGCGAGAAGGTACTCGATGCGGAGGGCAAGCGCATTGTCTGATATGCCTGCTGCATCGCTGGAGCACCTGCAACTCCCAGATCAAGCTGCATTGCGGCCGCCTTTCTCGACCCACAAGCCGCGCATCCTCATCCTCTACGGCTCTCTGAGGGCGATCTCCTATAGTCGGCTTCTGGCACAAGAGGCCGCGCGGCTGCTTGAACACTTCGGTTGCGAAGTGCGAACTTTCAATCCAGAGGGCCTGCCGCTGCCCGACAGCGTGCCCGCGACGCATCCCAAAGTGCACGAGCTGCGGAAACTGTCGGAATGGTCGGAAGGACAGGTCTGGGTCAGCCCGGAACGCCATGGTGCGATGACGGGCGTCATGAAGGCGCAGATCGACTGGATTCCACTGTCAGTCGGCTCGGTACGCCCAACGCAGGGCAAGACACTGGCTCTGATGCAGGTCTCGGGAGGATCGCAGTCGTTCAACGCGGTTGGCCAGATGCCCATTCTCGGCCGCTGGATGCGGATGATCACCATCCCGAACCAGTCGTCAGTCGCCAGGGCCTTCCAGGAGTTCGACACGGACGGGCGCATGAAACCCTCGTCTTATTATGACCGTGTCGTCGATGTCTGCGAGGAGCTGGTGAAGTTCACGATCCTCACGCGCGACGCGTCTGACTACCTCACCGATCGCTATAGCGAGCGAAAGGAAGAAGCCGAAAAACTCGAGCAGCGCGTGAGTCTCAAATCCATATGACTGCGGCAAGCACCCAACGTCCGCCTATACCGGCAATCCTCGCCCTCGGCATTACGCGGATCATCGGCCATGGGACGCTCCACTAAAGTTTCAACATTCTCGCGCCGGACATGGCGCGGGATTTGAGCTGGACGTCGGAATGGAGCTTCGGTGCGCTGTCAGCCGCGCTGCTGATTGGTGGTCTCGCTACTGCGGCGATGGGAAAGTGGATCGACCGCTTCGGCGCCAGCCGCGTGATGTGGAATGATCTCCAGAGGTAACGCGTGCCGCAACATGACCTATGCTTTGGGTGCTTTGCGTTGTGAGGAGCTACCCGGCGAGAGCTGCGATGAATGCTCTTGAAAGGATATAGACCGTTGCCCCCCGTCGGTCGCCACGGTCTATAAAATGCTGTTCTATAGGCCTGTCGCGCGCGAGCTAGCGCAAGCACTGATCCGGCAGCCTGCGTCGATGCATGTTCGTTGTGGAGGCAGAGGCCAACTGCCGCAGGCCAGAGTATCCTTTCCGCTTTACGTGCGGTGGGCGAAATTATGCTTGTCATCTGAGGCGCAGATGGTCGGTCATGGTGATCACTTCGAACCAAGGCTTGAGCGCCACCGCAGTTGCCGGAACTGACGGGTAGGACGCCGAGCAATTGGCCTGGCAACACCCCGGCTCGCCCACTGCGACGAACCTTGCACACTCCGAGACTATGCGACCGCCCAGCATTCGAACCGATCCTCGCCAAGGGCCTTCCCGCCACCGCGCGCAGACCATCACGAAAGCGGTTCATGTTCATGAGCGAAACGGGATGAGAGGCAGATCGATAAAGATTGGGTTGATAAGGCATGGGTCGCAGAAGAAGGGGCTTAACGTTGAAAGGTATTGGAGGGTTTTTCCACAACGATGACTTGAGAAACAATTCTGCCTCCGGTCGTCACCCAAAGTCGAGATAAGCCCCAAAATAGTCCTTGACCGCTTTGAAGTGCCTGAGCTAACAGCTTCATAAGTAACGGCACAACTATGTGATTGAGAATATTACTAATATTCTACTTTCCCTCAGCAACTGATGAAAAATGAGGAGAGAAAATGGTACTCGGCGGCTCATTTCATCTTGAGATTGCATTTAACACACATGCAAGGCTGCTTTCCCGCCGTAATCGAAGTGCCATTCTTCTTGCTTCGGTCGCGCTCGCTGGGACCTTTGTAGGGCATTCGGCGTTTGCAGGCGATGTGACGGCCTCCTCTCCGACCTTCCTCGGCACGTTGAGCGGCGGCGGTCCATCCGACGCTTTCTACATCAGCGCAGACGGCTCTGTTGTAGCGGGGGATGCAATCAACGCTAGTGGATATGAGCGTGCATTCCGCTGGACAAGCGCCACAGGTACCATGGCTGACCTTGGCACGCTCGGCGGCAACAACTCTTATACCCGCAGCCTAAGCGTCGATGGCTCCGTTGTCGTGGGCGAATCGACCACAAGTGGCAACCAACTTCGCGCCTTCCGCTGGACAAGCGCCACGGGCATGGTTGACCTCGGCACCCTCGGCGGCGCCCTTTCTTTTGCTCACGCCGTAAGCGCCGACGGCTCCGTAGTCGTGGGGCAAGCAAGCACAAGCGGCATTGGCAATGGTCACGCCTTCCGCTGGACCAGCGCCACGGGCATGACTGACCTCGGCACGCTCGGCGGCGGCGACTCTGTTGGCAACGCCGTAAGCGCCGATGGCTCCGTCGTCGTCGGCCAAGCGACCACAAGCAGCAACTATAATCACGCCTTCCGCTGGACAAGCGCAACAGGCACCATGGCCGACCTCGGCACGTTCGGCGGCAACTTCTCTTACGCCTACGCCGTCAATGCCGACGGCTCTGTCGTCGTGGGGCAGGCTGACACAAACAGCAGCGGCAATAGTCACGCGTTCCGTTGGACCAGCTCTACGAATATGCAGGATCTCGGCGTATTATCTGGCGGGACATTGTCCAGCGCTTATCTCGTCACTGCCGACGGCTCCATTGTGGTAGGCGATTCCAATACAGTCGTAAATGGCGTGAGCGGTATTCATGCATTTCGCTGGACCAGCGCCACGAACATGGTCGATCTCGGCACGCTCGGCGGCACCTTTTCCGATGCCGTTGGCATGAACTCCGGTGGAACCGTCGTCGTGGGCCAATCTACCACCAGCGGCAATTCCTGGCACGCCTTCCGCTGGACGAGTGCGACGGGCATGGCGGATCTCAACACGCTGCTGGCGAATGCCGGTGTCAACATGACCGGCATTACCCTCACCCAGGCCAACGGCGTATCCGCCAACGGACAGTACATTGTTGGCGGCGGAACGAACCCGACAAGCAACGGCAACATTCAGGCCTATATCGTGCGCTACGTCGATGCGACGGTTGCGCCTCCGACCAGCGGCGGCACGTCGGACCCAATCGCGGGCCTGACGACGCTGGCATCGCTGCAATCCTCCGCCAATGAGCTTGGCAAAGAGCGCCAGACCACCATGGGGCAAATGCACGGCTTTGCCGACCAGATGCTGCAGGAAGGAACGGCCTTTGGCACGCCGAGCAGCGTTTCGGCTTTCGGCTCGGTCGGCTCTGCTTCCGCCGGCCTATCCGGACACGTCGATCTCGAGCCGTTCGAAGTCATGGCTGGTGTCGGCTACGCATCCGAAGACTATCCCGGCGCCTCGATGGAAGGGGCTTTCATCGCCGCCGCTAAACTGCGCTATACCCATATGTTCGATGCACGATATGGCGCCTTCGGTGAAGTCGGCGGCTTCTATTCGCCCGACAGCGACTACCACTTCTCCCGGACCTATGCGAACGGCGCCGGCACGGCAATGGGAAGCGGCAAGGCCTCCGGCGAGCAGGCCTATGGCTTTGCCCGTATTGGCACGCTGATCAAGCTGACGCCGGATGATCAGTTCGCACCGTCGTTCGAACTCGGTCGTCAGACTTTGCATACGAGCTCCTACAATGAAGTCCTGTCGTCGGTGAACCCGTTCGATGCAAGCATGCCGGCGTCCTCCGCGACGATGGAACTGTTCAAGCTGCGCGGCCAATGGGTCCATGACTTCACGTCGAAGATCGAGGGATCGGTCTGGGGCGCATGGGCGCATGGCTTCAATTACCACGACGGATCGCAATTGAATGTCGGCGGCCTGGGAAGCCTGTCGCCGCAAACCTCCGGCAGTCTCGACTGGGCGGAATATGGTGTTCGCGTAGACTACAAGCTCACGGAGAAGATGAAGGTTGCTGCCTTCGTCAACGGCGTGGCCGGCGGGGATGTCGCCTCGCGCGCCCATGTCGGCCTCGATGTCGCCGTGCGGTTCTGAGGCGCTGCAACAGGCGATCAATCTCCAAGCTTCGGGTAGCAAGGATACAAAATACAGTAAAAATTGAGAAATTAAGTTGGGGGCGGCCCCGCGCCGCTCCTAACCCCGCGTTGGTGCGAAATTACCCCAACTAATTTCTGATGCCTTGCCAAATGGTTGTCACGGATATCAACTGAGTGAACATCGAGAGCCGATGCACATTTAGGCCGCTTGCCTGCCCCGGTGTCGGGGCAGGTGATGTCAAAGCATAGTAAAGTGGCTTTTCTCAGTATCGTTCACGCGAGCAGCGGCTACGCGGGAAAGAGTTGTTATCCGACGAGCTCTCGGATTTTGTAGGCGACCTCGGTACGGTTCGTCGCGTTCAGCTTCTTCATGATGTTGCGAATGTGCACTTTGACGGTGCTCTCGCAAAGATCCATCTCATAGGCGATGATCTTGTTTGCCTTGCCTCGCCGCAGCGCTTCGGCGACCACAACTTCTCGTGGTGTAAACAGGCCATCGAGGCAACGGCTTCTGCTGGCCATGGGAGTGATTGCCTCCTTGGCAGCCAGCAGGCTGCTTGCCGGCACAAAGACGCCGCCTGCGCGCGCAAGCGCTACAGCTTCCGCGGCAACCTTTATTCCGACGCTCGTCGGGATGTAGCCGCGCGCGCCGCACTCCAACGCATGCAGGAGTTGTGCAAGTTCATCACCATCGGCACCAACGATTACAGGGCTTGTCTGGAAGCGTTCGACCAAGGCACAGATCTTGGCACTGACATCGGCGTCAGAAACCTTGCGTCCGCCGATCATGAAGAGAACGGCGGACGGCAATACTTCCATATTGCGCATTTGCCATTCATCCAGCGAGCCAACCGTAACAATGTTCAGGGCGTTGTCGCATGCGGTCAAACTCTTCGATAGGCATTCGCGATCCAGCGCGCGGGAATCGATGAGCAGAATATAATCTTCCCACTCATCGATGCTGGTCTCGCCGGCCATGATGTCCGGCTTCAATGTGTCGGGTGTCCGAACTGAAGTGATGCGTGTGTCCGGTCCTCGTGCAAATATCTCACTCTTGAACGACTGTCCAATCATGGCCGCTACCTCTAATTTTGAATTTATCCCTCGTATTTTTTGCAACTACTTCAGTATTTTATCGGTCCAAAGAACATTTGACCCGCTTAAGTCGAAGTTTTCTATGGTTTTACATGTCAGTTCCCGCTTTTTGAATTTATTTTATCGCACTGATTGCTCATTTTTCTCTTCGTCACATTAACATATGTTAACATTAAATTAAAATATTAAATAAAATTGCGCCCTTATTCTCTATTTACAATAGAGCCTTGGTATTTCTCAAATGATAGTTGTATCGAAGCGAGTGCGCGACGCGCACGGTCGAGGAAGGCAACAATACCGTTGCGCAACAACTGAAGACCCGCTTCATGCATGTCGCTAATCCAAATCGTCATACTGAAGGCTTGTTTGAAAACTTAGACGGATCACTCAGAATAGCGATCGTCAATCTCTTCAGTCAGTTGAAAAAGGAACTCGGACTACCAATCATCTACATCTCACGTTTGGATTTGTACCGGCAAAGCTTGTCCATGTCAGCGGCTACCAAGCAGACGGACATCGATCGAAGATAATTCGCAAATGTTTCACGCACGGTCTGCTCATGAGTTCATAAGATCTCGAAGGGCTCGCCCCAAGCGCGTGAATTGTGTATTTAGCTTTAGCGGAACGCCGAAGATGATCGAGGTCTTATCGCGGTGTAATGGGATGATCGACGAAAAAAAACTTGAAGAGCGCCTGGTTGTGGTCGAAACGGCCAAATCCTGGAGTCCGCGCGTCCTGTCGCGGCTGGAGATGCTGCTGCGTTCGGGCACGGACGAGGCACTTTATCGCGTCAATCCGATTGAGTTCGCAAAAGAGAAATCGATTTCTGAGGCTGAAGGGATCGATCTTTTCCTCCATGCATGCGTGGCTGGACTGTTCGATATGGACTGGCTGCTCGTTTGTCCGATGTGCTCCGACGTTGTCGAGAGCTTCCGGAGCCTGCGCAAACTGCATACGCATTTCCACTGCCACCTCTGCCAAAGCGATTACGACGCCGCGCTGGACGACTACATCACGGTGACATTTACGGTTTCACCCGCCGTGCGCAGCATCCGCTTCCATAAGCCGGATACGCTTTCGGCTTGGGACTACGTCTTTCATTACAAATTGACGTCGGGCGGGATCATGCCCGATGGGGTGCCGTGGAGCGAGGCTGCCAAACAGCTCGTAAGAGTGCTCACCCGTATAGAGCCAGGTTCTACGGCCAATCTTGAGGTTGATGCCGTCGAAGGCGCACTTATGGGTCAGGATTTCGAAAGCGACGCCCAATTTTTTTTCCCGGTCGAAAGTGGGACGGGTGTAACTCTACCCCATGTGCCGGTCGTACTCGACCGCGGCAAATGCGTGGCCGCCGCAGCAAACATCGTGCCCGGTAAAGTCGTGTTCGAAGTTCGCAACGATGGAAAGCTGCCGGTTGTATTCGGCATCCTGCAGCTTCCGACGGCAACGTCTCAGCGCCAGAAACTCCACTTCGGGCCGTCCTTATCCGGCAAGCGTCTGCTGACAACGCAAACTTTTCGCGACGTCTTCCGCTCGGAGGTGATCGGCGCCACCGAGGGCATTGCGGTTCTCGACGTTACCCTTGTGTTCACCGATCTCAAGGGCTCCACGGCGCTCTACGAGCGGATCGGCGACCTTAACGCCTACATTCAGGTACAGCGGCACTTCCAGCATCTGCTCGATGCCACTGTGCGGCACAATGGCGCCGTCACCAAGACGATCGGTGACGCCGTGATGGCAGCGTTTCTGACTTCCGCCGATGCGGTGCAGGCGGCGCTTGATATGCGCGAGGCCGTGGATCAGCTAAATCGGGACCGCTTGCAACGTGATTTCATCCTAAAAATTGGCGTGCATCGAGGTGCCGCGATCGCCGTTACGCTCAACGAGCGGCTCGACTATTTTGGTCAGACGGTGAATATCGCAGCACGGGTGCAAAACCTTGCCGATGGCGACGAGATCTGCATCACCGAAGAAGTTTACCGCGCGCCGGCTGTGGCGGAAATTATTGCGCCATACCCAGTGGCAAAAAGTGAGGCCGAACTCAAAGGCGTCAGCAAGGCCATGTCGGTCTATCATATAACCCCGATGAAGCCTTAGTTAGTGAATCGGCACGGAGCCCGGTGCGCTAACGAATGCGCATTCACAAAATAGACAGCCGATGGAAATGGCCATCCTTGTGCTGCTCGACCACCAGGGTGGCCGTGAGCGGATATAGCCTGGATTGAGCAGGCGGGATCTGTAAAATTGAATTTGCAATTTATACGCTCATTGCTTGTAAAATACGCTATTTCTAAATTAGATCTTGCCATCATAAAAAAACTGTCGCAATCATTGGTTATGGTCCGGAAATGGCCAAAGCCATCCCATGCGCAGCTTAATATATCTACGATATGCCTGATAGGACAGCAGTCTTACCAGGGCCTTTAATACAATCCTACATCGCAAGAATTTGTTAAGCAGCTTGTATCGAAATAGATCACGAGAAGGCGCACACTCATGGATACCTTGCCGGTAAAGATGACGCTTGGAATTCAGCCAACGGGTTGGACAAACGACGATTTTCCAGAAATTGGCAATGACATTCCGTATCAAACCATCCTGGAGCAGACAAAAGAGGCAGGCTTCGACGGCGGCAGTACCGGGCACAATTATCCGACCCATGCTCCGTCACTCTCGAAAGCCATGCAACTATCCAACCTTAAGATTGCCGCGACATGGGATGGAACGACATTCACCACCGGTATCGAAATCGAAGAGGCATTTTCGGCATTCCAAGCTCAAGTAGCGTTTTTGAAGTCGGTTGGTGCGCAGGACGTCGTCGTCGCCGAGCTTGCCAATGCCGTCAATCAGGTCCGAACCAAATCTGTATTGACGGACCGTCCTATTTTCAATGAACCACAGTGGTATCTGCTGACCAGCCTCCTGGATAGAGCGGGTCAGTATGCCCATGAACAAGGCATGCAGCTAAGCTATCACCCGCATGTTGGAACGGGGGTTATGACCATCAAGGAAACCATCCGGCTGATGGAATCAACCAATCCCATCTATGTGGGGCTTTGCTTGGATACAGGTCATCTGCACTATGGCGGCGCAGTCAACTACAAGGACTATGGGGACGCCCAAGACTATCGGAGGGCCAGCCAGAGCGAAATCGAGGATTTAACCGAGAGATATGCGAGCCGTATCAAACACGTTCACCTGAAGAACGTGCGCCGGAATGTCCTTCCGCTTGCCGTGGACAACAAGTTTAGTTTTTACCAGGCGATCATGCAGGGCATCTTTACTGTCCCGGGCGATCCGGACGGGGATTTGGACCTACGTCCCATTCTCAGGATCCTAAAGGGTGCCGGTTATAATCGGTGGATGATCATCGAAGCAGAACAGGACCCAACAAAGGCTAATCCGCTTCAGTGCGCAAAAACAGCGCGAGCCTTTCTGCGCGAAGAGCTGGGGTGGTAAAATGACCGTGGCATCCAATCGAGAGATCTATTTCAGCTTCTTTATGTTCACGGCCGATTTGCGACCGGACGATACCGATTATACGCAGGTTCTCGTCAAGCATCTTAAGGCCCTTACCGAAATGGGCTACAGAGGCTTTGACCTGCATATCGCCGCCGGGCCTGCGGGCATCAACCATGAGCTTGAGGTCGACAGCTATGTCCGCCTGAAGAAGGCGTTCGATAAGGCCGGTTTGGAGGGCGCGAGGTTCACAACCAATGTTGGGACCACGCGAACCTTCGATCCGACGTCACCTTACGAAGAGCAGCGCAAGCAGGCTCTCTCCTACCTCAAGTCGCGTGTCGACATCACATCGGCGCTAGGTGGAGGGGATTCGATCATGTCCGGGCCGTTCCTCTATCCCTACGGGGTCTTTCCGCTTACCGACTCTGGTGAGCCGATCTGGAGTGATGCCCTTCTGGATTGGATGACGCCGCGATATCTGGCCGCCCGCTCCGTCTTTCAGGACCTGACTGAGTACGCCTCCAGAAAAGGCGTGAAGCTCGCCATCGAGCCGGTCAAGAGTTGGGAAACTCCTCCACCGAATATGGTTTCGGAGGCGCTGGATTTCCTCGAAACTCTTGAGGCGCCACAGTGTGGCGTAACGATCGATACCGCTCAAGTTCTGATGGAAAGCCAGGGTCCTCAAATTTTCAAGGAAAATGTAGCCCGGGCAGTGCGGCAGAACCGGCTATATTATGTCCATGTTTCCGCGCCCGACCGTGGCGCGATAAAGGACAGCTGGATCCCCTGGGATATTATGTTGGGCGAGATCGAGCCGGTTTACCGCGGACCTTACCTAGTCGAAGTATTTAACGCGATTCCACCCTTCGACAGCTCGATGAGGATGGCGCGTCGGCGCTTCTGGCGGCCGGGCGAAGACAAGCCTGAACCGGGCCGCGACAGTGCCTATGAGGTTGCCAGCGCTGCACTGGCGACGCTGGAAGAGCAGCTCGCTTCTTCTATCCGTTTTCGATCTCATCCGTCGCATCGACCTGCCACACACGCTGGCGATAGTTGATGGGCACGGAATACTGCATCCTCCCAGAACGACCCATCTGGGATAGCGCGTGAAAAGGCGACGGTCTCGTCCGTAACCTTTGGGATAATTCTACGGCCGAGCGGGTGGGTTCGAACCCACACCAACATGAACGATAAAGCGCCCCAAGTGTCCATTGAATCATGGAGATTCCTATGGTGACTCAACTATCGGCTCCCATAATAATCGCAAAACGGATGGGTGACGTCCGTATCCACACTTTCATTTCGTCTTTTGCGCATGATAATATTGCGAATGCTACTCATATTATTGAAAGTAAAAACAAGCTCGTTCTTGTCGACGGACAATTTCTGGTTCCCTATGCAAAGCAATTCAGAGCCTATGCCGACAGTCTCGGGAAACCGATAGACAGAGTGTATCTTTCGCACAGGCACCCCGATCATTGGTTTGGATTGGCAGCCGCATTCAGCGATGTTGCCATTTATGCACTGCCCGAAACGATTAGCTTTCTTAGGTCGCATGGCGAGGATTCGCTAAACGACCATTGGAAAATGGGCGATCTCGCCCCAAATAATATAATTATACCAGAGAAGAGTGTTTCACCTGGAGAGGAAATTATAGACGGCGTGAAATATGCCTTCAAAAAGATAACAGACACAGAAATAGATTTCCTTCTTGCCATTGGACTTCCTGATCTGCGAATTTATATTGTACAAGATTTAATTTATAGCGGAACACATCTTTACCTGACGAAATATATGAATAATTGGATTCGAATCCTGGAAGACATGCTGGTCTCGGATTACGAATTTTTCATGCCAGGCCACGGTTTTCCGGCTGATAAAAGCGAGGTGGCCAGAAATATCGAATACCTCTCCGCAGGCATGCAGGCAGTCGGCGATGGATTAGCAAACGACGCCTTCAAAGATTTCATGCTCCAAAGATACCCCGAACGTAAGTGTCCGGGAATATTTGACATATACGTGCCGCGGCTGTTCGACGGCGCGAGCGAGTTTTAATGCCCTTGTCACTTGCAGTTAACAACGGAACTTCAAGCCATGGTCAGCAAATATACCGTAGGACAATATCTGGTCGACAGGCTTCTTGAGCTCGATCTGGGGCATCTGTTCTCTATCGCGGGTGACTATTCGATAGACTGGGTGAACAACTATGTCGAACCAAGTCACATCCAGGTCATAGAAGAAGTCAACGAACTCAATGCAGGCTATGCCGCGGACGGATATGCCAGGCTGAAAGGAATTGGTGCACTCTGTGTCACCTATTCGGCCGGCGCATTGTCTGCGGTGAATGCCATTGCAGGCGCCTATGTAGAGAAAGTGCCGGTCGTCCTGATCAATGGGACACCGAGCATACAAAAAACGCTCACATTCGAGCAGACCGGTTTCAGCTCCCACCATTTCATTAGCGGCCGTGAAACCGATCTTCAGGTTTTCGAATATATAACGACCGCAGCCGTCAGAATTGACAGCCCCGACCTTGCCCCGATGCTCATAGACTATGCATTAACGCAATGCATAACGGAAATGCGCCCGGTTTATATCGAGCTTCTTGAGGATATAGTTGACCTGGAATGTGACCGTCCAGCAAAGGCTCTAAAGGCGGCTCGGATTTTCTCAAACCCGGAAAGTTTGCGTCAGTCGATCGATCAAATCAACGAAAGATTGGAAAACGCTGCCAAACCCCTCATCTGGATCGGCGTGGAGATTGACCGATTTGGCCTGCGCGAAAAAGCGGAAGACCTGCTTCGGCAACTAAAAATCCCATATGTTACGGAGCTATTGAGCAAAGCTGTCTTGTCCGAAGATGATGCGCTGTTTGCCGGCGTATTTGACGGCCGATCGTCGGCAGCGTCCGTCCAGGAACTGGTGACGGGTTCCGATTTCATATTGGCTTTGGGCGTTTGGCTGACGGACATCAACGCGCTGGGCTGGCCTACCGATTTCAAGCATACCGCATTTGTTTCGCTGGATACCGTCAAATATGGCGCATATTTCAGCGCGCAGGTTTCTTTGGCGGACTTGATAGACGGTCTGCTCGAGAAAGGAGCTACGCGCGAGACACGATATTTTTCGCGCAGCCCAGTTCAAGAAGCGCCTGAGGTGAATTTGACAGGCGAAATTTCATACCAGGGCTTCTACGAGTTTATTCCTGAGTTTATAGGAAAAGATACCATCGTCGGCAGCGATGCGAGCATGAACTATTTCGGAAGCCTGTTGCTTAAAGTTCCGACCCCCAGAAATTTTATCTCGCAATCATCCTACTCGGCCATAGGCTATATCGGCCCGGCCGCAACGGGAGTCTGCCTGGCGAAGGAAAGCCACCAGCGGGTCATGGTCTTTGCGGGCGACGGCGGATTTCAGATGACCGCCCAATGCCTCTCGACGCAAACCCGCTTCGAACTCAACCCAATAATTTTCGTGATCGACAATGGCATCTACGGTGTGGAGCAATGGCTCGCCGATACCGCGGCTTTCCGTAAGGAGAAGCCGTTTTACAAATCATGCCTCCTGCACCAGTGGAATTACAGCAAGCTGGCAGATGTCTTCGGTTGCCAGGGGTGGAAAGTTCACACCTATGGCGAGCTGAAGGATGCCGTCCTGGGTGCATTATCGAACTCGAACAGTCCATCGATTGTTCAGGTTGTCGTGCCCAGCACGTCGATCCCTGACAATGCGACCTGGAAAAAATCATAGCAAGAGATTGCGCAACGGCTTCGAAACGGCCGGCGCTGCCCAATGCCTATTCTTCCGTCACCTAGAATGGCCCACGAATTTGTGGCCGTAAACCGAACGCGAGAAAACCATGGCAACTCTGCTTACCGACAACCCCGCCCCCGGCGGTCCCGGAGCCACCGCGATGTGGACCCGGGCCGACAAAGACGCCGTCGGAACCGCATATTCTTCAGCCAGCCAAATCTGGTTTACCGTTGTTGGCGGCATCGTCACCGAAATCTACTTTCCCGACGTTGACACGCCTCAGATTCGCGACTTCCAGCTGATGTTCACTGACGGCGTCAGTTTTTTCCACGATGCCCAACGAGACTTTACCCACACCTGCGAGCCCATCGACGCGCGTGCGCCGGCCTATCGGCTGACCAGCACCGCGATAGGCCAGCCGTACACCGTGATTCAGGATATTATAGCGTCTGCGGACTCGTCTTGTCTTCTCGTCCGCACCCGGTTGGTGAGCGACCACCCGGATCTGCTCAGCCGGCTTAAGGTCTATGCACTGCTGGCACCGCACCTCCAAGGCCAGGGAGAGGACAACTCTGGCTATGTTGCCGTCACGACCGACGGCAAGAAGCTCGTTGCCCGGCACGCCGATTACTGGCTCGCACTCAATGCGAATTGCGGCCTCGGGCACACCAGCTGCGGCTTCGTCGGTGTCAACGACGGCTGGACGGACATCATCGGCAACCGGCGTCTGCCGATCTGGAACTACAACTGCGCTCAGAACGGAAACATTGCCCTGACGGCGGAGATCACGCGGGGTACCAACACGGAATTCGTGCTTGGGCTTGGCTTCTGCCAGAACCGCGAAGGCATGTCTTCGCAGCCGAATCCGGCCATGGTGCTGGTCCGCGAAGCATTGAGCTATCCCTTCGATCAGGAGTCGCCCCGCGGCCAGCTGCAGACCTATATCAACGATTGGGTCGAAGCGCGCTCTGCGGCTCCCGGATTTCAGCCTGTCCCGAAAACGACCGGCGATAATGATCGCCTGTTCAATATGAGCCACAATATTCTCATCGCTCACGAGGATAAGAATTCGCTCGGCGCGCTGGTTGCTTCCCTCAGCATCCCTTGGGGCTACAGCAATCAAGACGGCAATTCCGGCTATCACCTCGTTTGGCCGCGCGACATGTGCCAAAGCGCCACCGCGCTGCTCGCTGCAGGTGAGAAAGATCTGCCGCTGCGTGCGTTGATGTTCCTCGCCACGAACCAATCACCCGACGGCGGATTCCACCAGAACTTCTACATCAACGGCGTTCCCTATTGGGACGGCACGCAGCTCGATGAGATCTCCTACCCGATTATCCTGGCCTATCACCTGAGCCAGGAGGGCGCTCTTCAGAACTACAATCCAAAGCGCATGGTACTGGCCGCCGCGGGAGCCCTGATCGCCAACGGGCCAATGACGCAGGAAGAACGTTGGGAAGAGAACGAAGGCTATTCGCCCTCCACCTTGGCCTCCAACATTGCCGGCCTCATCTGCGCCGCCGATCTCGCGGAACATAGCTGGGGTGATCCCGCAACCGCCCAGTTTCTGCGAGAACACGCCGACTTCCTCGAATCCCACCTGGAAACTTGGTGTGTCACCACTGAGGGTAGTCTCGTCGCCGGGATCACGGAATATTATATCCGCATTCTCCCTACACAGGTGAAATCGGTCGGCAACAACCGCAACCCTTCGCTGCCGGAGGACCCCAACGCGGCCACCGTTTATCTCAAGAACATCCCTCAAGGAGGCGCGTTTCCCGCCCGAGACGTGGTCGATGGCGGCTTCCAGGAGCTCGTCCGTCTCGGCATCCGTTCCGCTGACGACCCCATCATCAAGAATACGATCAACGTCATCGATGCCGTCCTCAAGGATGATCTGCCGAACGGCCCCTGCTACCGCCGCTATAACCATGACGGCTATGGGCAAGGCGACCAGGGCCAGGCCTTTGGTCCGCAAGGCGTCGGTCGGCCTTGGCCCTTGCTCACGGGAGAACGCGCCCATTATGAAGTCGCCGCCGGACGGGATGCGAAGCCTTATATTCGCTATCTGGAGGCCTTTGCCGGCACACGCGGCTTGCTCGCGGAACAGCTTTGGAATGCCCCCGACCTGCTCAATATTTATCCTCCGCTTATAAAGGGCGGCCCAACCGGATCCGCCATGCCTCTGGCTTGGGCCCATGCCGAGTATATCAAACTTGTCCGCTCTGTCTCCGATGGCCGGGTCTACGACCGACTCGATATCGTCGCCGATCGCTATCAAAAACCGCACCCCAAGAGTTTGCTCGAGGTGTGGAATTTCGATCGCCAATTCCTGTCGATGAAGGCCGGCAAGACGGTCCGAATTCCCATGACGACACCGTTCCGTCTCCGGTGGACTGATGATGGTTGGAACAGCTGGCAGGATATCACCACCACGGACACCGTCGTCGGCATCCACTATGTCGACCTGCCTACGCAAGTTGCTCAGGCAGGCTCATCGCTCACCTTCACCTTCTTCTGGCTCTCCAGCCAAATCTGGCAGGGGAGCAACTTCTCAATCGATCTTCACCCCTGAAACACGCGGCGAGCCCATGTCCCAGCACATGTCAGATGCAGAACATCACAGCGCGCCCCTGGCGCCCACCATTGCTGCGGAAGAAGCCGCTGCAAAGAGTTACGATGCCGTCATCGTCGGCGCCGGCATTTCCGGCGCCATCCTGGCGCACGAGCTCACAAGCAAGGGATATCGCGTCCTTATCCTGGAGGCAGGGCTCGGGCGCGATCTTTCGCAGGACGGCTATCAACGGTACCTGGAAACGTTCTATTCCAACCCAAACAAGGACAATAACGCACCCTTTCCGCGCAATCCCAATGCCGAAATGCCCCGTGGTCCCGACCTGCGGAAGCTCGCTCCCGGAGAAACAAATACCGAAGCCTATTGGGTGCAATCCGGCCCTTATGTCAGCGATTCGGTTTACACGCGTGTACTCGGCGGTACCACCGTCCACTGGGAGGCCAAGGCCATTCGCATGCTGCGGGAGGACTTCAGGCTGAAAAGCAATTTTGGCCAAGGCCTCGACTGGCCGATCGGTCTCGACGATTTGATGCCCTTCTACGACAAGGCGGAGTTCGTCCTCGGCGTCTCGGGTGATGCCGCAGCCCAGAGAAAGGTTGGTGTGGAGTATAGCAGCGACGACTACGTCTACCCGATGGTCGAGCTGCAAGCCAGCTATCTCGATCAGATCGTCTCCAACGGCCTCAAGGGCATGCAGGCGCAGATCGACGGCGAAAAGATCGACATCGATTGGATCACCTTTCCTCAAGCGAAAAATGCCGATCCCAATCCCGACTATGCCAAATGGAACGACGGCCGCCCTTATCAACCGGTGGGCGCCATCAGCATGCACCAAAACCAGGAAGGGGAACGGTGCCAGGGCAACACCAACTGCGTACCGCTCTGTCCCGTCCAGGCGCGATTTGATGCACGCAAGGTCCTGATCAAGGCAATCAAGACCGGGCGGGCCGAGCTCGTCAACCAGGCTGTGGCGAGCCGCGTCTTCATTCATCCGGAAACGGGGGCGGTGACGGAGATCGAAGTCAAGCGCTACGAAGATCGCAAATCCCCCAATTACAAGAGCTATCGGGTACGGGGCAAGATCTTCATCCTTGCAGCGAATGCCGTCGAGAATGCTCGGCTTATGCTCGCCTCCGCGGTCCAGAACGGACAAGCCGTCAACGATCTTATGGGCCGCCATCTCATGGACCATCCATACCTGCTGTGCTGGGGTCTCCTCCCGGTCGACGCCGGCGTCGGGCGCGGTCCCTCCTGCACCTCCGGACTTTGCAATTTCCGCGGCGGCAATTTTCGCCGGAAATTCGCTTCCTTTGCCGCCGACATCCACAATGATGGCTGGGGTTGGGCGACCGGTTCCCCCGGCGCCGATCTCACGGAGTTCGTCGACGCTCGGAACCTTCACGGTCGGGCTCTCCGCAAAGAGCTTACCGAGCGCCTTTCCCGGCAGCTATTGCTCGCCTACATGATCGAAATGCCGGCCGATCCAGAAAGCCGTGTCACAGTCGACGAGCAATACATCGATCGATTGGGCAACATGCGGCCCGTCGTTAGTTTCAAGCTCTCCGACTATAGCATGGCTACCGCCGAGTTCGCGCGTGGGCTTTCGAAGGAGATCTTCCAGAAACTGGGTGCGCGAGATTACACCCAGTACAATAGTTCGGATTACGGCTACGTCACCTACAACGGCAATGGTTACGCCATCCGGGGCGGCAACCATCTCTCGGGCACGCACGTCATGGGCACCTCGAGCAGCAACTCTGTCGTCGATGTCGATCAAAAGTCTTGGGATCACCGAAACCTCTACATCATCGGCCCAGGCAGCATGCCTTCGATCGGATCTTCCAATACCACTCTCACGACGGCGGCGCTGTGTCTCAAAACGTCTGAAGCGGCCCTTAAACACCTGACATATCTGTGATCAATCAATAGGAGCGTAGCGCCATCATGCAAACGCCAAGCACTGTAATCGAGAATGTCGAGCAGCTGAAAGAATACCTTCAGGTCGCCATTCAGCTCGAGCATGCCACGATTCCGCCCTATCTCACCGCCGCCTATAGCGCGAAGATCGAGGTCAACAAGCCTTCCATCGACATCATCAGTGCGGTCGCCAAGGAGGAAATGCTCCATTTGACCCTTGCGGCCAACCTATTGAACGCTATCGGCGGTCAGCCCGATCTCATCTCGGCCGATTTCGTCCCGCATTACCCCGCGCATCTGCCCACCGGTCAGGACGACTTCGATGTCAGCATCGAAAAACTCTCCGATCACGCCCTTCAAACATTTCTCGCGATCGAACGGCCGACCTCGCTAAAACCCGAACAGGCGGATGCTGTCCAGTACATCGAGAAAACTATTCCTGTTTCAGGCCAGCACATCGATAAACCCATGCTCGAGAGCGAAAATCCATTGGTCCCGATCACCGAGGCGGGGGACGGAAACTATGAGTTTCACTACAAGATCGCGGTCGTCCCGCATCATCAGCTGACCGCCTATCGTCGGGGGATCTCGGAGGCAGGCAACTCGCTCGTGCCTCGTGTGCCGACAACGAGCTCGCCGGAACACCATCTTGAACTTCATTATTGGAGCATCGGTGAGTTCTACAAGGCCATTCACCTCGGCTTCGTCGAGCTAGCTAACAAGATGGAAATGAAAGCCCTCTTCGCCGGCGATCCGAAGAGGCAGGTCGATCCTAAATACTACTATTCGGCCGGCGGTGAATTGACGGCCATTACCGACCTCAAGAGCGCTCTCATGGCCATCGACTTCATTGCCGACCAGGGTGAAGGCAGCAATCAGCGCGTCTATGACGCGGAGGGCGAACTTGCCCATTATTACCGGTTCGATCAAATCCTGAAAAAACGGTACTACCGGGATCCGAGTCGGGATGGCGCTCGCGATAGCGCCGGGGATCCTCAAGGCGGGAGGTTTCCAGTCGACATGGAAGCGGTTTTTCCGATCAAGGCCAATGCAAAGATCAGCGACTACGACGGCTATCCAGAGCTGAAGGAAAACGCTCTTCTCTTCAACGGCCAATACAAGCGTTTCCTCGGACACCTGAACACAGCCTTCAATGGTCAACCGGAACTCTTGGGTGGTGCGTTTACCGCGGAGATGTTCCGCATCAAGGTCGCCATGGAACGGCTCATTCACTACCCGATTCCCGGTACCGGCGAAAATGCGGCGCCCACCTTCGAGATGGACCAATTCAAAGACCCACCGGCTGTATTGCCGTCGTCGTCCGCACCCGCTCCAGCCACTCCTGCTACAAGCGTGTCCCATGTCTGATCATTTTGAGAATTTCCTCCGTCTCTCCGTGCGGCTCTGCGGAATATCGAGCTATGATCTGATGGGAACCGGCTACGCCAGGCGTTACTTCGAGACGATCGAGCGCATCATTGGCCATGATCTGCTTCATCGGCTGCTGGAGACATTCAGCGCCCTGCCCTCTGCCTCGACCGATAAGGCATTGAAGGCGGCCATCCTCAATCATCCGGAATTCGGTCCGATAGCCCGCAATATCATCAAGCTTTGGTACACCGCGACCTGGTTTCAGCTACCACCCACATGGCGGGAGAATTTTGGCGCGCTGCATGAGGACCGGACCTTTGTTCCTTACCCCTATGCCTACACCGAATCTCTGCTCGGACCTGCCGTCGGCGCCCACCCGGCCGGCGCTAAGCCGACAGGCCATCAATCTTGGACACTCCCTCCGGTGTTTCTGCCAATTCCACCCGAGTGCGAGTAACCCTATCGGCGTTGCCATGTTTGGATGACGTCCGTTCGGTAATGTGATTTTGGCCATACTTACACTTCGTGGGCCGGATGCTGTCATGTCGCGCGGTCTTTTATATTTGCCTGCTTGATTGCGTGGCCTGCTGCTGGCTTTTCGATGTGCTCGCCCCGACAAATTCCGGGCTTTTCTTCATGTGAGCAAGGCTTGCCAATCTGTTTGTGAAGTTCGGGACACAACCTGTAATCCGTCGGCACCATTATTATCCCGCACCGAGAACATTCATCCTTACCCGCAGTTCGAAACGTCCACTAAGGAGGAGAAAAATGACGGATGAACGGTTCGAATGGATCAGCAAGCGAGCCTATGCCATTTGGGAGGCAGCCGGGCGCCCCTTGGGACACAGCCAGCATCATTGGGAACAGGCGGTCAGCGAGCGTGAGATCATGGAACGAACGCGAGCGTCAGTCGATGGCGAGGAGATACTTGTAAGGCTTCGACAGAAGACTGCAATGAACCAGCCTGAGCGCAATGCACCCTATAGCGCCAGAGGCTAGCGCCCAACGGCCGTCGCTTCGAATAAATCCTGTTCACAGGCAATTCTTGCCGCGCATATTCCTGTTCCCACCCTTGAGCACAATCGTCGATCATGCCGCCTCTTAAGGCGATCTCCCAATTCTGCGTTCCATCGCGGCTCGACTCGGCCGACGTGCCGTTTTGCATTTAATCAGGGTCTTCCTCAATTTGCCGTCTGCACTGCCGATATGTGCAACGCCAGCGGCTTAGCTGGAGCCTCACCGTCGCGGCATGACCTTGGATCGAGAGGTCTTGAAGACTGCGGTACGACCAGCCGTGCCGATTTCTGCTCCAGCATCCGCAATCAGGGCATATGCCCGGACGTTGGCCCGCGAGCAGACACAACCCATTTGCCTTCATCGCCAAATACGATGCTCTGCACTGTGACACCCGGACCGGGCGACCATTTCGATTTCGTTCGCATGCCGGCCCGTAGCCGCGTCATCGCCAATGGGCTGTTAACCACACAAAGTGAGGAAGACCCTGGTTAACTGCCAAACCACATAATAGCCAGGTCGGCATAATTGTAATGGCATTGTCTGAGGGGCGTCGCCGCTGTAGCCTGACGCGTGCGCAAAGTGCTATAATGCATAGCCGGAGCCAAAGTCCGGTCGCGTTTCAACCCGTGAATAAGTAGCCGCGGATCATGGAACTCATCGTCGCCCTTGGCTTGATCGTCTTCAAGGTCGCGTTTCTGATTGCGATCCTCCTGCTGCTGCCCTTGCCGCTAACCTGGCTGGAACGAAAGATCGCCGGGCACATGCAGCAGCGGATGGGGCCGATGCGTGTGGGGTGGCACGGGCTGCTGCAGCCGATGGCAGACGGAATCAAGCTCTTAACCAAAGAGGACCATATCCCGGCCGAGGCCGACCGCTTCCTGTTCAAACTGGCGCCAATCCTGGCGCTCGTCCCGCCCTTTGTGGTGTTCGTCACAATCCCCTTTGGCGAAACTGTCTCGGTCCTCGGCGCAGAGATCACGCTTTACGTCTCCAACATGAATATGGCGCTCCTTTTCGTCTTCGCGGTGATCGGGATCGAGGTCTATGGCGTCATCTTCGGTGGCTGGGCCGCCAACAGCAAATACGCTGTCCTGGGTAGCCTCAGGACCTGCGCGCAGATGATCAGCTACGAAATCCCGATGGGGTTCGCAGTCATCGGCGTGGTCATGTTGGCGCAATCCATGAGCCTGCTCGACATCGTGAGGGCACAAGCCAATCTCTGGAACGTCGTCTACCAACCGGTCGGCTTCTTCGTGTTCTTCGTCGCCGGACTGGCCGAGGCGCAACGCATTCCCTTCGACCTGGCTGAAGCGGAAGGCGATCTGGGGGCCGGGTTCCATACCGAATACAGCGGTATCCGCTTTGCGTTTTTCATGATCAGCGAATATGCCATCGTGTTGCTGGTATCGGTCCTGGTGGTGATCCTGTTCTTCGGCGGCTGGAACGGCGTGCTGGTCCCCTTGCCATCGCTCCTCTGGTTTCTGCTCAAGGTCGCATTCTTCGTCTATTTGTTTATCTGGTTCCGCTTCACTTTCCCCCGCTACCGCTACGACCAACTGATGGCGATCGGATGGAAAGTCTTGCTTCCTCTTTCGATGGCGAACATAATTATAACCGGTGTACTTTTGGGGGCCGTAGCGGCTCCCTAGCGAGGCGGCGATGTCGCGCGCACAGGACAGAGTTGGAGCATGGATTGGCTGGGCGTTCTTCGCCGATTTGGCGAACGCTTTGGTTCTGACCTTCGGCTACATGTTCTCCAGATCCGTGACCATGCAGTATCCGGACAAGGAAAAATGGTTGCCCTATTCGCGCTATCGCGGGCATCACTTCCTTACGCGTGATGAAGAGGGCGAGATCAAGTGCGTGGCCTGCGAACTCTGCGCGCGGATCTGTCCCTGCGACTGCATCGAAGTCGTCCCCTACGAGGACGAGAAGGGTAACCGGCACCCGGCCAAATTCGAAATCGACACGGCCCGGTGCCTGTTCTGCGGACTGTGCGAGGACGCTTGCCCGGCGGACGCAATAGCGCTTGGGCAGCAATATGAATTCTCGAGTTTTTCTTCCCGCGACTTGGTGATCGGGCGCGACGACTTGCTCGGCAAGCCAGGCAAGGCGGCAACTGGCGGCGGCGTAGTCGCTGCTCGCCTGAACACTGAAAAGGCCGTTCTGGTCGAGACGAGCGAGTCGCAGGGGTACAATTGGTGGCGGAATATTCGGCGAACGTAAACGCGCGCAATCCGTCAAGCCGAAGCGCGCAGACAGGAGGCTCAGATGCTTGTCGGCGAAATCATGAAGAACAAGGGTGTCGGTGTCATCGCGGTTGCTCCCGATCAAACGATGGTGGAGGTCTTGAAGTTGTTTCGCGACAACAATATCGGCTTCGTCGTCGTCAGCCGACCGAGTGGCAAACACGTGGGTACGCTGTCGGAGCGGGATTGCTGCAATGCGGTGGCGGAATACGGGGCCGAGGCGACGATGATGCGAGCCGCGGATATCATGAACCGCAACGTGGCGACCTGTTCGGTCCGGGATTTGCTGCCCGTCGCGATGGGGATCATGACCCAGCGGCGTACGCGTCATGTGCTGGTCATGGATGGGAACGATGTCGTCGGCGTGGTCAGCATCGGCGATGTGGTAAAACACAGGCTCGACGAAGCGCAGCGCACGGAGCAGGATCTGCAGGATTACATCTGCGGGAACAGGTATCACTAGTCTAATAGGACGGGTCAGGGCAAGCGACCGGCCATGTCTTGGTCGTGATCCTCAGGGCTCGACGCAGAGCCGGTGGGGCGGGCGGCGGCCGTGGCTGGATGAACCTCCACTGGACACGGGTATTCGCCCCGCCGCATCAATCCGTTGAGACGCAGGGCTCTGTAGTTTTCGGGAACAAACACAACGCCCATGGGAAAACGTTTGTTGACTTTGAGCTTCGCAGTCAATTCGCCCTGAGCGGATCGCACGACCACCTGATCGCGATCCGAGAGGCCAAGTTGCGCGGCATCCTGTACGCTCATCTCCACGTAGGGATCATCCGCGACCGTATTCAGGATCTCCGAGCGTTCGGAAAGATATCCGTTGTGGAACAGGCAGTCGCCGGTAACCAGCATGAGTCGGTCAACTGCTTTCGGGACAGATGGCGGCGCGAAGAGCTCGCCACCCGGGGGCGTCGGGACCGCTTTGGTGAATGCACCGTCGGCGGCAAGCGCTTCCGGCGTCAACTCATGGTAGGCGGGAACCAGCCGGACAATCTCGTCGAAAATCTCGCCTTGCGTGGCCGGCTGCAGCGCTTGGTTGCGGAGCGCCGCGACGAAGTCGAAGATCGCCAAATTGCCTTGCGCCTCGAACGCGGGTTCGCGGAATTTGCGGACCTTCTGGGTCCGGCCTTCGTTGTTGGTGAAGGTGCCGGATTCCTCGCCGTAACCTGCCGCTGGCAGGACGACCTCCGCCAGGCCCGCTGTATCCGTGAGGAAGGCGTCCTGAACAATCAGGAGATCGGCGGCGCCAAGTGCCTGTGTCACGAAATCCCTGTCGGGATAGGCGATCAGGGGGTCGGCTCCGGCGATGTAGAGTGCGCCCATCCGCCCACTGATGCAGAGCTCCAGCATGGCGTCGAGACCCGCGCCGGGTTCCGATGGGATTTCGGCGCCCCAGTTCCGTGCAAGAGTTATGCGCACCGCATCATCGCGGACCGCCCGCAGCCCTGGCAGAGCCGCCGGCAGAACCCCCATGTCCCAGGCACCCATCTGGTTGGCACGGTCGAAGAGGAACTGCATTGCAGGGCCCTTGTCGAGCAGGCGGAGAACCAGCAGCAGGTTGTTGAGCTGCCGCAGCGTCGCGTGCGCTTTCGGTGATCTCAGGAGGCCGATGCTGACAAGCACGGTGACGCTGCGACCTTCCTTGAGTGCCGTGGCCAGACGATCCGGCCCATCACTGCCGTTGCTCGCCGCCGGCCTTGCGATTGTCGCGCCGAACTGCGCTAAAGCATCGCCCGGCAAGGTCTCGCCGGCGGCTGCTACGAGCCCTGCTACCACCGCCGCAAGGCAAGTCGCTTCTCCGCCCGGGGGAACGCGAACGACCGTCCGGGCATCTGCGTCCAAACGGGATGGCCGTGCCGAGAGCATAAGCAATGTAGTCTGCCGCCTTCGCGCGCCGTCCCGCAATAGGTATTCGGTGACCGGGTTCTCCTCTGTGACGTTGCCGCCAACGATGAGGACGCAGTCGTTGCCGATCACTTCGTCGAGCGGCGCGCGGCTGTAGAATCTTGCCACCAACGGACCAAGTATATCAAAGGGCGTGGACCAGCGTGTCGAGCAGTCGATGTTGTTGGTCCGGAACACCGTCCGCATCAGCTTCTGGAACTGATAAAGCACCTCGTTGGGCAGGCGCGGCGAGGCCAGCCCGCCGGCAACCTTGCTCTCGACAGCCGACAGCCGCCGGCGCAGATAGTCCCCCGCTTCGTCCCAGGATACCGGAACCAGGGCGCCGTCACGACGGATCATCGGCCGCCTGATCCGGTCCCGGCTCACGATGAAATCGAGGCCGAAGCGTCCCCGCACGCAAAGCGTTTCGTGGTTGACCCCTTCGTCCCATTTCGAGCGCACCCGCATGAACTCACCCTTGCGCGTGCCCACCGTGAGCTGGCAACCGGTGCCACAATGCGGGCAGACCGTGTCGGTCTCGACCAGGTCCCAGGGCCGCGCCTTGTAGCGATAGGGGAAGCTCATCAGCGCACCGACCGGGCAGACCTCAACGCAATTGCCGCATTGGTCGCAACTCGCGAGACTGCCCTCGAAGCCGGTGACGGCGGTATCCATGCCCTTTTCGACGGTACCCAGGGCAACCGCGCCGACGACCTCCTCACACATCCGGACGCAGCGCTGGCACTGGATGCAGCGGTTAACGTTCATGATGATGACCGGGCTGAGACGGATATCCTCGGAGTGGAACACACGTTTGTCATCGCGAAACCGGCTTTCGCGGGGCCCGTAGGCCATCACCATGTTCTGAAGCTCGCATTCGCCGCCCTTGTCGCAGATCGGGCAATCGAGCGGGTGATTGGCGAGCAGCATGTCGAGCATGGAAGAGCGCGTTTCCTCGATCAGCGGCGTGTTGGTCCGCACCACCATACCGTCGATGACCGCAGTGGCGCAGGACGGCTGCAGCCGCCGCTGCCCTTCGATCTCCACCAGACACATACGGCAGGAGGCCAGCGCCGGCAGGCGCTTCAGATAGCAGAAAGTGGGGATGTCAATGCCCAAACGCTGGGCGACCTGCAGCACTGTCGAGCCAGCCTCAACTTCCAACGTCTGTCCATCGATCATAACGCTAACCATACGTCCTCGCAGTCCTATCCCAGCGCACTCCCTTAGTGAAACGGGCACCTCCGCTCCTCGATATGGGCGACGAACTCCTCGCGGAAATGCGCGAGTGCAGCCCGCAATCCCATCGCTGCGCCGTCCCCCAAGGCACAAAACGTATTGCCGAAAATGCCTTTGCAGAGCATCTCCAACTGCTCCAGATCGCCGGGTGCGCCGTCCCCGGCCTCAATCCGGCGCAGGACCTTCACCACCCAGTTCAATCCTTCCCGGCATGGCGTGCACTTGCCACAGGATTCATGGTGGAAGAACTCGATGATCCGGGTGGCGACCTTGACCATGCAGGTTGAGTCGTCGATCACGACAACGCCAGCCGAACCGAGCATCGAGCCGGCAGCAGCCAGCGAGTCGAAATCCATTCCCACCCCCAGCCCATGCTCCGGAATTACCGGCGCTGAGACGCCGCCCGGGATCACCGCCTTGATTCTACGTCCCGGCAGCACGCCCCCTGCGTGGGTCTCGACCAGTTCGCGCAGCGGTATCCCCATCGGCAACTCGTAGAGGCCGGGTTTGCGCACCTGGCCGCTGACGCAGTAGAGCTTCGGGCCGGGGCTCTTATCCGGGCCGATGCCGCGAAACCAATCCGGCCCCCGCATAACGATATGCGGCACGCAAGCGAGCGTCTCGACATTATTGATCACGGTAGGGCTGGCGTAGAGCCCGGCCACCGCCGGAAAGGGCGGCTTCAACCGCGGCTGCGCCCGCTTGCCTTCGAGCGACTCGAGCATCGCAGTCTCCTCGCCGCAGATATAGGCGCCAGCGCCGCAGTGGATGTGGACGGTGAAATTGAAATCCGAGCCCAGAATGCTCGTTCCCAGATAACCTTTTTCGTGAGCCTCTGCGATCGCCTGCTCAAGATGACGGATCGCCGTCACATATTCTCCGCGGATGTAGACATAGGCGGTTTGGGCCCCGATCGCGTAGGCGCTAACCGCCAGCCCCTCTATGAGTTGATGCGGGTCGCGCTCCATGATGATCCGGTCCTTGAAGGTGCCCGGCTCGCCTTCATCGGCGTTGCAGCACAGATATCTCGGCTTGTCGCCCCGCTTCGGCACGAAACTCCATTTCATGCCCGTAGGGAATCCGGCACCGCCGCGACCGCGCAGGTTGGATCGTTTGACAAGGTCGACGACCTCGTCGGGCGTGTACTCGCGCAACACCTTCGCCAGCGCCTGGTAGCCGCCGCCGGTCTCATAGGTCGACAGCAAGTGACTGCCCGACATGCCGACATTTTTGAGAAGAACTGGCTCGAACATGGCGTTATTCTCCCGGCGGTCGCGGAGCGGCGTGCTCAACGCTCGCTACTCGTTCCGCCTTTGCCCGGAGGCCGTCCAAGAGTGCGTTTATCCGCGTGACATCGAGGTTGCCGTGGTAGTCGTCGCCGACTTGCATCACCGGCGCCATCTCGCAGGCGCCGAGGCACTCGACAGTCGAAAGCGTGAACAGCCCGTCCGGGGTGGTGTCGCCCTTCTTGATCCTCAGCACCGCTTGCAGATGCTTCAGCAGGTCCTCGGATCCACACAACATGCAGGAAATATTGTCACAGAGCTGCAGGTGGAACTTGCCCACCGGCTCGGTATGAAAGAGCGTGTAAAAGGTCGCCAGCTCGTAGACCCAGATCCGCTGGACTCCGAGAATGTCGGCAACCTCCTGCAGCACCGGACCAGGCAGATGGCCATGCTCCTTCTGCGCGATCAGAAGCGCGGGCATGATCGCGGAGCGCTGGTCGGGATACCGCGCCGCCACCTCTTCGATCTTTTCGCGCATGGTCATCGCGTCCAAATCCCTGCTACTTGTCCACCTCCGCCATCACGGGGTCGAGGCTGCCGAGCACGGCGATCATGTCCGCCAGGTAGCGGGCGTTGGTGACCCCGAAGAGTGCCTGAAGGTTGACGAACGACGGTGCCCGCACCTTCATGCGGAACGGTTTTGGCGACCCGTCGCTGATGATGTAGAAGCCAAGCTCGCCCTTTGGCGCCTCGATCGCCGAATAGACCTCGCCCTTCGGCACCTTGAAGCCATAGGCCGACAGGTCGAAATGCTGGATCAGCGCCTCCATCGAGCAGTGCACCCGACGCTTGTCCAGCGGGAAGGCGATTGTCGGCATGTCGATCTGGAACGGCCCCTCGGGCATCTGGTCGATGCATTGTTCGATAATCCGGAGGCTTTCGCGCATCTCGTCGACCCGACACCGCCAGCGTGCATAGCAATCGCCCTCTTTGCGGGTGATGACGTTGAAATCGAGCCGATCATAAATTTCGTAGGGTTCGTCACGGCGGATGTCCCAGTCGACGCCCGAGGCGCGCAGGTTCGGGCCGCTCAGACCGAGATCGATAGCGTCCTCGGCCGAGATCACGCCGACCCCTTTCGTGCGCTTGAGGAACACCCGGTTGTTCTCGAGCAAGAGTTCATAGTCGCGAATCCGGTTCGGGAAGATGTCGCAGAACTCCCTGATCTTGGGCAGGAAACCATCAGGCAGGTCCTCGCGCACCCCGCCAACCCTGCAGAAGGACGTGTGCATGCGCGCACCGCTGATCATTTCCAACAGATCCATGATCATTTCGCGCTCGCGCATGACATAAAGCAACGCTGTCATCGCACCGAGGTCCATCGGCAACGCGCCGGTGATCAGGAGATGACCGGAGATCCGCGCCAGCTCGGCCATCATCACGCGGATATACTGCGCCCGCAACGGTGCTTCTATGCCGAGGAGTTTCTCCACCGCCAGCGCAAAGGCCAGGTTGTTCGACGGCGGACAGAGATAGTCGAGACGATCCGTCAGCGGGAAAATCTGCGTATAGGTGAAGCTCTCTGCCAGTTTTTCGGTGCCGCGATGGAGGTAGCCGATATGCGGGTCCACGCGCTCGACATACTCGCCGTCCAGTTCGAGGACAAGCCGAAGAACCCCATGAGTGCTGGGGTGTTGCGGGCCGAGGTTGAGAAGCACTTCCCTGGTATTGAGCGCTTCGCCTTCTGGCCTGCTGAGCTCGGTGACTTCGGTCATCTCAACTTTCCGGCGTCGAACGGCCTCCCTTACGGAATGTCCCTGGTGGCGAGGTCGGGTTGTGTTGGTGGCGGACCTTCCGCACCAAAGGGATTCAACTGATCCTTGTAGCCACGCAGGGGGAAATCCTTGCGCTGGGGAAAGCCCTCGAAGCCCTCCCACATGTAGATCCGGCGCAGATCGGGATGTCCCTCGAACCTGATGCCATACATGTCCCAGGCTTCGCGCTCATGCCAGTTGGCCGTGCGCCAAACTCCCGTGACTGAGGGAACCTGCGGAGGATCGCCGAGCCGGCACTTGATGCGAACCCGCCACCTGTTGGGCAGCGAATAGAGGTGGTAAACCGCCTCGAACCGCGGCGTTTCGGGATAATGATCAACCCCGCAGATGTCCGAAAGGAAATTGAACTGCAGCGCCGGATGTTCTTTCAGAAACCGGCAGAACGCGACGATCTCCGCAGGTGGAACAGCAAAAACGTGAGTGCCGTGTGCGGCGCCGAGATCCTCGATTGCTCCCCCGAAACGCTCCATGATCAGAGCGCGATTGAGAGGCGGCTCCACACTCATGACGTTGCAACCCGATCGAGAGGCGTCCGGGCCAGCGCGCGGGACCTCTTGATCTTCTCTTGAAGCAGGAGGAAGCCGTGCATCAGCGCCTCAGGCCGGGGCGGACAGCCGGGCACATGCACGTCGACGGGCACGAAGGTTTCCGACCCCTGTACCACGGCGTAGGTGTTGTAGACTCCGCCCGAAATAGCGCAGGTGCCCATTGCAATCACCCAGCGCGGCTCCGGCATCTGGTCGTAAAGCCGCCGCACGACGGGCGCGAATTTCCGGGTCACGGTGCCGGCGATGATCATCACATCGGACTGTCGCGGCGAAGGGCGAAACACCACGCCGAACCGGTCGAGATCATAGCGGGCGCACCCCGCCGAGATCATCTCGATAGCACAGCAGGCAATTCCGAAGGTCTCGGGCCAGAGCGCCGATCTCCGGCTCCAGCCAATAATGCTATCGGCCGTGGTGAACAGCACGCTATCGCGGATCGCGTTGTTTACGCCTCCCATTCCAGCGCTCCCTTCAGCCAAGCGTAGGCGAAGCCCACGAGAAGCAGCAACATGAAGACGAACATCTCGACATAGCCGACCAGCCCGATTTCTTTCAGGACGACAGCCCAGGGAAAGAGGAACATTGCCTCGACATCGAAGACGACCAGCAAGATGGCAAGAATAAAAAACGGCACCCTGAAGCGACCCGCGGCGGCCTCGCCCGCCGCGTCCATGCCGCATTCATAGGGCATGTTCTTCGCGGCATAAGGATTGGACGGTCGCAGCAGCGAGGAGACGAAAAGCGTCGCCCCCGCCACCAGAACAACTCCAGCGACCATGAAAAGAACCGGCAAGAATTCCATTGCAGTCATATCGCACTGCACCGGTCACCCAACTGGGGGCTTTCCTCGGACGGCACCGACCTCGTTTGGGACCGGTAGCGCGGTCGCCCCGGCAAGCGCTTGGGCAATCCTTTCTTGAAGCGTCAGTTTATTCCGTCGGGCGGATCATTGCAAATCCAATCGATCAGCCGCCAAATACCGAATGTTGGGCAAGCCTCAGAAACCACGACGGAAATAGGCCGATACCGATGGTGCCGGCGGCGGTAAAGGCGAGCGTGGCGCGCACCAGGGGCGTCAGCGCCGGGGCAAAGACCCTCCCTGGCTCGCGCATATAGATCACCATGACGATGCGGATGTAAAAGTAGGCAGCAACGACGCTCAGCAGCACTGCGATCACCGCCAGCACGACGAAACCTCGATCGACGAGCGCGACCAGCACATAGAACTTGGCGAAGAACCCGGCCGTCGGCGGAATGCCGGCCAACGAGAACAGAAAGAGCAGCATCAGAAGGGCAAGCCCGGGATGCGACTTGGCCAAACCCGCATAGTCTTCTATGGCCTCGCCCGAAAAATCGGCATTCCGCATCATGATGACAGTACCGAAAATTCCGAGATTCATGAAAGAATAGATCAGCAGGTAGAGCATCACGCTGGCGATGCCGTCCGGGCCGCCGGCCACCACGCCGAAAATGGCGAACCCGGCATGGGCTATGCTGGAATAGGCCAGGAGGCGTTTGATGTTATCCTGTACCAGCGCCACGAAACTGCCGAGCGCCATCGTCGCCACGGCAATGACTGCAACGATGATCCAAACGTCCGAGGCTGCGACCAGAGGGTTGAGGAACACCCGCAGGATTACCGCGAACCCCGCCGCCTTGGGACCTACCGACATGAAAGCGGTGATCGTCGTCGGCGCGCCTTCATAAACGTCCGGCACCCACATATGGAACGGCACCGCGCCGACTTTGAAAACCAGCCCCGCGACAATGAAAACCACCGCCAGCAGCAATCCGGGATCGAGTGGACCGCCTGTCACCGCCGCAGCCATCCCGTCCAGTTGCGTCGTACCGGTCAGCCCATAGACCAGAGAAACGCCGTAAAGGAAAATCCCCGTCGAGACCGAGCCGAGGATCACATATTTCAGCGCCGCTTCATTCGACCGACGCTGCTGGCGCAGGAAGCCAGTCAGCACATAGGTGCAGAGCACCATCAGTTCGAGACCCACATAGATCGACAGGAGATCGGTCGCCGACGCCATGATCATCATTCCTGAAAGCGCAAAGAGCAGTAGAACATAGTATTCGCTGCTCCCGATCCTTTCGATATCGGCATATTTTCGTGAAAGGAAGAATGTCAGAATGGTGGCTAGGTAGAACACGAACTTGAAGAAGACCGCAAAGCGGTCGGTGATGAACATACCGGCATAGGCGGGCCGCACCTCGCTTGCCAGCATGAGCGTACCGAGAGCGGCAATCAACACGACTGCGACGGAGGCCCAGACAAGGAAATATTCCTGTTCCTTGCGCACAAACTGTCCCAGAATCAGCAGAATGCAGGCCCCAGTGACCACCACGATTTCGGGCACACTCGCTAAGATCGACTGGACAAGCGCGGCGGCGGTCATTGGCCGCTCCCCCTACCATGCACCTGCGCCAGCAGATGCTGCACCGAAACATCGATGATGTTGAGAAAGGGTTTCGGATAGAGCCCGACCCAAAGCACGAAGACGGCTAGCGGCAAGATCGCAATCATTTCGCGGGCATTCACGTCGCGTACCTTGACCCGGACGCCGACGCTGGGCGGACCGAGTGCGACTTTCCCATACATGCCAAGCAGATAGGCGGCACCCAGCAATGCACCCGAAACAGCGGCGGTACCGGCCGCCAGGTTGGCCGCAAACCCGCCCGACAGCACCAGCAACTCGCCCACGAATGAATTCGTCCCCGGCAACGCCATCGACGACAGGGTGAACAGCGCAAGGAACGCGGTATAGACCGGCGCCAGCTTCATCAGCCCGCCATAATCCGCGATGCTGCGAGTATGCGTCCGCTCGTATATCAGGCCGACGAAGAGGAACAACGCGCCCGTCGTTACGCCATGATTGAACATTTGCAGGATGCCGCCTTCGAGCCCGCGGAGGTTCAGCGCAAAAATTCCGAGCGTCACGAAGCCCATGTGGCTGATGCTGGAATAGGCCACCAGCTTCTTCAGGTCGTCCTGCGCCAGCGCAAGCAACCCGCCATAGACGATCGCAACCGCCGAAAGCACGAGCATCAGCGGCGAATAATGCACCGAGGCCGCCGGCAGCATCGGCAGGGAGAACCGCAGGAATCCGTAGGCGCCCATCTTCAGGAGCACACCGGCGAGAATGATGCTGCCCGCCGTCGGCGCCTGCACATGAGCGTCCGGCAGCCAGGTGTGGACCGGGACCATCGGCACTTTGACCGCGAAGGCGATCAGGAAGGCAAAGAACAGCCAGGACTGGACCTGGAACGGCAAATCCTGCGCCGTCAGGGCGATAATGTCGAAGGTCTTGCCGCCATGGAAATAAAGCACGATGACACCGATCAGGAACAGGAGGCTGCCCGCCAGCGTGTAGAGGAAGAACTTGAATGCGGCATCGACCCGTCCGTCGCCGCCCCAGATGCCGATGATCAGGTACATCGGGATCAGCATCGCCTCCCAGAAGACGTAGAACAAGAACAGGTCGAGCGCGCAGAACACCCCCAGCATCAGCGCCTGCATGACCAGCAGACTGACCATAAACTCCTTTACCTTGCGATCGATCGCGACCCACGAGGCGAGCACGCAGATCCAGCCCAACAGCGCCGTCAGGAACACGAAGAGTGCGCTGATCCCGTCGATGCCAAGCGCATAAGCGATGCCGAGAGCGGGCACCCACGGGCGTGTCTCGGTGAACTGCATCGCGTGGCTGGTGGTGTCAAAGCTAGCCAGCATGACGATGCAGAAAGCGAGGTCGAGGACGGTGACGCAGAGCGCCGTCCACCGCACTGTGTGGTCGCCGCGCAGAAACATCAGAACCGCCGCCCCGGCGGCAGGCGTGAATACGATGAAGCTCAGGAGCGGGAACCCCATGCCACCCCCCTACCGCCATGCCACTGCGAAGACAACGATGGCTGCGGTCACACCGACGATCATGGCGAGCGCGTAATGGGTGACGACGCCGGTCTGGAGCCGCCGTAGCCTTGCGCCGCCACGTAAGATCGAGCGGGCAACGCCGTTTACGACGGCGTCGACGCCGGTGAGATCGATCCGCAGTCCCGCCCGCGCCGCGCCATGCAGGAAGGGCAGGGCTGCGGTCTCGGACACGTCGCTCACCGCCTTTTCGTAGCGCGCCAGCGGTTTTTCGGCGAGCCACATAAAGTATCGCGCGCCCTTGCGATAGAACCAGTCGGTGTCGATGCTGATCGTGTTCTCGGGGTCGAGCGCCTTGAGGAACAGCACGAAGCCCAGGGCGGTGAACATCAGCAGACCGAGGCTCTCCGTGACATGGAGGCCTGTATAGGGTTCGAAGTCGACCGGATAGGGCAGAAGCGCATAGAGCGGCTGGGGGAACACTCCGATCGCAATGCAGAGCACCGCCGCCATGGCCATCGCAACCAGCATGTTGCGCGGCGGCTCCCGCGCCTCCAGTTTCCGATCCGTGCCGAAAAACATGTAATACGGGAGCTTGAGTCCGGTGTGCAGGAACGTCCCAGACGACGCCATCGTCAGCGCCAGCACCACCAGCGCCCGATGATCCGCTCCAGCAGCTGATATCACCATCGATTTGGTGACAAAGCCCGAGAAGAACGGAAATGCCGAGATCGCGAAAGCGCCGACCATGTAAAGTGCCACGGTCAGCGGCATGGTCTTGTAGAGCCCGCCAAGCTCGGTGAGCTTGCGCCGCCCGGTGACGTGGATCACCGCCCCGGCCCCCATGAAGAGCAGCGCCTTATAAAGGATATGCGCGAAGGCATGACTAGTGGCTCCGTTCACCGCCATCTCGGTGCCAATGCCAATGCCTGCCACCATGTAGCCCACCTGGCTGACGATGTGATAGGCCAGGAGGCGCCGGCAGTCGTTCTCCAGCACCGCATAGATAACACCGTAAAGCGCCATCGCCGAGCCGAGCCAAACCAGAAGCTCGGTGCCCGGAAACGCCCGCGCCAGGACGTAGACCGCGGTCTTGGTGGTGAAGGCGCTCATGAACACCGCGCCGGTGACGGTCGCCTCCGGATAGGCATCGGTCAGCCAGGCGTTGAGCGGCGGCACCGCCGCGTTGAGGACGAATCCGGCAAGGATCAGATAGGCGCCCACGCCCATCCCGCCTTCGATCGAGCCCCGCGCCATCGGGCCAAAGAGCAGCGAACCGGTGGCGATCCCGTGGAGAATGATGCCCCCGAGCAGAACGACACCGCCGGTGATATGGACCATGAGATAGCGGAACCCTGCCCGGATCGCCGGTCCGCCGCGCTGCGCGAAGACCAAGTACGCAGAAGCGAATGCCATGGCTTCCCAGAACATGTAGAGGGTCAGGTAGTCGCCGGCAAATACCACGCCGAGTGCGCCGCCGACATAGACGAAGGCTGCCACGTGCTGGCCAGCATCCGTCAAGTGCAGCGCATAGACCATGCCGATCAGCGCCATGATGGTGAAAACGGTGGCAAAGACGATGCTCAGCTTGTCGACCTTCGCGATCAGGATTTCCTGCCCGATGAACCGCGCTTCGCCATAGCTGCCCGGCTGCATCGTGAGCACGGCGAGGATCGCCAGGGCCGGGATCAGCAGCAGATAGGCCTTGCGGATCGACCCGCTGAGGAAAGGGATCGGCAGAGCGCCGAGAATGAAGAGCAGGGCCGGATGGATGAAGTCAGTCATAATAATCCTCGCGCCGCATCAGCCCGACCCGATGGCCGAGAAACTTGGAAACGAAGATGAGCAGTATGCAGGAGCCGAAGCCGTAGACGGCGGACCAGCCAGGCAGGCGGTCCCACAGGTATTCCGCGTGTTCGCGAAAGACCAGAAAGTCAGCCGCGAAGATCAGAACGAGCACCAGATAGAACAGTCGGCGCCGGCGCCTCGCATAGTCTTCGTCACCAAAGAAGTGGATGACATGCTTGATCATCTGACCACTCCGTCCGCCAGGGTGAGGAAATAGCCGGGGAAGATGCCCATCAGCACCGACAGGATGGCGGTCGCGACGAGCGGGATCGTGACCATCGGAATTTCACGGACCGTCGGAGGGCTTTCCTGCGCCTCCGTCCCGAAAAAGGCGGCATAGCTGACCGGCAGGAAATAGGCGGCGTTCAGGATCGAGCTCGCCAGGAGCACGACAAGGAAGGCGATCTGCCCCGCCTCCACGGAGCCCAACGTCAGATACCACTTGCTGACGAAACCCGCGGTCGGCGGCACCCCGATCATGCTCAGCGAGGCGACGAAAAAGGCACCCATCGTCCAGGGCAGCCTGCGGCCGATACCGGCCATGTCGCTGATGTTTCGCTTGCCGGACGCGCAATAGATCGACCCGGCGCAGAAAAAGAGCGTGATCTTGGAGAATGCGTGCGCAGCGATGTGGATAATGCCACCGACCATCGCGACCGGCGACAGCAGAACCGCGCCCAGCACGATATAGGAGAGCTGGCTGACTGTCGAATAGGCGAGCCTCGCCTTCAGGTCGTCCCGCGTCAGAGCATAGACCGATGCCATCAGGATCGTGAACGACAACAGATAGGCCGTAGCGATGCCGAGACCCAGCTCCCCGACCAGCTTGACGCCGAAGACATGGAAAACAACCCGCAGCAAGCAGAACACGCCCATCTTGACCACTGCCACTGCATGCAAGAGCGCGCTGACCGGCGTCGGCGCCACCATCGCGGCGGGCAGCCAGGCGTGTATCGGCATCACCGCAGCCTTGGCGAAGCCGAAGAGATAGCAGAAATAGACGACCGTCAGTAGCGGCGCCGAGGCATTGACGCCCGCCAAAAGCCCCCCCTGTCTAAAATCGAGCGATCCTGCGATGGAATAGGTCAGCGCCAGCGCGGCGAGCAGCACGCTTTTTGACGCGCCCATCAAATAGACGAGGTACTTGCGGCTGCCCGTCCATCCCTCTTCGTCCTCATGGTGGTAGACGAGCGGATAGGTAACGAGACTTAGCGCTTCGTAGAATATGACCAAGGTGAACAGATTGGCGGCGAAGGCTCCCCCGACGGCGGCCGCGAGGCTGGTGGCGAAGCAGGCAAAGAACCGGGTCTGCGCATGCTCGTTCAGGTGCCGCATGTAGCCGATGGAATAGATCGCCGCCACGATCCACAGCAGCGACGAGACGGTGGCGAAAACCATGCCGAGCGCATCAGCCCGGAAAGCAAAGTCAATCCCCGGCAGGATCTCGAACAGGCGCAAATCGACGGTCCCGCCCGAAAGCACCGTGGGTGCCATCGAGGCGACAATGGCGAACAGGACGATTGCGGCCAATGGCGAGACGGCATCGCGGAGTTTCTCGCGGTTGTTAAGAAGCAGAATTGCTAGGGCCGCCAGGCCTGGGACGGCGACGGCTAGTAGTGGCCGGATCGATATCACCGGGTCCAAGCCGCTATCCTTTCATCATGGTCACGTCGTCGACCTTGAGGGTGGATTTATTCCTCACAAGGGCGACTAAGATGCCGAGGGCGACGGCAACCTCCGCCGCGGTGATTGCGATGACGAAGATCGCGAAAATCTGCCCGCGGAAATTGTTGTAGTAATGCCCGAAAGCGATGAAATTGATGTTGACCGAGTTGAGTAGCAGCTCCAGCGACATCAGCACAACCAGAATGTTGCGCCTGAGCAGTACGCCCGCCGCTCCGATTACGAACAGGGCCACGCCGAGCAAAATATACCACCAGAGCGGGACCATCACCCCGGCTCCTTCCGCGCCAGCACGATGGCGCCGACCAGGGCGGCCAGCAGGATCACGGAGGCAGCTTCAAACGGCAGAAGATAGTCGGCAAAAAGTGTCGTGCTGAGCTGCCTAATCTCATCGCCGCCAGGCGTAGCGACGGTCGCTGTGGCCGAAAAGCGGCCGCTCCAGAGCACCAGCGCAAGCATCTCGGCCCCAAGCAGAACGAGCAGCACGAGGGCCGGCAGGTTGCCGCCCGGCAAGAACCGCTGCAACACCGCTTCGCGCACATCGATCATCATGATCACGAATAGGAACAGGACCATGATCGCGCCGACATAGACGAAGATCTGGATGACCGCGAGGAACGGAGCCTCAAGCAAGACGAAGATTGCGGAGATCTGCAGGAAACAAGCCATCAGCGCCAATGCGCTGTGAACCGGATTCCGCGCCAGGACCATAGTCAGTGCCGCGATCACGGACACCGTTGCGAACAGAAGAAAGAACCCCTGATCCATCGACGCAACCCTCCCCCGCGAGCTGCCGCTCGGCGCGAGACGGCCGGATTTGAGGTAGCTCCGCACTTCAGGTGCATTTACAAATTGTGCGCCAGTATTGTCTTTTTCACAAGATTATTGTCGTTGGCGGCGCGAAACTAGGCCGGCCCGGATGTGACGAAAGCCGCGCGCGAACTGCGCTCTTTCGACTGTGCTTCTGTAACGGGCCTTTGCTCGTCAAGTCCCTCAGCACCAAAATCTCGTCACCAGGTCATGCTTCTATCCGTGTTGGCGACAGATAGAAATCAATCGTATTCCCGAATTTGTCGACGGCCCTATAGAGGTATGGCCATTGACCGCGGAGCTTCACACAGGTTTCATCGATGCACAGCTCGTCGATTGTGGACGGCGCCAGTGCCAGCGCAGCCGTTTTTCGATCTCAGGCGGCACTCCTGGACCCTGCGGTCGATCGTGCAATGATCGACCGGTGCGCCTCGTTCACCCATCATCTGTTCAAGATCGCGGTAGCTGACACCATAACGGCAATACCAACGGACCGGCCAAAGGATAATCTCACCCTCAAAATGACGCCACTTGAAATCCGACGTCACCAGCGCCGGCAATCAAATGACGTTTTCGCCAATCAGCCCGATTTTTTTGCAACGGAGCCAGGTAGTGCCCTACTGAGGGTCTTGAACGGAATCGAACCGCCGCCTGGATATCGGTGATGGGATAAGGTCTTATTCTGGAACAGAAATCAGTGATTATCTACCAGCTGAAAGATCAACATCAATTGTGCCCTGTCAACGGCGCTAAATGGACTGTGGGCAAAGTGACAATCCGCACCAATTAAGCCGGAAAATGTGTGTTCTCGATAGTATTATTGCAACGACCGTAAGCAGCGCAACGTGGCGAGAGTGAAAGCCCACTATATCAGTAGGGCTGTTTACGGCTATTTAAGCTCCATGGCTGACTTTTGATCCGCAAGATGCGCATGTGAGTTCCCTTCCAGAGAAGGCAGGGCTCCTGTGTTTTGTTTATAGGTCAGCCGGCTGGACGCCCCGCGCCCCGCCGATATGGGACGTTCCGGAAGGCAACATCGTTCATGATTCAGAGATTTCAATCCCTGTCCTTCAAGGTCATCGCCACCTTCATTCTACTGACCGCACTGTCGATCGCGGTCATCAACGTTCTCGCCTATTTTGCGAGCAACCGCATTTCCAGCGAACAGGCGCTCAAGGCAACGGAGAGTGTCCTGATCTTCCGAGGCGACATGCTGCGGGATCAACTGGACCAACTGGAAAACCAAGCAAACTCGATTGCGCGTATCGAAGCGATACAGATGTCGATAACAAAGCTGAAAAGCGGCTGGAACTCCATCGGGAAGACCGGCGATGCCCGCACCGAATTGAAGAAGGTGTTCATCACCAACAATCCGAACCCGGCCGACCAGCGCGAGAAGCTGATGAAGCCAGAGGCACCAAGCGGCTTTTATTATTCCAACCATGAGGCGACACAGAGCGAGGTCGCGCGTGACCTTGAAAGCACCGCCTTCAGCGACCTGTTGATTGCAGATCTCGACGGCAACGTCCTCTACTCCTATAAGAAGAATGACGATTTCGCCGAGAACCTGAAGGCCGATGTGTGGAAGTCGACCGGCGCCGGGCTCGCATTCGCAAAGGCTATCGAAAACACCGCCAAAGCGACTGACAATTCCGCGCCGACTGGCTTCTCCGGTCTTCGCATCGATGCAAGAAGCGGCAAGTCGGCGATCTTCTATGCTGTGCCAGTCGTCAGGCTTGGTGCCGCGAAGGGCATTATCCTCTTCAAGGTGCGCGACGATATCATCAGCAGCATCCTCACCAAGGGCATCGCGGCCGGCAGCACAGCGCAGGCCGCTATCATCTCGGAAGACGGCTCGGCTATCGGCGTGAACGCGGACGATCAGCTTGTGACGCTTGATGCCGCGCCTTTCACATTCGCGAAGGACGCGCTTTCGGCAAAAACCATGACGGTCAGCGACTTCGATCGTGCCGATGGTTTGGCGCGGGCCTATGTCCGCGGTATCGACTACAAAAATTCCCGCTTCCTTATTGTGGAAAGCGTGCGTCTCAGCGAACTAAATGCCGGCTCTCTCGAAATCGCAACCTTGTTGACGATGATCGCGTTCGGCGTTCTCGCCTTCATGGCCGCGGCGACCTGGGTCATCACCAAACCGCTGTTCTCGCCGCTTGCCCGCCTTGCCCGCGTCACCCGCGATGTTGCCGATGGCAATCTTGACGTCGAGATCGGCAGCCAGAATCGCGGCGACGAGATTGGCACGATGGCGAAAGCACTGGCACGATTCAAACAATCGCTCATCGAAAGCCGCGAGCTGGAAGCTGCCAGCAATGACATGCGTATGCATGCCGAGCGGGATCGCCAAAAGCATATGGCCGAGCGTGAAGCTGAGGCACAGACACTGCAGGAGGTCGTTCAATTGATCGACGATGGTCTGCGCCATCTGGCCAGTGGCAACCTTGCCTATCAGATAGAGACCCGTTTCCCGACCGAACTCGAAGGCCTTCGCATAAATTTCAACGATGCATTGACGGCCCTCAGCGAAACGATGACGGCGATCGGAGGAAACTCCATGGCGATGCGTGCAGGCTCAGAAGAAATGCGCACCGGTGCCGACGAACTAGCCGAACGCACCGAACGGCAGGCTGCCTCGATCTCCGAGACGGCAAGCGCGATCGATGCGATCACCCAGTCGGTTCGCATTCAGATCGAGCGCGCTGAGCAGGCCGAACGTATTGCCCGCGACGCCAAGCGGGAAACCGTGGGGTCCAGCCAGATTATGCGAGAGACGATTGCCGCGATGGAAGCGATCCGGGCTTCGTCGCGCCAGATCAACTCTATCATTGCCGTGATCGACTCGATTGCCTTCCAGACGAACCTTCTGGCGCTCAACGCCGGGGTCGAGGCGGCGCGCGCCGGTGAAGCTGGCAAGGGATTTGCCGTCGTTGCGATGGAAGTACGCGAACTGGCCCAGCGCTCGTCCGGCGCAGCAAAGGAGATCACGAGCTTGCTGCAAAAGTCCACACATGAAGTTGAAACGGGCGTATCGCTCGTCGAGCGTGCCGGCGCCGCGCTGACCGGTATCGGCAGCCACGTCGAGGCAATCAACGGCCAGATCAGCGAGATAATGGAAACAACCAGCGAGGAAGCTGACACGCTGCGTCAAATCAATGTGGCCGTTTCCGAACTGGACGCGATGACGCAGCAAAATGCCGCCATGGTCGAGGAGACGACCGCAGCCATCCACCGGCTTGCCGCGGAAGCTGCCGAAATGGACGTTCAATTGGCGAACTTCACGCTGACACAGGAGCATCGGGGTGCCGAAGTACACGTCTTGAGACGTCGGGCGTAGGTGTGCTTCAAGGAAGAGCTCATAGACCGGATAGGGCCACTTGGCTTGATCCAGGTTGCTTGCAGCGGCGCGAAGATTAGCCGCTGCTCGGTCGACATTGCCGGCCCCGCGGCAATCACAGCAAACGCAACGCTACCGACGAGCGCGGCCTTACCGAAGCGAGGATGCCGAGCTGCTCCATGGCACCCGTGTCAAGTCGCTTCTCGCCTCCGTCATCGACCCGCGTATCCTTTTTCATCTCGGTCTCGTCTTGAGGATAACGTGCTGCCCAGATTGGCGGCCGGCAATCCGAGGCAGAAGGAGACCCATGAAATGGCAAGTAAGCAAAGCGAAGCGAACAAAAGGCATTACGAGACTCTTACGACCCATGCGCAGAACGGCGAACAACTGTCGCCTAAGGAGGCCGCCGCCTGGAACGACGCCGAATGGACCAAGCTGACGGCGGAACCGGGTGGCGTGGACTTTCTGGAGGTGGAGGTTGCCGACAGGCCGGCGCTTTGGATCGTCCCGAAAGGTGCTACGCATGACCGTGTCATCTTCTATATTCACGGCGGCGGATTTGTAGGTGGCTCAATCTACACCCACCGCAAGATGATCGCCCATCTCGCCAAGGCGGCCGGCTGCCGAGCCCTCGCCATCAGCTACGACTATGTTTATCAGGGGCGGCACTATCCCGCCCAGCGCAATCAGGCCGTTGATGCCTATCGCTGGCTGCTGGATCAGGGCATCGAGCCTCAACATATCGCAGGCGCCGGGGATTCAGCCGGCGTCACAATTCTATTTGGCGCACTTCTGGTGTCCCGTGATCGGGGGTTGCCGCTTCCAGCTGCGATCATCAGCATCTCCGGCTGGTACGACCTGGCAGCAAGCGGCGCGAGCTACCAGTCGAACAGCCAGAAGGATCTCTTCTTCCAGAAGGGAACGGTCGAGTGGCTGGCCGGCTTGGTGCTCGCCGGGGTAGACCCACGCGACCCCTATGCGAGCCCGCTCTACGCAGATGTCGCCGGCTTCCCGCCGATCTTCCTGCAGGCCGGTGGCGATGAAACACTGCTCGACGATAGCCTCGTCTTTGCCGAACGCGCCAGGACTGCCGGCGTCGATGTAAGGATCGATGTATTTCCGCAGATGCTTCATTCCTTCCAGATGATGGCCGGCCGCGCCCCTGAAGCGGACGATGCGATCGGCAGGTTCGCCGCGTGGGTAAGGCCGAAGCTCGGGCTACCCGGGACGGAAAGCAACGCCTCATGATTATCACGAGGCAAAAGGCCGGCGGACCGGATTTCCTTTGCTCTGTCGGCTCGGGTACGATGAAGGCGGCTAGGGAGCTTGCGACAAGGGTCGCAGCTCCGTGTGCGATTTTGGATGGATAAAACATGAAGTCTCAGCCGCGCGTCAAACCCACCGGTCTCTTCGATGTCCAATATGCCGCTTTTCTTAAGACGGTCTCGCATCTGCGCGCCCGGCTTCATCGCTATTGCACACGCATGGTCGGCTCGGCCATGGATGGCGAGGATATCATGCAGGAAGCTCTGTTCGAGGCCTATCGCAAGGTCGATCAGCTGGAGGATCCCGGAGCTTTGCAGGGGTGGTTGTTCCGCATTGCGCATAATCGGTGCATCGACTTTCTGCGCAATCGCAAAGCGCGGGAGCGGGCCGAGGCGAATTATGCGGAGGAGGAGATCATCCTGCCGGTCGAGCCGACCGGGTTCGGCGCTGGCCGGGCGATCGAGCGCCTTGTCATCCATCTGCCGCCGAAAGAACGGGCCTGCGTGCTGCTCAAGGATGTATTCGACTATTCGCTGGAGGAGATTGCCGAACTGGTCGATTCGACTGTCGGCGGCGTCAAATCGGCGCTCAATCGCGGCCGGACGAAGCTCGCTTTCTTGCCTGCACAACCCTCCGCACCTGTCGCGATTGTCGCGCCCGATCCCCAGTTGTCGCGGCTGCTGAACCGCTATGTCAATCTGTTCAATCAACGCGACTGGGACGGCGTTCGCGCGCTCGCAAGCGCCGACGCAAGACTGCGCGTGTCCGATTGCTTCAATGGCCTGCTGGTCGATTCGCCCTATTTCCTTGAGTTCGACCGGGCACAGACGCCATGGCGAATCGACATCGGCGAGGTCGAAAGCGAGACCGTGCTGATCGTTCTATTCGAGAAGCACGATGGCTGGATGCCGACCTATCCCGTGCGCGTGCACGTTCGAGATGGTTTGATCGACGCCATTACCGATTACTATGCCTGCCCATGGTTGTTGCCGGCAGCGGATAACGTTCGCGTCAATGGCCGCCCGATTTTCGATAAGGTCGAGAGAGGCTCATAATGGGCCTCCGCCAGATCAGTTGTCTTAAACGGATTAGAACCTGCGGCCGTTCCGTCGCCAACGACCTGAAATCCCGCGTCTTCACCTTGATCACGTCGAGATGCAGATAGAGATCAACGATAGACGAGAACCGACATGCCACCGTCGGACGGAGATGCCCACGGTAACGTGCCACAAGCAGTCACTCATTTGAGGACTGGTATATTTGCCCATCTTGCCGGAATAGTGCCTGCGGTTACCCTGAACAGAGGAACGCATAAATCCCCTTGCGGTGGGGCTCCATGGCGACGTGGTATGAGGTGAGCGGACCTCGAACCGCGTTGTCCGCTCACAAAGGGTACGATCGAAGGGCGCGCGGCCGCACTCGGGCAATCGCTATCCCTTCTTGCTCTTCCTTTTTGCCTTCGGCGCTGGCGCTGGCTCCGTCTCCTGCGCCAAACGGAGCGCACGAAGCCTGTCCGTTTTTTTCTGCCGAGCAGACGCCTCATCGGCCAGGATATCCCTGGCAATCGATGTCGTCTGCTCGGACTTGGCCAGTGCCGACAGCTTTTCAGGCTTGAACAGATTGTCTTTCGTCTTTGTCATGCTTCCTCCATTTCAGCAGGCGCGTTTTCCAAAAGACGGCGGACGTTAGCGAGCTCGCGCTATGACTTTCTTCTTGGGTGCAGGCAGCAGGCCTTCACGCTGAGCCTGCTTACGGGCAAGCTTCCGGGCGCGGCGGATCGCCTCGCCCTTTTCGCGGGCGCGCTTTTCGGACGGCTTTTCATATGCGCTGCGGGCCTTCATTTCCCGGAACACGCCTTCCCGCTGCAATTTCTTTTTGAGGACGCGGAGCGCTTGATCGACGTTGTTATCTCTGACCAGAACCTGCAAAGTGTCTCCTTCTCAGCTCGCGCTGCGTTTATTTCTTGGTACGGATTGCATTCGAGTTGATCCAACTCGATTTCGATGCTTCCGGTACGTCGGGTTGGGATGGCAAAAGCGAGGATGGTGACGCTTCAACGTCGATATCATCCTGACGGATGCTCCGCTCGTAACTCTCGTTTTGGAAGCGGACGCGGTAGTGAACAACGCCCTGCGAGACCGGCAGGACAGACACAATGCCGCCGGCGCCAGTGGGTTGGGCATTTCCAAAAATTCCGGGCTTCAGGACGATGCTGTCGCCCGGCCGGTAACGACCATGTGCCATGTCGTTCTCCGCTTGAAATGAAAAACAAAAGGCCGGGACGTATCCCGACCTTCCTCGGTCATGGCTTCAGCGCACCAGTACATCCGTGGTCGCGCGTAACCGTGACAAACTTATGCGGCCCGAAGATTGTCAGCCGAACTCTTGCCAGATCTACGATCCTGCACGATGTCGTAAGTGATCTTCTGACCATCGTTGAGCGAACGCATACCGGCACGCTCCACCGCTGAGATATGGACAAAAACGTCCGTGCTGCCATCGTCAGGCTGAATGAAGCCGAAGCCCTTGGTGGAGTTAAACCATTTCACAGTACCAGTGTTCATAACGATTTCCTTTCAAAGCAATCGTTGTTTGTTCCGCGATACCTTGCGGAGTTAGATCGATTATTTGAGAGGAAATCCGATAGAGCCCTGCGGCTCTTGAGCGTCATCACAAGCAATGGTCGATACCGGTCACTATAGGTTCTATTCGGAATTTTGGCAACAGTGGCGGTCAGAATGACAGTTCCCTGCGCTCGGCGCGCTTTCGGACAGGGGACGATCATGGATAGGAAGATCGACGTGTCAAAAGATCCGCGCCTTCGCGCTTCCGATATCGACACCAGTGCGCTAGGCGCATGTGCGTCGAAGGGCGTAAAACTACTCGATGATCTTGATACGGCGGTGTCGGCTCTCATGACGCTTCCGCGCGATCTGAACGGACAAGGGATAGAGAAAGCGGTTGCAGCATGCCGCCAAGTGCACAACACGAGCGGCAGCGAGACTTTTGCAAGGGCGAGTCTTCCCGACAGTCGCGCACGCTATATGCCGATGGCGACCAGAGTTTGCAGCGCGGCGAAACGACGTGGCGGGCCGGGAGCGGAATTCAGCATCGACTCTCCCGAATTCGCCCGTTTCCAAATGCTCGCGAAAGAGATATTTTGGGGGATGTCAGGCTGCTCATCAGACCGTGGAGAAGCGCCATGTCATCGACCATTGATCCATTCGCAGATCTAAAGACGCGCCAGCGCGAAATGTGGGCGTCGTTTGCGCCGACCGCTACTTTCACCACGCCGGTTGCCGCACATCTCGTCGAGTTCGCGGAAATCAAACACGGCGAGACCGTGCTCGACGTCGGAACCGGCACAGGTGTCGTTGCGATTACGGCAGCGCGGGCGGGCGCTTTGGCGACGGGACTCGACCTGACGCCAGCTCTGCTCGACGTCGCGCGCGAGAATGCGCGGATAGCTAAGTTAGCCAACACGCAATGGCTTGAAGGGGACGCCGAAAGTCTTCCATTCCCTGATGGCCACTTTGATGTCGTTGTTAGCCAGTTCGGTCACATATTTGCGCCCCGACCTGAAGTGGCCGTCGCGGAAATGCGCCGTGTTTTGAAGCCAGGCGGTCGCATAGCATTTGCGACTTGGCCGCCGGAGCATTTCGTCGGCCGCCTGTTCAGTTTCGTTGCTAAGAACTCGCCGCCACCGCCACCAGGCGCCGCACCACCGCCACAATGGGGCAGCCCGGACATCGTTGCTGAGCGCCTCGGTGACAAGTTCGAGGCACCGTTTTTTTCCCGCGGTGTCATGCAGTTTCCGGCTCTCAGCCTGTCGCATTATCGAGAATTTATGGAGCGCTCGGTAGGCCCAATGCAGAAATTGATCGAGGCCTCCGCCAACGAGCCGGAGCGGCTTGCTGCCTTGCGCGCTGGGTTCGAAACGCTCGCGGCGCCCTACTACTTCGGCAACATGATCCGCCAGGAGTATCTGCTGACCCGAGCCAAGGCACGCTGAACGGTTGGAGCGAAGCAGCAACGATCGTTCCGCCCTCTAACCTATCGCCCGCCATCCCTTGCGCTGTCGCATAAGGGACGCCAACCTTGAATCAGCTCTTGTCGGCACTTATTCGCTCAAGATCAATGGAGAGCCAGTCGAAGGCAGCATAGGCCGCGATGCGTTCGAGTCCATGGCCACCCCGCTTTTGCGGCGCTGCAGACATCGTTGGAGCGCGCAATTGCCGATGTACGCGTTCCGGTTTCCGAGCTGGACGCGATCATTCTCGTTGGTGGTGCCCCGCGGTATGCCGATGGTGCATTCGCTTGTGGCTCGCCTATTTAGCGGCTGCCTCTCGTCAATATCGACCCCGACAGGACGATCGCACTTGGAAACGCGATCCAACCCATCAATTCCCGGGACTAAACAGCTAGCGGTGCTTTGGAGGTAGAGGTGATTAGCGCTGGTATGCCCTTCAGAGCCGCAATCGGTCTGACACTGCCCACGAGCTGCGGCTCGTGAATTCAAGCCCTTCAATCACCAGCCACCTTCTAGGAGCGCAGCGAATTGAAGTGCTGCATCATGCGCTCGGCCGTCGGATGGATGCCCGTGAACAACTCGAAAGCCTTCACCGCCTGGAATACCGCCATGCCGCCGCCATCGAGAACGCGGCATCCTCTTGCATTTGCAAGCTTCACCAACTCGGTTTCGATTGGAAAATAGACGATTTCCGCGACCCAGAGGCGATCCGATAGAAGTTCCGCGTCGAGCGGCAGCCCTGGATGAGCCACCATGCCGGTCGGCGTTGCGTGAACCAAACCGTCCGCGACGTCCATAGCCGCAGCAAGATCATGACCAACGGAGAAGCAGCAAGCGCCATGTGCCGGCTGAAGTTGATCCACGAGCGCCTTTGCCCGCGCAGGATCCAGATCGAATATCTCTATGGAATTCGCGCCCATCTGGGCCACGGCATGTGCAACCGCAACGCCGGCGCCGCCCGCCCCCAATTGCACGACGTGCTTGAGCGAAGCGCCACTCAGCCCGCGCCTAAAACTTTCGGCGAACCCCCACCAATCGGTATTATGGCCGATCCTTCGCCTTCCCTGAAAGACGATCGTGTTGATGGAGCGCAGCGTCTGGGCATCGGGCGACAGCTCATCCACCAGCGCAACTGCCGCCTGCTTGCAAGGGTGGGTAATGTTGAGGCCGGCAAAGCCCTGCGCCTCGGCCTCATTGACAAGGGCCGGGAGATCCGAGACCGAGAGGCCACGGAGGTCCAGGTCAATGAGATCGTAGCGATAGGATAGCCCGCAATGCTCGCCTTCGCGCATGTGCATGGCCGGCGTCAGCGAGCGGCCTATGCCCGCACCGATCAATCCGACGTGAAGCTGGCGCGGAACAATGGCAGTTTGAGTATTCAATGTTTCCTCCCGAGCAGCAAATAAAGCCATGCCGCAGACTTGACTTCAAAATGTACGAACTAGTCCGTGAAGTCAAGATTGGGCACGGTTTCGCGCTGCGATAAAAATCGCTGGCCTCAATCAAAGGGCTCGGCTCACCATCAGATCATGTCGGAGGATGGATTTTTCAGAAATGCAAGAATGGCATCGATTATCAAAGACTTATGTCTCTTCTTCAACGCCTCCGAGGAAAGGTCGCGTTCGAAGATCGCCCCAAAGGTATGGCGATTTGAAACGCGAAAGAAGCATTGCGCGCTGATCATCATGTGCAAATCGACTGGATCCACCCGGCGCACGAAACTGCCATCGGCGTAACCCCGTTCGAGGATTTGCGTGATGATATCGATAACTGCGATGTTCATCTGCGACAGGACGACGGAACGCTTCATATGTTCGGCACGATGGATGTTCTCAATGCTGACCAAACGTACGAAATCCGGATTTTGATCGTCATGATCGAAGGTGCTGGCGATCAATTGGGCCATTGCCTGAATGGGCGGCATATTTTCGAGATCAAGCTCGCTCTCAAGGGTGCGGATCTTCGTATAGGCTTGCTCAAGAACGGCGAGATAGAGACCTTCCTTACTGCCGAAATAGTAATAAATCATGCGCTTGGACGTCTTGGTGCGCTCGGCGATCTCATCCACGCGCGCACCGGAAAATCCTGCTGCGACGAATTCTTCGGTTGCGATCTTGAGAATATTTTCTTTGGTCGCGTCTGGATCGTTCTTTCGCGTAAGGCGCTCGATCTTGGCCACTTGCGCTTTGGTCATGCCTTGCTCGTCTTCCTGGGTCTGCCCTTGCCCATCATTGAAGATCAAAGCTTTAACACAGGCTTCACACCAATGGGGAGAGCCTAAAGTTTCGGCAGACCAATCGGCCGCAGATGCCGCCTTAGCGCAGCTATGCGAAATATGGCATTCGCCGCGCCATACCCGCGATAGCCGCTGCGTTGGACAATTTCGAAGAAGAAACCTTCGCCATAGGTTGGGCTATAGAGTTGGAAATATTCCCCATGGTCGTCACGATCATAAAGGATATTGTGGGCCTTCAGACGATCCGTGAAAGCCGGATCCAGGCCGAACCTTGCCTCCAGATCGTCGTAGTAGTTGGGCGAGATCGTCAACGTGGCAAAACCATTGGCCGACAAGGCAGCAGCCGTTGCGAAGATATCATCGGTCGCGAAGGCAAGATGTTGAATACCCGAGCCGAAGGTCTCAGCGATGAAGTGGCCAGCCAAGGTATTGCGATTTTCCGCGCCGTTCAGCGTGATGCGCAACCTGCCCGAGGCATTTTCGACGACCTGACTGCGAACGACGCCGGCCGGATCGATAATGTCGACCATCGGCGTCTTATGCGCATCGAGGATCGCCGTGTAGAAAAGCAACCAAGTCAGCAATTCCTCGTATTTCATGGTCTGTGCAACGTGATCGATACCGGTCAGGCCAACCGGCTGAAGATCGGCATCGTCGTTAACTGGATCGAATTCGATCTCCCATATGCGTGCGAGCGCGCTCCTGCGGTCGAGGAAATATAAGATGCCGCCGCCAACACCCCTTACGGCCGGCATTTCGATCTCGCCCGGATTCAATGGCTGCTCAAAACGTTCGGCGCCAAGGGCCACGGCCCGTGCAATCGCGGCCTCGGCATCATCCACCCACAATCCCATCGCATAGGCCGACTGCCCATGCAAAGCATAGGAGGCACCGGCAAAACCATCCGGATCGGTATTGACGACAAGATTGATGTCACCTTGCCGGAAGACATCGACACGCTTGGTCTTATGGCGTCCAACATGACGAAAGCCCAACGCACCCAGCCGATCGGAGAGAACGGATGTCTCGGCTTCGTCGACAGTAAATTCGACAAAGGCAATGCCGTCCACGGCAGCGCGCGCGGGCATGGATGGCAAGGTAAGGCTACCACTCTTCGCGCGACGAACCTGATCGCCGAGATAGAGGAGTGAACGTCGGCCATCGACGGCGATGGCGGTCGGCGAACCGCCGCGAAACTGGTCGTTGAAGATCTCCAGAGAGAGATAGCCGTCATAGCCGGTCGCCGCCACGGCATTCATGAAATCGAGCACAGGAAGGTCGCCCTCGCCCGGCATATTGCGGAAATGACGGCTCCAATAGAGAAGGTCCATGTCAATCAACGGCGCATCGGCAAGCTGAATGATAAAGATCTTCTCCTTCGGAATCGACCGGATCGAATTGACATCGATCTTGCGCGACAGCGTGTGAAAGCTATCGAGGATAAGGCCGATATTCGGATGATCGGCGCGCCGGACGATTTCCCAGGCATCGCGGTGATCGTGAATATGCCGTCCCCAGGCAAGCGCCTCATATCCGACACGCAGGCCGCGCTTGGCCGCTCTTTCACCGAGTTCGAAGAAATCGGCCGCTGCGCGATCGATACCACCCAGCGCCGCCGAAGACACATTCGAACATACCAGCACGAGATCGGTGCCCATCTCCTGCATCAGGTCGAACTTGCGTTCGGCGCGATCGAAGGTTCGGCTGCGCAATGGTTCGGGCATGCCTTCAAAGTCCCGGAACGGTTGAAAGAGCGTGATCTCCAGCCCATGATCCCTGACCATCTGGCCAACCTGACGCGGCGATTCGTCGAAGGCGAGGAAATCATTTTCGAAAATTTCAACGCCGTCGAAACCCGCCTTGGCGATAGCCTGAAGCTTTTCCTTGAGGTCACCACTGATCGAAACGGTCGCGATCGAGGTTTTCATCGTATCAACTCATCCTTTCGGCGACTTCCAACAATTTCGTCCGCGATCGCGTGACGCGCATGCCATTTAAAAAAGGTGCCGGCGCAATGCGCCGGCACTGAACCATGCTCAGATCGCGCGATCGGCGTGTCGTCCAGCGGCCGCGAAACTACGCCCATCCCGGCCAAGCTGATCGATTGGGGTCTTGTAGGTCTCAGTCGCAGTGGCGGCGGAAACCGCAGCGATCAAGGCCGTGATCGAGGTGAACGCGGCAACCGGTATCCATCCCATCGGTCCGGACCCCATCAAGGCGGCGCTGATCGTCGGTGCGAAACCGCCCAGCGCAAAGCCGATCTGGGTGCCGACTGCCATGCCGGACAAGCGTACGCGCGTATTGAACATTTCTGCATAGAGTGCCGGCCAGACACCATTGGAAGCGCTGTAGACCACGCCCGAAAGCAGAATGCCGAGGACGAAGACGAGCGCGATATTGTTGTGGCTGATTGCCCAGATATACGGCCAGATCAGAATAGCACAACCAATGGCACCGGAGATGAAGACGGGCTTTCGGCCGATGCGGTCGGCCAGGATCGCCCATGCCGGGATTGCGCCGAGCGCCACGATATTGGCGAGCACGAGCACGGTCAGCATCACGGAGCGGTCGATGTGCATGGTATTAACGGCGTAGGACAAGGTAAAGACGCTAAAGATCGTGCTGACGACGGAAATCAATGCGGCAAAGACGATGCGCAGTACATCCGCCCAATAATTCGTGATCAGGGAGACCAGCGGCAGTTTGGCAACCTCGCCCTTCTTTGTTTCCTCGAGGAAGGCGGGCGTTTCGGCCAGCGTACGGCGAACCCAGAATCCGACGATGACCACCACGAAGCTCAGAAAGAAGGGAATGCGCCAGCCCCACGACATCAGGGCAGCTTCGTCAAGCTTCCCCAGCGGTATGAAGACCAGGGTTGCAAGGATCAATCCGGCCTGCGTTCCGCTCAGTGTGAAGCTGGTGAAAAAGGCGCGCCGATTTTCAGGCGCGTGCTCAAGCGTCATCGAACTGGCGCCAGCCTGCTCGCCGGCAGCGGAGATGCCTTGCAGCAATCGCGCCAAAACCAGAAGTATCGGCGCAAGAATGCCGGCTTGACCATAGGTCGGCAGGCAGCCGATGATGAAGGTCGAAAACCCCATGAGCAGAAGCGTGAAAGTCAGCACCTTCTTGCGACCGAACTTGTCGCCGACATGCCCGAGGATCACCGCACCCAACGGACGCATGATGTAGGCAACGCCGAATGTGGCAAACGAGGCAATCGCCGCCGTCTGCGGGTCTTCCGCCGAAAAGAATATCTTCGGGAAGATCAGCGCCGCTGCCGTTCCATAGACAAAGAAATCATAATATTCGACTGCGCTTCCAAGCCAGCTCGCCAGAGCGGCGCGCTTGGGTGTTTTATATTCCACTGGTGTTTTCATCATTGTTCCTCCCCGGAGCATTTCGGTTTCGAAGAAATGCCGCACCCTCAAGCGCGCCAGCTTCCGCCCGCGCTCTCCCGCATGACATCCAAGATGTGTCTTGGCGGCCATCGGCGCTGCCTGTCGCAGCGCCCGTCACTCCTCGAGGGAAATAATGTACGAACTAGTTCGTTTTGTAAAGCGTCACCATTTCGCGATGGTTCGAAACTTGATCGCAGGCGCGATAGATCACGACGATCCTCGCGATACAGCCATGGGTTCCCGGCCAGGATAATGATTCTTGGAGACGTTGCTCAGCAAATAGGCGAGCTCTCATTCAATCAGGTAGCAACCGACGCCACTATCTCACCTTTGCAGATGAGGTCACCGAGCCCGAATCCGTTTGATGGCGAAGCAGGAAAGCGTGTCGAAGCGCATCGCCACTGACAAACCTCGCTCTTAGGAACGCCGCGATCGAAACGGCAGCCTAAGTCGGGGTTACCTTGCCGAAGCCGGCCCTTTCGACCTGCCTTTACATCGCCATATTACCCGCTCAGACGGTCAGATGCTTGCGGGCCTCCGGCGTATCCAGCGTCTCCGCCAGCCCCTCATGCACGATCTCGCCGCGATCCATGATGTAGACATAATCGGCAAGCTCGCGGCAGAAATCGAGATATTGCTCGACGAGCAGGATCGCCATGCCGGAGGAATCCCTGAGATAGCGGATCGCCCGGCCGATATCCTTGATAATCGAGGGCTGGATGCCTTCGGTCGGCTCGTCCAGCACCAGGATCTTCGGCCGCGTCACCATGGCCCGCCCAATGGCCAATTGCTGCTGCTGGCCGCCCGAGAGATCGCCGCCGCGGCGTGACAGCATGGATTTCAGCACGGGAAACAGACTGTAGATATCATCGGGAATGCTGCGGTCGCGGCGCGAGAGCGGCGCATAGCCGGTCTCAAGATTTTCCTTCACGCTCAACAATGGAAAGATCTCACGGCCCTGCGGCACGTAACCGATGCCCTGTTTGGCGCGGGCAAAGGGCGCCATGCCATTCAGGGTCACGCCGTTGAAGGCGACTGTTCCCGCCGACAGCACATGCTGGCCGGTGACGGCACGCAAGAGCGAGCTCTTGCCGACGCCGTTGCGTCCGAGCACACAGGTGATCCTGCCCATCTCGGCCTTGATCGAGATGCCGCGCAGAGCCTGGGCGGCGCCATAATGCAGATTTGCGTTTTCGACTGTCAGCATCTCATCGCCCCAGATAATTCTCGATCACCTTCGAATCGCTGCTGACGAAATCGATCGAGCCCTCCGCCAGCACCGAGCCTTCGGCCAGGCACGTCACCTTGACCCCAAGATCGCGGATGAAGCCCATGTCATGCTCGACCACCACGACGGAACGCGTCTTGGCGATCTCCTTCAGCAATACCGCGGTTTCCGCCGTCTCGGCATCCGTCATGCCGGCAACGGGTTCGTCGACCAGCAACAGCTTCGGCTCCTGCGCCAGCAGCATGCCGATCTCCAGCCATTGCTTCTGGCCATGCGAGAGATTGGCCGCCAGCTCGTCGCGGCGATGCGAAAGCCGCACCGTCTCGAGGATTTCGTCAATGCGGTCGCGATCATCAGGCGTCAGCCGATAGAACAGCGTCGCAAAGACGCCGCGGTTGCGGTTGAGCGCCAGTTCAAGATTGTCCCAGACCGTATGGCTCTCGAAGACGGTCGGCTTCTGGAATTTGCGGCCGATGCCGAGCTGGGCAATATCGGCTTCGTCCCTCTTGGTGAGGTCGATCTGGCCATTGAAGAACACCTCGCCCTCGTCGGGCCGCGTCTTGCCGGTGATGATATCCATCATCGTCGTCTTGCCAGCGCCGTTCGGGCCGATGATGGCGCGAAGCTCTCCCGGTTCAATGACCATGGACAGTGAATTCAAGGCCTTGAAACCATCGAAGGAGACGGAGACATTGTTGAGATAGAGCATACTGTTGGGCTTGATATCCGGGATCATGATCTCACTCCGCCGCCTGTACGGGCTTGCTGGCTTCGTCTTCTGCGGCCTTGGGCTGCGGACTGGCCGGCTTAGGTTTTCTAGCCATATAAGGGCCGATCGTTCCGACAATGCCCTTCGGCAGGAATAGCGTCACCGCGACGAACAGGCCGCCGAGCGCAAACAGCCAGAAGCTGGGAAACAGGCCGGTGAAAACAGTCTTGCCGCCATTGACGAGTATCGCGCCGATGATTGGGCCGATCAACGTTGCCCGACCGCCGACTGCCGTCCAGATGACCACCTCGATGGAGTTGGCCGGAGCGAACTCGCCGGGGTTGATGATGCCAATCTGCGGCACGTAGAGCGCGCCGGCAATGCCCGCCATCATGGCCGACACCACGAAGACGAAGAGCTTCACATGCTCGACGCGATAACCGAGGAAGCGCGTACGGCTTTCCGCATCGCGCACGCCGACCAGCACCTTGCCGAATTTCGACCGCACGATAGCCGAGGACAGCATGAGGGCGAGCGCCAGGAACAATGCTGTCATGGAGAAGAGCACCGCACGCGTGCCATCGGCCTGGATGTTGAAGCCGAGGATGTCTTTGAAATCAGTCAGGCCGTTATTGCCGCCGAAGCCCATGTCGTTGCGGAAGAAGGCAAGTAGCAGCGCATAGGTCATCGCCTGCGTGATGATCGATAGATAGACGCCATTGACGCGTGAGCGGAAGGCGAACCAGCCGAAGATGAAGGCAAGCAAACCGGGTGCGACGAGCACCATGAGCGTGGCGAACCAGAAGTTATCGAAGCCATACCAGAACCAAGGCAGTTCCTTCCAGTTCAGGAACACCATGAAATCAGGCAGGAGCGGATTGCCGTAGGTGCCGCGCGAACCGATCTGCCGCATCAGATACATGCCCATCGCATAGCCACCGAGCGCGAAGAAGGCGCCATGGCCGAGCGAGAGAATGCCGCAATAGCCCCAGACGAGATCAAGCGCCAAGGCGAGCAGCGCGTAGGTCAGATACTTGCCGAACAGCGACATCAGATAGGTCGGCACATGCAGCGCACTGGTTTCGGGCAGGGCCAGGTTCGACAGTGGCACGAGTACAGCGACGGCGAGCAGGATCGCAATGGCAATGCTGATGCGGCGGTCGAGCGAGCGCAGGATGAAGGCGGCGATCATGCTTCCACAGCCCTTCCCTTGAGCGCGAAGAGACCGCGCGGACGCTTCTGAATGAAGAGGATGATGAGAACGAGCACCAGGATCTTGCCGAGCACCGCTCCTGCATAGGGTTCGAGGAACTTGTTGAGGATACCGAGCGAGAAGGCGCCGACCAGCGTCCCCCACAGATTGCCGACGCCGCCGAACACCACGACCATGAAACTGTCGATGATGTAGCTCTGGCCGAGGTTCGGCGAGACGTTGTCGATCTGCGAGAGCGCGACACCCGCCATGCCGGCAATGCCCGACCCAAGAGCGAAAGTGAAGGCATCGACCCAGGGCGTGCGGATGCCCATCGAGGAGGCCATGCGCCTGTTCTGCGTCACCGCCCGCATCTGGAGGCCGAAGGCCGAGCGCTTCAGGAGAAGCAGCAGCGCCACGAACACGCCGAGCGCGAAAACGATGATCCAGAGACGGTTCCAGGTGATCGAGAGGTAGCCGAGATCGAAGGAACCGGACATCCACGAGGGATTGCCGACTTCCTGGTTCGTCGGCCCGAAGATCGATCGCACCGCCTGCTGCAGGATCAGCGAAATGCCCCAGGTGGCAAGCAGCGTCTCCAGCGGCCGGCCATAGAGAAAACGGATGACGCCGCGCTCGATGACGAGGCCGACCGCACCGGTTACGAGGAAGGCGACCGGCAATGCGATCGCCAGCGACCAGTCGAAAAGCTCCGGATAGGAGCTGCGGATGACGCTCTGGACCATGAAAGTGGAATAGGCGCCGAGCATCACCATCTCGCCATGCGCCATGTTGATGATGCCCATGACCCCGAAGGTAATGGCAAGCCCGATGGCGGCCAGAAGCAGCACGGAGCCGAGCGACAGGCCGTACCAGACATTCTGCACCGCATCCCAGAACTTCAATTGTTCCTGAATGCCGGCAATGGCGGCTGCAACATCCGGCTTGAGACTATCGTCGACGGAAACCGAGGAGAGGATACCGATGGCGTCGCGGCCACCTTCGACCTTGATCGTCTCGATCGCAGCCTTCTTGTCTTCCACCGGGCGGTCGGAGCCAAGTATTGCAACAGCCCTTGCCCGTTCGAGCACGCCACGAATTTCTGCATCCTTCTCGCTCTGCAGCGCGGTCTCGACCGCCTCCAGCGAATCCGCGCTCGGCGCCTTCAGAATGGATTGCGCCGCCTCCAGGCGCGTGGCGCGATCCGGGCTCATCAGCGTCAACCCGCCAAGAGCCGCGCGAACCGCACGGCGCAGATTATTGTTGATCTTGATCTTGCCGAGACTGTCCTTGGTTTCCTGTCCGGCAGCCTGACCGGTCACCGGGTCCACCAAGGCCATCATGTCGCCAGAGGACTTGGCGATGAATACCTGGCTGTCAGATTTTCTCACATAGAGATCGCCGTCGGAAAAAGCCTGCAATGCCGGAACGACCTTCGGGTCGCCCGTCTTCGCAAGGTTTTGCACGATCTCGCCGGCCTTCTGGAAATTGGCCTGGCCGAGCGAATTGATTAGGCCGTGGGCATCCTCCTGGGCGCGCAGGCTCGTGGCCGTCAGCGCCAAAGCCAGGCAGAAGCAGGCAACCAGCGCCAAGGCCATGCGGTAAACGAATTTGTCGAACATTATTGTCCCCTCAGGCTGCCGCGGGCAGAAAAGCCTGCCCGCGGCGGTCTTGTGTCAGGTCCGCCGAAATTCAGGAGCCTTTGCCGCCGCACTTGCCGGTGGTAACATTGAAGTTGCCGCAGTTCATCGGCATGCGCCAATCCGAGATCAGATCCTTGCTGTCAGGCAGGTAGTTGGACCATTCCTTGCCGACCACCGCAGGGGTCTGCGAAACGACGTCAAACTGGCCGTTTTCCTGCACTTCGCCGATCAGAACGGGCTTGGTGATGTAGTGGTTCGGCATCATGGTAGCGGTGCCGCCGGTAAGGTTCGGTACGGAAACACCGACGAGCGCGTCGATGACCTTGTCCGGATCGGTTGTACCGGCCTTCTCTACGGCCTTCACCCACATGTTGAAACCGATATAGGCGGCTTCCATTGGGTCATTGGTCACGCGCTTGTCATTCTTGGTATAGGCGTGCCACTCCTTGATGAAGGCGGCATTGGCAGGTGTGTCGACGGACTGGAAGTAGTTCCAGGCGGCCAGATGTCCCACAAGCGGCTTGGTGTCGACGCCGGCCAGTTCCTCTTCGCCGACCGAGAAGGCGACGACCGGGATATCCTCGGCCTTGACGCCCTGGTTGCCGAGTTCCTTGTAGAAGGGAACGTTAGCGTCGCCGTTGATGGTCGAGACGACGGCTGCCTTCTTCCCGGCTGCGCCGAAAGCCTTGATCTTCGAGACTTCCGTCTGCCAGTCGGAAAAGCCGAATGGCGTGTAGTTGATGATGATGTCTTCGTCCTTGACGCCCTTCGACTTCAGATAGGCTTCGAGGATCTTGTTGGTGGTGCGCGGATAGACATAGTCGGTGCCTTCGAGCACCCAGCGCTGCACGCCTTCGTTCTTCATCAGATAGTCGACGGCGGGGATTGCCTGCTGGTTCGGGGCTGCGCCCGTATAGAAGACATTGCGCTCGGACTCTTCGCCTTCGAACTGGACGGGATAAAACAGGATCGAATCCAGCTCCTTGAAAACGGGCAGCACGGACTTGCGCGAAACAGAAGTCCAGCAGCCGAACACGGCGGAGACCTTGTCCTTCTGGATCAGTTCGCGGGCCTTTTCGGCAAAGAGCGGCCAGTTGGAAGCCGGGTCGACGACGACAGGCTCAAGCTTCTTGCCGAGAACGCCGCCCTTCTTGTTCTGCTCGTCGATGAGCATCAGCATAGCGTCCTTCAGCGTCGTTTCCGAGATCGCCATGGTGCCGGAAAGCGAATGCAGAACACCGACCTTGATGGTGTCATCGGCTGCGAAAGCGCCGTGGAATGCGGTCGTGGACATGATGGCGCCAAGCAGCGCGCCGGAGACGAGAGTCTTGAATTTCATCCGTAGTTCCCCTCTTTTTATCTGCCGCAACGGCCGGTAAACGAAGATTAACCGTTGCCTTCCGCGACTATCCGGCAGCCCTTGGGGAAACCACATACGTAATATGACGTAGGCGCCGGGGCGAAATGTGCAGCATTGGGCACCTTCATGCCCTTAAGCGCCGTATCGATCCATGTTACGACATCGCTGGACTGCCGGAATTATTGTGGCAGGACGGTTGAAGGGTAAGCATGGCTGCGCGGCAACGCATCATTCCGGTAAGACGCGAGTATAACCGCTGGGTCGCGAACCAGACGCTGGAAGACTACGCCCTGCGTTTCACCGCCAAGAGCGCACGCCAATTCTCCTCGCAACGCATCTCGCAAACCGCGATCGGCGCAATTTCCTTCCTGGCGCTGGAGGCGATCGGTGGCGCGATCACGCTCTCCTATGGCACGACCAACGCCTTCTACGCCATCATCGTCGCCAGCCTCGTCATGCTGGCAATCGGCCTGCCGATCAGCCGCTATGCCATCCGCCACGGCGTCGACATCGACCTTCTGACGCGCGGCGCGAGCTTCGGCTACATCGGCTCGACCATCACTTCGCTGATCTATGCCAGCTTTACCTTCATGCTGTTTGCGATCGAGGCGTCGATCATGTCCGGCGCCCTGGAACTGACACTCGGCATACCCGTCTGGATCGGCTATATCCTCAGCGCCGTCATGGTCATCCCGCTTGTCACCCACGGCGTCCGCCTCATCAGCCGGTTTCAGCTACTGACGCAGCCATTCTGGATCGTTCTCAACGTCCTTCCGTTCGTCTTCATCGCCTTTGCCGACTGGGGGAAGTTCGATCTCTGGCGCGCCTTTGCCGGCATTCATCACGCAGCCGGCGCGCCGGGCGGCGCCGCACCTTTCGATCTGGTGGAATTCGGTGCCGCTTCCGCCGTCATCCTCGCACTGATGTCCCAGATCGGCGAACAGGCCGACTTCCTGCGCTTCCTGCCGCCGGAAGGCCACAGCAAATGGCGCCATCGCCTGGCCGTCTTCCTTGCCGGGCCGGGATGGGTCATCATCGGCGCGCCGAAGCTGCTGGCCGGCTCCTTCCTCGTCGTTCTGACGCTAACCTCCGGCGTGCCGGTCGATCGCGCCGCCGATCCCGCACAGATGTATCTCACGGCCTTCGGCTACATGATCCCCTGGCACAATGCAGCGCTGCTCTTGATGGCGGCCTTCGTGATGATCTCGCAGCTGAAGATCAACGTCATGAACGCCTATGCCGGCTCGCTAGCATGGTCGAACTTCTTTTCGCGGCTGACGCACAGCCATCCCGGCCGCGTCATCTGGCTCGTCTTCAACGTCGCCATCGCGCTGCTGCTGATGGAGCTCGGCATCTACCGGCTGCTGGAGGAGACGCTTGGCATCTTCTCGATCATCGCCATGGCCTGGCTCTGCACCATCTCCACCGACCTCTTCATCAACAAACCGCTGGGGCTGGCACCGCCCGGCATCGAGTTCAAGCGCGCGCATCTCTACGATATCAACCCGGTCGGCCTCGGCGCCATGACGCTTTCGGCGAGCATCGCCCTCATCGCGCATTTCGGCGCTTTCGGCTCGATCGCGGCATCGCTTGCGCCCTATATCACCCTGATCGTTGCACTCATCGCTTCGCCCGCCATCGCCTTGGCAACCAAAGGCAAATACTATCTTGCCCGCAAGCCGCGGCAGAGCTGGAAGAACCTCAGCACCATCACCTGCTCGATCTGCGAGCATCCGTTCGAGCCGGAGGACATGGCCTGGTGCCCGGCCTATGCCGCGCCGATCTGCTCGCTCTGCTGCTCGCTCGACAGCCGCTGCCACGACATGTGCAAGCCGAAAGCGCGGCTCAATACGCAAATCGCTACCGTCGCAAAGACGCTGCTGCCGGAAAGCATCGTCGCGAGGCTCGCCACGCGCCTCGGCCGCTACGGCATTGCCGTTGCCCTGGCAGTGACCGCCATGGGTGCGATCCTGGCGATGATCGCCCATCAGGTCGGCGCCGGCTCGCCCGAGACTGCTTCCGTGGTCAACCGCACCATCCTGATCGTCTTCTTCGTCTTTGCCGTCATCGCCGGCGTGGCCTGCTGGTTCTACGTACTTGCCCATGACAGCCGCGTTGTCGCCGAGGAAGAATCCTCGCGCCAGAACACGTTGCTGCTGAAGGAAATTGCCGCCCACAAGAAGACGGACGCCGCCCTGCAGAGCGCCAAGGAAGTGGCCGAAGCCGCAAACCGCGCTAAGAGCCGTTATGTCGTGGGCTTGAGCCATGAACTGCGCACGCCGCTCAATGCTGTGCTCGGCTATGCCCAGATCCTGGAGCGTGACGAGACCATTCCGGCTCCCCGACAATCTTCCCTGAAGGTCATCCGGCGCAGCGCCGAGCATCTTTCCGGTCTGATTGACGGATTGCTGGATATTTCGAAGATCGAAGCCGGCCGCCTGCAGGTCTACTCCAACGAGATCAACATTCACGACTTCCTTGATCAGATCGTCGACATGTTCCATCCGCAGGCGCAGGCGAAGGGGCTGGCCTTCATCCACGAACGCGCCGCCGCCTTGCCCGACTATGTCCGCACCGACGAGAAACGGCTGCGGCAGATCCTCGTCAACCTGCTTTCCAATGCCATCAAATTCACCGATGCCGGCAGTGTTCGTTTCGAGATCGGCTATCGTAATCAGGTCGCTACCTTCACCGTTTCGGACACGGGCCGGGGCATTGCCGAGAAGGATCTTACCCGCATCTACGAGCCCTTCCAGCGCGGCGAGGCCGATAGTGTAAGACCCATGCCCGGCCTCGGCCTCGGCCTGACCATCACGCGGCTCCTCACGAACACGCTCGGCGGCGAGATCTCCGTCGCGAGTGAGAAGGACAAGGGCTCGACCTTCAGGGTGCGCCTGATGCTGTCGGCAGTGCTTCGCCCGATGAAGCCGCCGCCTCAAGAGCAGCGGGTTGTCGGTTATGAAGGTCCTCGTCGCACCGTCGTCGTCGTCGACGACAATGAGGATCATCGCGAGCTGATGCGCGAGGTTCTGTCACCACTCGATTTCATCGTGCTGACCGCCGCCGGCGGCCCCGACTGCCTGACGCTGATCGAAGGCATCAAGCCGGATCTCTTCCTGGTCGATATCTCCATGCCCGGCATGAACGGCTGGCAGCTTGTCTCGCGGCTGAGAGAAAGCGGCCAGAAGGCGCCGATCCTGATGCTGTCGGCCAATATCGGCGATGCTGCCGCCGCGACCGACAGCGACGACAGCCATAACGATGCCATCACCAAGCCGGTCGATATCCGCCAGCTTCGCGATAAGCTTGCGCTGCATCTCGGGATGAAATGGATCTATGCCGACGCCTCCGTCATCGTTGCGCCGAAGCCGCCGCCACCATTGAAGAGCCCGGGCATAGAGCATGTCCACGAACTGATGCGGCTCGGCGAAATCGGTTACATCAGAGGCATCGAGGCCAAGCTTGCGGATCTCGCCAAGCTTGACCAGAACAAACCCTTCACCGACGCTTTGCGTACCCATGTCCAGACCTTCGATCTCGATGGCTTTATGAATGCGCTGCGCACCTTCGACACCGAAAAGGCAGATCAGATTGGCTGAGCCCACCCTCCCTCGCGACATAGTCTTGCTGGTGGACGATTCGCCCGAGGCACTCGGCTTCCTGACTGATGCGCTCGAGCAATCCGGCTTCTCCGTGCTGATCGCCACTTCCGGAGCGGCGGCATTGAACATCGTCGAGCGCATCACGCCCGATCTCATCCTGCTCGATGCCGTCATGCCGTCGATGGATGGTTTCGAAACCTGCCGCCGGTTAAAAGCCAATGCGGGCATCGCCCAGATTCCCGTCGTCTTCATGACCGGGCTGACAGAAACCGAGCATGTGGTGCATGCGCTGGAATCCGGCGGCGTCGACTACCTCACCAAGCCGATCAATGTCGACGAACTGCGCGCCCGCATTCGCGTTCACCTGCGCAATGCCCGCTCCGCCCAGAGCGCGCGAGTGGCGCTCGATGCGGCCGGCCGCCATCTTCTCGCGGTCAAGGGCAATGGCGCCATCCATTGGTCGACGCCGCAAGCAACGCGCCTCATCAACGCTGCCACCGGCAGCGACGACGGCCTGGACCTTGCCTCGAAGCACATCGCGGCCTTCATGCTGGAACGCGAGCGGCTCGGCCCGGCGCGCGACAACATCGTCTCCATCAGCAATGGCGGTCAGGCCGCCCTGCAATTCGCCTTCCTCGGTACCATCGGGCCTGACGAATATCTGTTTCGCCTGACGGCCACCAACCAACGCGCCGACGACGAAATCCTGCGCCAGCATTTCTCGCTGACGCAGCGCGAATCCGAAGTGCTGCTATGGCTCGCGAAGGGCAAGTCGAACCGCGACATCGGCGAAATCCTCGGTCTTTCCGCTCGCACGGTGAACAAGCATCTGGAACAGATCTACGTGAAGCTCGGCGTGGAGAACCGGGCATCGGCAGCCGTGAGGGCCGCACATGTCCTGCATGAAGCTTAGGTGGGAAGTCATGGCCGGGGGCGCTCGTTCGCTGGTTCATTCCGGGATACGGGCCCCTATGGAGATCGCATCCTGAATGACCGTCAATCGATCTTTTCCAGTCGTGCCCAATGCGCCATCTCGCCCGGAAAGCCCGCGCCGGCGTTACGGCTTGACGGCGCGAATGCCGGCCTGGCGGCAATTGCTTGTGCTGCGACAGCCGGAACGGCACCGCAAAACATCTGCATCAGCATCTGCATGACGACAGCGACGCGATCGTCGGCGATCGAATAGTAGATCTGTCGGGATTCGCGGCGGGTTTGGACAACGCCCGCCTGACGCAGCTCGCCCAGTTGCTGCGATAGCCCCGGTTGCTTCAGCCCCAGATCATCCTGGATCTCGCCGACAGAGCGCTCCTTTTGCGCAATATGGCAAAGCAGTATCAAGCGGCTCGGCGTGCCGAAGAGGCGCATGAAGTCGGCAGCTTCCACGGCCTTGTCCTGCATCGCTTCAAGGGAAAGGGATGTGTCGGTCACGCGCGGCGCTCCCGATAATACCAGGATTGGCCCTCGACCAGCTGCTCGGTCTCATCCAGCGAGATTGCCGCCGGTTCGATCAGCGCGTCACCGGGGCGCCATCCCTCCGGCGTCAAGGCACATTCCCGTTCCGACGTCTGCAGCGCCTCCACCAAACGCAGCAGTTCCTCGACTGAACGGCCGACATTCATCGGATACCAGACGATAGCGCGGATGATGCCTTCCGGATCAATTGCGTAAGTCGCGCGGACGGTGCCGCTATTTTCGGAAGACGCGTCCAGCATGCCGTATGCCTTGGCTATCACCATCGCCGAATCTTCAATCAGTGGGAACATCACCTTGATGCCGAAGCTACGCTCGATGTCCCGCAACCACGCGAGATGAGAGTAGAGGCTGTCGACCGACAGCCCCAACAGATCGCAATTCAGCTTGGCAAACTTATCCCGAGCCCGCGTGAAGGCGATGAGCTCACTGGTGCAGACCGAGGTGAAGTCTGCCGGATGGGAAAAGAACAGAATCCAGCGCCCCCGATAGCTCGACAGGGAAACTTCGCCAGCTGTCGAGCGTGCGGTAAAGCCCGGAGCTTTATCGTTCAGACGCAGCCCCGCCGGCACTCCGCCCAGGTTCGAATTCGTTGCATCCATTTCCCGCCCTTTCCGTCGAATAGCTCAACTTGGTTGTAACGCAGGCTTAGTTTCAAGACCATCGAAAATACATAATTGCACAATTAGTGTAAATATGTATTTTAAAGACCATGATAGGAGGAAACCATGGCCGACCCCATCCTTGATCCACATCTCTCTCAGGCTTTTGAAATCATTCGCGACGCGACGCTGGCAATGCCGAAGCTCATCCTGCCCTCCGTGCAGATCAACATGCGCGGCGGCAAGCTGCCGCCGGTCGAGGACAACGGCGTCCATTACCTGAAAATTCCAGTCAACGCCTTGTAGCCGCCATGTCTGAACTCAATTTTATCTGGCCGCTTTCCGGTGGTCTTCTCATCGGTCTCTCGGCTGCTCTCTTTCTGCTGCTGAACGGCCGCATCGCCGGCATATCCGGCTTGACCGCCTCAGCTTTCGGATGGACGGGCGTCGGCATCAGCCTGCCAGGCATCGGCTTTCTCTGCGGGATACTCGCAGGAGCCGCGATCGCGTTCGCCTACATCCGGCATGTCGACCTGACGATCACAGCCTCGCCGGTCCTTCTGATTATTGCCGGCCTGCTCGTGGGTTTTGGCACGCGGCTTGGCTCCGGCTGCACCAGTGGTCACGGTGTCTGCGGTCTGGCCCGGCTGTCACCACGATCGATTGTTGCAACAATGACATTCATGGCCGTTGCAGCGGCCACAGTCTATGTAACGCGTCATGTGATCGGGGGCCTGTCATGACCGGCCGTATCCTTGTTTCGATCGTCTGCGGCATCCTGTTCGGCGTTGGGCTTGTCGTCTCCGACATGGTCAACCCGGCGCGCGTTCTGGCTTTCCTCGATGTTGCAGGCGCCTGGGATCCGTCGCTTGCCTTCGTCATGGGCGGCGCCCTCGTCCCGTCGTCTATCGCTTACGCAATCAAGCGCCACCGCACGCGACCGACATTCGACACTCAATTTAATGTGCTGACGAGCCGCAGGATCGACAGATCGCTCGTCTCCGGTGCGGTGCTGTTCGGCCTCGGATGGGGATTGGTGGGGTTATGCCCTGGTCCTGCAATTGCATCCCTTGTCACAGGTCGCTGGGAGGCGGTTCTCTTCGCCGCAGCGATGCTCGTGGGCATGTTCGCTTATCGCACCGTGTCGTCCCGGCAAAACGTGCCGCTTCGGGTTCGCTGAAAGAGGAAAGCTCTATGAATATCAGCAGGATCAACGACAGCATCAGCGTCTCGCCGCAGATCAAGCTCCAAGGCAGGCCGATGGCGTGACAGACGGCGCCGATATCACGACGAAGAAAGCGGGCGGAACGAGCCCGGAATTAATGGCATCATCGATCCACCGCCCGTCGAGTTTCATCGAAGCTCCGCTCCGCAATACACCGCGAAACCGTATGGCGAAGCTGTGCAAAGCAGCAAAGGCTTTTGACCCCTGCTCACGGGCATCGACTTTTCCCGCCTGATTGATCGTCAGCTCACCGCGTCGGAGCGCGAAACACGATGCACCACAACCTTTGCATGCATTCCATGCAACCAGTCGCTTTAATGCGAAAGAATGAATTGAATTCTCCCCCGAACAGGCCTCTGAATATCGGCTAGGGGGCATGATGTAAAAGGCGAATCCCTTTCGTCCGGTCCTACAAACCAATGGTGGCGGGCTACCGGTTCGATGCGGCTTATTCTTGTCAACGATGTCTCGGTCATTCGTGGCGGTGCGACAAAAGTAGCGTTGCAATGCATTGATGCGAGCAGACAGGCGGGAATGAACTGCACCATCCTGGTCGGCGATGACGGCCAGGGACTTAAGCCGCGCTTTACGGACGTCCGCACGATTGCGCTTGGCGAACGGCCTCTTCGTGATGGTCCCACCTTCGCCGATATCTTCGAGAAGAATTATAACAAGCGTGCCTACGAGGCGCTGGACGGTCTGTTGAAGGAAACGGACGAGGAGACCGTGGTGCATGTGCACGGCTGGTCGCAGATTCTGTCGCCGTCGATTTTCTATGCACTCGCCAAACACAAGGCCAAGGTCATCATCACGGCCCATGATTTCTTTCTTACCTGTCCGAACGGCGGGTTGATCAACTTCCAGAGTGGAACGGTCTGCGATGTCCGTCCGCTGTCGGCTGCGTGTCTGACGACCAATTGCGACAAGCGAAACTATCTCCACAAGCTCTGGCGCTTCCGCCGCACTCTGACCCAACGTGGCGTCGGCGAGGAGTTCTGGAGCCGCGTCGGCATCGTGCTGGCACATGAGAGCATGGAGGCCTACCTGCATTCAGGCCCGCTGCAACATTTTCTGACCCTGCGCACACCGACCGAGCCATTAACGCCGGTGCCCGTGGAGGCTTGGCGCAATCACCGCACGGTCTTCTTGGGGCGCATGTGCTGGGAAAAGGGCGTCCGCACTCTCGCCGACGCGTTAAACAAGACCGGGCGAACGGCGACGCTGATCGGCCGCGGACCGCTGCTCGACGAAATGCAGAGGGCCTTGCCGCATTGTTGGGTGCCGGGCTGGCTGGCCGACGAAGAGGTGACAGCGCTGGCGGGAGAGGCCCGCGTCTTTGTCATGCCCTCCCGCATGCCCGAACCCTACGGGCTGGTGGCCGCCGAAGCGCTGATGTCCGGCATTCCCGTCATCGTCAGCAGCAACGCGTTGATTGCTGCCGAGATCGAGCGGAACGGCGCGGGATTGGTCTTTAGAAGCGGCGATGCCGGTTCGCTGGCGGAGCGGCTGGCGAGCACGGATGACGACGGATTGATGCGCAAACTTTGCGAGGGCGCGCTCGCGCTTGGTCAGCGGATTGCACCCAGCAAGGCGGAATGGGGCCGGCGCATGGTCGATATCTATATAGGCAGGAGCGGATTCTTCGCTCATTGATGGGGGCAGTCACATGGCGCGGGCATTGGTAACGGGAGGCTGTGGTTTTGTCGGGCGACATCTGATCAAGCGGCTTGTGGCCGAGGGGTTGGACGTCGTCTGTGTCGATCAACTGGTGCAAGGAACCGGGGCCCGGCACCCCGATCTCTGGCAGCGCTTTCCCCGATCGGGCTTTACGTTTTTCGAGGAAGACTGCCGAGCCTTTTTTGCCCGTCGCCAGGAGCATTTCGACTATGTTTTCCATCTCGCCGCATTGGTCGGAGGCCGCGTGACGCTGGAGGCGCGTACGCTCGACGTCGCCGAGGATCTGGCGGTGGACGCGGAATTGTGGAAATGGGCAGCACGCGCCAAACCCGGCTGTGTCGTGTTCTTCAGCTCCAGCGCAGCTTATCCTGTGTCGCTGCAAACCGTCGCCAACCATCGGCTGCTTTCGGAAGATATGATTTCTTTCGAGGCAGCCATCGGCGTGCCCGATCTTAGCTACGGCTGGGCGAAACTGACCGGCGAATATTTGATGAAGCTCTATGTCGAGCGTTACGGCAATCGGGCGGTCGCCTATCGGCCGTTCAGTGGCTATGGCGAGGATCAGGATCTTGCCTATCCGTTCCCGGCGATCTGTCGTCGTCTGCTTGAAGAAAGAGGCGCTGCGGAAGTCTCCGTCTGGGGTTCCGGCCGGCAATGCCGGGACTTCATCCATGTTGATGATTGTATCGATTTCATTTGGCGAACCAAAGAGCTATTGCCGGATGGCGCCAGCCTCAATCTTTCAACCGGCAGGGCTACTTCCTTTATGGAATTGGCGGGAACCATTGCCCGGCAGATCGGCTGGAATCCTGTCGTGAACGGCCTCTGCGATCGCCCTGAAGGCGTCTTCTATCGCTGCGGCAATACCGATCTGCAGCGCTCCTACGGACTCGCACCACGCATCAGCCTGGAGGAGGGAATCGACCGGATGCTTGATCACCTAAGCAAGGAGCAGGAGCTGCACGCAATCGCTATCTCAACACGTCGCACCCCTGAGCCTTCTCTGAACCACAAACGGCGAAGCTCGTAGCGGATCATTTGATGCTCATTCTCGATTTTCCACACGGCATGTTCAACCGAGCGCCTTGCCAACCACCGTCAGTCTGGGTCGGCATGCGCCGACGTAATAAAGATCGACAGCAGGATTGCGCCGATGGCTGGTCCTGTTCGGATCGTCTTGCTCCTTCGTGACCGCCCCAATTTGGGTCGAGATCAAGCCGCGGTCGGCTTTGCAACAGGCGGCCAGCTATGCGTCTCGGCCTTGCGCCGCGAGGCCCAGGCATAGAGCGCGTCATAGATCACGAAGCCATGCCTCAGCACCTCGTGATCGTCTGGCGTCAGGTCCCGCAGCCCCATGGAGATCGCGAGCAGTCCTGCCGATTGCGGCGTGAGGTCGTGTCGATCAGTATCGGCCCCACGAACAATTGCGGCGATCGTCGCGATTGCCGGATCGCTGCCGAGACCGTGTTTCGCGACGAAGGCATCGAAGCTGCATCCCTCACCCGCATGGGTGTATTCGACGTCAGGCACGTCGTACGGAATGGCTCCGGTCTCCTGCGCCACCCTGATCACCTGGTCGGGCGGCACGAACAGGAACTCAGATTCCTTATCGATGAACCGCGCGATCAACCAGGGGCAAGCGATGCGGTCGATGACCGGGCGTTCGCGAGTAACCCATTTCATGGACTTGTCCTCCTTTAATGGTTTTCAGCAGTTGCGAATGGAACCGTCGGACCGCCGATCGCATGCCAGGCGGCAATTCCGCCGGAGAGCCCCTGCGCGTCCAGGCCTCGGCGGCGCAGCTCGGCAACTGCATCGCCGCTGACCTGGAAACCATAGACGCAGTAGACGACGATCGGCTTGTCCTTGGGCAGTTCGTCAGCCCAGTCGGTGATCGTCTCCGGAGGCAGGACAATCGCGCCCGGCAACATATCGTTTCGCTTCGGCAGATCCTCGGCGAGACAGACATCAAGCACGACGATGTCTTCCCGCCCTTGAAAGCGCGAGAGCAGATCCTCCGGGGCGACATCCTGGCCGCGCACCGTCGTCTCCGCCGGGATGACATCGGCCAGCCGTTCGGTCGTCCGCCGGAAGCGGCCGGCGACGCGCTCCCAGTGGATGTTCCGCATGAAGGCGTCGACATAGGCGCCCGCCTTGGCCCCGAAATCGAGATGGTAGGCGTGCTCGTACATGTCGAGAGCCAGGATAGGAATGCTTCCGGCCAGGCAATTTGTGTGATCCTGACCCCATTGGATCATCAAACGACGATGGCGTTCCGACCAGACCAGCAAGGTCCAGCCTGACCCGCCCGCCTGCGCCTTCGCGCAAGCCGAGAATTTCGAGCGCCACCCGGCGACGCTGCCGAAATCGCGCTCCAGCGCCGTGGCCAGATCTCCGCCAGCATCCCCCGATCCGCCGAGACCGTCGAAGTAGATCTCATGGAGAATGGCGGAGTTCGCCGCGACAAGCTCCTCCCGCTTCAGGCCATTGATGTCGAAGACGGGCGCGGCGCCCCAATCGAGCTCGTCGAGCCGTCGTTCGATCGCATTCAGGCGGCGGACAGCGCCTCCGTAGTTGTTCTCGTAGTGGCTCGCAAGCAGTCGCTCGGAAAGACCATCGAGCCGCGGCGGTTTGAAAGGGAGTGGCATGATCCGGTGCATGGCGCCCTCGCTGAGGTGAGCAGGATTGCCCTGACGCTACGCCTGAATCGAAAATGATACAAGTGTTGCATTTTTAAGTTTTGATGATACGGTTTGCATATGAAAACTGATGCAGTACCCGCCGAGCGCCGCTGGCTGCTTTTGATTTATCAACTGCCGAGCAAGCCGGCCTACTTCCGGGTGAAGGTCTGGCGACGCCTGCAGCGTATCGGCGCCGTCGCCGTCAAGAGCACGGTCTACGCACTGCCGGCGAACGTCGAGACACAGGAGGATTTCGAATGGTTGCTGAAGGAGATCGTCGAAGGCGGCGGTGAGGCCATGGTGTGTGAGGCGCGTCTGATCGACGGTCTATCAGATTCCCAGACGCACGCATTGTTCGATGCGGCCCGCGACGAGGACTACGAGGCGATCGCCGCCGAGACGCGGGCGCTTTCTGCACGAAGGGAGGCTGCTGACACAGCCACTGACGAAACCGCGGAGATCCGCTCGCAGACCAATCGTCTGCGCAAGCGCCTCGCCGAGATCGCAGCGATCGATTTCTTCGGAGCGACGGGCCGCCTTTCGGCGGAGAGCTTGATTGCGGAACTCGAGCAAGCGCTCGCAAAGGACAAGGACATGGTCGAAGAGCAACCCAAAACGCCATCGCTTGCACCAGCCGATCTGAAGGGGCGCATCTGGGTCACGCGCAAGGGCGTGCATGTCGACCGGATCGCCTGCAGTTGGCTCATCCGTCGCTTCATCGATCCGGATGCCACGATCCGCTTTGCACCCGGCAAGGGATACGTCCCCAATCCGGGTGAAATTCGCTTCGACATGTTCGAGGGCGAGATCACCCACGAAGGCGATCGCTGCAGCCTTGAGGTCCTTCTCGCCATGGCAGGCATCGCCGATCCCGCGCTGCAGGCGATCGCCGAGATCGTCCACGACATCGATCTGAAGGATGCAAAATTCGGGCACGAAGAGACGCCCGGCATCGCCAGCCTGATCGCCGGCATCTGCGCCGCCAACCCGCAGGACGAACAACGCATCCTCCATGGCGGACCGGTCTTCGACAACCTTTACCAGTATTTCCGCGCAAGGCGCGGCTGACACAAGGGGGCACCCGCCATGAGCAAGATTGAAAGCCTCCAAGCCACCCCGCCCCCGCACGCTGGCGAGCCGCCTCACGGTATTTCATTTGGCGACGCCGTCCGGGTCTGGGCGCGCGTGGCAGCCCTAAGCTTTGGAGGTCCCGCCGGTCAGATCGCGGTCATGCACCGCATCATCGTCGAGGAGAAGCGCTGGATCGGCGAGAACCGCTTTCTTCAGGCGTTGAACTATTGCCACCTTCTGCCGGGGCCAGAGGCGCAGCAGCTCGCCATCTATATCGGCTGGCTTCTGCACAAGACAAAGGGCGGCTTGGTCGCAGGCATTCTGTTCGTAATTCCCGGTCTTATAGCCATCATGGCGCTGAGCTGGATCTACGCCATTTTCGGCAACGTTGGAGCGGTTCAGGCCCTGTTCTTCGGGCTGAAGGCAGCCGTGCTGGCGATCGTCGCCGAAGCCGTGCTCCGGATCGGCAGGCGCGCCCTGAAGAACAGCGTCCTGAGAGGACTGGCTGCGGCAGCCTTCGTGGCGCTGGCATTCTTCCACATCCCATTCCCGCTGGTCGTTTTTGCCGCCGCCATCATCGGCTACCTCGGCAATCGAGCCGGATGGGCGGCATTCGCGCCAGGCGGAAGCCACGCCAAGGTCGGCGGGAAACAGGTCGCCGATGCTGACACCGCCCTTGGCGAGGAAACGCCTGCGCACGCACGGCCCTCGATAGGATGGTCTCTCAAGGTCGCCGGGGTCTGCCTGTTGCTATGGCTCGCCCCTACACTGATTTTATGGGCAGTGTTCGGATCCGGAAACATCTTCACGGACATCGGCTTCTTTTTCTCGAAGACTGCCGTCGTGTCGTTCGGCGGCGCCTATGCGGTCCTCTCCTACATAGCGCAGCAGGCCGTCGACCACTACGGTTGGCTGAAACCCGGAGAAATGCTCGATGGCCTCGGCATGGCGGAAACGACGCCGGGACCGTTGATCATGGTCACCCAGTTCGTTGGCTTCATGGGCGCCTATCGCGCACCCGGTTCGCTCAATCCCTTGCTTGCCGCCACGCTCGGCGGATTGCTGACCACTTGGGTGACATTCGTCCCTTGCTTCCTTTGGATCTTTCTCGGTGCGCCGTTCATCGAAAGCCTGAGAAGCAACAAGGCATTGTCGGCAGCGCTTTCAGCCATCACCGCTGCCATTGTCGGGGTGATCCTGAACCTGGCGGTGTGGTTCGCGCTCCACGTTCTGTTTTCTCAAGCATACCCGATCCATGGGTTTGGGATCAGCTTCGACGCACCGGTCCTGAGTTCCCTGAACATCGCCTCCTTCGTGCTGACGCTCGGTGCGATGATCGCTGTGTTCCGTTTCAAGGTCGGTATGCTCACGGTGCTCGCCGCCTGCTCGATCCTCGGGCTCGTCTATGGCGCCGTCATGGGATGGGTCTAACGATCAAGGGCGGGAAAGCAGTCTCCTCGAACATCAGGAACGATTGAACCTCATGACATCGGCGCAAGGCATCCGCCCCGCCACATATCTGTTTGCGGCGCGGGCGTTACGCGACTTCAGCGACGGCTTCGTGGCAATCCTGTTGCCGGTCTATCTGCTCGCCCTGGGATTCTCGCCATTGCAGGTCGGCGTCATCGCCACGGCGTCCCTCTTCGGCTCGGCACTCCTGACGATCGTCATCGGCTTCCTTGGCACGCGCCACGATCTGCGCAGTCTCCTCTTGGCGGCCGCCACTCTGATGGTTGCGACCGGCATGCTCATGTCCATGGTAAGCGATTATGCGCTGCTGCTGGTGGTCGCGTTTGCCGGGACGATCAATCCTTCGGCCGGCAGTGTGAGCATCTTTGTCCCGATCGAGCATGCGGTGCTGGTCCGTGAAACGACCAATGTCGATCGGACGGGAATGTTTGCCCGCTACAGCTTGATCGGAGCACTTGCCAGTGCCGTCGGTGCGCTCGCCGCGGCCCTGCCCGACCTGATGATCCGCATAGGACTTGTGCAACTGACCGCCATCAAGCTGATGTTCGTCCTGTACGCCATCATCGGCATCCTGGGTGGGCTTCTGTACGCTCGCATACCGCCTCATCCTGCCCGTCATGAAGCCAGCGGATCGTCCGCACTTGGGCCCTCGCGGGGCATCGTGTTGAAACTCGCAGTGCTCTTCAGTCTCGACGCCTTTGCCGGCGGTTTCGCCGTTCAGTCGCTCCTTGCGTTATGGCTGTTCGAGCAATTCAGCCTGTCGCTCTCGCAAGCCGGGATATTTTTCTTCTGGTCGGGCGTGCTGTCGGCATTCTCATTTCCCGTCGCTGCATGGCTGTCGAAACGGGTCGGGCTCATCAACACCATGGTGTTCACCCATATTCCCTCCAGCATTGCCCTGGCGCTCGCTGCATTCGCGCCCACCTTGCCGCTGGCGCTGACCCTGCTTCTTATCCGGGCGGCACTCTCGCAAATGGACGTACCAACGCGCTCATCCTATGTGATGGCGGTCGTGACAGAGGCCGAACGCGCTGCAGCAGCGAGCTTCACGTCCGTGCCGCGAAGCCTTGCGGCGGCTGCAAGCCCCGCACTGGCGGGCGCTCTCTACGCCGCATCTCATCGCTCCTGGCCGCTGCTCATCTGTGCGGCGTTGAAGGTGACCTACGACCTGTTGCTGCTACTTCAGTTCCGACGACACAAGCCACCCGAAGAGTGCTGAGTTAGCAATGACGGAAAGACGGTCCAAGAACGAGCTATCGTGCCGGGACCGCTTTCGAGCATGCCAAGGTTCGCACCCTGAGGGCTCGCTCCGCCCTGTCGGCGATCGGGGTTACGCTCGGCGAGCCGGTAAAGGAATGAGGCGTTCGGGCGTCTAACCCGCGCCGTGAACCATCTGTCCACGGCGCGAGAACTTCAGTGGTAGAAAAGATATTTGATCAGCGCAGCGGCTGCGAGAGCGGCGAGGATGACCCCGAGGAGACCCACAAGGCCCATCCCCCAGACCATACCGATACCCATCATATCACTCATTTCCGACGTCTCCTTTCATTCAGCCGCCTCAAGTCTGTCTTTGTCCTCGTCAGCGGACGGACGGGAGAAGGATGCAGATGGTAGCCGCCTTCCCTTGACCAGACCGTAGACGGCTGGGATGACAATCAACGTCAGCAGCGTCGACGACACCATGCCGCCGATCATCGGTACGGCGATGCGCTGCATGATTTCCGAGCCGGTGCCCGTTCGCCAAAGAATCGGTACAAGCCCCGCCATTATGGCGACGACCGTCATCATCTTCGGTCTGACACGCTCGACGGCACCGACCATGATCGCCCTGTTGAGATCCAACCGGGTGAATGTACGCTCTTCCCTTTGGCAGGCTTCGCGCTGCTCCTTCATCGCGTGATCGAGGTAGATCAGCATGATCACACCGGTCTCAGCCGCCACACCTGCCAGAGCTATGAAGCCGACGGCAACCGCCACGGAAGCATTAAAGCCCATCCACCACATCAGCCAGATGCCGCCTACTAGCGCGAACGGCAGCGACAGCATGACGATCATTGTTTCGGTCAGAGCCTTGAAGTTCAGGTAGAGCAGCAGGAAGATCAGCGCCAGCGTCAGCGGCACAACGACCGCCAGTCGCGCTTCGGCGCGTTCGAGATATTCGAACTGGCCGCTCCAGGCGACGGAATAGCCGGGTGGCATCTGTAGCGATTTCGCTACTGCCTGCTGCGCTTCGGCGACATAGCCGCCGAGATCACGGCCCGCTATGTCGACATAGACATAGACTGCAAGCTGGCCATTTTCGGTTCGGATCGTCGTTGCCCCGCGGGTCAGCTTCACATCCGCGACCTCTCCGAGAGGAACAGTGCCGCCGCCGGGCAGAGAGATCTGAACGTCCCTGGCAATCGCCTGCGGATCGCTTCTGAGCGCTCTCGGGTAGCGCACCGCCACGCCATAGCGCTCGCGCCCTTCCACCGTTGACGTTACGACCTCTGAACCGAGCGCCATTCCGATGACGCTTTGCACGTCGTTGACCGTTAACCCATAGCGGCCGAGCGCAACGCGGTTTGGAACGATGTCGAGATAATATCCTCCGATCACCCGTTCGGCATATGCGCTTAATGTTCCCGGAATACCCTTCAGCACGCCCTCGATCTGGCGAGCGATCTTTTCCATTTCGCCGAGATCGGTGCCGTAGACCTTGACGCCGACAGGTGTTCGAATGCCCGTCGACAACATGTCGATGCGGCCGCGTATCGGCATCGTCCAGGCGTTGGACACCCCGGGGAATTGCAGCGCGGAATCCATCTCCTGCTTCAGGCTGTCGATCGTTACGCCCGGCCGCCATTCCGATTTCGGTTTCAGCGTGATGATTGTCTCGAACATCTCCGTCGGCGCGGGGTCTGTTGCCGTCAGGGCGCGACCCGCCTTGCCGAAGACGGTCTGAACTTCCGGGAAAGACTTGATGATGCGATCCTGCGTCTGCATCAGCTCGCCCGCCTTGGTGACCGAGATGCCGGGCAAGGTGGTCGGCATGTACATTAGCGTGCCCTCGTCAAGATTGGGCATGAACTCGCTGCCGATGTGCTGCGCCGGCCACAGGGTAACCGCCAAGATCGCCAAGGCCGCGACAATGGTCAGCGTCTTGGCTCGGAGGACGCCCGAGATGATTGGGCGGTAGATCCAGATCAGGATGCGGTTCACCGGGTTCTTCTGTTCGGGCACGATACGCCCACGGATGAAGAGCACCATCAGCGCCGGCACCAATGTCACCGACAGCAGCGCTGCCGCAGCCATAGAAAAGGTCTTGGTGAAGGCGAGTGGGCCGAACAGACGGCCTTCCTGCGATTCCAGCGTGAAGATCGGCAGGAACGACACTGTGATGATCAGGAGGCTGAAGAAGAGCGCCGGCCCGACTTCGCTTGCCGCCTCGACCAGGATTTCCACCCGCGGCTTGTCGGGCGGCGCACGTTCGAGATGCTTGTGGGCGTTCTCGATCATGACGATGGCCGCGTCGATCATCGCGCCGATGGCGATGGCGATGCCGCCGAGGCTCATGATGTTCGCGCCGAGGCCAAGCAGCCGCATGGCGATGAAGGCGATCAGGATGCCGACGGGCAGCATGATGATAGCGACCAAGGCGCTACGAACATGCAGAAGGAAAGCGATGGTCACGAGCGCCACAACGATGGATTCCTCGACCAAGGTGCCCTTGAGCGTCTCGATGGCGGCTTCGATCAGGGTCGAACGATCGTAGACCGGTACGATGTCCGTGCCGGCCGGAAGACTGCCCTTGATCTGCTCCATGCTCTTCTTGGCATTGTCGATGACGGTCAATGCATTTGCGCCGAAACGCTGCAGCACGATGCCGCCCGCCACTTCGCCCTCGCCGTTCAGCTCGGTGATACCACGCCGTTCGTCCGGGACGAGTTCCACCCTGGCGACGTCGCCAAGACGCAGCGGCACGCCATTCTGGCTCTTCAAGACAATGTTCTCGATATCGGGAATGCCCTTGAGATAGCCTCGTCCCCGCACCATGAACTCGAATTCTGACAGCTCGATCGTACGCCCGCCGACGTCGGTATTGCTGGCGCGAACCGCGTTGGCGAGATCGTTCAGCGACACACCCTGGGCCTTGAGGCGAGCAGGATCGACCACGATGGAATACTGCTTGACGAAGCCGCCGACGCTCGCGACCTCCGCCACGCCCTCGGACTTCGACACGCCAAACCGCACGACCCAGTCCTGCAGCGATCGCAATTCGGCAAGCGACAGCTCCTTGGCAACAAGCGCGTATTCGTAGACCCAGCCGACGCCCGTCGCATCAGGCCCAAGCGTGGGTGTGACGCCCTGTGGCAGGCGGCTTGAGGCCGCATTCAGATATTCCAGCACGCGGCTGCGCGCCCAATAGGGATCGGTACCGTCATCGAAGATCACGTAGACGAAGGACACGCCGAAGAAGGAGAAGCCACGCACGACCTTCGACTTCGGCACTGTCAGCATCGACGTCGTCAATGGGTAGGTAACCTGGTCTTCGACGACCTGCGGAGCCTGTCCGGGATACTCGGTGTAGACGATAACCTGGACGTCAGAGAGATCGGGAATGGCGTCGAGCGGCAACGAGCGCAGCGCGTAGATGCCACTCGCCACCGCGAGCGCGGCTCCGACAAATATCAGAACGAGGTTATGGGCGGACCAGGAGATGACGCGTGAGATCATGGCTTGGCCTCCTCAGTCATGGCGCTGAGCGCCGAATTGAGATTGCTCTCGGCATCGAGCAGGAAATTGGCGGAGACGACGACCTTGTCGCCGGCGGCGATACCGCGGCGAATTTCGGTAAGGTCGTCGCCGCGCACGCCAAGTTTGACGTCCTTCGGCTCGAACCGACCCTCACTCTTGTCGACGAAGACAACCTGGCGGTCTCCCGTGTCAATGATCGCGCTGTTGGGCACCGCGACCACCGGCCCTTGAATTCCGGCCTCGATCTCGACATCCGCGTACATGTTGGCCAGCAGCACGCCGTCCGGATTGGGAAGCTCGATGCGGACCCTGGTCGTACGCGTCTGCATGTTCACTTCCGGATAGACAAGATCGACCGTGCCTTCGAATGTCCTGCCGGGCAGACTGCGGATCTTGACCTCTGCCGGGGCGCCGATGCGCACCGACGCCAGGTCGTATTCCGGAACATCAGCGATTACCCAGACATTGGAGATATCGGCAATACGGAACAAGACATCACCGGGTTTTGCCATCATGCCGGCCGTTGCAACTCGCTCGAGGACAACGCCGTCGCGCGGCGACGTGTAGGTCATACTCGCCGGCACCTGACGTGTCTTGGAGATGGTGTCGATAACCTCTTGCGGGACGCCGAGGTTCCTCAGCCTAAGCGCAGGGCCGGCATCGTCGCTGCTGCGACTGGCGGCATATTCCGAAGCCACGGTGGCGATGTCCTTCGAGTAGAACCGGAAGAGCTTCTCTCCCTTGGCGATGCGATCCCCTGTCGTGACACTGGCGACGTCATCGAGGAATGAATCCGTTCGCATCGAGATGATGCTGACGCGGCGTTCGTCGAGGACGATTGTGCCAGGGATCTGCACCTTACGGCCGACGCCTGCCATTCCGGCAATGACCGTCTTCACGCCTGTGCGTTGCAGCTTGCCGAGCGAAACCTTGACGGTGGAGGAGTTGGCTTGTTCTCCTTCATAGACAGCAATGTAGTCCATCCCCATCGAGTCCTTCTTCGGCACCTTCGACGTGTCGGGAAGCCCCATCGGATTGCGATAATAAAGAATGCGGCCCTTGTGGGAGGGAACGGGAAGCGCGGCATCGGTCGTCTTCGTCGACGAGGAGGCATTCTCCTTGTCGTCGAAGCTCACATCTTCACTGGCACGCACTGAAACGAATGGGCGACCGTCGTTCGCATCTCTCGGGACAGACGAGAACTGCGGAAGGCCATCCGGATGACGGTAATAGATGATCGCGCCCGCGGGCGCGGCCTTCTGTGCAATAGGCGTGGCAAACGCCTTCTCGACCGGGCCGATGCCGACAATGGAGCCCAGGTTGTTCGTGCCAGCCCAATAGCCTCCCCCGCCGAGCAATACGGCGAGGAAGAGCGTGGCTGCCACACGCGATGGCAAGTTCAAGGGGTTGCCTTCAGGACGATTTCGCCCTGCACGGTATCCGGTTCACCCTGCACCTTGGCGGCAAGCTTGAAGCGCCAGCCACCAGCCATCGTGAAGTCGGTCTTGAAAGCGTAGACGCCCGGCTCCGTCGAAGATGAGGTCTCGACAGGGGTGGTCATCATCTCCATGCCTTCGGGGGCCATGTCCATGCGGGTCGTGAAGATGACGGCGTCGGGAACGGGCTTGCCTGTCCGCTTGTCAACGAGGCGGACAAGGAATAGCGATCCTTGGCCTTGCTTGACATTGGGCGAAACCGGTTGGAACTCGTAGTCCCGCGAACTTGCGAGGGATACGGTCGCGGAGCCGGCAACCAGAATCCCGGCGAGGAGCATCGCTCCTCCGGAAAGAGAAAGCTTGGTCATGATTAAGATCTCATCGGGACGGATCTTCGCGATCACGTCCTTGGGTCAATGTTGATTGCCTGCGGGTTTGTGCGAACACGTTCAAGCGTCCGGCAAACGCCGCGGCATGCTTCAGTATTGAGCTATTGAGATCAGGCTTTGGGAGGACGGGCCGGAGGCTCGAGAAGAGCCGATGTCAGTTGTGCTGCAGGCAAAAGGTCGTAGCGATGTGATTGCCAGACTTCTGAGAGTGACAACGAACCGTTATGCGAAGTGTCTGCGGAAAAGGATGTCGTGCACAACAGAGCCAGGAGACAGCCTTTGAAGCAATCGGGCTTGAGGGGTTGCTTCTGCGGGCAACATGGCATCTCCTCTGCCATATTCATGCCGGGCGCCATGGCGTTGCTCATCGCAGCCATCGTGTTTGGAGCGGGTAAAGCCATTGCGCTGCCTGCGAGCCCAATGCTCATCGGCCCGATGAGGACCGCGAGCATGGCAACGCACAGGAACAGACGACGGATGGTCCACGCGAGCTTCATTCTTAGAGCTTTGCCACGCCGCATGGCGATTTGGAAGTGCTTCACGGAGATGTGTTGGGACCGCCCTACCGCGGTGAAAGCCGTTAATCAACCTCTGCCGCCGGCGGAGTTGATCGCAAGCGTTTGACCCTTGGGAACCGACACTCCACTCAATCGACCGAGCTTTTCGACGAGGGCGACAAATGCCAGCTCTTAGACGGATTCGAGCCGCGAACACCGCAATTACCCAATGCCGTTTGCCGTAGATCACTGCAGCGTCAAATGTGAAAGTCATGAAAGGGCGCTTCCCCATCGCTATTCTCGTTAGGACATCACGCTTTTGAAAAGGGCGCGGCGTCGTGATGGGTGCACAGTATCAGAACTTCTCAAGTATTTTTTTCGATTAACTCGCGTTATCTTCAAACAAAATAGAATATACATTAAATACAACGTCATCAATAAAGTGATAAATCTGTATACATCGCCATTGTAAATGCCGTATAGCATCGTAAAGTCATATTATTATTTGATATCTTCCGATTTACTTCACTGAACAATTGAAAGACTGGCAACAATAGGCTGGTCACCTCTTTTAATCGCAAATTGGGAATCCTGCCATAAGCGCAGCACTGAAGCCCTTGACGGAATGTTATCGATAACATAGCCTCCGTCATCGAAGCTTTGGGAGGAGCGGAATGGACAACGGAAAGCTGCTCGAATTTTCCGACATCACCAAGGAATTTGGCGGAACGCGCGCGCTGTCGAACGTATCGCTCGACTTGCAGCGTGGCGAAATCCTGGCATTGCTCGGAGAGAATGGCGCCGGCAAATCGACACTCATCAAGACCTTGGCCGGGATCTACAAGCCGGATGGCGGGCAGATCCTGTTCCGCGGCAAACCCTATCATCACCGCCCGCCGCAACCCAACCAGCGTCAGCCGGTCGCCTTCATCCATCAGGATCTCGGGCTGATCGAGTGGATGACCGTGGGTGAAAATGTCGGGCTTGCGCAAGGCTATTCCCTGCGCGGCCGGTTGATCGACTGGCGCGCGACTGAGCGGCGCACCGCAGAAGCCCTCAAACTGGTCGGCTGCGACTTCGATCCATCGACCCGCGTCCAGGAACTTACCCGCACCGAAAAATCGCTTGTTGCGATCGCCCGCGCACTCGCCGTCGAGGCGGACGTTCTGGTCCTTGACGAGCCGACCGCCAGCCTACCCGCCGACGAAGTCGAGAAGCTGTTTGCTGCCATTCGTCCGCTGAAAGAGCGCGGCGTCGCCATGATCTATGTCTCGCATCGGTTAGACGAGATCTTTCGCATAGCCGACCGTGTCGCGGTTCTGCGTGACGGCCAGTTGGTAGGCCAGAAGCCTGTTTCCGAGACAACGCCCGATGAGCTCATCCGCATGATCGTCGGACGCAAGGCCGATCAGCTGTTCGTCAAGGCTGAGAAAAGCGTGGGGCCTGCGATCGTGTCGGTGAGGGAGCTTTCCTGCCGCAGCGCCGGACCGGTGTCGTTCGATATCCGCCAGGGCGAATTGCTCGGTCTTGTCGGCTTGCGGGGCGCCGGCCAGGAACTGATCGGGCGCGCCTTGTTCGGCTGCGAGCCGTCGCAGGGAAGCGTGCGGTTGAATGGGGCCGAGCCTGACCTTTCCAGCACGGTTGCAGCGATGACCTCCGGGATCGGGCTGATCGCCAGAGACCGGACCGAAGAGTCCGTCGCCATGTCGCTCAGCCTGCGCGAAAATACCTTCCTCAATCCAGGCGCGTCAGGGCGCAGCCTGTTCTCCTTCCTGTCGCCGCGCCGGGAAGCGGAAATGGCCTATTCCCTCGGCAGCCGGGTCGGTCTCAGGCCGAATGACCAGAGTCTTGCCATCGAGGCGCTGTCGGGCGGCAATCAGCAGAAGGTCGTTGTGGGACGCTGGCTGGCGACAGGCCGCAAATTGCTGATCGCCGAAGACCCGACCGCCGGGGTCGACGTCGGTGCCAAGGCCGACATCTATCGGCTTATCGCCGAGGCCGTTGAAGCGGGCCTCGCCGTCCTCGTCGTCTCCACCGATTTCGAGGAAATCGCCCATATCTGCCATCGTGCCCTCGTGTTTTCGCGCGGAAGGATCGTGCGCGAGCTCGCGGGCGCCGACCTGACAACACCGGCGGTCATCGCCGCCGCATCTGCATCCGAAGCGGCCTGAACCGGAGAGGAACACCATGCAATCGATCGAATCCAACGCGCTCGAGCCGACCCGCGCCGAGCTTGCGACCATGAGCTTCGGCCAGAAGATCCAGCGCCTGCTGCCGGTCTATGGCCTCGTCATCCTGACCGTCTTCCTGATCCTGCTGTTTTCCATTCTGCTGCCGCAGACGTTCCCGACAATGCTCAACCTGCGTTCGATCATTTCGGACAAGACGATCATCGCCATCCTGTCGCTGGCGGCGATGATCCCGATGGCCGCCGGCCGCATCGATCTGACGATCGGCTATGGCATCGTGCTCTGGCATGTGCTTGCGATCAGCCTGCAGACGATGTTCGGGCTGCCCTGGCCTATCGCCGTGCTGATCGTGATCGCCCTAGGCGCGCTGACCGGCTTCCTGAACGGCCTTCTGGTGGAGATCGCCAAGATCGACAGCTTCATCGCAACACTTGGCACCGGCACGGTCCTTTATGCGATCGCACTCTGGCATACTGGCGGCCGTCAGGTGGTCGGCATGCTGCCGCAAGGGTTTTACGCGCTGAATGGCACGATGGTCTTCGGCCTACCGATCACCGGCATCTATGTTCTGGCACTTGCCTTCGTCATGTGGATTGTCCTCGAATATCTGCCGATCGGCCGTTACATCTATGCGATCGGCGCCAACCCGAAGGCTGCGGCCCTGAACGGCATCCCCGTCCGCCGCTTCGTCATCGGCGCCTTCGTCACTTCGGGCACGCTTGCTGCCATCGCCGGCGTCCTGCTCGCCTCCAAGCTGCGCATCGGCCAGGCAAGCGTCGGACTTGAATATCTCCTGCCCGCATTGGTGGGCGCCTTCCTCGGATCGACCACCATCAAGCCGGGCCGCGTCAACGTGTGGGGCACGATGATCGGCGTCATCATCCTCGCCGTCGGTATTGCCGGCATCCAGCAGTTCGGCGGCTCCTTCTATGTCGAGCCTCTGTTCAACGGCGTCACTTTGCTGGTCGCCATCGGCATTGCCGGCTATGCGCAGCGCCGCCGCAGCCATGCCGGGCGCATGGCGCCGGCCCAGGCATCGCAACTCTCCGCCAAACCGGCGGAGAAGTGACAATCATCTCAGTTCAAATGTCCAAGGGAGGAGAAGACATGAACCGTAGACAATTCCTGCAAGCCACGACGGCAGTGCTGGTGCTGTGTGCCAGCCAGGCCTATGCCGATCCGATGGCGGATGCAAAGGCCGTCGCCGACAAATATGCGACGCCGGTCACCAAATGGGACGGCCCGACGACCGGCCCGAAGGCGCAGGCCGGCAAGACCATCGTCGTCCTGGCGGGCGACCTCAAGAATGGCGGCATTCTCGGCGTCAGCAACGGTGTCGAGGAAGCGGCAAAGGCGATCGGCTGGCAGGTGAAGGTTCTCGATGGTGCGGGCTCCATCGGCGGACGCACGGCCGCCTTCGGCCAGGCCATGGCGCTGCAGCCAGCCGGCATCATCATCGACGGCTTCGATGCCGTCGAGCAGGGGCCTGCGCTGGAGCAGGCAAAAGCCGCCAAGATCCCATTGGTCGCCTGGCATGCCGGCCCGGTCATCGGTCCCGATGACAAGAATGGCCTCTTCGCCAACGTCAGCACCGACGCCATGGAAGTCTCCAAAGCGGCTGCCGACTGGGCATTCGTCGATGCCAAGGGCAAGCCGGGCGTCATCATCTTCACCGACTCTACCTATGCGATCGCCATCGCCAAGGCCGACAAGATGAAGCAGGAGATCGAACGGCTTGGCGGCAAGGTGCTCGAATATGTCGATACCCCGATCGCCGAGACATCACAGCGCATGCCGCAGCTAACCACCTCGCTCCTGCAGAAATATGGTGACAGCTGGACGCATTCGCTTGCGATCAACGACCTCTATTTCGACTTCATGGGGCCTTCGCTTGCCTCCGCCGGCAAGGGCGGCACCGATGCGCCGATCAATGTTGCCGCCGGCGACGGTTCACAGTCGGCCTATGAACGCATTCGCGCTGGCCAATATCAGAAGGTGACGGTTGCCGAGCCACTCAATCTCCAGGGCTGGCAGCTGGTCGACGAACTCAATCGTGCTTTCGCCGGCGAGAAATGGTCCGGCTATCTGTCGCCGCTGCATGTTGTAACGTCCGACAACATCCAGTCCGACGGCGGCCCGAAAAACACGTTCGATCCGGACAACGGCTACAGAGATCAGTATAAGAAGATCTGGAGCAAGTAATCCCGGTAATGGGAAATGGCGCGGCTTGCAGGCCGCGCCATTTCGCTCAGCTTATACTGACAGCCGCCGGCTGCTTTCGCGCGCGATCAGCTGCGGTGAAATCTTAACGTCGGCGACCGCCTGCGTATCGTCCAGAATATCGAGGATCAATTGCGCGGTCCGCTCGCCGATTTCCCGCGCGAAAGCGTTGATCGTCGTTAGAGTCGGCACGCAGACCTCGCCGATTTCATAATTGCCAAAGCCGCCAATGGAAAAGCGCTCAGGCACGGAAATTCCGAGCCGGCGACATTCCGTCAGTGCACCGTAGGCAGCAAGATCCGAGACACAGACGACAGCCTCCGTATCCGGATAGAGTTCGATCAGCTTCGCCATGGCGTCGGCGCCTTCCCGCATCGAAATCGGCGGCGATCCCGCCGCGATCAGCCTGGATGCATCGAGGCCATGCGCTTGCATTGCCGCGACAAAGCCTAATCTGCGCTCGCTACCACGCGAATCCCGCTCGACATCGCCGCCGATGAAGGCGATGCGCCGACAGCCGAGCGCGACGAAATGATCGACCATATCCCGCATGACGGCCCTGTTGGAAAAGCCGACATAATGGCCGATCGGATCGGCCGGGATGTCCCAGGTCTCTATGACGGGAATGGCCACGGTCTGCAAAAGCCGGCGTGCGCGCTCCGTGTGCACACCGCCAGTCACGACGATCGCCTGGGGCTTCCGGCGGAGCAATTGCTCGATCAACCGCTCCTCTTCTTCGACGTTGTAGTTGGTATAGCCAAGCAGGATCTGCATGTCCCGTCTGGACAAGGTATCTGAGAGGCCACCGACCGTATCGGCGAAGTTCGCATTGTTGATGGAAGGGATGGTGACTGCGACAAAGCCGGACTTTTGCGAACGCAGGTTGGAAGCCGTGCTGTCGAAGACATACCCAAGCTCTTCCGCAGTTCTGAGGATAGCTTCGCGGGTCTCCGGGCTGACCAGAGTGTCGGCCTTGAACGCGCGCGACACCGTCATTGGAGAAACCCCCATGACGCGGGCTATATCTGCCATAATAGGCTTTTTTCGATCGTTACTCATTAATGGCCTATGTTATCGTTACCATCAGAGTAATATGCCTCTCCCCTGAATGACAAGAGGCACTGCCGGGTGTCGCGTTAAACGAGCACGGAGCCTTTACGGCTCCGTGCCGGAAAACATCGTAAGAAACATCCTATAACTGGAACTCATGTGCGAGCGTCACATGATGGTGGATGCGCCCCTCGAAAAAGCGCGACAGCACCGCTTCCGTCGCAGCCCGTGCCTCCGTCCGCACCGGGCTTGCGAGAGCTTTTTCCACGGCGGCCATGTCCGGATAATTGACCGCTAAGATCATCGGGAATTCAGGTGCGCCTTCGTCGCGGGCCTCGGCAAAGGTAACCCGTACGTCGAGAGCGCCGGGAAACTGCTTCCATTTCGGCAGAATGGTTTCCATGACCGCCGTTCGAAACGCCTCTGCCTGCCCGTCCCTGACCTTGCCTTCGAATAATGCGTATCGGGTAATCATCCGGCGATCTCCTTGTTCGGCCCTTTGAAGAATTCCATCAATGCCGCCTGATCTTCACCGCCGAGCCCGGAAGCCGTCAGCATGCGGTGGATCTCGGCGCAGACCGCCGTCAACGGCATTGCGGTATTGGTACGGCGGGCGAGATCCTGAGCCCCGTTCAGATCCTTGACCATGTTGTCGATCCGGCCGGTCCGGCGATAATCCTTGGTCACGTAGCGCGGCATATATTCCTGCAGAATGGCGCTATCGGCCCTCCCACCCTTCAGCGCCTGCGGGATCTTGGCGGCGTCAACGCCGGCATCGAGCGCCAGTTGCGTTGCTTCGGCGACCGCGAGGAAGTTCAATGCGCAGAGAACCTGATTGATGAGCTTCGTGGTCTGGCCCGCACCGACGGGGCCCATATGCGTGTAGTTCGATGCCACATGGCGCAGGACCTGATGTGCATCCAAGACATCTTGTTCGCCGCCGCCGGCCATCAGGGTCAATTGCCCGATCAGGGCCTTCGGCGCGCCGCCGGAAAGCGGGCTGTCCACCCAGCGCAGTCCCTTCTCTGCCGCTTCCGCGGCCAGCCCCTTGGTCGCGTCAGGATCGATCGACGACATGTCGATGATCAGCGTACCCGACCTTGCGCCTGCAGCAACGCCTTCTGGTCCGAATATCGCGGCATGGACAATCCGAGGCGAATTGAGACTCAGGATGACGGCATCGGAAACGGCGGCCGCGGCGGCCGCACTGACAGCTGCCGTGGCACCTTTTGCGGTGAGTGCGGCCAGTTTATCCTTGTCGAGGTCGAAAACCGTCAGCTGATTGCCGGTCTCGACCAGCCGGGTGCCGATCGCTCCACCCATTGCACCGGCGCCGATCAGCGCCACCTTGTTGCTCATGATTGCGTCTCCTCCAAACTTTCGATGATGGCCGCAACGACGGCATCCAGCGACCGATCAATATCGACGATGATTGCCTGTTCGTCAGCGCCGGGCGGCTCAAGCGCGGCAAATTGACTGTCGAGCAACGCGGGCGGCATGAAATGGTCCACCCTTGTCTGCAAACGTCTCAGGATAGTTTCCCTCGCGCCGGCGAGATGAATGAAGGAAACCGGCGCGCCGACGACGTCGCGGATCCGGTCGCGATAGCTGCGCTTCAACGCCGAACATCCAATCAGCATCGTATCATCCGCCAAAGCCAGGCATTGACCGATCTTGTCGAGCCAGGGCCACCGATCGGTATCGGTCAGCGGAATGCCGGCGCTCATCTTGGCGACATTGGCCGCAGGATGAAGATCATCTCCGTCGACATAGGTGCCGCCAAGACGTGCCGCGAGCGCCGTGCCAACCGATGATTTGCCGCAGCCGCTGACACCCATGACGACGAAGCGACGCGGCACAGCGCCATCAGAGAGAGGCTGTGATGCCGCCGTCGACATAGAGCACATGACCGTTGACAAAGGAGGAGGCATCGGAGGCGAGGAAGATGCAGGCGCCGACCAATTCTTCGACCTGCCCCCAGCGGCCGGCCGGCGTACGCTTCTCGAGCCATGCCGAGAAATCGGCATCGGCAACGAGCGCTGCATTCAATGGTGTATCGAAATAGCCGGGCGCAATGGCGTTGCATTGCAGCCCGTATTTGGCCCAATCCGTCGCCATGCCCTTCGTCAGATTGCCGACAGCGCCCTTGGTTGCCGTATAGGGCGCGATCGAAGGCCTAGCCAACGCCGTCTGCACACTTGCAATGTTGATGATCTTGCCTGCCCCGCGCTTGATCATGTGGCGCGCAACGGCCTGGCCGACATTGAAGACGCTCGAAATGTTCGTCCGCAGCAGCCGTTCGAAGGCATCGGCGGGAAAGTCCTCGAGCGGCGCGCGAAATTGCATGCCGGCGTTGTTGACGAGAATATCGATCGCGCCCGTTTCAGCCTCGAAAGCATCGACGGCGCGCTGCGCGGCGTCATGATCGGTGGCGTCGAACGGCAGGACATATGCTTTGCCTTCAAGTCCTTCGGCCGCCCTGGCAAGCTTTGCCTCATCGCGGCCGTTGAGTATCAATTCCGCGCCCGCAGCCGCCAGTCCCCTGGCAAGCGCAAGCCCGATGCCCTGGGAAGAACCCGTCACCAGGGCGCGCCGCCCTTTCAGATCGAAAAGACCAAGAGACATCGTTTCCTCCGTTTTTTATCTCGACAATGATTGCCTCCCTTGTTTATGTTATCGATAACATTTGATGTCAAGAGAGGACGTAAAAGATGGACAAGCCACCGATCCTGCAGATTGGCCCTTACCCGCAATGGGATCAGGAACCGCTCGACGCGGCGTTTCAGGTCCATCGCTATTTCGAGGCTGCCGACAAGGCAAAACTGCTTGCCGAGGTCGGATCGTCGATCAGGGCCATTGCAACGCGGGGCGAGCTCGGCGCCAGCCGGGCCATGATCGAAGCCTGCCCGAATCTGGAAGTCATTTCGGTCTATGGTGTCGGCTTCGATGCTGTCGACCTGCAAGCCTGCCGAGAACGCGGCATCCGTGTCACCAATACCCCCGACGTCCTGACCAATGACGTCGCGGACCTGGGGATTGCCATGATGCTCTGCCTGTCGCGCGGCATGATTAGCGCGGAAACCTGGGTGCGTGACGGCAGCTGGGCGCAAAAGGGTCTTTACCCCCTCAAGCGCCGGGTCTGGGGGCGGCGCGCCGGCGTACTCGGTCTCGGCCGCATCGGCTTCGAAGTCGCCAAACGCCTGAAGGGCTTCGACATGCAGATTGCCTATTCCGATGTCGAGGCAAAGCCCTACGCATCCGACATGACGTTCGTGGCTGATCCGGTCGAGCTGGCTAAACAATCGGATTTCCTGTTCGTGACGCTCGCCGCTTCGGCCGCAACCCGGCATATTGTCGGTCATGAGGTGATCGAGGCGCTCGGGCCGGAAGGCATGCTGATCAACATATCCCGCGCTTCCAACATCGATGAAGAAGCATTGCTGGAGGCGCTGGAGACAGGCAAGCTCGGATCGGCGGCGCTTGACGTCTTCGAAGGCGAACCGAAGCTTGATCCGCGCTTCCTGGCGCTCGACAATGTGCTCCTGCAGCCCCACCATGCTTCGGGCACGATCGAGACGCGCAAGGCCATGGGTCAGCTCGTGCGCGACAATCTCGCTGCCCATTTCGCCGGCCAGGCTCTGCCTACACCCGTTCTTTGAGGAGGAAGACATGAAAGCCATCGTCGCTCACGCCGCCAAGGATGTGCGGATCGAGGATCGCCCGGAGGAAGAACCGGGCGCGGGAGAAGTGAAGCTGAAGCTCGCGACCGGCGGTGTCTGCGGCAGCGATCTGCATTACTACAATCACGGCGGCTTCGGCACGGTGCGCCTGAAGGAGCCGATGATCCTTGGGCATGAGGTCAGCGCGACCGTCATCGCCCTCGGCCCCGGCGTGGAAAGCCTCGAGGTCGGCCAGCTCGTTGCCGTTTCCCCTTCCCGACCCTGCCGGACCTGCCGCTACTGCCTGCAGGGATTGCCCAATCAATGCCTCAACATGCGCTTCTATGGCAGCGCCATGCCCTTCCCGCATATTCAGGGTGCATTTCGCGAGACGCTCGTCGCCGACGCCATCCAATGCGTGCCCGCCGATGGCCTGACCCCGGGCGAAGCAGCGATGGCAGAACCCCTGGCGGTCACCTTGCACGCAACCAGACGCGCGGGCGAGATGCTCGGCAAGCGCGTTCTCGTGACCGGCTGCGGCCCGATCGGTGTCCTGTCGATCCTGGCGGCACGCCGGGCAGGTGCTGCCGAGATCGTGGCCACCGATCTTTCCGATTTCACACTATCGCTTGCCAGGACGGCGGGCGCCGACAGGATCATCAACACGAAGAATGAGCCCGAAGCCCTTGCCGCCTATTCCGCAGATAAGGGCACTTTCGACGTACTCTATGAATGCTCAGGCGCAGCCGCAGCGCTGGTCGGCGGCATTGCCGCACTTCGCCCGCGCGGCATCATCGTACAGCTCGGCCTCGGCGGCGACATGAGCCTGCCGATGATGGCGATCACCGCCAAGGAACTGGAGCTGCGCGGCTCGTTCCGCTTCCACGAGGAATTTGCCGTCGGTGTCGACCTGATGCGCAAGCGCCTTATCGATGTGCGGCCGCTTATAACGCATACCGTGCCGCTTGCCGACGCCATCAGCGCCTTCGAAATCGCCTCGGATCGAAGCAAGGCCATGAAGGCGCAAATCGTCTTCGCCTGATCCCGCGCGAGCATGTGTGAAATCCGCCCGTCGCAGGACAGGCGGATTTCACACGAGATAATATCTAGTCGAGATCCGCGCCAATCGCCTTAAGGGCAGCGCGTGCCACCTGTTCGTCCTGTTCGCCGGAACCCGATCCCACACCGATACCGCCAACAAGCACGCCTGAAACACGGATCGGCAGGCCGCCACGCAACCCTGTCGCATCCCCTTTCGTTGCTGCTGCCAAGAGCAGCCTGGCATGCTCAGGCAAGGAATGGCTCGGCGCGCCGATGGAAGCAGCCGTTTGCGCCTTGGCAAGCGCGCTCTTCAGCGACTGGAAACGCGAACCTCGCATGCGGAAGGAACCAAGCGTTACCCCGCTCTGATCCACGATGACAATGCATTGCGGTTGCTGCATTTCCGATGCCGCGGAGATAGCAGCGGTCAGCAACGTCATCACGCCTTCGTCGCTCAGGACACTTGATGTCAGAATATGGTTCATACACTATCCTCCCCGCTTGCGGACTCATCCGAATATGTTATCGATAACACGTTTACCGGACGATGTAACCTTATGGGAGGTGTTGTCACAATGTCGTTCTTCGAGATCATGGATCCCGCTTTTGGGAAGTTCGTCCTCGGCAACGCTCCCGTCAAACAAATTGCCACCGGCTTCGATTGGGTGGAGGGGCCGGTCTGGTTCGGGGATCTGAATTGTCTGCTCTTCTCCGACATCCCCAACAATCGCATCATGCGCTGGATACCCGGCGTCGGCACCAGCATCTTCCGCGAGCCTTCCAATTTTTCCAATGGCCATACCCGCGACCGGCAGGGCCGCCTTGTCAGCTGCGAGCATGGCGGCAGGCGTGTGACGCGCACCGAATTCGACGGATCGATCACGGTCATCGCAGACAGCTTTCAGGGCAAGCGTCTGAATTCGCCCAACGACGTTATCGTTGCCTCCGACGGCGCCATCTGGTTCAGCGACCCTCATTATGGCATCGCGACGGACTATGAAGGTCACAGAAGTGAGCAGGAGCTGCCGTGCAATGTCTACCGTGTCGACACGTCCGGCACGATCTCCGCCGTCCTGACTGATTTCAATTGCCCGAACGGGCTCGCATTCAGCCCGGACGAGAAGAAGCTCTATGTCGCCGACACCGGCCGCATGCACGCCAGCGATCCGCAGCACATCCGCGTTTTCAATGTCGGCGAAAACTGGCGCCTATCGGGCGGTGAGGTATTCCATGTGATCTCGCCTGGTTGCGCCGATGGCATGCGGCTCGACAGCGACGGCAATCTCTGGTCGTCTGCAGCCGATGGCGTTCATTGCATCGCGCCCGACGGCCATCTCATGGGCAAAATCCTCGTGCCCGAAACCGTCTCCAACCTCTGCTTCGGCGGTCGTGGCAAGCACAAGCTTTTCATGACGGCGACCACGAGCGTCTACGCGATCTCACTGAACCGGAGCGGCGCACTCTGATAAAGGGCTCGCCACGAGGCCGCGAATATGGCCGAAGCAATAGCGATACAACTTGAAAGCGATGACCTGAAAAAGTCGTCAGCCGGCCACGATTAGACCTTTGGCCTTCAATACGGGTTCAAGTTTGCTAACTTCTATCACCGTCTTACCCTGCTTATAGGCTGCGATATAACCTGCTTCGGCATCTTCACGCGCCTGCGAAAGCCGCGCTACCTCTTGCGCTTCCTCTCTGCGAACGACAACGAGACCATCCGCGTCTCCGACGACGATATCGCCCGGATTGATGATCTCTCCGCCGACGATGATCTGATCGTTGACCGCCGCGATCGTCTCCTTGACCGTGCCTTTAATGCAGACGCTGAGCGAGAAGACTGGAAACCCGAGCTCTCTCAACTGAAGCGTGTCGCGGACGCCAGTATCGGTCACCAATCCGCCGATGCCCTTGGCAAGGCACGCATTGGCCAGAACGTCGCCGAATGAGCCCGCTTCCTCGTATTCGCCGGCGGACACGACGATGATGTCGCCCGGCTTGGCGTAGTTTATCGCAAGCTGCAGCATGATGTTGTCGCGCGGCGCGCACTTCACCGTGAACGCCGGCCCGCAAAGCTTCATGCGATAGTCCACGGGCTTCAGGCGCGAGGAAAGTGCGCCGCGGCGACCCTGGGCCTCATGGATCGTTGCAGGAGAGAATTTGGAGAGCGCTTCGATGTCTGCTTTGCTCGGTCGCTCGGTGATATCTTTGATGTGGGTCATGGAAACTTCTCATGGTTAGGCCGGCGGCGCATACCGCCGCCGGAAATCAACAACGTTGTTCGGATGGATAATTGATCTGGCGCTGGAATGCGGCGTTAGGGAATTGGGTCGAATTTCAATTCCGAGATCGGTACGACCTTTTCGTTACGCGTCATTTTGTATTCGGTATTCGGACCGAGCCATTTTTCCCAGATCTTGTTGATCTCGCCTGCCTCGTCGAGCTTGTGCAGGACTGCGTTGATCTTTGCGGTCAGCGCAGGCTGGTCCTTTTGCATGCCAATGCCGACGGGCTCCAAAAGCATGGGCTCATCGATCATGCGCATTTGCTTGCCCTTCGTCTTTGACTCGTTGACAAGCAGCGTCGTCGTCATTGTATTGGCCACCAGGCCGCGCGCCTTTCCCTGTTGAACGGCAAGATAGGCGGACCCGGTATCCTGGAAGGTCAGCGGATCGGATTTGTTGAGCTTGATCGCCAGCTCCGAGGTCGAGCCCTTGGTCGAGGCAAGACGTTTGCCTTCGAAATCGGCTTTCTTCTTGCCGGCGTCATCGGCGGGAACAATGAGCATTTCCTTGGCAACATAATAGGGATCGCTGAACTGGATCTGCTCAGCGCGGCTCAGCGTATAAGCAAGGTTGGCGACGGTGATGTCGACGCGGCCAAGCTTGACCTCCGGGACACGCGCTTCGACCGAGATCGGCTTGATCTCGGCTTTCACGCCAAGTTCATTTGCAATCGCCTTGCATAGATCGACGTCAAACCCAACCATTTCGCGGGTCTTCGGATCCGGTGAGGAGAACGGTGGCACGTCGGCATAGGTCGCGCAGCGGAGTGTCTTTGCCGTCATGATCGTATCGAGTTGGTCGGCCTTGGCCGGCATGCCGGCAGCGACGCCGGCGAGTGCCAGCGCTGCGGTGAAGCATTTCCAATTCATTGCTGTTCTCCTTGTTATTGATTTGTGATGCTCAGTGGCGCAGATCGGAAAGAAAGCGCTGCGCTCTGGGATGACGAGGATTTTTGAAGAACTCCTCCGGGGGAGCAGTCTCCAGAATCTCGCCGGCGTCGATGAACCAAATCCGGTCGGCGACATCGCGGGCAAAGCCCATTTCATGCGTGACACAGAGCATGGTCATTCCTTCGGCTGCCAGGCTTTTCATGACGCTGAGCACTTCGCCCACCATTTCGGGGTCAAGTGCGCTCGTCGGTTCGTCGAAGAGCATGACGGGCGGCTCCATGGCGAGCGCACGGGCGATTGCCACGCGTTGCTGCTGACCACCGGAAAGCTGACCGGGATAGGAATTCGCCTTGTCGGCAAGACCAACACGATGAAGCAGTGCAATGGCTTTCTCGCGCGCCACCTTTGCCGATACGCCCTTGACCCGGATCGGCGACATGGAAACGTTGTCGACAACCGACAAATGGGGAAACAGGTTGAAATTCTGAAAAACGAACCCGATCCGGCTGCGCAGCCGATTGAGCTCGGCAGCGCCCATCGGGGCATGAATATTCTTTCCTTCGAAGCTTATCGAACCGCTATTGATCTCCTCCAGCCGGTTGACCGTGCGGATCAGGGTTGACTTGCCGGAACCGGACGGCCCGCAAATAACGACCACCTCGCCGCGGCTGACATCGGCATTGATGTTGTTCAACACCGGGTAATGACCGTAACTCTTGCAGACGTCTAGAAGACGTATCTCCTGAGCGTCCTGCTGCCCGAAAACTGGGATGCTCATAGCTGCTCCGTAAAAGTTTTGAGGGGAACGACATCCGTGCGAAGGCGAGCCCTGCTTGGCCCTGCACGTCGGCGAGCAATTCGCTTTTCAACGCTGTTGGCGATGTAGGTCAGGCTCCAGCAAAGGAGATAGTAGACCACGGCGAGGATGAAGAAGACCTGGAAAGGCTGCGAGAGAAGTTGGTTGTTCACCTGGCTTGCCGCAAAGGTCAGATCCGGCACATTGATGACGTAACCGAGCGTTGTGTCCTTGATCGTCGAGACGAAAGTCGAGATCATGCTGGGGATCATATTGTAGAGCGCCTGCGGCAAGATCACGAAGCGCATCGCTCCGATGTAACTGTGGCCGAGAGCCCGGGCTGCGTCCATCTGCCCTTGACCGAGTGAAACGATACCCGCCCGTACGACCTCGCTGAGAAACGCCCCTTCATAAATCACAAGCGTTACCAGCATGATCAGGAAGCTCGGCACATCAGCGCCGGTCCAAAGCGGAACGACAAAGTAGGACCAAAGGATCAACATCAGAAGCGGAACGCCGCGTGTGATGTAGACCAGGCCGGTTACCGGCCATCTCAGAACCGCCCATTTGGAAAGGCGCGCCATGGCGAGCAGGATACTGACAGGGAATGCGAGCAAAATCGCAAGTACTGAAAGGATAAGCGTATTGGCAAGGCCACCCAGCGGGCCGTTGGGATACTGGCCGATGAGCAGCAGAAGCCAATAATCATGGATGATTTTGATGATGTCTTGGATCACGCCCGCGCCCTCCGCACCGGATCCGAGCGCACGGAGAGATACGCACCCAAAGCCATGATGATGAGCGAGAAGAACAGATAAATCACGGTGCCGACCAGATAGATTTCAAAAGTGCGGAAACTGACGTTGTCGATTTCCTTTATCGCATGCGTAAGCTCAGACGCACCGACGACAATGGCGAGACTGCTGTTTTTGAAAAGAGACACACTGTGATTGATCAGCGGCGGCAGTGCATTACGCAGGCCCTGCGGCATGATCACGAAACGCATTGCGGAGAGATAGCCATGCCCGAGCGCTTTGGCAGCCTCCATCTGACCGGGACTGACGGAGCGCAAGCCGGACCGCAAGTCCTCGCTGAAATAGGCTGCCTGGCACAATCCAAGTCCGATGACGGCGAATATGGCTTCGGCGTTATGGTTGGCGAGCCAGTCGGTGATGCCTTGCGGCATCAACGAATAGATCCCGAAATACCATAGCATGAGCTGCACAAGCGTCGGAACATTGCGGTGATAGGAGACGTAAGCTTTTACGATGGGGTCGCCAACACGAAGTGGCGACATCCGGAGCGCAAAAAGTAACATGGCGAGCGTCATGGCAAGCAGCCAGGAGCCGAGATAGATGACGAAGGTCATCTCGATACCCTGCAGGAGCATCGCCCGATAGTCCGGATTGGTCAGGATGGCGGAAAGATCGAACCCGCTCACCGCTTCGCACCTTCCGCGTCATATGTGGCGGCAGGCGTCTCAGGTTTCGCCGTCTGCAGGCCGCCCATCACCTGCAATGTCGGGGTGATCTCCATGTGGCCGATATTGACCGCGACCGGCGCTGAAATCGCAAAGGCGATCGCATCGGCGATATCGGTGGCCTGTGGCAGCTCAAATCCATCGATGAAGCGTTCGCGCACACTGGGGTCACTGCCATGGACGTGGTTGAAAATATCGGTCGCAACGCGGCCAGGGCAGATTTCTGTTACGCGGACGCGCTTGCCGAATGCGTCGATGCGCAGCTGGTTCGACAGCATCGCAACGCCGGCCTTGACGGCATGATAGGTGGAGTTGCCGCCGAAATTGTAGTTGCCGGCAATCGAGGAGATGTTGATGACATGTCCGCGGTCGCGGGCCACCATTCCGGGCACGATCAGACGGCAGATGTGCAGAACGGCGCGGAGATTGACGTCGATAAGGAGATCGATGTCCTCTTCGTCCGCCTGAAGGAATTTCTTCGGCCGGTCGACGCCGGCATTGTTCACAAGAATGTCGAACTGAACGCGGCTTGCGAGATCGGCGATGGCTGCACGATCCGTCACGTCGACAACGTGCGCGATGCATCCCGTACGCTCGGCCAATTCCTGCAAGGCACCGGCGCTGCGGGCGATCGCATGCACTTCGATGTCCTCGCGGCAAAGCCGCTCCACCACCGCAGCACCGATACCGGATGAAGCGCCGGTGACCAGCGCGGTCTTGTAGTCGGAGAATGACATTCTGATCCCCTTTTTGTTGGTGTGGACATTAGCGGAGCTTCAACTGCTTGCCTAAGACCGATTACTTTTGGAGTAATAAGCAAGTTTTATGGAGGCTGGTCAGCCACGAGCGCGCGGGCTTTTACTGCGGGCGATTGCACCTTTTTGCAAAAGTCCGCATGGCTTTCCGACATCGGCCCTCGTTGCAAAACGGATGCGCGTCTGCAAACATGCCCGCAAAGACAGAACAGCGCCGAATGCCATGGATATCAGACGCTTCAAATCCTTCATCGCCATCGTCGATAGCGGCAGCATTACGCGGGCTGCCGATATCCTGCACCTGGCCCAGCCGGCACTGAGCCAGCAATTGGCGGCGCTCGAGGAGCATTTCGGTCAGAAGCTCCTGATCCGAAGCCAGCAGGGCGTCAGCATGACCGATGCCGGACACGCGGTCTACCGGCACGCGCAGATCATTCTCCGTCAGATGGAACAGGCACAGGCAGATGCGGCGGCCGCCGGCAATTCGCTTGCGGGGCGCGTTTCAGTCGGCCTTGTGCCTTTCAGCAGCGCCGCCACGCTTTCCGTCGATCTACTGACGGAGACAAGGAAGAGGCACCCCGGGATTCTGCTTCATCTGACTGAGAGCGTCGGTCAGACCTATAGCCAGATGATCATGAACGGCCGGCTGGAAATGGCGCTGATCCACGGTATCGGACCGATCAAGGGCGTAAGATTCGAACCGATCCTCAGAGAGGAATTCTACTTCGTTGCCCATCGCAATTTGGCAATCGATTCGGACCCGAAGCCCCTGCCGGTCAGCGCACTGGATGGCATGCCTATGTTGTTGCCTCCGGCTTACAATTTCGTACGCCGGGCCGTCGATGCCGCCTTCACGCGCAGCCGGATCAATCTCAAGGTCGTGGCCGAAGTCGAAATCGTGCGAACCCTGGCGCGCGCAGTCGGCGCCGGACTTGGTGCCACCATCATGCCAAAGGCGATCGCCGATCGCATCGTATCGGAATCGAGCGACCCTCTCGTCTGCCGGCTCGTCTCGCCGCGGATCGAGGAAACGCTGTCGCTTTGCACGTCCGATCAGAATTCACTGTCGGAGCCGGCATTTGCCGTCAAGGACATCCTCGTCGAACTGACCGAGCAGCTGAAATTCTAGGGTTCGGGAGTGTTCCCGACGCCCTTCGGCCCGGAAATCGGGCCGAAGGGCGCGGTCATCTGTCAACGCATATCGCGGCAGAACTGAGCGATACGGGCGCAGCCCTCGCCAAGCATTTCCATGCTTGTTGCATAGGAGATGCGGAAATAGGGGCTCATGCCATAGGCGGCACCCTGTACCGTCGCAACGTGGTGCTCATCCACGAGCGCCATGACGAAATCGACGTCCGTCTCGATCTTGCGTCCACCCTTGGTGGTCTTACCGATCAGGCCGGACATATTGGGATAGATGTAGAAGGCACCCTCGGGCTTGTGGCAGCGCAATCCTTCAATCTTCGACAACTGCTCGAGAACGAAATCACGCCTTTCCCTGTAGATCGCCGCCCGCTCCTTCAGCAGATCCTGCGGACCATCCAGCGCAGCAATCGCCGCCGCCTGCGTTACCGTCGTGATGCCGCCGCCATTCTGACCGTTAACGTTGCTGATAGCGGCGATCAATTCCTTCGATCCGCTGGCGCAATATCCCAAGCGCCAGCCCGTCATGGCATAGGCCTTGGAGACGCCGTTCATCGTCAGGACGCGATCATAAAGCCTGGGTTCGGCATCGGCGATCGTGCAGAATTCGAACCCGTCATAGACCAGGTGCTCGTAGATATCGTCGGTCAGGATCCAGACATGCGGATGGCGCAACATGACTTCAGCGATCGCGGCCATTTCCGCGCGCGAGCAGGCTGCACCCGTCGGATTGTTCGGGAAGTTCAGGATAAGCCACTTGGTACGCGGCGTAATCGCAGCTTCAAGGTCCTCGGGACGCAGCTTGAATCCAGCCTGCTCGAAGCAAGGCACGGGAACCGGGACGCCGCCGGCAAATTTGACAATGTCGGCGTAGCTGACCCACGACGGCGTGGGAATGACGACCTCGTCACCGGGATTGCAGGTGGCAAGCATCGCATTGAAGATCACCTGCTTGCCGCCGCCTGAAACGACGATCTGGCTTGCATCGTAGTCGAGGTTGTTGTCGCGCTTGAACTTTCTGCTGATCGCAGCCTTCAGCGCCGGCGTACCGTCCATCGGCGGATATTTGGTATCGCCAGCGAGCGCTGCGGCATGAGCCGCCTCGATCGCATGACCGGGCGTTGGGAAGTCCGGCTCCCCGGACGAAAGGCTGACGACCTTGATGCCCTTGGCGGCCAGTTCCCTGGCGCGCTGCGTCATGGCGGCGGAAGCGGATATGGAAACATTCTTGAGGCGATCGGCTATGGAAGGCATTGGCGTCATCTTTCGGTGGAAATGGAAAATTTGGTTGCCCGGGACAATCAGGATGCAAGCTCGGCTGCAGCCGCAAGCGTGGCGCCGGAAGCCTCGATTTCGCTGCGGATGATCCGGGCAAGCTCCAGCGAGCCGGGTGTATCACTGTGCACTAGGATCGACCTGGCAGGCATTGCAAGCGTCGTGCCGTCGATAGCCTCGACGCTACCGTCGGTCAGGAAACGACGTACCCGCGCCCGGACCGCAGCCTCATCCTTGACCAGCGCGCCGGGCACGCCGCGGGCGACGAGCTTGCCGCCGGCATCATAGGCGCGGTCGGCCAGAAATAGCGCCAGCGTCTTAAGTTTCGCGCGCTTTGCCGCCTTTTCGATTTCGCTGCCGGCCGTCACGAATATCGCGAGACGTGGATCCACAGTAGAAATCGCATCCATCATCAGATCGGCGAGCACGGCATCACGATCGACCATGTTGCCCATGGCCGCATGAAAGCTGAAATGTCCAACAGTCATGCCTTCGCTTTTGGCGATCGCGATCAATGCGCCGAGCTGGTAAAGCATCTGCTGTCGAAGTTCGTCCGGCTGGAACGGCATCTCGCGCCGGCCGAAACCGGAGCGATCCGGCAGGCCCGGATGCGCGCCGATCCCCACGTGGTATTCCTTCGCGAGACGCACCATGCGCGCCATCGTGTCCGGATCACCGCCATGAAAACCGCAGGCGATGTTGGCCGACGAAACGATCTTCATCATCGCTTCGTCATCGCACAGCCGATAAGGGCCGAAACCTTCGCCCATGTCGGAATTCAGATCGATCTTCACCGCTTCCTCCTTTTCACTTGCCGTCAGGTCATCGCCTTCAAAGCACGCTTGACCATTTGCGAGGTCTTCCTGACATCCTCAACATAGCGGGCAACAGCCTGTTCAATCGCGCGGGCCTCGGCGTGCGTGGAGCGCACAAATCGCAACCGGCTCCCGATCCGAGCCTGGCCGAGCCGCCACAGATCGCATTCGATGACACCGGCGATCTTGGGATAGCCGCCCGCAGTGTTGGCATCGCTCATTTGAATGATCGGCTCGCCGCTGGGCGGGACCTGAATCACGCCGGGCACCACGCCATGGGAGCGCATCTCGACCGTCGCCGTCGGTTTGATCGGTTCGCCGGACAGGCGATAGCCGGTGCGGTCGCTGCTCGACGATATCCTCCAGGTCTGGCTCCAGAAAGCCTCGCCATCGGCGGCGAACAGCTCATGTTCGCCAGCGGCTATAGCGCGGATCGGCAGCGCGCCGTCGATGGGACCCGGGAAGGCATCACGCAGAGCTACAGCCGGCTCGATGACCGCAATGCCGCTTGCCGGCGGGGGAAGCACATCAGAAGGCGTGCCGAATTCAATTCTATCGCCCTTGATGAGCGGCCGACCGGCATTCCCGCCAAAGCCGCCGCGCAGGGAAGTGCTACGCGAGCCCATGAGGATCGGGACATCCAGCCCTCCACGAAACACGATATAGGCGCGGGCCAATCTCGGCGGCTGTCGGAGCTCCAGGATCTGACCCGGCTCGGCGACATGGGTACACCATGGAAACAGTTCCCGACCGTCGAGCATCGGATGGCCGTCCGTACCCGTGACGCCAAAGACGCCACCGGTCTCGAACCGCAGTTTGAACGGAAAAGTCTGAACCTCTATTGCAGCCGCATCGTCGTTATTGCCGACGAGGATATTGCCGATCTTCACCGCAAGAGGATCCATCGCGCCACTGGCTGAGACGCCGATATCGCGATAGCCGGGACGGCCGAGATCCTGGACGGTGTTGAATGGGCCTGTTTCGACGATCTCGATCATAGCTCGATCCTTGCCGGCAGAAAGCGCACGGTATCGCCGGGTGCCATCAGGGCCGGCGTCGCGGAGGTCGGATCGAACATCTGCAGTTCCGCATGGCCGAGGGAATTCCACCCGTTCGGACCCGTCAGCATCGCAACGCCTGTCTGCATTCCGCCGATCGTCACGCTGCCCTTCTCCATCCGCAATGAAGGAACGGTCTTGCGAGGCATGTAGATGCGCGGATCGAGCCCGTGCAGGTAGCCGAAACCGGGGGCACTTCCCAATGCAAAGACGCGATAGCTTGCCTCGTGGTGAATGCGCACCACCTCGCGGTCGCTCAATCCGCAAAAGTCGCAGATAGCAGGAAGATCGATTGCATAAGCGCCGCCGTAGTGAACGGGGATTTCGATGATTTTCCCCGCCAGGTCGAGGCTTTCAGCATTGTTCCATGCTTCGAGGAGCCGGCCCGCAACGATTTCAGGATCCTCCGGCGTCTCCTTGAAGATCGCCAGGAGATTGGTCATGCCGGGGATCACTTCCGCGATATCAGCCCAACCCTTTACCCTTTGCGCCAGGGCCCAAATCCATCGCTGCGCAGGGAGATCGAATTCACCCGGCGCTTCGAGCAGGAAGGATCTAGCCCCGATGCAAGAAACTCGTGCCCGGCCTTTTGTGGCGGGAACGATTTCGCGCGACGACGCGAGAGTGTTCGATGTTGCAATCATGATATCGGCTCGATTTCGAACAGGGGATCACCAAATCCGGTGAGCGCATCAGGCTCCACCAATAGCTTGGTCAGCAAGCCGGACCGGCCAGCAAGGATAGGAAGCAGAACAGAATCGATGCGGATGAAGCCGATCACCTCCTCGTCGGCAACAGTGCGAGGCAGGCGCTCGGCTCCATCGGAATCCGAAGGGTGCAAAGGATAGAAATGACCTGCCATCGGCGCTTTGACCGTTGTCGCCAGTGTCACGGCTAAGCCCGGCTGTGCGTTTCCCGTGAGACTGATTTGGGCGCCCGCCTCTTTCGAAACCACGATGCGCAGATTGCCGTCGGGCCTCGAGATTTCCAGACCGTCCACTCCTGCTGCTGTCAATGCATCAGCTAGGAATACGATGGTCGCTAGATCGGTGAAGTCGATCGCGCTCATGCCGCCCTCCGATGCTTGAGCCACTGCTCCAGGTAGTGGATGTCCGTCCCACCGCGGACGAAGCCTTCGTCGTCGAACAATGCGCGCAGCAATGGCAGGTTGGTGGAAATCCCTTCTATTCGGGTGGCGGCAAGCGCGTCGCGCATTTCTGCCATCGCTTCCGCACGATTGGGCGCGTGGACGATAAGCTTGGCGATCAGCGAGTCATAATAGGGCGAAACCCGATAGCCGGCATGGATATGGGTATCGACGCGGATGCCCGGCCCTTCCGGCAGGGCAAGATCGGAGATCGTGCCTGCCGAAGGCAGGAAGCTTTCGGGATCCTCGGCATTGATACGGCATTCGAACGAGTGGCCGGTACAGATCACATCGCCCTGCGCCGTTTCCAGGGTAAGCCCTTGAGCGACCTGTATCTGTGCCTGAACAATATCGATCCCGCTGGTCATCTCGGTGACGGGATGCTCGACCTGCAGGCGTGTGTTCATTTCGATAAAATAGAACGCGCCATTCTGGTAAAGGAACTCGAAAGTCCCCACACCACGATAGCCGATTTGCCTGCAAGCTTCGACGCAAGCCATACCGACGGGTTCGATCGTTTCTAAGGGAATCCCGGGTGCCGGTGCCTCCTCGACGACCTTCTGATGCCGGCGCTGCATGGAACAATCGCGATGCCCAAGCCAGATGGCGTTGCCGTGGGTATCGCAGAGCACCTGAATCTCGATATGGCGTGGATGTTGGAGGAACTTCTCCATGTAGAGCGCTGGGGAACCGAAAGCCTGACGGGCCTCCTCACGCGTCAAAGCGATGGCCTCGTGCAGCTGGCCTGCCTCGGGAACCACTCGCATCCCTCTTCCGCCTCCGCCGCCTGCGGCCTTTATGATCACGGGATAGCCGATCTCCTGTGCAATGCGTTCGACGGAAGCCGCATCATCCGGAAGCGACGTGTCTGGGCCGGGCACACAAGGTACACCGGCGAGAATCATCGCCCGTTTTGCCGCTATCTTGTCGCCCATGGTCGCGATCGAGGAAGCTTCAGGACCAATGAAAACAAGGCCGGCCTTCTCGACGGCTTCAGAGAAAGCGGCGTTCTCCGCCAGAAACCCGTAGCCGGGATGGATCGCGCCAGCTCCGCTCAAATGTGCAGCAAGCAAGATCGCATCCTGATTGAGATAACTGCTGGCTGCATTCGAGGGTCCGATGCATAGAAAGCTGTCGGCTGTCTTGCCATAGGGCGCCTGCCTGTCCGCTTCGGAGCAGATCGCGACCGTCTTCAGGCCAAGTTCGCGGCAGGCACGCTGAATTCGTGCAGCAATCTCGCCCCGATTGGCAATCAGAACCGTATCGAAACGCCGTGCCGCCAGGTCTGCCTTGTCGAGAGGTTCCACCATCACGCGATCTCCGCGAGCATGTCGCCCGTCTCGACTTCGCCGCCATCCACTTCGGTAAGGCGCATAATGCGACCGGCCTGCGGCGCGGCGACCTTGTTGAAGACCTTCATCGCTTCGATGATGAAAAGGGTCTGCCCTTCCTCCACCACATCGCCGATCTTAACGAAAGGTGCCTGCCCCGGCGCCGGTGCGCGATGCAGGACGCCGAAGATCGGCGCCTTTACGGTGACGATCGAAGCCTGGGTATCTGCCGAGGCGTCGCGACTGCGTTCAGCAGGACTAGTTGGCGACCTCTCGAGCGCTTTCGCCGAAGCGATCGGAGCAGCCTTACCCGGCGTACAGAAAATTCGAACTGTAACGTCTTTTTCCGTTACCGTGAGTTCGGTAACGTTCGATCGTCCAACAAAATCGATCAGCGTTTTTATCTTCGACAGGTCCATGCGAGCACTCGGTATTTCGGAGTACCTCGCGCAATCCAATTCATGACGACTGCGTTTGGCTGACGTTCTCCGTACACGATGACTCTCGCGATGGGGTCAGAAGAACTTTTGATGACGCAGGTCAGCAGCCGATGGGATAGCTGAGCCCAAAAGGGTCTTGGTCGATTTCTACCGACCAGAATCGGGCTCTTCAATTGCTGGGCCACCTTCCAGGGCGCGGCGAATTGAAGTTTGATGTCATAGGATCTTCCGCCCCCCGGATTCCGGTGAGCAGCTCGAAAGCGTTCGCGGTTTGCAACCTCACCATGCCGGCCCGCGCCGCACGTATCAAACCGTCGATGGTCAATGCGGCAGGCCTCGATCAGCCTGCGTTGCCGCCATCTGCAAGCGGAACGAACAGACCGAGCTTCACGTCTCGCAACACCACGTTCGTATGCATGCGCCGGATCTGAGGATTCTCCGCCATGATCACGGCGGCGATGTCGTCATAGTGCTCGACATCCCGAGCGGTGACGATCGCGACGAGGTCGACGGCACCTGTGACATAGTAGACCTGCTGGATATGATCCTGCTTTTCTGCCCAAAGGCGAAACTTGGCAAGAGCATCGTAGTTGTCCCGCTCGATCTCCATGCCGACGATGAACACCATCGGGGTGCCGGTTGCCTTGCGGTCCACAACCGCGATTTCCGCCCTGATGATACCGTCTTCGCGCAGCCGTTTCAGGCGCCGTTGCACAGCGGATGTCGAAAGGCCGACCTCCTCGGCTATCGCCTCGGCAGTGAGCTGACAATTTCGCTGGACGATATCGAGAATATCGCGATCAAAACGATCCAGATTTTCCATCCGCATTCCTCTGACCGGCTGGCGAAATTACGTGACGACATCTCTATTCTATCATAAAAGATGCAAATGGAATACATTTTTGCGTTTTTTATGCAAAATAATCTGAAATTGTGCGCAAATTCCGCTCTCCTTCGCGATATTCTCCGCAAATTGTTTTCTAGTGGAATTGGGTATGACAGAGCTGTCCTCCCAGGCGCTCTGTGTGGAAGATCTTCACAAGAGCTTTGGGTCACATCAGGTTCTCACGGGCGTTTCAACCACGGCCAATCAAGGGGACGTGATTTCCATCATAGGCTCGTCCGGGTCCGGAAAGAGCACGTTTCTGCGTTGCATAAACCTGCTTGAGATGCCCGATCGCGGACGCATCGTTGTCAACGGTGAGGAGGTCGCCCTGAGGCAGGGACGCCAGGGACAGATGCAGCCGAAGAGTTGGCGGCAGATAGAGCGGATGCGCAGCGGGCTGGGAATGGTGTTCCAGAGCTTCAATCTCTGGGCCCATATGACCGTTCTTGAAAACATCATCGAGGCGCCGGTGCATGTCTTGGGCGTCCCCCGTCGCGAGGCGATCGAGAAGGCACAGGCTCTTCTTGGCAAGGTCGGTCTCTACGATAAGCGCGATGCCTATCCGGCCTTTCTTTCCGGAGGTCAGCAGCAGAGAGCAGCGATTGCTCGCGCACTCTGCATCGATCCGGCGGTGATGCTCTTCGACGAGCCGACATCGGCGCTCGATCCTGAGCTGGTCGGCGAAGTGCTCAAGGTCATCCGAGATCTCGCCGAGGAAGGCCGAACCATGCTGCTGGTCACGCATGAGATGCGCTTTGCCCGCGATGTCTCGAACCACGTTCTCTTCTTGCATCAGGGACGCATCGAGGAGGAAGGGCCGCCCGCGCAGGTCTTTGACGCTCCGCTCAGCACTCGCTGCCGTGAATTCACCGGCATGCTGTCGGCCTGATCCTCCCTCCATTCACAGACAACAACCCCAGGAGAACCCTTATATGAGACTGATTTCCACTTTGCTTGCCGGGCTTGCCTTCACGCTCTCTTCCGTGACGGCACAGGCAGAAGTTCGTTTCGGCATCATGAACGAATCCTATCCGCCCTTCTTCGCCAAGGACGCTTCCGGCAAGTGGCAAGGTTGGGAAATCGACATGATGAATGCCGTTTGCGAGCAGATGAAGGAGAAGTGCTCGATCGTTGAACTCTCCTGGGATGGCCTCATCCCTGCACTTCAGAGCAAGAAGTTCGATGTGATCTGGTCATCGATGTCGAATACCGCCGAGCGCTCGAAAGTCATCGATTTCACCGACAAATATTACAATACGCCCAGCACGCTGATCGGCCCGAAGGACCAGAAGCCCGGCGCGACCGCAGACGATGTCAAAGGCAAGACCATCGGCATCCAAGTATCGACCATTCAGTCGGAATACTACAAGAAGTACTTTGCCAAGGTCGCGGAAGAGAAGACCTACCAGACGCTCGACGAGGCGTTTCAGGATCTTGCCGCTGGTCGCATCGACTATGTCTTTGGTGATTCACTTGCTCTCGATGCCTTCCTGAAAAGCGATGGCGGCAAGGATTGCTGCGCCAAGATGGGCGACGTGGCCGACGACAGGGAAATCCTCGGAGCGGGCGTTTCCGGCGGCCTTCGCAAGGAAGACACCGAGCTCAAGGCAAAGCTCAACGCAGCGATCACCGCGGTGCGCGTCAGCGGCAAATACGACGAAATCAGCAAGAAGTACTTCGATTTCGATATTTACGGCGCCAAGTAAGAAATCGCGACGATGGCGATCTCCCAACAAGGCATTCTGGACCTGCTCTCCCCCTATCCGCCGGGATGGGGTGGAGTGCTCTTGACCGGAGCCGCCTCCACGGTCGCCATCTCCGCCGGCGCTTTTCTGATAGGTCTTCTGCTTGGTACGGGCGGTGCACTGGGCAAGCTTTCCGGCATTAGGCCGCTCAGCCTTCTGCTCGAACTCTACACCACCGCGATCCGCGCCATCCCTGAGTTGATCCTGATCGTCGGGCTCTATTATGCGGGGACGGATGGCCTCAATCGGCTCCTTGCCGCGCTCAATCTGCCGGCGTTCGAATTGAACGGCTTTGCGGTCGCAGTCGCCGTGCTCGGTTTCGTTCAGGGCGCTTATATGACGGAAGTGCTGCGCGGCGCGATCCTTGCGATCCCGATTGGCCAGATCGAGGCGGCAAAGGCTTTCGGCATGGGGCCGCGTCTGCGTTTCCGCCGCATCATCCTTCCCGCCCTGTTGCCAAACGCCCTACCGGGCCTCGCCAATCTATGGATGTCGGTCACCAAGGACAGCGCTCTTGTCGCCGTCGTCGGCTATCAGGAACTGGCTCTCGCCACGCGTCTCGCCGGCGCGAGCACGAAGCATTACTTCATCTTTTTCCTGGCATCCGCCCTCATCTATCTCGCTCTCACACTCGTCTCTAATGCCATGTTTAATCTGGTCGAGCGTCGGGTACGGCGCGGCCAACCGAAGCCGGCGTGAGGAGTGTTGGCATGACCTTCTCATGGATAACCTCCTATTGGCCGCTTCTGTTGACGGGGGCCGTGCAAACGCTGTCGCTGCTTGCGATTTCGGTCGTCTTCGGTTTCATCATCGCAATCGGCCTTGCCTTCGCCCAGGTCAGCGGCGGCCCGTTTCTGCGAACTCTCGCTCGCGGCTATTGCACTTTCTTCCGAGGCACGCCGCTGCTGATACAGCTCTGGCTGCTCTATTACGGTGTCGGTTCTTTTTTGCCGATGATCCCTGGTATCCGTCAAAGCCTGTTCTGGCCGATCTTGCGCGAGGGCTTCTTCTTTGCAGCCGTCAGCTTCACGCTGAACTATGCAGCTTACGAGGCGGAGGTTTTGCGTGGCGCATTGCTTGCCGTCCCGAAAGGCGAGCTGGAGGCAGGCCGCGCATTCGGGATGCGACCGTTCACACTGACCAGGCGCATCTGGCTGCCGCGTGCCATTCGCATTGCATTGCCGACGATCGGCGGCGAAATCGTCATGCAGCTGAAGGCGACACCGCTCGCCTTCACCGTCACGGTGATGGATCTTTACGCCGTTGCCACCAAGGTGCACCAGGACACGCTGCTCGTCTACGAGCCGCTGATCGTCGTCACCGTCTTCTATCTCATTCTCACCGCCATCGTCGCACGAGCCTTCCGCTTTCTGGAAGCGCAGGTGCCGGTGCGGCGCTAATCACGGCACGAAGGAGAGATCAGACCTCTCCGCAGATCCGAACTATTCTGGAGATCCCATTCATGAGCAAACTCTTGATCCTCGACGGCGGCATGAGCCGCGAGCTCCTGCGGCTCGGAGCCGAACTGAAGCAGCCGGAATGGTCGGCCCTCGCCCTGATCAATTCGCCCGATATTGTCCGAAGGGTTCATGACGAATTTATCGCCGCAGGCTCTGACGTCATTACGACGAATAGCTATGCACTCGTACCGTTCCATATTGGCGAGGAACGATTCCGGAAGGAAGGGGCTGCCCTGATCGCACGCTCGGGGCAATTGGCCCGCGACGCTGCCGATGCGTGCAAGGATCGGAAAATTCTGGTCGCCGGTTCGCTGCCACCCATCTTCGGTTCCTACGAGCCGCAGAATTTCGATCCGTCGCGGGTGCAGGACTATCTCAAGGTCCTGGTGGAAAACCTCGATCCCTATGTCGATGTCTGGCTCGGCGAAACCCTTAGCCTGATTGCCGAAGGGCAAGCCGTTCGTACTGCAGTCGCTGAAACCGGCAAGCCATTCTGGATCTCCTTCACGCTGGCGGATGATACTGCGCAAAGGAATGGCGCCTCTCCCAGGCTCCGCTCTGGCGAGTCCGTCGAGGATGCGGCTCTATGGGCCGCCTCGTCCGGCGCCGACGCACTCCTGTTCAATTGCAGCAAGCCGGAAGTCATGCGGGAGGCCGTCGATACAGCAGCGGAGGTCTTCAAGCGGGGCGGCGACAATCTACAGATCGGCGTCTATGCCAATGCCTTCGAGGGAGAACAAGGCGAGTCTGCCGCCAACGAAGGCCTTCATGCAACCCGACAGGATCTGAACGACGACGCCTATTCACGCTTCGCCTGCTCATGGATCGATGCTGGCGCGACGATGGTCGGCGGTTGCTGCGGGATTGGCGCTGGGCATATTCATCGGTTGAAGAATGCTCTCCTGCGTCCTCAAGGAGCGTAGGAGAGCCTCGCGCAAACACTGATCCGGAAGGCGGTTGACCCTAAGGATGGTTCTTTGGGACCCGAACGATCAGGCAGCCTTGGAGGAGGCACCCGCAGTCCTGTAGGCTATCAGATCTTCGATCGTGATAAGATGAAGGCCATGCCGCTCGGCGAAGGTTTCGAGTTCGGGCAGACGGGCCATGGTGCCGTCGTCGTTTGCCACTTCGCAGATGACACCGGAAGGCGAAAGGCCGGCGAGCCTGGCAAGATCTACGGCCGCTTCCGTATGCCCGGGGCGAGACAAAACGCCATTTGGATGCGCGCGAAGAGGAAAGATATGACCGGGCCGGGCAAACTCTTCCGGGCGCGCGCCATCCCTGACCAGAGCCTGAACCGTTGCCGCCCTGTCGGCGGCGGATATTCCGGTCGTGGTTCCCGGGATGTAGTCGACTGAAACGGTGAATGCGGTCTTCAGGACTTCCGTGTTGCGCGGCACCATCAACGGGATGTCGAGCTCGTCAAGCCTCTCACCTTCCATCGGAACGCAGATCAGACCACGCGCGTGGTTCATCATGAATGCGATCGCCTGTGGCGTGACCGCTTCCGAGGCAATCACGAGATCGCCTTCGTTTTCGCGGTCGCGATCATCGACAACAACCACGATCTCGCCCCGCGCAATCGCTGCGATCGCATCTTCAATTTTCGAAATTGCCATTTTCCTGCCTTTCAAGGGTTGCCGTTCAGAACGGCGTACATGGCCTGTCAAAGCCACCATTTTCCCTTGGGCGAACAAGCATGTGAACGCCACCACGAAGCGGCGTCTCCTGCGTTGCCCTCTTCCATCCGGACTATGACCGTCGGCTCCGGCATCTCACCGGATCTGCTGACCCTTCGCAGATTGCGAAAGCGCTCGCGGGCTCCGAGTTGCCTCGATACCGCCGGTGGGGAATTACACCCCGCCCTGAGAACGTCTCTAAGATAGATGAGGATCATCTCGTTCCGCAAGAGGTTGATGGACCTTCGGCTTTCGAGAATTCGGCTTTCCGTGTGAAAACACAGTTCCTCTTTGTTGAACGAAGCTAGGACATGATCAAACCACCGTCGACATTGATGGTCTGTCCAGTGATATAGGCCGCATCGTTGCTGGCAAGAAAAGTGACGAGACCTGCAACGTCTTCACCCGACCCGGCCCGTTTCATCGGAATGCCTTCGACCCATTCCTTCATGAGCTCGCCGGGACCGTAATTACCCAGCAACTTGCCCCATGCCTGGTCGTTATAGGCCCACATGTCGGTTTCGATGATGCCGGGGCAAAAGGCGTTCACGGTAATGCCCTCGATCGCAACTTCTTTCGCAAGGCTCTGGGTAATGCCAACGACGCCCATCTTCGATGCCGCATAATGCGGCGTGTAAATGAAGCCGTCGCGCGCCTGGCCGGAGGCTGTATTGATGATGCGGCCACCGCGGCCATGCTTGCGCATGCGGGCAATTGCCTCCTGGGCGCAGAGGAAGACGCCTTTGGTATTGACGGCCATGACCTTGTCCCATTCGCCCTCTGTCATATCCTCGATGCGGGTAATGGTGATGACGCCGGCATTCTGAATAGAAACATCGATGGCGCCGAACGCCGTCTCGGCAGCTGCGTAGAGACCCTGCACGCTGGTCTTGTCCGTCACGTCGCCGACGAAAGAAATCGCCTTTCCGCCATCGGCCTTGATCTGCTCGGCGACCGCATGGACGGAATCCTCGTTGGCGGAGACCACAAGATTGGCACCCTCTCGCGCAAACCGTTTGGCGATCGCAGCGCCGATGCCGCGGCTCGCGCCGGTGATGACGACGGTCTTGTTTTCGAAGCGTTGCATTCCCTGTTCCTTTTGCGGCTACGGCCAGGCGCGGCGTGATTCAAGGGCCGATCATCCCGCCTGCTGTTTGCGACTTCAAACGGCGGCCAAGATGATCTCGGCGAACTCCGACGCCTTCAGCGACGCCCCTCCGACCAGAGCGCCATCGACGTTGGAAACACCAAAGATCGCCGCTGCGTTCGACACCTTGACCGAACCTCCATAGAGGATCCTGACAGAGTACCCATCTTCTCCCAGCCGCTCTCCGAGCGTCTGCCGGATGGATAAATGCACCTCCTCGATCTGTTCGAGGCTCGGAACCAGTCCGGTTCCGATCGCCCAAACCGGTTCGTAGGCGATTGCCGTGTTCGAACTGGTCGCCGTGTCGGGAATTGATCCTTCGAGCTGGGCGCGAACGACATCGATCGCTCTTCCCTCATCCCGTTCTGCACGCGTCTCCCCGATACAAATGATGCTCGTCAGACCTGCCTTGTGGACTGCTGCGGCCTTGCCCGCGACTGCGGCATCCATTTCCTTGTAGGCGGAGTGGCGTTCGGAATGCCCGAGGATCACGAAGCGCGCGCCGATTTCGGCGAGCATCTCTGCGGAGACGTCTCCAGTGTAGGCACCTGAGGTCTGCGCATGGCAATCCTGTGCGCCGACGGCGATCGCCGCGCCTTTGGTACACTCGACGGCCTTCTCGACCAGCGTGAAGGGCGGGCAGACGACGATGTCGCGCGCCGCCTCGCCCGTTAGTCCCTTCAGCGCCTCGATCTCAGCCAGGGAGGAAGCGAGACCGTTCATTTTCCAGTTGCCTACGATCAGCTTGCGCATGACATCACCAGCAGCAGAAGCCGCCGTCGACGAGCAGATCGACGCCCGTCACGAAGCTTGCGGCATTGGATAGCAGGAAGACGGCAGGACCGACCATCTCGTCGACACCAGCCATGCGCTGCATCGGCGTCTGCTCCTCGAAGAGCTTCGTCTGATGGACCATTTCCGGACGCGTGTTCATCGGCGTCGCCGTATATCCCGGCGAGATGGTGTTGACGCGGATCCCACGGCCGACCCACTCCATCGCCAGCGACTTCGACATATGGATCACGCCGGCCTTGGAAGCGTTGTAATGCGCCTGGCTGAGGCCGCGATTGACGATCACGCCCGACATGGAGGCGATGTTGACGATCGATCCGCGTCCATTTTTCAACATGGCGCGTGCTTCCGCCTGGCAGGACAGGAAGACGCCTTTCAGGTTGATGTCCATCAACGTCTGGTATTGGTCCTCCTCCATCACCTCCGCGGGGCTGGCGTTGGCGATACCGGCGGCGTTGACGGCAAGTGTCAGCGCACCGAGTTCCGCCTCGGTGCGCGCGACCGCCTCCTCGAGAGAAGACCTGCTGGTGACGTCAGCCGCAATCTGGATGGAGCGACGGCCGGCCGCCTTGATATGCGAGGCCGTATTCGCCAGGCCATCGTCCGAGCGACGATCAAGAAGCGCGACCTCGGCTCCACACTGCGCGAGGCCGATTGCGATACGCTGCCCAATTCCGCTTCCAGCTCCGGTCACGAGGGCGACCTCTCCGCTGAGATCGAAAAGCCTCGGGGCATTTAGAGTGATGTCGGACACCGCTCTTCCTTTCTGTTTGTCTAGATTGTCGCCAGTTCCATGACCGAGACGTCGTTGGCCTCGTCACGGTTCAAAATACCTGCCTGCTTGCCCTGGGCGAGCACCAGAATGCGGTTCGACACGCCGAGAACCTCCTCGAGATCGGAGCTGACGACAATGACCGCCACCCCCTGTTTCGCGAGGTTTACGATGATGTCGTAGATGCTCGCACGGGCGCCGACGTCGATGCCTCGGGTCGGTTCGTCGAGCACCACGACCTTGGGATCACGCATCAGCCACTTTGCGATGACGACCTTTTGCTGGTTGCCGCCCGACAGGTCCGAGGCAAATTGTTCGGCGCGACCTTTGACGCCGAACTTCGCCACCGCCTTCTCGGCGAAGGCACGCTTGACGCGCGATGTGATCCAGCGTCCGCCGAGCTTGTCGAGATTGGCGTAGATGATGTTCTCACTGATGCGATGGCCTACGACGAGGCCCTGCTCCTTGCGGTCCTCGGGCACCATCACGATACCCTTTGCGATCGCATCCGCCGGATCGCGAAGCTTGAGTTCCTCGCCTTCCAGCTTGATCGAACCAGCGCTGATCGGATCGGCACCGGCAATAGCGCGGACAAGTTCCGTGCGGCCGGCACCAACCAGTCCGGCGATGCCGAGGATTTCACCCGCACGAACGTCGAACGTCACGTCCCGGAAGGAGTCGTCAGGCGAAGTCAGTCCGCTGACCTGCAGCACCGGACGATTAGTCGGCTCAGGAAGAGCCGGGAACATCCGGTCCAGCGAGCGGCCGACCATGCTCTCGACGATCGTGCGAACGGGTGTCGCACTGTCGGCAAACTCCTGGACGCGCTCGCCGTCGCGCAGAACGACGATGCGATCGGTGATCTGCCTGATCTCCTCCATGCGATGGGAAATGTAGATGATGCCGACGCCTTCGGAGCGAAGCTTCCTCACCTGCTCAAACAGGGCTTCCGTCTCCGCACCGCCGAGTGCGGCAGTCGGTTCGTCGAGGATCAGCAGCTTGGCATTGAGCGCCAGCGCCTTGGCGATTTCGATGAGCTGCTGATTGGCTGTCGACAGGCCCGCAACCTTGCGCGTCGCCGGAATATGCAGGTTCAGGCGAGCGAGCTGTTCCTGCGCACGCCGGACCATCTGGGGGCGATCAACGGCCCCATTCTTCATCGGCCATCGCCCGATAAAGACATTCTCGGCAATCGAAAGATGTGGCAGGAGCTGCAATTCCTGATGGATCAAGACGACGCCCTTGTCGATCGCGTCGCGCGGAGTGGCTGGGGCATAAGGCTGCCCCAGCCATGTCATCGTTCCTTCGGAGGGCGTGCGTGATCCGGCGACAATGCCCGACAGCGTGGACTTGCCGGCGCCGTTCTCGCCGAGAAGCGCGACCACTTCACCGGGATAGACATCCAGGCTGACATTCTTCAGCACCTGAAGCGATCCGTAGCGCTTGGATATGCTCCTCAGGGAAAGAACGGGCTCGGTCACGGCACACCTCCTCAAGATTTCGGCACGATTACGGATGGTTGGCGATGAAGCCGGCCACGTTTTCCTTGGTCGTCAGCGTGGCGTCCATGAGCTGCACTGGAGCCACCTTCTCACCAGCAACCAGCTTGACGGCATTGGCGACCGCGTCGCGGCCCATTTTCTGCGTCTGCTGTGTCGCGGTGACGTCGAAGACACCCTTGCTCAGCGCTTCCAGAGCGGCCGTATCGCCATCGAAGCCGCCGACCACGATCTTCTGGGATGGGTTTGCAACCTTGATCGCCTGTGCAGCGCCAAGTGCAAGCGCATCTGCCTGAGCAAATACGATCGATACATCCTGGTTTGCTTGCAGCATGTTCTGCATGATCTGGAAGCCCTCGTCCTGGGCCCAGATGTTGGAGTATTGCTCGGCAACCACCTTCACGCCGGGATTGGCCTTCAACGATTCAGCACAGCCCTTGCTGCGGTCAACTTCGGGCGTAGTGCCCTTCTGGCCGTGGATGATCACCATCTTGCCCTTGCCGCCGGCTTGCTTGAGAATGTGGTCGCAAACGGCCTTGGCGGATGCGACGGAATCCGTGGCAAGGAAGGTGTCGCCCGGCGCGCCCTCGGCGTTACGGTCGACATTCACGACTGGAACGCCGGCATTCTTGGCGAGCTTGACGGGGACACTCGCGGCCGCCGCGCCGGCGGGGATGTAGATCAAGGCGTCGATGTTCTGGGTCAAGAGGTCCTGGATCTGGTTGACCTGGGTCGGGCCGTCGCCCTTTGCATCCACGGTCACCACCTGGATGCCGCGCTTCTTGGCCTCATCCTCGACGGACTGCTTGATCTGGTTGAAGAAGTTTGCCTGCAGGTTTGCGACGGCAAGGCCGATTTTCTTGGCCTCTTTCGCTTGAACGGAACCCAGCGACATCGCCAGCACGGCGGCCGAGGCCAGAAGAATACGCGCAAGTTTCATTTTATTTCCTCCTTTTTGCAGTGAACCCTTGGGTACATCCTCCCCCTCGGGCAAGTGATCCGCTCCAAACCTTTCGGAGAGGAACTGGTGGAGGTCCGCCAGGCGGACCTGAATGTCAGGCCCGCCGCCTGCGGATCGTTTCAGCACCGACCGCAAGCACGATGACGATGCCGATGATGACCTGCTGCAGGAATGGCGAGACGTTGAGCAAGTTAAGGCCGTTGCGCAGGACGCCGATGATCAAGACACCGATGAGCGTGCCGCCGATGCCGCCGGATCCACCCGACAGGGAGGTTCCCCCGATGACGACGGCCGCAATCGTGTCGAGTTCGTACCCAAAGCCGCTGGACGGCTGAACAGAGTCTAGACGCGCCGCCAGCACGATACCGGCCAGACCGGCAAGCACCGCGCTTGCGACATAGACGGCGATCGTCACGAGCTGGACATTGATGCCGGCCAGGCGGGCAACTTCCGGATTGCCGCCCACGGCATAGAGCATACGACCCTCGGAGCGGAAATGCAGGAACACCCAAGCCACGGCGACAACCGCCAGCATCAGGAAGACCGTCGCCGTCAGCACGCCGAAATGGCGATCGATCGCAAGCATCATGAACCAATCGGGGAATCCGACGATCTGCTGTCCGTCCGTGATCATGTTTGCGACGCCGCGTGCTGCTGACATCATCGCCAATGTCGCGATGAAGGCCGGAACCCTGAACAAGGTGACGAGAAGTCCGACGATCAGCCCGCTGATCGCGGAGGCGACCAGCGCCACGGCAATCCCCGCGACAAGCGGCAGACCTGCGATATTTGCCGTCCAGCCCATGACCATCATGGCGAGCGCGAGGACCGACCCGACTGAAAGGTCGATGCCGCCAATCAGGATGACGAAGGTCATGCCCACGGCCATGATCCCGAGCACGGTGATCTGGTCGAGAATGTTGAGGCCGTTGCGGAGCGAAAGAAACGCATCGGTGCTGAAGCTCAGGAAAACACAAAGGGCCAGCAATCCAACGAGCGGTCCGGTAGCGCCGGCGAGCTTGCTCAGCCATGTCACGGACGGACGGCTCTGTTCGTTGACGTCGATCGCCACCATCATTCCTCCCTGGAGCCCGAGGCCAGCAGCCAATGTCTGGGCGCTGATTTTTCAAGATAGCATATTTATTCACATATGCTGGAAAATTCATTAGCAACTCACTTTGATGCTGTCAACCGGGTCTTTTCGCCCTGTTTTGGCAACAAGTCGCCTATAAGGGCTTGACTAACTATCTTTTTCTGCAAAAATATAAATACATGAATATTTATTCACACGAGGAAACGATGGAGCCTTCCGAACTTGAACGTGTTGCTCGTCAGATACGTCTGCGAGATCTCCAGGCAGTCTACGAGGCAGGTGCCGGACACATTGGCGGTGAGATGTCCGTGATCGACCTCCTGACCGCGCTGTACTTCCGTGTGCTGCGTATCTGGCCGGACCAACCGAAACATCCTGATCGGGACAGGTTTGTGCTTTCGAAGGGACATACCGCATGTGCGCTCTATGTCACTCTGGCGAAACGCGGCTTCATTCCGGAGGAAGAAATATCGACATTCCTGAAGCCGCATTCGCGGCTCAATGGCCACCCCAATTGCAATAAGGTGCCGGGCGTCGAAACCAACACCGGCCCTCTGGGGCACGGCCTACCGGTGGCGGTCGGCATGGCCAAGGCGGCGAAACTGTCAGGCGCCGGCTACCATACTTATGTGATCACCGGCGATGGCGAGATGCAGGAGGGCTCCAATTGGGAAGCGATCATGGCAGCAGCACAGTTCCGGCTGGACAACCTTACCCTGATTGTCGACCATAACAGGTTCCAGCAGGGGGCGGCGCTTTCGGATACGAACGATATCGCACCGCTTCGTCCGAAGCTCGAAGCTTTTGGCTGGGAGGTTAGCGAAATCGACGGCAACAACATGCGCGAGGTCGTCCCGGCACTCGAGCTTCGAAGCGACCGCCCCCATTGCATCGTGGCCCATACCAACAAGGGACACGGAATCTCTTTCATGCAGGACCGAGTCGACTGGCATCATAAGGTTCCGAGCAAGGAACAGTATGAAGTCGCATTGGCAGAATTGTCGGAGACGCTCTAATGAACGCGCCAGTGAATGCACCCAAGCTCCATGACTGCCGAGACGCCTTCGCATCGACACTCGAGCGCCTCGCCGCCGAGAACGAAACGATCGTCGCGGTCTGCAACGATTCGGTCGGATCTTCGAAGCTCGGCGGCTTCAAGTCCAAGTTTCCCGACCGTCTGGTCAATGTCGGCATCGCCGAGCAGAACATGGTCGGCGTCGGCGCGGGTCTCGCCAATGGCGGACGCCTTCCCTATGTCTGTGGCGCCTCGCCGTTCCTCACAGGCAGATCGCTGGAGCAGATCAAGGCCGATATCTCCTACTCAAATGCCAACGTCAAGCTCGTCGGCATTTCGTCGGGCATGGCCTATGGCGAGCTAGGCCCGACCCATCACTCGATCGAGGATTTCGCCTGGACGCGCGTTCTGCCCAACCTTCCCGTGATCGCGCCATGCGACCGCATCGAGACGGCGGCAGCGGTGGAATGGGCAGCGAACTACAACGGCCCCTGCTTCCTCCGCCTGTCGCGCGTCGGCGTGCCAGACCTTCTGCCGGAGGGCCACAAGTTCGAACTTGGAAAGGCCAATCTGCTGCGTGAAGGTTCAGATGTCACACTCATCGCGAACGGTACTCTGACCCATCGCATGATGAAAGCAGCCGACACTCTCGCCCAACATGGCATAAGGGCCAGGGTGCTCAATCTCGCCACGGTCCGCCCGATCGACGAGAGTGCCGTCATTGCGGCCGCCAAGGAAACCGGCGCGATCGTGACGGCGGAAGAGCATTCGATCTTCGGTGGGCTGGGATCGGCCGTGGCCGAGGTTGTCGTCGACAACGCTCCGGTCCCGATGACGCGCCTCGGCGTTCCCGGCATCTACGCACCAACCGGCTCGGCCGAGTTCCTGCTCGACGAATTCGGCATGGCTCCGTCAGCCATTGCAGACGCCGCGCAAGCGCTTATCAAGCGCAAATAGACAAACAGCACGCATTCGAGCCGGGGCGGATTGCCGCCCCGGCCTTGTCATCAGTGGAGGATATAATGCGGGCCATTCTGGCAATCGACCAGGGGACCACCAATTCCAAGGCAGTCCTGATCTCTGAAAGCGGAGACATCATTGCCAGAGGCTCGGCTCCAGTGGGCATCTCCTATCCAGAGCCCGGCTGGGTCGAACAGGATCCCGACCGGATCTATGCATCCGTCTGCGAAGCGATCGCCCTATGCCTGCAAAACGCGCCCGGCTCGACGATCGAAGCGGTGGCAATCTCCAACCAGCGGGAATCGGTCACCGCCTGGGATGCCGAAACGGGCAAAGCGCTTGGACCTGTGCTCAGCTGGCAATGCAGGCGCACGGCGCCGGATTGCGAGCGCCTCATCGCCGGTGGGCATTCGGGGCGCGTCGAGGCGCTTACCGGTCTTCCCCTCGATCCGATGTTTCCAGGCCCAAAATTCCGATGGCTTCTTGACCGGGCCGCGCATGGGCGACGGGTCCGTATCGGTACGATCGATAGCTGGCTCATTCATTGCCTTACCGGCGGCCGCAAGCATGTGTGCGACGCCTCGAATGCAGCGCGAAGCCAGCTGTTCGACCTCGAGGCTCAAACCTGGAGCGAGGAGCTGGGCGCGATTTTCGGGGTCGATATCCGGCTCCTTCCCGAAGTGCTCGACAGCTCCGCAGACTTTGGAACCACGCATGGTCTTGTCGGCGTTCCGGACGGCACGCCGATCAGATCGGCCATCGGGGACAGCCATGCGGCCTTGTTCGGCCACGGAGCCTTCAACCCGGGCGATGGCAAGGCGACCTTCGGAACCGGGTCCTCGGTCATGACCACCCTTCCGCGTTTTATTGCGCCACGCAATGGCATTACCACCACCGTCGCCTGGCGCATCGCCGGTCAACCGACCTTCGCGTTCGAAGGCAACGTCCTTGTTTGCGCTGCGAGCCTACCGTGGATGGCTGGCATTCTAGGCCTTCCGGATGTTGCGTCCCTTGTCGACCTTGCGGCAACTGCCGAGCCGGGCGGCCCCGGATTCGTACCCGCCTTCGTCGGGCTGGGTGCGCCCTACTGGAATTCCGACGCGCGCGCTCTCTTCTCGCAGATCAATTTCAGCACCACCCGCGCGCAGATGGCGCGCTCGGTGACCGACTCGATCGCCTTGCAGGTTCATGACGTAATCACGGCGATGCGGACACAGAGCGGCGGCGAACTCGGCACGCTTTACGTGGATGGCGGGCCGAGCCGGAACCGTTTCCTGATGCAATGCGTATCGAACCTCGTGCAACACGCCACCATCCAGTGCGAGGCACCGGAGGCCTCTGCGCTCGGCGCGGCCTATCTCGCTGGTCTTTCGATCGGCCTGTGGCGGGACCTCGATGCCATCGCAGCGCTTCCGAGAAGCACTGCGGTCATCGAGCCGGAAAACATCGACTATACGGCCCTCCTGAATGGGTGGAATGATGCTCTGGCCCGCTCGACGTTGCGGGCAACTCCGGTTAAAGGTGAATAAAAATTCACCCCGGGGATCAACGATGGCTCGCCTTAACGAACTCCGCCTCATCTCAAGAGTTGCCCAGATGTACCACATAGAGGGCAAACGGCAGGCGGAGATCGCCCAGCACCTTCGCCTATCGCAGGCAACCGTTTCACGAATGCTGAAGCGGGCCGAGGCAGAAGACATCGTGCGCACAAGCGTCATCCCGCCCGTCGGCACCTACAGCGACCTCGAAGGAGCGCTGCGCGAGAAGTACGGTCTCCCCGAAGCCATCGTCGTCGAATGCACCGAGGACCGGGACGGAGCCATCATGGCCCGGATCGGCGAAGCTGCTGCGCATCTTCTGGAGGTTACGCTTGCGCCCGGCGAGATCATCGGTGTATCGAGCTGGAGCCAAACGATCTTCAGGATGGTTGAAAATATTCATCCCCAGAAGAGCGCCCAGGCAAAGTATGTCGTTCAGACACTTGGCGGCATGGGCGACCCGTCGGTCCAGACGCATGCCACCCAGCTTACCACTCGCCTCGCACGACTGACCGGCGCAGAGCCGAAGCTTCTTCCAGTGCAAGGTGTTACGACCTCGCGCGAGGCCAAACTTTTGATGCAAGCGGATCCGTTCGTGCGAGAGACGATGGATCTCTTCGGCAGCATCACGCTCGCCATCGTCGGCATTGGAGCCGTCGAACCATCAGAACTGCTTGCAAGATCCGGCAACATCTTTTCGTCGCGGGAGCTTGCCGACCTGGCTGAGGCTGGTGCTGTCGGCGATATATCGCTGCGTTTTTTCAACAAGGACGGCAAGCCGGTAAAGACGCCGCTCGACGAGCGCGTCATCGGCCTCCCACTTGAGGATCTCGAACGGGTTGATCGGGTCATCGCGCTCGCCGGCGGCGCAAAAAAGACTGCGGCGATCGCCGGTGCCTTGAGGATCGGAGTTATCGACACTTTGATAACGGACAAGTTCAGCGCCGAGCGCCTGGTCGAGTCATAAAGTCAATGGCTCAAGCCAGGTCTGCTCGGGCAACTCAGGCGGCGAGCATTGCGCTGACCAACCGAGCTGACCGCGGCGCCAGGGTCAACCAGACCGGCAACCCGTAGCCGATCTTGCATCGGACAAAGGTAGAAGCCATACGCTGTCGGACAGACCGGCCGCTCGATCGGCAGTCCCGGCATGTCACATTCAATATGGTAGCCGCGCTCAGTATCCAGTTGCACGGTCGTCATTGCCTCCGGTGCCCGAACGAATTCCGTACCTGCCCGCCTGACGGCCGAAGACAGGAGGCGCATCACCTCGCCGGGATAGCTGAGGTTGATGGCTTTGGGAAAGAAAAGACCACCCTCAAATCCGCTGAGACGCGGCTCAAGCTGCACAACGTCGCTCGCCGAGAGAAGCTCTTGTGACACACCATAGTTGCAACGCAATCTCCTCTGTCTGATTTGAAAATCGGTAGCTGCGTTCGCCCCCTTGCGATGGTTATCCATCACCGCCTAAGCCAATTCGTTCGGATTGCGTTCATGTGAACTGGATATAGTGCCAGGAAATAACTGAGTGATCCTTGCGGAAAGGCCATGACTCCCAATCATGCGGCCTTTCGTTCGTCAGGCGTGGTTCTGACGAGGGAGATGATGATGGAATATGATGAAAACTCGAAACTTGAGCGCCGGCAGTATGTTCGAAAGGCAGTTCTGACGATCTTTGCCGGCGCCGCCCTCGCGGCCCTTGGAGCATGGCTTGTCCAGCCTGAAACGGCCTCGGCGAAGCTGCATCTGCCTTCTCCGGATTCAAAGGCATCGACCGTTTCGCTTTAGGGATCCTCTCGCAAAGACCTGATGGCTAGGTTTAGGGTAACCGTCGCTTCCCGCAACGCCAGCCCGTCAACGTGTGCCGTGGCTCGAAGACGCCAGCGATACGTTCCGTTCGGCTGTCCAAGTGTTCGGCAGATTTGAGGATATGATCCAGGTCAACGCGATTACGGAGACAAGACCTAGCCACGTCTCCCACGACTGCTGACGAAACGGCAGCGGCCAGCGCGATCGGGAGAGCTTTGGATCAAATGGCATCCGTCAACCCCTTGCTTTCGTGAAAGCCATCAGCATTGAGGCAACGGGTCTGGATCAATACCATGATCGCCTCCTCTGTCTTCGCGTCCACTCCACTCACCTACCTTACGTCTGCCAAGTTCCAATTGTCTAGTGCTCATATCGACAATATCTAGTAACGGACCCAGCGGCGACTAGTGGAGTTTTCAATTTCAGCTGATTGCGTAGCAAATATTTCTGCAAACGACCTTCATGGCAGAGACTTGCGAATGCGCTTTATGAGATTTGCCTGCCGACGAGCTGCAAACGGCGAGATCGATGGTTCGCCAAGGCGCGCAAGGCATCCGACTGCTGCGGCCCTTCGATCGGATCAAGCACCTGCTGTGCGTGATCCGAAGCCAGCGAGTGCCTGCCCGACCGATCCCATCGCAACCCAGGTGGCCCTGCCCGCGCTCCATCAGTCTGGCCATCAAGCGCCGACTATGGTTTCATGGTGCCAGCCTGTTGAAAACATTGTGCTGCAACCGCCAAAGTCAGGAGGCCTTACCTTATGCGTCAGCCCCGCATAGCCGTCATTCTCGACGAAAATACCAGTACGGGCGGAACCCGCTACGAGGCGGGCAAAGGCTATTTTCGCGCCATGCGAGACGCGGGAGGTCTTCCCTTTGGCATTCCATATGTGCCCGAGATCGTCGACATTGTTTTGAATGAGTTCGATGGTCTTGTGTCCGTGGGCGGCCGGTTTGCCTATCCCGACGACTGGTACATCACTGGCGAAGTGTCGAAAGCCCCGCCTTCGGAACGTCTCGATGTAGAAAGGGCAATCGTTGAGGGTTTCCTTAAGCGGGATAAGCCCATTCTCGGCATATGTGCCGGCATGCAGATGCTTGCTTGCCTGAATGGTTGTCGCCTCACGCCGGATCTACGCGCAACCTTTCCGACCGCGGGTGAACATGACAAGCGAGACCATCGTCATCCTGTCGACATTCTCCCAGAATCCCGTTTGGCGGAGATCATCGGCAAACCCCGTATCGAGGTGAATACCTTCCATCGTGAAGCGATTGCGCAGCTGTCAGCCGCCGTGATTGCAAGCGCCCGAGCCGAAGACGGCATCATCGAGGCGATTGAAGTCGTCTCCGCCTCCTTTGCGATCGGCCTACAATGGCATCAGGAGCAATTTGCGGAGACGGATCACCCGGGAAACGCTGTTTTTCAGAGCTTCGTGGAAGCGGCATCTGGCATCAAGCCGGTCGGCCGGTGAGGTTCGCAGCCTATTGCGATAAAATTGCCGAACCCATTTCTGCCTATCTTTTGCTGCCCGCTGTTTCCAGCATTGTGATTTTCGCGCCGGCAGATGCGACCAGCCGTAAACGCGAAAAATTGCAAAAGATGGTGCACCGACTGCCGCTTATGGGAATACGGCCGTCACAGTCACCGACGGATCGATTATGTGGGATACCCGCCGGGTCCGTCGATTGCGGGAGCTTGAAAATCAAACTTCGAGTTCATTGGGCCAGGACTCCAGGGTCCGAACGAATTCGGTAAGCCACGCGTTCGTTTGATGACCGTCGAGAGAGCGGTGATCAATGGTGAGCGACACGTAGGCCATCGGCCGAATTTGGATGGTGTCGGCTCCGTCGACCTCCCGCACAACGACGCGCTTCTCAAGCTTGCCGACACCCAGGATGGCAGACTGCGGCTGATTGATAATGATCGGCGCCGCCAGCAGAGAGCCAGATACACCGTGGTTGGAGATCGTGAACGTTCCACCTTTCAAATCATCAGGTTTCAGCATGTTGCTGCGGGCGCGGCTCGTCAAATCTTGGAGCCGAGCGGCTATTTCCCGCAATGAGAGACGCTGCGCTTGGCGGATCACCGGGACCACAAGGCCTTTGTCTCCGAGTGCCGCTCCAACCCCGATGTTGACGTCGTCGAAAATCTCCAAGCTGTCGTCGTGCCACTGGCTGTTCACCTCCGGAACGACCTTCATGGCAGCAACGCAGGCCGCCACGATATAGGCGGTATAGGAGAGGTTTATCCCTTTCGCCTTCATCGCACCCTTATGAGCTTCGCGATGACGCCTAATGGCGGTGAAATCAGCTTCGAAGACTGCCGTGACCTGTGGCGCAGTCGCTAGCGAGCGTAACATGTGCTTTGCAATCGCGAGCCGCATTGCAGAATGCGGAATTTTCCGAGATGCATCGCTCGTCACGGATATCGACGGCTGGACCGACGGAACGGCGGCGCTCTCATTTGGCCCGACGGGTGTCGGTGCTACTACGGGAGAAGGTTCGACGACTGGTTCAGCCCTATTGCGATCGTGGGCCTGATCCATGTCAGCTCTTGTCACGCGGCCGTCTTTGCCGGTCCCCCTGACGGTCGACGGGTCAATGCCATATTCCGCGACTGCGCGGCGCACAGCCGGTGAGTAATGCTCGTTTACCTCATGCGAGCTGATTTTACTTTCGACCGACAAGGCCGGCGCTGCCGCTTGATCCAACGGATCAATATCGCCGGCGGTCATGCGGCCGAGAACCGAGCCAGGCGTCGCATCATCGCCGTTATTCATGCTGATTTCGGTCAAAATGCCATTGCAGGGAGCGGGAACTTCCTGGGTGACCTTGTCCGTTTCAAGCTCAACCAGAGCGTCGCCTTCCTCAACTCGGTCGCCGATCCGCTTCAGCCAGTTTCTGACGACGGCTTTGGTCCCCTCCTGCTCAATCGGAGCCAGGATATCGATTGCATCGCTCATTCTCAAAACTCCAAAAGCTCAGCAATTCGCTTCGCGATGCGTTCAACAGACGGCACAGCCCAATCCAGGAGAACAGGATTGTGTGGACTAGGGATATCCGGCATGGTCAGACGAGAGATTGGTGCGTCGAGGTCCATAAAGGCCTTGTCGGCTACAACAGCAGAAATTTCGGCACCGAAACCCGCAGAGCCAAGGTCTTCATGGACGATCAAGCAGCGACGGGTCTTTCTGACCGAAGATAGAACTGCGTCCTGGTCCCACGGCATCAATGTTCGCAAGTCGATAACGTCGGCAGAGATGCCCTCGGCCGCATCCTCGCAGCGTTGAACCATAGCGCCCCACGTCACGATGGTTATGTCGGAGCCCGTGCGAGTGAACTTCGCCTTCCCGAAAGGAAGAGTGAAATTGTCACCGGGATATGGGCGACGAGCCCAGGCGTGATCGAGCATTGCGCGGTGCTCGAAGAAGATGACCGGATCATTTCCTCGAAGCGACGTGCGGAGCAGGCCGACCGCGTCTTCCGCGTTCGACGGAACTGCCACCTTCCACCCAGGCTGGTGGACGAACGCAACCTCGTTCGTCTGGCTGTGCCACGGGTCGCCGCACTTGAAGAAGCCGCCTGGCATGCGAACGACGATCGGCGCAGCGAACCGATTGTTCGTACGCCAGCGGATCGTGCCGCAATCGTTGATTTGCTCCGTTGCGGGTTCGGCATATTTTCGGAACTGGATTTCAGGAACCGGTACCAAACCGGCGAGTGCCATTCCAACCGCGCGGCCGATGATGCCTTCTTCCGACAAGGAGGTGTCGAAAACGCGCTCGCTTCCGAATTTCTCCTGGAGGCCGAGGGTCACCGCGTGAACTCCGCCCTTAGGGCCAATGTCCTCGCCAAAAATGACAACCCGGTCGTTGATCGACATTTCCAAATCGAGCGTCTTGCGGATCGCTGTCACCATGTTGATCCGGGGTCCGGAAGTCTCCGGGATCTCGGAACCTGCCGGAGGAACGTAACCCGCTCGATACTGGCCACCCATCACCTGCATTTCGCCGTTGAAGAAAACATGGTTCGTCACCGTGGCAGGGTCTGCAACCGGGCGGCCTTCGGCGGCCTCGCGGGCGGTTTCGGCGGCCTCACGAGCTTTACCCTGCGTGGCTTCCCATTCGTCCGCTGTCATTACCGTTGGAACGAGATACTCCTTCAGACGGGGGAGCGGATCACGTTCCCATTCCTGACGAACGATATCTTCGCTTTTGTAAGTTTGAGTGTCCTGGAAGCTATGGCCCTGCAGGCGCGGAACGGTAAGGCGCAGCAATGCTGGCTTGCGTTTGTCGCGAACGTAGGTGACGGCTTCCTGAGAGAGGCGTGCTGCTTCTGCAGGGTCGCAACCGTCGCCGTCGAAGATTTTGAGATCTTTCCAACTTGCCAGGTTCGCAGCGATATTCCCGCCCGGTGTCTGCATCGTGGAAGGAACGGAGATGCCAAAACCGTTGTCCTCAACATAGAATAGCATTGGGAGGAATTGTGTCGTTGCTGCCGTGATGGCCGCCCAGAAGCCGTTGGACGCGACCGATCCGTCACCGCCTAACGCCACGCCGATGTCGCGGTCGTACTCCTTCCGACCCAGCGTCGTCGAATAATATTTCATAGCCTGGGCCCAGCCGGCCGTGGGCGTGTATTGAGCGCCGACGCCGCCGCACATTGGCAGCGCGGATGCACCTGAGAGATTTGGATAATTGAAGACCACGCCAATGTCGCGTCCGTCGGAGTACCCGCCAGCGCGACCCATTGCGGAGCCGAGGGCGTCGGCAGGGTCCACACCAAGTGAGAGAAGAAGCGGACGGGACCGATAATAACCACAGGTCGCGTCGTGGAGACCCGTCAACTGCATACCCAGAAGGATTTGCGCCATGTCGTGCCCACGGGCCGAAAACTGATAGAGCACCTTCTTTTCCGGCACGAGGCGCTTTTCTTCCATCTCGTCCAAGGCCCGAGAAAGATGAAGAAAGTAAGCGGCTTTCCGCCAGTCGATCCGGTCGTCCGGCGAGTTCCGCTCGTGACTTTTGACGGCTACCTGATCCATGAAAACCTCCCGGGAATACATCCCACTCAGCCTATTCGAACGCCGAGTTGATTTCCTTTCAATTTCGACGGAAATCGCCTATGGTATGAAACATTCATTTCATATGATATGGGTTTTCTGAATGGAACAAGTCACACTTGATAATGTGGACAAAGCGATACTTCGCGTTTTGCAGGATCATGGCGACATAAGCCAGGCGCTGTTGGCGGAGAAGGTCGGAGCCTCGTCGGCCTCTTGTTGGCGGAGAATAACGAAGCTGGAAGAGGCAGGAGTGCTGCGTAAAACCGTCCGGCTTGTCGATGCGGACGCGATCGGCAAAGGGCTCAATGTCTTTTGTCAGGTCAGGATGAAGTCCCACGATCCAGGTGCCAGGCATGACTTCGAATTGTTCATCAATAGCCATCGAGAGGTGCTCGAATGCTACTCGATGTCTGGCGAATGGGATTATGTCATTCGTGCTGTGGTCGGTGATGTTCGTGAGTATGAAGCACTGCTTATGAGAGGAATTTTGACGCATGAAGCGGTGCTAACGTCGTCGTCTCATTTCGCCCTGAAGACGGTAAAATATACCACGGCTCTGCCCATTTGACCGGGCCGCATCCAGTCCAAAATAAACGCGGACAAGCTGTGCCGCTCAGATAAAACAGGAATCGACGGCGAGATGCCGGTGGGTGTTTTCTGCTGATGATATTGCGATAGGCAATCGAACCAACTTCGAAATGCTCGATCAAAGGAGCCCAATTTTTCGCCCCTCGGTCGCCGGAGATGGAAATGTTTGCGGAAAGATCGACGGAAGTTCTCGGCAATCATCTCGATGCTCGAGCCGGTCCTTCGCCAACGGGCGGTCTTGCATCGTTTGTCCAGATCGTGCGGGAGTACGTGCTTTGGAGGAAAGACCCGCCAGCTTGACGCGAGCGGGCCTTCTTAAACAGCTTATCTGCCTGCCATCACTGGGCGTCGCGGATGGTCAACGCCGGGTTATGGGCGAAGAAGTTATGCGGCTCGATGTGGATGGTCTTCCACTCGGTCGACATCACCGGCCAGTCCTCCATGCGGGGGATATGGTGGAAGCCCGCGGTGAACCAGGTCACGATGTCCTTGCCCATCAGCGGCTTGTTCGCCTTGACCCATTCCGGCAACGTGTCCGAACCGTCGCTCTGCATGGCGAATTTGCCACCGGCATACTGCTGGTCCGGGTCATACACCGTGTTCCAGACCGAATATTCGATATAGGCGTTGCGCTTCATCGGCGGGTCCTTGGCAAAATCGAAGGGACCGTAGGCCACATCGCCATGATGGATCATCCAGCCCGGCTCCTGACCGAGATAGCCCTTGCGGGACGGATCGGAGATCATGAAGTAACGCGGCTTCATCGCCGAAAGCTGGTAGCGAGCTTCCATCTCGGTCTTCGGCATCGTGTGCTGCACCTCCCACATCGACCGGCGCGGGTTCTTCGGATCGACCTTGGAAGGCACGATATCCATGGTGCCGAAGTGGTTGACCGGCTGGTCGACGTCGAAGTCGATGCGGAAGTTGAAGTAGTGGTCGTGGTTGGCAGCCACCAGGTTCGGGGCGATCAGCGTACCGTGCGCAGTGTCTGCCGCCGCTGTCGCGTCGTCCATCGAGGTCGAGGCCACACCCTTCACGGCATCGAGACCGGTCGCGCCGATCATGATGCGGATCTGGCCGTCCTGCTGCAGCCGGTAGTCCATCAGATAATCGTAGTTGCCGACTTCCGATGCTGTGCGCACGACCAGCTCCGTCGCCGGGCGGCCTTCGGCCGGAAGCGGCTTGTCGGGCGTCTGGGCAAAGACTTCGAAGTGACGCCAGGCCGGGTCGCCGATCGAGCGCTCGAAGATGCAGATCGCATTCGGGATCGTCAGCGGGTTGCCCTTGTCGTCTGCGATGGTCGCCGGCAGAAAGGTGGCGTAGCTCGGGCAGTCGACGCCAGCGCGCAGCGGGCTCAGGAACAGGCCGAAACCATACTCTCCGCTATCCATATAGGTGCGCCAATACCAGCCCTCGGTCGGGTCCATGTAAGGCACGAAGACTTCCGACAGGTGCGACTGGTAGATGACCGAACGCCACGCGTCGCCGTCCTTGACGTCGAGATTGGAAAGCACCAGGCCCGGGCGCTTGTCGACGCGGAAGTTGAAGCGCCAGATATCCCAGTCCAGATGAGTGCCGTTGATCTTGTAGTTCGGGCCGCCCTCCTGGGAAAGCTTGGCCATGTTCATCGGCGGGCGCAACGGCTCGCGTGCCCCGACTTCCTTCTCGGTATAACCCCAATTGTCCTTCGGGCCATCGATGGCGCCGGTGTCGATGACCTTCAGCACCTTCTTCTTGCCGATGTCGTAGACGGCGAAGAGGCCTTCGATCGGCTTGGCGTAGTAGTTGGAGCCTTCCGGAACGCGATAGCACGGCACCTTCATCAGACGGGAATTCTTGTATTCCTCGGTGAAGAAGTTACCTGCCGTCAGCGGCAGGCAGAAGGCCTGCTCAGGCGTCAAGCCACGCTTCTTCAGGCCGGCCACCATCTCCGGGTTCTGGAGCGCGCCAGCCAGCGCGTCCATGAATTCGGTGAAGAGGACCATCGGCTGGCCCTTGATCAGCGTCGTCCTCTCGACCTTGCCGGTCGTGATGTTGACGACCGCTTCCTTGAAACCCTGAGGGCTCGTCAGCTGCACCTTCGCCTCGCGGTCAAGCGGCTTATCGCCGTCTTTCCAGGAAAGCACGTCGGCCTTGGCCGGCTCCTTGAGCTCGATCAGCGGATAGAGCGTGTTGTCGTCCACCACCTTCTCGTCGCGCAGGATCCTGTTGATCTTCTGGTATTCCTCTGCCGTCAGCCCATCCAACGGATGGGCGAACACGGCGGGCGCGCCAAGTGCCAGCACGAGGCCGGCCGAGGCGAGATATCGTCTTATTCTCATTGTCTCCTCCCTTGTGTTCTCGTCGATGCATCAAGCAAACACCACCTGGATGTCCGTGTATTCCTGCAGGCCTTCTTCAGCGAATTCGACGCCGAAACCGGAGCCCTTGACGCCACCGAACGGCGCGTTCGGCTGAATGGCGCCGTGCTTGTTGATCCAGACCGAACCGCATTCCATACGGGCCGCGACCTTCCTGGCAGCGGCGATGTCGGAGGACCAGACTGAGCCGCCGAGGCCATTCGGACTGTCGTTGGCCATGCGGATCGCGTCCTCGACGTTCGAGTACTTAATCACCGGCAGCGCCGGGCCGAACTGTTCCTCGTCAACCAGAGCGTCGCCGTTCGAAAGGCCAGCGACGATGGTCGGCGGAAAGAACAGGCCCTCGCCCGCATCGCCGCCGAGCAGCACCTTGCCGCGGCTCTTGGCGTCGGCCACCAGGCGGCTGACCTTGTCGAACTGCACGCGGTTCTGGATCGGCCCGAGAATGCTGCCCTCCTCCAGGCCGTTGCCGACCGGGATATTCTTCGCATAGGCGACAAGCGCCTCGCAGACGGCATCGTGGATCGATTCATGTACGTAGAGGCGCTTCATGGCAGCGCAGGTCTGGCCGTTGTTGATGAAGGCGCCCCAGAACAGGCCCTCGGCGATCGCAGCCGGATCGGCATCGGGCAGCACGATGCCGGCATCGTTGCCGCCGAGTTCCAGGGTCAGGCGCTTCATTGTCTCGGCAGCCGAACGCATGACCTTCTGGCCGGTCGCGCAGGAGCCGGTGAAGACGATCTTGCGGATATCCGGGTGGGCGGACATGGCGCCGCCAAGGTTGAACTCGCCGCTGTCGTCGCCGGTAACGACATTGAGCACGCCCGGCGGCAAGACTTCGTTCATGATCTCGACCAGCCGCAGCGTTGCAAGTGGCGTCAGCGGCGACGGTTTGATGACGACGGTATTACCGCTGCGCAGCGCCGGCATGACGTGCCAGATCGCGATCATGACCGGGAAGTTCCACGGCGTGATCGAGCCGACGACGCCGAGCGGCTTGCGGTGGAGTTCGATGCGGCCCTGCTCGTTGTCCTGGAGCACCTTGACGGGCAGTGAAAGCCCGGTCGTATATCCGGCCCACGCAACCGTGCCGCCGAGCTCCCAGCGAGAGCCGAGGCCGTTCAGCGGCTTGCCCTGTTCGCGGGTCAGAAGCTCTGCAAGCTCGCCGGCATTTGCCTCGATGCGGGAGGTGACCATCGCGCAGGCCGCCTGCAACTCCTCGTCGCTCTTAGCCGACCAGGCGGGGAACGCGGCCTTGGCGGCAGCAACCGCAGCATTGAGTTCGGCCGCACCCATGTTCGGCGCGCGGCCCACTTCCTCGCCCGTCGCAGGATTCAACACACTGAAACTTTTCTCGCCGTTGACCGGCCGACCATTGATCGTCGCGCTATGGAGCGTCATCCTCGCCTCCTCCGTTGCGGGTCCCGGCCACATGCGGAACCGATGACGAAAGAGCCTAGGCGAAGTGCCGGGTTTCGGCTTGGACGGAAGCGTCCGTCGCGTTGGACAAATCCGTCAATGGCAGTGGGCTACGGCGCCGGGCGTGATGCCGTATTTCTTGCGGAACTCGCGGTAGAAATAGGAAAGATCATTGAAGCCTGCGTCGAAGGCGATACCGGCGATACCCTGCCCGCCCTGCGCATGAGAGCCGAGGTGGGCATGCGCTAGTTCCAGGCGGCGGCTGAGCAGCCGGTGGCCCGGGGTCTCGCCAAGGGCCTGGAAATGCCGTTGCAGCATGCGCTCGGAGACGTTGAGGCGGCGGGCAAGCTCGCTTGGGCCGAAACCGGGATCGGCGCAGTTGCGATCGATCATGACAAGCGCCCGCGACAGTAGCGTGTCTGCCGGTCGCGCCTTCTCCTGCGTCCTCATTCCTTGCAGATAGGCGCCCATCAGGCAGAAGAAGGCTTCACCGAGCTGCGTCGTCGCGCCGGGCTCTGCCAGCATCTTGGTCAGCACCGCCCGCATGGCGATCCACAGCGGGTCGTCGCGGCTGATCGCTACACCGCCGGTGCATTCCGCGCCAAAACGATGCAGCATTTCTTCGCGCGGCATGTGCAGCGACACCTGACTGGAGCGCACGCCGTCATAGACGAAGGCGGACGGCAGGGTGGAATCGACGAGGAACATGTCGCCAGCGGCAAGCGCCGCCATTTTCTCGCCCTGCTCGATGCGGCAATGGCCCTCATCCTGGATCAAAAGAAAGAGGTGTTCGCCCGGATCCTGACGGATCGAACGGACGCTGCGGCTGACGTGGCGGGCATCGAGCCCAACCACCGCCGTTTCGAAGAAGCCGATGCGGCGTGTCGCGACGTCGCCGGCAACCGTTCCGTCCCGGCCCATCGGCTCCAGGTCGAAGGCCCCGCAGACCTTGCGCAAGTCCGCCTGCAGGATTTCCACGGGCAACGGTCTATGGACCGGTGTTATCAACGACTGCATCATCCCCTCCCTGGCCTTTGCAGCTTTACGCGGATCGTATCACTTTATTGACACTTGCCTATGGCCGCGGCCATTTACCGCCACCAGCCGCCCGCTTCAGCAACGCACATGGCGGCTCGGCGAGTCCTGTCTCAGCAAGACGGGTCAGCGCATCCGAGACCTCCGCAAGTCCCCGCGCCTCGGCATAGGCCATCGGCCCGCCGCGCCAGCGCGGGAAACCATAGCCATGGATTTTAACGAGATCGATATCGGCTGCACGCAGTGCCACGCCCTCGGTCAGGATGCGCGCCGCCTCGTTGACCATCGGCAGGACGATACAGTCGGCAATCTCAGCCGGCGTCCAGTCGCGCCGCGGCATGTGCACGGCCTCTTCGGCGATGATCGCCGCCACTGTCTCGGAGGCTTGCGGCTTGCGCTCGCCAGGCTGGTAGTCGTACCAGCCACCGCCGGTCTTCTGGCCGTAGCGCTCCGCAGCGCAAAGCCGGTCGGCGATCGGGGCGAAAGGCGTTTCGCCGCGCGCCCTTGCGGCGCGGCGCTGGAAGGCCGCGATGTCCAGTCCGCCCAGATCCTGAGCCTCGAAAGGCCCCATCGGCAAACCGAAGGCGCGCATGGCGGCGTCGACCGCCGCCGGTGTCGCGCCCGAAAGCAACAGCCGTTCGGCCTGGGCGCGCGTGACCTTGAGGATGCGGTTGCCGATAAAGCCATCGCAGATGCCGGCACGGACTGGGATCTTGTTGAGGAGCCGTGCCAGCGCGAAGCCGGTCGCCGTCACGTCCGTCGCGGTTTCAGCTGCCGGTACGATCTCCATCAGCTTCATGATATTGGCCGGACTGAAGAAGTGCAGACCGAGGAAGCGCTCCGGGTGGACAATGCCCGACGCGATCGCGTTCGGATCGAGATAGGAGGTGTTCGTGGCGAGCACCGCGTCGGGCCGGCAGACCTCGCCGAGCCTTGCGAAGACCGCGCGCTTGACCTCAAGGTCCTCGAAAACCGCCTCGATCGCCAGGTCGACATCGGCTGCGGCAGCATAGTCGGCCGAACCCGTCACGCCGGCGATGCGTTCGGCGGCAATCTCGGCGCTGATACGGCCGCGTTTGGCCGAACCCTCGAAGATCGCCGCGACATTGGCAAGGCCGCGCTCCACTGCCACCTGATCACGTTCGATGAGGATAACGGGCAGGCCGGCGTCGCGAAGGGCGGCAGCAATCCCCGCACCCATGGTGCCGCCGCCGATGACGGCGGCCGAGCGGATCAGGCGCTGCTCGATGCCGGCAAGCTCAGGCGGCCGGGTAGCGGCGCGTTCGGCGAAAAAGACGTGCCGCAGGGCCGCCGCCTGGGTAGAACCGCGCAGCGAGAGAAAGGTCTCGCGTTCGAAGGCCATCGCCGTTTTGAAATCGCTCTCTGCAGCCTTGCGTAGGCAGGCAAGCGCGCGAAATGGCGCTTCCTCTCCCTTGGCCCGGGCGGCGACGGATGTCTTCGCCACCTCCCAGAAACTCGCTTCCGGCGAAGCGACGCTGCGCTCGCTGAGCGGGGCGGGCAGCGGCGCATTGGAAATGCCGCGCGCGAAGACGATCGCGCCTTCTGTCAGATCGCCCTCGACAATCGCGTCGATCAATCCGGCGGCGAGTGCCTTAACGGCTTTGACCGGCTGGCCGGTCGTGACCATCTCCACCGCAGTCTTAATACCGGCAAGACGTGGCAGACGCACGGTGCCACCTGCTCCCGGCACGAGGCCGAGGCGAACTTCCGGCAGCCCCATGCTTGCGTCAGGTGCAGCAACGCGGAAGCGGCACGCCAGCGCCACTTCGAAACCACCACCGAGCGCAGCACCGTGAATCGCAGCGACCCAAGGTTTTGCAGCGCTTTCGATCCGTGCCACGACGTCAGGCAAATGCGGAGGCTGCGGCGGCTTGCCGAATTCGCCGACATCGGCTCCGGCGATGAAGGTGCGCCCGGCGCAGCTAAGGACGACCGCCTTAACTGAAGGGTCGGCGTCGAGGGTTTCAGCCGCTTCAAGAAGCCCTTGGCGCAGTACCTGCGACAATGCGTTGACGGGCGGATTGTTGACGATGACGACGGCAATCCCGCCTTTCAATGCGATGGTGACCGTCATGGCTCACTTCCCCGTCTTTGGCCGGCGCCACATGGCAAGCCGAAACCGGTTTGCGACGAAAGCAGTGTCCGTGAGGCTGGCATTGCCGGCAGGATTGCCGCCGGTGACATGGAAGTCGCTGAATGCGGCGCTCTGGTTGACGAAGATGTTGCCGGTTAGATTGACCGAGAGGTTGACGCCGGCGGAAGCAAACGCATCGGCCGCTTCCTCGATCAGCGTCTCGTCGGTCGCATAGAGCGCTGCCGTGATCGCACCCTTGTGGCGGGCGAGCATGGAGGCTTTGGCAATTCCCTCCTTGCCGCTCTCGACAGCAATGACGAAGGTAATTGGCCCGAAGCGTTCTTCGTTCTGCACCTCGCTGGAAGCTCCGTCGACGGCGACAATCAGCGGGGTTGCGCTGCGCGCGCCGTCCAGCCCGGCAAGGGTTTCCGAATCGCGCATGATCCGCCCGAGGCCGCGGGCCACCTCGACGCGGGCAAGCGTTGCGGGGTTCGCGATCGCGCCGCAGACGCCGGCCGCGCGCGCCGGGTCGGCGAGTAGCTCGTCGATGGCGGCGGCAACACCGCCTGCAACCTCGTTGAAGCTCTTGTGCCCCTCATTGGTGTCGATGCCCCCGCGTGGCACGTAGATATTCTGCGGCGAAGTGCACATCTGACCGCTGTAGAGCGATAGCGAAAAAGCGACGTTGGCGCACATGCCCTTGAAATCGTCTGTCGCGGCGATCACGATCGAGTTGACGCCGGCCTCTTCGGTATAAACCTGTGCGTCGCCGGCATTTGCGCGCACCCATGCGCCGAAGGCGTTCGAGCCGGTGTAGTCGACGATGCGCACGGCCGGATGCACCACGAGTGCGGCGGTGATCGGCGCCTCGGCCCGGTCTGCGGCGAGCAGCACGACGTCGGCGGAGTAGCCCTGCTCTTCCAATACGGCGCGAGCAACCACAACCGTCAGCGCCAACGGCAGGATCGCGCCGGGATGCGGTTTGACGATTACGGTATTGCCGGTGGCAAGGCTCGCGAAGAAGCCGGGATAGCTGTTCCAGGTCGGAAACGTCTGGCAGCCGATTATCAGCGACACGCCGCGCGGCACGACGCGCCAGTGCTTTTCGAGAACGATCGGCTCGGCCTTACCCTGCGGCTTCGACCAGACAGCGCTCTTCGGCGCGCGGGTCATTTCGGCATAGGCGTAGGCGACCGCTTCGAGGCCACGATCCTGCGCATGCGGGCCGCCCGCCTGGAAGGCCATGGCGAAGGCCTGGCCCGTGGTGTGCATCACCGCATTCGCCATTTCGAAGCTCATGCGGTTGAGGCGGGAAAGGATTTCGATGCAGATGCCGGCGCGCGCCTCCGGCGTGGCAGCGGCCCAGGCCGGCGCGGCTTCCAGAGAGGCGGCAACCAGCGTTTCAGCACCGTTCGCCGGATAGGAGATCCCGAGTGCCGGGCCATAGGGGGAGACTTCCGCCCCGACCGACCCGGTCGCGGGATGACGGGGAAGAGAGAAAGGCCGGTTCAGCCGCGCCTCATAGGCCTGAAGCCCCTCGTCCTTGGCCGTTTCACCATAGATCTTGCCACTCGGAACTTCGGGATAGGCCGACCAAAAACCGCGATCGCGCGCCGCGGCCAAAGCCGCCTCCAGCGTCGCCCGATGTCGGTCGAACAAAGTCTCCATGCTGGCTTCCTCCCTGTCTGTGTTTTGTATAATTGACTGACCGGTCGGTTTATGCAAGTATTTTTTCGGAACCCGCCGGGACTGGCCGGCGGCAGGAGGAAACCATGCCAGCTACCGATACCGTTCTTTCCGTGCTTGCCGACGGCGTTCTGACGCTGACGCTCAACCGCCCGGACAAACTCAACTCCTTCAACGAAGAGATGCATCTGGCACTGCGCGCCGGCTTCGAACGGGCGCATGCCGACGATGCCGTCCGCTCCGTTCTTCTGACCGGCGCGGGCCGCGGCTTTTCCGCCGGCCAGGACCTCGGCGACCGCGATCCGCGCAACGGCGTCCCCGATCTCGGCCACACCATCGAAACATTCTACAATCCGCTGCTCCGGCTGATCCGCAGCCTCGACAAGCCGATCGTCTGTGCCGTCAACGGCGTGGCCGCAGGCGCGGGCGCCAACATCGCCTTTGCCTGCGACATCGTGCTTGCGGCACGCTCCGCCCGCTTCATACAGGCCTTCGCCAAGATCGGCCTGGTGCCGGATTCCGGCGGCACCTGGAGCCTGCCGCGCCTGATCGGCGAGGCCCGCGCCAAGGCCCTGGCGCTGACCGCTGAGCCGCTCTCGGCGGAAACCGCGGCCGACTGGGGCTTGATTTGGCGTGCCGTCGACGACGAGACGCTGCTGGCGGAAGCCACGGACCTTGCCAAAAAGCTCGCTGCTGGCCCGACCAGAGGGCTCGGCATGACCAAGCGGGCAATCCAGGCCGCAGCCACCAATTCGCTCGACGAGCAGCTAGACCTCGAGCGCGACCTGCAGTGCGAGGCCGGCCGCAGCGCCGATTACGCCGAGGGTGTCACTGCCTTCCTGGAGAAGCGTAAGCCGGAGTTTACGGGACAATGAGTGCGGCAGAGACCATGAGCCCGGATCAGCTTGCCCGCGCCTGCGCCGACGCCATGTGGAGCGACGACCGTGCGACGCAGCGGCTCGGCATGCAGATCGACAATGTCGCGGCGGGAACCGCCACCCTATCGATGACGATCACCGCTGACATGGCGAACGGCCACGGGATGTGCCACGGCGGCTATATTTTCACGCTCGCCGACAGCGCCTTCGCCTTTGCCTGCAACACCTACAATCAGCGCACGGTGGCGCAGCATTGCACCGTCACCTTCATCGCTTCCGCCTTTGAGGGCGACCGCCTGACAGCAATGGCGCGCGAAGTCTCGCGGCGCGGTCGAGGCGGCATCTACGACATAACGGTCATGAACCAAAAGGGCGAGACGCTCGCGGAATTCCGCGGCCACTCGCGCACCATCAAGGGCACGCATCTGCCCGAAGAGAGCTGAACGTCAAGCGCCCGCATTTGGGTGCGGTCCCGCAGTCTCGTTCATTTGGATTTCGGAGGAGAAATACATGGAAAATCTAGTCCCCCGCCCCGGCGATCTCGAGCCGATCGAAAATGCCTCGCGCGACGAACTCGCCGGCCTGCAACTGGAGCGGATGAAATGGTCTCTCAACCACGCCTACGAGAACTCGCCCTTCTATCGCTCCCGGTTTGACGAAGCAGGCATGCATCCCTCCGACCTGAAGACGCTGGGCGATCTCGCCAAATTCCCCTTCACGACCAAGCAGGACCTGCGCGACACCTATCCCTTCGGCATGTTCGCCGTACCTCGCGAAAAACTCTGCCGCATACATGGCTCGTCAGGTACCACCGGCAAGCCGACCGTCGTCGGCTATACGAAGAAGGATATCGACACCTGGGCGACGGTGGTTGCGCGTTCGATCCGCGCCGGCGGCGGCAGGCCCGGCGATATGGTGCATGTGGCCTACGGCTACGGCCTCTTCACCGGCGGCCTCGGCGCGCATTACGGTGCCGAAAAGCTCGGCTGTACGGTGGTGCCGATCTCCGGCGGCATGACCGAGCGTCAGGTCACGCTGATACAGGACTTCAAACCGCGCATCATCATGGTCACGCCCTCCTACATGCTGTCGATCCTCGACGAGTTCCGCCGTCAGGGCATCGACCCGCGCTCAAGCTCGCTCGCGATCGGCATCTTCGGCGCCGAGCCCTGGACGAATGCGATGCGCGAGGAGATCGAACAGGCCTTCGACATGCACGCCGTTGATATTTACGGGCTCTCCGAAGTGATGGGGCCTGGCGTCGCCAGCGAATGCGTGGAGACTAAGGACGGACTGCACATCTGGGAGGATCATTTTTATCCCGAGATCGTCGATCCGGTTACCGGCGAAGTGCTGCCCGACGGCGAGATGGGCGAGCTGGTCTTCACCACGCTGACCAAGGAAGGCCTGCCCATCATCCGCTACCGCACCCGTGACCTGACCCGGTTGCTGCCGGGAAGCGCCCGCAGCATGCGGCGAATGGAAAAGGTCACCGGCCGCTCCGACGACATGATGATTCTCCGCGGCGTCAACGTTTTCCCGACGCAGATCGAGGAGCAGATCCTGAAATGTCGCGGACTTGCTCCCCATTTTCAGATCGAGCTTTCCCGCTCCGGCCGTATGGACAATATGACGGTGCATGTGGAATGCACGCCGGAAGCGGCCGATGAAGCGGCGCGCGCCGGCTCTGCCAGGGAGCTCGCGCACCACATCAAAAGCGTCGTTGGCGTCAGTACCAGGATAGAGGTGCAGACACCCGGCACAGTCGCGCGATCCGAGGGCAAGGCAAAGCGGGTGGTCGACAACCGCCCCAAGGAATGAAGGGGTCATAGCGGTCCCTTACGACGGACGTCTCCACGAAAGCCGTCCATTGCATCAAAGGGTGCGCAGGTTCATGGCTTGCGCACCTGCTCGGGCTGACGAATGATTCGAAGCCGAGCGATTCCCCCGGCGATCGACGCCGGCTTTTTGCCCTCACGGGCAGGGAGAAACGAGAAGACGATAAGGACGAGTATGGCACGCACACGCGCAATCGACTTTGAGGAAAAACAGCGGGGCATCCTGTCGAGCGCTGCCGCGGTCTTCGCCGAGATAGGTATGGAAAAGGCCTCGATGGCGATGATCGCCTCGCGCAGTAACGTCTCGAAGGCTCTGCTCTATCACTACTATCCGAGCAAGGATGCGCTGATCTTCGACATCATCCGCACCCATCTGGTCGAACTCGATTCCGCCATTGAAGCCGCCGACCAGCCGGATGCGGAGCCTGAAAAGCGGCTGAGGCTCCTTGTGCGGCAGATGCTCGAAAGCTACCGCGACGCGGACGACCACCACAAGGTTCAGCTTAACGCCAGCGGTACGCTTTCCGCCGAACAGATTACCGAGATCCAGTCGATCGAGCGGCGGATCGTCAAACGCTTTTCAAACATCATCCGCGACATCAATCCCGACCTAAGCCGGGAGCGGCCGCTTCTCATGCCTGTCACCATGTCCCTCTTCGGCATGATGAACTGGGTTTACATGTGGTTCCGGCCGGATGGCCCGATCAGCCGCGACGAATATGCTGACATCGCAACGACGTTGGTGCTCGAAGGGGTGAAGGCGGTCAGGTAAATCCATTTTTTCCGGCAGTCTCCCAAGACGAGACCTTGCCTATTGCCGCCCCTCAATCCCCAAGCTTCAGCCGCGCCAGGATCAGCGGATCATATTGAGGCGCGCGAACGCGCTGGCGGTTGGGCTCGGGCGCCGCGAGCGGTTCCGCCGGCCGCAGCTTGTCTTTGGCCTCGAGCGCCAAGCGTTGGTAGACGCCGGTGCCTTGGCGCTTCCAGGCGATTTCCTTTTCGCTGAGCTCGCGCAGGACGCGGGCGGGAGAACCCACCGCGAGGCTGTTTGGGGGAATTTCCGCCCCGGCCTTGACGAAGGCCATGGCGGCGACGATCGAATTTTCGCCGATAATCGCCTCGTCCATGACCACGGCATTCATGCCAACCATGGCGTTGCGGCCGATCTTGCAGCCGTGCAGCACGGCTCCGTGTCCAATATGGCCCTCTTCGCCGATGACCACCTCGAGATCGGGAAAGCTGTGGACCACGCAAGTCTCCTGCACGTTGGAGCCGGCGCCCAAGACAATGCGGCCGAAGTCGCCGCGCAGGACCGCCGCCGGGCCGACATAGCAGCCGGCACCGACGATCACGTCGCCGATCACCACCGCCGCCGGGTGCACGAAGGCCTCCGGATCGATCACCGGCACGATGCCGTCATAAGCGTAGATCTGGGCCATGTCTCTCCTCCGATCGGCGCTCGCGGCCGCAGGGACGCGGCCGGAAACCGTTGATGTTTACCCTCGGGTCTTCGCCACCATGGTCAGCACATCGTACTGCGCCACAGTCTCGCCCTTCTGGTTGCTGACGCGGCAATCCCAGCGCACCTCGCCGTGGTCGGCGTTTTCGCGCGGGTTGATCTCCTTGGCTGTAAGCCGCACCTTCAGAGCATCGCCCGGATAGACCGGGGTGAGGAAGCGCAAGCTGTCGACACCATAGTTGGCAAGCACCGGACCCGGCGCCGGGTCGACGAAGAGGCCGGCGGCGAAGGAGGCGATGAGGTAGCCGTGCGCCACTCGTCCGTCGAAGAAGGGATTGGCGCGGGCCGCCTCCTCGTCCATGTGGGCGTAGAAGGTATCACCCGTGAAGTGGGCGAAATGCTCGATGTCTTCGAGTGTCACGATGCGCTCGGCCGTCTCCAGCTGGTCGCCGATCTTGAGTTCCGCAAGTGATTTGCGGAAGGGGTGCTCGCCGTGGGTGTTCGCCGGCGCGCCGGCCAGCCATCGGCCGGTGACGGCGGAAAGCAGCGCGGGCGCGCCCTGGACGGCCGTACGCTGCATGTAGTGCTTGACGCTGCGCATGCCGCCGAGTTCCTCGCCACCACCGGCGCGGCCCGGACCGCCATGGACGAGACCCGGCAGCGGCGAGCCGTGACCGGTCGAAGTTTTGGCGCTGACGCGGTTGCCGATCAGCACGCGACCATGGAACGGCGCCATGCCGATGACGACGTCCTCGGCAAAATGCGGGTCGTTGGTGAAGACCGAGGCAACGAGGCTTCCCTTGCCGCGCTTGGCAAGCTCAATAGCCTCTTCCACCGTGTCGTACGGCATGACGGTGCTGACCGGGCCAAAAGCCTCGACATCATGGACGGCGCGCGCGGAGGCGGGCTTGTCGCAATAGAGGAGGACTGGATTGAGGAAGGCGCCGGCTTCCGCATCGCCGGAGACGACACGCGGATTGCCGGGATCACCTGCGACGATCTCGGCGTCGGCGGATAGGTCGCGAATGCGGGCGCGCACTTCCTCGCGCTGGTCGAGGCTGGCGAGCGGGCCCATGCGCACACCTTCTTCGGCAGGGTTGCCGAGCGCAGTCTTGGCGAGCCGATCGCCAAGTGCTGCGACCAGCGCGTCGGTATAGCGGCGCGGCGCGATGACTCGACGGATGGCGGTGCACTTCTGCCCGGCCTTCGCGGTCATTTCACGGGCGACCTCCTTGACGAAGAGGTCGAACTCCTCCGTGCCGGGCGCGGCGTCGAGACCGAGCACGGCAGCGTTGAGACTGTCGGCCTCCATGGTAAAGCGGACGGAATTTGCGACGATCGCCGGATGGGTCTTCAGCCGCCGGCCGGTCGCAGCCGAGCCGGTGAAGGTGACGACGTCCTGATCGCCGACATAGTCGAGCAGATCGCCGACAGAACCGCAGATGAGCTGTACCGCGCCTTCCGGCAGGATACCTGTCTCGACCATCCGCCTGACCATCAATTCCGTGAGGTAGGCGGTCTGGCTGGCGGGTTTGACGATCGCCGGCAGACCGGCGATCAGCGTCGGCGCAATCTTTTCGAGCATGCCCCAGCAGGGAAAGTTGAAGGCGTTGATATGGACGGCGACGCCTTCGAGCGGCGTGAGGATGTGCTGGGCGGAAAAGCTGCTGTCCTTGGACAGCAGCTCCACGTCGCCGTCTGTCAGCACGCGGGTGTTCGGTAGCTCGCGCCGGGCCTTGGAGGCGTAGGAAAGCAGCGTGCCGATACCACCCTCGATGTCGATCCAGCTGTCGGCGCGGGTGGCGCCTGTCGCATAGGACAGTGCGTAGAATTCCTCCTTTTGCTCCATGAGCGCCAGGCCGAGGGCCTTCAGCATGGCAGCGCGCTCGTGGAAGGACATACGGCGGAGCGCGGCTCCCGCCTTGTCGCGGCCGTAGGCGAGCGCCGCCTTGAAGTCGAGGCCGGTGGAATCGATCAGCGCGACCGGGGCGCCGGTCGCCGCGTCGAGCAGCGGCACGCCTTCCTTCGCGCCGGCCGCCCAGCTACCGCAGACATAGCTTTCGAGCCGACGTGGCGCCTGTACGTTGATGGTCATCTCGTGGTCCTTCCTATGTCAGTTCAGCGGCAGGGCGGAAAGCGCGCTTTCGACCGCGCCTTCCCACTGCGCAAGCATTGTCTCGTTGGGCGTATGACGCAGGCCGAAACGGGAGAGCGTCTCGTAGCGGACCGAGCCAGCCAGACCGAAGCTTGCCGCGACGCGCGGGCGCCAATAGGCGAGCGAGGCAGCGATTTCGGCGCGGCCTTCCGGAGTTTCCGCAATGCGCTCCAAGCCGGCGAGCGCCAGTTCGGTATGGCGCGCCTCGCGCGGCAGGATAATGCGGAAGACGTCGGCGAGCGGCTGATAGGAGACGCGCGCCAACTCGTTGAGCTGGATGACGGAAGCCTTGCCCATCAAAAGGTTCATGACCACAGCGTCCACCCAGCCGGCGAGCGGATAGTGGAAGACGGAAAGCCGCATGTCGCCTTCGCGTCGTGCCGCGCCGATATCGGCGTCGCGAGCGACGCGCGCCGCCCATGGATAATGGTTGGCATAGCGGCGCGTATCGACACCGAAGGAACCCATCACCTCCAGCACCCGGCCGGCATGATCGGTCTTTTCCAGCACGATACGGGCAGCCGAAATGCGTTCCTTGATGCCCGGCGCATCATTGATGATGTCGGCAAAGCCGGCGGCACCCGCAAGCTCGCTGTCGACGAAGCTCGCCATCAGCCTCAAGAGTTCGCCGCGATAGCGCGCCGGCACATTATCAGGCGAGGTCAGCATGCCTCCTTGCGCCAGATAGTCTTCGATCGGCATCACATCATCGGACATTGCATTTCTCCCAATTCTCTCTTCCCTTCTTCGTGGCCGGAAGAAGAGGACGTACTTACTGGTCGTAGCTCACCACGATGCGGTCGGTCAGCGGGTAGCACTGGCAGGTGAGCACATAGCCCTGTCGCACCTCGTAATCCTCGAGCGCGTGGTTGACCTCCATTTCCACCTCGCCTTCCAGCACCTTGGCGCGACAGGTGGAGCAGACGCCAGCCTTGCAGGCGTAGGGCGCGTCCATCGCGTTTTCGAGCGCGGCGTCAAGCAGGCTCTGGCCGTGCTTCGGAAAGGTAAAGCCGCGGGTCGCGCCGTCGAGGGTGACGGTCGCATGGCAGGTGGCGTCGCGGTCGGCGCCGGCTGCGCTTTCGGCTTTACGCCGCGCCCGGCCAGGCTGAGAAGACGCAAACAACTCGAACTTGATCTGCCCGTCGGAAAGGCCATGGTTGCGCAGCGCCGCCGCAATTGCCAGCATCATCGGCTCGGGGCCGCAGATGAAGGCGGTATCGACGGACTTCAGGTCAATCCAGTGCGAGAAGAGGCCTTCGCATTTTTCGGCATCGATACGGCCAGTGAAGAGGTCGATATCCTGCGCTTCGCTTTCAAGCACGTGGATAATTGAGAAGCGTCCGAGATAAATGTTCTTCAGGTCATCCAACTCTTCGCGGAACATGATCGAGCTGATCTGACGGTTGGCGTAGACGAGGGTGAAGCGCGAGCGTGGTTCGCGGGCGAGCACGGTCTTGATAATCGAGAGCACCGGCGTAATGCCGCTGCCGCCGGCAAAGCCGAGATAGTGCTTTGCCTTCTCCGGCTCCAGCGCGGTGAAGAAGGCGCCCATCGGCGGCATCGCCTCCAGCGTGTCGCCGATCTTCAGCTCTTCGTTCGCCCAGGTTGAGAAGCAGCCGCCGTCGACGCGCTTGATGCCGACGCGCAGGAAGCCTTCATCGCGGCCGGCGCAGATCGAATAGGAGCGGCGCAGCTCCTCACCCTCAAAGGCTCGCCGGAAGGTCAGGTACTGGCCTTGCGTGAAGTCGAAGGCGGCGCGGTCCTCCTCGCTCGGAACAAGGGTAACCACCACGGCGTCGCGGGTCTCGCCGCGGACATCGGCGACTTGAAGGGAATGGAAACGTGCCACGATTTGGGGCCTCACTTATTGCGGCATCGCTCAGATGCACTTGAAATAATCGAAGGGTTCCAGGCACTCCGCGCAGCGATAGCTCGCCTTGCAGGGCGTCGATCCGAACTGGCTGATCTTCTCCGTCCGCGTCGAACCGCAGCGCGGACATTCGATCATCAGGTTCGAGCGGCCGGCGAGCCGGTCGATACGCTTCATCAGGGTCCCGTCAGCGGCGGTGCCGTCGACCGGTGGGGCAATCCCGTAGACCTTGAGCTTGTCGCGGCCCTCTGCACTAATCCAGTCGGTGGTCCAGGCAGGTGACAATTGCCGTTCGAGCCGGACCTTGACCACACCGCGCGCGGCAAGGGCTGCCTCGATGTCGAGGTTGATGATGGCGGTCGCCGGACAACCCGAATAGGTCGGCGTCACCGTCACCACCAGCGTCCCGTCATCCCACCGCACGTTGCGGATGATACCGAGATCGGTGAGCGAAATGACCGGGATCTCCGGGTCGGGGACCTCGGCCAGCCATTGCCATACGGTTTCCGTCGAAGGCTGCGCCATGATCCTCCCTCCCTACCAGGTCGCGCCCGGATAGGCGCGCTGCAGGAACTGCATCTCGGTGAGGATGAAGCCCAGATGCTCGGAGTGGACGCCGCGCTTGCCGCCCTTGTGCATGTAGCCATCGGCCGGCTTCTTCAGCGTGGCTTCAGCAAGCGCCTCGGCAACGATTTCGTCCCAGCCGGCCTTCAGGCTTTCCGGCTGCGGCGCAACGCCCGTTGCCGCAAGGGCAGCATCGCCCGCGTCGCCGATGAACATTTCGCCCGTATAAGCCCATAGCCCGTCGAGGGCTGCCTGCATACGGCGGTGGCTTTCGTCGGTGCCGTCGCCGAGGCGGATCACCAGGTCGCGGCTGCGCTCCAGATGGTAGGCCACCTCTTTCGAGGCCTTTTCGGCGATCTCCGCGATGTGCCGCTCGGCCGAGCCCTTGAGGGCATTCAACATCTGCAAGTGCCAGGCGTCGAACAGGAACTGGCGCATCAGCGTCTGGCCTATGTCGCCGTTCGGGCGCTCTACGAGCAGCAGATTACGAAAGTCGAAGCCGTCGCGCAGGAATGCGAGATCGTCAGCGCTCCGGCCCTTGCCTTCAATTTCTGCAGCAAGGCCGAGCCAAAGCTGCGTCTGGCCGATCAGGTCAAGCGCTACGTTGGCGAGCGCGATATCCTCCTCCAGCGCAGGCCCGTGTCCACACCATTCGGAGACACGGTGGCCGAGGATGAGGGCATTGTCTCCCATTCTCGTCAGGAACTCGGTGAGCACCGCCTTGTCGACGGCCGTGTCGGTCGCTGTCGCCATCACATGTGCCCCACTTCGTCTGGAATGTCGAAGAACGTCGGATGACGGTAGACCTTGGAGTTCGACGGCTCGAACAGCGGGCCCTTGTCCGATGGCGCGCTGGCGGCGATATCCGAAGAGCGCACGACCCAGATGCTGACGCCCTCATTGCGGCGGACATAAACGTCGCGGCCATTGTTGATGGCCATTTCGGCATCCGGCGCGTGCAGGCTGCCGACGTGGCGGTGGTTGAGGCCGTGCTGGCCGCGGATGAAAACTTCCCAGAGGGGCCATTCGCTCGACATGAATTCTCTCCCTTGAAACTATGACTGCTTGCCGCTCATTCCGCCGGCATCCGGGCGGCACGCCGCGCATCCGCCTTCTCGGCGTGGGCGACCAGCCCGTCACGGAACCAGGCGCCTTCGTCCCAGGCGGACTTGCGGGCGTTCAACCGCTCGGCGTTGCATGGGCCGTTGCCGGCGATAACGTCGAAGAATTCGCTCCAGTCCGGCTCGCCGAAATCATAGCCGCCCTTATTCTCATTCCATTTGAGGTCCGGATCGGGAACGGTGAGACCGAGATATTCGGCCTGCGGCACGGTCTGGTCGACAAACTTCTGGCGCAGCTCGTCATTGGAGTTCTGCTTGATCTTCCAGGCCATCGATTGGGCCGAATGGACCGAAGCGTCGTCGGAAGGACCAAACATCATCAGCGACGGCCACCACCAGCGGTTCAGCGCATCCTGGACCATCGCCTTCTGCTGAGGCGTGCCCTTCACCATCTTCATCAGGATGTCGAAACCCTGGCGCTGGTGAAAACTTTCCTCCTTGCAGATGCGCACCATGGCCCGCGCATAGGGGCCATACGAACAGCGCTGCAGCGGTACCTGGTTCATGATCGCCGCACCGTCGACCAGCCAGCCGATCGCGCCGATATCCGCCCAAGTGAGCGTCGGATAGTTGAAAATCGAGGAATATTTCGCCTTGCCGGAATGGAGCTGGCCGTACATCTCGTCGCGGCTGATGCCGAGCGTTTCGGCGGCGCAGTAGAGATAGAGGCCGTGGCCCGCTTCGTCCTGTACCTTGGCGAGCAGAATCGCCTTTCTTTCCAGTGTCGGAGCACGCGTGATCCAGTTGCCTTCTGGCAGCTGGCCGACAATTTCGGAATGGGCGTGCTGGCTGATCTGGCGCACCAGCGTCTTGCGGTAGCCTTCCGGCATCCATTCCTTCGGTTCGATCTTCTGGCCGGCGTCGATACGCTCCTGGAAGTCGCGCTCGACGGGATCCATCTCGTCGAGGCTGCGGACGCGGGCGGTGTCGGTCTTCACCATCTGTGCGTACATGGTTCTATCCTTCTGCTTTCGCGCGATCAGACGCGCTCAAGAATGATGGCGATACCCTGGCCGACGCCGATGCACATGGTACATAGCGCATGGCGTCCGCCCTGGCGGTCAAGCTGATAGGTGGCAGTGGTGACGAGGCGCGCGCCGCCATGCCGACAGCGTCCATGCCGGAGCAGCAGAGGCGATTGACGGTTGCACCCGGGATCGAGATCGGCATGCCGGACAGCAGCACGGCCATGCGTGCGACATTGCGATTGTCTTCGCCGGCCTGGTTGGCGCAGCCGTAGATGACATCCTCGACCTTCGCCCAGTCGACGTCCGAATTGCGCTTGGGGAGATGGGCGAGCGGGACGGCCGCCAGATAGTCAGCGCGCGCCGAAGCGAGCGCTCCGCCATAACGGCCGATCGGCATTCTCACCGCATCGCAGATGAAAGCTTCGGACATGCATTTCCTCCCGCTGCATCGCCGCATTCGGCCGGAAATAAATTAACCGACCGATCGGTCATGTATTACCACCGGAAACATCACAGTGCAACGCAATTTTTTGACTTTTATGTAATGTTTTACAGAGTGGCTATATTCCGATTTTAACACAGAGGCGCTCAGCGAGCGATCTTCCGTCGAAAATGACCACCAGGTGCGAGACAATCTGCCTGCACGCTGGCTTGAGGATGAGGGATGGGGAAACCCTGCAATTCGGGTCTTTCCCTCTGCCGATCGTCAGAAGGGTGCGCGCACTCTTAAAATCTCGAGCCGCGCCTTCAGCCGGCCCCCTCCCTGCGGATGAGCAAGGCGATCGGGTGAACTAGACTGAGGCTCGGAACCCGAGCATCTCGGCTCGGCGCCGCGTATCATCACTCTCTTCGGCGAGCGGTCCCGAGGCGGTGACGAATTGGTTGGCAACATGCCGGTCGGCAGTGGGAGAAAGCGCGAGATAGAGTTCGGCGAAGAGGCGGCGAGCGGCGTCGCCCGGCCAATCCGCCGGCAAGGCGGCGGCCGGCAGCCGAGGATCGCGGAGCGCGATGGCACGGAACTGATGCACGAGCAGGAGCCGTGCTGAAAGGGCGGTCTCAGCGTCGGTGGGCAGGTCAGCGGCGAAAGTTTCCGCGACAGGCGTAAAACGGGAAAGGAAGGCGCGATAGGCTTCCGCATGCGGGGCGAGATCCCAATGATCGGCGGCAAACGCGGTAAGCTCCACCTCGCCTTGCGCCACGTCGGCACGAAAGACGAGCGCCGGGACGACGCCAGGCAGCGACCGCCTCGGCCCGACCGCAAGCCTTGGCCCGAGGCGCGCCATTCCCACGCGCTCCAGCGCCTGCATTTCTTCTTCGAGGTTGACGCCCGCCGGGCGCACAAACTGCCACCCTTCGGCCTGCTCGTGCCTGAAGAGCACGGCGGCGGCGGCGCTGAATTCCGCGCGGGCGGCCGGGGAAAGACGATAATAGCTTCGCCGCCCCTCGCGCTCGCCGAGGAGCTGGCCGGCCGAGACGAGGCGTGACACGGCGGTGCGCACCAGCGTCTCGCTGATGCCGACACCGGCGCAGGTCTCGATGAGATTGCCGATCCAGACCACGCCGCCGCGCGGCTCGACGATGTCGCCGTAGATGGTGACGATAAAGCTCGCTGCCGTCGGCGGCCGCTCGACGACAATCCGCTTAACGAGTTCGCAGATGTCCTCTTTCGCCGCCTCAACCGCCATTCTGCTCATCCTTTCGACTTGCCCTCCGCTTTCCGCATAGCACACTTCGTCCGGCCGTCCAGCGCTGTCGTGAGCCAGAGACAGCAGGGCTCGCACCTCACACATCCGCCGCTCGACAGCATCGAAGTGGTCTTCGACCCTTCCAAACCAAATTGCTCATCGCTCCAGCCGGCTTGCTGAGCGGTCTTTGAGGCGGCGTCGGTGACGTTTCCGGAATTAGCAGTTGCGTCCCTGACCAAGCAGCGTGCTCTGACACGAAGTGGGAGCATCCGTGGACCCGCAATCAGCGCCAGTTGCCCAGCGCAGATCCTGCCGGACAAGCGCTCAAACGATCGCCCGTAGCCAAGCCGAGAAAGTTTCGATGTCCGGTGCACGTGACGTGTGGGCCATCGCAACGAGGTAGAAGCCGTAGCCGGGCAACGAGAGCGGATGCGCCTTCACCAGCACTCCACTCCTCAGTTCATTGCTGACGACCACGTCGCTGCAGATCGCAATCCCCTGGCCCGCCACGACGGCATCGATCGCGTGCAGTTCCTCACGAAAGCTCAGATCCCACGCTTTGTCCGTTTCCAGGCTTGGATCAATCGAACGCGCCGTGGTCAGCCATTGTTGCCAAGTCGGAGCGCCAGGATCCCGGTTCATCCAGTCAAAATGGATCAGCGGAAAGCGCAGGAGATCGGCAACGCGTTGGATCGACCGCCCATCGCTCGCCAGCAAGCGAGGACTGCAAACCGGAAAGAACGTGTCGCGAAAAACCTCTTGCGCAACGAAGTCCTGTGGCGGCCTGCGCGCATAGCGGATCGCAACATCGGCGGCGCCGGCCCGCAGATCGAGCACCGCATCGGTCCCGATGATCTCCAATGGGACGGTCGGGTTTTCCTCTCGCCATTTCGACAGGCGTGGGACGAGCCATCGACTTGCAAATGCATTCGGGCTCGTAATCCGCAACGGCGCCCGGGCATCGGGTTCGGCAACCGCGGCGATTGCGCCAGCGAGCACATCAAAGCCATTGCGCAGCCCTGGAAACAGCCGTGCACCGGCTTTCGTCAGCAGGAGAGGTCGCGGCCGGCGCTGAAACAGCTTGTAACCACAGGTCTCCTCCAGCAACCGGATCTGGTGGCTGATCGCAGTCGACGTCACCCCAAGCTCGGCCGCGGCGAGCTTGAAGCTGCCATGCCTGGCCGCGGCCTCGAAGGCGTGCAGCGAGCGTAGGGGCGGAAGGTTCCTCATGCCGCCAATCTAGATGAATTTCTCTCATCCAGCACCTGAGATCTTTGGCTTTGCTGCAAGTTGCAGACAGTGAGACGATATTCCCACTCGATAGGAGGCGACATCCATGAATGTAGAGCAGCCTGCTAACACTTCCTTAGGCGCAGTCCTTGCGTCCACCCCAGCCCTTGAGCAGCTGCGGCAAGACCTCCGCGGCGACCTGGTGCTGCCGGCGGATCCCACCTATGAGCAGGCGCGCCGGGTCTGGAATGGTGCGATCGACAAGCGGCCTGCCGCGATCGTCTTTTGCGCCGACACCGACGATGTCATCAAAGCGGTGACCTTCGCGCGTGTGCACCGCCTCCTTGTCGCCGTTCGAAGCGGCGGTCACAATGTCGCGGGCCTGTCCTTGTGCGACGATGGCATCGTGATCGATCTGTCGCGCATGAAAGGAATGCAGGTCGACCCCGAGCGCCGCATAGCCCGGGCCGAGGCGGGGCTCAATCTGGGCGAGTTCGACAGGGCCACGCAGGCTCATGGCCTGGCAACGACGATGGGCGTCAACAGCGACACCGGCATCGCCGGGCTCACCCTCGGCGGTGGGTTCGGCAAGCTTGGGCGCAAACATGGCCTGACCTGCGACAACCTCATCGCCGCCGAAATCGTGACCGCGGACGGCACGCTGCTGAGGACGAGCGCCTCCGAGCACCCCGACCTGTTCTGGGGACTGCGGGGCGGCGGCGGCAATTTCGGCATCGTGACGGCTTTCGAATATCGGCTTCATCCCGTCGGCCCGGCACTGCTGGTCGGCTCCGTCCTTCACAGTTACGACCATGCCCGCGGCGCGATGAAGTTTTATCATGAGTTCTCCCGCCAGGCGCCCGATGAACTCAGCGTTGATGCCGCACTTGTAACAACACCATCGGGCGACCGATTCTTCAGCATCTCAGCGTGCTATGTCGGACCGCAGGAGGCGGGCGAACCGATCCTTGCTCCGCTCATGAAGTTCGGCTCGCCGGTCGAAAGCAGCCTCGCCGCGCGGCCTTATCTTCAGATCCAATCGGGCGGCGATGCGCTTTTTCCGCGCGGGCGCCGCTACTATTGGAAAGCCCAGTTCCTCAACCATATCGGCGATGGCATCATCGATGCGCTCCTCGACACCTATGCAAAGGCGCCGTCGCATGCATCGCTGCTGGTCTTTCAGCAGGTCGGTGGCGCAATCGCCCGAACCTCAAAATCGGATTCGCCGTATGTGAACCGTGACGCCCTCTACGACTGCTTCCCGATTGCCATTTGGGATGCTCCCGCCGACGATGAAGCCAATATGCGTTGGGCCCGCGAGCTGTGGAGCGCCGTCAGGCCATATTCGACAAGCGGCGTTTATGCCAACAACCTGGGGGACGAGGGCGAGGACCGGGTGCGCGACGCCTATGGTGAAAACTATGCGCGCCTTGTCGCACTCAAAAACAAATACGATCCGACGAATCTTTTCCGCCTGAACCAGAACATCAAGCCAACGGTTTGATTCGTGATGTTGCCGAGGCCGAGATTCGCAGCCGCTGGAGCATTCTTGTCGGCTTGCAATCGTTGCTGCCATGATGGCGATATATCGCTTCTTCGCAGCAGCCAGTTCGGGAATTGTCGCGAAGGCGTCACCACCTCATGAGTCTGAGTGCCTTGCACGCGGATCCTGGCATCTGTGCAGCGATCGACGCTGCCGAAAGGGTCTTTATCCGAGACTTTAAATAGTTTCTTCGGCGGTTATCCTATCCTCGAGCGCGCGGCATTGATGCTCGCAATGAGATTTTTGATAACGGATGGTCAGCCGGTCGCTTTCCACCGATGCAGATCAGGCCAACACCGTCAGAGGCGAACAACAGCGGCAACTACCTTCGTCAAGTCGAAAGGCGCTGCCTGGATTACTGGACATCCCATTTCCCTTTCCGTTTGCGTGTTCCTTTACAACCCGACCGCAGACATACCGGCAATATTGATAGGGGCGAGTTCGCGTCTTCGCAAAGCGTCGAACAAAGACATGTCTGTCTCATCAGGAGTGAAGGGGTCCAATGCGGCGAATTGAATACATTGATGCGGTTATTTGCGATTTGGGCAAAAATTCCCGATCGATGCCGTTATTCGCAAAATATTCAGCGTTTTCCGGTAGGGCAATCGCAATGAACGGTCATGCGGTGATACTTGATGATCAATGAATTGGATATGCCGACGGTGCTCTTCCTGCAGAAGACATCCTATATCGCGGGCGCCTTGACCTTAGGCTACTTACGGCTCACTTCGACGGAAAGCCGTGGCGTCGGACTTCTCGCAGCGAGTTTTGTCGTTCTGGCTGTGGCTTCGACCTCAGCCGGGCATGCCGAAACTCATCCTGCGTTTTACGGACCCCTGAGCCTGATGAGCATTGTCCTTGCCGTGCTTGGGTATTCCCTGCTGGGCTTGGCATTTGTCCTGATCAGCGACCCTGCTAGAAAAATCAAGATCGGGCTTGCGCTGCTACCCGCCGCGTTAACGCTGGCGGCAGGCGTTGTCACGGCATTCCATCTAAACAACACCTATCGGGCGTCCGCCTTCAATTTTCTCGCTTGCCTGACAATGGCCGCCACCGCGCTTGTTGTCTTCATGGATGCGCACCGCGAGCCGCTCCCGATCCGCAAGCTGGTGGCGGCAATACTTGCCGCCTATAGTCTCCTGTCGCTGACCATGGCGTTGGAGTTCTCCTTGAACTCGTTCGCTCTGCTCGACGTGGCAAGCGGCTTTTTCCTGATGATCCTATCCAAGTTCGTGCTCGCGATTGCCATCGTAATTTTCATTAGCGAGCGGCAGCATATCAAGATCAGGCATCTGGCCGAACGCGACGCTCTCACGGGCCTCTATAACCGCCGCTTCTTTAACGAAAATGTCTCCAAGCAGCTGCGAAATGGCGATGCCATTCTTTACCTCGATATCGATCATTTCAAACAGTTGAACGATCGTTGGGGCCATGCCGCCGGCGATGAAGTCCTCGCGAAAATGGCACAGGCGGTGCAGTCGATGTTGCCACCGACCGCTCTATTCGGGCGCCAGGGAGGAGAGGAGTTCATTATTTTCCTTCCGTCTGGAGCTGGAGATCCATTGCTCCTGGCGGAGCGGGTGCGCAAGGCATTGCCAGAAATACGGTACCTTCGCCTCGGCCCCGATGTCAGCGTGACAGCGAGCATTGGTATCGCACGGGCGAGCAATGACCGTTCATCCCTTCCGGAGCTATGCAGGGAGGCCGACCGCGGCCTTTATCTGGCCAAAGCGGCTGGACGAAACCGAGTTTGCGACACCGATACCGACCATATTCCCGAAAACTATCTGCGATTGGGATAAACAGCGTAGTCACGTTGTTCGGCGTTAATTGAGCGGCGCGAATCTTGGATTCATATTGCCCTTGAAAAGGGCCAGGTTTGATTGTAGCTGCTTGTACATGGGCAAAATCTATCGAATCGCACTGAGCAAATTGCTCCTTCTTGTGCGGCTGGCGATCATCGTATCGCTGGCAGGATATACCTTGTCCAACGCGAATGCCGCCATGCACGGTTCGGCATTTCCCGAAGTCCGCGCTGCGGGGCAGATGGTTCACGGCGATCATCAAGCCGTGCAGGAGCAAGCCGCCGATAATCATCGCGATGATACGTCCGGATTGGTGAAAGATAAGATCGCCAAGCAGGAATACTGCAAGGATTTCTGTATCGGCTACGGCATCATCTGCAATGGCTATGATGTCGGCGGATTTGCCGTGTCGTCCATTCGCCAGTTTGTCGACGATCAGCGCGCGCTCGGCGAAAAACCCAATTTCGATCGTCCCCCGAATATCTGAATAGGATTCGCCCGCATCTGACGGGTTCGCATGGCTTTTGCCGGGATTTTTCCCGCAACGGCCGTTGGCAATCTCCTATTCGGATTTCTAAAGATGAGACCTTCCATAGTCGTGGTGGGGCTGCCCTTGTTCGTCGGCGGCTGCGCATCCACTTTTCCTCCTGACGTTGTCCCGTCATCGGATGTCGCACAGACGCGTTCTGTCGCTCCCTTCCAATACAATCCCCCTATCTCGGGCTACATCCCGCGCAAGCCTATCGATGCCAAGCCCTGGCGCCAACAGAACGACCGGCAGTCTCCAGCCAAGGGAGATGCGTCATGAGCTTAATTCGAACGCTTGCAGTGGTTGCCGTATTTCCAATCATTCTCGGCGGCTGTGTCAGCGGTGCCGAATATGCCGGGAAGGACGCCGGCTTCTCCACTGTGTCGACTTCGACCAGATCCGCGATGGCGAAGGACGCCGTCTGGGTTCAAAACCAGCAGCAGGCAAAGGCGTTGTCCGCGCAGACCAAGGCTCTCCTTTCTCGCGAGAAGAGCCTGGATGTCGATACCGCGGTCCAGATCGCGCTCCTCAACAACAAGGGCCTTCAGGCCGCCTATGCCGATCTCGGCGACGGCGCGGCGGATGCTTGGCAGACGACCATGCTGCTCAATCCGACGGCCTCCGTTGGCCTGAAAGGTATCGGCACGCCCGAGCTTGAAGCATTCAAGACAATCGAGGGGGCGCTCACAGCCAATATCCTCGCACTCATGACCAAGAAACGCGATGTCGCACTTGCCGACACGCGCTTCCGGCAGGCGCAGCTCAATGCCGCGATCGAGACGCTGCGTCTGGCCGCCGATACCCGCCGCGCCTGGATAACGGCCGTTGCGGCCGATGAGAACGTTGCCCAGCTCCAGCGTGCGCAGACAGCCGCCGATGCGGCCTCGGAACTGGCGGAGAAGCTGGGAGAAACCGGAGCAATGGCGAAGGGTGCGCAGGCTCGCGAGCATGCGTTCGCGGCCGAACTTGCAGGAGAAGCGGCCAAGTCGCGGCTGGCAGCCCGGCTCGCCAAGGAAGAACTGACCCGGCTGCTCGGACTTTGGGGGCCGGACGTGAACTATCGGATACCGAACCGCCTGCCGCCTCTGCCGAAGACGATCGCAAAGCGCGACACCATCGAGGCGGATGCGCTTCGCAACCGGATCGATCTGAAGGTTGCGAGACTGGAGCTGGAGGCGTCCGCACAATCCTACGGCCTGACGGAAGCCACCCGCTATGTCACCGACCTGGAGCTCACGACTGGACTCGAGGCCGAGCGCAGCCGCGAGGATGGGGCCAAGAAGGTCGACTTCACGGGATCGGCCGATATCGGCTTTGCCATTCCCATTTTCGACAGTGGCAAAGCCCGCATGCGGAAGGCGGAGCTGGCCTATATGCGCTCGGCCAATCGACTTGCGGAAAAGGCTGTGAACGTCCGCTCCGAGGCGAGATCGGCCTATGAGGCCTACCGCTCAAGCCTCGATATCGCCCGTCACTATCGCAACAATGTCGTGCCGCTGCGCAGCAAGGTCGAGGAGCAATCGCTCCTGACCTACAACGGCATGATCACCAACACTTTCGAGCTGCTCACCGACACGCGCGAGACGATCAACGCCCTCGTGCAGTCCGTCAACGCCAAGCGCGACTTCTGGCTCGCGGAGGCCAATCTCGCTCCTGCCATCTATGGCGGCGGCTCTTCCCCCGGCCCCTCCGAAACCGCAGCCGCCGGCTCCGACGAGTAGAAAGGATATCTCAATGTTCAACAGAAGACAGTTCTTCGGCGCGGGAGCCGTCATGCTCGCAGCTGGCGCATGGACCAAAACGTCAGCCATGGGATTGCCCGAGGCTCCCTCCATGGCGTCTGCAGACATGCAGCCACCCATTCATCCCTCATCCGGACCGGATTACCAGCCGGTCGTAACACTCAACGGCTGGACCCTGCCCCACCGCTTGAACAACGGCGTCAAGGAGTTCCATCTTGTCGCCGAGCCGGTGGAGCGCGAGATGGCCAACGGCATGACGGCCTATCTCTGGGGCTACAACGGCCAATCGCCCGGCCCGACGATCGAAGCGGTGGAAGGCGACCGGGTGCGCATCTTCGTCACGAACAAGCTGCCGGAGCATACGACCGTCCACTGGCATGGCATGATCCTTCCATCGGGCATGGATGGCGTCGGCGGCCTGACGCAGCCGCACATCCCAGTCGGCAAGACCTTCGTCTACGAGTTCGATCTCGTGAAGTCGGGCACCTTCATGTACCACCCGCATTCGGACGAGATGGTGCAGATGGCGATGGGCATGATGGGCTTCTTCGTCGTCCATCCGAAGGACCCGAAATTCATGCGGGTCGACCGCGACTTCGTCTTCCTCCTCAACGCCTACGATATCGATCCCGGCTCCTATGTGCCGCGCGTCATGGAAATGACCGACTTCAACATGTGGTGCTGGAACAGCCGCGTCTTTCCCGACATCACGCCACTTGTCGTCTCGAAGAATGACCGCGTGCGCGTGCGCGTCGGCAACCTGACGATGACCAATCATCCGATCCATATGCATGGCTACGACTTCGAAGTGACCTGCACCGACGGAGGCTGGGTCAGGCCCGAAGCACGCTGGCCCGAGGTCAGCATCGATATCCCCGTCGGCGCCATGCGGGCCTATGAATTCGACGCCAAATACGGGGGTGACTGGGCGATCCATTGCCACAAGTCGCATCACACGATGAACGCCATGGGACATGACATTCCGACCTTCATCGGCGCCGACAAATCCAAGCTCGCCGCCAAGATCCGCAAGCTTCAGCCTGATTACATGCCCATGGGCACCAAGGGCATGGCCGATATGGGCGAAATGGAAATGCCCATACCCGAGAATACCGTTCCCATGATGACCGGATGGGGTCCGCATGGCCCGATCGAAATGGGCGGCATGTTCTCGGTCGTGAAGGTCCGCGAGGGTATCTCCGCGGACGATTACTCCGATCCGGGTTGGTACGAAAACCCGCCAGGAACGCAGGCCTGGGAATGGACCGGTGACATGCCGGAGCAGACTAGAGCGAAGGATGCCAACACCCAGATTACTTCGAAGCCGACCAAACAATGACAACCAGACATCTATCAACTGCAAAGGATTTCAAAATGAAGAAACTCGCAATCGCACTCCTGCTCGCAGCGCTCGCCGGCCCCGCTTTCGCATCGGGAAGCCATGCCGGGGGCCATGACGAAAAGCTCGCCGTCGGTGAACCTGGCGACAAGGCCAAGGCGACGCAGACAATCCGTGTGACCATGAAGGAAACCGAAGACGGCAGGATGCTTTTCCAACCGGCCGTCATCAAGGTCCGCAAAGGGCAGACGGTAAAGATCGCGCTCAAGAACGCCGGCCAAAGCGACCATGAATTCGTGCTCGATCGAGAAGACAAGATCCTCGAGCACAAGGCCGTCATGGCGAAGTTTCCGGAAATGGAACATTCCGACGCCAACTCGATCCGGCTCGCCGCCGGTCAATCCGGCGAGATCGTCTGGAAGTTCAGCAACGACGGCGAGTTCAAATTCGCCTGCCTCATTCTCGGTCACTACGAGGCGGGCATGCATGGCGACGTATCCGTGGCCACCAACTGAAGCCTTGAAGAACAGGAGAAACCAGCATGAAGAATCTCGTTAGAATTGCCCTTATCGCCACCTTGACTATCGGCGCTGCCGCCAGCGTCCAAGCGCAGGAATTCACCAAGGGCGTGGTCAACAAGATCGATACTAAGACGAGCAAGGTCACGATCAAGCACGACGAACTGAAAAACCTCGGAATGCCGGCAATGACGATGGTGTTCACCGTCGAAGATCCCGCCATCCGCACCAAGCTGAAGGAGGGCGCCAACATCGAATTCGTCGCCGAGCGCGTAAATGGCAAGCTGACCGTCACACAGGTGAAATAATTGGTGGAGGCCGGGCTCTTCGGACCCGGCCTCCATTGCCCTGCTTGAGGGCTCGGTCGTCGCGGCAATATGGCGCGAAATCATCTCTTCGCGCGCAGCGTGATTACCCGGCATCCTCGGCCATTCAATCCTGAGCAATTTAAGGCGACGCTTCCGTAGAGAATGCTGCGCATGGCGGAGGTCGAACCGACCAGTCACAAGGCGGAACTCCCAACAAGTATTCGGCGGATGAAGCGACCGTTAATGGGGCACCACTATCTCTTTCATTAATACAAGCTCGCTATCACCACTTGCCTGCTAAATTTCACCGCGCTAAATTACGCAAGACTTAGTTGTATTTTTGCCGACACTAGGTCGACGGCCCTGACCACCGCTAACCCGATACTCTTGAATGCTGACATGATTTGGAATCATCGCATTACTCGTGTCACCGTCGGCCTGCTGCTGCTGGCGCTCGCAATTGTGGTCTCCTTGCCCGCGATCACCGGCTATACAAGCCGCGATGGTACCGTCAACGCACGCTTGGCTCTCGTCAATGCTCCTATCGATGGCGTTATTTCAGGTGAGCCGACCAAAGTTGGCGTTCCTGTCAAAGCCGGCCAGAATCTCGTTGAAATCAGCAATCCGCGTGTGAACCGCGCGGTGCTGGCTTCACTAGAAGCGGAGCGCAATACCGCCCACGATCGGGTTACGGCCCTGAAAAAGGAACGTGACGAACTCTCGCAACTTCGCGAACAATTGGGCAATCGCCTGGAAATCTTCAAACAGGCCACGATTTCGAATCTTGAGCGCGAAGTTGAGATCCTCCGAAAGAGGGTCGAGGTTTCACAGGCGCAGGATCTCGCCGCACAGGTAGATCTCGACCGCCGCAAGGAGCTGGAATCCAAGGGTATTCTCACCCAAAGGATGGTCGATGCAGCACGCGCCGCTGGCGCGGCAACCGGCGGTGAGGTCGAAGTCAGCAATCTGACCGTCGATCAATTGCAGCAGCGGCTGAATGCGGTTCGACAGGGTATCTTTGTCTTCGGAGACGGACAAAATGACGTACCCTACTCCCGCCAGCGCCAGGACGAAGTCATCGTCCACATCAGCGACCTGAACTCACGCATAGCCGAGAATGAAACGCGGGCGACGGAGGTCGAAAAGCAACTGACAGAAGAAGGCATCCGCGTTAGCAGCCTCGAATCTGCGACTGCAACAGCGCCGTTCGATGGCGTTGTTTGGAGCCGGAATATCGTGAACGGCTCCAATGTCGTGCTCAATAACGAGTTGATGCGAATTCTGGACTGCCGGGAGCTGTTCGTCGACATCCTTGTCCCCGAAGTCGATTATGACGAAATCTATCCGGGGCTGGCCGCTCAAGTTCGGCTTCTTGGGCGCAGCGATGTCTTCCAGGGCACGGTCGTTTCCGCAAAGGGCAGTTCGGCAGCCACGGAAACCGATTCATTTGCGGCGAGCTTGCCGGTTTCATCACAACGCAATGCCCACATCCGGGTTCGTCTCGAACCTTCCTTCATGAACGGTGACTTCGAGAATTTCTGCCAGGTGGGCCGGACAGTCCAGGTCAGGTTTCCTCGGCATGGATTAGGCTTTTCGAATTGGGTCAAGAACCTGTGGTTCAGTATCTTCTAGCCCTCGCTCCGACCTTTCTCGTGATGGCCTTCTTTCTCCTGGGGCCATTCAATTGGTCGCGTCATCATAGCTGGACGAGGACGATCACCTGCGGGTTCGTCGCAGCTGTCGCATTGCGCTACTTGCTTTGGCGTCTCACGCAAACCGTTCTTCCCTACCCTTATGATGGGGCTAATTTCTATTGGGTCTGGCTCGTTTTTATCGTCGAGATATTAGCCTTCACAGACGTCGTACTTTTCCTTGTGCTCATGAGCCGCTACGTCAATCGGAGCGTTGAGACGGACGGGCTGGGCAGCGTCTTTTTTTCACGTGACGAGCGCGAACTACCGACGGTTGACGTCTTCATTCCCACCTATAATGAGCCGCTCGACGTTCTGGAACGAACAATCGTCGGCGCTCTATCGCTCGATTACCCCGCGGACAAACTCAAAGTCTATGTCCTCGACGACCAGCGCCGCGACTGGCTCAAAACCTTTTGCGAGCAGAAAAACGCGCTTCATGTTACGCGCAGCAACAACGCGCACGCCAAGGCCGGCAACATGAATAATGGCCTGCTCGTCAGCTCGGGCGAATTCGTTGCTGTCTTCGATGCCGATTTCGTACCCTATCGGCACTTTCTTCGTCGGACACTGCCCTTCTTTTCCGATGAAAGCATCGGCATCGTCCAGACGCCCCAGCATTTTTTCAATGCCGACCCGGTGCAGACGAATCTGGGGCTTGAGAACATATGGCCGGACGAACAGCGCCTGTTCTTCGACGAAATCGCGCCGAGCCGCGATGGGTGGGATGTCAGTTTCTGTTGTGGCTCATGTTCGATCGCCCGACGCAAGGCGATCGACGCGATCGGCGGCTTTCCAACGGAGTCCATCACAGAGGACCTGCTGACCACCCTTTCCATGCTCAACATGGGCTACAAGACGCGCTATTTGAACGAACGTCTATCGATGGGGCTCGCGGCGGAGAATCTGACCGGTTATTTCGTTCAGCGCGAGCGCTGGTGCCAGGGAGGCATTCAAACGCTTTACCTGCACAACGGCCCGCTGCGCGGCCCGGGGCTTTCCCTTTTTCAGCGCATTATGTTCCTGCCGGCTTCATGGTTGGTGCAGTATCTGGTCCGCTTGATGATCCTGCTCATCCCGATCGCATATCTCTGGTTCGGACTACTGCCACTCTATTTCACGGATATTGCCGACTACATCTCCTATCAAGTGCCGCTGCTGGCAGCCTATTTCCTTCTCATGCTATGGATAACGCCAACACGATACTTGCCGATAATCTCAAGTGCCGTCGGAACGTTCGCGACCTTCCGAATGCTGCCGACCGTCGTGTCGAGCGTGATAAGGCCGTTCGGCAAGCCCTTCAGGGTGACGCCGAAAGGCAGCAGCAACCAAGCAAATCAATTCGACGGGTATACGCTTGCCTGGATCGCAACCTTGATCACGATCACCGCCCTCGGGCTGCTGATCGATATTGTCCCCGAGACCACGCAAATTCAGGCTCAATTTTCGCCGATCGCAGCTTTTTGGGCAGGCATCAACATCGTCGTTTTGGTCATCGCGTCTCTAATTTGTTTTGAGAAACCCCAGCGATTGTTTCACGCGTTCAAATTGGACGAGCCAGCCGTGGTGGACGATATCCCCGGCCGGCTGGTCAGCCTGGCGCTCGATAAGGCGGTTGTCGCAGTCCCGTTCGATTCACGCTTCGAGTCAAAATTGGTCTCTCTGCACCTTGAGGGTTTTGCGCCTTTCGAAACCGAACTGAGGCAGGTCACACAGCGTCGCAGAAGCATCAGCCGGGGCGGCGACAGGCAAGCGTACTACCTCCACCTTCACTTTGAGCTTGACGGCACTATTCGAGACGAAATGATCGTGAAGCTCTACACCGGAGAATATTCGCAGGACATTCACGACATCGACAAGGTCGCTGTATCAGTCAATCTTCTGCTACGCTCCTTCGGCCGAACACGCACATTCTAACCGAGACATCGAACTTCGCCCGGTGCTGGCCGGTTGGTTCAAACGGATCTTATTTTAGATAGGATCGCAGGACGTCGATCAGTTCCTCCGCCCCGTCGTCGCGCTCGTCCTGTGGAAGAGCCGCGTCCGCGACATGCATGCGCACGTGATCCTCGATGACCTCGCCCATCAGGCCGTTGATCGCTCCACGAACGGCTGCGATCGCATGCATAACCTCCGCGCAGCCCTTCTCCTCATCCAGCATCCGCTCGATGCCTTCCATCTGTCCGCGTAGCCGGCGCACGCGGTTAATGAGTTTCTGCTTCTCGCGGATCGTGTGGGTCATGTCTTGCTCCTGTCGGGCTCGCCCGCAGGCGTCCCTTTCTCGGCCTATCATGAAAACCATAGAATTCCAAAGTTGACAATAGATACCATACCCCCCTATATCATTTTCACTCGCATTTTCCGAAAGACGGCCCCATGACCTCCTTCACAGACCTCATTCAGCAAAGCACCGCCCATGCGTGGCTGTTCGTCCCAACGGCCATCCTTTTGGGAGCGCTACATGGCTTGGAACCGGGACATTCCAAGACGATGATGGCGGCCTTCATCATCGCCATCCGCGGAACGATCTCGCAAGCTGTCATGCTGGGTGTCGCCGCTGCAATTTCCCATACCGCGGTCGTGTGGCTCGTCGCGCTGGGAGGACAGTATCTTGGCCGTGGCATGAACGCAGAGACCACCGAACCCTATTTCCAGCTTGCATCGGCCGTCATCATCGTCGGAATCGCCGTCTGGATGCTCTGGCGCACGTGGCGTGAACAGCAGCTCGGGGCCGCGCATCATCACGATCACCATCATGACCACGATCATGATCATGATCATGGCCACCATCATCATGACGATGTCCGTAGAATCGATACCGGTCATGGCATGATGGCCCTGGAAGTATTCGAGGACGGAGTTCCGCCTCGGTTCCGCATCCGCTTCGAAAGCGGCCATGGCTGGGCCGCAAAGGATGTGACGCTCGTAACCGAGCGCCAGGATGGGGCAAGACAAGGCTTTACCTTCGCAGACACGGTTGGGTATCTGGAGAGCCTGGAGGAAATCCCTGAGCCCCATGAATTCAGGGCCCAGGTCAGCCTTGGCCATGGAAATCACACGCATGACTACGATGTGATCTATAGCGAGGGCGCGCATGACCACCAGGGCCTTGCCGTCGGTGATGGAGAATACATGGATGCTCACGAACGCGCCCACGCCCAGGATATCGCCCGTCGGTTCAAAAATCAGACCGTCACCAATTGGCAAATCGTCATGTTCGGCCTGACCGGCGGGCTCATTCCATGCCCGGCGGCGATTACGGTGCTGCTGCTCTGCCTACAGCTCAAGCAGCTCTCGCTCGGTGCGGTACTTGTGGTGTGCTTCAGCGTCGGTCTGGCCGTAACGATGGTCTCGGCCGGTGTCCTTGCCTCCTTGAGCGTTCGCCATGTCCAGAAACGGTGGTCCGGGTTCAGCACCTTCGCACGACGTGCGCCCTATGCTTCCGGCGTGCTAATGCTTCTGATCGCGCTTTACATGGGGTATTCAGGGCTGGAAGGGCTTCGCAATGGCTCACATCCAGCCGAGGCGGCCATGGCATCGGGACTCAAGCCGGCCAGCTAGCAACTCGTTCGCTATCTCTCCCAAATTGTTGCGATTTGGACTACCTTGCTGTTCTTTGCCGCCTGGATGTCGTGGCAACGCCTTCCCGACCGTTCGTGACACAGTCGGTTTAGGGCGGAATGCGACCGTGGCGCAAATTCGCCAACAGCGGACAACTTCGGATTTAGTCGGCCGCTAATCGCGCCGAAATTGACACGGCAGATGACATTCCTGTTTCTTCGCTCTGCAGATGGTCGTCCCGGGCGACCAAATTGCGGCGGGTCAGCCATCCATGTCCCCAGTCGCGCAAGCCGAGCAGGATCGGTGCCAAAGTCCGGCCTTCGTCGGTGATCGAATATTCCACCTTGGGCGGGATGACGGCAAAGACCTTTCGCTCGACGAGGCCATCTTCTTCGAGTTCCCGAAGCTGCTTGATCAGAAGGCGTTGGGAGCAGTCGCCAAGCTCTCTTTTAAGCGCGTTGAATCGCAAGGTACCCTTGAGCAAATGGTAGAGGATCATGCCCTTCCATTTGCCGCTGATGAGATTGAGTGCCGCGTACATCGTGCAGCCGGGGACCTCGTCGTAGTTCCTGTCCTTGTTCATTCCAGTTGCTCCGACAGTATACTTTTAGACACTATATGCATTTTATTACTGTATTTTCATTCGGGCATCCAGTTGCCAGATGCATGCGACGGACGCGCCGCTCCCGAGCGCGTGACGGAAACATGCAAGGAGAATGAAGCATGACCAGAGTTGTACGTTTTCACGAATATGGCGAGCCGGAGGTATTGCGGATCGACGATATCGAGGTCCCGGTTCCAGCCGCCGACGAGGTGCAAATCGCCGTGCGGGCCATCGGTCTCAACCGCGCGGAAGTCATGTTCAGGCGACACGCCTATCTTCAGGAAGCACAGTTCCCTTCAATGCTGGGTTATGAAGCCGCCGGCACCGTCAAGGCGCTCGGCAGCGACGTGAGTGGATTTGCGGAGGGCGATGCCGTAAGCGTCATCCCGACCCTGGACATGGCGCGCTGGGGCACCTATGGCGAGGTCATCAATGTCCCGGCTCGTCACGTCGTCAGGCATCCGCAGAACCTATCGTTCGAGAAAGCAGCCGCCTCATGGATGCAGTATGTGACGGCATGGGGTGCATTGATCGAACAGGCACGGCTTTCTGCCGGTGACTTCGTGATTGTATCTGCAGCCTCTAGCAGTGTCGGCATCGCAGCGTTTCAGATCGCCCGGAGCGCCGGCGCGACGGTGATCGCCACCACGCGGACCAGTGCCAAGACAGAGGGTCTGCACAAGGCCGGCGCACACTATGTTATCGCTACTGCGGAAGAAGACCTGCTCGCACGCGTGAGGGAAATCACCGGCGGCAAGGGCGCACGCGTCATATTCGATCCGATCGGTGGCCCAGCGGTCGCGCAGCTTGCCGAATGCATGGCGGTTGGCGGCATCCTTCTGGAATATGGAGCTCTCAGCCCCGAAGAAGGTTCGTTTCCGCAATTCGCCGTTATTAGGAAAAGCCTGACATTGAAGGGATATCTCTATACCGAGACCGTATCCGATCATGCAGCCCTCGAACGTGCGAAGACCTTTATCCTTGAGGGACTGCAGTCGGGAGCGCTCGACCCGCTGATCTCTCGCATCTTCACTTTCGATCAAATTCAGGCTGCGACGCATTTCCTGGAAAGCAATGAACAGATCGGAAAGGTAGTCGTCACTTTGGATTGATAGGCTGCCATCCGTTGATAACCCGCCCGCGCCGATTTATCGTCGGCGCGGGCTTTCAACATGGCCGCTTCGGACCGAAGACAGTCCAACCGGCGCAGTGAAAATTCCCGGCCCTCACCTTGGGCGTGTCGACCGGCATGAGCCCAGTGCCGAACAGAGCGGAACAGGCAAGTGGCTGGACTACTTTCTCTTTCTCCACTTTGAGTAGGTTCGCGTCGACGATATGGTAAATCAACCGGGCGAACAGGACATATCTAGGTCAATAGAGACAAAACTAGCGTCCAATACCAGCGTCCCGCGCTTCCAACTTAGGCTCATTTTGTGCGGTATATGAACAAATATCAAATAACGCACAAATCCATTGACGATCCCGGACTGAAGGCGCTTATTGACGCTCACAAGGATGGCATTTGTTGAGGAGGCCCTATGGCGAGGATTCTATCGCTTTCGCAGGCGGTGGCGGAGAATGTGCATGATGGCGACACGGTCGCCATGGAGGGGTTTACTCACCTCATTCCCTATGCCGCAGGTCACGAAGTCATCCGTCAGGGCAAACAAGATCTCTTTCTGATCCGTATGACGCCGGACATTCTCTACGATCAGCTGATCGGCGTCGGTGCAGCCAGGGGCATGAAATTTTCCTGGGGCGGCAATCCGGGCGTCGGCTCGCTCCATCGCTTCCGCGATGCCGTGGAGAACCAATGGCCCCGCCCGCTGGAAATCGAAGAGCACTCGCACGCCGCGATGGCCAATGCCTATGAAGCCGGCGCGGCAAACCTGCCTTTCGCTATGCTGCGAGGTTATATCGGCGCAGATCTGCCGACGGTCAATCCGAACATCAGACACGTGACCTGCCCCTTCACCGGCGAAGTGCTTGCCGCCGTTCCCGCGATCCGGCCTGACGTCACCATCATCCATGCGCTGCGTGCCGACCGGAAGGGCAACGTACTGCTGGAGGGTATCGTCGGCGTCCAAAAAGAGGCCGTACTGGCCGCCAAGCGCTCAATCGTCACGGTCGAGGAAATCGTCGACGAACTAGATCCGCCCTCGCCCAACTCCGTCGTGCTGCCGACATGGGCAGTGACGGCAGTGGCGCTCGTGCCGGGCGGCGCATTCCCATCCTATGCGCAGGGCTATTATGCCCGCTCCAACGCCTTCTACATCGCATGGGACGAAATCGCCCGCAATCGCGACAGCTTCCAGACCTGGATCGAAGAGCATGTGATGAAGGCCAGTCCGGAGGACTTTGCCAAACATGCCGGCACGAAGCCGGGCAAGACGGCGTAAGGAGGTCAAGATGAGCGATTTTACGCCTACCGAAATGATGACGATTGCAGCTGCCCGCGCTCTGACGAATGACGACGTCTGCTTCGTCGGCATCGGCGCGCCGTCGGCTGCCTGCAACGTCGCGCGGCTGACCCATGCGCCCGATATCACCCTGATCTACGAAAGCGGCACCGTCGGCACCAAGCCCGATGTGCTGCCGCTCTCGATCGGCGACGGCGAGCTTTGCGACACTGCCTTGTTCACCGTTTCCGTGCCGGAAATGTTCCGCTACTGGCTGCAGGGCGGCCGCATCACCACCGGCTTCCTCGGCGGTGCGCAGATCGACAAGTTCGCCAATCTGAACACGACCGTCGTCGGCCCTTACGATCACCCCAAGGTTCGCTTACCCGGCGGCGGCGGCGCACCGGAAATCGCCAGCAATTGCGGCCAGATCTTCATCACCATGGCGCTCTCCAAGCGCGGCTTCATCGAGAAGCTACCCTTCATCACGTCGATGGGCCACGGTGAAGGCGGCAATCATCGCGAGCGCCTGGGCATGAAGACGAAAGGCCCGACTCGCGTTATTACCGATCTCTGCGTTCTCGAACCTGATCCGGTCACCAAGGAATTGACTGTCGTGTCGATCCACAAGGGTGTAACCCGGGAGCAGATCATTGAGAATTGTGGCTGGACGATCAAGTTCGCCGATGAGGTGATCGAGACGCCGGTGCCGACCGAAACCGAACTATCTGTCCTGCGCGATATCAACGCGCGCACCAAGAAAGCCCATGAGGCAGCCTGATGACCGAAGCCTTTATCTGTGACTATATCCGCACCCCGATCGGCCGCTTTGGCGGATCGCTCTCCTCCGTTCGCGCCGATGATCTCGGGGCGGTGCCACTGAAGGCGCTGATCGAGCGCAATGGCTCGGTCGACTGGGAAGCCGTCGACGACGTGATCTATGGCTGCGCCAACCAGGCAGGCGAAGACAATCGCAACGTCGCGCGCATGGTAAGTCTGCTTGCCGGCCTGCCGATCGCAGCATCCGGCACGACGATCAACCGGCTTTGCGGCTCCGGCATGGACGCCATCATCGCCGCAGCCCGCGCCATCCGCGCCGGCGAGGCTGAATTGATGATCGCCGGCGGCGTTGAGAGCATGTCGCGCGCGCCCTTCGTCATGCCCAAAGCCGAAAGCGCCTTCTCGCGCAATGCCGAAATCTACGACACCACCATCGGCTGGCGTTTCATCAATCCGGTGATGAAGAAGCAGTACGGCGTCGATTCCATGCCGGAGACTGGTGAAAACGTCGCCGAAGACTACAAGGTCACCCGCGAGGATCAGGATGCCTTTGCCGTTCGTTCGCAGGCGAAGGCTGCGGCGGCGCAGGAAAGCGGCCGGCTCGCGAAGGAGATCACATCGGTAACGATCCCGCAGCGCAAGGGCGATCCTGTCGTCGTTGGCAAGGACGAGCATCCGCGTGCAACGACCATGGAAGCGCTTGCCAAACTCGGCACGCCCTTCAAGAAGGAAGGCGGCACGGTGACGGCAGGCAATGCCTCCGGCGTCAACGATGGTGCTGCAGCGCTTATCATCGCCTCCGAAGCGGCGGCGAAGAAATACGGCCTGACACCGATCGCCCGCATCCTCGGCGGAGCGGCTGCCGGTGTTCCCCCGCGCATCATGGGCATCGGTCCCATTCCCGCATCGCGGAAGCTCATGGCTAGACTCGGCATGCGCCAGGAACAGTTCGACGTCATCGAGCTCAACGAAGCCTTCGCCTCGCAGGGGCTGGCTGTGCTGCGCGAACTCGGCGTTGCCGATGATGACGCCCGCGTCAATCGCAACGGCGGCGCGATCGCGCTCGGCCATCCGCTCGGCATGTCCGGCGCTCGCATCACCGGCACCGCAGCTCTGGAGCTGAAGGAAACCGGCGGGCGCTATTCGCTCTCGACCATGTGTATCGGCGTCGGCCAGGGAATTGCCATCGCCCTCGAACGAGTCTGATTTTCCGATCAACTATGGTCCGTCGCCGCATGGGCGGCGGGCCATGCTTGCCGCCAATTCTCGAACGCCGGGCTAATTAAAGCGGCAATTGCCGATGTCATCTGGAACGGCAAAGGCTCTGGCGCGTTTTCCTGCTGCTCAGTGGGATCGATCCATGCCGTCACGCCCAAATTTCTTAAAGTCATTTCCGTCAAGCGCTCTTATCATTCTCATTGCCGTCATCCTGTCGCTGTCGATTGCCCAGGCGGCCTTTGCGGCCGAAGGGCAAAAGGCCAGTCATCCCTCGGAAGGGTTGTTTCTGGTCCAGATCATTCTGCTCGTCGTATCGGGCAGATTGCTCGGCGAATTGATGGTGCGCATCGGCCAGCCATCGATCATGGGCCAGATCATCGCCGGCATCATTCTTGGCCCCTCCCTCTTGGGCATGGTTTTTCCGCAGGCGCAGGCAAGCCTCTTTCCGTCGGATCAGGCGCAGAAGAGCATGACCGATTCGGTCGGCCAGCTCGGCATCCTCTTTCTCCTGCTGCTCGCCGGCATGGAAACCGATCTCGGCCTGGCGAAGCGCCTGCGCAAATCAGCGACCGGTGTCTCGCTCATGGGCATCGTCATTCCGTTTGCCGCAGGCTTTGCACTTGGCGAGCTGATCCCGGATGCCTTGCTTCCTGATCCTCAGAAGCGGCTGGTCACATCTCTCTTCCTAGGTACCGCGCTTTCCATCTCTTCCGTGAAGATCGTCGCTACGGTCGTCCGCGAGATGGACTTCATGCGCCGGGACATCGGCCAGTTGATTGTCGCTTCCGCCATCATCGACGATACCGTGGGATGGGTGATCATCGCCATAACCTTCGGCCTTGCCGAAAAAGGGACCGTCGACCTAACCACGCTGGCGACCAGCGTGACGGGCACGCTAACCTTCATGGCCGTCAGCTTCACCGTCGGCAGGCGGATCGTCTTCGAAATCATCCGCTGGACCAACGATAATTTCCGCAGCGACCTGCCCGTGCTCAGCGCCATCATCGCGATCATGGGCACGATGGCGATCATAACCAATCTCATCGGCGTCCATACCGTGCTCGGCGCCTTCGTCGCCGGTATTCTGGTTGGCGAATCGCCGATCCTCACCCGCCAGATCGATGTGCAGCTTCGCGGATTGACGGCCGCGCTGTTCATGCCCGTCTTCTTTGGGTTGACCGGTCTGCAGACCGATCTGACCGTACTTGCTAATCCCTCCATATTGTTGCTAACGGCTGCCATCGTCGTGATCGCAAGCATCGGCAAGTTCGGAGGAGCTTTTGCAGCTGCCAAGTTTGGCGGCTATTCGGCATCGGAGGCGCTGGCACTCGGGTGCGGTATGAATGCCAGGGGATCGACGGAAGTGATCGTCGCGACCATAGGCCTCTCCGTCGGCGTTCTGGACGAGAAGCTCTTCTCCGTCATCGTTGCCATGGCCGTCATCACCACCATGACGATGCCGCCGACGCTTCGTTGGGCGCTGGCACGCTTGCCACTGCGCGAGGAGGAGCGCAACCGGCTCGAACGCGAAGAATTCGAAAGCGGAAGCTTCCTCGGAAATTTCGAGCGCATCCTACTGACCGTCGATGGCTCGCAAAGCAGCCGCCTTGCGACCTGGATCGCCGCCTTCTTCGTGATGACGCGCAAGATGCCCGTCACCGTTCTAGATGTTCGTAAACCCGCCAGTCCCGACAAGGGAGCGGAGATGGCAAGTGCAACCGCCGAGGCTGCACAATCCCAGGCTAAAACGGCGGCCCAAGAGCTGCGCAAATGCGCAACCGATCTGCTGTCAGCAGCCTCACCTGATGCGAACCTTGCAACCGAAAGCGACATACACATCACCGTGCGAGACAGGAATGGCGAACTTGGGACCGTACTCGGCGACATCTCAAGCACCGGCCACGACCTCCTATTTACCGGCATCGAGCCGTCCATGGGCGAAGATGGCCGGTTCAGTGAACCCTTGCAGATCATGAGATCAGCGTTCAAAGGCACCTCCGCCATTGTGACGGCGCGCGGCACCCCTCCGAAACGCCCTCAGGACTTGCGGATCCTGCTGCCCGTCAGCGGTACGGAGCGTTCGATACGAGCAGCAGAGTTTGGGCTTGTGATAGCCAAGGCTACGGGCGCCCATTGCGCGCTCCTGTTGATTGTGGAGCCTCGGCAGGTCAGGGCGATCCCGCGTATCAGCGACCGCGGTAATGACAATCGGGTTGTTCTCAAGGCAGTCGGCGAGATCGCCGAGTACTATCATGTGGAGTTGGAGAAGGTCGTTCAGGAGGGGCCTTCTCCGGAGCTATCAATCCTCCGTCACGCCCGCGGCGGCAAATACAATTTGATCGTGCTGGGAGTGAGCAAGCGGGCAAGCGGCGGCCTCTCCTACGGAAGCGTCGCTGATACGCTGCTGCAGACAGCCGACCGATCATGCATTTTCATCGAAACCGACCTCGCGACGAGCGCTGCGGTGCCGAGCTAGAGCACGTCCATTTTGATCGGGGTCATGGTCGCACGCAGCGAAGAAATTCGCGCATTCGCTCGGCTCGAAGAGGGTGATGATCTGGCCGACGGTGTTCCACAGAGCGGCGACTGATCGTTCCGCTCGTTCACGCAGGAGCGCCTAGAGCCTGGAGAAGACGTTTTCAACAGGTTGAAGTCCGGACACCATAGGGCGGCAGGAAAAGGAGCCTGCATCCTGCGCTTTCTATGGCGTGGTGCACGCCCTCCACCTTGTGAGCTGGCAGGTTATCCATGACGACGATATCCTCTGGGAACAATGTCGGGATGAGGACCTGTTCGACATGGACGCGGAATGCTGTGCCGGTCGTTGTCGCACCGGGCTGGCGCTCAGGCCGATGCCTGCCACCGGCGACGTTCTGGCTGCCTGACGGCAATCGGATGCTTGAGCGGCGGTGCCGGCCGGCCGATATGGTATCCCTGGACCGCGTCGATGCCAAAGGATTTGACCAGATCGAGCTGCTCTTCGTTTTCGACGCCCTCGACCAGGATGCGATGGCCGCGATTGCGCACCAGGCCGATAATGTCCTCAAGAAGGATCTTAGCGCCCTCGCTGCTCGCGGCATCGTGAAGGAACGACTTATCGATCTTCACGGTCTCGAATTCCATCAGGCGAAGCCAGGACAGCCCAGCAAATCCGGTTCCGAAATCGTCCAGCCAGAATTTGATGCCCAGCCTCTTCAGATCCTGAATGCTGTCGAGGACGTCCGGCCGGATCTCCATATCAACGCCTTCGGTAATCTCGAAGGCGATCCTGTGCCCCGAAATGCCTGTTTCAGCCAGGATGGCGGCGACCTGCGCCGCAAAGCCGGGCGCCCGCAGCTGGATCGGAGAGACATTGACGCTGACCGTTTCGACGATATTGCGGGAGAGCAGCTCGCAGCACGCCCGTCTGATCGCCCAGTAGCCGAGTTCTATGATGGCGCCGGTGCGCTCCGCTATCGGAATGAACATGGCGGGCGACGCACTCGACCCGTCGAGCAATTGCAAGCGCATCAAGGCTTCGTAGGCGCCGATCTCTCCGGTGTCGAGATATTGGATCGGCTGATAGACGAGCGAGACGAGGTTCTGCTGAATGGCGATCTTCAGAATGGCCGCGACATTCTCGCTCGCATCGCCGCCGGGCAATTCGTTCGGATCGAATATTCTTGCGCAATTCCGGCCGCTGGCCTTCGCTGAATAGAGCGCGCGGTCGGCTTCATTGATGACGTTTTCGAGCTTGGTGCCGGCCACGTCTCTGGTAATGGTCGCGCCGACGCTCACGGTGACGTGCTGGAAACCATCAAGCCGCTGCGCATGGACGATATCGAGAGCTTCGATCCCCTGGCAGATGGCATCCGCCAGAGCCAGAGCATCCGCGCCGCGGTCGAGATCGAGAATGACGATGAACTCTTCGCCGCCATACCGTCCTACCGTCGCACCCAAGGGAACCACGATATCGGACAAGGCGTTGGCGACAGTGACCAGACAATGGTCACCTTCCTGGTGCCCATAATAGTCATTGTATTTTTTGAAGAAATCGACGTCGACAAGCAGCACCGCAAATGCCACTCCGTCCTGGCGCCAGCGCTCCCAGAACTGCTTCAGACGGATATCGGCGGCTCTTCGATTTTCCATCCCCGTGAGAGAGTCCGTGATCGACAGACGCAGGAGAGCCTCACCGCGCTCTGCTGCCTGGCGCTGCTGCAGCTCGGCTTCCCTGGCATTAAGAAAGACGTTGAAGCGCTCCTTGTTCAGTTTCCAGTTCACATAGGACGTGAAAACAAAGCAGCAGAGATAGAAAGTCGTGAAAGCCAGGCAGTAGGCGGGGCTGTAGTGAAACTCGGCAAGCGACAGCAAGAAGGAGGCGAAGATCAGCCCGGACGAGGCGATTGCCAGGCCGAATTCGAGACTGAAGAACAGATTGACGCCCATCATGAAGATCGCGCCGAAAGCGGCATAATAGGAAAATGCCTCGGCATTGCTGGTCTGCAGAGCCGGCACCAGCCACACGACATATCCCAAGACCACCGCGGTGGCGCATGTGGCTTCAAGCTCCCCCGCGGGACGCTTGCGCGCAAACTGGATTTCGAGAACCAGAAGCGAAGTGAGCCCGATCATGAAGCGCGCCGGAATCGTCACCTGCGAGACGTCGGGAATGAAGACCAGGTCCGTTACCAGGAAAAGGATATAGACGGGCACGGCAAGCCACAGGCCGCTGCGTGCCACGGCACGGCGCGCCTCGTTGCTGTAGTCTTTATAAAGAGCGCGAAGTCCGATGGCGCCGCTTGTCGGGCGTGCCTTTTCCCGGCCAGGATCGCTTCCTCTCGACAGTCGACGCATGTTCACCATTACCCGAGTTAGCCGAGACGTCATGTCCACCGCAGTTAGCTTTGCGTCGCTCTATCGAACAAATTGCTTGCTTTACCGGGCTGCTACTTTGGTTCGTTTGATAGCGACAGCGTTGCAGCAGTGACATTAACAAAACCATAGCGCTCACATTTTATGTGCGATATGGTTTTTATAGTCTTCACGGAATCATTTAAAATTGAAACAATTCCAAACTGCTCTCGACGGCTACAGCCTTGTGACCGCGCAATCGATCTCGAAACATACGAAATCGGCGGTTAGCAAATTTTCGAACGAACAGATCAAGGAGGGCGAGGCCGAACTCGCCCTCGTTCTCTCCCTGGCACAGCAGGCGTTCGAAGCGAATGCCCCTGTTCAAGACATCATGAAAGCCCTGACCGAGCGGCTGCAGACACTGAAGAACAAGACGACTCCCATGACCTGGGCACATCTCGCCTCCTTGGCGCAGGTGCATCCGGTCTCGTCTTTCCTGCTTCAGGATCCCCTGACCCGTTGGTCCTTCGAGAAGCCGCGCGGCTATAGCGGCGACGCCCAACTGCTGGATTTTATTTACGAACATCCGGCAGTTGACGTTCAGGTCAAGGCGGCTTCGCCACTCGGTGCCGAGATCTACGACTTCACCCGCAGAGCGGCATCAGCAGTCGCCGTACGCGAAAGACGTACTCTCCTTGCCGCGCATGTCGACGCGGTCGCCGACGAGAAGGAGAACGCGGAAGTACTGGCGATCGCCGCCGGGCATCTTCGCGAAGCGGAGCGTTCCAACGCTCTCAAGAGCAGCAAGCTCAAGCGCTGGGTCGCACTGGACCAGGACCCTATCAGCGTTGGAACCGTCAGCTCTGCCTTCCACGGGACCTGCATCGAAGCGGTCAATGGGTCGGTTCGTACCATTCTCGGACGAGCGCAGAAGCTTGGGACGTTCGATTTCATCTATGCAGCCGGCCTTTACGACTACCTGGCCGAAAGCGTTGCCGTGAAGCTGACGGAGCGCTGCCTGCAGATGCTGAAGCCGGGCGGCAAGTTCCTTCTGGCGAATTTTGCACAGGATATCGGCGTAGAAGGCTACATGGAAACCTTCATGAATTGGCCGCTGATATGGCGAACGGACAGGGATGTCCAATCGATCATCGACAAGGTCAAGCACCCGATTGCCGATAGCGCCGTTACACGCGGCGAAAACGGCGGCGTCATCTACGCGGTGTTGACCGTGTAGTGCATCGGATCGTCACGGCCGACCGGGCCGCATTGCGGCCTGGCCGGCAGACGCGGAACACCGTGAACAACAAAGGATAGGCCAGCATGATGGCGGCAAAGGCCGCAGGTAGAGCTATGTCCTGATCGAACATGTGCTTGCGCAGCATATAGCCAGATATCAGATACGGCGTATTCCAGAGAGCCGCACCGAAGAAGGTCGCGATGGCGAAGCCTTTTGCAGGTACGGCAAGCACCCCTGCGGGAAAGGCGATATAGGCTCTTGCAAACGGTATGATCTGGCTGACGAAGGTCACGGTAAACCCACGATAGTGATAACCGTCCTTCAGTCGCCAATACCATTCGCTGCCGATGCCGAGACGCTTGCCGACCCGCATGGCAAGAAAATCACCGCGTTCGGGGCCGAACCATCGACCCAACATATACCAAAACAGCGAACCTGCCGTTGATCCCGTGGCTGTGATGGCGACCACCCACGGCAGATCGCTCGCATCCGACGCGCCGAACATACCAAGCACGATGAGCATGCCGCCCGAGGGTATGATGGGTATAAGCTTTTCCACTGCGGTACAGAGGAGAAGGCCAGCCAGACCCCATGCGGCCAGGACAGGCAGAGTGCTGAGGAGATCGGATTGATCGATCATGCCTTGGCCACCAGCAACTTCGGCGGCTTTCGCTTGACAATCTTGTAGACCCGGGCTGGCGGAAAGTTGCGCAGCACACGTCCATGCAGCGTCGCCTTGAAGCCGAAGCGATCGAGGAGCCGATGCGGCACCGGACAGCGAAGCCCGTAGGTGAACTGGTAGAGCGCGCCGCCTTCGCGCAGTCGCGACAGGGCTCCGTCGAGAATGGCAACGACCGCTCTCGGCGACATGTTCAAGAGCGGCAGGCCGCTGATCGCACAGCCAAATGGAAGATCTTCGGGCGAGATATGCGTATCGAGCCTCGCGGCATTGGCGCATAGAACGCGCGCATGAGGAAAGCGCCGTTGAAGCATATCGGCGAAGTCGGAACTGAACTCCACTAGCGTCAGGTCGCTCTCGCGGACGCCGCGGGCAAGCAGTGCCTCGGTGAAGACGCCCGTTCCGGGGCCGAGTTCGAGAACGGCGCCAGCCGCGGGGTCCACCTCATTCGTGATGAGATCCGCCAGCATCGCGCCGGATGGCGCTATTGCGCCCACCATCCGGGGATTGGAGAAGAGAGTTCGAATAAATAATGACGTATTGGACATGAGTTCCCGTCCCTGCGGTCCTGGAGCTTCGGCGATTTCACCCGCCTCTCCTAGCCTCGCGCCGATTGCAGGAACATTGCATCCCCAGCGGGAACGTCGTTCTATCCGGCCAAAGGGAAACTCAATCTGAAGGCCGCGCCGCCAGTCGGCCCCTCCAACACCTGAACCTGTCCGCCATGAAGCCGGGCAATTTCCTGAACGAGGTTGAGGCCAAGGCCGAACCCCTTGCCGTAGCCGGAAAGCCGGTGAAACGGCTCGAAGATGCGCCCTCGCTGCTCGGCCGGAATGCCTTTGCCCTCGTCCGTCACGGTGATGCCCGTTGCCCGGCCGACATGCACCGTAATGCTGCCTTGCCGGCCGCCATGCTGGATCGCGTTCTGCACCAGATTGGCAACGGCGCGCTCGAGTGCGACGCGATCGCCGATGATCTCGACGGTATCCTCATCTGCCTGGAAACAAGGTTCGTAATTGGCGGCGATGGCCAGCGGCGCCAGTTCGGAAACGACGTGACGCGCGACATCGACGAGATTGACCGGAGCAGGCTCGAAACGATGATTGAGGCGCTGCAGATCGAGGAACTGTTCCGCCAGCGTCGCAAGCCGCACGGTATCCTCGAAGATCCTCTCCTTCAGCGGCCCGGAAGGTAGGCCATCGAGGCGGGCTTGCAGGATCGCGACGGGCGTGCGCCACTCGTGCGCGAGGTGGGCAAACAGGCGCTTCTGTCGCTCATGGCCCTCATCCAACCGGCTGAGCGCGTCATTGACGGCTTCGACGAGCGGCAAGATTTCCTGGGGGACATCCTCGACCGGCAGCCGCGTCCCCTGTCGATCGATGTCGATCTGCCCGGCGCGGGCGACGGCGGAATCGAGCGAGGAAAAGGCCCGGCGAACCACCATCGGTGCCGCAACCATGGTCGCGACCGCTGTCACGGCGAGCAGCGGCAGGAGGGTACTGAAAAACACAAGACTGGTCGCAGCCATCACCCGAGACGGCGAAACACTGCCGTCAACCCCGGTCAGAACCTGCACCTCGCCGATGGGGGATCCAACCCATTGAAGCCGCGCGGCGGGCACGGCATTTCCGCCGAGATTGCTGCCGAAGCGAGCCTGGCCGATGCCGTCGAGAGCGCGGCCCATGCCTGCATAGGCCTGCGGCACGGCACCCTCGGCAATCGTCGCGCCACTGCGGTCCCTCACGACAAACCAGAGACCCGGCAGCTCGGTGCGGCGCGCCGCCAGCATGGGTGTCTCTTTGATGGCAAGTGCGCCGTCCTTGTCTCGCTCAATCGACTGCGCGATCGCGTCGATGGTTTCGTCTTCCGGCTGAAGCGAGATGACGCTTCCAGTCATCCAGAGGGCCGCAATGATCAGGAGCGCAAGTATGCTCAGAAAAACCGCCTGCAGGGAGGCAAGCTGCCGCACCAGGCGCCAGCGCAATGAAGGCTGGCTTGCACTCATGAGGTCGGCTTCATGAGGTAGCCGATGCCGCGCACCGGATGGATTTCGAGGCCGGCATCGACGGAAACAAGCTTCCGGCGGAGGCGGGAGATATGTGCATCGAGGGTATTCGACTGGATATCGTCATCAAAGCCGTAAACGGCCTCTTCGAGCATGTGCCGCTGAACCGTGCGGCCGATCCGGCGGGCCAGTGTTTCGAACACCAGCAGTTCCCGACGCGGCAAATCGAGCCGGCAGCCGTTCACCTGCGCTTCCCGGCCATCGAAATCGTAGGATACTCGGCCGAAATTGACCGCGTCGACACGGACATCGCCCGGCCGGCGCATGACGGCGCGCAGGCGCGCGAGAAGCTCCTCGACGGCGAAAGGCTTGACGAGATAATCATCGGCCCCGGAGTCAAGGCCGTCTATGCGGTCGTCGAGTTCACCACGGGCGGTCAACACGATGACGGGTGCGCTCACGCCATTTGATCGAAGCTTGGGAATGAGCGACAGGCCGTCACCATCGGGAACTTGCCGGTCGAGCAGGATGACATCGTAGACGACGACCATTGCCGCCTCTTCGGCATCGGCAAGCGTCGTCATGTGGTCCACGAGAGCATCGCGTGTGCGCAGCGCGCTACAAAGCGCGGAAGCCATTTCCGGCTCGTCCTCAAGCAGCAGAATTCGCAATGTCACCCCTTTGCGCAAAGAATGTTCGAATTGCATAGGCTCATTGCGAGAACATTGCGACCCCGATTTTACCCCGCTCATGCCGCCGTCGCTGAAGTGGAACGCCGATGACGATCGGGCAGGCAATCTCAATGATAACTAGGGTTGGCGGCTCAACAGGGGAAGGCAGCGATTACCCTCCCCTGTCTGGGTTGCGGCAGGATGATTTTCAAGCGTAAGCCACGGCACACGCAGTCGCTTGGCTGCGCGCCGCAGATCACGCTCTCGGCTCCCTCGAACCGTCAGCCAAAGGCCATTTCCAAACCGGCCTTCCCAGCCGGCCGAATGCCATGAAGCACTCATTCGCATTGGTTCTATCCTAATCGAAGCGGCGCAGATGCGGTGGCATGAAATAAGGCGAGCGCGAACTGCTCTGCCGCTCGGGAAGGCCGATATCGCGAAGCTGGTAATCCGATAGCTCAGCGACCTGCTTGCGCGTCTGCCGCTGCCTCCAGATGACAAACAGCAAGGCGCGCGCAGTCCTCCACGCACCGAATTTCTGGTATAGTTCATCGACCGTTGCTGTTAAACTATCAGCAACCAATAATTGTGAAGACGTCATTATCTTTTCCTGGCGCAATCAAGCAACCAGGTCCTCTTGAAGCTCGACCGGCCTCAGGAGCTGATACGTCGGCGACGCATCAAATTATTCCCGCAGCAAGTCATATGGGTTTAATGGAAAAGCGCCTAAGTGGCGGCAGATAAAGCGTTTTGGGGCTTTAGCTAAAGATACGTCGCGAATTCGGTGCTGCACACACCATATTCATCGAGATCATTCCGCCAGAGGCGTTGTTATGCATTCGTGGATGTTGCATTGCACGCCTCCTCTGTTTGATTGCGGACGTGCAGATAATACGCGAGATCCGAGGATCGGCAACCCCACAATTTCGAATTGCAGTTATCTCACTGCCATGTGTTGCACTGACGCAACAGCAAGCGTCCCATTGCGAGATCGCGCTGGCGCGCGAAACCTCACCCTTGGAGAGGCCACCCAGTATTGAGATTTGACTAGAACGAATTGACGATCCCGCCGCCGGTGCGCATCTGCTGAACCATAACGTGAGCATGATAATGCATGGCGCATTTGATCGCGTAGATCTGCAGAATGATCGGAGAACGGCGATGCCGCAGCAGCTTCAGAAACCGCTGGCGGTACACGGCACGCAAATCCGCTTCCTTCACCCGGCTCATTAGCCTGACGAAGATGCCGATCGCTTCCAGCGCCCATGTCGCGTTGAGAGCGAGCAACTTCAATGGATGGCGGCGCAAATGCCGTAAGCGCGTGCTTTCCGGTTTGATATTCCCATCGATATAGAGCGCATCCAGCCGGTCGAAATAGGCGGCCGGCTGATGCAGGTCGCTGAGGACCGAGAGATATCCATCCCGCAAGGTTTCGCGGGAGAGATTGAGGGGAATGACATTCGTGCCGTAGGCCGGCGGATCGTCGTGATCAAGCCGCCCTTCCTTGGCGAGACGCGCATAGAGCGGCGTCTTCGGGATAGCGGCCAGCATCCCGATCATGGCATTGACGATGCGCGCATCCTTGATGAACACGCGCTGCGCTTCGAAAATCGTCGCATCGTCGCTGTCGAAGCCAAGGATCATGCCGCACCAGACTTCCATGCCGGTCTGCTGGATGCTGTGAATCTTCTCCAGCATCGTCCCGCCCTTGCGCAGGTTCTGCAGCTTCTTGGTTTCGCGCAACGCCTCCTCGTTCGGCGTCTCGATGCCGATGAAGACGACGCGGATATTGGCGTCGACCATCAGCTGCATCAGCTCGGCATCGTCGGCCAGATCGATCGACGCCTCAGTCAGGAAAGTCATCGGATAATGACGGCTCTCCTGCCAGGCGACGACATCGCGCAGCACCTCCTTGATCGCCTTCTTGTTGCCGATCAGATTGTCGTCGACGATGAAGGCCGTATCCATGCCGGACGCCAACAGGGCCTCCATTTCGGCAATGACCTGGGCGCTTTGTTTGATGCGCGGCTTGCGCCCGAAGACGACGATGATATCGCAGAAATCGCAGGTGAAAGGACAGCCTCGCGAGAACTGGACGCTGCCGACAGCATACTCATCCATCTTCAGGAGATCGAAGCGCGGCACCGGCACCTTGCTCATATCCGTCTTGTCGGATTGCTCGTAGCGCTGCGCGTGGTTACCTTCTTCCCATTCAAGCAGGAACTTCGGCCAGGTCTCTTCCGCCTCGCCGATGAAGGAGACATCGACGAGATTGCCGAAATAATCTTCCTTGACCGTAATCCAAGGTCCGCCGACGACGGTGAAACAATTGCGTCGTTTGAGCTCGGTCAAGATTTCCGTCATCCGGAAGCGCTGGACGATCATCCCGGTCAGCGCGACGATATCGGCCTTCTCGCACAGATCGAAATCCAGCGGTTCGACATTCTCGTCGACCAGGGTGACGGTATGTTCCGATGGCGTGAGCGCTGCCAGCAGGGGCAGGCAGGCCACCGGAAGATTCGCCTTCACGTCGAACAGCGGCAGGGCGTGTTCCATCCCCCAATAGGAGGTTTCGAAACGCGGATTGATAATGACGATATGAGCCATTGAATATGCCGCTCCATGACTGCGAAGATCTGGTTCGGTACTATGTCAAGCTTGCATGTCATTTGTGCCCGCTTACGCTTGCATTGGAGCAGCGAAGCAGGCCTTCAATAGGAGGGCAGCATTAGCAGCCCTGCATGAGCCCAAAATTAAAATCTGCGGGCAATAGCGGCATTCTGTCACGCGCGTTTTCCGGCCGCCAGATTTTTTTGAGCGGCAATGTCGAAATGGCCAAGACGCAATCGTCTTCATTGAGGCGGGTCGCGAGAGAGGAATACCGGATCCTTCCTGCCATAGGTCGAACTGTCAAAGAGGAGCTGGGAGATGAGTTCGTCATATCGTTGGGTGATCGTCGGTGCCGGAGCGCTGATGACCTGCGTCGCACTCGGCGCAATGTTTTCCTTGGCAATCTTTCAAGTGCCGATCGCCGCCGACACGGGCTGGTCGCATGCCGGCATCGCTGCAGCCATGACGCTGAATTTCCTCGTCATGGGGCTTGGCGCCTTCGCCTGGGGCGCTGCGAGCGATCGCTTCGGTATACGCATCGTAGTCCTGATCGGGGCATTGCTGCTTGGGCTTGCCCTTGTCTTGGCGAGCAGAGCGGGATCGCTTCTGCAGTTCCAGCTGACCTATGGCATTCTCGTCGGCGTCGCCGCCAGCGCCTTTTTCGCGCCAATGATCGCGGCAACGACCGCATGGTTCGACAAAGGCAGGAGCCTTGCCGTATCCTTGGTTTCCGCAGGCATGGGGGTCGCCCCGATGACGGTGTCGCCCTTCGCCCGCTACCTCATTTCCGCCTACGACTGGCGCTTCGCCATGCTGCTGATCGGCATCATGGCCTGGGTCCTTCTCATACCGGCGGCACTGCTGGTGCGGCGGGCTCCCGTTCTTGCGGAAACAGCCGGTTCGGACGGACAGGTGGCGGAGCAAAGCCTGCCGCTTGGCCAGATTTTCCGCTCGCCGCAATTCCTCATTCTTGGGGCTACCTTCTTTGCCTGCTGCGCGGCCCATTCCGGTCCGATCTTTCATATGGTCAGCTATGCGACGATCTGCGGCGTCGGGCCGATGGCCGCCGTCAGCATCTATAGCGTCGAGGGGCTTGCGGGCCTCGGCGGTCGCCTGCTTTACGGCACGCTTGCGGATCGGCTTGGCGTCAAGCCGGTGCTGATCGCCGGCCTCCTGGTCCAGGCCGCCGCGCTCGCCACCTATCTGCTGGTGAGAGAACTCGGCGAGTTCTATGCGCTGGCTATTGTCTTCGGCAGCGCCTATGGCGGCGTCATGCCGCTCTATGCGGTACTGGCAAGGGAGTATTTCGGCCCCCGCGTCATCGGCACGGTGTTCGGCGCAGCTTCGATGCTCTCGAGCATCGGCATGGCCGCCGGCCCTCTGATCGGCGGCTGGATATTCGATACGTTTGCCAATTATTCCTGGCTGTTCATCGGATCGTCCATGGTGGGGTTGGGAGCGGCGGCCATCGCCATTGCCTTCCCGCCGATGCAGCGCCTGCGGCTGCAGGCGGCATGATCCGCCATTTGCCGGGTGCGTCACATTTCGGCGTGTCCGGCCCCGTACTTTCCGGCGTAAATGCGGCGCAGCTGCGCCGGACCGCGATATATTCGTTTTTCTCGATGCTTACACACAGTTTTCCATACGCGGCAGCAGTTGCAGGCATTGCAATTTTCAATTTTTGGCCAAAACTCACTGATGCATCAGGTGCGTGATCTCCTCGGGGAGGAAATCGGGAGGGCACCCACTTGCGCGACTTTCCGCGCCCACTCGGCGGGAAGGTCCTGCGTGATGTCATCATGGGGGACATGAGACAGATCTATTGGCGATGTCCCTGGTGCAATTTGGGAGGATTGAGGAATGGCAGCCACGTCCATGGCCGAGACGACGCGTCGAGGCATGACCCGGGAAGAGAAGAAGGTTATCTTCGCCTCTTCGCTCGGAACAGTCTTCGAATGGTATGACTTCTATCTTTATGGGTCTCTGGCTGCCTTCATCGGCACGACCTTCTTCGCCGACTATCCGGAGGCAACCCGCAACATCTTCGCCCTGCTCGCCTTTGCGGCAGGCTTCCTCGTCCGGCCCTTCGGCGCCTTGGTCTTCGGCCGGATCGGCGACCTCGTCGGACGCAAATATACCTTCCTCGTCACGATCCTGATCATGGGTCTTTCGACCTTCCTGGTCGGCGTTCTCCCCGGGTCGGCAAACTGGGGCATCGCCGCCCCTGTCATCCTGGTCATCCTGCGTCTGCTGCAGGGCTTGGCGCTTGGCGGCGAATATGGCGGCGCCGCCACCTATGTCGCCGAACATGCGCCCGACAACAGGCGCGGCTATTATACGTCCTGGATCCAGACGACGGCGACGCTCGGACTGTTCCTGTCGCTGATCGTCATCCTGATCGTCCAGAATGCTGTCGGCAAAGATGCTTTCGCTGCCTGGGGCTGGCGCATTCCTTTCCTTGTGTCCTGCGTTCTGCTTGCCATCTCCGTCTGGATCCGGCTGTCGCTCAGTGAATCGCCGGCTTTCAAAAAGATGAAGGAGGAGGGCAAGGGCTCCAAGGCTCCGCTCTCGGAAGCCTTCGGCCAGTGGAAAAATGCGAAGATCGCCCTCATCGCACTGCTCGGCCTCACAGCCGGCCAAGCGGTTGTCTGGTATGCTGGACAGTTCTACTCCCTGTTCTTCCTGCAGAACGTGCTGAAGGTTGATGGCCAATCGGTCAACATCATGATCGCGATTGCGCTCTTGATCGGCAGCGGTTTTTTCGTGTTCTTCGGCTGGCTTTCGGACAAGATCGGCCGCAAGCCGATCATCATGGCAGGCCTTCTGCTTGCGATCCTGACCTATTTTCCGCTGTTCAAGGCATTGACCAGCGCGGCAAATCCGGCGCTCGCTCAGGCAGAACAAACCGTGCGGGCCACGGTAACGGCAGCTCCTGGCGACTGCACATTCCAGTTCAATCCTGTGGGAACGGCGAAATTCAACAATTCCTGCGACATCGCCACGTCTTTCCTGTCGAAATCATCCGTTCCCTATACGATCGCCGACGGCCCGGCAGGCCAACCGGCAACCGTCAAGGTCGGCGATGCCACGGTGACATCCTATGATGCCGCGGCCGCCGGCAAAGATGCGGCGGCCAAGGGTGCGGCGTTCACACACGACATGAGCCTTGCCCTGCAAAAGGCCGGCTTCCCGCTGGCGCGGGATCCCGCCAAGGTGCCGGATGCCAAGCTTGATGCCTTCATCACAGCGAACCCTGAGCTCGGGCTCAATGCGGCGACAGTGCGGGCAGGCGAAAAGACCGTCACGCCGACCGCCGATCTCGTCAAGGCAAAGCTTCTGACGGCGGAACAGGCAGGCGGAGCAACGGACATGCCCGTCTATACCGTCGCCAGCGGCGGCGCCTTCAAGATGGTCGCCAACCCTTCGGCCATCAACTGGCCGCTGACGATCGCCATTCTAACGATCCTCGTTATCTACGTCACCATGGTCTACGGCCCGATTGCCGCGATCCTGGTGGAGATGTTCCCGACCCGCATCCGCTATACCGGCATGTCGCTGCCGTATCATATCGGCAACGGCTGGTTTGGCGGCCTGCTTCCGGCAACGGTCTTTGCCATGAGTGCTGCCACGGGCGATATCTATTATGGCCTCTGGTACCCCATCGCGATTGCCGCCATGACCCTGGTCATCGGCGTCATCTTTGTCCGTGAGACCAAGGGCGTCAATCTCGACGCAATCGACTAACAAGAGCAAGGCCCGGCGTGTCAATCACGCCGGGCCTTTCGCTGCGTAGGCAGCGATCCACCGCCTCGCTCCACGATTTCGTCTCGATGACAATACCGGCTATCGATCAAGCAGAACCGTCGGCGGGAGAAAAGAAATTTATTCCATAGAATAAGTGATGAAAAGAAGACTGCTCCTTGTGATCGGATAGCAGAAGCCTAGGAGTGTGGCAGGCTTTCACCGAACTCATCCTTATGACCTTGCTGAGCATCCAAAATCTGTCCCGCGCTTTCGGCTCGACGCAAGCCTTGGCAGACGCATCCCTGACCATCGACAGCGGCGAGATCGTTGCGCTGATGGGAGCCAACGGCGCCGGCAAGTCGACGCTGGTGAAGATCCTCTCCGGCGTTTACCCGGCCGATTCAGGCAGCATTCTATGGAACGGTAGGAATTATCGCGCCGATAGCCCCGCTCAAGCAGCCGCCCAGGGTATCGTCACCGTACATCAATCGACCGACGTTGTCGGCGTCGCCGGCCTTTCGGTGGCGGACGCGCTTCTGCTCAATCAATTCGTCGATGGCCGTCAGCCTTTCTTCCTGTCGAAACGTTCGGTACGAAGGAAAGCGGCCGCTATTCTGAAGGAGGCTGGATTCGACCTGCCGCTGGATCGGGATTTCGGCGATCTCGGCACTGCCGATCGGCAGATGGTCGCCATTGCCCGCGCCCTGTCGAACAAGGCGCAACTGCTGATTCTCGACGAACCCACGGCAAGCCTCTCCGCCCGCGAGGCAGGACGACTTTACGAGATCGTCCGTCAGCTGAAAGCCCGCGGGATGAGCATTCTCTACATTTCCCACCGCACCGTCGATCTCGATGCGCTTGCGGATCGGGTCGTCATCCTGCGCGGCGGCCGCAATGTCGGCGCCTTCGCGCGACCGATCGATTTCGATGCCGCCATCGAGACCATGATCGGCCGGGCGATGAAAGCTTCCCGCCCACGTCGGCGCGAGCAATTTGACAGGACGGTGCTTGAGCTTCGGGGCATAAGGCTGCTTTCCGACAGCACACCTTTCGATCTCACGCTCCACGCCGGCGAAGTCGTAGCCATCACCGGCGTTCTGGGAGCTGGCAAGAGCCGGCTTCTCTCCGCGCTCTTCGGCATCGAGCACCTCGCGGCCGGCGATGCATTGTTGGATGGCGTGCCCTATAAGCCGGCCTCGCCGGCTGAGGCGATTGCACGCGGCGTCGTCATGGCTGCGGCAGACCGTCATCGCTCGTCCCTCATGCCATCGGACTGGCCGGGAGAGAGCATTGCAGCCACGATCAGCCTGCCGCATCTGAGGCAATGGTATCCATCCGGCTTCCTCTTTTCCGGGCGGGAAACCCGGGAAGGAGAGAAAGCAATCAGGCGCCTTGGCATCAAAGCCGCCGGCCCGGATGCATCGGTCTGGTCGCTTTCGGGCGGCAACCAGCAGAAGGTCGTGTTGGCGCGCTGGGAGGCTGAGCCCAGCCGGCTGTTGCTTCTCGACGAGCCCTTCCAGGGCGTCGATGTCGGAGCTCGCCAGGACATCATCGCAGCCATACGCAGCCATAGCGACCGCGCCACCTTGATTGCGACATCCGATCCGGAAGAAGCGCTCGAAGTCGCCGACCGGGTGCTCGTCATGGAACATCACAGCTTGAGAGACGTCGCTCCCGCGATTGCTGGCGACTGGCAAAACGAGGAATACGTCAGATGAGTGAAGGGACTGCCCAGATCCGGGAAAAAGAAAAGCCGGCGAGCGAGCCGCTCTCGCCGAAGGAACTCGTGCGGCGTGGCGCGGTCTTTTTTCTGCTCTTCGCCCTAATCCTCTTCTTCAGCTTCGCGCAGCCCGTTTTCATCAACATCAACAATCTGATGAGTATCCTGCAGGCGGTCTCCGTTGTCGCCATCATCGGCGCGGGCGTCACCATCACACTCGCGATCGGCGGGTTCGATCTGTCGGTCGGTGCGGTGGCAGCCTCCAGCGTCATGGCTGCCAGCTACGCCATGATCGTGCTCGATCTCAATGCCTATCAGACCGTACCGCTGGTGCTTGCTTTCGGCGCACTGGTCGGGCTCGTGAATGCCTTGCTGATCGTTCGTCTGAAAGTGCCGGACCTACTTGCGACCCTTGCCACGATGTTCCTGCTGACCGGCCTCCAGCTCATCCCGACGGCCGGGCGTTCGATCTCGGTGGGATTGATCCTTCCCGATGGAACGAGGGCAACCGGCAAAGTCGACCCGGCCTTCCTGACCATCGGCCGATCGAGCCTGTTGGGAACTGTTCCTCTGCCAGTCATTCTGATGCTGGTCGTCGCGCTGGTGCTCTATGTGCTGACCGAGCGCACGCGCCTTGGACGCCTGCTCTACGCAACCGGCGGCAACGAAGCTGCGACACGACTGGCCGGCGCCAATATCGCCCGTCTGAAGACCTTCGCCTATGTGTTGTCCGGCGTTCTGGCTTCGCTCGGCGGCATCATCGTTGCCGCCCGCGTCGGACGCGGCGATGTTTCGTCCGGCGCCTCGCTGCTGATGGACTCCGTGGCCGCCTCGCTCATCGGCTTTGCGGTTCTCGGCCTGCGTCGGCCAAACGTCCTTGGAACGACGATCGGCGCAGTCTTTGTCGGCATACTCCTCAACGGCCTGACGATGCTGAATGCTCCCTATTACACGCAGGACTTCATCAAGGGCGCCGTTCTTGTCGGTGCGCTTGCACTTACCTATGGCATCAGCCGCGGCAAGGCCTGATCGAGGCAGATCACGATGCCGAACTTGAGATCACCGAATATGGTGGCTGAGGGACCAAAAGCCCCGCAGCCTGCCATTTATCTCAAGGCTCCGCCCGACCGGGCGAGCCGGGCCTTGAAGCGTGTCAAACCAACTCCTCATGCGAGGGCTTTTCCCAGAGATTGACGCCGCCTTCGACGGCATAGCGATCGATCTCCGCCAGCTCCTCCCGGCTGAATGTCAGGTCGTCCAGAGCGGCCACATTTTCTTCCACCTGGCGCGCCGAACTAGCACCGATCAGCGCAGAGGTGACGCGCGGATCCCTGAGAACCCAGGCGAGGGCGAGCTGCGCCAGTGACTGGCCGCGACGCTTGGCGATCTCGTTGAGCGCGCGCGCCCGCTCGATGTTTTCCTCTTTCAGATGCTCCGGCCGCAACGGGTCGCCGCCGGGCCGGTTCACCCGCGAATCCTGTGGGATGCCGTTCAGATATTTGTTCGTCAGCAAGCCCTGGGCGAGCGGCGTAAAGGCGATGATACCAGCCCCGACCTCGTGAGAAGCGGCCAGCAGGTCCTTCTCGATCCAGCGATTGAAGAGGTTGTAGGACGGTTGGTTGATCAGCAGCGGCACCTGCCTTTCCTTCAACAGAGCCGCGATTTCACGCGTCTTGTTGCCGGAATAGGAGGAGACGCCGACATAGAGCGCCTTGCCCTGCCGGACCGCCTGGGCAAGCGCATCGGCCGTTTCTTCCAGCGGTGTCTCGGCATCGAAGCGGTGGGAATAGAAAATATCGACATAGTCGATGCCAAGTCGGCTGAGGCTCTGGTCGAGGCTGGAAAGAAGCGCCTTCTTCGACCCGCCGCCGCGACCATAGGGGCCGGGCCACATATTCCAGCCGGCCTTGGACGAAATGATCAGCTCGTCGCGATAAGCGGCCAGATCCTGCTTCAAGATATGGCCGAAATTGATCTCAGCACTTCCCGCTGGCGGGCCGTAATTGTTTGCAAGATCGAAATGCGTGATGCCGAGATCGAATGCCTTGAAGAGAATAGACTTCTGAGTATCGAGCGGCGTCGCATCGCCGAAATTGTGCCAGAGGCCAAAGGAAATTACAGGCAATTTCAGGCCGCTTCGGCCGACCCGGCGGAAATGGGCGGAGTCATAGCGTTCCGGATTGGGATGGTAGATCATGAACTCTCTTCCTGTTGGTCATACGGTGCGGACGCCGGCTCGACCGGGCAAGGTCGATGAATTCATACACGCGCTGGCTCCGATCATCTTTGCGACGCACCGAGAATGGCAGAGTCCAATTTGATAAGAAGTCATTCCATATTTTTTATCGACTAAATCGGAGAAGTTTTTTCCTCAGTGGCAGGCGCAAGATAATGCCGAAGCAGCTCAATACCGAACGCACCAAGCCGCTTCCACCAGGCTCAGACATTCGAACCAAAACGGGCTCGATAAAAGCCGGGCGTCACCCCAAGATGTTTAAGAAAGGCTCTGTGCAGGGTATCGAGGCTTGCGAAGCCGGAACGCTCGGCAATGCGAGCGAGCGACCAGTCCGAGGTTTCAAGGAGCGCCTTTGCCCGATCCAGCCGCGCAGTCTCCACGAATAGCGCCGGTGTCGTTCCGGTTTCCTTGCGGAAGCTGCGCGAAAATGTGCGTTCGCTCATTCCTGCCCGGCTGGCCAATGTGGGGATCGACAGATCTCCCGTCGGCTCTTCAATGATCTCGCCTAGAAGCTTGCGCAGCCGCGGCGTCGCATTCGCCTGAACGGAGAGACCTGCGCTGAACTGGGATTGCCCTCCAGGCCGACGCATGAACAGAACCATTTGCCGAGCGACCGCCAGGGCAGTCTGCGGCCCACAATCGGCCTCGACGAAGGCCAGGCATAGATCGATACCGGCCGTAATTCCGGCCGATGTATAAACCGGCGGCTCCGCGACGAAGATCGCGTCGGGTTCGATTTCGATTTGCGGTCGCAGTTCCTTCAGGAGAGCGCAGGAATTCCAATGGGTGGTGGCTCGTCTGCCGTCAAGAAAACCGCCGGCGGCCAATATGAACGCTCCGGTGCAGACGCTCGCCATTCGCCGGGTGGCTGTTTGCCGCGAATGCAGCCAGGCTAGCAAATTCGAGCGGAATATGACCTGGCGTAGCCCGTCTTCGCTTCCGCCTGCGAGGATGACCGTATCCAGATCCACGGGCAGTTGCTCCAGCCCGACGGTCTCGCCGAACACAAGCCCTCCGGCAGAACTGCTCTTCACAGCCCCACCGGTTGGAGAAGCAAGAATGACTTCATAGGGCGCGACGCCCTGCGTCAGATGAAAGTTCGCCATCGCGAAAACTTCCATCGGACCGACAATGTCGAGCGCCTGAACGCCGTCATAACCGATGACAGCGACGCGCCTGGGATTATGTACTAGATCCTGCATTGGCGTAAACTGCGATATCTTTGACATTTCCGCCAGTCCGCCCAGCGACTATTTCTCTAGTCGAGAACATCGCAACTTCGGACAATCCCCATGTATCGCTTCTATCTGAGAGCATTCCTTCTGGCCCTGCTGGCGTTCGCAGTCGCCATCTGGGCTCCAGTCGCCTTCGCAGCGAGTGAAAACTCCCTCCAAATTCCTCAATTGAAAGCCGGTCGAACGCGGCCCCTGATCGTCATCGCCGCGGACAACCAAGGCACGGAGACGACGGATCTCGTCGTCCCCTATGGCATTATCCGCAGCGCCGGCGTCGCTGACGTACTCGTGGTTTCGACCCATGCGGGCGTGGTAGATTTGATGCCGGCCTTGAAAATCAAGCCCGACACAACGATGTCCGAGTTCGACCAGGCACATCCTGAGGGCGCCGACATTGTTATCGTCCCTGCCATGCACGATGACAGGAGCCGCGACGTCATCGCCTGGATCCGGCAGCAATCCTCGAAGCGCGCGATGGTCGTCTCGATTTGCGAGGGTGCCCGGCTTGCGGCTCGGGCCGGTGTTTTCGAGGGCAAGCGAGCCACCACCCATTGGTACGCTTTCGACGAGATGCGTCGCACCTTTCCGCACGCGCAGTGGGTCCGCAACCAGCGCTATGTCGTCGACGGCAATGTTATGAGCACCACGGGCGTCACAGCCTCCATCCCGGCCTCCCTCGCGCTGGTCGAAGCGATCGGCGGGACGGCCAAGGCGCAGTCGATCGCGGCGCGTCTTGGCGTCGACGGCTGGAGTGCGGCCCACGACGCGACGCCATTTCGAATGACGACTGGCCGGCTCTGGCGGTTCGCCGGCAACTATCTTGCCTTTTGGAACCATGAAACCATCCGCCTGCCGGCGCAGGATGGCTTCGACGAAATCGCCCTGGCGCTGACGGCGGACGCGTGGTCCAGAACCTTTCGTTCCCAGGCAGTCGTTGCGGAAAAGGCGGCATCCATCCGTTCGCGCAACGGTCTCGTGCTCGTGCCGGACTTTTCCTCCGACATCGGTGCTTCGGTTGTGGAAATTCCAATCCTTCCGTCGGCTCTAGTTCTCGACGACGCACTGTCTCAAATCTCCGAGCGTTACGGTTCACGGACGTCCGATATCGTCATGCTGCAGCTGGAATATCCGGCAAAGCATTGAGCCAAACGCAAGGAACGGCGACTTATGGGCGAGGCCGGCAGCAACGCGCAGATGCAAGACGCTTCCCGCAAAGCATGGAACAGACCAACCTTCGAGATGGCCCTAAGGTGTTTAAGCCGCACCCTTCGTGCAGTGCGGCTCGAACCCGACCTGCCCTTTAGAGCAGTTTTTCCAATGTAATCGGCAGGTCGCGAACGCGCTTGCCGGTCGCATGGTACACGGCGTTCGCGATGGCAGGTGCTACGCCGACGATACCGACTTCGCCGACACCCTTGCCGCCGAGCGCCGAGGCATGATGATCAGGCACGCCGACGGAAATCACCTGGACATCCGGAATGTCCGAATTCGTCGGCACGAGATAGTCGCCGACATTGTTGTTGACCGTTCGCCCGTTGCGAACATCGACCAAGCCTTCCTCGAGAAGCGCCTGGCCGATGCCCATGATGATGCCGCCCCGCCACTGGCTTTCGACGAGCTTGGGATTATAGAGGCGGCCGCAATCGAATGCGGAGACCATGCGGGAGACGCGCACCGTGCCGAAATCCTCGTCGACGCGCACCTCGGCAAAATGGGCGCACCAACTGTGCATGGAATAATCGCCCATGGTCGGCCCCTGAACCCTAGCCATGGTGGTCCAGGCCTGGAGCTGCTCCTGCGCGTTCGCACCATCCGGCAAAGTATTACGCCGGACTTCGATCTCCTCGCGCTTGAGCGCAGACATGAGCTCCGCCAACGTCAGCGACGGTGCCTCACCGCGGGGCGCTGCGATGCGGCCCTCGGCAAAGTTCAGCGTATTCGCACCCGTCTCGCGGAACGGCGAGTTGGCATCGCTGAGCGCAAGGCCGATGAGTTCGTCACGGGCCGCGACCGCAGCCTTGTGCACGGCCCCCATGATCGAGCCGGCGAGCATCGAACCGCCAGCGATCGCCGAGCCAGGCAGGCGTGAATCGCCGAGATGCACCTCGACCTGATCTACCGGAATGCCGAAGACTTCCGCGGCACTTTGGGCAAGGATCGTATAGGTCCCCTGCCCCATGTCGATGGCGCCACTGACGACCTCAACCCTGCCGCTGGAAAGGATGCGGATCATCGCCTCACTCGGCGCCCGGATGACCGGGAAGGTACCGCAGCCGATGCCCCAACCGATCAGGCTCTTGCCATCTCGCATGGATCGTGGCGCGTGGCTGCGCCGCGACCAGCCGAATGCTTCGGCGCCTTCGGTCAGCGCCTCGCGCAGCCGCCGCGTCGACCACGGCTTGCCGGACTGATAATCGTGATCTGCATAATTTTTCAGGCGGAGCTCCAGCGGATCCATGCCGAGCTTATAGGCGAGCTCCTCGATCGCGCATTCTATGCCGTAGGCGCTCGGATTCTTGCCCGGCCCACGCAAGGCCCCGGGGGTCACGCTATTAACAGGCACGATGCGATGCTGCGAAGAGAAATTCTCGACCTTATACAGCACCGCCGTCGCTGCTCCCGTCTGCTCCGGCCAATCGGCATAAATGGAGGTCTCGCTGGCGCCGCGATGAACAATCGCCTGCAGGATACCATCTTCCGTCGCGCCCAGCGCGATCTTCTGTCTGGTTCCGGCACGGCCGCCATAGCTGGTGAAATTCTGCGGGCGCGTCACCGCGAGCTTCACCGGCCGGCCGAGTTTTCTCGCGGCCGCGATTGCGACAGCGCCATAGGCAAGCGGCTGCCCTTTCGATCCAAAGCCGCCACCGATGAAGGGCGAGATGATACGGACATTTTCATAGGGCATATCGAACCATTCGGAATACATGCGCGCCATGCCGTGCGACCATTGGCTTGGCTCCCAGATCGTCAGCTGGTCACCATCCCATTTCGCCGTCAAACCATGCGGCTCCATCGCCACATGATATTCGCGCGGCGTGGAATATTCGGCCTCGATCCGCACCGGGGATGCAGCAAGTGCTGCCTCGGCATCGCCCCAGGCAGCCGAGAGCGGCTCCACCACCATACCCTCGCCGGCATTCGGATCGTTGAGATCGGCGACGTGCTTGCTCGCTTCGTAGGTGACGCGCACCAGCCTGGCCGCCTCCGTCGCCTGCTCGCGGCTTTCCGCCACGACAGCGGCGATCGACTGACCGTTGAACTGCACTTGTCGCGGCAGCGGATAATAGGGTCCATCGACCGGCTTGTTGCCGCCCCAGTCAGCGGACAGTTTCAGACCGAGATCGTCCTCCGGCGTCAGCACCAGAAGCACGCCCGGCATTGCGAGCGCCGCCGAAACGTCGACGTTGACGACACGGCCGGCCGGAATCGTGCTCTGGATAAGGACGGCATAAGCCAGGTTTTCGGCCGGATATTCCAGCGCATAAGTCGCCGCCCCAGTCACTTTCATATTGCCTTCGAAGCGCGACTGACGGCCGCCGACCGTACCGTCGGAAGCATCGCCATGTTTGCGTGGTTCCATCATGGTCATGCCAGGCCTCCCATCTTCAGAATGGCGCGGGCGATGACGCGCGGCGCAAGTTCGATCTTGTAACGATTGCCGCCATATGCGGCGGCGCCCTCCATGGCGAGCCGGCTGGCCTTTGCCACGGCCTCCGGAGTGAGCGCCTTGCCGACGAGCGCCTGCTCCACTGCTCGCGCCCGCCAGGGCTTGGTGGCGACGCCGCCAAGTGCAACGCGAATATCGCACACAGTCCTGCCATCCGCTTCGAGCGCAAGGCCGACGGCAGCACTCGCAGCAGCGAATTCGTAGGACTGCCGATCTCGGACCTTGATGTAGGTCGAGTTCCGGGCGGCGGCGGAAGCGGGAATGGTGACGGCGGTGATTATCTCGCCGCGCTGAAGGATCGTTTCCTTGTTCGGCGTGTCGCCCGGAACAAGGAAGAAATCGTCGACAGCAATCTTGCGGCTATCCGTCTCCACCGCCGCGTCGAATGCCACCAAAGCAACCGCAAGGTCACCGGGGTAGGAGGCGATGCAAGCCTTGCTCGTTCCGAGCACGGCGTGATTGCGTGTGACGCCGCCGATGGCAGAACAGCCGGAGCCGGGGTTGCGCTTGTTGCAGGCGGGGAAGGCGCCGGGATCGCGGAAATAGGAACAGCGCGTCCGCTGCAGGAGATTGCCGCCGATCGTCGCCATGTTGCGGAGCTGGGCGGATGCTGCAAGCGACAGCGATTCCGCAATCGCAGGGAATGCCGCGCGAATATCCCTATGGTCTGCGACCTCACTCATCCTCGCGAGCGCACCGATCGTGGCGCCAGCAGTATCGACCGTAATGTCGCTCATGCCGGAAAGATGGGTGATATCGATGACCGTCTCGGGCTCGCTGACACCGCATTTGGCAAGATCGAGCAGCGTCGTGCCGCCGGCAAGCAGCAGGGCGCCGGCCTGTTGTGCCGCTTGGCTGGCTTCAGTCGAGGAGTTCGCCCGTAAATACGAAAAGTTCCGCATTATGCCGCCTCCACAGCTTGGCGCACCGCCGCGACGATGCTGTTATAAGCCCCGCACCGACAGAGATTGCCGGACATATATTCACGGATCTCCGCATCCGAACCGGCATGACCTTCGCGGATGCAGGCGACGGCCGACATGATCTGGCCCGGGGTGCAATAGCCGCACTGGAAGGCGTCATGCTCGATAAACGCTGCCTGCACCGGATGCAGATCGCCGCCATCGCCGGCGATGCCCTCGATCGTCGTGATCTGGCGGCCCTCGGCCTGGGCTGCAAGCGTCAGACAGGAGAGCACGCGCTTGCCGTCGACATGGCAGGTGCAGGCGCCGCATTGGCCTTGATCGCAGCCCTTCTTGGTGCCGGTGAGCGAGAGATGCTCACGCAGCGCATCGAGCAGTGTCACACGCGGCTCGAGATCGAGTTCGTGTCGCTGCCCATTGATATCGAGTGCGATACGGATGGTTCGTGTCATGATAAGCTCCTGCCATCGTCACGAAGATGAGACCTACGAAATCTAGAAGAACCTGTTCGACGGTCTATCGGTTGCTGTATGATTTTCAGGAAGACGAGGCCGACGGCACTGGGACATAATGGCAGCCGCTCATCTGAATTGAGAAAATGTGCGCCCCACGTAAACGGAGGCGCCTCCGTTTAAATTAATGCCTGGCTTTATTTCGTCAAGCCCCGATGTCAGGACAAATCCGTTCGAGTTCGCCGGCGCGGCCTTGCCACGGGAGCGATACAGTTCTTCACGGAATCTGAGAACCGTTCTAACTTATTGTTTTTATGCAATTCCAGGCGGTCGGGACAAAACGACCTTCGATCATTCAGAGCTGGTGATTGTTTGGAATGAACATCTGAGAATGCGGATGCCTCGAATTGAGAGTGTATGTTTCTCAGCGTTCGGGCTGAGATCGTCCGCTTACGTGGCGACCACAGCAAGTCGCCAGTACGATTTAGCCTCATGAAAGCCGAAAGCCGGGACAAGCCCGGCTCTCAAATTTGTCATGGAATATCAACGTAATAGGAAGGCAGCGCCCGGCGGTCAGCCGTTCTGATCGCCGCTGTTGTCGGCGGCCGGCTGCTCTTCCTTTTCCTTCAGCACATCCGCCAGCTTGTTGACGCCTTCAAAGCCGGCGACCGCGGCGGCGGCTTTTGTCAGTATACCTGCATTCGGATCGACGGCTTCTATGGCGTCTTCCGCAGCGACAGCGCCTGCTACTTCTTCAATCAGCTTTCCGATACCCATTTTAAGCTCCAGATTATTTCGCTCCGCTGCTGGATTGCGACGATCGAGCGTTATGAACACCCCGCCCTCGACATCTGAAAGGTCACAGCGCCGAATACGACGGCAACCTTTCCGTCCCGGAGCGGGGCATGGTTCTCCCCGGCCCTTGCCATTTAGGCAACCAAGCTGAAAGCGGCCTTAAGCCGGAATGAAGCCAAACTGATATCGCCCGGTTGCAAGGCCGATACCGTCGACGGCTCTGGCTTCTCGCCCGTCATGCCGTCATAACCGCCTCACAGGCTCGGATTATGTTTCAGGGAATTTCGAGGAATGCCCAATCTATTTGAACAAGGGAATCTTTGTGCATGACAGTCTTCCGCCGCGTCACGGCCCTTGCCGTTTCTTTTCTTCCCCTCCTCTTCGCTCCCGCCTTTGCAGATTCCGAGGTGTTGTGGAAGATCGTGCATGACAAATGCGTCGTGCAGACCGCCCCGTGCCTCTCGGTCAACACAGCCGAGCACTATGCGATCCTCAAGGACCTGAGAGGCATCGCGCAGGTTCTTCTGATCCCCACGGACAAGATCACCGGGATTGAAAGTGCGGCGCTCCTCGATCCCGCGACACACAATTTCTTTGCCGATGCCTGGTCCGAACATGGCGATGTCGATGCCCGCCTGCCGCGGGCCGTCCCGCGGGATGGTCTGAGCCTTGCCGTGAACGCACAGCAGGCTCGTTCGCAGAACCAGCTACACATCCATGTCGACTGCCTCAGCGCCGAGGCCCAAGCCGCCCTGAAGGCGGACGCCGATCATATCGGCACGGATTGGGCGCCCCTACCCGATACCGTTGCAGGCCATCAGTTCACCGCACTGCGCGTCAAGGGGGAGACATTGGGCGATTTCAATCCGTTCCTCGCACTCGCCAAGACGCTGAAGGATCCTGCCAAGGAAATGGGCGACCACAACCTCGTTGTCGTCGGCGCAAACTTTGCCGATGGCCCCGGCTTCATCGTGCTGACGGACGTCGCCCGGCCCAGCATGGGCGGCGAAGACGTGCAAGATCACAGCTGCACGATCATGCATTAATTCCGACAACAGATAATGCGTCGGAGAGAGCGCTAAGAATTTGAAACACAGGTCGTTTCCTTGCATGATCCGCCACCTGCCCATGGCAGAAGGCGAAACCAACAGCCTGGAAACGACCGATGCCGAAGCCTTCGACCGAACAGATCAATACCGTTCTCACGCATGTCGACCGCACGATCGATGAAAGTCTGGAGCGGCTGTTCGAGCTTATCCGCATTCCCAGCATTTCGACCGATCCTGCCTATGGCGATCATTGCCGCCAAGCAGCAAAATGGCTTTCCGCAGAGCTGGCGGCCATCGGTTTCGATGCCTCCGTCCGCGGGCACCGGCGGATCGATCCCAATCATCGGCGAGTTCAAGCGTCGCCTTGGCTGCGATGCGCTATTGGTCGGCTTTGCCCGCTTCGACAACCGCGTCCACAGTCCGAACGAAAAATGCGATCTCTCGAGTTTTCATAAGGGCATCCGTTCCTGGGTGCGCATCCTCGCAGCTTTCGGCGATATTTGATTGAGGCATCTGCTGCCGAGCTATGAGATCGGGTTGGTTGCCCGATCTCACAGAGGATAGCTCTACGCCTCGATCGACACTTCCGACTGGTAGTTTACCGTCATGTAGATGACCGTTGCGGCGATGGCGATGAGGAACAGGCAGCTCGTATAGATAGTGCCGAAGCCGAGCCCTCCATATTCCGCGGGCTGCGAAAGATAATCCCCGAAGGAGGCTCCGAGCGGCCGCGTGAGGATGTAGGCCACCCAGAATGCCAGGATGGCGTTGAGCCTGAAGCCGAAATAGGCGATCGCGACTGCGACGATCACCCCTGCGAAGAGCAGACCGGTCGTTATGTAACCGAATCCGAATTGTTCCGCGATCAGGTCGCCAACCGCCGTGCCGAGCGCGAAGGTGAAGAGAATAGCCAGCCAATAGAACTGCTCGCGCCTAGCCGTGTAGATCGAGTGAATGGACAAAGTCCCTTCCATCCTCCACCAGACGAAGAAGGTGAGCGCCAGCGCAATACTGAAACCAACGGTCGACGCGGCCAGTGGCACGCCGAGATTGTCCGAGAGATTGTCGGTCAGCAGTGTTCCCACAACGCTGATCAGGACGACGGCGATCCAATAAGCCCAGGGGACGTAGCGCTCCTGCAGGAACTGGATCGCAAGCGCGCCGACGAGCACCGCAGCCATGATCAGCGACGTCAGCGTAAGGCCAAGCCCCATGTTGACGGCGAGATAATCCGCAGCGGTTTCGCCCATCGTTACCGCCAACAGCTTGATCAGCCAGAAATCGACCGTGACGCGCGGAACCCTGTTCAAGCGCGGCTCGAGGCCTGTTAGAAATTGCTGGGTCATGTTGCTTATGCCTCGCTGATCGGGATCACTTCTTCATCAGCTTCATCGCGTCGTCCAGAAAGCCATCGGCCCGCCTGTCGTCGTCGGCATTGCAGCGTTCGACCGCCTTTGCCTCGAGCGCATCGACCTTGGCCTTGTCGTCCGCGCTCAGCTTTGCGGTCGCTTTTGCGGCACGCATTTCCTTGAGCGCATCTTCGCACGGGCGGGGTGCCGCGGCATGAGCGGCAACAGGCAGCATCATGAGCCCCGCGAGAGCGACGAGGCGGACGCGTTGGGCGGCTTTGGACATATTCATGGGGATGGCTCCGGTTTGTGACCTACGGTCTCAGGTTGATCCGCCGACCGCATTTGCTGCGACGTCGACGCCATCCTTTCTATGGAGCCGCCTATACGTGGTCTTTGCGGGGAGCATACCGTTTCGTAAGGAGCCAATATTTGAGATCCGAGCGACCTTACGGATTTGTAAGCACCCGTTCAGGCTGCTGACACTTTCGGAAGCCATATTTCCGCGCGTATCACGATCAACGGAGCGCAGCCGAAGCATGAAAATACTCGTCGTCGAGGACGACCGGAAGACTGCCGATTATATCTCGCGCGGCCTCAGCGAAGCCGGGCACGTCTGCGATGTGATCCGCGATGGTACGGATGCGCTGTTCCAGGCAACCCGCGAACACTACGACGTGCTCATCGTCGATCGCATGATACCGGGGCTGGACGGCCTTTCGCTGGTCAAAGCCGCCAGGGCCGCCAAAGTCGAGACGCCGGCAATATTCCTGACCTCCATGAGCGGCGTCGAAGACAGGGTCGAGGGGCTCGAGGCAGGCGGCGACGACTACCTGACCAAGCCCTTTGCCTTTTCCGAACTGCTCGCACGGCTGAACGCGCTGGCGCGGCGACCGCCCGTACAGGATCGCAAGACGGTGCTGCGGATCGCAGACCTCGAGCTCGATGTCATAAAACGGCAAGTCAGCCGGCAAGGCACGCCGATCGATCTTCAGCCCCGGGAATTCACGCTTCTGGAGGTTCTGATGCGGGCCGAAGGCAGGGTGCTCACGCGAACCATGCTGCTCGAGCGGGTCTGGGACTTCCATTTCGATCCCAAGACGAGCGTGGTGGAAACGCATATCAGCCGCCTGCGAACGAAGATCGACAAGCCGTTTGACGTACAGCTTGTTCATACGGTCCGAAACACGGGATATTGCATGCATGCGCCGCGCTAGATTGCTGCGCAGCACGCCTTTCAGGCTGGCCCTATCCTTCGGACTTTTCTTCATCGTCGCCCTTCTGGTGGCGGGCGCGATTGCCTACGGGCTGATGGAACGGGAACTTGCCCGGGCCATCGATCGGTCCGTGGGCGACACCTATTCCGTCGTCGCTTCGACCTATTCGTCCAACGACCTTGAGGATCTCATCGCGGCCGTCGACACGTATTCCGCGCTCAAGAATGCCGAGGATCAGGTATTCCTTCTCTTGAACGAGCGAGGAGAGAAGCTCGCAGGCAACATCAGGACATCACAAATCAAGCCTGGACTTTCTACCATGCCGGCAGCCGATCTCGGACTAGGCGGCAACGACCCGATAAGGGTGATGGCGGGCAATGTCGGCGGCAACTCGCTCTTCGTCGGACAAAGCTACCGCGAGACCGACGCCATCGAACATATCGTCTTCGCAAGCTTCCTGTGGGCTTCCGGCCTCATCGTGGCCATGGTGATCGTCGGAGGCGCGCTGCTTGCCGGACGGGCGACAAAGCGGCTGGAATCCATCGAGCGCACCATGATTGAGGTCTCGGGCGGCAATCTCGCCTGCCGGATTCCGGTTCGCGGCAATGGAGACGACATCGACGTCGTTTCCACTCATATGAACCACGCGCTCGGCCGGCTCTCCAGCCTCGTGGAAAGCATGCGCCAGGTGAGCGCGGATATCGCCCATGATCTGAAAACGCCGCTCAATCGCCTGCGCATGACGATCGAGCTGGCTTTGCAGCGGCAAGGGCAGTCCGAGACCGTCGAGAGCCTGCTTCTCGACGCTCGCGAGGAATGCGACAGGATCGACGCGACATTCGGCGCGCTTTTGCGAATCTCGCAAATCGAGGCTGGTGCGGGCAAGGCCCGCTTCAAGTCTTTGGATCTACGCGAAATCATGGCCTCGGTGGCGGAAATCTATGAGCATGTTGCCGAGGACAATGCGCAGACGCTGGAATTGAAGCTGCAGGCATCCGTGCCGTCCATAATCAACGGCGACCGCGAGCTGCTGACCCAGCTCTTCGTCAATCTCATCGAGAATGCGATCACCCATTGCCCGGCCGGGACCCGTATCTCGATGACGCTGACAGTAACGGATCAAGCCTATCTCGCCTGCGTCTCGGACAATGGACCGGGTATTCCGGCAGAGGAACGCGAGCTGGTGTTCAGGCGGCTCTACCGCCTGGACAAGAGCCGCACGACACCCGGCAGCGGATTGGGATTGAGCCTGGTCAAGGCAACAGCGGACCTGCACTCAGCCCCGATCACACTGAAAGACGGCAGGCCTGGGCTCCAGGTCTGCCTGTCCTTTCCAAGAATCTGAAAATCGGCTGCCGTTTTCAGCCTATTTCACCGGCCGAACCTGCGACGCCAGGGCACGGCCGGATTTCTGTACGCTGTATTTTACCGAGACGTGCTCACCAACCTTCAGGGATTCGACTTCAATGTTTTCGGGTAGGTTGATGACCGTGCCCGAGGACAGAGTGATCTGATCCGCCTTTGCATCGATATTGGTAATCGTACCCTCTTCGTTGCGAGCCAATGCCGTGCCCGCCGCCAATCCGGCCGCAGAGATGATCCCGATCGCAAGCAACTTTCTGAACATGTTCCACTCCTTCGTGGTGAGTCTGGACTTTCGGCTCGCTTGAGCCGATGCGACCCTATCGCCCATTCCTGCCGCCCACTTTACCGGAACCTTACGGTTTCGAGATGATTGGCGAATGTGGCCAGTATAGCGGATCCCGACCAGGACTGCCCATCGAACGAGCGTCCTCTGCGCTTCAACGCCTCACCGCCGGTTAGTTGTACCCATGAAAATCCACGCGCAAATCCATCGAATTACGAAAATAATTTACATGAAGATATAAGAATTAACAAAAAGCCGTTGACAATGACGAATATCATGTCGTTATTAAGAAAAAAAATTACATAATAAGACATCAACGGGTGAACAGCGCAGCAGTAGGCCTTCCGAAAATGAACGCCGCCTAATTGCTGTCCATATTCGATCACCATGAGGCTGCGGGAGATCGCGGCGCCATGCAGGCAACGGCCACGCTTTGGCGAACCGCGATGCCTTGAACCTGACATCGACCGGGACAAAAGCCGGTTGCATGCATGCTGATTGACAAAAGCGACGGTCCTAAGAGGACGGCTGACAAAAAGGGGATGATGATGAAAAGCGCATTCGTTCTTCTCACGCTGGCTATGCTCGCCGGCACCAGCAATCTGGCGATCGCCCAGACGTCAGACGGCGTTCTGACTGTCGCCACCATCGGCGAATTGCCCACCCTTGATGCCATGCAGACGCCCACCGATATCGTGCTGACGGTCGATCAGCATATTTTCGAGACGCTCTACACCTACGATGGCCAATGGAAGTCCGTTCCGCTGCTGGCAGCTGCCATGCCGACGATTTCGCAGGATGGCCTCACCTATCGCATTCCGCTGCGCGAAGGCGTCAAGTTCCACGACGGCAGCGATTTCGGTTCCAAGGATGTCGTTGCCTCGCTGAAGCGCTGGATGAACGTCAATTCCAAGGGCAAGCAGGTTGCCACCATCGTCGACAGCCTGACGGCTGATGGCGATCACGCCGTGGTCTTCAAGCTGAAGTCGCGCTATGCGCCGCTGCTGGCGACGCTTTCCCAATCTTCGATCATCCTTCCAGCAGCCAAGGTCGCCGACACGATTACCGACTTCATCGGCACCGGCCCCTACATGCTGAAAGAGCGCAAGCCGGACCAGTATACGCAGCTCGTGCGCTTCGACGGCTACAAGTCGCCCGATGGCGAGCCGAACAATTATGCCGGCAAGCGCGAGGCCGTCGCCAAGGAAATCCGCTTCGTGCCGGTCCCTGATGCCAATACCCGCGTCGAAGGACTGATCTCCGGGCAGTTCGATTTCGCCGACTCCCTTCCCGTCAGCGCCTATGAGCGCATCGAAAAGAGCAACAACGCCAAGCCCGTCATCTTCGAGAATACCGGCTGGGTATCGCTCAACATGAACATGAAGCAGGGCCTGCTGGTCAAGAAGCCGCTGCGCCAGGCCGCGCAGGCAGCGCTGAATTCTTCCGACATGATGCTTGCCGCCTTCAACGATCAACGCTTCTTCAGCGTCGATGGCTCCATTTTCCCGAAGGGCTCGTTCTGGCACACTGAGGCCGGCGTTGCGCGCTATGGCGAAGGCGATCCCGAAACGGCGGCAAAGCTGCTGAAGGATGCCGGATACGACGGCACGCCGATCCGGCTTCTGACCAGCCGCCAGTACGAATTCCACTATAAAATCGGCGAGGTCGCCAAGGCCTATCTGGAGGCTGCGGGCTTCAAGGTCGACATGCAGGTCGTCGATTGGGCAACGCTGACGACCCGCCGCGCCGATCCGAAAGAGTGGGATATCTTCATCACCCACTCCAATTTCCCCGGCGATCCGACGACGATCAACACGATCACGGACAGCTATCCCGGCTGGTATGTCTCCGACCAGAAGGCCAAGGCCGTTTCGGCGTATATGGACGCGACGAGCGACGACGCGAAGCAGAAGGCTTGGGAAGGCATCCAGACCGTCATCTACGACGATGCGCCTCTCTACAAGGTCGGCAACTTCAACGCACTTTCGGGTATCTCCGGCTCGGTCACCGGCTACACGCCGACCTATTGGCCACACTTCTGGAACGTCACCCCGAAGAAATAAGGCTGAACGCACATGGCAAAGATCGCCCAGGCGCTTTTGCGACGTCTTGGAGGCATGGTGATCGTGCTCGCGCTCGTCGTGACGGTCGTCTTCATCATCGTCCGGGTCACCCCGGGCGATCCGGCCGCCGTCATGCTCGGGGCTGACGCCACGCCGCAGGACATTGCACAATTGCGGGCCAAGATGGGGCTGGACGCGCCGCTGCTCGTTCAATACGCGCAGTTCGTGCTCGGCCTGTTCAAGGGCGATCTCGGGCAATCGATCTTTCTCAACCAGCCGGTTACGCAGGCGCTGGCAGCCCGCGCCGAGCCGACCTTCTTCCTGACGCTGTTCTCCATCCTGATCGCCACGGCGATCGCGCTTCCCGTCGGGATCATCTCGGCGGTGAAGCGGGGAACGATCTTCGATCAGATCGTCGTCGTCCTCACCATGGTGGCTGCGAGCGTTCCGAGCTTCTGGCTCGGCCTGATGCTGATCCAGATCCTGGCCGTCGGCCAGGGCTGGTTTCCGGCTTCCGGCTATGGCGGCCCGGATACCGACTTCCTCGAGCGTCTGCATCACCTCGTCCTGCCGGCGATCACGCTGGGCGTCGTCAATTCGGCGATGATCACGCGCTTCACCCGCGCCGCCATGCTGGACGTGCTCGGCGACGATTATGTGCGCACGGCCCGCGCCAAGGGAGCGAGCGAAGGCCGCGTCATCCTGAAGCACGCATTGAAGAATGCCATGATCCCGATCATCACCGTCATCGGCCTTTCAGTCGCCATGCTCGTTGCCGGAGCTGTCGTGACCGAGACCGTCTTCGGCCTGCCCGGCGTCGGCAATCTCGTCGTCTCCGCCGTTCTGCGACGCGACTATCCGGTGATCCAGGGTGCGCTTCTGGTGGTCGCCGCCATCTACGTGCTCATCAATTTCGTCGTCGACATGCTCTATATTCTCGTCGATCCGAGGGTGCGCCTATGACCGTCGGCTCCTTCACCCTTCCTTTCGCCTCAAGCCTGCGACGTCTCTTCGGCAACCGGGCCATGCTCTTCGGCGCCATCATCCTGCTTGTCGTCATCGTCGCGGCCATCCTGGCGCCATGGATCGCCCCTTACGCGCCAAGCAAGCTTTCGATCGTCAACAAGCTGAAGGGGCCGTCGGCGGCCCATATCTTCGGCACAGACGAATTCGGCCGAGACATCTTCTCTCGTGCGATCTTTGCCGGCCGCATCTCGCTGCTGGTAAGCCTCGGTGTCGTCTGCATTTCCACCGTGCTCGGCGTGTTTCTCGGCGTTATCGCCGGATACTTCCGCCGGCTCGACGCACCGATCTCGCGCCTGCTCGATGCGATGATGTCCTTTCCCGATATTCTTCTCGCCATCGCGCTCGTCGCAGCGCTGGGACCATCGCTGGTAACGGTCATCCTGGCGCTCGGCATTACCTATGCGCCGCGTCTTGCCCGCATCGTGCGAGGCTCGACCCTGGTCCTGCGGGAACTGCCCTATATCGAGGCGGCGATCTCGATGGGCCTGCCGACCTGGCAGATTCTCGGGCGCCATGTCCTGCTCAACCTGGCGTCGCCTATTCTCGTGCAGGCGACCTTCGTCTTCGCCTCGGCGATGCTGGCCGAAGCAAGCCTTTCCTTCCTCGGCGTCGGCGTCTCCTCCGACATGCCGACCTGGGGAACCATGCTCGCCTCCGGCCGTGAATTCATGAACAACGCCCCCTGGCTCATGGTCTTCCCCGGCCTTGCCATCGTCTTCTCGGTCCTGTCGCTGCAATTGCTCGGCGACGGCCTGCGCGATCTGGTCGATCCGCGCCTTGCAAAGGAGAGCTGATCATGGCCGACACGATCCAACCGGTTCTCTCGATCGAAAACCTGACGACCTCGTTCAAGACGGCCGAAGGCTGGCGCGCGGTCATCCGCAACATCAATCTGCAGGTCTCAGCCGGAGAAACCGTCGCCATCGTCGGCGAGTCCGGATCAGGTAAGAGCGTGACAGCGCTCTCAACCATGCGCCTGCTGCCCCCGGGCAGAGCCCGATGCGTGGGCAAGATCCTGCTTGCGGGCAAGGATCTCCTCACCGTTTCGGAAGCGGAGATGCGCTCCGTCCGCGGCGGCTCGATCGGCATGATCTTTCAGGAGCCGATGACCTCGCTCAATCCGGTCTTCACGATCGGCAACCAGATCGCAGAGGCGCTGGTATTGCACCAAAACCTCTCGTGGAAGACCGCCGAGGCGGAAGCCCTGCGGCTGATGGAGCGTGTGCGCATTCCGGCGGCAAAGTCGCGGCTCAACGAGTATCCGCATAAATTCTCCGGCGGCATGCGCCAGCGCGTGATGATCGCCATGGCGCTTGCCTGCCGCCCCAAGCTGCTGATCGCCGACGAGCCGACCACGGCACTCGACGTCACCATCCAGGCTGAAATTCTCCATCTCATCCGCGAACTGCAGCGCGAAGAGAACATGGCCGTCCTCTTCATCACCCACGACATGGGCGTGGTGGCGGAAGTGGCCGACCGCACGATCGTCATGTTCCGCGGCGACATGATCGAGACCGGCCTCACGACGGATATTTTTGCGGCACCGAAGGAAGTCTATACCAAATCACTTCTTGCCTCGATCCCGCGCCTCGGCACCATGGGCGAGACCGAAGCACCGAGGCGCTTTCCGGAAGTCGATGCAAAGACCGGCGAGGCCACGGAAGGCCGCGAGATAAAGCCGGTGGCGCAAAGTGTTGCACCGATCCTCAAGGTCGACAATCTCGCCGTGCGCTTCGATCTGCCGAACGGCCGCATCCACGCCGTCGAGGACGTTTCCTTCGATCTTCGCCCAGGCGAAACGCTCTCGCTCGTCGGCGAATCCGGCTGCGGCAAGTCCACCACCGGGCGCACAATCATGCGCCTGATCGAGGCAACGGCAGGCTCGGTTGCCATCGACGGCAAGGACGTGACCAAGGCGGGAACGAAAGAGCTGCGGACCATGCGCCGCATGGCGCAGATCATCTTCCAGGACCCTTTCGCCTCACTCAACCCCCGCATGACGGTCGGCGCAGCGATCATCGAGCCCATGCTGTCGCACAAGCTGATGGGCCGGCGGGAAGCAAAGGAACGCGTGGCCGAGCTGCTCGATCAGGTGGGTCTATCGGCCGCCGTCGCCAGCCGCTATCCGCATGAATTCTCCGGCGGCCAGCGGCAGCGCATTTCGATCGCCCGGGCGCTCGCCCTCAACCCGAGATTCATCATCGCCGATGAGGCAGTGTCAGCGCTTGACGTTTCCGTCAAGGCGCAGGTCTCCAACCTGCTGCTCGACCTGCAAGAGAAGCAGGGGCTTGCATATCTCTTCATCTCGCATGACATGGCCGTCGTCGAGCGCATGAGCCATCGCGTCGCCGTGATGTATCTGGGCGAAATCGTCGAGATCGGCCCCCGCGCCGCCATCTTCGACAATCCGCAGCATCCTTACACCCGTCGCCTGATTTCGGCCGTGCCGATCCCCGACCCCACGCGACGCAGCATGCAGCCACAAACACAGCGCGAAGAGATCAAGAGTGCGATCCGGCCGCATGACTACGTGCCGCCAAAGCGGACCTATCAGGAAGTATCGCCTGGACATTTCGTGCAGGATACGGCCGCAACATGGTCAAAGAGCACCTCGGCCTGAGAACCTTGAGCCGCGAAGGACGATGTTCTTTCTGTCAGGCTGCCATTTCCACATCGAGGCCGGCTGCCTTCCACTCGGGAAAGCCGTCCTCCAGCCGACGAATGCGATAACCCTTTGCCCTTAGCGCTGCGACCGCCTCAAAGGACAGGATGCAATAGGGACCTCTGCAGTAGGCGACGATCTCCTGCTCCTTTGGCAAATCGGCAAGCCGCCGTTCCAACTCTTCCAGCGGGATATTGATCGCACCGGGCAGATGGCCGAGGGCAAACTCGTCATCCGGCCGAACGTCGAGAAGAGTGACATCCTTGTCTTTTAGCCGACTAACCAGCTCGACGCGCGTAACTGGCTCCAGCGCGTCGAGCTTGCCGAAATAGTCGGCAGCGATCTCGCGTACCTCCGCGCTGTTGCGCTCGGCATAACAGCGCAACGCCGAAAGCAGATCAAGAACGGGCCCATCGGCAAGTCGATAGAGAACATGCTTGCCGTCGCGGCGCGTTTTGACGAAGCCGCCTCTGCGCAGCTGCTGCAAATGTGCCGAGGTGTTGGCGACGGATAGGCCGGAAAGCTCTGCTAGCCGCTCGACCGGCCGTTCGCCCTGCGAAACATGCTCCAGAAGCTCCAATCGATGCGCATGACCCAGCACACGCGCCAACGCGGCGAATTGCTCGAACATCTGAATCTTTGCGCTTGTCATTGACGTGGAACCTAGCATTCTCTAAACATTCAAACAAGTCTTTGATCGTTTAAGTGATAGTCAAACATTTCGAGGAGACCGCCATATGACAGGCAATACGACGCACCGGCAGGTCTTGCTACTCGCGATCGCTCAGGCGCTATTTCAGACCGCGTCTGTCCTTGTCATGACTGTGGGAGGACTTGCGGGCGGGCAGATCTCGCCACGCCCGGAGCTCGCGACCATGCCGATCGCGGCGATGTTTCTCGGGACCGCAGCCTTCACCTTTCCGGCATCTATCTGGATGACGCGCGTCGGTCGGCGCACCGGTTTCGTCATCGGCGCATTGTCCGGCGTTGCCGGCGGCCTCTGCGCGGCATTCGGCATTTGGCTCAGCTCGCTGTCGCTGCTGTCCTTCGGCACCTTCCTCGCCGGCGCGTATCAGGCATTCGCGCAATTCTATCGATTTGCCGCCAGCGAGGTCGCGGACGAAGCCTTCAAACCACGGGCAATTTCCCTCGTGCTTGGGGGCGGTGTCGTCGCGGCACTGGCAGGCCCGATGCTCGGCCGTCTCGGCGGGCCGCTCCTTCATCCGGAATATGTCGGCTCTTTCCTGTTGCTGGCCCTCGTCTCCATGGTGGCTGCCGGCGTGCTGTTCGGACTGCACATACCGAACACAAAGACCACGCAAAATAGCCGCCAGAAAGGTCGGCCTTGGGCCACGATCATCACGCAACCCACCTATCTTGTCGCGCTTTTCGGCGCGGCAACAGGCTATGGCATCATGATCCTGGCGATGACGGCGACGCCGATCGCCATGACGCACCACCACCATGATCTCTCAGCCACCGCCACGGTTATCCAATTCCATGTGCTCGGCATGTTCCTGCCGTCCTTCTTCACCGGCTCGTTGATCGCCCGCTTCGGTGTGCTGCGCATCATGCTGGCGGGGCTCGCCCTGCTTGCCGGCCATGTCGCGATGTCGCTGACCGGCACCGGTTTCAGCTCCTTTGCCGGCGCGCTCGTGATGCTCGGGATAGGCTGGAACTTCCTCTATATTGGCGGGACCACGCTGCTGACAACGACATATGCGCCGGAAGAGAAAGGGCGCGCGCAAGCGACAAACGACATGACGATCTTCGCCGTCGGCCTTGCCTGCTCATTCAGTGCCGGAGCGCTGTTGCAGCATTTCGGATGGCAAACCCTCAACATGCTGCTGTTGCCGTGGATGGGCCTTGCCGCAGTCACGCTGATCTGGCTCGATTACCGTCAGCGACGAAGCCTCCGATCGGCCGCCGCTTGACGTCGCAATGGTGCTGCGTTCAGCTATAATATCGGGATGATCGTTGCGACGTGACGCCATGCGCACGCCCGGTTCAACCATCGGCGGAGATCGAAAATGAATGAGGCTTTTCCGGCGACCTCGATGCCGGATCGCGACTGGTGGTCGACGCTTTGGCCCGACCCGCAAGACATGTTTCAGAAGCTACGGATCACGCCGGAAATGACGATTCTCGATCTTTGCTGCGGCGACGGATACTTCACTGCGCCTCTGGCAAAGTTGGTGGCCGGGAAGGTCTGCGCGCTCGATCTGGATGAGGCCATGATCGAAACGGCAAGGGCCGAATGCCTGCGGCAAGGCGTGTCCGCAAAGGAATGGATATGCGCCGATGCACGCGATGTCGCGACATATCTTCCCGAAAAGGTCGACTATGTCCTGATGGCGAATACGTTCCATGGTGTGCCCGACCAGCCGGCACTTGTGCGCGTCATTCGCTCGGTTGTCAAATCCACAGGGCTGTTCGGCATCGTCAACTGGGTCAACAGGCCGCGGGAAGAAACGATAGTGCTTGGCCAGCCGCGCGGGCCCAGGACTGACATGCGCATGGCGCCCGAAGACGTCACGACTATCGTCGAAGCCGGCGGCTTCAGATTGCTGGCCGCTATAGAGCTGCCGCCCTATCACTATGGTGTCGTCTTCGCCGCCTCGTAAGAAATTGCCAAGCCTCGCTCCTCGACATCAAAAGGCAGCTGATCAACTCCATGGATCGCAGAATACAACGCAAGGTCTAATAATCTAGCTTCGTACAAGTTATGGAAGATATCAACTTGCGCGGGATGACGCACCCGCCCTCCCGGGAAGGGAAGTCCTCAAGCTAGACGATCACTGATGGCCGTTAGCGCAGACCTGGAGATTCGGCATGGTGAACAACATCAATTCACTGCGGTTTCACAATACGCATGTCGTATCGCGGACGCCGCGCGCTGGACAAACGACGAACAACGACACATCACAAATATCGAGATCTACAGGTTCGGTCTTGGGCGGCTCCGTCAGCCCGGCTCATTCGAACAGCAAATTCAGCATCCTCCTTGCAGGGTTGTCGAAAAACACCGGCACAACGAAGGCCGCTACGCCGGCGGCTGCCCCGAAAGTGGTCAATGAGGTCACGTCGAGCGACTTCATGAAATCGCTCACCGCAAAGCTGAAGGCTTCGGTCAACGATCCCGTCAGCGGTCCGCAAGCTAAAGCGATGCTGGCCGCTCTCAAGAACGGTACTCTGTCCGTGTCTGACCCGACCAAGGGCGTGACGATCAAAGCGTGGAACCCGGACGACAAGGCCAGCAAAGCGGCCAAGCCCGAGAAGATCGCCACCGACAATTGGAACGAGTTCCTGAAGGACCATCTGAAGCGGAGCGACAAGGGAAGCCTGATAAGGACGAGCGACGGAAGCTACATCGACAAGCCGACCGCGCGGAACGCCTTCTTTGGCTCTCTCAACGGCAAATACTACTACGTCACCTGGCCGGCGGAAGTCACGGCAAGCGGAAAGCCGGCATCGGCCTGAAAAAAGGAGCGGATGGCCCCGACCAGGCGGCAGGGACCATCCATTCGATCAGCTGAATGCGGTTGCCCGCGCTCGCAGAAGCGAGAGAGCGATCAGCAGACCGGCGGCGGCGGCAACCGCGCCGATCAGGAACACGCTGTCATAGCCGGCACGGTCGGCGAGCAGACCGGCAAGAGGACCCGTCAGCCCGTAGGCAAGATCCTGAAAGGCCGAAAAGCCCCCCAGGGCCGTACCGCGCAGATGCGGCTCGACAAGGCGCACGACCTCCCGCCCCATGGCCGGGAAGATCATCGAGCATCCAAGCCCCGTCAGGAACGCACCGACCAGGGCAAGGGCCGGATCGCTCGCACTCCAGATCAGGAATTGCCCCACGGTTTCGATAGCGAGCGATCCGGCTGCCACCGGCAGGCCGCCAATGCGATCCGGCAGATGGCCGAAAAGCACACGCACCAGAACGAAGCCGCCGCCGAAAGCCGTCAGGCCCAGACCGGCATAACTCCAGCCACGGTCTAGAAAATAGAGCGTGAAGAAGGCGCCGATCGCAGCAAAGCCTATGCCCTGAAGGCACACGATGAACCCGTGCATCCATACCCTGCCAATGACGCTCCCGAACGGCGGGCGCGCCGCACCCGGATGAGCTGCAACGGCGGGAAGCCGCCAGATCGCCAGCAAGCCGAGGCAAGGCAGAACAGCACCGATCGCCATGGCGCCGGCGAATCCGAACCGCTCGAGTAAAGCCAGTCCGATCGGGCCGCCAAGGGCAAGAGCGCCGTAGATGGCCGCGCCGACCAAGGCCAGGACCTTGCCGGAGCGGGCCGGGCCGACGAGCCCTATTCCCCAGGCGATCACTCCAACCGCAACCAGGCTTTCGCCCAGCCCGAGCAGCAAGCGGCCGGCAAGAAGGAACAGATAAGACGTCCAGGGGGTATGAACCAGGAGGCCGGCGCCCAATGAGTCCAGCGCGCCTGCGGCATAGAAGGCAAGCCCTCGCACAACGGCGAGCTTGGGGCCTCGGTGATCCGACAGACCGCCGGCATAGCCGCGCGTCAGGATCGTCGAGAGAAATGCGATGCCGACACCGAGCCCCGCCCAGCCATTGCCGAGCCCGAGCTGCCCGGTCACATAGATCGGCACGATCGGCAGCGACATGCCGATGCAAAGGTAGGACATGAAAAGAATGGCGCTTAGCAGCAGAAGGCGGCCTTGTGCCGCTTCACTTGTCGATTTGAAAGCCATGATGATCTCCAGGCTTTTCTCGATCGACAGAGGCACAAAAAAACGCACTCCGACCGACGAGGATCGTTGAGTGCGTTGCTTGACGTCAAACGCTTACGGACGGATGGAACCGGCTGCCTTCCCATAGGCGCTTGGGGAAAAGGTGTCAACTGACGGGCGCCATCGCGCGCGAGCCCATCATGCCCGGAGTGCGCCATTCGCGAACATTGTTACCCACGGCACCAAGTATCATCGACGCCGTGCGCTTGGCTGAGTGGCCTATTCGGCAACCGGACCACACCAGCCGGGCAGATAATCCGCATCCCTGCTCTTCGCATATTCAAGCGCTTTCGCCAGCGCAGCCTCGAAATCCCGGTCGAGATCCTTACGCTTAACGCGGCGGCGCAGGAAATCCGCCCAGAGGAATTCGCTGAACGGCGTCGTATCCTTGGCATAGCCGCCAACTTGCCGCAATTCGCCCGCCAATGAACGATAGGGATCGTCGATCAGATCCTTGATGCTTTTCGGAATGTCCTCATAGCCTCGCCGTTTTCCCTCCCCATCGAAGGGATGCATCCAGTCATGACAATCCATCACGAACCAGAAGGATTCACGATCGAGCCGCGAGAGATCCGCGACTGTCGTCACCAGCACATCCTTCACGCCTTCCTCGTGGAGCGCCAGAGAAAGATGATGATGATCGATGACGTAGTATCGACCGCGTGGACCGCGTATGGCAGGGATCATGTGATTTCCGAGGAACTCACCGGCCTTGTCGCCGTCGGTCTTCGCCTTTGCTCGCCACGCCTTTCGCTTGGCCTTGACCTCACGCATCCCGACCGTGATCTGGGTGGGCCTCAATTCTTCGATCGGAACAGGTTTCAGGATCGGTTCGCGCACCATAACCATTGGAAGACTCTCCGTACGGGAAATGTCACGGCAGACTAACACAACGACCGGAGCCGACAAGATCGTCTGCAAGCATCAATTTAGAACAAAGCTATATATCGTCATGGGTGCATATGCCGCTTCTGATAGCGACCACATCGACGCTGCCTATGATATCTCTCGCGCCTGTGCTTACATTGCGTTCGTGCGGACCAGCTTGAACTGAGAGCGTCGGTAAAAGACCACCATTTCCCGCTCAAAGCTTTCCATGGCGTGTACAATCCATGGCTCGTAATGGCTCCTGCGCGCGCGCCCTCTACATCGGTTATCCATGTCGGCCAAGCCGCGTAGCGCCCAATCTACCAACCCCATCCCGTCACTCTCACCCGAAAGCCCCTGCCGCAAGCCCTAGCATCGTGCGCCGCACGGGCCTGTGCCGCATTCGACGGTGCGGCCAACGCTAGATAGGTAACTCCTAATTAAAGGAAAGGTGAACAAACGTTCTGTTAAGACCTGTAACATGCCTCCGGCTGGTAGCGCCCCACCCCAGAGAGCAGGGTGCCTCGTCCGATGATCACGCCGTTCTGGCCGGCAATCATGGAAGACGTCGCGCGAGGATAAAGTCCTGCCGCCACCACGGCGGAAATAGTCGAATGCCTGCTGCAAACTGAACTCACCTGGATGTCAGGCGCGAAAAGAACCGATCGATCACCTTCGCATTCAGGTCGACCCAGCGCCAAATCCACGCCATGGCAAAGACCGTCAGCAGCCAGCCCAGCATCACGTCGGACAGGAAATGCGCTCCGAAAACGACGCGATTGAACGCGACCAGCATCAGGCATGGCGTGATAACGGCCGCGGTACCCCATCTGTATCGTTCAGGCACGAACACCAGCAGGGAAAGCGCCGCGGCGGCAACCGCGGTTTCACCCGAAGGGAAGGAGCAGTTGCTGCTGCATGCCGTGGAAAACTGCCACACGGGCGTAAAATCCGCATTGCCGCCGAACTCGACGAGTTCGCGGGGGCGCACGCGTCCGATCACGACCTTCAACGTTTGCACGATGGCAAGCGGCCCGGCGGCAAAACTCAGAAGCACGAATAGAGGCTTGTGCGGGGCGCAGAACCTGAGCCGCTTCGGCAGGAAGACATGCAATACAATAAGCAGCACCATGCCGGAGAGGAGGTAAACCTGGCCCCCGCGCGTGACATCCCTCACCGCCTTCAGGAAAGGGTTCTCCGCCAACCAGAACGCATGCCCTTGGAAGAACAAACGCGCCACGGCAAGATCGAGCCTGGGGAAGACCACGAAGATGAAGCTGGTCCAGACGATCAGCATCCCGAGGACGGCCAGCCCCCCGTCAGTATTCGATTGCGTTTCCGGTTGACGCAGACGCGTTGCACCGGAGACGGAACTCCAAGAACGCGATGCAAATTTCCACATGCCAAATCTCCCGAAGCTGGACGACGGCAAGCTGGCGCCCGATTGTCAAGAAATGGCGAAGATTGCATGAAGGCCATGTTCAGACTCGGCCAAAGGACTGTTTGGAATTTGCAGAAGCCGGTTTTGTCCGCAATAGTGCGTCTCCACGGCGGCAAGGCCGACAGGAAAATCAGGGGCATAAGGCACTAGAGTGGACAACAGTCTCGTTCTCATCGTGGAGGATGAACCGGCCATCGCGCAGATATTGGAAGCCTATCTGACGCGGGACGGCTTTCGCACCGTGCGCGCCGGCGATGGCGAGACCGCACTACAGCATCATGCGCTTTTGAAGCCAGATATCGTGCTGCTGGACGTTCGCCTGCCGAAGCTTGACGGCTTCGGGGTGCTCGGCCGTCTGCGCCAGGTCGGCTCGACGCCGATCATCATGGTCACCGCTGTCGCCGACGATATAGACCGCCTGAGCGGACTGCGGCTCGGAGCCGATGACTATGTCGTCAAACCGTTCAACCCGCAGGAGGTCGTCGCACGCGTCCGAGCCGTCTTGCGCCGGACGCAGGGGGACCGCGCTGAAACGGTTCGCCGTTTCGGCGCTCTGGAAGTCGATTTCGGCAGCTACACAGCCTTCATCAATAACGACGGGCGTCGCGTTCCGCTGCCCCTGACCCTGAGCGAATTCCGGATTCTTGCCTATATGATCCGACACCCGACCCAAGCTTTCGCGCGCTCTGACATCCTCGATGCTTGCCTGCCGGAAAGCGACGCCCTGGTGCGTACCGTCGATACGCACATCTCAAACCTTCGGCGCAAACTGGAGGATATGGGGCAGGACGGCTTCTTTCCTGCTGTACGCAGCATTGGCTACCGCTTTTCGGATCCGAGATGAAGAAGTTCAGATTCCCCTGCGTCTCCCTCGCCACGCTTACCGCCATCGTCACAACCATCATGCTGCTTCTGAGCGTCGGTCTGACCTACATGGGGGTCAGCTGGTATGCCTCCTATCTGGAAGAGAGCATCACCGAAGCCCTGCCGCCAAAGGCCTCTGCCGCTTATAAGATGCTGAGTGAAGGCAAGGTTCCCGACGGAGACTCTCTTACGTTGCTTTTCGAACACCTCAATGCGCTGACGGGACCGACGGATCTGAAAGTTCAGCTTTCCGTTCTGGTCTGCGGCCTGCTTTCGGCCGTGGTCTGCGCCCTCATCGGCGTCTTTCTGGCGCGGCGGCTCGCGAGCCCTCTCGGAGAACTCACCTCCGCTGCCGAAGGCCTGAAATCCGGGGACTTCTCGGTTCGCGTTGCCGAGCCCTATCGCAGCACGCGGGAAGTCGCGAGCCTGGTCACGACCTTCAACGCGCTTGCGACAGGTCTCGAAACCATGGAAAAGAGATTACGCTTCAACAACATGGCGGTCGCACACGAACTGCGGACACCGCTGACGATCCTGCAAGGATCGTTGCAGAGCATGCTCGACGGCGTCTTTCCGATGGACCGGAAAATAGTATCCGACCTACTGCTTCAGGTCGAAGGATTGGGGCGTATCGTCGAAGATCTGCGCACTCTTTCCCTGGCCATTGGCCAAAAGCTCGTCATCGAGCGCCAGCGGATCGATGTTTCCGATGTGGTTGAGACAGTCCTTGCCTCGGCCAAACCGATGCTGGATGCCAGCAAGCTGCAGGTTGAAACCAACCTGCGGCCCGCCCGGATCTCGGCAGATTCGCCAAGGGTCCGTCAGGCGGTCCTGGCACTCCTCCAAAATGCCTGTCGCTATGCTGCGGACGGCGGCTGGCTGAGATGCGAGACGGAGCGGCTGCGGGATGGAAGCGTCGTCATCCGCATTCTCGATCGCGGTCCCGGATTTCCGGAGGGCATGGATGCGATCGACACCAATCCCTTCTGGCGTGGCGAATCCTCCCGGTCACGCGCAACCGGCGGCACCGGACTGGGGCTCTCCGTGGTGCAGGCCATCGCCGTCGCCCATGGCGGGCGGCTGGAATTTGGAAACCGGCCGGAAGGCGGGGCAATGGTCGCAATCCATTTGACGGACAAGGACGTCTAGAAGACCGTCACCCCAACGTTCGGTCTTGGTGGTTCGCTAGCTCAAGTTCCGCTGAATGCGAGCGTGCGTACTTCTCGAGCTCCCTGCTAGCTCACAGCTGACAAATCCAGCCGGACCCACACCACTTGCACTCGCTCTTCAATAGAAGAGTTCACCGACATTATAGAACCACAGCTTGCTCTGGCTGCGCTTGTCCGCGCCGTAGGTTTTCGAGTGCGGAACAAGGAAGCCGAAGGTGTCGTCCGGTTCGCCGGAGCGTTCCGCCCAGAAGGCGTCGATATTCGACATCATCATCGATTGCTTGCTGCCGCGCCGATAGTGGATCGGATGCTTGGCCTGCGAAATGGCAAGGAAATGCTGCGCACGGCCTTCGACGGTCAGGCCTTGCAGCACGACCAGGATCGCCTCCTTCGGCCGCAGGCCGGAGAGGTCGCGGGTCACCTCGACCACGCGCTGCTTGGCATTGCGCGGGCCCTGCATGCTGCCAACGACGATTGTATAGCGGCCTTCCGCCCCATGATGGACAAACATGAACCGCGCCGTGCAGAGAACAGCCTTGTCGCGCATGCGAACGAGCTTGATGGCAAAAGCACCCTCATGGCGTCCGCCGCTGCGATCGGCAAGCGCGATAAGACATGCATATGCTTCGCTGCGCCCCTGGACAGTGCCCATGTCGAGCCACTCGCCACGCCAAAGGCTGATCATGCTTTCGCGTGACAGAATCCGTTCCGCAATCGAGAAATGGTCGATGAGAAGTGCGAGCCGCTTGGAACTGTTCAAGCCGTAGACGAGAAATTTCGACAACGGCTTCTGCAACAATTCATCGTGCGGAGCCGGGAACGCCCGCGTTGCTGTAAATTTCGCGAGGAAATGCCACCATCGCATCGTCAGCAGCGGATTGGCAGCAAAGCGAAACCAAAAGAGAAACGCACGCTTCCAGCGCACCCGCAGGCCAAAGGTCAATATTCTCAAGAGCAGCAGATAGCGGGAGCGCAGCGGTTCGCCTGATGTCGGCAGCATCGTCCCGCGAAGAGCAACGCTGGACATGGCGCCATCCGGCGCAGTTGCGATCGATGTGTTCTGATTCATCCCAATACTCGGCGCATCTTGTTACGCCGGATCATCTGCGCCGGGATTGTCAAGGTAGCGTCAAGACGAGGTCAGTCTTTCATGGGGAGTGCCCTGACAGGGCGAAGCCGGTCCTGCGGAAACGCGCGTTTTCGTCCCCTCGATCCTTAGCAAAAGGCTTCGTCACGACTAGAAGAGAGCGTCGGCGAACAATTCCTCGTCATTCGACGAAGCCGGGCCGCTTTCGGCTGCCGGGCTTTCCATGCCGAAGATCGCCGCATGGATCTCGCGTTCGGCGGCCATGGTGTAGACCTTGAAGACGCGCTCGGAAATGACCGCCATGTGTGCTTCCAGCCCGCTTTTGTCCAAATTTGTACGGCGCGCAAGGCCGACCTCTCGTGTGCAGGACGCCAGTGTTTCACCGATTCCTGCCCGGAAATCGAGGCTGCTGACGATCTCTGCGACTTGGGAGGTCATGTCCTCACCACAGCGGCGGAGCTCCTTCACGTTCATGTCCATGGAAGCGCCGGCTTCGGTGATGTGCAGCAGCGCAGCGTCGATATGGGCGCCGAGACCGGAGGCATTGTCCGCCTCGTTGGTCTGCCGCCAGTCCTTCAGGCCTGTCGCTTGCGTTTCGAGCTTGCCGAGCCCGGTAAGAATCTTCTCGGCATCTTCATCGAGCAAGGATGCGAATGAGCGCAGCTCACCGGCGACGACGTTGATTGCGCGCCCCTCTTCTCCAAGCTTGCCGCAGCGCAGATTGGTGTTGAGGGCCATATATTGGATGTCGCGACGCACGAGCTGGATAGTCTGGATGCTCGTGGTCAGCTCCTTGACCATCTCCGACGTCTTTTCGCTCAGCCGGTTTGCCCCCGCTGCTGCGGCATCGATGCGGTCGACGACACCGCGAGCGGCGGAAAGATCGCCGCGCAACGAATTGATCGGGCTTTTCCCATCCTCGCCGCTCTGCGCCATCATGGTCTGATAGAGGCCGAGAAGGGTGCGGATGTCGCCGCTGAAGCTTCGAATATTCTCGACAATCTTGCCTGTCTCGCGGTTGAACCCTCCGGTCGTCTCATTGAGCAACTCGAAGATGAGAGTCATCGCCAGCCCGGAAAGGCGCTGACAATCCGTAGCCGAAAGGTCTGCCGGAGCTTCAGCGGCAAGATAGGCCTCCGTGATCGCGTGAGCAGTCTGGCAATGCTCGACCCTCTGACGAGTGATATCGCCGATCTGCATGGCGGAAAGCGTGTGGGCAACCTTGTTCTGGATTTTTCGCGCAAGGCCGGAAACGGTATCGGCCAGTTCCGACAGGTTGCGCCGCTGGACCTGGATCTCATCGGCATTCGACACCAGACGTAGGGCGATGGATGGAATGCCGTCGAGATATTGTCCGAGCGAACTGTCTTCGCCGGCCGCGGCGGATTCGATTTGCGCCTCCAACGAGCGGATCTGCACCGATAGTGCCCTGACTTCCTTGGTTGCAAATTCGATGCGTTCGACGATCTCGCTGGCAAAGCTGGAGAAGTCCGGAATCCTTGCGCCTGCAATTTTTGCTGTCGCAGCAAAGGTTCGCAAATAGCGCAGAGTCTCTTCCATCGACAGCACATGTACGCCGAGCGACCGACCGGTCTCGCCGATGATTGCGACGCTATCCTGGCGGCGCACTTCGGCGGGCGGCAGCTGATGCAGCAGATCGACCGTCTGAAGCAGGCGACCGGTGGCTTCGGCGGCGTTTTCCTCCTTCAGCGAGTTGCCAATATGCTCCAGCAGACCCACCAGCTTGGTCAGCGCCTCCGTCACAGTGATCAGAACCGCGCCGCCGTCCAGGAAGCGCTGCTCGATCTGCAATCGGGCGCCTTCCAGCCGGTCGATAAAACTATCTGCGGAAACGGAGGTTTCCGCAGAAGTTGCAAATGTTCGGTTCGCCACCGCATACGCCATACTGTTGGACCTCACCTGAAACCGTCTCGGGGAAACTAAGGCGGAGTCAGAAATACGGAGTTAACAGCCGAGACAAAACTGGCAGTTGTCCCAAAGTTGCGCCTTTTTATCGACCCAGAGTAAAGCTTTGGGCAAGACCGGGTCCTTATATCTACCACCGGGCGTATATGCACCGACTTGAAGGCCATCGATTCTACTTGCGATTTAGATCGTGGCGAGCCCGCTGAAGCTGATCGAACAGAAATGAACATTGCCGTTGACAAATATGCATGGTCGTCCTGCGAGCCCACGGAGCTTCAGGAAAAGCTGAGTGCTGCCGATATATCCGTCGTTTTCGATCAAGGATCGGAAAACCCGCGGTTTCACATCGACGTCACCGTGGCGATGATCCGGGAAATGGCGGCCTGGAAGATATTTTCGGAGACGGGCTACGAAATCCAATACCTGTTTCGCCCTGCCGATCGCATCGAGCTGCACTTCGTCGAAAGCGGCACCTTCGAGGTTGAAACGGAGGAGCAGGAATTCACCGCGACTGCGGGGACGGCCTTCATGCTGCTGTCATCCGGACCCACAAGGCTCAAAGCCTCCCGGAGTGCCTGCAAGATCGCGCTCGCCATACCCCGCTCTCTTTGCCTGCCGCTGATCCATCTCGAGAATGGCGATCCCGAGGCCTTCTTCCGGCGCTTCGATGCGATGGCCGACCTCACGGAAAAGGGCGTGCGCACAATTCACCTCATGGCGGCCTTGCTTCTGGAATCGGGCGATCACCCATTTGCCGGCTCGCCGCTGGGCGCATCCCTTTTCCAGGAAGCGCTTATCACCGCATTCCTGCAATCATGGCCGACATCGGCCCAGAAGACCATGATTCAGGCCGCACGGCCTCGCAATCTGAAACGAGCGCTGGACTGGATCCAGGCGCATCTCGGCGAAGAATTCACCGTGTTGGATATCGCGCGAAATGCCGGGCAAAGCGTGCGCAGCCTGCAGCTATCCTTTCAGCAGAATGTGGGGATGAATCCTCTGAACTACGTTCAACGCCTGCGGCTTCAGCAGATCCATCACGAGCTGCTCCATGGCGATGCCGACGAGAATATATCGGATATTGCCGCACGCTGGGGTTTCAGCCATATGGGATACTTTGCTGCGCGCTATCGCGCCCTCTACGGCGTATCTCCATCATCGACGCGTGCCAGCCGCCGTCGCCTGAGCCCCCCTTCAAATATTTAATATCAGAAATACGCAATTCTATCACTATATCGCAGTTAATTGCGAAAACGATCACAGGTTGAAGCCGGATTTAATACACCGTTAGCCATTTAACGATTTCGTTGAGCCAGCCAAGACTCACAATCATTGTGACGCGGCCCTTTCGTCCGAAAGGTCTCCAAACATCCAAACCGATAAACGTGAGCGAACCCGCATATTTGCCGCGGGCGCTCCGCGGGGTAACTATGCGCGTCTTCGTCATAGATGACAGTCCTTCTGTCGTGGCCACGCTTCGCCGAGCGGTCGAAGCCATCAGTGGCAGCGAGGTCTTGTCGTTCCTGCATCCTCGCGATGCACTCGAGCGGCTGGAGGATCAGGCGCCGGATCTCATTCTCGTCGACTACATGATGCCCGACATGAACGGCATCGACGTTATTTCCCATGTGCGCAAGAATTCCCATACGGCGCATGTCCCCGCCATCATGATCACGTCCCGCAAGGAAGCTGACATCAAGCTGGCGGCGATGAAAGCCGGCGCTACCGAATTCCTGAACAAGCCGATCGATGAGGCGGAGCTGACGATCCGTGTCCGCAACATTCTCAGCATCGGCGAAGAGCGGCTGGCACTTGCGACCAAGGCAGCATCGCTGCAGCGCGATTTCGATGCCGCCATGAAACGGATCGAGCGGCACGAGGAAGAAATCATATGGCGCCTCTCCAAGGCAATCGCCTGCCGCCACGGCGAGACGGCGGATCACCTGGACCGGGTCGCCATTGTTGCCCGCATGATTGCCGAAGAAGTCGGTCTGGACGAGCGCCGCTGCCGCACGGTCTTTCTTGCCAGCGCCCTGCACGATATCGGCAAGATCGGCCTGCCCGACGCCATTCTTTCCAAGCCCGGCACGCTGACCGCTGAAGAACGTTTGCAGATGCAGCAGCACACGGATTTCGGCGGAGAAATATTGAGCGACAGTTCCAGCGAACTGATCGAGGTCGCGCGCAAGATTGCGGAAAGCCACCACGAGAAATGGGATGGCACGGGCTACCCAAGGGGCATCGCCGGAGCCTCGATTCCGATCGAAGCGCGCGTCGTCGCCATAGCCGATGTCTTCGATGCGCTATGCTCCAAACGATCCTACAAGGCTGCCTGGCCGATCGCCGACGCCTTTCGCGAGATCGTCAACAGCAGCGGGACGCATTTCGACCCCGGCTGCGTGGCCGCCTTCTGCCGGCGTTGGGTCGACATCAAAGGCCTCTTCGAACAAGAGCGCGGCGACGGCTCCAAGACGACAGTTCCAACACTTCAGCTATCTCGGGGTTCGGCATGAGCGGACAGACGGAAATCCTGCGCCTTCATGGCCCTTTGACGATCAAGACCATCGCCAATGTGAGAGACATCATCCAGGTCTATCTTCAAGAGGCGGCCTCGCTTCGCCGATCCCTGGTTATCGACATCGATGGCAGCGAGGAGATCGACCTCACCCTGCCCCAACTGCTCCTGTCCGCACGGCAAACGGCCGACCGGACGGGCGTGAGGATTGCATTGAACAAACCCGCGGACGGCAATCTTCTGACCGTCCTGCAACGGGCCGGCCTCCTTTGCGGCGACCGGCACAAGGATAGCTTCTGGCTAGAAGGAAAAGCAGCATGAGCGCAAATATTCTCACCGTCGACGATTCCGCCAGCATTCGGCTGACCACGCGCATTGCCCTTACCAACGCCGGATATGCGGTAACCGAAGCGGTCGACGGTGCCGATGGCCTCGGCAAGATGAAGATGGGCAATTTCGACCTGATCGTCACCGATCTCAACATGCCGAACATGGACGGCCTGACCATGATCCGCGGCTTGCGGCAGCTGCCGGCCTATATGGGAACACCGGTCATCTTCCTGACTACGGAATCGGACGGCGATCTCAAGCAGCAGGCAAAGGCGGCAGGTGCTACCGGCTGGCTGACGAAGCCATTCGATCCCGAGAACCTCATCAAGATCGTGCGCAAGGTTTTGGGCAGATGAACGAACTCGATCCGATCGCCGTTTTCAGGACGGAGGCCGCCGAGCAACTCGAACTGATCGAGGCCGGCCTCCTCGATCTGATGCGCGATCTGAGCGACAGGGCTCAGATCGATACGGTCTTCAGAGGGCTCCATACCCTCAAGGGATCCGGCTCCATGTTCGGCTTCGATCAGCTGGCCGCCTTCACCCATCATTGCGAAACCGCCTTCGACCGCGTTCGCAAGGGCGAAGCTCCCGCCACGAAGGAGCTGGTGGGTGCCGTTCTCGATGCGCAGGGCCACATGCAGGCGCTGCTGGAAAATCCGAACGGCGATCACGAGACCATGAGCTCCGTTCTGCTGGAAAAGCTGCGTCTTGCGGTTGGCGCAAACGGCGCGGCAGCATCTGCTGCCGCGCCGACGGTTGCAGCGACAGTAAACGCCGGCTCCCCCGTAGGCAGCACCAAGACATGGCATCTGAAATTCAGCCTGCCGGCCAACGCCATGGCCAATGGCACCAATCCGCTCGGCCTTCTCGATGAACTGCGCGATCTCGGCGAATGCCGCATCGAAGCCGATATCGATGCCATCCCTCTGCTTCAGGATCTCGACCCCCGTGACCTCCACATCGGCTGGACGGTTCATCTGACGACCGAAAAGCCTCGCTCTGAGATCGAGGATGTCTTCATCTTCGTCATGGACGACATGACAATGGAGCTTCGCGAACTCCAGGCTGCGCAACAGGCGAGCCTCGCACCTTCAATCTCGCCTCCACAAAAGGCGGCGGCAGAAGCACCATCGAAATCGGCCGGCGAGAAGGTTGATGCAGGCAAAGTTCAGCCCGCGGACGCTAAGTCGCAGAAGCAGGCAGACAATGTCCGCATTCCGGCATTGCGTCTCGACGAAATGATGGATCGGGTTGGAGAGCTGGTCATAGCCCAGTCGCGGCTGAGCCAGATGGCAAATTCCGTGGCCGATCTCGGCCTGCGTTCCGTTTCGGAAGAGATCGAGCGGCTCGCCGGCGAGCTGCGGGACACGATGATGGTCCTGCGTATGATGCCGGTCGCGAGCCTTTTCAGCCGCTTCCGCCGACTGGTCCACGATCTTGCCCGCGAGACCGGCAAGGATATCGAGCTTATCACCGAGGGCGAAGGCACCGAAGTCGACAAGACCGTCATCGACCGGCTCGCTGATCCGCTCGTCCACCTCGTGCGCAACTCGATCGACCACGGGCTGGAAAGCCCGGATGATCGCGTCGCAGCCGGCAAGCCGGTGACCGGCCGCGTCATCCTCTCCGCGCACCAGACGGGCAGCGAAGTCATCATCTCCATCAAGGATGACGGGCGCGGCATCGACAGGCAAAAGGTGCGTGCAAAGGCGGAAGCCAATGGCCTCATCCAGCCAGGTACCCAGCTCACGGACAAGGAGCTGTTGCAGCTCATCTTTCAGCCTGGTTTTTCGACAGCGGAGAAGGTCACCAATCTTTCCGGCCGCGGCGTCGGCATGGATGTGGTGAAGAAAACCATCGAGACGCTGCGCGGATCGATCGACATCGCCAGCGAGTTCGGCAAGGGCTCCGACATCGCGCTGAGGATCCCGCTGACGCTTGCGATCATCGACGGGCTTCTCGTGCGGGTGGGCAATGGCCGTTACGTGATCCCGCTGGCAGCCGTCGAGGAATGCCTCGAGCTTTCGGTCGAGCAGGATCTGCGCTCGCGCGGCCGCAGCTTCATTTCGCTTCGCGACGACCTGGTGCCCTTCCTGCGGCTTCGCGAGCTGTTCCGGACCGGCACCGAGCCGGACCCCTATCAGAAGGTCGTGGTGATCTCGACCGGAAGCCAGCGGGTCGGCCTCGTCGTCGACCAGATCATCGGCGACCACCAGACCGTCATCAAGTCGATGTCGAAGCTGCACGACCACGTCTCCACCTTTTCAGGCGCGACCATTCTCGGTGACGGCAACGTGGCGCTGATCCTCGACGTCGTGCACCTGATCGCCGCCGGACAACATCAGGAGGCGCAATTGCGGGCAGCAGGATGATGGAAGCAGAGGTAAAATCAGACTATCGCGCCGTCTGGAAGGATGCGGAGGAACTCTCCGTCCTGACCTTCAGCCTGAATGGCGAGACCTTCGCCATCGAGGCGGTCATCGTTCAGGAAATCCTGGATCTGCTGCCCGAAACCAATGTTCCCGGCAGCCTGCCGTTTGTCGGCAGCGTCATCAATTTCCGCGGCAAGGTCATTCCGCTGGCCGATATCCGCGTCGCCTTCGGCATGGAGCCGGGCAACGTGACGATCGACAGCCGCATCGTCGTGACGGGGCTCGAACTCGATGGCGAGACGACGCTAATCGGCATTCGAACCGACAAGGTCTACGAGGTCACGCAGCTGTTGCAGTCGGCGAGCGAGCCACCGCCGATCATCGGCATGCGCTGGCGTCCGGACTACGTCCAAGCGCTCGTGAAACGAGGCGGCGAATTCATCATCATCCCGAACCTCCAGGCGATCTTCTCTTCGCAACGCGCAGGTGCGGCCAGAGCAACAGCATGAATTTTCAAGGCAAGGGGGCTACCAGATGCACTTTACGATCAAGCTCAAGCTGCTTCTAGCATTTGCTGTCGTGATTGCCATGCTTCTCGGCACGGCTGTCTACAGCATCACCACACTCGGCCAGGTCAATGACAATTGGTCCGATACATTGACGGGGCCGGCCGAAAGGCTGCGCCTTGCTCAGAATCTCGACATCGCTGTGCTGCAACAGCTGCGGCAGCAGAAGAACATGCTGCTATCGGCGTCGGTCGACGAGACCAAAGGTTACATTGCCAAGAGCGATGTAGCACGCGCAGAGTTTGACGCCGATCTTACAAAGATCCTCGCAAGCGCCACCGAGCAGGACATGGCCTATTGGTCGCAGATCAAGGACCTCGCAGTCACTTGGCGCACGGCGGACGACCATATTCGGACGATGATTCTCGCGGGCAACAGCGCCGGCGCACTGCAAATCTCGTCGACCGAAGCCCGCGAAACGAGCACGAAGATCGACCACGCCCTGGCACAGGTCTTCGAAGCCGAGCGCGCGCGGTTGAAGCAAGCGGATCAAGATGCGGCAAACGCCTATGCGCATGCACGCTCGATCCTGATCATCATTGCCTCAGCGGCGTCGATCCTCGCGCTTATTTCGGCAATCTGGATCATCATCTCGATCAACAAGGGCATCAACCGCGCCGTCAGGACGGTCCAGACGGTGGCCGAAGGCGATCTGACGGAATTTGCTGTTATCACCACCAAAGACGAAATCGGCGATCTGCTTGGCCACGTCAATTCGATGATCGAACGGCTGCGCGGCGTCGTCGCCGATGCGCTGTCGGCATCCGACAACGTCTCGTCCGGTAGCCAGCAGCTGTCGGCTGGCTCCGAGCAGCTGTCGCAGGGTGCGACCGAACAGGCTTCGTCCGCTGAAGAGGCCTCCGCCTCGATGGAAGAGATGGCCGCCAACATCAAGCAGAATGCCGACAACGCCGCCCAGACGGAGAAGATCGCCCGTCAGTCCGCCAAGGACGCAGAGGTCAGCGGCCAGGCCGTCGACCGTGCCGTCAACGCCATGCGCACCATTGCCGAGAAGATCTCCATTGTTCAGGAAATCGCCCGACAGACCGATCTGCTTGCGCTCAATGCCGCCGTCGAGGCGGCCCGTGCCGGCGAGCACGGCCGCGGCTTTGCCGTCGTCGCCTCCGAAGTGCGCAAGCTTGCCGAGCGCAGCCAGGCGGCAGCCGCCGAAATCTCCAGCCTCTCGGGCGAGACCGTTACGGTCGCAACCGAGGCCGGCGACATGCTGTCGCGGCTGGTGCCCGATATCCGCAAGACGGCCGAACTGGTCGCCGAAATCTCGGCTGCCTGCCGCGAGCAGGATATCGGCGCATCGCAGATCAACGAGGCGATCCAGCAGCTCGACAAGGTGACGCAGCAGAACGCCGGCGCTTCCGAAGAAATGTCGGCAACGTCAGAAGAGCTTGCCGCCCAGGCCGAGGAACTGCAGGCTTCGATTGCCTTCTTCAAGGTGGACCAGGCCAATACGCGCAAGGCGCAGCCGGTGCACAATCCCATCCATCAGGCGATGGGCGCCGCCAAGGCCAAGCCTGGCGCCAAGGTAACGGCTGCCAGGGCACCTGCCGCTCGCGCCGACAACAGCATCGTCGCGCAGCAGGCTCGTCTCAAGGGCTTCACTCTCGACATGTCCATGGGTGGGCCGGATGCCGATGACAACGACTTTCGCCAGAGCGCCTAAGCGGATGGCTTGATGCCAAGAGGATCCGGCGCCGGAAGGCGCCGGATCAGAGGCTGGCGAATGCTACCGCAGGCCTCAAGAACTGATCCTCGGTTCGCGGAAGGGTGAATGTATCGGTCTTCGCGCATCCAGACGGTCTCCGTCTGACTTTTCAAACTTAGATCATCGAACCTCTCTTCCCAGGATTTTTTTGAGATGCGCTTTACCATCAAGCTGAAATTGACTCTCGCATTCGGCCTCCTGATCCTGCTGTCGACCGGCATGTCCGTCCTGGCAATCATGAGCCTGTCCTCTCTCAACACAGCGGTTTCCGAGATCATCCAGGGCCCAGCCGCCAATCTGCGCAGTTCCGGCGATCTCTCCAGTGCCGTGTTGAACGCCATCCGCAACGAGAAGAATGCCATTCTCAACACCGATCCGCAGGCGATCGCCAATTACGTCAATGAGATTCACGTAAACGAGACGAAAATCGATCAGCTCCTGCAGACATTGTCCCAGAGCAAGGACGAGGCCGTCCTTGCCAGAACCAGGGAATTCTCGAAGCAGTTTCCGGCCTGGAAACAGGTGGACGAGCAAGCCCTGAAGCTGGCGACGGAGAACACGGACGAAAGCGACCGCAAAGCGGCGGAAATCTCCATGAATGAAGGCCGCAAGGCGACCGCGGTTCTCCTGGAGGCGGTCGACGGCATCAATCAGGCGATTGTTGCTAATCTGCAGGAGACCGACCAGGCAACCGATGCGCAATATGCCTTTGCGCGAAATCTTCTGCTCACCTCGCTGGCAGTCATGTTCGTGCTCTCGACTGCCGTCGCCATCTGGATTGCGCTCGGGATCAATCGCGGCCTGAAGAAGATCCAGACCGTCGCCGAAGGCGTGGCGATCGGCGATCTCAACCAGAATATCGAGATCAAGACCAACGACGAGATCAAGGATCTTGTCGACACTATCAACATCATGACTGGAAATCTGCGCAGCACAGCAACGATCGCCGACCAGATCGCCAATGGCGACCTGACGGTCAAGCCGAAGCCGATGTCGGACAAGGACACGCTCGGCGTTTCGCTCCAGTCGATGGTCGAGCGGCTGCGTGGTGTCGTTTCGGATGCGCTGTCGGCATCGGACAACGTCTCGTCCGGTAGCCAGCAGCTGTCGGCCGGCTCCGAGCAGCTGTCGCAGGGTGCGACCGAACAGGCTTCGTCCGCTGAAGAGGCCTCCGCCTCGATGGAAGAGATGGCCGCGAACATCAAGCAGAACGCCGATAACGCCGCCCAGACGGAGAAGATCGCGCGTCAGTCCGCCAAGGATGCGGAGATCAGCGGCCAGGCCGTCGACCGCGCCGTCAATGCCATGCGCACCATTGCTGAGAAGATCTCCATCGTTCAGGAAATCGCGCGACAGACCGATCTGCTTGCCCTCAATGCTGCTGTCGAAGCGGCCCGTGCCGGCGAACACGGCAGAGGCTTTGCCGTCGTCGCGTCCGAAGTGCGCAAGCTTGCCGAGCGCAGCCAGGCGGCAGCCGCCGAAATCTCAAGCCTCTCGGGCGAGACCGTCACGGTTGCAACCGAGGCCGGCGACATGCTGTCGCGCCTGGTGCCGGATATCCGCAAGACGGCCGAACTGGTCGCCGAAATCTCGGCGGCCTGCCGCGAGCAGGACATCGGCGCATCGCAGATCAACGAGGCGATCCAGCAGCTCGACAAGGTGACGCAGCAGAACGCCGGCGCTTCCGAAGAAATGTCGGCAACGTCGGAAGAGCTTGCCGCCCAGGCCGAGGAGCTGCAGGCTTCCATCGCCTTCTTCAAGGTCGATCAGGCCAATGCCCGCAAGGCGCAGACAGTCCACAACCCTGCCCATCAGGCGATGGGCGCCGCCAAGGCCAAGCCTTCAGCCAAGGCACCTGCAAGAGCATCGGTTGGCCGACCTGACAACAGCATTGCCGCGCAGCAAGCCCGTCTCAAGGGCTTCAGCCTCGACATGTCCATGGGTGGACCGGACGCCGATGACAACGATTTCAAGGAGAGCGCATAAATGGTCGCGATCGGCACCGAAGCTCAATATGTGACGTTCGGCCTCGGTGAAGAATGCTTCGCCGTTCCGGTCGAGGTGGTTCGCGAAATCCTGGACCATCAGGATGCCTTTCGTATTCCGCATGGGCCGGACTATCTGCTGGGCCTGCGCGACGTACGCGGCCAAGGCGTGCCGGTCATCGACCTGCGCCTCCGGCTTGGCATGTCCGCTACCGCCAAGACCCCGTATACCCGCATTCTGGTGATCGACATCCCGATCACCGACAAGGTGCTGACGCTCGGTCTGGTCGCCGATCGTGTTTTCGAGGTTACCTCGTTCAAACACCAGGCGATCGAAAGCGCCCCCGACATCGGGGTGCGCTGGCCCTCCGAGTATATTGCGGGCGTAGTGCGCAGGGAGAACGGCTTCGTTGTCATCATCGACCTCGCCAAGCTCTTCTCCTCCTCCGACAAGGTATCGTTGATGGGAGTAGGCGCTGGTCGAAGCGCTTCAGAATTTGCCGCCATTTGAGTGAGACCTAACGTGTCAGTGCAGGATGCAAGAGACTACAGTGAAAGGGGACTTAGCCGGCGAAACTTCGACCAGCTTGCCCGCTACATCTACGACTATAGCGGCATTAAGATGCCGCCGGCAAAACGCACCATGCTGGAGGGGCGATTGCGGCGTCGGCTGAGGGCGACGGGGATCGTCGATCTCGATGACTACTGCGACTATCTCTTCAAGCACGGCGGCATCGACCGGGAAGCCATTCACCTCATCGACGCCGTTACCACCAACAAGACGGATTTCTTCCGCGAGCCGAAGCACTTCGAGCACCTCGAACAATCCGCCCTACCCGAACTCGTGGCAGCCGGCCATAGCCGCCTGCGCATCTGGAGCGCCGCCTGCTCGGTTGGCGCCGAGCCCTACACGATCGCCATGGTGCTTGAGGACTATCGCGAGGCTCGCGGCACTCCAGACTACAGCATTCTTGCCACGGATCTTTCCACGGACGTCCTCAAGGCGGCGCGCAAGGGCATCTACCCGATTGGGATGATCGATCCGGTCGATCGCCAGAAACGGATCCGCTACATCATGGAGCCGCGCGATCCGCAACGCGGCGAAGTTCGCATCCATCCGAAGCTGCGCGCGAAGATCGGCTTTGGCCGTCTCAACCTGATGGACCGGGCCTACGAGATCGGCGACAAGGTTCATATCGTCTTCTGCCGCAACGTCCTGATCTATTTCGACAAGCCAACTCAGGAAAAGGTGTTGGCGAGGCTCTGCGAGAAGCTGGTGACGGGAGGCTTCCTCTATGTCGGCCACTCCGAGACGATCAGCGGGCTCAATTTGCCGGTGAAGCAGGTTGCCAACACCGTTTTCAGAAAGGTATGAGGTGCATGGCCAAGAAGATCCGTGTGCTCATCGTCGACGATTCCGCCAGCGTTCGACAGGTCATGACGCAGGTTCTATCGGCTGATCCCGATATCGAGGTCATGGGCGCCGCCGCCGATCCGTTCATGGCCGCAAAGAAGATCCAGGAAGAAATCCCCGACGTCATCACGCTCGATGTCGAAATGCCGCGGATGGACGGCATCACCTTCCTGCGCAAGCTGATGACGCAGCGCCCCATCCCCGTCGTCATGTGCTCGTCCCTGACCGAGGCAGGTTCGGAAACGTTGATGCAGGCGTTGGAGGCAGGCGCCGTCGATATCATCCTGAAACCCAAGATCGCCGCCGCCGACCATCTGGCGGAGGCAGCCGCGATGATCCGGGAAACGGTTAAGGGTGCTGCGGCAGCGCGGCTCGGAACGGCGCGCAAACGCGTGATCGCTTCGGCGGAGCCGACGGCCAAGCTGACCGCCGATGTCGTGCTGCCCCCGCCCACCGGCAGGGCCATGGCGAAGACCACCGAGATGGTCGTTTGCGTGGGAGCGTCCACGGGCGGCACCGAAGCGTTGCGCGAATTGCTGATGGCGCTACCGGCGAACACGCCCGGCATGGTCATCGTGCAGCACATGCCGGAGAAATTCACAGCTGCCTTTGCCAAGCGCCTGAACAGCCTTTGCGAGGTGGAGGTCAAGGAAGCGGAACATGGCGATGCGGTGTTACGGGGCCATGTGCTTATTGCTCCTGGCGGCAAGCATATGCTGCTGGAACGGCAGGGCGCACGCTATGTCGTTGCGATCAAGGACGGTCCGCTCGTCTCCAGGCATCGCCCCTCCGTCGACGTGCTCTTCCGGTCCGCCGCACGGTCTGCCGCAGGCAACGCCATGGGCGTCATCATGACCGGCATGGGTGACGATGGCGCGCGCGGCATGAAGGAGATGCACGAGGCCGGCGCCTTCACCGTCGCCCAGGACGAGGAAACATCCGTCGTCTTCGGCATGCCCAAGGAAGCGATCGCCCATGGCGGCGTCGACCGGACCGTGGCTCTCGATCAGATCGCCCGCGAAATCCTGGCCGCTGACAAGCGGCATTGACCTGTTATCAAGGCAGCGGCGGGGCCGGCCGGAAACTCATTCAAAATGGTTTGTTAACCATAAATGCGTAACGATCTCCCCAAGCCATGACAGCCCCTCGCCACCCCATTGAGTTGCCAAACCGATCAGCCCAGGGAGTCCCCATGGCCGTTCTGACCTTTGCCAATACCAAAGGCGGCGCCGGCAAGACCACCGCCGTCGTCATCGTCGCCTGCGAACTCGCCAGAATGGGCTTTTCCGTGGCCGTGCTGGATGCGGACCCGCAGTTGTGGATTTCCAAATGGCATGAGCGACTGGGCGACAGGGCACCAGCCTCGCTCTCGGTCGTCCCCTATGTGACCGCCGCCAATCTCGGCCAGCATGCGCGCAAGCTGCGCGATGAGGTCGATTTCCTGCTCATCGACCTGCCCGGCGCACGCAGCCCGCTGCTGGCCCAGGCGCTCGGCTATTCCAACTACGTACTCATTCCCGTGCAGGGCTCCGCCATGGATGCGGAGGGTGCGACTAACGTCATCGAGCTTCTGCAATATCTGGAAGACCGCGCCGATATCCGCATTCCGCACTCGGTCGTGCTGACGCGCGTCAATCCGATGGTGACGACACGCGCGCTGCAATCGGTGAAGGAACTGCTCTCCAGCCGGCGCGTGCATGTGCTGTCCACGCCGATCATCGAACGCGCCGCCTACCGCGAAGTCTTCGGCTATGGTCAGACCCTTTATTCCATCGCTCCGGAAAGCGTCAGCAATCTCGACAAGGCTCAGCAGAATGCGCAGGCTCTTGCTCAGGAGGTTCTGCGCCGGGTTCTGCCCTATAGCAGTCGCAGCGATCAGACCAAGTCTGAAAGCTTGAAGCTCTCGGCCTGACGCCCACGCCCATCAAAGGCACCAACCGCGGCGGGAAGAACCGACGTCGAGGCATCGTGACTTGACATGCGCGGCACAGGCCGAAACATGGCACGGCTTTGTATTTGCCGATCTCCTCAAACAGATAGGTGTGAAAAGTGCGCCCGTTCCTCCTGTTTCCCCTTTTGCTTTCGCTCGTTCCTTTTTCCACCGCGGCAGCCGAAACGCCGTGTGCCGACCTCGTCAACGGCAGCGAAGTCATTCAGCATGCGGATGGCTTTACTGTGTCCGAACTGCATGACGGCTGCGGCGTGACGAATGGACTTTTCAAGTCCGGCAGCCGACTGGGATGGACGTTTGAACATGCGGAAATGAAGGGCGACGATCTGGTTGCCTTCCTCAAGGCCATTACGACCAAGCCAGACCATATCCCCACCTGGGGGCGCTTCTCCGTCGAGGGCATACGCTTCACACCGCTGCTGGATAATGCTTTTGCGAACTACATTGCCACGGTCCAGCAATGGCCGATGGATATTTCCGGCTCATTTCACTTCGAACCCAAGGACGGCTATCTCGACATTCAGGAGCTGCAGCTCACCAATCTGCGGCTTGGCAAGGCGTCGCTATCGGCTGAGCTTACCCTGCCCAAGAACACGAATGTGCAAGCACTGGCCGAGGGGGGCTCTGCCGGCCTGACGCATTTGCGCTTCCGGCTCGACAATCAGGGACTGTTCGAGGGCATGGCCGTACCGTCGCTGGCCTCGTTTCTGCAGCAGATTGGCGGCTCGGACGATCCGGCGCAAGGCATCAACCAGCTGCGCGACAATGCCTCGACGGCGCTGCAGATCCTCCCGGACAGCCAGATCGACGCGGACTCGAAGAAGGCCCTGCTCCGCTTCCTGCAGGATCTTCCCCATCCCACTGGTTTCTTTACCCTCGATCTCGCCTTCGCCAAGCCGTTGCAGATCGGGTCGCTCGGTCTCGACGCCACACAGCTGGCGCAAACTGCCCTGGCGAGTGTCAGGATTTCGGTCAGCTACAAAGCTCGCTGATACGGCCAGCAACGTAGACCAGATCGACTTCACCTCACAGCCATTCAGCGCGAGATGAAGCTGGTCATCCTATGTGAGCCGACCGGTGCGGCTTCAAAGGCTGTGTCAGCAAACGGCATGGGTTAGCAAGCACTTCCCCACACTGCCGGCCTCCCCCTCAAAACGGGTCTTCGCGATGCAGGTCGTGGATCGCCACGGCGTCATCAGTCAGCGGCGGCAGCAGCCATTCGGAATGGCGTAGCGTGCGCTTGGTGTCCTCCAGCCCCATGTCCCAATGTTCGCGCATAGAGGTGCCGGAGAACTCGTAGTCTTTGGCATGACCTTCATAGTTCTTGTGCTGATAGATGAGGTGAACGATGTTGACCACGCCTGCATCGGAATAGTCGGCCATCAGCTCTTGCTCGTCCGGTGTCAGCTGGTCCTTCGGTACCCGCTTCAAGGCTCCCAGCAGCTTCATCTTCAGCCCGTGGATGCGCTTGAAATTGTCTGTATTCTGCCGGGTACGGCTCGAATACATGATGTCCTTGTGGCGCGACAGCACATCCGGCATGCTGCGCGGCAGGACACCGCGTGCGCTGAACAGATCCACCTGGAACACCAGCGAGCTGCGGTCTTCTTTCTGATCGAGCAGATATTGCAGCGGCGTGTTGGAGACGATGCCGCCGTCCCAGTAATATTCGCCTTCGATGCGGATGGCCGGCAAGGCGGGCGGCAAGGCGCCGCTCGCCATGATGTGTTCGGGGCCGATGCGGATATTGTCGGTATCGAAATAGACGAAGTTGCCGGTGCGGACATTCACCGCGCCGACGCTGAAGCGCTTCTTGCCGTCGTTCAGCACGTCAAAATCGATCAGCATCTCCAGCGTCTTCTCCAGCTCGGCGGAATCGTAGAAGCTGGTCGCACCTTCGGCACCCGGCAGCTCGAACCAGGGGTTCGGAAAGCGCGGCTTGAAGAAGCCGGGCTGCCCCATCGTCATGGTCATCCAAGAGCTGGTGCGGTTGCGGATATCGCGGAAGACATCGCCTTCCGGCGTGTAGGCCCAGATCTTGCGCCCGGAAATGATCTGCCAGAATTGCTCGAGGCGCTGCAGTCGGCGGCTCGGCTCATTGCCGGCAATGATCGCGGCGTTGACGGCGCCGATCGACACGCCTGAAAGCCAGGTCGGCTCGCATCCTGCTTCGGCCAGCGCCTGATAGACGCCGGCCTGATAGGCGCCGAGTGCGCCGCCGCCCTGAAATACGAGGGCGACGCGATCGTATTGCTCAGCAATTTCAGGGATTGTGGGCACTGCGGGCTTGGTGTTTCGTTCGAGCACGGTCCGTCTCCTGCAAGGGGCAAAAATAAGGCTCTGTTACCTGCGCTCAGCGAGGTAGTCGTGAACGACTTCGCCAAGGCCGAGCGTCAGATCCGCGGTGAAATGAACGGCGGAAACCACTTCGAGAACCGGCAGCCGCGCGACGTCGGCCATGACATGCGGACGGAGATCGAGTGCCGCCGGCGAAGTCCAGGCTTCCTTGATGGTGATATCGGTGAGGTAGTAGCGCACCAGCTCGCAGATGCGTGGCGTTGCGTCTACATGCGGCACGATCTTGATGAGGAAATTCGGTTCAGAGAGAGAGGCGAGCAGCGGCCCCTGATCGACCGGCTTGTGCTTGTAACCCATCGTTCCGGTCGCGCAGAGAACGCTGCCATAGTGCAGCGTGCCGACGATGACTTCACCTTCGTTGACGATCTTCGGATTGGCAAGCTTCTTCGGGAAGCCCCAGATCTCTCGGCCGCCGGTGATCGGCGCATCGTCGTCGAGATACATCGAATGGACATAGCCGCCGGCCTGGCCGCGATATCTGACCGGAATGACCTGCCCGGTCTCGGTATAGTCGCCGAAGCCGGTCGAGTCAGGCATGCGAATGAATTCGTACTTCACCAACGGCTCGTCGATTTCGAGCGGCGCGGGCACCACTGCCTCCAGCGCCTCGCGTGTCGTGCGGTAGGTGATGATGACGTATTCGCGATCGAAGAACCGGTAAGGCCCAGGAGGGTAGGAAGGATTGGTCAGCGGCATCGCATAGGCATGCTTGAGAATGTCTTCGACCTTCATCGTATTTTCCGTCGTTGGAGAAAACAGCCGGGCGCCCGCGACGAAAACTTGCACGGTTGCATGACAGTGAAGTGTCAGTTGCCGATGGTTGCCGCGGGCGCCCGACCGCACCTGTTATCAAAGCGACATATGACACTGGCAGTGTGCGCTCACCTCGGCATTTTCAATTTGCTCAACCTTGTCATAGAGATTGCGGGAGTTGCATCATGGGTTCGTTGACTTCGAAGAATGCACTGGTCACCGGTTCGACGAGCGGCATCGGGCTTGCGATCGCGCGCGCCTTTGCCGCCGAAGGCGCGAATGTCACCATCAACGGCCTCGGTGACGCCGACGCGATCGAAAAGGAGCGCGCCGCCATCGAAGCCGACTTCGGCGTGAAGTGCCGCTACTCCGGTGCCAACATGATGAACGGCGAGGAAGTCACTGCCATGGTGCGTGACGCTGAAGCCGCCTTCGGCAGCCTCGACGTCCTGGTCAACAATGCCGGCATCCAGTTCGTCGCCCCCATCGAGGAGTTTCCGGACGATAAGTGGGAAGCGATCATCCGCATCAACCTGCTTGCAGCCTTCTACGCCATCAAGGCCGCCATTCCCGGCATGAAGGCGCGCAAATGGGGCCGCATCATCAACACGTCGTCGGCGCATGCCCTGGTCGCCTCGCCGTTCAAGTCGGCCTATGTCTCGGCCAAGCATGGGATCACCGGCCTTACCAAGACCATCGCTCTCGAAGCCGCGCGGGACGGCGTCACCGTCAACTCCATCGCGCCCGGCTATGTCTGGACGCCGCTTGTCGAAAAGCAGATCCCCGAGACCATGAAGGCACGCAACATGACGGAAGAGCAGGTCAAGCACGACGTGCTGCTGGCCGCCCAGCCAACGAAGGAATTCGTGACCGTCGACGAAGTCGCCGCCATCGCCGTGTTCCTGTGCGGCGACGCCGCCAAGCAGATTACGGGCACGACGCTTTCCGTCGACGGCGGCTGGACCGCAGAATAATACCGAGAGATAGCCGGCGCATGTTCGCAGAACGTACGGCCCTTTGCGGTCGCAGGCCGCAGCAGAATCAATATGAAACAGAGCAGGAGGCGCGCAATGACCGACGAAACCCTGGACCCGCTCAGCTGCATCAAGGACGAGATCGTCGACAGCTTCGACGAAGAGCTTGAGATGCAGCTCGAGGAAGATCGCTTGGATGAGCTGGTCGCCGAAGGCCTTATCAGCGAGGGCGAGGCAACGCTGGACCGCCGGCTCTATTTCCGCGAACTCTTCCGCCTTCAGCATGAGCTGGTGCGCCTGCAGGACTGGGTACAGTACAAGAAGCTTAAAGTCGTGGTGTTGTTCGAGGGCCGCGATTCCGCCGGTAAGGGCGGCGCCATCAAGCGCGTCACCCAGCGTCTCAATCCGCGCGTCTGCCGCGTGGTCGCGCTGCCGGCACCGACCGAGCGCGAACAGCATCAATGGTATTTCCAGCGCTATACGGCCCATTTGCCCACCGCCGGCGAAATGGTGCTGTTCGACCGCAGCTGGTACAATCGCGCCGGCGTCGAGCGCGTCATGGGCTTCTGCTCGTCGGAGGAGCTGGAAGAATTCTTCCGCTCGGTGCCGGATTTCGAACGCATGCTGGTGCGTTCCGGCATCATCCTGATCAAGTACTGGTTCTCCATTACCGATGAAGAGCAGGAGTTCCGCTTCAGCATGCGCATCCAGGATCCGCTGAAACAGTGGAAACTGTCACCGATGGACCTGCAGAGCCGCGTGCATTGGGAAGAATACACCAAGGCCAAGGAAGAAATGCTGGAACGCACGCATATTCCCGAAGCGCCTTGGTGGGTCGTCCATGCCGTCGACAAGAAGAGGGCGCGCCTTAACTGTATCGCCCATCTCCTGAAGCAGATCCCCTATGAAGCCGTGCCGAAGCCGGAGATCATCCTGCCGGAGCGCATGCGCAACGCCGACTACCACCGCACACCGGTGCCGCCGGAAATGTACGTACCGGAAATCTACTGAGGAAATCGACAAGGCGAGCCCGCCTCGGGCGGCTCGCCGCCGGCGCAAAGACTATGGCGCGCAATCACCTCAACTAATGATATGATGCGAATCTAATGTTCGTGTCGTCGGCTGAGGAGACCGTCATGACTGCGCCGCATCCCTCGAAAACGCATATCGGTAATCACGCCCTTCACCCCGAAACCCAGATGCTGAACTATGGCTACGACCCGGAACTCTCCGAGGGCGCGGTCAAGCCACCCGTTTTCCTGACCTCCACTTTCGTCTTCAAATCGGCCGAGGATGGGCGCGATTTCTTCAACTACATATCCGGCCGAAACGAGCCGCCGAAGGGCACAGGCGTCGGTCTCGTCTATTCGCGCTTCAACCACCCGAACAGCGAAATCGTCGAAGATCGCCTTGCCGTTTACGAGCGAACGGAGAGCTGCGCACTGTTCTCTTCGGGCATGTCGGCAATTGCCACAACCCTGCTCGCCTTCGTTCGACCTGATGATGCGATCCTGCATTCGCAGCCGCTTTATGGCGGCACGGAAACGCTGATTGCCAAGACGTTCCTCAATCTCGGCGTTTCCGCAGTCGGTTTCGCAGATGGTGTCAACGAAGCCTCGGTAGCGGCGAGCGCGGAGGACGCGATGGCCAAGGGCCGCGTCTCGCTCATTCTCGTGGAAACGCCCGCCAATCCGACGAATAGCCTCGTCGACATCGCCATGATCCGCCGCGTTGCCGATGCCATCGGCGAAAAGCAAGGCCACACGCCGATTGTCGCCTGCGACAACACCTTGCTGGGGCCGGTCTTCCAGCGGCCGATCGAGCACGGTGCCGATATTTCCCTCTATTCTCTGACCAAATATGTCGGCGGCCATTCCGACCTGATCGCCGGCGCTGCACTCGGCTCCAAAGCTGTTATGAAACAGGTCAAGGCGCTGCGCGGCGCGATCGGCACGCAGCTCGATCCACATTCCTGCTGGATGCTCGGCCGCTCGCTGGAAACGCTGCAGATCCGCATGGAGCGGGCAAACAGCAACGCTCGAGCTGTCGCCGATTTCCTGCGTGACCATCCTAAGGTCGAGCAAATTCACTATCTCGCCTATGCGGATCCGGCATCGGCGGCCGGCCGGACTTTCGCCAAACAGTGCAGCGGGGCGGGCTCCACCTTCTCCTTCGACATCAGGGGCGGCCAGCCGGCTTCGTTCCGGTTCCTGAACGCACTGCAGATCTTCAAGCTGGCCGTCAGCCTGGGCGGTACGGAATCGCTGGCCTCCCATCCCGCGACGACAACGCATTCCGGCGTACCGATAGATGTTCGCCACCGCATCGGCGTGCTGGAATCGACGATCCGCCTGTCGATCGGGATAGAGCATCCAGACGACCTGATCGCCGACCTGGCAGCGGCCCTCGAAATCGCATGATTTTGGTATCTCGCTAAGCTGACAATGAGCGGCGGGGTGGCTCGGTATCGGGCGGCCACCACCGCCGTCAGTCGTCCGGCCAAGCTTCGATGTCCGGATCGACGACATAGTGCGACCCATCGTGCCAGACATAGGTGATGATAAGGTACTTGTTACCAAAGCCGGTGACGACCTCATAGCGGCACATCAAGCGGTATAGCCCTTTCTTGTCGCGAAGCATGCCCCGCTCGTCCGTGAAAAGACCCTCGCCATCGTCAACCTCTCCGATGACGTTCAACCCCGCATCCCCGCGCAATTTTCGAAAGGCAGCCTGGGCAATATCAAGGGGTGCGCATGCCCCCTCGATTGTCGGCGGTGCTCCGGTTTGATCCAGAACGACGTCCCATCGTCCGTTGTCGAACCTGAATGGCAGGCTATCGACGAAGTCGCGCCCTTCGGCCATCGTCGCGCAGAGGCGAACGGTCTCCGGCTGACCGAAAGCGGGAACACAGCCAAGAAGCTCGCGGATTCGGGGAGCGCCGGGTTTCACGCGATCCATGGCCTGCTGCAGTTGCGCCGTGGTCGGAAGGACAGGCAAAATCGCTTCGGGCGCGGCACGCGCTTGAGCCAAGGCCAAATTGATGCCCATGGCAAGCGCACAGGCCAGGAGAAAGACACGGGAAAGCAAAGTCCTTGGGTCCATCGCTCAGATCAAAGCAGTGCAGGCGCTCAAACTACGTCGCCGTTCGCGACGAGAGCAAGACATTCGGAGCCGGTGGTCAGCTTTCGAAATCGCCAAACACATCCTGCAGACGGGTCAGCAATTCGACACGCTCACCCACCTTGCCGCTCAGAACGACGATGATGTTGGCGAGAAGAAGATCCATCACGGCGGTCATGGTCGCCGCTCCATCCCAGAGCGGACCGTGCGAGCCGGGTATGACGAGCGAGATATCCGACACCTCTTTCGCCCAGGGGCAGAATTCATCCGTCAGCAGAATGACCTTCACGCCAGCGCGGCGTGCCTCCTCGGCGAGCGGTCTCGCCTTGGCGGCGAAGCGGCGAACATCGTGAAGGAAGAGCACGCGGCCCTCGACGGCGCCGTCGAGCAATTCGGCATAGGTGCCGTTCAACCCGTCCATGAAAGCGACGCGCGACCTTGTATAGGAGAGCTGGGCGGCGAAATACTGGGCGATGCCACGGACGTTCTGGTAGGCGGCAACATAGACTTCGCTGGCCGAGATCAGCGCATCGATGGTCTGCTGCCATTGCGGCGCGGTCGTCAGCTCATAGATCAAGCCGAGATTTTCGACCTGCTGCTGCAGCAACCCGGCGAGAAATTTGCCGTCGCGCAGGTCCTCCTGGAAACGATCCAGGGAGCCTTTGATCTGCCAGGCGGGATTGGAGCGGCTGCCGCGGCGCAGGGCCGCCTTGAGCTCATCGAGACCATCGAAGCCGAGCCGCCGCAGATAACGACCGACGGTCATCTGCGAGATCTCCAACCTGGCCGCAATGGATTTCGCTGTCTCGAAGGGAAGTTCTGCGATGTTGCGCTCGATATAGCTGGCTATCAGCTTGTCGGATTTCGACTTGCGCATTTCCGCGCTCTGCACAAGCTTCAATAGATCCTTCGACAATCTTCCCTCCGCTGAAGCTCCGCCCGGAACCGGGCGGAGTATCGCATCCTGACATTACTGCGCTGTCTTGACTTTCGTCCATACGCGATCGAATTGACGGAGCCCCGGTCCCAGATTCTCAAAGATCTGCAGACGCTTCATGGTTTCGTCAGTCGGATTGATTTCCTTGCTATTCTTGATGTTTTCCGGCGTCAATTGGCGAGCCGGCACATTGGGGGTGCCGTTCGTCTGCTGCGCGACATTCAGTGCAGGGACTTCCGGACGGGTATAGAATTGCAGGAACTTGATCGCGTTCGCCTTGTTGGGAGCCGTTTTCAGCACGCACATATCTTCCTGATACATGGTCGCGCCTTCTTCCGGAATGACGTAGCCGAGGTCCTTCGGATTGCCGAAGACGTTGATCATCGAACCGACGAAGAAGTGGGCAGCGGCAATGTCGCCGGACTCCACCATCGGGCGCGAGTCATAGGTGAAAGCTGCAACATAGGGCTTCATGTCGATGACCGTATCGGCCGCCTGCTGAAGGTCTTCCGACTTGGTCGAATTGACGGAGTGACCGTTGAGGATCAGGCCGACCCCGAGCACTTCACGCATATCGTCGAGCAACGTGAACTTCAGGTGCTTGGCCTTCACCGTTGCGACCAGATCCTTCCAGCCGGTGATATCCTTGCCGAGGACGCGGCGGTTGTAGAGAATGCCGACCGTGCCGAAGGCGTAAGGCAGGCAATACTCGCCCTTCGGATCGCTCTTGGCACGCAGGAACTTGGGATCGATGTTCTTGAAACCCTCATAGGTATTGATGTCGGTCTTCTCCAGAAGATTGAGCTTGGCCATGATCTCCTGCATGTGCACCGACGGGAAAACGATGTCGTAGCCGGTGGCGCCACCCTGGATCTTGGCAAGCATTTCCTCGTTGGAGGAGTAGGTCGACAGATTGACCTTGATCTTGCTTTCCTCCTCGAACTTCTGGAGCACGGCCGGATTGATGTATTCGCCCCAGTTATAAATATTGAGCTCGTCGGCAAGAACCGCAGTCGGCAGCAACGCCGTAAGCGCAACAAGACCCAGGCGTCTGAACACGCCTTTCAAAATCGTCATTTTGGTTCCCCTTGATAGGATTATTATCCCCTCGGCGCGCCAGGCTCGGCCTCTGTGGAAGCTGTAACCGACCGCGTTGAGGCCGTTGACTTCGACAGAAAAATGATATCAACATATCGAAATCGCGCAAGAGTTAATTTAATAACATTTCGGGGAACGAAGCATGCGAGATGCAATCGTGCGGCTGGTCTCAGCCGCAAAGGCCTTTCCGACTCCCGAGGGTCGGCAGGTCAAAGCGCTTGACGGTATCGATCTTGAAATCGGCCGTAATGAGTTCATCACACTTCTGGGACCATCCGGCTGCGGCAAGACCACGCTGCTGCAGGCGATCAGCGGCTTCGCCGAGCTTGATGCCGGCCGCATCGTGATTGACGGAGAAGACATGACGGATCGGCCGCCGTATCGTCGCCCGGTCAACACCGTCTTCCAGAACTACGCGCTTTTCCCGCACATGAGCGTCGGCGAGAATATCGGCTATGCCCTGGAGGCCGCCGGCGTCGGCAAGGCCGAACGGATCGAGCGGGTCCGCGCGGTGCTGAAGATGGTCGGCCTGGAAGACATGGAAAGCCGTCTGCCGCGGCAATTGTCGGGCGGCCAGCAACAGCGCGTGGCGCTTGCCCGCGCCATCGTGGCGCGCCCCAAGGTGCTGCTGCTCGATGAACCGCTTTCGGCCCTCGACCGTCACCTGCGCGAAGCCATGCAGCTCGAGCTGAAAAACCTACAGCACGAGCTAGGCATCACCTTCATCTTCGTGACGCATGACCAGCAGGAAGCCCTGACGATGTCCGACCGCGTTGCGGTGCTCAACGGCGGTCGGATCCAGCAGCTCGACTCGCCGCGACAGATCTACGACCACCCCGCCAACACTTTCGTCGCAAGCTTCATCGGTGCAAGCAACCTGTTCGAAGGGCGCAGCGACGGCCAGGATTTCGTCACCGGCGAAGGCACCGCGATCAGGCACGCACCGAATGTGGCAATTGCGGATAAGCAACCGGCAGTCGCGCTGATCCGCCCGGAGAATTTCTTCCTGGCCACCTCTACCAGCACTTGCCCGGCCATCGACGTCACTGTGGAGCAGATTGTCTATGTCGGCTCGTCCTTCGAAGTCTTCGGCAGAACGGCAGGCGGCCGCAAGCTTCTGGCCCATGTTCCAGCCGCCCAGCGCGCAGCGGTCGGCCTACTTGCTGCAGGCCAATCCGCACGCTGGCACTACGATCCGGCCAGCGTCCACCTGATCGCCGCGAGAGGGGAAGCCTGATGACCATTGCTGCGCGCCAGCGTTTCCAGCTCGGGCTGCTGCTCGGGCCGGTCACGCTCTTCCTCTTGATCTTCTTTATCGTTCCGCTCGGCATCATGGTGGTAACGAGCTTCCTGGCGCCGGGCCTTTATGGCGGCGTCGAATGGAGCTTCTATCCCGATAATTTCGGCCGCATCCTCGGCTTCGCCAATCCGGAATTCGAGGAATACGACCCGGTCTATATCGGCATCTTCCTTCGCTCGCTGAGGATCGCGGCCATGACGGTGGTGGCGACGCTTGTCGTCTGCTACCCGGCGGCCTTCTATGTTAGCCGGCTACCGGATAAATGGAAGAGCTTCTGCCTCTTCCTGATCACTCTGCCGTTCTTCTCCAGCCTGATCGTGCGGCTCTTCGTCTGGGTGATGATCTTGCGCCCGACGGGACTGATCAATAACGCACTGATAGCGACGGGCGTGATCTCGACGCCGCTGGAGATGATCTATACAGACGGCGCGATCATACTCGGCATGGTCTATGTCTTCATTCCGTTCATGTTCATGCCGGTCTATGCCAGCATCGAGAAGCTCGACTGGCGGCTCATTCAAGCATCGCTCGATCTCGGCGCCGGCCCGATCCGGACCTTCTTCCGTATCGTCCTGCCACTCACCACGCCGGGGATCATTGGCGGCTCCGTCATCGTCTTCATCCCCGCGCTCGGCAATTTCGTCGTGCCGGCCGTGTTGGGCGGCGCCAAGGTGATGATGCTCGGCAGCCTCATCGAAGCGCAGTTCCTTTCCGCCCGCAACTGGCCGTTCGGCTCGGCGCTCGCCATGATGGTCATGGCCGTGATGCTGGTGCTGCTCGTCGCCTATGTTATCGTCTCCGGCCGCCGCAACGCGACCGCAGCACTGACGGTATGAGGAGGGATTCATGAAGATCGCACGCACCCTCTTCAACGGCGGACTGGCACTTTACACGATGCTGTTCTTCGCCTTCATCTATATTCCGCTCGTCCTGATCGCCGTCTATTCGTTCAATTCGAACCCGGTCAACATGATGAGCTGGAGTGGCTTCACCACGGACTGGTACGCTAAGGTCTTCGGCTTCAAGACGGCCTCTTCCGAGAGCGCTCTCTATATCGAATCGACCGATCAGCTGATTGCTGCCGTCTTCAACAGCCTGAAGATCGCTATCTCCACCACGGCGATCTCGACCGTGCTCGGGACTGCCATGGCAATTGCGCTCCACCGGTTCAATTTTCTCGGCAAGCGCTTCTATCAGGTCGCCATGTTCATGCCGATGCTGATGCCCGACATCGTTCTCGGCATCGCGCTTCTGATCTTCTTCGTCAGCGCCGGCATAAAGCTCGGCCTGATGACCATCATTATCGGCCAATGCACCTTCCTGATCTCCTATGTCTTTATCGTCGTCTCGGCACGACTGGCAGGCATGGATCGGACGCTGGAAAATGCTTCGGCCGATCTTGGCGCCAACGAGTGGATGACGTTCCGCCGCGTGGTGCTGCCACAGCTCATGCCGGGCATCCTCGGCGGGGCGCTGCTTGCCTTCATCATCTCGATGGATGACCTGGTGATCACCTACTTCATCGCCGGCGTCGACGTCACGACACTGCCGATGTTCATCTTCGCCATGCTCCGTCGCGGCATCAAACCCGAGATCAATGCAATCGCGGTGATGATGCTGACCTTCTCCTTCCTCGTGGCCTCGCTTGGCCTTTATCTTCGCTCCCGGCAGAAATGACATGACCATAAAAACAAACCCCCGCAGACCACGCGGCCGCCAGCTTGGCCTGCCCTTTACCGGCCACACCGGCGCAAACAATGCCATCACGGACGTGGCCGGCATCGGCGTCGGCTTCCGCACCATCATCGAGGACGAGCCGCGTCCCGGCCGCCCGCGCCCGACGCGCACCGGGGTGACCGCCATCCTGCCGCATATGCACTCGGAGACACCCGTCCCCGTCTACGCCGGCGTCCATCGCTTCAACGGCAATGGCGAGATGACCGGCACGCACTGGATCGAGGACGGCGGCTATTTTCTCGGCCCTGTCGTCATCACCAATACCCATGGCGTCGGCATGGCACACCACGCCACCGTCAAATGGATGATCGACCACTATGCCTCGACCTACCAGACAGACGACTTCCTCTGGATCATGCCTGTCATCGCCGAGACCTATGACGGCGCGCTGAACGATATCAATGGAATGCACGTCAGCGAGGCCGATGTGCGCGCCGCGCTTGATAGCGTTGCGGCCGGCCCGGTGCAGGAAGGCAATTGCGGCGGCGGCACCGGCATGATTACCTACGGCTTCAAGGGTGGAACGGGCACGTCCTCCCGCATCCTCGAGTTCGATGGACGCAGCTACACGATCGGCACGCTGGTACAGGCCAATCATGGCCAGCGCGACTGGCTGACGATATCGGGCGTGCCGGTCGGTCGGCACATGCGGGATGGCACCCCGCAGAGCCAGCTTCAGGAGCGCGGTTCGATCATCGTCGTCATCGCCACCGACTTGCCGCTGGCGCCGCACCAGCTGAAACGGCTAGCACGGCGTGCCGCCATCGGCATCGGCCGCAACGGTACGCCGGGCGGCAACAATTCCGGCGACATCTTCCTGGCGTTCTCGACCGCCAATGCACATCCGATGGCGCACAAGGCCAACGGGCATCTGCCCCTGCAGATCGTCAATGACGAACCCCTCGACCCCGTCTATATGGCAGCCGTCGACAGCGTCGAAGAGGCCGTTGTCAACGCGATGCTGGCGGCCGAGGATATGGGTGGCACGCCGCATGATCGATTCCGAATCCAGGCCATTTCTCACGACCGGCTTGCCGAGCTGATACGGCAATATGGAAGGATGGAGCCGGAAAGGGCACATTCGTAGGCCGATAGATCTGCAAACAGATCGTCAGCGCCATTGGGTTTCCCGCGGCGCTGATCCCTTTTGCGACGGTGTGCCGGGCTCGACAAGCTCCCCCGTCGGAATAGGGGCCGCGGAAGTCTCCTCAACTCGTGGCACTATGCTTCGTTCGCCGCCGGAAACACGATGGGCACCGTCGCCTCGCCGCGGCACCGCGTCTGGACAAGGCCGTTATCGCGACCTGAGCTGGGCGATCGACAGCAGCAAGTCCGCACTCATACCGATATTGGACCCGCCTGTCAGGATCGCCGATCCCGGCGAATTCGTGTTCACGCCATTTGCCGCATCGTAAACGGCGGAGAAGCGCTTGAGCAGGTTGTTGACCTTGGCGGGATCATGCAAATCCTTCACCGGAAACAGCTTTTCCAGCATTTTGGCCTGACGGGTCACGTCCATATTGGACATGGCGGACGGCAAGGAGAATGTGGTTTTGATCACATTGTAGAGCGCTGGATCCGCCATGATATCGTAGACGGAATTGACCTGCGGCGCCTTTCGCTGGAAGTAGAGCGCCAGCCGGATGCCGTCGTTGGAAGCACCCTGCTGAGATTCCAGGCTTTGATGGAGATAAAGATCGTCCGTGGCAAGACGCGTGCCCTTGTTTTGGCTCGTCGATATCTTGGAGTTGGTCAGATTCCCCTTGGAGTCGAAATTGAAGACACTGACCATCGCCTTGAACTTCTGACCGGCCGGCGAGTTCAGGAATCCCTTCGCATCCTCCGGATCGGAGGTGAAAGCCTTCTTCAGTGTGTTCTTGTCGACTGTCTTGGGATCGATGTTGTTGGCGACGAGGATGAAATCCGTCAGCTTCTTGTCCGCCAGAAGATCGTCGACGCTCTTGACCTTGCCGATCGACTTGATGAAATTGTTGGCCGCGTCCTTCACATCCTTGACGGCCTTTTCCCGCATCTGGCCCGTCAATCCGAAGGTCTTTGCCTTGGAATAGGCCGATACGAAGCTGTTCATCGAGGCGAGTGGCAGAGCCTCGACAGCCGGGCGAAGATGGCCTTTGCTGTCGAAATTAAACGCCTTCGCGAGATCGACAAATCTCTGGTCCTTGAGGGATCCGACATAGCTCTTGCTGTCGTATGGATCGCTCTCCAGTATCTTTCGCAGCTGCTCTCTCGACAATTCGTTCTTGTCTATCCCGTAGGCCCGAAGCGCCATCTCCTGCACAGTCGGAAGATCTTTGGACTGAAAGTCGTTGGCGGCGAAGAAGTCGTTGATCGTCTTTATCTTGCCGACCACCGCGGCGTAGTGGGTTTCGGCGTCCTTGAACAAGGTCTGCCGGGCATCCGCATAGTGCGCCATGTATTTATCGGAGGTCGTCTTGATGCTGGCGTCCGTCTGCGCCGGCTGGCCGGCGGGAAGCGATCCGTCCGGCGAAAAATTGAACGCGGAAACCATTTCAGTCATTCCGGTCACGAACGCATAGTTTTTGTCGGAAACGGCCAGGCTGAATTGCTTGGCCGTGACTTTCGAATTCACCCCGAAAGCGCTCTTTACGTAGGAGAACAGTCTGTTATCGCCGGTGATGTCATCAGCCGATCGGACCTTCCCAATCTGCTGGTGATAATACTGGTCGTTGCTGGTCGCCGAAGCCAAGGTGGTCAGGGTCGGCACCGTGTTATCGTAGCGGGATATCAGCGCCTCTTTCTGCTGTGCCGTTTGGGCGGTGGCGCCGGAAAGCGTGCCATCCGGCTTGAAGCCGAATTCCGAGGCGATCAGCTTGTATGTTGCCTGGGCCGAAGTCGACGAGAAATTGCTCGCTGTATTGACGAAGCTGTTGGGATCATTGAGATCGCTGGTCAGAACAGACTTCAGGAAGCTCTTCGATATATGGGTCGCATCGAGACCATGAGCGGTAAGCACATAATCCCGCATCCTGGTACTGTTGACGATATCATCGACATTCGTCGCCTTGTCGATCCACGAGCTGTAAAATGCGCTCTCCTTCTTCGCCAACGTCGCTTCGTTGGCGAAAGACCGCTCGTAAAGACCGATGGTATCGTTCTTCTGCGCGTCGCTTTGAGCCGCTGGCTTGGTGGAATTGGCGGTGAAATTGAAGGCAGCCGCGAATTGCCGATAGCGATTGTCGTTGAGCTTGTTTGCAAAGCTGCTGCTGTTGCTGAGATCGCTCGTCAGCACCTTCTTCATGAAGGCTTTGGCGTAGGTCATGTCCTCGAGGCCGTAGGCCTTCATCGCATAGCTGTATAGCTTTTGATCGGCGAGGAATTCGTCGACGTTTTTGATCTTGCCGATGTGAGTATCGTAATACTGCTGGTCACTTTTGACGCTGGCCTGCTTGGCGACACGCGCAAGCGTTGTCGCCATGTCCTTTGTCGCAGTCACGTAGCCGAGATACGTTGAAATCATGGATCGCCCCCACAGCGCGCAATTCACCAACACTAGCCCCGATGCACACAATCGCAACCAGACCTTGCGCGAGGCTAGATCGACAATCTCTGGGCCTGTTCGCTATACCGCTGGCTGTCTTAAGGCTGTCTAAAAGGCCGCATCTGCCGACAATGGAAGAATGCACCTGGCCGGCTCACATGGAGGCGCAAAATCCGAAGAGCAAGGTTTTCGGTTAAGAATCAACCGATCATGGCCTGCCCGGAGGTGCTGCCTCAGAGTGCATCCGAACTTGGCTCCGGCAGCAGCGCAGACTCACGGCCATGACTGGGTATATCCCTGAATTCCGCGATTACTGTACGAGGACCGGCTGCATGCAGCGGGCATCGGTGACTTGTATATCGGCCTGCCCGATGCCGATGCCGAGGAGCCCCAGCAGGTTGTAGAGGAGCTGGTCGAGGGGCGCAGTGACGGCGGAAAGCGTGTCAGCAACTCCCGACAGTACCCCGCTCGGCGTCCCGATCGTCAGGATGAGCAGCTGGATGCTGATGTTGGCGTTCTTCAAGAGGGACTGGACCAGGGATGTCGTGATATCCCTGGTCGAGACCGTTTTGATCGTACCGGCCGAGATTTCCGAGGGCTGATAGGTCAGCCGCGTGGGGCTCATGTTGGCGATGTCGATCTGGGCGCTTGCAAGGACCCTCAGCAGCAGGGAATCGATGATGGCTGCCTGCGTGACCCGCGGTTTAGTGCCGAAATTGACGAAGGCGGAGGTATCCACGTCTCCCAGCGCTATCTCGGCGACGCCAGGCACGGCATCAACGCCGACGACCGCATTGGGCATATTTCCACCCACACAGGTGATCGAAGCCAGCCTGGCCTCGGCGGGAGCAACCTCAACATAGAGCGGCACCCGGAGCTTCAGCCCCGCGATCGCAGACAATCCCGTCACCGAAACTTCGATGGCGGCACGCACCTGCGGCGTACGGATGGTGGTGCCCGGCGCGCCGACCGCAGCGGACGGTGTCTGCTGTGCCATCTCGCCGATCGCCAGCGTCAATTTGGCCGTGGCAAGACTGGGCAGTGCAACCCCGAGATCGACAGCAATCTGCTTTTGCTGATTGGCCGCCATTGCGGTCAGGGAGAGGAAGCTCATCAGGCTGATATTGGAGGTCAGGTTCGGTCCTGTGCCGATGATATTTTTGCCCTCGGGGCCGAGGTTCAAGATATCCTGGAGCTTGACGGTGAGCTTCGTCGTGCCGAGCGATTTGCCCAAGCTGTTGATAATGCGAATGACCGCGGGCGACAAGTTGGTTGACTTGCCGAGCGCACCTAGAAGCTTGTCGTAGGGGACATCGGTCGCCAGGAGATCGTTGTAGCTGCCCGCCGTGAGATTGAGATCGGTCGCCAGAAGATTGAGGTAGCTCAGGAGGTTTACGTTCGCAGAGATGAGCGACTGATAATCGACGAGATTCAGAGATATCTGCGTTCCTAGAAGAGAACCCAGGAGCTGGTTCAGAATGCCGCCATTGAGACTGGCGAGCCGTGATCCAATGGAAAACGCTGCCAAACGCTCGCTGGAGGCGGTGCCTGTGGCGCTTAGCGTCGGCGCTGTGGCAAAGGCGGAAGCGAAGGGCATCACGGCCTGTTGCGTGAGCGTCACTCTGACGGAATCATAGGGGGCGCTTCCTGATGAAGAAAAGCGGCTCTGGGGCGCGATCGATGCGTCAGCCGTGTAGGTTCCGAGAACCATGTTGGCGAGCGTTTCATATTGACCTGAATTGGCCGAAGCCGTCGAAATGGTCCCGTTGGACGTCAGATAGCTGGTGCCCGAAGCAAGAGCTGCAGTCGTTCCGTTGGACTGGAGATTGTTAAGAAGCGCGGTATTGGCGTTCGTAATATCGGAAGCGGCCGTGATTGCGCCGATGTCGCTGAGCTGCTGCAGGCGCTGCTGCTGCAGCGTCATCATGCCGTAGTCGATACCGAGACCAAGGCAATAAAGGATCAGGGGCGAGACAAGCGCCGTTGTGATGGCAACATTTCCCCTCCGGTCGCGGCAAAAGGCGAGCCGCCTGAGAAATTCTTTCATTACATTCCCCCGATCCTGATCGTGGAATAGCGGCGGATGGTCTGATCGGGCATGGCGAAGGTGTAGAGATTCCAGATCGGGAGGGCGGAGGCATCGTAGCTGGCGCTGACGGTAAACTGGTTCGCATTGGTCGGGTCGGTCGCGACCGTGACGGTCAGCTTGTCCTTCGTCAGGAATGCGTCGTTGATCGTCGAGCGATTGACGTAATCCTGAACGAGTTGCGTCCGCTCACTCGAAGAAATACCTGCGATCGCGGTGCGTGCAGCGTCGGCCGTAAGCTGCTGCAGGGAATGGGCGGCAGTGAGATAGATGGCAAAGGCAACGAGCGTTAGGAGCAGAAGGACAAAGAGCGGCGCGATGAGGGCAAACTCGACTGCGGCCGCGCCCCCTTCTGCCCTATTGAAATCAGAAACACGAGCCATGATCCTGTCTCCTCCAATCGACTGCTCATCCGTGATGATGACGATCGAGGAAACCTTAGATTGCGGATGTTAATTTTATATTTCTAAATATACTATTTTCTAATGTTTTTACATCTAAAGGACGTTGGTTTGATTGATAAAAATGGTGTCGTCGCAATGACTTGGCCGCATTTTCCGAGAGAATCCGATCTTTTATACCGGCCAATAAGTCGCTGAGATCAAAGGCCCCGCAGCTGGGGAACTTTCTCCGCTCATAGGTTGCTCCACCGGCGCTTGGCCGCATCGAAATAATAGGGGGCGACCCTCCACGGATGTCTTGAAGGCAAGGGGCGATATGCACCCGCGCAAGGCTATGAGGCAGAGTAAGAAAGAAGAGCGCCGCCACTCGATTGGCGATTTGGACGTTCCGGTTGTAATTGGCCCTGACAGGGATGGTCAGGATACCGTGCGGCCTCGACGATACAGCTCGCGCGACGCATCACAGGCCGATGGCATATCGGGTGAGCACCCGGATGCCGGCATGAGAACGATCTATTTCTTCTTCGGCACCAGATCCCAGCCGCCTTGCGTATTCTTCACAAAGCGGCGATTGCCCTTGTAGTAGCTGACGGCGCCTGTCCGATCCACCTTGATCGCAGTGGGCAGCAATTGCGCCGCCGCCTTCAGGCGTTCGACCATATCAAACGCTTCCTGCCGTTTTCCCGCACGGATCAGCGCCATCAATCTGGACTCTCGCTTCATCCTTTATACTCCCGTTCATGGAGGATTGGGGGCCGACGGAACTTGCAGCTTTGCAGTCTTATTCGCATATCGATCACCCCGCTCGGCGTTGCATGAGCAGCGCGCGCAGGGCCACGGCCACCACGCAAACGCTGGAAACAAGAAAGATTGCGCCCGACATCGCATAAATCGTCGGCGAGGCGCCGGCATTCATCTTGCCGAACAACACCACCGGCAACGTGTTCTGCCGGCCTGCCAGATAGAAGGCGCGCGTAAACTCGTTGAGCGACAGCAGGAACGAAAAGATGAAAGCGCTGATGAGGCCCGGCCGGATGAGTGGCAGGGTAATATCGCAGAACTGTCTGAAACGGCTGGCGCCGAGATCGTCCGCCGCCATCAGATAGGTCCTTTTGACAGCAGCAAAGCTCGTCAAAATCACGATGAAGGCGAAGGGCATCGCCCATAGCAGATGGCCGGCAATGACGGTCAAGGCCGAGGCCTTGACGCCAACCCGGCTAATAACCGTCGAGAGCGCCAGCCCCTGGATGACACCCGGCACGAACATCGGCAAAAGCATGGTCAGAAACCATAGGCTTCGGCTGCGGTGAAGTTCGCGGTATGCGAGAGCAGCCCCGAGCGACAACACCGTCGCGATCACAGCCGTCGCAAACGCAATGATGAGCGATTGGACGAGCGCGGCAATGAGCGCGCTTTCTCCTCCCAAAGCGATATACCATTTCAAGGTCAGATCAGCGAAGTGCGGCAATCCGGGCTGCAAGGACGGATTGAACGAAACGCCGAGGAGATAGAGCGGCGGCGCATAGATCATCGCAAGGCCGACGACGGTCAGCGTCCAGATGATGATGCGTGGGCTCGTTCCTTCCCGGACGATCATTGGCTGCGATCCTCGAACAGGGAGGAGAGGCCGAATATGGCATCTCCGATCAGCACCAAACCGAAGACGATAACGAGCATGAGCGTCGAAATCGCAAAGGCGAGCGGGAAGTTGGCGACCCGCATGACGTCGTTGATCATCACGGAAACGATCGATGCGCCGGCGCCGCCGAGCATCTGCACCTCCGTCGAGGAGCCGGCAACCATGACGAAAACGAACAGGAATCCCGCGAAAACGCCCGAATAGGTCAGCGGCAGCAAGACGGTGCGCGCCATCGTCCAGAAGCCGGCGCCAAGATCGCGCGAAGCCGCCAGCACGATCGGATCGACGCGGCGCATCGAGAGCAGAACGGGGAAGGTTGCGAACGGCAGATACGAGGCGACGAGCCCGACGATCACGGCGAAATCGCTGAACAGCAACCAATCGAGCGGGGCGTCGGTGATCCCGGCTTGCTGGAGAAGCGTGTTGATGACGCCTGTGCGGCCAAGCAGCAACCGCCAGGAGAAGGAGCGGATGAGATAGGAGGTAAAGAACGGGATGGTCAAGAGAGCCGCGAGCACGACCGACGACGTGCGGCCGGCGAGAAAATGCATCGCGTAAGCCGTGGGATAGGCGATCACGAGGCAAATGGCAGCCGTCAGAAACGCCTTGCCGAGCGTGGACAGGAACACGCTCCAGCGCCCGGCCTCCAGAATGGCGCCGTAGGCGGCGAGACTGAATTCGGGCTTGATCCAATAGGTCGCCGGATCCCAGGCGCAGAAACTCCACACCACGACGAGAACCAACGGCGCAAGGCCGAACACGAGGATCGCCGCGAGCGGAGCAGCCAGCAATGGAACTGATGTCTTCATGGTCTGGTTCCGCTTCAATCGGCGTTGATCCCATCGGCTCGGGGCCGGCCTGTCCCTGGACAGATGCGCCAGCCCCGGTCCATCGCGTTACATCAGGCGTTGCGCAGCTTCTGCCACCACTCCTCGTAGAGTTGGAAATTGTCCGGGCGGCAATTCTGCCAGTAGACCTTTCCGGAGAACTTGGCCTTCACATGGTCGGCGAGCTTGGCGACATCGTCGGCCTTGTATTCGTCCGGGTGAGCCTTGGCATAGGCGAGATTGTTGTCGGTCGGCACGAGATAGCCGCGCGCCTTGCCCAATTCGCAACCATAGAGGCCGGCAAGCAGGCCATCGACGAACTTGTGGGCGACATCGGCCTTGCCGCGATCTGCCGCACCCTTGAGCAACACCGTGTTGTTGCCCCATCCCTCATAGCCTTCGACGGGAGCGGCATATTCCACCTGAAGCCCGCGCTTGCGGCCTTCGTAGACGATCGGCTCCCAGCCGGTCATGGCATCGACTTCCTCATTGGCCACGAGCTGAACGCCCTGTTCCCAGCCGTTCCAGAAGGTGCGGAACTGGCCGTCCTTCTTGTGCTTGATCAGGAACTCCATGACGAGGCCGAGCTCCGATTCGGAAAGGTTGCCGGGATCCTTGATCGGCTTGTTTTCCGCTCCCTTGAGGTAGATGGCCGTAAAGATGGCGCTATTGATCCAGGCGTCTTCCATCGCCACCCGGCCTTTGAGCTTGGGATCGAAGATCACGCCATAACTGTCGACCTTGCCGAGCTTGTCGGGGCGATAGATGATGGAGTCGGCGTTGACCACAGTCGGAATGCCGTACTGCTTCCCCTCGTAGGTCAAGGTCGGGATATCCTTGGCCCATTGCCAGATGCCGGCGAAATTCGGGATCTTGGAAACATCCCAAGGAGCGATCAGCCCCTGCTTGGCAAGCTCCCGTTCGGCGCCGCCCTGAAAGCCGCCGACATCGAAAAGATCGTTGGCATTGCCGGCGGCAAGGCGCGCAACCACCGGGCCGACGTCGTTGCCGTTATCGGTAAATTCGGGCGAAACGCCGCTCTGACGGGCAAATTCCTGCCATTTGTCACCGATGTCGAGCGTAGCCGTGGCCCAGAATGCAACCGTTGCGTCAGCGGCCATGGCGGGCGTAGCAGCCGATCCGCCAAAAGACAGCGCGGCCGCACCCGCACCCATCAGCTTGAGCATGTCACGGCGCTGCATGTTGCTCCTCAAAGCGGAGGAGACGAGATCATTGCGTTTGTTCATCGTGTCATTCCCTTCCCTTATTTTTCGCTTATGTCGGCTATTCGGGTTCTACTCGTCGCCTCCAGCCAAGGCCGGTATTCCGGAACGATCGATCAGGAGCGCAGCACCCGGCTTCAGACGCACACGCACGCTCTCGCCCGGCAAGGGCGGAGTTGCATCCGCGCTAGTCGTTAACACCACACGCTGGCTGTCGGCAAAAGCGAGCGTAACGTCATGACTCAATCCGCGATAGATGCTTTCGACAACCTTAAGTTCAATTGTTTCGGCTGCCTCTTCGGCAGTCGGGACAAAGTCAATTCGGTCAGGTCGGATTGCGACAAGAGCGTCGGACGGCGGTGCTACCCCGAAAAAGGTCACGTTCACCCGCTGGCCGGCAATCGTAGCGACAGCCTTGCCACCGGAAAGCGAAATGTTTTCAGGCTTCAAAAGCGTATCGATGCCGACAAAGCGCGCCACGAAGGCATTGGCCGGTGCCTCGAAGAAGCGCGCCGGCGCATCGGTCTGCTCGATCCGCCCCTTGTGCATCACCGCCATCCGGTCGGAAAGGCTGAGGGCTTCGTCCTGATTGTGGGTGACGAGAATAAAGGTTGCGCCGGTGCGCTTGTGGAGCCGTCCAAATTCGTCGCGCATCTGCTGGCGCAGCCGCTCGTCGAGTCCGGTCAGAGGTTCGTCAAGCAGAAGGATGCCCGGCTCCATCACAAGCGCACGGGCAAGCGCGACGCGCTGGCGCTGGCCGCCTGAAAGAAGATTGACGTCGCGATCCGCAAACCCGGAAAGCTCGACGAGCTCAAGAGCATCCTCAACCTTGGCCTTCAGAGCAGTTCCCGAGAGCCCGCGCAGCTTCAGTCCATAACCGACATTCTGCGCGACATTCATATGTGGGAAGAGCCCGAGCGACTGGAAGACGGTATTGACCGGTCGGCGATTGGCCGGAATACCAGCCATATCCTTTCCGTCGAAAAGCACACGGCCCGAAGTGGGCTTGTCGAAACCGCCGATCAGCTTCAAGAGCGAGCTCTTGCCGCAACCGGACGAGCCGAGCAGCGTGAAGAACTCCCCCGCCCGGATGTCGAGCGTCACGTCGTCGACGGCGCGCATCGCCTCGTAACTTCTGACGATATGGTCGAGACTGATCGCGATCGCCATATCAGACGCTTCTCCCGTCGCGTTCGCGGATGAGCAGCAAGCCCTCCTCGCTCACTTCAAGTACCTGCCCGGCAATCACCAGCAATGTTGCGGTCGCCTCCTCGATGATAACAGGGCCGGCGATCTTCTCCGAAGACGGCAGCCGCGTGCGCTCGTAGACGGGGCAGGACACCCAACCGGTCGTCCCCCCGAAATAGACTTCTCGATGCCCTTTAAAAGCCGTGTCCAGCGATCGGCCGGCATCATCGAGTTTCGGGATGGCGATGACTGGGCCGTGAAGCACGGCCTCCAAGTGGATCATCGTGATCTCGACCGGCGAATTGGGCAGACAGAACGTATAGGCACGTTCATGGGCAGCGTGGAAGCGTTCTGCAAAGCTTTCGGCGTTGTCCTCCATGTCAAAGAGGGCGAAGACGCCGTGCTCCTGTCCGCGATAACGCGCTTCGACGCGGCAGACATAGCGTATTTCGGCCGCATCTCCCTTGGCGAAATAGGTAACTGCCTCCCGCTTCAATTCGTCGAAACGACGCTTGAGATTGCTGATGGCCTCCGATTCGAGAGGCGAGAACCAGGTGCCGCGAAAATCGGCGCGGGGTTCGGCCGCCAGCATCCCCCAGGCCGAAAAGATGCCGGGATGCGGCGGTACGACCGTCATCTTCACGCCGAGATCGCGTCCGAGGCGAGCGGCCAGCGCCGGCCCCGCACCGCCGGAAATGACGAAGGCGGCATCGCGCGGATCGTGTCCGCGCTGCACGGTCACGAGCTTCAGCGCATTGATCATCGAGGCATGGGCGATCTCGACGATGGCGAGCGCCGCATCCTCGACCGATAGCCCGAGCGGCTTGGCAACCGTCGTAATGGCCGCTGCCGCCTTGTCCTTGTCGAGCTGCATCTGGCCGCCGGCAAAGCTTGCGGGATCGAAAATACCGAGCGTCAGCAAGGCGTCTGAGAGCGTCGGCTTGTCGCCGCCGCGTCCGTAGCAGGCCGGCCCAGGCGTCGAGCCAGCACTTTCCGGCCCCACCCGAAGCGCGCCGCGCTCATCGATGTGGGCAATGGAACCGCCGCCCGCACCAATTTCGACGATGTCGACCACTGGCACCTGGACGGGATAGCCTGGGACGATACGGGTATGCTCGAGCTTGTACTCGCTGTCCAGCGTCGGACGGCTGTCATGGATCAGAGAGCATTTTGCCGTCGTGCCGCCGACATCGAGCGAAAGCACTTCCGACTGACCGAGCACGGCGCCGATGCGCGCAGCACCCGCAACGCCGCCGGCCGGGCCGGATTCGACCAATGTCAGCGGACTCATCTGCGCCTGATCGAAAGTCGAAATGCCGCCGTTGGATTGCATCGCGTAATAGGGGCAAGTGAGATCGCGCTCCGTCAAAGCGCGTTCGAGCCGCGCGAAGTAGCGCTTGATGATCGGCTGCACGTAAGCGTTGAGCACGGCGGTATTGGAGCGCTCATATTCGCGCCACTGGCGGGAGACCTCGTGGCTGGCGCAGATCGTTACATCGGGAAGAGCCTCGGCAAGCGCCCTGGCGCAGGTAATCTCATGATGGGGATTGACGTAGCTGTGGAGAAAGATGACGGCCACGGCCTCGACGTTGCGCGCCCGGCATTCGCGGATGATCGGCTCGATGTCGCTAAGTTCGATCGGCGTCAGAACCCGCCCCTTGGCATCCATGCGCTCGCGCACCTCGAAGCGAAGGCTGCGCGGCACGAAGGGCTCCGGGCTTCTGAATTGGAGATTATAGAGATCGGGACGATTGCCGCGGCCGATTTCCAGCACGTCGCGAAAGCCGGCCGTTGTGACGAGCGCCGTCTTGACACCCTTGCGCTCGGTAATCGCGTTGATCACGGTCGTTCCGCCATGCGCGAAGAAGATGACGTCGCGCGTGGAAAGCCCATCCTTCCGTTCGGCAAGGTCGATAGCGGAAAGCACGCCTTCGGACTGGTCTTGAACGGTCGTCAGGCTTTTGGCGGTGAAAATCTCGCCGGTCCGCTCGTCGTAGCCGACGAGGTCGGTGAAAGTGCCGCCCACATCCGTCGCCAGCCTGATCATCCCGTCATCCTCTCGTCAAATCCATACAGCTCCCGCGCCGCCTCCTTCGACACGTAACCATCTTCGATATCGCGGCGGACATGCTCGGCCTCGCGGGAGCGCGCCTCGCCCCAGCCGCCGCCGCCGCCAGTTATGATGCGCACGAGATCGCCGCGCTTAAGCGCAATATGCGGCTCCCGGCCAAAATTCCTGACCTCACCGGCAGGATCTTCCACCTGCAGCAGGTTGGCAGAGCCGGAAGTGCCTCCCTCGATCCCCCAGGGAGCTGTTTCGGTCCGCCCGAAGCTGCAATAGGCCGATGACCCGTCCTCGAGAAGCTCATAATCGCGGATGACGCCGAAACCGCCGCGACGGCGACCCGCGCCCGATCCGCCCTCGATGTTGAGCGCATAACGGCGTACCATCAGAGGGAACCGCGCCTCGATGACCTCGACGGAATAATTGTAGGTGTCACCATCGGTCAGTGCGATCAAGGCATTCGCGCCATCGGCGTCCTTGCTTGCGCCCCAGCCGCCATGTTGCGGCTCGATGTGGATGAAGGGCTGGCCGGCAGCATCCTTGCCCGAGATATAAACGACGCAGAGGCTCGTGTAAGAGCCTGCGGAGAACCGCTCCGGCATCAGCTTCGCAAGCGCTTTCCAGACAAGCTCGGAGGCGTGGACGGAGCCCTCATAGTACCAACCCGTCGGAGACGGCTTTTCGGCGGTAAAGACGGACCCTTGCGGCGCGATGACGATGAGCGGCCGAAACCAGCCTTCGTTGGAAGGCGCCTGCGGCGCCACCAATGCCTTGAATATGGTGCGCACAGCCGATTGCAGCGCACCCGCTGCACAATTGATCGGCCCCGCAACCGCTGGCGGGCAGCCGGTGAAGTCGGCAGTCAGCCGATCCCCCGCGATCGTAATGGCCACTCTCACCTCGATCGGGTCGGTGGTCACGCCGTCGCCGTCGATGATGTCTTGCGCTTCATAGATCCCGTCCGGCAAGGCGGCGATGGCAGCACGCGCCTGCCTCTCGCTGGTCGCAAGCAGGTGATCGAAGGCGGCCTCGACGGTGTCCACGCTATATTTCCGCGAGAGCTCGGCCATTCGTCGAGCCGCAACCCGAACCGTTGCCACCTGGGCCGTGAGATCGCCGATGGCGATGTCAGGCAGACGAACATTCTCGCGGATAATGCGCAGGACTTCGCCCGAGAAGCGGTCGTTGCGCACCACCTTGATCCCTGGCAGCCGCAATCCCTCCTGAAAAACCGAGGTGGCATCGGGCGCGAGCGAGCCGGGAACCGAGCCGCCGACATCGAGATAGTGCGCGACATTGATGGCATAGGCCAGAATCCGGCCATCGAAGAAGATCGGCTTGACGATGGCGAAGTCGCAGGCATGCGTGCCGCCGGAATAGGGATCGTTCGTCAGAAGGATGTCGCCGTCTTCGAGGTCGTCACCATAGAGCGCGATCAGCGATTTGACCTGCGTGCCGAAGGTGCCGGTGAACAAGGTGATGCCGTTCATCTGCGCCACCAGCTCTCCCTCACGCGTCAGGAGACCGCAGGCGAAATCCAGCACCTCATAGATCACGGGGCTCATCGAGGTCCGGGCCATGACCACGCCCATCTCGTCGACGGTGGCGGCGAGCTTGCCCTCTATTATCTCCTGAGTCACCGGATCGACGATGATCACGAATCTGCCCCTCGTCATCTGTTCGCACCAAAGCAGACTAGGCGTTTTTTCAGGCCCCGATAGCCTTCACAATGGGTGGGTGAATAAACAGACCCTACCCGTTCGGGTAGGTTAGCGATTGAGCATGCCCTTTTGCCGGGCTGCCGTCACCGCCGCCGTCCGTGTCGAAACATTGAGCTTGGTAAAGATGTTTCGCAGATGGAACTTGATGGTGTTGTCTGAAAGCGAGAGCGTTCGACCGATTTCCTTGTTGGAAAGCCCGGCGCTCAGCAATTCCATGACCATGCGCTCGCGTCCGGTAAAAAGAGACAGGTCATCGCTGCCGGCAGGCTGTTGCGCCGAGCCGGCGCTGCCAAGCAGGGGTTGGAGGCGTTTGCGGGTAACGCTGGCGATGGCCGGATGGTTGGCGAGTGTGCGAAGTTCGTCGAGCCCTGCTGCGTGATCGAGATGAAACAGGGCGCGATAGTCGCTGAGCGGCATCGAAACAGCGAGATCGGAAAGGCGGGCCGCAGCCTGATCATCGCGGCCCTCGGCGATCAAGATCCGCATTTCGATGAGAGCAAGCTCAATCCTGCGCGGGATATGCGGGAGTTGTGCCTGACGCGTGGTCAGCTGATCAAAAACCTCGCGCGCCTTTGGAATTTCGCCGAGCGCCAGATAGGCACGGGTCCAGAAAATAGCCGGCGTCGCACCGCGCAGATGAATGGACAGCATATTGGCGCGGTCGGATCCGATCGCCTGCGTGCCGAAACCGCTGGCCTCGGCATGGCGGATCGCCTGATCGAGATCTCCCGACGCCATCAGAAGCATGGCCCGTTCTCGATCGATCAGCCGGGTAAGCCGATCGAAACCGCGCCGCCGGGCCACCGCGCGGATGCGGTCCATCGCTATGTGAGCGGCGACGGGATCCTCTCCCATCCGCAAAATCCGCTGCTCGGCCATGAAGCCGGCGGCGAGAAGATCAAACCAGGTATCGTGGCGCTCAAGATGCGGCAGCGCCCAGCCGAGCATCCCGGCCGCCGCCTCCGTCTCACCACGCATCGAGAGAATTTCCGCCTTCAACACCTGACCGACGGCATCCAGATCGCTACCCGGGGCGATATTGGCCTGAGCCTCGCTGATCAGCTCGTCATAGGCCGTCAGCGCGCTTGCGCAATCGCCGGAAAAAAAGAAAGCCTGACCGATATGAGTGTAGAGGTGCATCGCGCCGAAATCGGCGCCGCCATCGCGAAAGGCACGCAAGGCGAGATGGCCATAATGCAATGCCCGATCAAGCTCGCTGCGGATCAGGAAATTATAGGAGAGCATGTTGAGCGCCAGCGCCCGGTGGATGAGTTCCATACCGTCGGGCTGCTGCAGATCGTTCTCCAATGCGGAAAGATCGGCCGCACTTGCCCAATGATCGGTGTAGAGGGCCAGAAGGATGCGCACCACACGCAAGTCTTTTGCCAGGATTTCGTCACCGGCGGCAGCGCGCTCTGCTATGACCAGATAATGATTGGCGGCGGCAAGCTGCGCGGCTTTGGCATTGAAGATCGAAAGCCCTAGGGTAGCCAGCGGAAAGCGGCTGAGGTCGATTTCCGAGGCACGCCCGCTCAATGCCTGGAAGAGCGTCGTACCGCCGCGCGTGGTAGCATAGACGCGCCGCCAGCCTCCGGCTGTTTCGACGATGCGCGCTGCCAGATCGGCGTCACCCGCCGAAAGCGCATGCTGAACTGCCCGGTCGATATCACCCCGAGCCTCGAACCATCGCGCTGCCCGGTTCAGGGCGCGTTTGGCGTCGACGCCGCGCCGGCTGGCGGTCTGCTTGAGGAACTCGTTGAAGACCGGATGATAGCGCATCCAGTTGCCGGGTCCGGCAAGCAGCGTGACTGGAAGAGCATAATCGTTGAGGCGCTCGATCAGGCCTGCATTCCCGCTGTCTTCGAGAACAGCCTCGATAAGCGAGTGGTTGAACGCAGGCAGTGCAGCGGTCTCGGTCAAAAACTGACGAATCTCCTCGGGCAGATGTTCAAACACCTGCTCTGAAAGATAGGCGCCCATGTCCGCGCCGCCGCCATCGAAGGAGGCCAGAATGGCGTCGCTTTCCTCCGATTCCGATACAAGCAGGCTCACCATCTGCAACGCGACGGCCCAGCCCTCGGTCCGGCGGTTGAAAGCGCCTACCTGCTCCTCGGTCAGATGCGTTCCCTTGCCGGTGAACAATTCGCAGGCTTCGGCATCGGAAAAGCCGAGCTCGGCGACGCCAAACTGCTTGAACTCGCCGCGAAGGCGCAATGCCGACAACGGAAATCGCGGCGGGCTACGGCTCACGAGCACCAGTTTGACATGCTCGAGGGTAGGATCTGCAAGGATCTTCGCCATCAGCGCTTCGATCGCATCCGTCTGAGCGAAATGATAGTCGTCAAGGAAGAAGGCGAAGGGGCCTGGAATCTTGCGCAGTCGTGTTGCGAGCACGGAGAGAAGCGCGCCAGCCGGCAGGTTGCCGGCATCGCCGCCATCCTCATCCAGAAGCGTCTGCAGCGCATCGATAAGCGCAAGCAGAAATGTTTCCTGGTTCGTATGCTCCGCATCGAGCGATACCCAGCACAGGTTGACCCCGTCTTCCTTCAGCAACTCATACCATTGGACGGCAAGGGAGGTTTTGCCATAACCCGCGGGCGCGACGATCGTCGTCAAACGGCGCAGCCCGGCGCGCCGGAGCTGCCGCAACAGGTCGCTTCGTCTAATGGTTTGCTGCCCGCTGGACGGGGGAGCAAATCGATTCTGTCCGCTCATGACGCGGGATGATGCTGTCTTGGCAGGCAGTTGGCAACCCAAGAGAAAACGTTTGCAAAGCTCCTAAATCGTTATTTTTTTATGTCTCTCATCATGTTGTCGGCGACATGCCCTAGACACGCTCGCAGAGGCGATCGCAACGTCTTCACCGGATCCTTAACGAGAGGAAGGCCGGCGCAAGATTGCCGCGCGGAACCGGCACGCAAGCCGCCCAGGCTGCCCCGCTTTGGGCCATAAACGGTCCGTTAGGAATTTATTGACCATAATGCGAGGTATATCGATGCCGCGGACGCGGCGCCTCTGATCTCTGTGTCTATTAGCAAGGGCGAAAGTCGTATCTGTGCATCAAGCGATCCTTTCCATTCCGGCGGCAACCCTCGCCATGAGTTTCTCGTTCGTCGCTTGCCGGCTGGCTATGATCGCGATGCTGATGGTTTGCGCATTTGCCGGCTCCGCAGCGGCCGAGGACCGGGCGCTCAAGCTCTTTTTTACGCATACCGGCGAGAGAGCGACCATCGTCTTCAAGCGTAACGGCCAATATGATGCGCGCGGCCTCGCCCAGATCAACCGCTTCCTGCGCGACTGGCGAAAGAACGAGCCGACCAGGATCGATCCGAGTCTGCTCGACCTGGTCTGGGAAGTCTATGGCCGCAGTGGTGCCAGGGAGCCAATTCACGTCGTCTCCGCCTATCGCTCGCCGTCCACCAACGGCATGTTGCGCAATCGCTCGCGCAGCTCCGGCGTCGCAAAACACAGCCAGCACACGCTTGGCAAGGCGATGGATTTCTATATTCCGGGCGTAAAACTCGCGACTCTGCGAGGGATCGCCATGCAGATGCAGATCGGCGGGGTCGGCTTCTATCCCAACTCCGGATCTCCCTTCGTCCATTTGGACGTCGGCCGTGTCCGCGCCTGGCCCAGAATGTCGCGTCAGGAGCTTGCAAGGCTGTTCCCAAGCGGACGAACCCTTCACATGCCGACTGACGGCCGACCGCTTCCCGGCTATGAGCTGGCGCTTGCGCAGTCGAAGAGGCGTCCGAAGGGGATCGTGGCCGTTGCGGACGATGATGACGACGATGCCGGATCACCGGCGCCGTCTCAGGTCGCAAACTCGAGCGCAAGCCTTCTGACGACCATGTTGCCGATACCGCAAAGCCGGGCCGCGAACGTGCTGGAGCTTCAGCTCGGCAAGCGAGTTGCCGAGGAAGACAAGGTACAACCCTTCACCGACCTGACATCCTATGCTGTCCCGCTCCCGGCATCGCGACCGATGAGCATTGCAGTGATCCCCATGGCGGCGCCTGAAAGGCCGGCTCGCACAGTCCTTGCAAGCCTGGTGGTCGGGCGGAACGATGCTGGCAACCTGCTCGTTGCAGAGAACTCGAAGAATTCGATCGGCAATGCCATGGAGAAGATGCAGCCCGTGGCAGCCCTGCCCGCCTCCGCTGCTCAGGACGTGTCCGGCGGCGTCGGCGCCATGTCCACTGGAGCGCTTGTCGCCTGGGCTTTGCAGACTCCGGGCATCGCGATCGACATGAAGCTCCCGGGCATGATCGGCGCTCCTATTCCTGTGGAACAGGACGCGGCCAATATTCAGAGCCGCGCCGTTAGAGTGGACGACGACGATTTCGATATCGAAAGGTTCGGCTTCGAAGGCTGAAAGATGGCGGCGTCCCACGACGCCACCGAGGTCACTTCGCGAGACTGCTGCTCATCCGCACTCGAATCGCTCAGGCGTCGCCAATTCGTCGCGGAAAAGCGCATCCTCGGGGATTTTCGGCGGTGCACCTTCACCTTTGATCTCGTCCAGGCAACAGCCGCGCTCGCCCGGGTGGGGCCAGTCGGCATGTGTAATGCCGACGTAATCTTCCGACTCTAGAGCCTGCACTCCAAACTGGATTGCTCCATGCTCCTTCGTCGCTCCCTCCCCGTTCTATTTGCCATCGGTGCTTTGGCGCTCATGGGGTGGGTTTTCGTCGTCATGAAGGATTATGTCGGCCGGCCGGCTCATGCGGCGATGCTGCATTTTGCAGCGCCGATCGGCATGCTCGACCTCAAACACGGCCGGCGCATCCAGCAATGGCACCGGGTTTCCGGCAATGTTGTGCAGCCTTCACAAAGCAACAAGGTTGTGCGGGATAGAGAGGCTGCCAATACCGAAACGGCACCATCGGGAGGCTATATCAAGCGGGCAAAAATGCTCCTATTCCTTATACGCACTCGCCATTGGCGAACTTTGGCTTATGACCAGACTCCACAAACCACGCCTGGAACAAGAACGTGTTCGAGCCTTTCTACCGCCTGCATCCGTATTCCCGCGGCGCCGGTCTCGGGCTCAATCTCGCGCGCCAGATAGCGCAGCTGCATGGCGGCAGCATTGCGATCCTGAACGGCCCATGGAAGGGAGCTCGCGTGCGCATTCAGCTTCCCTTGTATCGCCGAGCGGCATGAGCCGACGCCAACACGGCGATCGAATATTATCTTGAGCAGTTTGGAACCATGACGGAAAAAGGGTAGTGTTCGCGCATCCGGGTCCTATGCCGGCTACGCGAACCAAGCTGCGGGCTGCTTTACGCCAGGCGGCCTTAGACCCGTCGGTAGTCGATGTTGCGGGCAAGCCAGCAACCGAGCCTCAAGTTGGACACCTTGCCGGAGGAATCGCGCCGGATTTGCACGGTCCAGTCTCCCGGCGGGGCGGCATCCATCGAGCGGCGGGTTGTGATCACCCAAAGATCATCCGCCAGCGGATACATGCGCTCCACCGGCCCCTTGCCCAGCATACCCTCGAAACCGACATAGGTGGCGCCATCACGGGCTTCGATTTCAAGCCGCGCACCGATCTCTTCTGAACGGTACAATCCGGCAATCCCGGCACCATCAGCCCATTCGACCGGCGAGACAGGCTTTGCAACGACACGGAGATTCTCGCCCGGCCGCTCCATGAGCAACCTTCCCTCTTCCCGCCGCAGCACTATGTCGCGCGCACGCGCGGTTCCGTCCGGCGCAGGCGTGCACAGGCCAGGGGCGGTAGCGTAGAGCAGCCGCACGCCCTCCTTCTGGTCTTCCGTGCGCAGATAAAGCCCCTGCGTCTCATCCAGCCAGAGACCCGTCCAGCCTTCGGCCGGAACGGTATCGTCGCCGACGCGGCAACCAAAGGCAGCCTCCATCAGCGACCAGGCCGCCCGCATGGCGCTGGCCTCGTGATTGAAGATCACCACGATCGACAGCCGCTCGGAGGCAATATGCATCCTGTAGGAACAGAAGCCGCGCAAGGCGCCGCCATGGGCGGTGATATCATAACCGCCGATCCGGTCACGGCGTATTCCATAGCCATAGGGAGCGGGCTTGCCATCGGCAAAGCTGACGGGAACGCTGATGCGATTGTAAAGGCTCGCTGGATCGTCGCGCGTGGCGTCGATATGGCGCTCCCATGCCAGCATATCGTCAAGCGAGGCGGAGATGCCGGCATCGCCAAACCAGAAGATGCCGCTCTTGGCGGGCAGGAAGCCCACCGTGTCATTGCCCTCATAGCCTATGACGCCATCCAGCGTCTGGCGCGTATCGGAAGCAAGCACCGCACCGGTCATTGCCGCGGGGCCGAAGATACGTTTGCGCAGCAATTCGCCGAAATCGCGGCCGCTGGCGCGACGGATCAGCTCTGCCAGCAGGCGGAAGTTGCCGTTGCTATAGGAATAGTTCGCGCCCGGCGCAAAATGTCCGGATTTTGCCTGCGACAGCAGGCGCAGGCCGTCTTCCTCGGTGAAGAGAGCTTCGGGCACTGCACCTTGCAGCACGGTCAAAGCCCAATAATCGCGTAGGCCGGACTGGTTGTGACAGAGATCGGCCACCCGCGGCAGCGGGCCTTTGAAATTCGGCAGGAGTTCCGGCAGCAGCGGATCGAGTGCTTCCGGACTGCCGAACATGTCCAGCAGCAACGCGCAGGTCATATGCTTCGAAATCGAGCAGATCGGCAGGCGGCTCGCCGCAGTCATCGGTAGGCGCCGCTCCATGTCGGCAAAACCCCAGGCACGGCGGGCGATCACCTCGCCATCCTTCACCACGCCCACCACTCCGGCCGGACCGCGATAGCGATCCGGCAGCACGTTCAGCGCCTGCTCCAGCGCCGCATGATCAATTCCACTCATGATTCAACCCTGAAAGCAGAGCCGCGTGCCGGGCTCGGCCATAGCCAGAAATTCCTGCAGGTGCTCAAGCGTCAGCGCGGCGCAGCCTGCAGTCGGACCGTAGCCCTTGCTGGCGACGTGCAGAAAGATGGCGCTCCCGCCCCCCGGCACTACCGGATCATCGTTTTGACCAAGCACCACGACGATGTCGTAGAGATCGTCCTTGCGCCACATCTCTTCGTGGCCTGCGGCAAAGGGCAAGCGCACCGGGCCATTGTAGTCGGGATGATCGGCCGCATCGCACCAGCCGTCCTGCGGGTCTATAACAGCGGTTTCGAATACCGAGACGGGAGCAGCCTTCAGCTTGTCGGCGCGATAGAGCACCCGGCGGATCGGCCAGCAGCCGATGGGGCTCACGCCATCGCCCTCGGTCTTCTCGGCGCGGATGCCGCTGCGTCCCACCGCCGCGCGCCAGACCTTGTCGCCATAGCTCGCCTGCCAGCCTTCGCCGGCACGTTTCACGATCAGATCCAAAGCCATCTCCTTCAAGTCGCCAGCGGAAAATAACAGGCGACCATCCGGCCATCCCGCTGCTGTGGGGCAGGGTCTTCTACCCGACAAATATCCTTGGCAAAAGGACAACATGTATGAAACCGACAACCGAAGGCAGGTTTATCGGGCTTGGAATTTCGCGCTTCAGCACCGGCCTATCGGTAGGTCCGGCCTATTTCATTCGAACGGCCCTCTTCGTGCAGAAAGCCAAAACCAATAAGGGCCGAAGCGAAAACCCAAGCCTTTACCTGGCTAATTATTCTGAGCAGCTCGGTTATTCAAAGCGCCGCCGACGATGGCACCAAGCGCCAAGGCGGCTGCGGGATAGCAGAGGCCGTTACGGCGACATTGGCCACCGGTGCACGTCTCATCAAGGCGGCCGATCCGCTCGAATGAGCCGGGCACCTTCACTCTATCCCGATCTATCTTGCCAGAAACGGCTCAGGCCCGGCGACCGGTCTCAAGCAACATCAGCATTCTTGGTCGGCAGAAGCCGCGCCATGGCACTCAATAGATCCGTCTGCGATATCAAGCCGAGCACTCGCCAATCGGCATCGACGACGATGACGGCATGCGTGCGGCCATCGGTCAGGACAGGTAGCAGCGAGAGCGCGGGATCGCCCGCATTTGCTATGGCGGGTTCAGAGAGTGTCCGCTCGATGCTGCCGATGCCTTCCGACAGCTCGCGCAGCCCGACCGTCCCGATCAGTCGGCCTTCCCTGTCTTTCACCGGCAGGGTGCGAATATTATGCTTCAGAAGAAGATACCGGGCATGATCCGGATCGGCATCCTCGCTGATGGCAATGACATCGCGCGACATGATGTCGGCGCAGCGGATATCCCCATGCGATCGCACGGTGGCCTGCAGTTCGACCTGCCGCAGAAGGCGGCTGAGGTCTGCACGGTCGATATCGAAGGTTTCGTCAAACACTTCCAAAGCGGAATCGACGTCCTCCTCGCGAAAGCCCACCCTCAAAGGCGGCGGCAAGTCGCGAGTCTGATGGGTATTCTCGACCGGCTTTGCGACATGCGGATAATTGCGCCTTGAAAGTTTGTGGAACACCAGCCCCAGGCCAACGAGTATGCAGGAATTGAGCGCAACCGGCACAAACGGGAACAGGAACCCCCAGCTCGCAACAACCGGACCTCCGAGAACGGCCGTCAGGGCCGCAGCTCCGCCCGGCGGATGAAGGCATCGCGTGAACGACATCGCGCCGATCGCCATCGAAACGCCGACGCCGATCGCGATGATCGGATCGTGAACGAGATAGGCGGCGATGATGCCCATCAAGGCGGAAATCGTATTGCCCCCAATGATCGACCAGGGTTGGGCAAGCGGACTTGCAGGAACCGCGAAAAGCAGCACCGCGGACGCCCCCATTGGCGCAACGATGAACGGCAGATACGGCCCCTGCCCGAAGAAATAGCCGCTGATGGCGCCGGTCAGGCCGATGCCGATCAAGGCGCCGAGACAAGCCATCAATCGTTCGCGTAGGGTCGCGCCGGCAAGGATCGGGGAAAACAAGCGGAGCCGGCTGAATCCCGCTTTATGGGGGTCTGGATGCTGCATGATGAAACCAGTTTTGAGGGGCATTGTCGTAAGGAAGGATGGATGTCGGCTAATGCGTCGCCAGGCGCAAATCCCTGCCTTTGACGATGCCGAGCACTTCGCGAAACGCGTTGAACGCGCTCGGCCGATCCCTTTTACGGTAGACGAGGATCGTATCGACGACGGCAAGCTGATGGGTAGGCGAGGTCATCGGCCAATGCATGAGATCGAGAACCGACTTGGGCATGACACCGGCCGCGTTGCCGGTCGCCACACTTGCGAGGATAGCGTGATAGGAGCCAAGCTCGGTCGTCTGCAAAACGCTCGACTTGCGCGCCCAGCTTTCGGCGATCCTTCGATAGGTGCATCCGGGCTCCAGGGCGGCAATCGATCCGACCCGCAAGTCGGCAGCCGTTCGGACCGCCGGATGGCCGGATGGCAGCACGAGCAATAGATCCTCGACAAACACCGGCTCGGCCTCGAGCCGCTGTAGTTCGTCATCAAAACCGGCGTCTTCATCCAGCATCGCTTCAGGTGGCCGGGCGATCAGCGCGCAATCCAAGGCGTCGCGCAGAACATCGCGGGCAAGATCGCGGGATGCGCCAAGGGTTAGCTGCAGCGACACATCCGGCCACATCTGATTGAATTGGCTGAGCGCTGCAGGCAACCGGCTTGCCGCCGTGCTCTCCATCGTTCCCAGACGCAATGTGCCTGTTGGGCGCCGTGGCCGCACCGCCTGGCGCGCTTCGAGCGCTAGTGCCGCAAGCCGATTAGCATAGGTGAGAAACGTTTCACCTTCTTTCGTCAGCGTCATCTTCTTTCCATCGCGGCTGAAGAGCAAGACGCCAAGATAGTTCTCCAGCTGCTGGATCCGCGTCGTCACATTCGACGGCACGCGCCCGATCGTCTTTGCAGCCTTCGTCACGCTGCGGTCGCTGGCAACAGCGAGGAATATTTCGATTGATGAAAGGTCCAATGAAAGGATCTCGATTCAAGAATTAAGATGACTTATCATTCCCTATATAAAAATCATTATCGCAGCTCAAGCATGTTTCGACACCGGGCTGGGGCGCATACGCGGACAAAGCGATTGGCAAGATCCGATCGACCTCAAACGGGAGCAGAAACCCGCGAATACGCTTCCCCTGCCTGCGTGCTGCATGAGGTCGATCCGACCTGCACCGGCATCTCAAGCAAAGCCGGCCGCAAGCTTCGCGATCGCGACAAGAATGATTGCGCATCCGAAACCATAGAGCGCGAGGGCCGATCCATCATTGATTAGGGCATTTCCGGCGGGTTTGCAGTAGCTGCGCCCGCTTCTTTGCCCCGCGAAACGACTTAGCGACGCGTGCTCTCGATATTCATCCTCTTCCTCCACGAAACCTCCACATATTATCGATCAGGCCGCAACACTTAGGGTGTCTTATCGACCCTAGCGCCTCGACCGCAATCTTTTGGACGAGCGCTCAGATATGAGACGGCGGGAGCCCTGAACGAACAACCTCCTGCCTCGCATCCAACGGGATACCTCGATGCCCATAGAGAGCATGGACCAAGGTTCTGCGGCTCGTTCCTTGCCGCCGCTGCTTCGCCGATGGGAACCCGAAGGCCTCCCAAATAAGCGGAAGGGACACCCCAATGTTCAAGTTGCTGATGCTCGCGCTACTGGCTGCGATGCTGCTGACCGCGCTGCTGCTGCTCGGCGCGATGGCGGCGCTGACCGGAAGCTGGGTTCGACTCGCGGTCCCGGTTATCATTCTGGTTGCAACCGTAGTCGCCGTAGGGTTCGCGCTAAGCGAACAGCCGTGAACGACGTCTCTCTGAAAAGCGAGGACGCCCGATTGCGGAGGCACATGATGTTCAGCTATGAGTATAGTGGAAGATGATGTTCCGGAAGGTTTTCGATGCCCGAATGCACCCGAAATCGGCCACCTCAAGCGGCCATATATCGCTCATGACGATGAATTCTGCGCAGTTCATCGGCAGATCGGGAGCTTCTGGCATGATGTCGGAATCGCGGCAGGACGGACTGTGGCGCGGAAATTCTGTGGATCGTTCTTTCTTGGTCGTTTCCACCGGAGGTCGCCAGTTTGCAAGAAAGCCTGCGGCCGCAATGCCCGGCCGCGCCGGGCTCTTCTGTCGCCGACTGAACTTGTCTCCGTTCCCTCAACCGGCGGCAACGGTCATGAAGCTGTTCAACTTCACGGGTCGTGCGCAAAGTCTCCACGAAATCCACACAAACAAGGGTTATGCAACCGGCCGTAGGGGGTCGCCATATTGTTTCGGGCCTCGCCGGAGCCTGACGATTTGCAAAGACAGTTCTTTCACCATAACCGAAGCAATCGCGATCTTTGCAGTGGATCGGCCGGAACGCAGGCGCCAGCGTCATGGCGCAGCGCATGTGAAGGCAATTGATCTTTGATCGGTCGAGAAGGACATCGCCCAGACATGAAAGTCGAATCCGGAATTCAACGGGCACTTTTTGCGGCCGCGCTGGCGACGGCCTCCCTCGCATTCGTCCATTCGGCTGCCGCAGGATATGTGCGCACCAACGTCGTTCTTCGGTCGGGACCAAATGCTCACGTTCCGGCGGTAGGAATGGTGCTGGCCGGCTCGCGCGTCCATCTTTACGGATGCGAGAAAGACTATAGGTGGTGCGACGTCAGCGTAGCGGGCCGACGGGGCTGGATGTCTTCCCGCTATGTCAACGTTGCGTATCACGATGAAACAGTATTGCTTCCGACCTATATCCGCATGATGCAAGGGCCGAACATCGCGGTTGTGCCTTTCAACATTGATTCCTACTGGTCCAGCAATTATTCAGATTTATACTTCTATAATGAGATCGGCACCTGGCGCAATGTCGACTGGGGTCACGATGAATAGCATCGAAGATCTACGCCGATTCTTCTCCTGCTTTTCCGGGCAGGACCGCAGCCGTTGAACGTATGGAGCCAGGCAGTGGTGCGAAGACAACAACCTGCCCATGTTCGCGCCGACGGCTGCGAGATGGATTGCTTAGTGATGACGTTATGAAGAATGAAGCAAATAGTATCGAGTACCGCTCGCGCAGAACAGATCACACAAGCAGAGTCGACAGGCCAGGCATCGGGCGAAAGTCTTGCCGGGTTCTTCTGTCCATGGCGGGCTTGGTCTTGGCATTGTCAGCCTGCCAGTCGTCAGATCTCGCGCTGCAGGTAACGCCGCCACCGCTGCCCAATGCCTATGATGGAGCGCCTTATAAGACCTCCACAGCCAGGTCGAACACCTCGGCCTGGTGGGAAGGCTTCCATGACAAGACACTGTCCTCACTTGTTTCCCGCGCCGAGAGCATGAATCTGACGGTCGCCATGGCACATCAGAGCCTGACGTCGGCCAGAGCCCTGGCGAATTCCGCGATGTCGGCCTATCAGCTGGACGCGTCTGTCTCCGGGATGGCCAACGCCGCGACCGGCTCGCGAATTAAGGACGACTTTACCCGCCGGCCTGTTCAGCTCAATCTGGACGCGAGTTGGGAAATCCCGCTCTTCGGCCAGGACAAGCAAGCGCAAAAGATGGCCGACCTCAGCGTAGCAATGGCGACGGAAGATGTTGCCGCGGCCAAAGTCGCCGTGACGGCGGAGATTGCCAGCAACTATGTCCACCTGCGCGCACTTCAGAAGCGCCGCTTCGACACGGCAGAGCTGGTTGGTCTTCTGGAGAACAACACAAAGATCGCCGGCGTGAAGGAACAAGCGGGGCTCGCGACTTCGATCGAAAACGAGCCCATGCGAGCAGGCCTCGATACCGCCAAATCCACGCTGCTGCTTCTGGATAGTGAGATCGCCAGCACGCGTCAGCAGATCGCCACGCTCTTGGGAAGCTCCACTCCGGATCCTGCCCTTTTCAGGTACGAACCACAGCCGATCGCGGTCGCAGGCATGGCGGAAGGCAAGCCGGCCGATCTCCTGCGCGCGCGGCCCGACGTGTTGCGAGCCGAATACGCGGTGGGGCAAACCGCTGCGCAAGTCGGCATCGCCAAGGCCGATCTCTATCCGAAGCTGCGACTGAACGGCACCATTGGGATCGGGACCCCGGTATCGAATTCTATCCTGGGAGCCTTCGCTGGTCCCTCCGTGCAATTGCCCATTTTCGACTACGGTCGGCGCAAGGACGCTGTCGCGGCCCGCGAAGCCGAGTTCCGCCAGTCGGTGCTCATTTACAAACAGGCCGTGCTCGTTGCCTATGAAGAAGCCTCTCGCGCCCTGCATGAGGTCAACGCCGCGCGAGCACGTACGGCCATTTTGCGGGCGCGGTTGCAGCGCGTCTCAAAACTCAAAGCCAGCACCGACGTCCTCGTTCGGGAGGGACTTGCAGAAAAATCGAAATCGATCACTGGAGCCATCGATCTTCTGGAGCTGCGCTCGTCCTTGACCGAGAGCATCGAAAACGAGGCCCGCGCCACGATCGCCTTCTATAAGGCGACGCGTGGCGTGCAGCCCGTCGCCACTGTCGACGATGTGAAGCGTCCCACCAAGGCGGAAGGGCGCAAGTAACCATGGCAGTTGCGATCGCACGCAAGACGCTTCTCTACGAATGGCGCCGGTTTCTGCCGGCTGTCGCGGCAGTGGCGTTTTCCGGACTGTTGATGACAGCTCAAGGAGCGCTGCTGCTCGGCATCGTCAGCGCGAACTCGCTCTATGTCACCCAGTCGAATGCGAGCTACTGGCTCGGCTTTCCCGGCACGCAAAGCGTCGAACTGGGGCGCACCGTTCCGGCCAGCGTGCTGACGAACCTTTATGCGGAGCCTGCTATCTCGCATGTCGAGCCGTTTCTTCTGGGCTCGGGAGATTGGCGTGGCATTCATGGCGGCGGTGGCATCAGCGTCACAGTCGTCGGCATCGACGCACAATCCGACAGCATAGGGCTGGCACGGGTGGTTCCGCCGAACCTGCGTGCTCGGCTCCGCGAGCCGGCAGCAGTTGTCGTCGACTCGGCCGATAGCGACAAGCTTTCGATCGGAGCTGGCGATCTTGCCGAAGTGAACGGCCATACCGTGCATGTCATCGGCTTCATCGATGGTCTGCGTGGTCTGGGAGGGGTCAATGTCGTGGGCTCGCTCGACACGGCGCGCATCCTCGACCAGACACTGCCCGCCGACGGCGGCGCCACCTATTTCCTGTTTAATATCGGCAAGGAAAGCGAACAGTCGCGCGTTTTGAGCCACTTGAACAAGCGCGCCCCGATCGAGCGTTTCGAGATCTGGCCTGCAAAGGAACTCGCGGATATGTCGACCAGCTACATGCTGTTTGATTCCGGCGCCGGCATCGCATTCGTGTTTGCGACGCTGATTGCGGCCACCATCGGCGCGCTCATTACCAGCCAGACCTTGATGGCCGCCGTTGCCGGAACGATCCCGCAATATGCGACGCTTCGCGCCCTGGGCGTGCCGTTTAGCGGACTGAGGAAAATCGTCATAGAGCAAGCCGCCTGGGTTGGATTTTCGGGGCTGGTCATCAACGGGGTGCTGAGCGTCGCCATTGGCGTCATCGCCATGATCTACAAGGTTCCCTTCGAACTTGACGGCGCGGTGTTAGTGTCGGCATCGTTGGTCGTACTTGTCGTGGCCATCTTGGCATGCCTTCTGGCCATACACCGGCTTCGCCAGGCCGATCCTGCAACCTTGTTGAGGTGATATCATGCTTCCCGCTATATCAGCCTCGAACCTATACAAGTCGTTCACCGTGCAGGGCATGCGCACGAACGCGCTCATCGACGTTTCTGTCGACATTTTCAGCGGTGAGTTCACCGTGCTCAGCGGCCCCTCGGGATGCGGAAAAAGCACGCTTCTGGCGATGCTCGGCGGCATGACGGAACCGGATAGCGGCCGCATTCGGGCTGGAAACACCGACCTGTCGTCCTCGACCGACAATGAACGAGATGCGTTTCGTCTCCAGAACTGCGGCTTCATCTTCCAGGGCTTCAACCTGTTTCCTGCCCTTTCGGCTCTCGAGCAGGTGCAAGTGCCGCTCGATTATCTGAACGTGCCGGAGGAGGACGCCCGGCTCAAAGCGCGCGATGCGCTGCAACGCGTCGGTCTGCTCGAGCGGCAGCACCTGCGGCCCTCGCATCTGTCGGGTGGCGAAAAACAGCGCGTCGCGATTGCCAGAGCGATCGTCAAAGACCCGGCGATCCTGTTTGCCGACGAACCGACGAGCGCTCTGGATAGCAGCAATGGCTTTAGGATCGTCGAGATCCTGCGTGAGACGGCGAGGCAATTGGGAACGGCGGTGCTGTGCGTTTCCCACGACGCGCGTCTCTTTTCAAAGGCAGACCGTGTCCTCAAGATGGAGGACGGACGGCTGCTGTCTGACCTGCGGCCCGTTTCCGGGCGCGGCATCGATACACGAGAGGACTGGCATGGATAGGCTGAAGCGTTCCCACCGCGTTTTCGCGACCGCATTATTGGGCACGTCCGTGACCCTGTGCGTCCTATGGCTGACCGTCGGCATGCCAAGGGCCGGCGAAAATCCCGACACCGTCGAGGCGCAATCGCCGACACCTGCGATCGCGGCTGCCGCACGCGGCACGGTCGACGTCGAAGGCGGGCTGTATCGAATAACTGCCATGCGCGATGGGGTCGTTGCCTCGGTTGAAGCCCCGGAAGGCGCCTATGTCCGCAAGGGCGACGTTCTCGCCGTCCTCGACGGCCGGCAGGAGGAATCCGCCGTCCGTATCGCCGAGGCGGAGCTGTCCCAGGCAGAAGACCGATACAAGCTCCTTCAGCTCAAGTCGAAGAACCTGGCGAAAACGCTTGAAAGAATGCAGCGGGCCGCTGCCGGCAAAGCTGTTTCCGATCAGGCGCTCAGCGATGCTCAAGACGCTTATGAGACGCAGGCGATCGAAACCAATTCCGCATCATCGATGGTGTCGGTTGCGCGTGAACGCCTCGAAATCGCCAAGCGCGAGGTGACCCAGCGGTCGATCAAGGCGCCCGCCGACGGCGTTGTCGTACGCCAGGCCGTCAAGGCAGGCGAAGCCGTTTCTGTCCAGGCAATGACCGAGATGTTCGTCCTGCTGCCCGATGGACCGAAGATCGTGCGTGCAGATATTCCCGAGGAATATCTTAACCTTGTCGGCCCCGGAATGGCCGTCGAAATCGCCGCCGAAGGACGAACGACCCAATCCGTTCCCGGCAAGATCACGCGAATTTCCAAGGTGCTGTCGCGTCCGAAATCGGCGGAGAATTCCGGCGAGCGAAACGATGTCAGGGCAGCGAACTGCATCATCACCATCGCACGTGACACGCCATTGGCGATCGGGCAGCGCGTCGTTGTCCGGGTGCTTAAATAAGGCAGCCAAATGCCGCCGCAACGGCCATCCCTGGCCGGAGCCTCGAGCGGCAGTTCAGAATGGACGAGCGCTGAAACCCCTTTGGCAAGAGAGCCTCGGGAATGGCATTTTCGCGCTGTTGCAAATTGCGACGATCCACTCCGGATCCTTACCGACAGTTTTATGAGCCGACTGCCATTTGGTTCGAGTGAGCGACAATCATCTCCACCTGCGGCGCCATAGGCTGCCGCTCATAGAGATGAATTCCCCTTCCATGCTTCGTCCAAACTCCTGCGACTGATATCGCAGGGACGCGCTGCAGCGATCCGGCCCCGAAAGCCCGGAACCGTTCTGGAAACGCCGTGTCAGCCGACGGCAAAGGACGCGGGCGCTCGGTAACAAGCCATCGATCCCGCCTCCTGCACCACTGGCTCTCATCCCTTCACATCCAATCTGACCATCCCCTCGGGTAGATCCCGTCGGTTGCAATTCGCGATCGATTCCTCCTTGACAACGGAAAGCTTCGCAATAATGTAATAGTATGAATAATAGCATTAATCAAAAAAGACCAGTCGTCGTATCGAGGCTCCCCTCGCCGACATCCGTTGGCTTTCAAAACCTCAACAGCAGCATGCATGCCGCTGCCGTTGAGCAGATCGGAAGCTGGATCCTGCAGGGGCGCCTACTCCCCGGCGAGGCGCTTCCCAATGCCGATGGCTCTAAGGATACGCTCGGGATCAGCCGATCCGTGCTGCGCGACGCAATCAAGGTTCTGGCGGGCAAGGGGCTCGTCGAATCCCGCCCGAAGACCGGCACGCGCGTTCGTCCGCGATCGGAATGGAATTTCCTCGACCCGGACGTGCTATCCTGGCGCTATTCCGGCGCGGTGAACCACGAAGATGTCAAGGCATTGTTCGAGCTGCGTCGGGCCATCGAGCCGATGTCGGCAGCATTGGCAGCGCAGCGCGCAACACCCGAGCAGCTCGCTGAACTCAACGACGCGCTTGCCGAAATGGAAGCTTTTGGCGACGACGGTGAGCGGTTTGCCGAACCCGATCTCATTTTCCATCAGACCATCTTGCGGATGACCGGTAACGAGCTGATTGGCTCGCTCGCCGCCCTCATCCAAACCGCTCTGGTGATGAGCTTTCGCCTCTCGAACGACAATCCGACGGGGCAACGTCCCTCGCTGCCTTTGCATCGCGAGGTTGCCGAAAGGATCGCGGCAGGGGATGGGCAAGGCGCCCAACAGGCGCTGCTGGTCCTCCTCGATCATGCCGAAGATGATGTCAGGCGCGCCGTCGAAAGCCGCAATCAACGCCGCAAATCGCAGGAGCCGAAAACATGAGCAAGCCCAAGCGCAGGTTGCGCTCTTCCGCATGGTTCGGCGGGGACGGAAAAAACGCCTTCATGCATCGCAGCTGGATGAAGAACCAGGGGCTACCCGACCATGTTTTCGACGGTCGGCCTGTCATCGGCATCTGCAATACATGGTCGGAGCTTACCCCCTGCAATGCGCATCTGCGCGGCATAGCGGAACATGTGAAGCGCGGCGTCTACGAGGCCGGCGGTTTTCCGTTGGAGTTCCCCGTCATGTCGCTCGGCGAAAGCAATATGCGCCCGACGGCGATGCTCTTTCGCAACCTGGCCAGCATGGATGTCGAGGAATCGATCCGCAGCAACCCGATCGACGGCGTTATCCTTCTTGCCGGTTGCGACAAGACCACGCCGGCATTGTTAATGGGCGCCGCATCGGCCAATCTCCCGTCGATCGTCGTATCCGGCGGCCCGATGCTGAACGGAAAGTTCCGCGGCCAGGACATAGGCTCCGGCACGCATGTGTGGAAATTCGCGGAGGACGTCAAAGCCGGCCGGATGGCCGTGAGCGATTTCCTGTCTGCGGAACAGGGTCAGAGCCGCTCCGCGGGAAGCTGCATGACGATGGGCACCGCCTCCACCATGGCCAGCATGGTTGAAGCACTCGGGATCGGCATGCCCGACAATGCCGCCATCCCTGCCGTCGATGCGCGCCGCGGCGTTCTCGCCCACATGGCCGGTCGGCGTATCGTCGAACTCGTCAATCAGGACATCAATATCTCGGATATCCTTACGAAGACCGCTTTCGAAAACGCGATCCGCGTGAATGGCGCAATCGGCGGTTCCACCAACGCGGTCCTTCATCTGATCGCCATTGCCCGGCGCGTCGGCGTCGAGCTTAACCTCGACGATTGGGACAGGCTCGGACGCGGTGTGCCGACGATCGTCGACCTGATGCCGTCGGGGCGCTTCCTGATGGAGGACTTCTATTACGCAGGCGGCCTTACGACCGTCATGGCAGCGCTCGATGACGCCGGCCTCCTGGATCGTAGCGCAATGACGGTCAGCGGCAGGACGGTAGGCGACATCATCGAGAATGCACCGAACTACAACGAAGAGGTCATTCGGCCGGTCGGCAATCCGCTCACCAAGGAAGGCGGCATTGCCGTGCTGCGCGGCAATCTTGCGCCGAGCGGCGCCGTCATCAAGCCATCGGCCGCCACGCCGGATCTGATGCAGCATCGCGGCAAGGCGGTCGTCTTCGAGAATATCGAGCACTATTACGAGCGCATCGACGATCCCGATCTCGACATCGATGCGACCTCAGTAATGGTGCTGAAGAACTGCGGTCCGCGCGGCTATCCGGGCATGGCCGAGGTCGGCAACATGCCGCTGCCGGCAAAGCTCTTAAAGCAGGGCGTGTCCGACATGGTGCGCATTTCCGATGCCCGCATGAGTGGCACTGCCTATGGCACCGTCGTTCTCCATGTCGCGCCGGAGGCCGCCGCAGGCGGCGCTCTGGCGCTAGTGCGAGACGGTGACATCATCGAACTCGACGTTGCCGGCCGCCGGCTGGAGCTGATGGTATCGGATGCGGAACTGGCCAAGAGACGGGCAGAATGGCAACCGCCGGAACCGCCGCAAGGGGGCTATCAAAGCCTCTATGTCGAGCGTGTCACCCAAGCCGATGCCGGTTGCGATTTCGATTTTCTCGTGGGGCGCCGCGATGCCGGTATTCCCCGCCACTCTCACTAGGCGGTTTTACAATGAGTAGCCAGCAAAACAATTTCGCGATTTATCCCAGCCTCAAGGGGCGAAGCGTCTTCATCACCGGCGGCGGCAGCGGCATCGGCGAGAGTCTCGTCCGGCACTTCTGCGCCCAGGGCAGCCATGTCGCTTTCGTCGATATCGCCGAAGAGCCCTCCCGGCAGCTCGTTGCAGCCATAGCCGACGAGGGCACCGAGCCGCCGCTTTTCATTCCCTGCGATCTCCGCGACATTGAAGCACTGCGTACGGCGCTCGAAGCGGCCGCGGCCCGAAACGGGCCGATCCAGGTTCTCTGCAACAATGCCGGCAGTGACGATCGGCATCAGACCGAGGATGTGACGGTTGCCTACTGGGACGACCGGATGGCCGTCAACCTTCGTCATCAGTTCTTCGCCGCCCAGGCCGCGAGACCCTACATGAAGGCGCTGGGCGGAGGCTCCATCATCAATTTCGGCTCCATCACCTGGATGGTCGGCGATCCCGACTGTCCCGCCTATGTCACGAGCAAAGCGGCGGTCTACGGCATGACGCGGGCGCTCGCCCGCGAGCTCGGGCCTGAGCGTATCCGCGTTAACTGCATGGTCCCCGGCTGGGTGATGACCGAGCGGCAGATGCGTCTCTGGCTCACGCCCGCCGGCGAAAGGCAGATCGAAGAACGCCAATGTCTGCCGGACCGGCTTCAACCATCAGACATCGCCCGCATGGCGCTTTTCCTCGCGGCCGATGACAGCGCCATGTGCACAAGCCAGCAGTTCATCGTCGACGGTGGCTGGGTATGACAAATCAACTTACGACAGGGAAAGGTGCAACCATGCGTCTCGTTCAATTTAAAACGCCCGAGGGCGAGCGCAAGGTCGGCCGCGTCTCGGCCGGTGGCAATCACCTTCATCCGCTCAAGGACACGCATTCCATCCGCGAACTTGCCGAAGCGGCAATCGCGCGCCGTGTTCCGATCGCTGCGCTGGTCGAAGAGCGCGCGACGACGGAACTGGTGGATTACGATCACCTGCTTCGCGAAAACCTAGTGCTGGCACCGCTCGATCACGAGGAGCCCAGCCGTTTCCTTGTGACCGGCACGGGCCTCACTCATACCGGCAGCGCCAATGCGCGCGACAAGATGCATGTCCTCACCCATGGCGAAGACGCAGCGGGGTCCGACTCGCTGAAGATCTTCCGTATGGGTCTCGAAGGTGGGAAACCGGCCGGTGGTCCGCCGGGCGTGCAGCCGGAATGGTTCTTCAAGGGCGTCGGCACCTGTGTCGTCGCGCCGGGCGCGGCCTTGCCGATGCCTGCTTTCGCACTTGCCGGCGCCGAAGAGGCCGAAATCGTCGGTCTCTATGTCGTCGGACCGGATGGTAGCCCCTTCCGGATCGGCTACGCGCTCGGAAATGAATATTCGGACCATGTCACCGAAGCGGAAAACTACCTCTACCTCGCTCATTCCAAACTGCGTTCGTGCTCGATCGGACCGGAACTGCTGGTCGGCGATCTGCCCGACGAGGTTCGCGGCCTTTCGCGCATCCGCCGCAACGGAGAGGTGATCTGGGAAGAGGAATTCCTATCGGGCGAGACGCACATGTCTCACTCGATCGCCAACCTCGAACACTATCACTTCCGCTACCCCATGCACCGCAGGCCGGGAGACCTGCATGCCTATTTCTTCGGAGCGGCCGTGATGAGCTATGCCTTCGGCGTCCAGACCGGCCCGGGGGATGAATACGAAATCGAAGCGGGCGTATTCGGCAAGCCGCTGCGCAATCGGGTGGAACTGACGCCCGACGAAGGGCTGGTGACCGTCACGCAGCTATAGCCGAAACCTGCGCCGATCGCATTGACAACCAACAACAATAAAGGGAACGGAAATGGGATTGAAAAAACTTCTGACAGCCATGGCAACCGCCGGCTTCATGGTGTCGATGATGGCATCATCGGCATTGGCTGAAAACCTTCGCGTGCTGGCCTGGGACGGCTATGCCGACAAGGACTGGGTCAAGGAATTCACCGCATCGACGGGCATTGGCGTCGATGTGGTCTTCATCGGCAGCGATGACGAGGCCTGGGCGAAGATCAAGGGCAGCGAAGGCAAGGACTTCGACGTCTTTGCGGTCAACACCGCCCAGTTGCAGCGATACATAGCCGCCGATCTCGTCACGCCCATCGATACCGCCAACCTGCCGAACCAGAAGGACGTGCTGCCGCGCTTCCGCGATCTGACCGCGATCCGCGGCGACACCAAGGACGGCAAGGTCTACGGCATTCCTTTCTGCTTCGATTCGATCGGCCTCATCTACGATACCGACAAGGTCAAGCCGGCACCGACCTCCATGTCGGCTCTCTGGGATCCGGCCTATCGCGGCAAGGTGCTCGCCTACGACAATGGCGAACACAACGTGTCCTTCACCGCACTGACCCTCGGCTACAAGGATCCCTTCCATTTGAGCGATGACCAGATCGCCTCCGTGAAAGCCAAACTGATCGACTTCAAGCACAATGTGCTGAGCTTCTATACGACGGCCGATGAAGCCCAGCAGATCTACAAGAATAACGATGTCGCCCTCATCTGGGCCAATTACGGCCAGCAGCAGCTGAAGGCACTCAAGGATGCGGGCGCCCACGTCGCCTATATCAATCCAAGCGAAGGTGCGCTTGCCTGGCTCGACAACTGGGTGATCTCCAAGGGCGTGCATGACAAGGCGGCCGCGGAGAAATGGATCAACTTCATGATCTCCAAGACCGTGAGCTCGCAGCTCTCCGAACGGACCGGCTTCGGCAATACAGTCACGGAAACCGCCAGCGCCCATGGCGCCGACAAGCTGATCTGGCTCGACAATGTCGAAGATCCGTTGAAGCGTTCGGATCTCTGGAACGAAATCAAGGCCACGCCTTGATCCCTATGTCGGATTTGCTTCAAAGCGGCGGTCCGATCGCTTTCGGACCGCTTCCGAACCATATCGAGTGAAAAAATGACCCAATCGCTGGACCTGCTTAGTCTGCAGTCCGTCTCGAAGTCCTATGGCGCGGTGCCGGTGCTTCACGAAATCGATCTCTCGATCCGAGATGGCGAATTTCTGACCGTGCTCGGCCCTTCCGGCTCCGGCAAGACGACGGTGCTGCGCCTCATTGGCGGCCTTGAAGCCATGACATCGGGGCGCATCGTCCTTGATGGCCAAGACATCGGCCGCATGCCGATCAACCGTCGACCGTTCAACACCGTCTTTCAGGATTATGCGCTTTTCCCGCATATGTCGGTCGCGGCCAATGTCGGCTATGGCCTGTCCATTCGCCACAGGCCCCGCCAGGAAATCAGGCAGCGTGTCGGCGAGGCCCTCGATCTGGTCCAGCTCGGCAAATTCGCCGATCGTTATCCGGCGCAGCTTTCTGGCGGCCAGCGCCAGCGCGTAGCGCTGGCCCGCGCCCTGATCTGCCAGCCTCGCCTCGTCCTGCTGGACGAACCGCTCGCCGCACTCGATCTCGAACTGCGCCGCCAGATGCAGGAGTTCCTGAAATCGATCCAGCGCGAGGTCAAGACGACCTTCCTGTTCGTCACCCACGATCAGGAAGAGGCGATCGGCATGGCCGACCGCATTTGCGTCATGCAAGCAGGCCGCATCCGCCAATTGGGCACGCCGCATGATCTTTATTACCGGCCGAGCTGCAAGTTCGTCGCGAAGTTCTTTGGCGAAAACAATCTTGTGTGCGGAAAGCTGGCTGCCGGCGATGGAAGCACGCGTGCCATAGATACCGCGCTCGGTCGCCTTCATTGCTCTATCGAGGGACAGCCGGAACTGCGGTCCGCGCCACACGGAGCTACGGCCTTCGCTGTCTTCCGCCCGGAGGCGTTACGCGCTGCCGAAACAAATGAAGACTTGAACCGCTTCTCGGGCATCGTCGAAGAACTCGCTTTCGCCGGCTCCTCGACGGTCGCCCATATCAATTCGAGCGGCGAACGCCTGCGTCTGCGTCAGCCGAGCCGTGTAACAGGAAGCGCTCTGCGACCAGGCGAAACGATGGATCTATCCTTTGCGCCTGGCGACTCCTATCTGGTGCTATCATGAACCAACGTGGCGCCGGCTATTCCATCCTCGTGACGCTGCTCGCCTTCGCGATACCGGTCTTCTTCATATTGCTGCCGCTGATCCTCTTTCTTGGCTACAGCTTCCTGAGCGTCGCTCAAGGCACGATCAACTACACGCTCACGCTCACAAATTACGCGCGCTTCCTCACAGATCCCGTATTCCTGCCGGTATTCTGGAGTACCTGCATCCTCTGCCTCTCGGTGGCAGTCATCTGCGTGGCTCTCGGCTATCCTGCAGCCTATTTCCTCACCACGCTGCAGGGCAGATGGCGATACATCATGCTGATGCTAATGCTGGTGCCGCTGCTGATGAGCTACGTCATCAAGATATATGCCATCCGCAGCATCCTCGGCCAGAATGGCGTGCTCAATTCGATGCTGGTCGGCTTGGGCATTCTTGCTCAGCCCTCGACCCTTTTCGTCTTCAACATGAATGCGATCCTGCTGACGCTGACGCTTTTGCTCATCCCCTTCGCGATCTTGCCGATCTTCCTCACGCTCGAGCGCATCCCGCAGGTTCTGCTGCGCGCCTCCGATGATCTCGGCGCCAGCCGGTTCCAGACATTCCTGCGCATCACGCTGCCGCTAAGCCTTCCCGGGATCACATCCGCGGCAAGCTTCGTCTTCGTTCTAGCGATCGGCGACTTTCTGACGCCTCAGATGGTCGGCGGCGTCAGCGGCTTCACATTCGGCCGCATCCTCTACAGCCAGTTCGGCACGGCTTACAACTGGCCCTTCGGCGCTGCGCTTTCCGTCGCGCTGGCGGTGGTCGTGATCGCCGCGATCCTGCTTGGGGAACAGGCCGGCACGCAACGGGGGCTATCACGATGACTGGCCGTATCCATCTTTCCACGATCCTTCTGGCGGCAGTCACCGCCCTCGTCGCGATCCTGCTCTACAGCCCGCTCTTCGTTCCCATCCTGTCCTCGTTTTTCGATCTCCATCACGGCCAGGTCGACTGGTCCCGGCCGACATTATCGGCCTACACGGCGCTGGCGGAAAATGGCGATGTCCTGGCCGCTCTGAGGGCGACGCTGATCGTCGGTGTCTGCACGGTGATCCTCTCCGTCGTGTCAGGCACGCTTCTGGCGCTCTATTATCATGGCCGGCATGCCGGCCGGGGAGCGCTTCAGTTCATCATTTTCCTCCCCTTCCTGATGCCGCCCGTCATCAGCGGCCTCGCGCTCCTGATTTTCTTCCGGGAGATCAATTTCGATCGATCCCTGGTAACGGTCATCATTGGACATACCGTCTTCGTGCTCGCGATCGTCTATCGGACGATCCTCACACGCCTGCAGTCGATGAGCCGCACGCTCGTCGAAGCCTCGTATGATCTGGGAGCGAATAGCTGGCAAACTTTCTGGCGCGTGATCCTGCCGAACTTGTCGAGCGCGATGGCCGGCGGTGCCGTTCTTGCCTTTGCTCTTTCATTCGACGAGACGATGATCACCATCCTCGTCACGGGGACCGAGAGCACGCTGCCGGTACGCCTCTGGGCGATGATGCGATTGGGTTTTTCTCCCGATATCAACGCTCTGGTCGCGCTCATTCTCTTGTTCGCCGTGCTTCTATGCACTTTGACGGCGCGGCTTCTGATCCCGCGGCAGATGGCACGGTATCACGCCTAGAATATCTGCTCGTGAGCTGTCGGCGGACCGGTGCTATTCGTCATGGCGGCTCAAGTCCGCTTCAAGGCGCAGACCTGTTATATCCCGCGAAACCTCGGAGGCGATCGGCGCTGCTCCACTGGCCGTGCCGTCACCTCTTATCGCCGCAGTTCTGCCACCGACCGAGCTACTTCTCTGCCGCAGCGAGCTGCTGCCCAACGATCGCCAGCCAATAGTTGACGCCATGGATGATGGCATCGTCGTTGAAATCATAGGCCGGGTTATGCAGATCGGCGCTGTCGCCATTGCCGAGCCAGATGAAGGCGCCGGGACGCTTTTCCAGCATATAGGAGAAATCTTCCGAGCCCATGGTCGGCGGGTAATTGTCATCGACGCGGGCGTCGCCCGCGACGTGGCGGGCGGCTGCCACCGCGACCTTCGTCTTCTCCGCATCGTTCACGGTGACCGGATAGCCGGGACGCCAATCGATTTCGGCCTCGGCCGAAAACACCTTGGCGGTCATGGTGACCACATCGCGGAAGCGGGTTTCCACCGCCTTGCGCGTCTTCGGTTGCATGGTGCGGATCGTGCCGCCAATCTGGACGGCGGCCGGGATGACGTTCAGCGCCTTGTCGTTGCCGCCGCTGACATAGGTGATCGAGACGACGACCGGGTCGAAGGGATCGGTGAAACGCGAGGCGATCGACTGCAGCGCAGTGATCATGTGAGCCATGACGACGACGGGATCGTGGCTCAGATGCGGCGACGCGGCATGGCCGCCCTTGCCGTTGATCGTAACGACAAACCGATCGCCACCGGCCATGATCGGGCCGCTCCGAATCGCAAAGGAGCCGACGGCAAGGCCCGGCTCGTTATGCATGCCGTAGACTTCTTCGATGCCGAAACGTTCGAGCACACCTTCCTCGATCATCACCCGGCCGCCGCCGCCACCCTCTTCGGCCGGCTGAAAGATCAACACCACCTTGCCGGCAAAGTCACGATTGGCGGCCAGATGCTTGGCGGTCGCAAGCAGCATGGCGGTGTGGCCGTCATGTCCGCAGGCATGCATCATATTCGGCACCTTGGAGGCGTGCGGCAGATTGGTCTGCTCCGACATCGGCAACGCGTCCATGTCGCAACGGAGCGCGATGGTCTTGCCTTTGCCGAGCTTGCCATTGATGACGGCGACGACGCCGGATTTGGCAAGGCCGGTGACCACTTCATCACAACCGAAGGCCTTCAGCTTCTCGATGACGAGAGCCGAGGTCTTCGGCAGATCGAAAAGAAGCTCGGGGTGCTGATGAATGGTCCGGCGCCAGCCCTTGGCTTCTTCGGCAAGGGCTGCAAGAGTGGGATCGAAGGTCATGAGGAACTACTCTTAGAGTGTCTGACGGAACGGCGAACGATCCGGATTCGGATCGAGCATGGCTTCAAGAAGCATACGCGTATAATCACTTTGCGGCCGCTCGAAAATATCAACGGCCGGTCCTGCCTCTACCAATTTGCCGCGATAGGTAACCGCAACATCATCGCAGATATGGCAGATGACGCCAAGATCGTCGCTGATGGGACGCATCGAGCGCTGCATCGCCTTTGAAGGCAGCAGTGAGTTTTCGGCTGAGAGCCCAGGCAGACGGCCGCTGCCTCTGGAAGACGTCAGGTTCCTACGCCAGGCCTTCCGCCAGCGCATAGGTGGCGAGCACGTCCTTGATGCTGTTTTCCGTGGGGAGCAAGGCGCGCGCGGTAATGGAATCGAGATGATGCGCCATGAGCGCTGCCGCTTCCTCGGTCTTGCCAGCAATCAGCTTGTCCAGCAGATCCCGATGCTCCGACACGGCACATTCCGAGGAATGGGGCCTGCCATAAAGGGCAAGGATCAGCGAACTTCTGGCGACCAGCTCGTTCACATAGCGGATGAGGCTGGCATTGTTGGTCATCTGCGCAAGAAGCGTATGGAATTCGCCGGCCAGGCGGATCGAGGCGGCATGCTCGGCTCTGGCGGCTTCCTCACCGGCAATGTGGGCGGAGAGCGTGTCGATTTGCTCTCGCGTCAGGTTTCCCGAAAGCGTTTCCACGACAAGGCGTTCCAATGCCATCCGCGTGAGAAAGAGGTCCCGGCCTTCCTCCAGGCTCGGACGCGCAACCGCAGCCCCCTTGTTGGGGCGCAATTCCACCAAGCCTTCCTGGCTCAAGCGAACCAGCGCTTCTCGAACCAGGGTGCGGCTGACACCCAGCCGCTCGCCGATCGAATCTTCAGGCAACTTTGCCCCAGGCGGAAGAGCCTGGTCGATAATAGCCCGCTTCAGGGCGCGGTGAACGGCCTGAGAGCGGCCACCGCCTGCATCGCTCACTTTCTTCGCCATTCCAGACTCCCAATGTTCAACCGATTTAACACATCGAATTGCATACGAAGATCGTATGTGTCCAGCCATTTGTTGCCTGACGGCACTGACGCACCCGCCAATGCCGAGGATATGCGCGATCACTATTTACGTCATATCAGCAAAAGATGCTTTACGGAACCAAAAATGCATGCATTTATGATATAAGATCGCATACAATAATAGAATTCAAAAATTGGGAACAATCACATGCTCGCCTTCGTCGTCAAACGAATGCTCGGTCTTGTGCCAGTGATCCTGGTCGTCTCGATCGTAGTCTTCCTGCTGCTGCGGCTAAGCCCCGGCGACCCCGCAGTCGTGATCGCCGGCGACAATGCGGACGCTGCAACGATCGAGCGGATCCGCGCGACCCTCGGGCTCGATCAGCCGTTGATAAGCCAGTTCATCATATGGGGCCGCTCGCTCCTGCATGGCGATCTGGGCGTCTCGGTTTTCTCGAACATTCCCGTTACGCAGCTCATTCTTCAGCGCCTTGAACCGACGGCCTCCCTTGCTCTGACGACACTCGTTTTCTCGATCGTGATAGCGGTTCCCCTCGGCACGATTGCCGGCGCCACCGCCGGAAGCTGGCTGGATCGGACGCTGATGCTCGTGTCTGTTCTCGGCTTCTCCATCCCCGTCTTCGTGCTGGGCTATTGCCTGATCTATGTCTTCTCGCTGCACCTGCATCTTCTGCCGGTTCAGGGCTTCTCCAGCATTCGCGACGGCATCGTCCCCTTCCTGTCGAGCATCGCGCTGCCGACGATGACATTGGGGCTTGCCTATCTCGTGCTGATCGCGCGCATCACCCGGGCAAGCGTTCTGGAAATGATGGGCGAGGACTTTATCCGCACCGCCCGGGCCAAGGGCGTCAAGGAGCGCATCGTCGTGACGAGGCATGCCCTGCGCAATTCCGCGATCCCGATCCTGACCGTCATCGGCATCGGCATTGCGCTGCTGATCAGCGGCGTCGTGGTGATCGAAACGGTGTTCAACATTCCCGGCGTCGGACGCCTCGTGGTCGATGCGATCCTGAAACGGGATTATCCGGTGATCCAGGGCGTCATCCTCATGTTTTCCGGAGTCTATGTCCTGATCAATCTGATCATCGACATCGCCTATGCGTTCCTCGATCCAAGGGTGCGGTACTGATGAACTCTCCTGCTTCTCTCCCCGCGGCGCGGGCTATGACAAAGCACTCGCTACCGCCGTTCTTGCTTCATCCGTCCGTTCTCGTCGGCGGGTTGCTCATCGCGACGATCGTTCTGGTGGCGATCGTCGCCCCTTATCTCGGCACGGTCGATCCGGGCCGCATCGCCCCTAGCATGCGCCTGAAGCCGCCATCGGAACTTGCCTGGTTCGGCACCGACCTGTTCGGTCGCGACGTCTATAGCCGCGCCATCTACGGCGCGCGCAGCTCGATGCTCATCGGGCTCTGCGTCGCAACGGCAGCGCTGGTCATCGGCGTTACGATCGGTCTGGTGGGAGGCTATTTCCGTTGGGTCGATGTCGTGGTCATGCGCATCATGGACGGCCTCATGGCAATCCCGACATTCCTGTTGGCGATTGCGCTCGTCTCGCTCACCCGTGCCAGCATCGCAACCGTTGTCGTCGCGCTTACCGTTCCCGAAATCCCCCGCGTCGTGCGGCTTGTGCGCAGCGTCGTGCTGACGGTGCGTGAGGAGCCCTATGTCGAAGCGGCGATCTCCGTCGGAACATCGATACCGGCAATCCTTTTCCGCCACCTGCTTCCCAGCACCTACGCCCCCTTGATGGTGCTTGGCACCTATATCTGCGCCTCCGCCATTCTGATCGAAGCTGGTCTCAGCTTCCTTGGAACGGGCCTGCCGCCGGAAATTCCCAGCTGGGGCAACATGATTTCGGAGGGGCGCACCTTCTTCCAGGTCGCACCGCGTCTGGTCTTTCTGCCGAGCCTTTTCCTGGCTCTCACGGTGCTTGGGATCAATCTGCTCGGGGATGGATTGCGCGATGCGCTCGACCCTCGAATTGCAAAGAGGATGTGAGGGATGCTGATGAAAACGGCGACGCCTGTCATTGAGGTCCAGGACCTTGCCATTCCTCTTCCGGGCGGAGGCGATCGCGGTTTTGCGGTCGATCACATCTCTCTTTCCGTCGCGCCAGGTGAAATCGTGTGCGTGGTGGGCGAATCCGGCTCCGGCAAATCGGTCACCGCCCAGTCCATCATGGGCCTGCTGCCTAAGGTGTTCCCGAAGCCTGCCGGCCGCATTCTGTTCGAGGGCAAGAACATTACCGAGGCAACTCCTGCGGAGATGCGGGATCTGCGCGGCCGCGGCATCGGCATGATCTTCCAGGAGACGATGACCGCATTGAACCCTGTGCAGGCGGTCGGCAAGCAGATCGACGAGGTCTTGCGGACCCATCTGTCACTGTCGCGCAAGGAGCGCTTCGACAAGGTTATCGCCGCCATGGCCGAAGTTCGCCTGCCCGATCCGGAAACGCTCTATCACGCCTTTCCGCACCAGCTCTCCGGCGGCCAGCGCCAGCGTGTTCTCATCGCGGCGGCGCTGATCCTCCAGCCCAAACTGCTGATTGCCGACGAGCCGACGACGGCGCTCGATGTGACCACCCAAGCGCAAATCCTGTCACAAGTTCGCGAGTTGCAACGCGAACGCGGCATGGGCGTGCTGTTCATCACCCATGACATTGGCGTCGTGCGCGAGATTGCCGACCGTGTGGTGGTCATGAAAGCCGGCAAAATGATCGAGCAAGGTACAGCCGATCAGGTGCTCAATGCGCCGGCCTCGGACTATACGCGCATGCTGATCGCCTCAGTTCCGACGCTTGAGCCGAAGCGAAGCGGCCATGTCGTCACCGGCACCGTCGCGCTTGAGATGACGGCCGTGACAAAGACCTACCACAGCGGCGGCCTGTTCCGCGACCACCGCACTGTCCAAGCCCTGCGGGAAGCCTCGCTTTCCGTAAGGCACGGAGAGACGCTCGGCATTATCGGCGAATCCGGCTCCGGCAAGTCTACGCTTGCGCGCTGCGTCATGCAGCTGATCGAGCCGTCATCCGGCAGCATTGAATTGCCCGATGCCACGGACGGCCGCACCTTGCGGCAGCGCATGCAGATGGTGTTCCAAGATCCGTACAGATCGCTCAATCCGCGGCGAACGGTGGGACAATCGATCATCGAAGGCCCGATGAATTTCGGCCAAAGCAAAAGCGAAGCCCTGGAACGGGCACGCGAACTGATGCAGCTCGTCGGGCTGGAGCCCCATGCCGTCGACCGCTTTCCGCATCAATTTTCCGGTGGCCAGCGGCAGCGCATCTCGATCGCACGGGCGCTGGCGATGGAACCCGACATCCTGGTGGCGGACGAGGCTGTGTCTGCCCTCGACGTCTCGGTCCAGGCGCAGGTCCTGCGCCTGATCGACGACATACAGAAACGCTTCGATCTGGCCATTCTTTTCATCACGCACGATCTGCGCGTGGCAGCTGAGATCTGCGATCGGCTGATCGTCATGCACCGCGGGGAAATCGTCGAGCAGGGAGCTGTGTCGACCGTCTTTACCGCGCCTGCCCACCGATACACGCGCGAACTGCTCGCCTCGATACCCGGCAGGGCGGAACAAAAGGTTCCGGCTTGAGAAAAGCTCTCGAATAGAAAGGGGAATGACCATGTTTAATCCGATGAAAGCCACCCGCCAGGCCCTGCTCGCTTCGGCCGTCCTCCTATCGTGCCTCGGGACGGCCTGGGCGGAAAACACCCTCAAGATCGTGCCAAGCGCCGACCTTCAGGTGCTCGACCCGATGGGCTCGACCGCCGACATCGTGAAGATGCACGGCTTCATGATCTACGACACGCTCTACGCGCTCGATGAGCATTTCAAGCCGCAGCCGGAAATGGTCCAGGACCTGCAGCTTTCGGCAGACAAGAAGACCTATCGTTTCACCCTGCGCGACGGGCTGAAATGGCATGATGGCCAGCCGGTCAAGGCCGAGGATTGCGTGGCCTCATTGAAGCGCTGGCAAGCTCGCGACGCGGCCGGGCAGCTGATGGCCCGCGAGATCAAAGAAATGCGGGTCGTCGACGACAAGACCTTCGAGCTCGAATTCAAGGAACCCTACGGCATCGTGCTGGAATCCCTCAGCAAGGTGGCGTCGAACGTCCCATTCATGATGCCGAAGCGGATCGCAGAGACCGATCCCTACAAGGAAATCACCGATCAAACCGGCTCCGGCCCTTACAAATTCGCCAAGGACAAATGGGTCCCCGGCAGCAAAGTGGTCTATGAGATGTTCGCCGACTATGTTCCGCGCAAGGAACCGGCAAGTGGCCTGGCCGGCGGCAAGGTGGCGCAGTTCGACAGCGTCGAATGGGATATCATCAAGGACCAGCAGACGGCGTTATCGGCGCTGATGAGCGGCGAGATCGACTTCTGGCAGAATCCCTCGCTCGACCTTCTTCCGGTTATCGAAGCCGCAGGCAATCTGCAAACCAAGGTCATCAACCAGACCGGCACGCAGGGCACGCTCTTCTTCAATCACACACAGCCACCCTTCGACAATCCAAAGGCCCGCCAGGCCATGTTCTACCTGACCAACCAGCAGGCCTATCTGCAGGCGGTCAACGGCAATCCCGACTATTTCAAAACCTGCGCCTCTTTCTTCATCTGCGGCAGCCCGATGGAGACGGAAGCCGGGCTGGACGCACTGAAGGCACCCAATCCGGAAAAGGCCAAGGCGCTGTTCAAGGAGGCCGGCTGGGACTTTTCCAAGCCGATCGTCATTCTCGACCCGACCGATGAAAGCATCGTTCATCCCGAAACCGTCGTCACCGTGCAGGCGATGCGGGATATCGGATTGACTGTCGATGTGCAGGCCATGGACTGGGCAACCGTCCTGAAGCGTCGCAATTCCAAGGAGCCGGCCGACAAGGGCGGCTGGAACCTGCTTCATTCTTATGTCGGCGGACAGGTGGTCGCCAATCCGGTCTGGAGCATCACCTTCTCGGCAGCCTGCGAGAAGGGCATCTTCGGCTGGCCATGCGACAAGACACTTGAGGATCTGCGCCTTAGATGGGCGCTCGCCGATGGCGTCGAGGCGCAGAAGACCGTCGCGGCTGAATATTCCAAGCGCGCTTTCGAGATCGGTCATCATATCCCGCTCGGCCAATGGAACACCTTTGTCGCGTTCTCGAACAAGCTTTCCGGCGTGCTCACGACGCAGGACGTGCCGGTGTTCTGGAACATTAAGAAGAGCAATTGACGCGATCTCGATGAAGGATACCCCGACACGCCCTTTCAACCGATTTCCCTAGAATAGTGAGCCGATAACATGTCGACCGATTACGATCGTTTACCTTTCCAACCTCAAGAATATCTGGCGCGCAGGGATTCCTTGAGAAAACTCATGGCCGAGCGCGGCATCGATGCCTGCGTGCTCAATTCGGCTGAGAACATGTACTATCTGACCGGGTTCGGATCGCTCGCCTACGGCGCGACATCCCTGATCGTTCGAGCAGATGGCAAGGCAATCTGGGTGATGCGCCTGACCGAACTCAGCAACATCCGGGCGCTCAAGGGCAAGATCTGGGCGGACGAAGGCGTCGGTGTCCGGGACGGACAGGACTATACGGCCGTTCTCGAACGGACGCTCGCCGATTTCGTACCCGCCAAGGCCACGATCGCCGTCGAATATGCGACGGTGCAGACTGCCTTGCGGGGCTTCGTTCGTGCGAAGGACGATGCTGTTCTCAACGCATCCGGGCTTGTCGAGCAGCTGCGTCGCATCAAGAGCCCGGCGGAAATCGACCTTCTGCGCAAAGCGGGGCAGATCGCGGCTCAGTCTTGCCGCGATGGCTTCGAGGCATTGCACGAGGGCATGACCGACACCGAGCTTGCCGCTGTCGTCACTAACAGTATGCTCGCCAACGGCAGCCACCGGCCGGTCAAGATGGCGAACGTTTGCGCCGGGCCTCGCACCGCACGCGCCCACGTCACCTGGTGCGGTGCTCCGATCTCGCGCGGCGAGCTGGTCAATATCGAACCAGCCGCATCGATCCACGACTATCACACGCCGATCTTCCGGTTCTATTCGATCGGCGAGCCGGTGGACCGGGTGCGGCGTATGTTCGAGGTGTGCAAGGAAGCGCTCGACGAGGGCTTTGCGCGCGTTCGTCCCGGCATGACCTCGCATGAAGCCGCACGCATATTCGAAGGCGTGATCGAAAGCCGCGGCTTTGCCGAATGGATGGTCACACGGCCTGCCTACAGCATCGGCGCCTCCTTCCCGCCCGGCTGGGGCGAGGACGATGTGATGGCGATCCGCCGCCATCACGATGTCGTTCTCGAAGAGGGCATGTGCTTCCACGTGACCCCCTGCCTTTACGAGGATGGGATCGGCTGCGTCGGCGCCAGCATGCCGGCGGTATTGACCGCCGGCGGATTTGAATCCCTGAGCGGCGACGAAGCGATTTTTGGTGTCAAATGAACGAGGGCACTATGGATATAGGCGAGCATAGCGACGCCTCGGGCAGCAGGACCGCTTTTGATTTCACGAAGCTTACTGCACGCGAGCGCTACAAGCTGATGATCGGCACGATCATTCCGCGCCCGATCGCGCTGGTGACCACGGTCGACGAACATGGCCGCTTCAATGCCGCCCCGTTCAGCTTCTTCAACTGCCTTTCGGCCGATCCGCCCATCGTGGCGATCGGTGTCGAGAACAATCCCGACATCTCCTTCAAGGATACCGGCCACAATATCAGGATGACCGAGGTCTTCACGGTCAACATCGTTTCGCATGCCATCGCCGAAGCGATGCATATCTGCGGCACAAAATATCCGCGCGGGGTCGACGAAATGAAAGAGGCAGGCCTGACTGCCATGCCCGGCGAAAAGGTTGCCTCGCCCTGGATAAAGGAGGCTCCGGCCGCATTCGAATGCCGCCGGCATCTGACGCTGGAGCTTGGCAAATCGCGCCAGATCATCATGGGCGAGATCATCTTTGCCCATTATCACGCGGGCGCCGTCGATGAAGGCTTGCATGTCGATCCCGGCATTATCGATTCAATCGCGCGGCTCGGCGGCGACACCTGTTCCACGATCCGGGACAGATTCGAAATGCTGACCCCGAAGCTGGCGTGATGGGGGTTAAAGCAAGAGAGAACATTATGGACAATGAATCGCGTTTCCTCTGCGAAGCGATCGAGCTTGCGCGCACGAACTCCCAAAATGGCGGCCGCCCGTTCGGCGCGCTCGTCGTCAAGGACGGCGAAGTGGTCGCAACCGGCGTGAACGAGATCCTCAACACGAACGATCCGACCGCGCATGCGGAGATGATGGCGATCCGTCTCGCCAGCCAGAAGCTGAAGTCGCCGAACCTTCAGGGATGTGCGGTCTATGCCAGCGGCCACCCCTGCCCGATGTGCATGGCAGCGATGCGGCTGGCGGGTGTGGGCGCAGTTGCTTACGCTTATTCCAACGACGATGGCGCGCCATTCGGGCTATCTACCGCCGCGATCTACGAGGATCTGGCCAAACCCTTCGCCGAGCAATCGATGAAGATCCGCTACGTTCGGACCCGTCTGGAATCGCAGCCCGACCTCTATGCCGATTGGAAACGCCGGCAGGACGAGCGGCTCTGAATCATGAAGAATACCGTGTCCGCCTCCACGCGCCCGCTATTGTTCGTCGTTGCCATCGTCGGGCTCAATCTGAGGCCATTCATCACCGCCGTCGGGCCGCTTGCCGGGGACATCCGGACGGAAACCGGCCTTGGCCTTCAGGGCATGTCGCTTCTGACCATGGTGCCGATGATCTTGATGGGGATGGTCGCCTTCATCGGACCGTCCCTTCAAAATGCGATGGGCGCACGCCGGTTGATCCTGGCAGCTCTGGCCGTGCTGGGCCTCGGATCGCTTCTGCGCTTCTATTCCGCCACGGACTGGCAATTGGTAGGAACGGCAGCCGTCATCGGCTTTGGGGTCGCAATCATCCAGGCGGTATTTCCCGGCGTCATCAAACGGATATTCCCCACGCGCGTCGCCGTCGTGATGGGGCTCTACTCCTCGATGCTGATGGGCGGCGGCGCGCTCGGAGCCAAGGCTGCGCCCGTCGTCGCCGGGGCGGCGGGGACCTGGCATGCGGGCCTTGCGTGGCTTGCCGCACCGGCCGTCATCGCGCTTCTGCTTGCCTTCATCTATTTGCCGACCGACCATCGCAGGACCTCCGGCGGCAATGTGACGACCCATTTGTTGAAGCGGCCGCGCGCCTGGCTCCTGATGGCGTGTTTCGGGCTCGTCAATGGCGGCTATTCCTCTGCGGTCGCGTGGTTGTCGCCGTACTATCAGGCACAGGGATGGAGCGGCGCAGCGACGGGGAACCTGCTGGCGGTCATGGCTGTCAGTCAGGCGATATCTGCTCTCGTCCTGCCTTTGTTCATCGGCCGTGAAGGCGACCGCCGGATCTGGCTATGGTTGACGCTGATCTTTCAGGCGACGGGTTTCGCCGGTCTCGCCTTCTGGCCGCAGCTGGCGCCTTTCGCCTGGGCGGCACTGGTCGGCGCCGGGTTGGGCGGCTGCTTTGCCCTGTCGCTGGTGGTGGCGCTCGACCATCTCGCCGATCCCGCACATGCGGGTGCCCTATCGGCTCTGATGCAGGGTGGCGGATTTCTCATCGCCGCAATACCGCCGTGGATCGTCGCGGTTCTGCACGATCTAACAGGCGGCTTCCAGTCAGGGTGGCTGCTCCATCTGACTTGCGTGGTCGTCGTGATAGCCCTGGTGCAGCGTCTCGCTCCGCACACTTACGAGAGAACGATGCCGGTGATGAGCGTGGAACCATTGGCAAATCAAGAAAGCAGCGCGCCAGTATCGAGCTAGGAGATTTGGCACCTCCGGCCTGCTCTTTCAGACCGACATAGCCGATAGCAAACGGCGCTTCGGCAAATTGCCATTGGTCTGAAGATTATTCATACCGCCACGTGCTGGCGGAATGAATTGAGTCCCTAAAAAGGCCACTAGGAACCATTTTTGAACCTTATCCATGGTTTTGGACGGCAACCCTCGACAAAAAGAAGGCGGTTCGGCGATTTATGGTGGGCCAAGCGATTGCTCAGCGCATCAGGCGCAGTAAGCTCCTCAGAGGCCGTATTCTTTTATTGACAACAACCGCTTAGACGCTTCCGCAAAATCCGGATATGGCGGGCGCCTGTCTTGATAGGACCATCTGTCTCAAACAGAAAGCCGCTTCACAGCTGCTCTGGAAACGATACAGTTGCCAAAAATCCATAATTGCTCCACGAACATCACACATTAAATACGCAATACACACTCAACGTCGAGAATCGGATCAGAGCTTAATGCGCGTAAAATATGGTTTCCTCTGCATGTTCCTGGCAATTGCCCCATCGGCATATGCTCTGGAAGGCACCTCGCCACCGATTTTGGCGCCGCTGCAGCAGCAGGCGCAGGCGGCGATTTTGAGCTCACAGTTTCTCGCTCGGTTCCATTACAAGCCCGTTCCGCTTGACGATGCTTTGTCCGCCAAGATCATGGACCGGTTTATCAAGTCCCTGGATCCGGATCGTGCCCTCTTCGCACAGGCGGATATCGACAAGTTCATGGCTGATAGCACCAAGATCGACGATGCCATCAACCATGAGGACTTGCGGATCCCGTTTTCGATCTTCAACACCTATGAGCAGCGCGTTGTTGACCGGATGACCTATGCACGCAGCCTGCTCAAGCAGAACTTCGATTTCAATGTGCAGGAAGAATATTCCTTGCAGCGTGACAAGGAGCCCTGGCCGCAATCCGACGCGGAAAGCAACGAGCTGTGGCGCAAGCGCGTCAAGAGCGACTGGTTGCGCCTGAAGCTGGCGGGCAAGGCTGATGACGCCATTCGCACGACGCTCGACAAGCGCTATCAAAACTCCCTGGAGCGCGCCTACAAGTACAAGAGCGACGATGTGTTCCAGATGTTCATGGACGCCTACACGAAGTCGCTCGACCCCCATACCGACTATTTCGGCGCGGCTGCTTCTGCCGAATTCGATATTTCCATGAAGCTCTCGCTGGTCGGCATCGGCGCGGTCCTGCAGGAACGGGATGACTATACGACGATCCGCGAGCTCGTGCCCGGCGGCCCGGCACAATCGTCGGGCAAGCTTGCGGTCGGAGATCGTATCACCGGCGTCGGCCAGGGTGAGAGCGGTGCGATCAAGGAAGTGGTCGGCACGCGCCTCGATGAAATCGTGCAAATGATCCGGGGCGCCAAGGGTTCCGTCGTGCGTCTGGACATTTTGCCGGCGGATGCCGGACCGGACGGCAAACACAACATCATCAGCCTGGTGCGCGACAAGATCAGCCTCGATAAGCAGGCTGCCAAGAAGACGGTTCTCTCCGTCAAGGCTGACGGCGTCACGCGCAAGATCGGCGTGATCACCCTGCCGGCCTTCTATGAGGACTTCGAAGCACGCCGCAGGGGCGACAAGGACTACCGAAGCGCAAGCCGCGACGTCGCCAAGCTTCTTGCTGAACTGAAACAGGACAAGGTCGACGGCGTTCTGGTGGATTTGCGCAACAACGGCGGCGGTTCGCTCTCCGAGGCGATTGACCTGACGGGTCTGTTTGTCGGCAAGGGTCCGGTCGTTCAGCAACGCGATGCGGGCGGCAAGGTGGAGGTGGAAAGCGATGACCTTTCCGCGCCTGCCTGGACAGGCCCGGTTGGCGTGCTGATCAATCGCGGCTCGGCATCCGCTTCCGAGATTTTTGCCGCAGCCATACAGGATTATGGCCGAGGCGTGATTGTCGGTGAGCCGAGCTTCGGCAAAGGCAGCGTGCAGACCGTGGTCAATCTCGACCAGGTGGCCCATAACAGCAAGCCGAAATTCGGTGAGCTGAAATTGACCGTTGCCCAGTTCTTCCGTGTCAACGGCGGGACGACGCAGCTGCGCGGCGTGACACCCGACATCGGCCTGCCAGGCCTTTCGGACCCCAAGAGTTTCGGCGAGTCGAGCTATGACAACGCTCTACCGTGGACCGAAGTCAAGCCGGCTAAATATGTTCCTTCCGCCAATATGGCACCGTTGCTGCCGCAGCTGCAGGGCCGTCACGACGCGCGTGTGCAGAGCGATCAGGATTTCCAGCGCTTCGTAGAAGACGTCGCGGAACTCAAGGTGCAGCGCGAGAAGCGGGCTATCTCCCTCAACGAAACCCAGCGCCGCAATGAGATGGCCGCCCAGGCGAAACGCGTGAAATCGCGCGAGCAGATAAACGATGGCGTGGACAATGGCGAGGACGATGGCCTGCAGGCAAACGAGCGCAGCCTGAGTGCCGATATCGCCATGGAGAAGGCCCGCAAAAATGCAAAGGATGTCCTGTTGAAGGAGGCAGCTGCCATCGTAGCCGACGAGGCGGATCTGCAGTCGGGCGGGCTGAAGGCGACCGCGCAGCGGTCGGGAAGCACGGACGGAAAATAGTCTTTTCCTGATGGCCGCAACCATGGCGGCCGGATGTGTGCCATCGGATTGCAGGCCGGCGCAAGCGATGCTGCGGCAAGATTTCGTGTTCAACGGCCCGCGGCGTGATCCATGACGCCGCGGGCCGTTGTCGCTCGTAGACGATATGCCGGCATCTCGACCGGCCGGGCGAGTTTCCCTATAATTTCGGTATCCGGGCTCTCCAGCCTGTGAGACACGAAGTTGCAGGAATGCGAAATCATGGATCAGCTTAGCAATGCCGCCGCCACTCTTCTTTCCAGCAGGGATCGCGGCTGGAGGGGTTTGGATGCCGAGTTCCTTCACATTCGCGCCGGTCGCACGCATGTACCGGGATTGCAGACCCATCGGCTCGGCATTCATTTCGGACCGACGGTGAACGCCCACTGCCAATGCGATGGCCGGGATCTGCGCCGCCAACAGAAACATGGCGATATCGACATCGTGCCCGCAGGGCTGGAAGGCTGGTGGGAGGATGATCGCGATTGCACCATTCTGCGACTGACCATCCGGCCGGAACTTCTTGAAACAGCCGCGCGAGAACTTGGCCAGGATCCCGAAGGAGTTTCACTCACGCCGCAATTCCAGCTTCGAGATGCCCGGCTCGAATCGATCGCCTGGGCCATCAAGGCCGAGATCGAGGCGACCGTACCATCCGACAGAACCTATGCTGACACCTTGGGCATGGCTCTGGCGATCCGCCTGCTGGAAAGCAATGGGCAGAGGCGGATAGGGACGGCTGCAACCGGCAGCACGCTGACCAGCCGGCAACAACGACGCCTGGCGGAGTTCATCGAAGACCATATCGATCAATCGCTGTCTCTTGCCGATCTGGCAATCGTTGCCGGGCTCAGCGTATCGCATCTAAAACCGCTGTTTCACGGCAGCTTCGGCATGCCGGTCCACAAATATGTGCTGGCCCGCCGTGTCGAGCGTGCCAAATTGCTGCTTATGACGACGGATATGCCGCCTGCCCAGGTCGCCCTCGAAACCGGCTTTGCCCATCAAAGCCACATGGCCCATTGGATGCGGCGGATCACGGGCTTCACCCCCAGCATGATCACCCGAATGCATTCCTGACATCGATTGTCGTCCGAACCTGCGATAGATCGTCCGAACCTGTGCGAGCCATCGCTCGCCGACGGGTAGAGCTGCGAGCGGACGAACAGGAGAAGACACGATGCACGTCATTCTAGGCGCCACCGGAAAAGTTGGCCGCACCACGATTGCCTCTTTGCTCGACGCCGGTGTGCCGGTTCGCGCTGTCCTTCGCGATCCGGCAAAAGCACAGGCATTTTCGGACCTCGGCTGCGAGATCGCCATTGCCGACTTGAACGATCATCAAGCCCTGGTCGCTGCGATGAACGGCGCCAGCGCCGTTCAGGTGATCTGCCCGGTCGATGTCCGCGTCGAACACGCCTACTCTAAAATGCTGGTAACGATAGAGGCCTTGGGCGAGGCTCTGGCAGCAGCCAATCCCCCGCTCGTCCTCGCCATCTCCGACTATGGCGCAGAACAGAGCTCCGGCACGGGTGTTACCATGATTTTCCATGCGCTGGAGGCACGGCTGAGGAAACTGCAATCCAAGCTCATCTTCCTGCGATCGGCCGAGCACATGGAAAACTGGGCACGTCTGGCAAAAGCCGCTGCCGGAAGCGGCGTATTGCCGAGTTTCTACCATCCCCTTACCAAACTGCTTCCCACCGTCTCCGCCTTCGACGTCGGCTCCATCGCCGCTGAACTGCTCCAGGAAAAATGGGACGCAAAACTGCGCATCGTCCATGCCGAAGGTCCGCGTCGCTACACGCCGAACGACGTTGCGGCGGCCATTGGCCTGCTCGCCGGTCGCGATGTCGTCGCCCGGCCCCTGCCCGAAACCGAATGGCAGACAGCGCTGATGCGCGCGGGTCTTTCCGAGAGCTATGCCGAGTTGCTCGTCGAGCTCTACACCGCCCATAATGCCGGCAAGATAGATGCGGAGAGCGATGTAGGCCAGATTCGCCGGGGCCGGACCGAACTGCTGGATGCGCTGCGACCGCTTCTCGGCGCATGAAGGTGAGCCTAGGGGAGAACGAACTATCATAGTCGGTAGAACGGGACAGGCCGCCAGCATCCCCTGAGGATCACGACGGCCCGCGTTTCGGATAGCCGGAGGCTTGCCGCAAGGAAATCCTTCTGCTTCGCGAGCGCCGCTGAACATTGACCGGGCCGCTGTCAGCTTCTGAAGCCGCCTTCGTCCGGCGCTACTCGGATTGAGGGGGATCGCATCACCACGCAATCGAATACAAGATTTGCGTTGTCGCCGGTCGGAGCGGCGAATGGCATGCCGGACCGCAGATCTCACCATCGGGCGCTGGGCCTTCTTGCGACAAGTGGTATAGTTAAATCTCGGTCGTTCACCTGGACGATACGAGAAAGGAATTATTCCATGGGAGACCAGAAGCGCCCGCTGCAACCGGGAGAAACCGCGCCCGCGTTCGCGCTAGCCACGGCCAACTTCGACGGAACGGTCTCTTTCGCCGACTTGAGCGGCCGTCCGTTCTTGATCGGCTTCTTTCGCGGGCTGCACTGCCCGTTCTGCCGGCGTCAGGTGGAACAGCTTGCCGGCGTACAGCCGACGCTGCGCGCCGCCGGGGTGGAGACCGTGGCCGTAATAAACACGCCGGTGGAACGCGCCCGCCTATATTTCCGCCACCGGCCGACGCCAGTAACGCTTCTATGCGACCCGGACTGCCGCACGCATCGGGCCTATGGCGTGCCGCATGCCGAGTTCCTGCCCGATGGGAGCAGCGAGCAGCCCGAATGGCCATATGGCGCAACGATGGCGCAGTTCCAGGCGGCACGCATCAACCCCACGGGCGAGCTGCCGGAACCGCTACATCCGATGGAAGCCAACACGGTACTCAACGCCAAGGACCACTTCGAGCTTGACGAAGCCGATAATGCGATTTTCGCGAACCACGCTACCCAGCTCGTCGGGCACTTCCTGGTCGATGCGAACGGCATCATCGGCTGGGCACAAATTGAGTCGCTCGATGGACCGAACAGCCTCTCCATTTTCCCGACCGCGGCGGAGATCATCGCCGCCGCCGGCGGCCTTGGACGCTGACCCGCAGTGAACAGTCTGCCAGCGTTGCTGCTCGATGGCGAATGAGGGCGACGACACGCATTGATCCGGCCGATCACCGCGCTTGGCGCGCATTGCAGTCAAGCTGTGATCGATCACATTTGGCGTTCGTTCTGAAAATTCGGGTGCGCCAACAAATGTGCCCCGGTTACACGGAATACTAGTACGCGGAGCAAAAGGGGTGGCGCCGGTGGAGTTTTCGGGAAGATAAAACGTGCAGTTAGTTAGCTGTGCATAAAGATCTGCCTGGAATCCGAAAGGCGGTGGTGGGCGATTCCGCCAGTGGGCAAATCATGATTCTTTCTCGCCATGGGGAAGAAGCCGCTGCCATCCGTTGAGCATGTTGAGACGCTGTCGCTGGTGGCGATGCGCCGGCTCGTCGGCGGGTTTGTCGAAGAGCTAAATGCGCTGAAGGCCGACGTCGCGGCGCTGCGATCTGAGAACGAAGCCCTGCGCCAAGACAATACAGAACTGCGGTTGGAAAATGTCCGCCTGAAGGTCGAGAACCAGCAACTGCGTGATGAGATCGCGCGGCTGAAGAAACTGCCGCCGCGTCCCCCGTTTCGACCATCAGGTATGGACAAGGCAACAGATCCCGCCAAGGACAATCCCAAGGATGATCGAACAACCGGTAAGCCGCCCCGCGGCCCTAAGCGCGACAAGAACCGGATCACCCGCACCGTGACGCTGAAGGCCGACGTACCCGAAGGCTCACGCTTCAAAGGATACAAGAACTTCCTGGTGCGCGATCTGGTTCTGTCGGCGGAGCTCGTGAACTATCGCCGGGAACGCTGGCTGACGCCCCAGGGCAAACTGATCACTGCTCCCTTGCCAGACGGGGTTGCCAGCGGCTTTGGTCGCAATTTGCGTCGGATATGTCTGGCGCTCCATGCGCAGGGACAGGTCACGACGCCCAGGCTGACCGAGATTCTCAACAGCATCGGCGTCGAGATCGCAGCGTCATCGCTGGCGATGATCGCGTCGAAACGGCAGGTTGTGCGGTTGCTCACGACAGACCTTATGCCATTCGTCGAGGAAGACAGTGCGGTTCTGCGTGCCGGACTGGTTTCGGCGCCCTTCATCACTGTCGACGATACTGGTGCTCGCCACGTCAGGCGCAACGCCTACACGACCCAGATCGGTGGCGAGCGCTTTTCCGCCTTCCGCACCAGCTTTTCCAAATCGCGGCTCAACTTCCTGTCCATCCTGAAAGCGGGCCATCAGGACTATATCCTCAATGACGAGGCGATGAATTGGCTGCGGACACAGGGCGCCGAGCAGGCGCTCATGGAGAAGCTCCAGAGCAGATCCGCCATTATCTTTGCCGACCAGGTTGCCTTCCTGGAATATTTGACCGGCAGAGGCATCGACATCTTTGATCGACAATTGATGCGCCTGCTCGCCGAAGCCGGCAGTTGGGGCGCAATCCGCCATCACGGTCTGCTCGGCAACACGGTCATTGTCTCCGACGATGCCGGTCAGTTCCGCGTCGGCAATCACGCTTTGTGTTGGATCCATTGCGAGCGCCTGTTGCAAAAGCTGATGCCGGCAAAGGCGAAAGAGGTTCGATCGCTCGCACTGGTTCGCGACCTCGTCTGGCGCTTCTACAAGGCGCTCAAGGTCTGGAAGCAACAGCCATCACCGCAGGCAGCCCATGCCTTCCGGCGCAGGTTCGATCGCATCTTCACCCTACGCACCGGCTATAACGCCCTCGATACGCTGTTGGCGCGCTTGCATCGGCGGCGACGGGAGCTTCTCAAAGTCCTCGAACATCCCGAGATTCCACTGCATACCAATGCCTCGGAGAACGATCTGCGGACCTTCGTCACCAAGCGAAAGATCTCCGGTGGCACGATGAGCCTTGACGGTCGTATCGCTCGCGACGTCATGCTCGGCTTACTGAAGACCTGCCAGAAGCTCGGCATCTCATATTACACTTATCTTGGTGACCGCCTCGGTCTTGTCCCCGCCGGATCGACAATACCGCCGCTGGCTGACCTTGTCCTGGCGACAAACTGAGATCAGCCTTTTCTCGAAAACGGCACCAGCTTGCCGGACCGTGTTTCTTCAACCCGGCTTTCTTTCCGCAGCAGCTGCGGGGAAACATTCCACTGGCGGCCGTTGTCGGCGTGCACCGTCACTGTCTTACGGTTCCGACGGATCACGATGCCCGCCTGCGTCTGGCCGCTGTTGTCTTCGAACATGACGCGCTCACCAATCGCCAGCTCGAGCAGCGCGTGGGTGGTCTTTTGCTGATGCAGAAAATGCAGTCGATCAACGACCTGATCGTGCAGCTCGATCAGTTCCGCTTCACTCAAGCCGTCAAGGGTGATCCCGTGCATCCCGATGCCTCCACATAAGGAAATCGTCGCTCCGGAAAAGCACCAAAGCAATCCCGTATTATCGACGACCCACAAGATCCTTTATCAAGCAGAATTCCGCCCGGGCCACCCATTTTGCTCCGCGTAC
>NZ_FMAH01000045.1 GCF_900094545.1 Martinezella miluonensis
CGATCAGTCCCTGAAATGTATCCCATGAAAATGGCCGCATCGTTTCCAATGCGGCCACCTTAATTGATTTGCCGGACTTCTCACACAGGCTGCCGTTGGCCGCCCTTTTCTATTCCGCGGAACCGTCCGGAACTCTGCTTAAAGACGACTCTTCAATCGCGTTATTTTTTTGCTTCTATACGCCATTCGCGGCTGCCAAATGTTACATCGAAACGCGATAGGAAGGAGCGACCGAGCAGGCCGTCGACCTCATTTCCGAGGGCCGCATCGTTGTCCAGCACGACGGCTGTGATGTCGCTAGCTTCCACGCGTCCAACCTTCACGGTCGTGGTATTCGTATGCGTGGCCCGGGAAACGCCATTGGCCGTCTGCAGCGAGATCCCATTATTGCTGTCGACTTGCAATTTTGCGCGTGCAGCAAAGGTTTTGCTCACCGCCACGAAGCTCGCGCCGGTGTCCACAACGAACGTGCCCTCCGTGCCGTTGACCGAGACCTTGGCCAGGATCACGTTGTTGCCCTGCGTCGGAAAGCGATCGCTGCCGGTGGCGTAGGTCGAGGCACATTTTCCCATGGTCTCATAGAGCTTGATGATTCCACGAACGACCGCGGTGTCGTTGCGGTCGGGATTGGTGGAGACCCAAAGCTGAAGCGGTCCGATCGCTTCGCAATAGGCGCCAAGCTCACGATAGCTGGTGGAGATTCCTTCGAACACCGTGCTGTTCAGTATCGCGATATTGTCGGTCAGGCCGATGACCGAATAGTAATCGTCGATGGCGTCTCGATATTTCTTGGCATTTTCGCGAATTCGCGCGCGCTGAAAATAGAGGTTCGGCATTCCCGGCGACATTGCTATCACCTCGTTCGAGATCTTCAGCGCTCCGTCATAATCGCTGAGATCGTCAAGAATTTCGGCGGCAGCGCTCAGAGCAACATTGGAAGGTTTGCACTTGTTGGAGAAGGCGATGAAGACCTTGGCTGCTTCGCGGCGATAACCTTGTGTCTGCAGCTCATTTGCGAATTTGTAGACTGCGTTCCAATCGCAATGCTCACGGTGCAGCATATTGAGATAGGTTGCCATCGCCGCTCTGCCCGCAACGATGTTCGGCAAGGGTGCCATGTCGAAGTGCTGATAGACCTCCGTCAGAGCCGGATCGGTTGCGGCGCCGGTTTCCTTTTCGACATAGCCGATAACGCGGTCACCGTAGAGGTAAAACCAAATACCGGTGCATAATGCTGCGAAAATGAAGAATGTCCGGACTATGGGAGCAAACCAGCCTCTGCGGTTTGGCAATCTACCGCCGTTGCGGTCTTCGGGATCTGCTATGAGCAAGCGGCCACTCCCCCCCCATCGATCTGCATTCCTGGCTTCGCAACAGCCCCCAAAAGCGCTTTCACTCCGGCGGTCGCGGCGCACCCAGCAAGGCGTCGATAAGTTGTGACGGAAGCGCGTGAATCGCGCAAGGCCCACTACAACCTCGCTCTTTGGACCAGCGGGGATTTTAGCGGCCTCAGGCGGCGAGCAGTCCCTTGACGAGTTCGGGGGTGAGCTCGTCGTAGTGATAGATGATGAGGTTTGGGCCGAGAGTTTCGATGCCAACGTCGGAATAACCGAAGGGGACGGCGATCGAAGGGACGCCGGCATTGCGGGCGACGAGGATGTCGTTGACGCTGTCGCCGATCATGACGGTGCGGGTGATGTCACCGCCGGCGCGCTCGACGGTGCCGATCAGGTGCTCGGCATTCGGCTTACGCACGGCAAAGGTATCGCCGCCGGTGATGGCTTCGAAGTAGTGGGTGAGGCCGAGCCGCTCGAGCAGCGTGCGAGCGAGCGATTCCATCTTGTTGGTGCAAACGGCCAGCTTGTAGCCGTTGCTCTTCAGCATGGTGAGCGCCGCCACCAGTCCCGGATAGGGTTGCGTGGCGCCCGGCATCGCCTCGGAATAATGGGTAATGAAGCGCTGCAGCAGGGCAGGCAGCTCCTCCGATGCCAGCGTATAGCCATGCAGCTTGCAGGCCCGCTCGATCATCACCTGCGCGCCACTGCCGACGAGATGCGTGACGTCGTCATAGCTCACGGGGGGGAGCTTGAGCGCGGCGATGGTATGATTGAGGCTGACGATGAGATCTGCGTGCGTGTCCAGCAGCGTGCCATCGAGATCGAATACGACGAGGGGGGATGTCACGAGGAATCGGCCTTTGAATAGGAAAAACGAGCGTCTTTCGGAGTTAAAAGATCGCGAGGGCAATTGCAACCGAAGGCCCGGAAAGCCTCGGCAAAGAGGCGCGGGGATTTCTATGTTGTGCCGTTATTTTGGCTTTCGTTTGGCCGGAGAGCCGTGTAAACAGCAGTCCAACGTAACAATGGGAGCAGGTGGCGCATGGACGCCCGCCAGATGAAGATTGAGGCCGCGAGGGCGGCTCTGGCCTATGTCGAGAGCGGCATGCGGCTCGGGATCGGCACAGGCAGTACCGCGGAGGAATTCGTTCGGCTGCTCGCTGAAAAGGTTGCATCCGGCCTGTCGATCGAGGGCGTTCCGACCTCGGAACGGACGGCAAAGCTCTGCAACGAGCTCGGCGTTCCATTGAAGTCGCTGGACGAGCTTCCCGAACTTGACCTCACCATCGACGGTGCCGACGAGTTTGACGGGGCGTTGACGCTGGTAAAGGGCGGCGGCGGCGCGCTGCTACGCGAAAAGATCGTCGCGGCGTCCTCGGCTCGCATGATCGTGATTGCCGACGAGAGCAAGGTGGTCCAGACCCTCGGCGCGTTTCCGCTGCCGATCGAGGTCAATCCGTTCGGCCTCGTTTCCACCCGCATTCTTATCGAGAAGGCCGCGTCGCGGCTCGGCTTGTCTGGCGCGCTCAACCTGCGCCTTTCGGGTGACAAGACCTTTGTCACCGACGGCGGGCATTTTATTATCGATGCATCTTTCGGCCGCATTCCTGATGCAGAGGCGCTGTCGATTGAACTCAACTCGATTCCCGGTGTTGTCGAACACGGGCTCTTCATCAATATGGCGACATTAGCGATCATTGCCGGCCCTGCCGGTGCGCGCGCGTTGCGGGCGAACAATACATAGGAGCACTCATCTCATGATCAAACTAACGGGTCTTGGCCGTTTTGCCGCTGCAACCATCCTTCTTTCGGGTATCGCCTTCGGCTCTGTGAGCGCTCAGGAAGTTTCCGAAGACCAGATCAAGGCTGCGCGCGCCGCGATCACCGCACTCGGCATCACCAACCAGTTCGACAACATCCTGCCGAACCTGGCCGAGCAGCTGAAGAGCACGATGATCCAGGCCAACCCGAACTTCGGCGATGCGATCAATTCCACGGTTGACGCCACCGCTCTGGCGCTCGCACCGCGTCGTGCGGATCTCGAGCGCGAAGCTGCCGTCACCTACGCCAAGGCCTTCTCTGCGGAAGAGCTAAAGGCAATCGCCGATTTCTATGGTTCGCCGGCCGGCAAGAAGCTCCTCAAGGATGGCCCGCTGGCAACCCGTGAGCTCTATAAGGCAGCCGATATCTGGAGCCAGGGCATTTCGCGCGACCTCGCCAACCAGAGCAATGACGCTCTGCAGAAGGTCGTGAAGGCGCCGGTCGTTTCGCCTGAAGTAACCGCCCCCGCCCAGCCCGCCGCGAAGCAGCCCGCACAGCCGGCCGCAAAGCAGCCGGCATTGAAGCTGCAAGTGCCGAAGCAGTAAGCCGCAATTCTTTGGCGCGGTCGTTCACGAGACGGAGTTTCACGTTTTCGGGATAATCGGCCGCGACAGCCTATTCAAAGCCCGGACCGTATTCCGGGCTTTTCTTTTTGTGCCCAGACTTCCTATATGAATGCCGAGCCATCAGCGCTTTGCGCGCGTTTTCATGTCCACAGGAGCCGCCTATGCCTTCGTTTGATTTCGACCTTTTCGTTATTGGCGGCGGCTCGGGCGGTGTGCGCAGTGCGCGTGTCGCCGCGTCGCTCGGCAAGAAGGTCGGCATTGCCGAGGAATATCGCTATGGTGGCACCTGCGTCATTCGCGGCTGCGTGCCGAAGAAGCTGTTCGTCTATGCCTCGCAATACAGCGAGCATTTCGAGGACGCGGCTGGCTTCGGCTGGACGGTCGGCGAGAGCAGCTTCGACTGGAAGAAGCTGATCGAGGCAAAGGACAAGGAAATCGCCCGGCTGGAAGGCCTTTATCGCAAGGGGCTGGACAACGCCAAGGCAGACATCTTCGACACACGCGCTGAGTTGGTCGACGCCCATACGGTCAAGCTGCTGAAGACCGGCCAGACCGTTACGGTCGAGACCATCGTCGTCGCGACCGGCGGCAGGCCGAACCTGCATGCCGCGCTGCCGGGACACGAGCTTTGCATCTCCTCGAACGAAGCCTTCCATCTGGAGGAGCTGCCGAAGTCGATCCTGATCGCCGGCGGCGGCTATATTGCCGTCGAGTTCGCCAATATCTTCCACGGTCTCGGTGTCGAGACGACGCTGATCTATCGTGGCGCCGAGATCCTGTCGCGTTTCGACCAGGACCTGCGCAAGGGATTGCATGAGGCCATGGAAGAGAAGGGCATCCGCATTCTCTGCCATGACATTATCCAGAGTGTGGAGAAGGTGGGAAGCGGGCTCGGCGTCCGGACCAAGAACGACAAGGCCCTGACTGTCGATACCGTGATGCTGGCGCTCGGCCGCACGCCCAATACCGAAAATCTGGGGCTGCAGGCAGCGGGTGTCGCGGTCAACGATCAGGGTGCGATCGTTGTCGACGAATATTCGCGGACTTCCGTGCCGAACATCTATGCGCTCGGCGACGTCACCGATCGGGTACAGTTGACGCCGGTGGCGATCCACGAGGCCATGTGCTTCATCGAGACCGTCTACAAGAACAATCCGACGCGGCCGGATCACGAGCTCATTCCGACGGCCGTCTTCTCGCAGCCGGAAATCGGCACGGTCGGATTGACCGAGGAAGAAGCCGCAAAGCGTTATCCGGAGCTCGAAGTCTATCGTGCGCAGTTCCGGCCGATGAAGGCGACGCTTTCGGGCCGAGCCGAGAAGATGATCATGAAGCTGATCGTCAATGCCGCCGACCGCAAGGTGATCGGTGCGCATATTCTCGGGCATGATGCCGGCGAGATGGCGCAGCTGCTCGGCATTCCCATCAAGGCGGGTTGCACCAAGGATGATTTCGATCGCACGATGGCCGTTCATCCGACAGCATCGGAAGAACTGGTGACGATGTATTCGCCGAGCTACCGCATCCGCAACGGCGAGCGCGTGTAACACGTCGTATTGGTGCAGTTATCGCCCGCGCCATAAAAGATTCGCACAGTAGTTCGCCTGCCTTTGCAAGCGGGCGGCAAAGGTTTATAAGCGCGCGTTATTTATGACGACGGGACGCCCGGCAAAGACCGGGCGCACAAGCAGGTGAGTGATATGGCACAGAATTGGACACCCAGCAGTTGGCGGCAAAAACCGATCCAGCAGGTGCCGGATTTTCCGGACAAGGCAGCGCTTGCAGAGACCGAAGCCCAGCTTGCAAGCTATCCGCCGCTGGTTTTTGCTGGCGAAGCCCGCCGTCTGAAGGCTCATCTTGCCAACGTCGCCGAAGGCAACGGTTTCCTGCTGCAGGGCGGTGATTGCGCCGAAAGCTTCGCGGAACACGGCGCGGACAACATCCGCGACTTCTTCCGCGCCTTCCTGCAGATGGCCGTCGTGCTGACTTTTGGCGCGCAGCTGCCGGTGGTGAAGGTCGGTCGTATCGCCGGCCAGTTCGCCAAGCCGCGGTCTTCGAACATCGAAACGCAGAATGGCGTGTCCCTGCCGAGCTATCGCGGCGACATCATCAACGGCATCGATTTTACCGAAGAAGGGCGTATTCCCAATCCCGAGCGCCAGCTGATGGCTTATCGCCAGTCTGCGGCGACGCTCAATCTGCTGCGTGCCTTTGCCATGGGTGGTTATGCCAACCTTGAAAATGTGCAGAAGTGGATGCTCGGCTTCGTCAAGGACAGCCCGCAGGGCGAGCGCTACCGCAAGCTTGCCGATCGCATCGGCGAGACCATGGATTTCATGAGAGCGATCGGCATCACCGCCGAGAGTAATGCGAGCCTACGCGAAACCGATTTCTTCACCAGCCATGAAGCGTTGCTGCTCGGCTACGAAGAGGCGTTCACCCGCGTCGACTCCACCTCCGGCGACTGGTACGCGACCTCGGGCCATATGCTCTGGATCGGCGACCGCACGCGCCAGGCAGATCACGCGCATATCGAATATTTCCGCGGCATCAAGAACCCGATCGGTCTCAAGTGCGGTCCTTCGCTGCAGGCGGACGATCTGATCAACCTGATCGATATTCTCAACCCCGAGAACGAGGCCGGTCGCCTGACGCTGATCTGCCGTTTCGGTCACGACAAGGTTGCCGACAACCTGCCGCGCCTTATCCGCGCCGTCGCGAAGGAAGGCCGCAAGGTCGTATGGTCTTGCGATCCAATGCACGGCAATACGATCACGCTCAACAATTACAAGACGCGGCCGTTCGAGCGCATCCTGTCGGAAGTCGAAAGCTTCTTCCAGATCCATCGCGCCGAAGGCACACATCCGGGCGGCATCCACATCGAGATGACCGGCAAGGACGTGACCGAGTGCACAGGCGGTGCCCGCGCCGTCGGCGCCGAGGACCTGCAGGATCGCTACCACACGCACTGCGACCCGCGTCTTAACGCCGATCAGGCGCTCGAACTTGCCTTCCTGCTCGCCGAGCGGATGAAGGGCGGCCGTGACGAGAAGCGCATGCGCGCGCACGGCTGAGCGACTATAGATCCGCAGATATAGACGGGCCGGCGCAGAGCCGGCCCGTTTTTTTGTGCCGGACGGATCAATCCGGCTGAAAGAGGCTTCATTTCTTTGAGATTGACCGCGATGCCGTTCTCGGAAAAGTTCCTTCAAAAAAAGGGGACCGATCATGAGCGACGAACATTCCGGCGCCTGCCTTTGCGGCAGCGTACGTTTCAAGACCCGCGGCAAGCTGCGCGAGGTGGTGGCCTGCCATTGTTCGCAATGCCGCAAGCAGACCGGGCTTTATTATGCAGCCACCAACGTGCCGGTCGGCAACCTAATCATCGAGGGAGAGGAGGCGATCACTTGGTATCGTGCCAGCACGTTCGCCCGCCGCGGCTTCTGCAAGACCTGCGGCTCGGCATTGTTTTGGGCGGCTGACGGTGCCGAGGAGATCTCGATCATGGCCGGGCTTTTCGATCAGCCAACCGGTCTTGAGATCGCCTATCATATCTTTTGCGCCGACAAGGGCGACTATTACAAGATTATCGACGGCTTGCCGCAATACGCGCAGGGGCGGCCCTAAAGCGCATCGCGATCTCTAAGATTCGCTCGTTGCGCTTTAGGTTCCTGATTTTGCGCATGTCGTTGTCGCAAAACCGCTGCACACTTTTGCGCGACATGTTTTAGCCGCCGCCGGCGCGGCTTTCCGATGTTCCTCAGACGCTGCCCTTTTCCGCCACCAGCCTGCTGAGCCTGGAGATTTCTTCCCGCACCGATGCAAGCTCGGTCAGCACCTGCATGTCGATCTTCTGGTGCAGCGACAGAACTTCGAGCTCCGCCTTGAGATTGACCTCATAGTCTTTGGCGGCTTCGAAACGATCTCGCTCGGCCTGCCGGTTCTGCGACATCATGATGATCGGCGCCTGGATGGCGGCAAGCATGGAAAGGACGAGGTTGAGAAAAATGAAGGGGTAGGGATCGAAGGCGCCGGTAGCGAGAAGGATGGTGTTGACGACACACCAGAACACCAGGAACAGCAAGAAGCAGATAATAAAGTACCATGAGCCGCCGACGCGGGCGATGCCGTCCGCCAGGCGCTGTCCGGTCGACGATTCCGCCGAGAGGGCTGCGTTGATATCGGTCGATATGATTTTGCGCTCATGCGCCTTTTTCAGAACGCGCTTCTCTATATCGCCGAGTTCCTCGGAGGTTTTGTCGAAATGCAGATGAACGAAATTGGGAAGACTATGCATGGGGGCTCCAGGGGTCGTGATGGCGTTGAATGCAACTATTCGACCAATAACCAGAAATGCAACGACGGAAGAGTTTCAAAACCGATCGTGCATGGAGCCACCGCGTGTGCCACCGTGCGGTGGCTCGCCGTTGCCCAACCGAGCAAGATGCGGGTCGCACGGTGTTTCAGACCATGGTCGGGACGGAGAAAATAGGCAGGGCAGGCACGGCCCAAAATTCACCGCGCGCGATCCACTTGACGCGGCCGATGATCGATAGCGCGAGCAGCAGGGTCGGGGGTAAGGCGCAGAACAGCCGATTGCCGTCTTGCTCTGCCGATTTTCTGGAAAATATCGCGCCTGCCCACCAAGGCGAAACCGATGACCAGATCGACCAAAGATTTCTCCAAATGCTGAGATATCTATGAAGTTGTCATGCTTCTGTCATGAATTCCGAATGAACTGCAAGGCAGGCTAGGTATTTTCCGGGTTAAAATACGGACTATGCACGTAGTGCGATCTTTGATGTCTGGAGGCAGACGAAGGCGGTTGCGGAAGCAAGATGCCGTCGCTAAATGTATGGCATGACAGAGCAAAGCCAAATCACCCACACGATCCGCATCGCGGTTGCGCAGCTCAATCCGACGGTCGGGGACGTCTCCGGCAACCTCGCCAAGGCGCGCGAGGCGCGGGCCGAGGCGGCGCGCGAAGGCGCGCAGCTGCTGATACTGACGGAACTGTTCATTTCCGGCTATCCGCCGGAGGATCTGGTGTTGAAGCCGGCCTTTCTGCGCGCCTGCTGGAAAGCTGTCGAAAGTCTGGCCGCCGATACCGCCGATGGTGGACCGGGCGTTATCGTTGGTGTCCCGCGGCAGGATGATACCGGCCGTTACAATTCCGTGGCCGTGCTCGACGGCGGCAAGGTCATCTTCATCAGAGATAAGGTCGATTTGCCGAATTACGGCGAGTTCGACGAGAAGCGGGTTTTCGACGAAGGCACCATCGCAGGGCCGGTCAATTTTCGAGGCGTCCGCATCGGCATACCGATTTGCGAGGAGATCTGGAACGATCTCGGTATCTGCGAAACGCTGGCCGAGGCCGGTGCGGAAATCCTGCTGGTTCCGAACGGTTCGCCTTATTACCGCGGCAAGGTCGATGTTCGTCACCAGGTCGCGTTGCGGCAGGTGATCGAGTCAGGCTTGCCGCTCATCTTCGCCGCCCAGGTCGGCGGCCAGGACGAGCTGGTTTTCGATGGCGCGAGCTTCGGCTTCAATGCCGACAAGACGCTGGCGTTCCAGATGAGCCAGTTCGAGACCGCGCTGGCAGTCACCACCTGGAAAAAGAATGGCGACAGCTGGCATTGCGCCGAAGGACCGATGGCGCATATTCCGGAAGGCGAGGAGGCCGATTATCGCGCCTGCCTGCTGGGCTTCCGCGACTACGTGAACAAGAACGGCTTCAAGTCGGTCGTACTCGGCCTTTCGGGCGGCATCGACTCGGCAATCTGCGCCGCAATCGCAGTCGATGCGCTTGGGGAAGAGCGCGTGCGCACCGTCATGCTGCCCTATCGCTATACCTCTCAGGATTCTTTGAAAGATGCGGCGGATTGCGCCAGGGCGCTCGGCTGCCGCTACGATATCGTGCCGATCGAGGACCCCGTAACGGGCTTCGCCTCTGCCTTGTCAGATTTGTTCGAAGGGACTGAAAGCGGCATAACCGAGGAAAACCTGCAGAGCCGCGCCCGCGGCACCATTCTCATGGCGATCTCCAACAAGTTCGGCTCGATGGTGGTGACGACGGGCAATAAGTCGGAAATGTCGGTTGGATATGCCACGCTCTATGGCGACATGAATGGCGGCTTCAACCCAATCAAGGATCTCTACAAGATGCAGGTCTATGCGCTGTCGCGTTGGCGCAACCTGCATGTGCCACCGGGCGCGCTCGGCCCATCGGGCGAGGTAATTCCCTATAACATCATCGACAAAGCGCCTTCCGCCGAGCTCAGACCGAACCAGACGGACCAGGATTCGCTTCCGCCCTATCCGGTGCTCGACGATATCCTTGAATGCCTGGTGGAGAAGGAAATGTCGGTCGAGGAGATCGTGGCGCGCGGTCATGACGTTGCGACCGTGCATCGCGTCGAACATCTGCTTTATCTCGCAGAGTACAAGCGTCGCCAGTCGGCGCCGGGCGTGAAGATCACCAAGAAGAATTTCGGCCGCGATCGCCGCTATCCGATCACCAACCGGTTCCGCGATCGCTGATCGCGTCTCCGAGACAGGAAGAGGACGAATGCGCAGCTCGGTCGAGATCTATAACATCCGCACGGGTGCGAACCGGGTGGTCTGGCAAACGGACCAGCTGATCGAGGCGCCGAACTATTCTCCTGACGGCCGCTATCTGCTCTTGAACGGCGATGGGTTGCTTTATCGGCTACCATTGGATGGCAGCGGCGAGATCGCCCGCGTCGATACGGGCTTTGCGACCACATGCAACAACGACCACGGGATTTCTCCCGACGGGTCGCTGATCGCGATTTCCGACAAGACACAGCACGGCAAATCCTGCATTTATGTGCTGCCGGCCGAAGGCGGCACGCCACGGCAGGTGACGACCAACCTGCCGTCCTACTGGCATGGCTGGTCCCCGGATGGGCAGCTGTTCTCTTATTGCGGCATCCGCAATGACGTCTTCGACATCTACACGATCTCCATCGATGGCGGTGAAGAGACGCGGCTGACACATGGCGAGGGCCGCAATGACGGGCCGGATTTTTCCGCTGACGGGAAGTGGATCTATTTCAATTCCAGCCGTACCGGCCTGATGCAGATCTGGCGCATTCATCCCGACGGCACCGGCTTGCAGCAGGTAACTCACGACAATTATGGCAACTGGTTCGCCCATCCGTCGCCGAAGAACGACAAGGTCGTGCTGATCTCTTATGACCCCGATGTCTTCGACCATCCGCGCGATCTCAAGGTCCGGATGCGGTTGATGGATATGGACGGTGGCAACCTTACGACCCTGTTCGAGCTCTTCGGCGGGCAGGGATCGATCAACGTGCCGAATTGGTCACCGGATGGAGACGAGTTCGCCTATGTCCGCTACGAGCCGGCCTGACCTCTGGACACACCGTATCTCGCGCGATAGATGTGACTCGTTCTCAGGGCGCATCCGATCCGCGGGAAGGGCAAGGCCCACCTGAAGCATAGAATATGAGACTGCCACACCTCTTTTCAGTCTGTGGGCGCGGATACCAGACGTAAATGGAAGGAGGTCTATTTTGACCACGCGCTCCCTGGCGGCCAACGCCACGCTCGATTCCCTGAAAAAACAAGCCAAGGCTTTCCTCAAGGCTGTTCAGTCCGGTGACGCTTCGGCGCAAAGCCGTGTCGCACCCTATTTCACCGATTTAGCTGGCGTCGGGCTTCAGGACATACAGCTTGTCCTTGCCCGCGAATTCGGTTTCTCCAGCTGGACGAAGCTCAAGGCGCATCTGGAGACAGGCGATCGCCGGCATACTCCTCGCGACCAACTGGCCAATCAATTCCTCTCTCTCGCTGTGGTCTCCTATTTTTCCGGTATTCCAGCCGATCCGGCACGTTTTGATGAGGCGCTGGCGCTGCTGGATGAGCATCCGGAAATTGCCGGGGAAAACATTCATATCGCTGCAGCACTTGGGGACGCCGCCGGCATAAGCCGCTGGCTCGACCGCCAACCGCAGCTTCTCGATCGCAAGGCGGGTCCTTTCGACTGGTCGCCGCTGATGTATGCGGCCTATGCCCGCTTGCCCGGCCGCTCCAGCCTACCGGCAGCCAGAGAGCTGGTCAGGCTCGGAGCCGACGTGAACGCCTTCTTTCTAGATGGCGGCCAATACAGGTTCACTGTATTGACAGGCGTGTTCGGTGAAGGCGAGGCGGGAAAGGTACGGCAGCCGCCGCATCCGGAGTGCGGCGCCTTTGCGCGCTTGCTGCTCGAAGCCGGTGCCGAAGCCAATGACAGCCAGGCGCTCTATAACCGGATGTTCGAGCCAGACGATGCTTGCTTGCAGCTGCTGCTAGAATACGGCCTTTCGGCTGAAGACAGGAACAACTGGCTGGTGCGCGAAGACGGCAGGCTGGTTGCCAATTCGCAGACCGTCTTCGACTATCAGCTCGCCTGGGCGCTCGAGCACCGCATGGGCTCGCGCGTGTGCCTGATGGTTGAGCATGGTGCCGATGTTCAGAAGGTCGTCCATGGACGAACGCCTTTCGAATGGGCGCGTCTTGGTGGCGATAGCGAATTGGCGGAATATTTAGTGCGCAACGGCGCTACAGCCGTGCGTCTCAAGCCGGAAGACGAATTCTATATTGCTGTCATGGACAAGGACCTCTCGCTCGGTGATCTCCGGAGGATGAAACCGTCCGGTGACATATTTGCAGCGATGCAGCGCGGGCACCCCGCCATGCTCCATGACGCTGCCGGGGAAAATGATCTGGAGGCCGTTCGCCGAATGCTGGCGCTGGGTCTCGACGTCAGTGCGATGACCAGTCGCACGCCGTTGCATGAGGCGGCACTCCATGGCCATATCGATATGGCCCGGCTGCTGATCGAGCATGGGGCCGATACCGGCATTCGCGATCCGCATTTCTATTCGAGCCCGATCGGCTGGGCCGAATATAATGGCAAGTCGGAAATGGTCGAGTTCCTGAAAGCCTACCCGTCGGATATCTTTGGCGCAGCGGCTTTCGGGCTGATCGATCAGCTGGCCAGCTTTCTCGATCGATATCCCGAGCTGATAAATATGCGTTTTGGAAAGTTCCGTCCGCACGGGCCGCCCTCCGATCGCGATTGGATGACACCACTCGGTTTTGCCATTGCCAATCGCCGGATGGAGGCTGCGCGCGTCCTGCTGGCGTGCGGTGCAGAGCGCTCTGTCAGGGAGATATCGGGCAGATCCTATCGCGATCTCGCGCAGGAGACCGGCGATGAAGCGATCATCTCGCTGCTAGGTCAGCCTGGAATGGCCTAAGAATACTGCGTTTGAGAGGTCAAGCGGAACGCGCTTGGCCTCTGGGGGCAGAGCTTCACAGAGTCCACGAGCCGCCTGCTCTATCCTGTTGTATCTGCGCAATTTCGGATAAAGAATGCCTGCATAATTCTGCAGGAATTGCTCTATTGCGTCGGTTGCGGGCCGGCGTCTTTCGGATGCTTGAGGTCGATGCCGTGGTCGGTCGCCAGAAATTGCGGCCCGACCTGACGGACCTTGTTGGCAGAGGGATCGTAGGGACGATCAGGCGGAAACTCTTGTGGCTCGGCCTTTGTCACCGCTGGTGCCTTTGCCGCTGGCGCCTGCTTCTGCTGCAGGCTGGAGTTTTTCTGGAGCCTCGGCGTCTCGATCACCGTAATCGAGCTTTCGGGCTGCCCCAGCGATTGCTGCTGCGGCGCATAGGCATCGAGCTTCGTGCGGGTGTCGATGACGATATCCGGGGTGGCCGAGGCCGGTGCACTGCAGCCGTTTCTTTGCATCGCATCCAGCAGTTGCCGGCGATCGAAGCTGGCCGCGTCGATCCGCCCGGTGCTCTGCTCGCGCTCGTCCATGAGTTGGGCAAGATCGTGCTGCATGCTTTCCAACGACATTCTCATATCGTCGCAAATGCCGGAATTGTCGTCCCCACCGAACCCAAAGCCATCGTCTGTGGCGCAGCCCTGGTTGCGCAGGTCGCTTATCACACGCCGGATCATCACGTTCTGCTGGACGATGGCGCGCGAAAGCTGGCGCGTTTCGTCGCTCGCACCGACAACCTCGTTGGTATTAGCATAGCGGCCGCGCAATTCGTCGCACAGATCCGCCTGGGCGAAGCTCGGTGCCGCCGTCATTAGGGATAGCAAAGCGATAGAAGTCAGGTGTATGCCGCGGTTCACGATACTGCTCTCGAAAGCGGTTGAACTTTGCTGAAAGCTACACTTCGGAGCTTAACAACGTATCCATCAAAACGCATGGATTTCGAGAAGGTTCTAGCGAATTGTGATTTGCGGCCGCTCTGATTTGGCGGCCGCAAAAGGCTTGGCTCAAGCGAGCTGCGATGCTTCGACCACGGCGAGAGCCGCCATGTTGACGACGCCGCGCGAGGTGACCGAAGGCGAAAGAATATGGGCGGGAAGGGCCGTGCCGAGCAGGATCGGCCCGACATGCAATCCGTCGGTCATAGTCTTGACCACGCCGAGCGTGATGTTGGCGGCATCGAGATTGGGGAAGACGAGCAGGTTCGCTTCGCCTGATAGCGTGCTGTCCGGCATGACATGGCGGCGCAAGCTTTCGGAGATGGCGCTGTCGCCATGCATCTCACCGTCGACTTCCAGCTCCGGTGCTGCCTCGCGAACGAGCGCCAGGGCGCTGCGCATCTTCGTGGCGCTTTCCGATTCCCGTGAACCGAAGTTGGAATGGGAAACCAGGGCGGCACGCGGCTCGATGCCGAAACGCTTGATTTCCTCTGCTGCCAGGATCGTCGATTCCGCGATTTCCTCTGCGGTCGGACTAAACGTCACATAGGTATCGGTATAGAACGTTGCGCCACGCTGCGAGATGAGCAGGCTGAGCGCCGAAAAATCCCGAACATCCGGACGCTTGCCGATGATCTGGCGGACGATGCGCAGATGGCGCTCGTAACGGCCTTCGAGGCCGCAGATCAGCGCATCCGCTTCACCGCGCTTCAGCGCAAGCGCGCCGATCACAGTCGTGTTGGTACGAACGATCGTACGCGCCGCCTCCGGGATGACGCCAGCACGGCCGACGAGCGAAAAATAGAGCTCGACATATTCGCGGAAGCGCGGGTCGTCTTCCGGATTGATAACGGCGAAATCGGTATGGGGGCGAATCTTGAGGCCATAGCGCTTCAAACGGGTCTCGATGACCGAAGGACGGCCGATCAGGATCGGTATTGCTGTGCCTTCCTCAAGCAGGACCTGGGCGGCGCGCAACACGCGCTCGTCCTCGCCTTCGGAGAAGACGACACGCTTGCGCTCGGCAATCTTCGCAGCCGCAAAGATCGGCTTCATGATGAAGCCGGAGCGGAAGACGAAGCGGTTGAGCTCATCCATATAGGCGTCGAAATCGGTGATCGGACGCAGCGCCACGCCGCTGTCGGCGGCGGCCTTCGCCACGGCCGGCGCGATGCGCAGGATCAGGCGCGGATCGAAGGGCGAGGGGATGAGGTAATTCGGGCCGAAGACCGGGGTTTCGCCCGTGTAGGCGCGGGCGGCAACGTCGGAAGGCTCTTCGCGGGCGAGCGAAGCGATGGCGCGCACGGCGGCCATCTTCATTTCCTCGTTGATCGTCTTGGCGCCGCAATCGAGCGCGCCGCGGAAGATATAGGGGAAGCAGAGGACGTTGTTCACCTGGTTCGGGAAATCCGAACGGCCGGTGCAGATCATCGCATCGGGACGTGCAGCGCGGGCGAGGTCGGGCATGATTTCCGGCGTCGGATTGGCGAGCGCCATGATCAGCGGCTTTTCCGCCATCTGCCCCAGCAGCTCCGGCTTCAACACGCCGGCCGCCGAGAGGCCGAGGAAGACGTCGGCGCCGGGAATGGACTCGGCAAGCACGCGCTTGTCGCTGTCCTGGGCATAGACGGACTTCCATTCGTCCATCAGGACGTTGCGGTCCTTGTAGACGAGGCCCTCGATATCGTGGACCCAGATGTTCTCGCGCTTGGCGCCGAGGATGACGAGCAGGTTCAGGCAGGCGAGCGCTGCAGCGCCGGCGCCGGAGGCGACGATCTTGACGTCCTCGATCTTCTTGCCGGCCAGTTCCAGCCCGTTGAGGATGGCGGCGGCGACGATGATGGCGGTGCCGTGCTGGTCGTCGTGGAAAACAGGGATTTCCATCTTCTCGCGCAGGCGGCGCTCAACGTCGAAGCATTCCGGCGCCTTGATGTCTTCGAGATTGATGCCGCCGAAGGTCGGCTCCAACGCGGAGATGGTGTTGACCATCTCGTCGACGGTGGGGGCCGCGACTTCGATGTCGAACACATCGATGCCGGCAAACTTCTTGAAGAGAACGGCCTTGCCTTCCATCACAGGCTTGGAGGCGAGCGGGCCGATATTGCCGAGACCGAGAACCGCTGAACCGTTGGAAATAACGGCAACGAGATTGGCGCGGGACGTATAGTCGGCGGCCGTCTCGGGATTGTTGCGGATGGCAAGGCAGGGCGCGGCGACACCTGGGGAATAGGCAAGCGCCAGATCGCGCTGATTGCCAAGCGGCTTCGTCGCCTGAATTTCGAGTTTGCCGGGGCGGGGATAGCGATGGAAATAGAGCGCCTGTTCGTCGAGGTTTCCGCTCGCCATGTTCTTGGCTGCCTTCGAAGTGTCGTCGTGCGTATCCATCCGCGTCTCCATTCCTGCCTGCACCTGCATTTGAGTCCCTCAATACATCAATCGTTGAACGTTCACAGTATGCAATTGACATGCCGACTGCTTTTGCCGCGACAAAGTCTTGATCGCTGCCTGCTGGGCACTACGTGCGGGCGGGGTCATCCATATCTTGTCCCTGTGCCCCGGCTTTGTGGCCGATCGGCTGGACCTTGCCACCCCGGTCGGATGTCGCCGAATCGACCCTATATGCCGTCGGGCACAGGATTTGTCATCTTCCTGAAACACGAGTCTGGTTTTGGAATAGTCAAGGCTAGGATAGGGCACGGACATTGAGTTCGTGAATGAAAACATGGACACCCGGCGATTCCGAACACTGTTCATTTCTGACGTGCACCTCGGTTCGAAGGCCGCCAAGGCGGATTTTCTGATCGATTTTCTCCGTCATCACGATGCCGACACCATCTACCTGGTCGGAGATATCGTCGACGGTTGGCGCCTCAAGCGGAACTGGTATTGGCCGCAGGACTGTAACGACGTCGTGCAGAAGCTTCTGCGCAAGGCGCGCAAGGGCACCCGCGTCGTCTATATCCCCGGCAATCACGATGAATTCCTGCGCGATTTCCCGGGCATGCACTTCGGCGGCATCGAGGTGGCGCAACGCGCCATGCACGAAACGGCCGACGGTAAGAAATATCTCGTGCTGCACGGCGACGAATTCGACGTCGTCGTTCGCAATGCCCGCCTGCTCGCTTACCTTGGCGATTGGGCCTATGACATGGCGATCCTGATCAATGTCGGCCTTTCGGCAGTGCGCCGCCGCCTGAACATGCCTTATTGGTCCTTCTCGGCATGGGCGAAGCTGCAGGTGAAGCACGCGGTGAATTTCATTGGTGAATTCCAGCGTGTCGTTGCCGAAGAAGCGAGACGCAACGATGCAGACGGCGTGATCTGCGGTCACATCCATCATGCCGTCATCGAGGATCTCGATGGTATCCGCTACATCAATACCGGCGATTGGGTGGAGAGCTGCACGGCGATTGCCGAGCATGAGGACGGCACGTTCGAACTGATCACCTGGCAAACAATTCTCGAGACGCAGCCTGCCGGCGCGCCGGCCGAAGAATTGCCGCAGTCGCTGGGCGCTCAGGCCGCGTGATTTCGATGCGTCTTCACGCGCTCAGTAATGGCCTGTCATAATTATTGACTGCCGAGAAACGTCTGTAGTGCCGGACTTTATCGGAAACGTTTCAGTTCGACTATTTCTCGCCATAGTCGTGCTCACGATAGAGTGGTAGGGACAAATTAGTTCCCTTCAGGTCTATCATGATTCCCGCGATAAAATCTTTCCAGGGTGAAGGTGCGCCTCCGTATTTCCGCTTGCGCACCGCATTGTCCTATTGTGCGCCGTTGTTCGTCAACGGCATCGCCCTGCCGTTCTTCCCCGTCTGGCTGGCGGGGCTGAATTTCAGCGATCATGAGATCGGTCTGGTGATTGCCGTGCCGATGGTCGTGCGCGTTCTCGTGACGCCTGTTATCGCAGTGCTCGCCGACCACATGAAGGAGCGCGCCGATGTACTGTTCTGGTCGGGCGGCCTGTCGCTGCTGACGGCGATCGCGCTTTACTGGACCAGCGAATTCTGGCCGGTGCTGCTCGTCTATGGCATCCAGGGTGCAACCTATGCGCCCTATCTGCCGGTGGTCGAATCCATCGCCATGTCAGGTGTACGGCGCTGGGGCTTCGACTACGGCTCGATGCGGGTCTGGGGATCGATCACTTTCATCGTCTCGACGCTGCTCGGGGGACAGATGATAGGAATGTGGGGCGGCACAATGGTGCTTCCCGTCATGGTCGCGGGTTTCGTGCTGACCATGCTCATGGGCCTTGTCTCGCCGCGCATCGGACCGACGCGGCGGCGCAACCAGCCGATAAATTTGCAGCCGCCAACGGGGAGTTTGCGCTCACCGCAGCTGCTCATCACCATGATCGGCGTCTCGGTCCAGCAATCGAGCCATGCGATGCTCTATACCTTTGCATCGATTTACTGGCGCAAGCTTGGCTTTTCAGGCAGCGAGATCGCAGTTCTCTGGAGCATAGGCGTCGCCGCCGAGGTGATGGTTTTCTTCCTGTCGAAAATGTTGAACCGCCGTTTCAGCGCGTGGACGCTGATCTTCTTCGGTTCGAGCGTCTGCGTCCTGCGCTGGGCCCTGTTTCCCTTCAATTTCGGCTTCCTGGGTTATTTCCTGCTGCAAGCCCTGCATGCCTGCACCTTCGCCTGCGTGCATACCGGCGTCCAACGCCGTATCGTCGCCTCGGTTCAGGAAACGCAGGAATCATCGGCCCAGGGCGCCTATTATTTCTATAACGGCATGTTCCTCGGCCTGATGACGCTGGCGTCCGGCTATCTTTATGCCTGGCTCGATCTCGACAGCTATTATGTCATGGCTGCGCTGGCGGCTCTCGGTCTGGCCATGGTGATCTTCGCGCGCGGCCTCCAATCCAAGGGCTCGGCGATCGGTGGAGACGCGCGCGGCGTCTCATGACGCAGATGCAACAAATTCATTTGGATATCAAAAAGCTGTGACATATGTTGGCCATGGCGCGGCATGGCAATTTCCTATGCAGTCGGTGTATGAAAGATCGGCGTCGGACGGGGCTCCCGAGTCGGCGTTGATGATGCCAGATCTGAAAGACACATGAGCTTGAAAGCAGCCGAACAAAAAACCGATGCACCCAGGATCGATGACGAGGGCGATGGCCGTGGGCATCGCTATCGGCTCGAGGGCAATTGGCGCAGCGCCAATGTGCATGGCGTGCTGCGGCAGATCGAGCAGCTCTCGAAACGGAGCGCCGGCGGCGAGGTCGTCATCGATCTTTCCGGTCTCTCGGATGTCGATACGGCCGGCGCATTGTTGATCCGCCGGCTGAAGGAAAGCCAGGAAGCACACAAGGCCCACGTCACGATCGAAGGCTCCAATCCCCACATTGATGAATTGCTGACGGCTTTCGATGAGGATCCCCATGCTGAATCCGGGGAGCCGAAGCCGAAAAAATCCCTGCCGGAGCGTTTTCTCGAACCCGTCGGGAAAAGCGTCTATGAAATCTGGGGCAATCTGGTTGCCGCCATGTATATCCTGGGTTCGGCCGTGCGTGGCGCTCAGCTCAAGTTCGGGCGCGGCAGCGGCGTTTCGCCGGCTTCGATCATCAACCAGATTGATCACATGGCGGTGCGCGCCGTTCCGATCATCCTGCTGATGTCGTCGCTGATCGGCGCGATCATCGCGCAGCAGGGGGCATTCCAGCTGCGCTATTTCGGCGCCGAAGTCTTCGTCGTCGATCTCGTCGGCATCCTGCAATTGCGCGAAATCGGCGTGCTTCTGACTGCGATCATGATCGCCGGCCGTTCGGGCAGCGCGATCACCGCCGAAATCGGCTCGATGAAAATGCGCGAGGAGGTGGACGCCCTGAAGGTCATGGGCCTCAACCCCATCGGGGTGCTGATCTTTCCGCGGCTGGTAGCGCTGACGGTTGCTCTGCCGTTGCTGACGGTCATTGCCAACTTTGCCTCGCTCTTCGGCGCGGCGATGGTCACCTGGGCCTATTCCGGCATCACTGTCGCGACCTTCATTTCGCGCCTGCATGAGGCGGTCAGCCTTTCCACGGTCATTTCCGGGATGATCAAGGCGCCGTTCATGGCCTTGGTCATCGGCATCGTCGCGGCGGTCGAGGGGCTGAAGGTTGGAGGCAGCGCGGAATCATTGGGCCAACATGTGACCTCGTCGGTGGTGAAATCGATCTTCGTCGTTATCCTGATGGACGGGCTGTTTGCCATGTTCTACGCCGCGATCGATTTCTGAGGGATGGCAACTATGAGCGCGCTTCACTCGGAGACCCCGTTGGAAAAAGATGAGCAAGGCAGGGACATCGTGCTGTCGGCGCGGGATGTCACCGTGGCTTTCGGATCGAAGGTCGTCCTCGATAAATTGAATCTCAATATCTATCGCGGCGAAATCTTAGGCTTCGTCGGCGCTTCCGGTGCGGGCAAGTCCGTGCTGTTGCGCACGGTGCTGCGGCTGCTACCGCGCCGCGCCGGCAAGATCGAGATCCTTGGCGAGGACTACGACACGCTCTCGGAGCCGGAGCGCAACCAGCTCGACATGCGGCTCGGCGTTCTCTTCCAGCAGGGGGCGTTGTTTTCATCGCTGACGGTGAAGGAAAACATCCAGGTGCCGATGCGGGAGTATCTGGACCTGCCGCAAGAGATGATGGATGAGCTGGCGCTGATGAAGATCCGCATGGTGGGTCTGGCGGCCGATGCTGCCGATAAATATCCCTCGGAGCTTTCCGGCGGCATGATCAAGCGCGCGGCGCTTGCCAGGGCCTTGGCGCTGGATCCCGACCTTGTTTTCCTCGACGAGCCGACCTCGGGGCTCGATCCTATCGGCGCAGCGGAGTTCGACGAGTTGATCGCCCGGCTGCGCGACACGCTCGGCCTGACCGTTTATATGGTGACTCACGACCTCGACAGCCTTTTTTCCGTCTGCGACCGTATTGCCGTTCTCGGACATAAGCGGGTATTGGTGGAAGGAACGGTTGAGGACATGCTCGCCTGCGATGACCCCTGGGTGCAATCCTACTTCAAGGGCAAGCGCGCACGTTCGATCGTGCCGCGGGATGACATCAGGGGCCGTAACGACGACAAAAGCGCAAGCGCCCACAGCCGCGAGAAGTGACTGGAGATTATGGAAACCAAAGCCAATTATACGATCGTCGGGTTCTTCACGCTGCTTGTCATCGCAGCCGCCTTCGGCTTCGTCTACTGGATGGCCGAATATGGCCGCGGCGGACCGATGGTCGAACTGGTCGTGCGCATCCCCGGTTCGGCAAACGGTTTGAGCGTCGGCTCGCCGGTTCGCTTCAACGGCATTCAGGTCGGGTCGGTACAGAGCCTGTCGATCGACGCGGACGATCCGAACTATTCGCTGGCTTTCACGCAGGTGCGTGTCGACGCGCCGGTTTATACATCGACCAAGGCCATCCTCGAGATCCAGGGTTTGACGGGTGCCGCCTATATCGAGCTTTCCGGCGGACGCAACGGTGACGAGAATATTTTGAAACGCTCGGTCGATACCGGAAAGCGCGCAGTGCTGCTGGCAGATCAATCGAGCGTGACGAACCTGCTGGCGACGGCGGACAAGATCCTGAACCGTGCCAATGATACGATCGGCGACATTCAGGGCTTCATCTCGGATTCGCGAGGACCGTTGACCGATACGGTGCGCAATGCGCAGAAGTTCTCCAAGGCGCTAGCCGACAATTCCGACAATATCGACAAGTTCCTGGCGAGTGTCGGTCAGCTGTCCGATACTTTCAAGACGGTCTCGACCCGTGTCGACTCGACACTGGATGCGATCGAGAAGCTGGTGCGCGCCGTCGATGCCCAGAAGATCAACGACGTCGTCGCCAATGCCGACAGGATCACGGCCAATGTCGCCGATGCTACGACTGATCTGAAGGCGACCATTGCCAGCTTCAAGCAGACGGCCGACACTTACACCACCTTCGGCCAGAAGGCGCAAAAGACCCTGGATCGCGTCGATGAGATCGTTGCACAGATCGATCCCGCGAAGATCAAGGGATCGGTCGATGACATTGCTGACGTGACGAAGCAGGCTCGCACGGCGGTCGCATCGATACGGGATGTCGCCAATTCGGTTGCCGCGCATCAGCAGGACATCGACCAGACGATAGCCAATGCGCGGGAGATTTCCACCAAGCTCAACGCAGCATCCGGCAAGGTCGATGGGATACTTACCAAGGTCGATTCCCTGCTCGGCAACGACAGCACGCAATCGCTGTTCGCCGAAGCCAAGGATACGCTCGAATCCTTCAAGAAGATGGCTGACAACCTCAATTCCCGCATCGGGCCGATCGCCGACAATCTGCAGAAGTTCTCGGGCGGCGGCTTGCGCGATGCCCAGACGCTTATCAACGATATGCGCGGCACGGTTGACAATCTGAATGCGACTATCACTAATTTCGACCGTAACCCGCAGCGACTGATCTTCGGTGGCGATACGGTGAAGACATATGACGGCCGCGCGCGGCATTGATGAACAGCGATATCTGGTCTCCAGGGGATAAGCGAAATATGGTCGGTTGCGTGTCGAGTGAGCGTCATCAGGTGTGGAAAGCTGTGATCGCATTGCCGTTGCTCGCAGCCCTGCTCGGGGGCTGTGGCACCTCCAGCAACAACGATACCTACGATCTTTCCGCTTCGGCGAAGGCGAATGGACCTTCCGCCAAGGGCAAGCAGATCCTGATTCCGCCGCCGACCGCGCTGCAGGCGCTGGACAGCAACCAGATCGTCATTCGTGTTTCGTCTTCGGAAATCCAATATCTCGGCAAATCGCAATGGAGCGACAAGCTGAGCAAGATGGTGCAGTCCAAGCTGGCGGAAGCCTTCGAGAACACCGGCAAGCTCGGCGGCGTCGGCGTGCCGGGGCAGGGACTGGCGATCGACTATCAGATCGTCACCGACATTCGCGCCTTCGAGATCAATGCCTCCCGCGGCCAGAAGACGGCGATCGTCGAAATCTCGGAAAAGATCCTGAACGACCGCTCTGGCACGGTGAAGGCGCAGAACGTCTTCCGTAAGGTCGTGCCGATCAACGGCGGCAGCAATCCCGATTTCGTTCGGGCTCTCGATTCGGCGTTTGCGGGCGTGACGGGTGAGCTTGTAGACTGGACGCTGCGCTCGCTTTGAGGGCGTCTACCGTTCCATAAGTTCTTTCAGTGTTTTCAGATCCCGCAGGACATGCGCGGCATCGGCCGCGAATTGCTCTTCAGTCATGCCTGGAAGCCGGAGCAGGGTGAACATGACCTCGCAGCCATCGCCGTTCGGCACGATCCTCAAAGAATTGTGAACCTGCAGGCCCGATCCCAAGGTCACCCTGTGATCTATGACGCCGAAGTCGTTGTGAGGCGTAAAGCGCACGCGGGCGGCGCCGAGGGTGCCTTCTGCGATCCAGTCATCACCATCCTGCATCAATCCAAATGCCAGGCCCGAGGCCCAGAAAGGCATGTTTTGCGGACGGCTGGCGTAACCGTAGACCTCTCTCCAATCGCGATCGATGGAGATATGCACGATCTTCGCGCTCATGGTCGACACGGTGGTTTCCTCCTCTATATGATCCTTCACGGGGCTGCGATCGGCTGGGCAAGCGCGGGTTTGCAAATGGATGAATTACAAATCCCGCAACATTCTTGCACAGTCCTGCAAAGGGGACGATTCACGGCTTGCGAAGGCTTGCCGTTTTTCGCCCGGAGTGCAACAACAACCCCGAACGCAGGGCTGTCGCCGGTCGCGCCGAGTGTCGGCGGCATTGCGTCACATCGGATGTTGCTGCGTCCTCCGGTTCCTCGGGATGGGGACGGATGCAGTCAACGACTCACTGGAGGATTGTCGTGGAAAAGGCAGAAATCGGGCTGATCGGTCTTGCTGTGATGGGATCGAATCTGGCGCTCAACATCGCCGAAAAAGGCAACAAGATCGCAGTGTTCAACCGTACGCCACAGGTGACGGATGAATTCTACGCCAATGCTGGCGCTCTCAAGGACAAGATCATTCCTTGCAAGACGATCGAGGAGTTCGTCGAGGCGATCCGTCCGCCGCGGCCGATCATCATCATGATCAAGGCTGGCGAGCCGGTCGACCAGCAGATGGCGGCGCTGCAGCCGTATCTCGACAAGGGCGACATCATGATCGACGCCGGCAATGCCAATTTCCGCGACACGATCGCCCGTTTCGACCGTCTCAAGGACACTGGCCTGACCTTCATCGGCATGGGCGTGTCCGGTGGCGAGGAAGGTGCGCGCCATGGCCCGTCCATCATGGTCGGCGGCACGGAAGACTCCTACAAGCGCGTTGAGAAGGTGCTGACGTCGATTGCGGCCAAGTACAATGACGATCCGTGCGTTGCCTGGCTCGGCAATGACGGTGCCGGCCATTTCGTCAAGACGATCCACAACGGCATCGAATATGCCGATATGCAGATGATTGCCGAAATCTACGGCATTCTGCGCGATGGCCTTGGCAAAAGCGCTGCCGATATCAGCTCGATCTTCGGCAACTGGAACAAGGGCCGTCTCAACTCCTACCTGATCGAAATCACGGAAAAAGTTCTCGCCGCCAAAGACCCGGCAACCGGCAATGCCATGCCGGACGTCATCCTCGACAAGGCCGGCCAGAAGGGTACTGGCAAGTGGTCTGCCATCGAAGCCCAGAACATGGGCATTCCGGCAACCGCGATCGAAGCGGCCGTTGCAGCGCGTAGCCTGTCGGCTCTCAAGAGCCAGCGCGAGGCAGCCGAGAAGATCTTCGGTACGCCGGACTACAAATTCCCGATCGCTTTCGGTCCCGACCTGCTGAAGGATCTCGAGCTTGCGCTGTTTGCCGCCAAGATCGGTGCCTATGCGCAGGGCTTTGCCGTCATGGCGGAGGCTTCGAAGGAGTTCAACTGGTCGCTGCCGATGCCCGTCATCGCCAAGATCTGGCGTGCCGGCTGCATCATCCGTTCGCAGTTCCTCGACGAGATCACCAGCGCCTTCACCAAGACCCCGGATGCGGCGAACCTGATCGTCACGCCGGCCTTTGCCGAGATGGTCAAGGAATCGATCCCGTCGCTGCGCCGCATCGTTTCGGCTGCGACCGCTGCCGGTCTGCCGGTCCCGGCACTTGCTTCGGCACTGACCTATTTCGATGCCTATCGCCAGGCGCGCGGCACTGCCAACCTGATCCAGGCTCAGCGCGACTTCTTCGGCGCGCACGGCTTCGACCGTGTCGATGGCAAGGATATCCACCACGGCCCATGGGGTAGCGGCGCTCAGGGCTGAGAAGCCGGTCGAATGCGATTATGAGAAAAGCCCGCCGGAGAAATCCGGCGGGCTTTTTATCGTCAGCTCTTTGGCCATACGGGCGAACTGATGCTTTGCAGCAGTTCCGGCTCTATGCCGTCAATGCGGGCGATGATGGACTTGGCCAGCTCCCGGCCACTCTGGCGGACATCCTCATAGATTGTGATGATCTCCGGACGGATCCAGTTCAGCACGTCGGTCGATTGCTTGGCGACCATATCGATATCGCGACCGAGGCGGAAACCGGCCGCTTCGATGCCGGCATTGACGGCAATGGCGCCGGCGCCGCTCGAACAGACGATACCATCGGGCGGATGCGAGGAGCGCATCAGCGCTTCGACGCTGTCTCTGATATCGGCGAGCGGCGCATCGGTCGTTACCCTCAGCGGGATCTCTTCGGCGCCATATTCATGAAGACCGATCTGGAAGCCGATACGGATATGCGAGTAATAGGTCAGCTTGCTGACGGGTTGCAGCAGGGCCAGCCGTCGCCGCCCCTTGGCGACCAGCGCGCGTACGGCCTCATGGGCGAAAGCCTCGTTGTCGAAATCATGGAAGGGGTGGACGATGCCCATATCCGTCCGCCCATGCGTAGCGAAGGGCAGGCCGCGTTCGTGCATCAGCCGAACACGTGGATCATCCGGCTCCGTACGCGATATGATGACGCCATCGGCCGAGCCGGTATCGAGGATGTAGCGCACGGGAACCAGCGGGTCCTTGCTGTGCGAATGCGGCGTGATGACCAAGTGGTATTGCGTGCCCGCCAGAACCTCGGAAATACCGAAAACCATCTGGCTGGTGAAGCCCATGATTTCCTCGTCGATGCTCAGCACCAGCGCTATGACATTGGTCTTGCCGGTTCTCAGGCGTACGCCGGCGCGGTTCGGCTGGTAGCCCAATTGCCGGGCGACCATGCGCACTCGCTCCTTGGTCTCCGCGCCGATGTCGGGGGCATCCTTCAATGCGCGCGACACGGTGGTAATTCCGAGCCCTGTCATGAAGGCGATCGTCTTCAGCGTCGGTCGCTCCGGGGCCTTCTGCGGGCTGTTTCCTGAAATTTTCTTATTGTCCATATCGTTCCAGCTCGCCTCCCGGCCGCCCGCCTCGGCCAATCCGCTTATATTGCTCATGCCCGTGCCGCAAGCATAGATGCAATGCTGTGGCTCGTCCGTCAGTGCTCAAAACTGTAACGATACAGTGCGAATGTCGAGTGTTATTTTGGAGGTATCTTCCGCCGATATGCCCATTGGTTGTATCGCCAATCGTCATCGAGGAATCTTGCACTGGCTGGCGAAATGAGGAGTGATTGTCATGCTATTTTCCCAAAAATGGCGATAAATCAGCTAATTATACCAATATCTCTCCCTCGTGTATTGCCGGTACGGACAATGTCGCGCACAGGTAAAATCTTGCTTACAGGTTGTATATTCGATTGCCTTCAAAAAAATCACGGACAGGCTGTTGCGTGCCGAAAACGATTCGACTAGGCTTTTCCGGCAACGTTTCAGTGAGGGAGGAAAACTCATGAATATTCGTTTGGTGGCGGCCGCACTGGCTGCTTCGGTCGTGTTGCCCCTGGGAGCAGCCAATGCGACCGATCTCGAGGTAACCCATTGGTGGACGTCCGGCGGCGAAGCTGCTGCCGTAGCCGAGCTGGCGAAGGCGTTCGACGCCACCGGCAATCACTGGGTCGATGGCGCGATTGCAGGCTCCGGCGGCACCGCGCGTCCAATCATGATCAGCCGCATCACCGGCGGCGATCCGATGGGCGCCACCCAGTTCAACCATGGCCGCCAGGCAGAGGAGCTTGTGCAGGCGGGTCTCATGCGCGACCTGACCGATGTAGCGACGAAGGAACACTGGAAGGACATCATCCGCCCATCGAGCCTGCTCGATTCCTGCACCATCAAGGGCAAGATCTATTGCGCTCCGGTCAATATCCATTCCTGGCAGTGGCTCTGGCTGTCGAACGCCGCCTTCAAGAAGGCTGGCATCCCGGTTCCGAAGAACTGGGATGAGTTTGTCGCTGCGGCTCCCGCACTGGAGAAGGCTGGCATCGTTCCGCTCGCCATAGGCGGTCAGCCCTGGCAGGCTACCGGCGCCTTCGACGTGCTGATGGTCGCCATCGCCGGCAAGGATACCTTCCAGAAGGTATTCAGCGAGAAGGATGCAAAAGTGGCAGCCGGGCCGGAAATCGCCAAGGTCTTCAAGGCTGCCGATGACGCCCGCAAGATGGCCAAGGGGTCCAATGTTCAGGATTGGAACCAGGCTACCAACTTAGTCATCACCGGCAAGGCTGGTGGGCAGATCATGGGCGACTGGGCGCAGGGCGAGTTTGCTCTTGCAGGCCAGAAGGCCGGCACGGACTATACCTGCCTTCCGGGCCTCGGCGTCAACGAAATCATCTCGACAGGCGGCGATGCCTTCTACTTCCCGTTGCTGAAGGATGATGCCAAGTCCAAGGCTCAGGACGTGCTCGCCAAGACGCTTCTCGACCCCAAGGTTCAGGTCGCTTTCAACCTGAAGAAGGGCTCGTTGCCCGTGCGTGGCGATGTGGACCTCGGATCGGCCAACGACTGCATGAAGAAGGGCCTCGAAATCCTGAAGAAGGGCAATGTGATCCAGGGGACGGACCAACTTCTCTCTGCCGATACGCAGAAGCAGAAGGAAGACCTTTTCTCCGAGTTCTTCGCCAATCCTTCGATGACGCCGGAAGCGGCGCAGAAGCGCTTCGCCGATATCATCGCCGCGGCTGATTGATCTCAATCCTCTTATTGTCGTGATGCCGGTCTCCTATTGGTGGCCGGTGTCACGGCCGGAGCCGCATTCTGTGATCCGGTTCGCCACAGCACCCTTCATGGGCGGTGGACCTGCATCTATGTGAGGATCACTGTGGATGAGGATGAAGCGCGGGAGCCGCGGTTGCGAACCCGGTTTCCGATCGTTGAAGCGCTCGCGATGCAGAAGGAGCTACAATGACGGGTCAAGCGAAAGCCGGCCGGCCAAATCAATATCTGCGCAATCTGAACTCGAAGATTGCATCCATTCCAATGATCCTGACGGCCGTCGTCATCTTTTTGGGCGGCTCAATCTGGACGGTGGCTTATTCCTTCACCAGTTCAAAGCTGTTGCCGCGTTTGAACTTCGTCGGATTGGATCAGTATCACCGCCTGTGGGCGGCGCCGCGCTGGATAATATCCATCGAGAACCTTGCGGTTTACGGCATTCTTTCGATGATTTTCAGTCTCGTGATCGGCTTCGTGCTGGCAGCATTGATGGACCAGAAAATCCGCTTCGAAAATACGTTTCGCACGATTTTCCTTTATCCGTTCGCCCTTTCCTTCATCGTTACCGGCCTCGTCTGGCAATGGCTGCTCAATCCTGAATTCGGCATCCAGTCCGTGGTACGTTCACTGGGCTGGACGAGTTTCACCTTCGATCCGCTCTATACGCAGAGCATCGTCATCTACGGCGTGCTGATCGCGGCCCTTTGGCAGGGGACGGGCCTTGTGATGTGCCTGATGCTCGCGGGCCTGCGCGGCATCGACGAAGACATTTGGAAGGCCGCGCGCGTGGACGGTATCCCGATGTGGCGGACCTATCTGTTCATCGTCATTCCGATGATGCGTCCGGTCTTCATCACGACCCTCGTCATCATCGCCAGCGGTATCGTCAAGGTTTACGACCTCGTCGTCGCACAGACGAGCGGCGGCCCCGGCATCTCTTCCGAGGTCCCCGCGAAATACGTCTACGACTACATGTTCCAGGCGCAGAACCTCGGACAAGGTTTCGCAGCCTCCACCATGATGCTGGTGACCGTCGCCATCATCATTATCCCCTGGGCCTACCTGGAATTCGGCGGAGGGCGCAAGCGTGTCTGATTCAATAACTCTCAAGAATGCGAATGGCGCCGCGACGTCGACGGGCAAGACCTTCTCGGGGCCGAATGGCCGCAAGCCTCGTCCGGTGCTCTCCGGCCGCAACATCATGCTTTACGGCACGCTCTTCGTTGCCGCCGTCTACTATCTGCTGCCGCTTTATGTGATGATCGTCACGTCGCTGAAGGGGATGCCGGAAATCCGGCTTGGCAACATCTTCTCGCCGCCGCTCGAAATCACCTTCGAACCGTGGGTGAAAGCCTGGGCGACAGCGTGCACCGGTCTTAATTGCGACGGTCTTTCCCGTGGTTTCTGGAATTCGGTGCGCATTACCGCGCCGTCCACGATCCTCTCGATCGCGATCGCCTCGGTCAACGGATACGCGCTTGCCAATTGGCGCTTCAAGGGAGCCGATCTGTTCTTCTCGATCCTCGTCGTCGGAGCGTTCATTCCCTATCAGGTGATGATTTATCCGATCGTCATCGTGCTGCGTGAGATCGGTATCTACGGCACGCTGTCGGGACTTATCCTGGTGCACAGCATCTTCGGCATGCCGATCCTGACGCTTCTATTCCGCAATTATTTCGCATCGCTGCCCGTGGAGCTTTTCAAGGCGGCGCGCATCGATGGCGCGGGTTTCTGGCAGATTTTCCTGCGCATCATGCTGCCGATGTCGCTGCCGATCTTCGTCGTCGCCATGATCCTGCAGATCACGGGTATCTGGAACGACTTCCTGTTCGGCGTCGTCTTCACCCGACCGGAATACTATCCGATGACCGTGCAGCTCAACAATATCGTCAATTCTGTCCAGGGCGTGAAGGAATATAACGTCAACATGGCGGCGACGATCCTTACGGGTCTTGTTCCGCTGATCGTTTATTTCGTCTCCGGGCGGCTTTTCGTCCGTGGCATCGCCGCTGGCGCAGTGAAGGGTTGATTTATGAATAGTAGCGTTTCAATCAAGGAGCTGTCGCTCGATTTCGGCGCGGTCAGCGTTCTGAAGAACCTCAATCTTGAGATCGAGGATGGTGAATTCCTCGTGTTGCTCGGCTCGTCGGGCTGTGGCAAGTCGACCTTGCTCAACTGCATTGCGGGCCTGCTCGACATCAGCGAGGGCCAGATCTTCATCAAGGGCAAGAACGTCACCTGGGAAGAGCCCAAGGATCGCGGCATCGGCATGGTGTTCCAGTCCTATGCGCTCTATCCGCAGATGTCGGTCGAGAAAAACCTGTCCTTCGGCCTGCGTGTCGCCAAGGTGCCGCAGGACGAGATCAACAAGCGCATCGCGCGTGCGGCTGAGATCCTGCAGATCGAGCCACTCCTGAAGCGCAAGCCGGCTGAGCTTTCGGGCGGCCAGCGCCAGCGCGTCGCGATCGGCCGTGCGCTGGTGCGCGATGTCGATGTCTTCCTCTTCGACGAGCCGCTATCGAACCTCGATGCCAAGCTGCGCTCGGAGCTGCGTGTGGAAATCAAGCGGCTGCACCAGTCGCTGAAGAACACGATGATCTACGTCACCCATGACCAGATCGAGGCGCTGACGCTTGCCGACCGCATCGCGATTATGAAGAACGGCGTCATCATGCAGCTCGACGACCCCACAACGATCTACAACGAGCCGCGCAATCTTTTCGTGGCCGGCTTCATCGGCTCGCCGTCGATGAACTTCCTGCGCGGCGAACTCGTCAATCGCGAGGGCAAGGTGGTGTTTGCGACCAACGACGTGCTGTTCTCGCTCGATGGCTACAAGGCAGGCGAGACCCTGCAGGCCGGCCGCAAGGTCGTGCTGGGCGTCCGGCCTGAGCATATCAAGGTCAATGAAGAGGCAGCATCCGGTGCCGAAATCCACAATGCCACCGTCGATATCGAAGAGCCGATGGGCGCCGATAATCTGCTTTGGCTGAAGCATGCCGGCCATACCATGTCGGTGCGCGTTAACGGTGCCCGGAGGTTTGGCCCCGGTTCGGCTGTGAAGCTCGGCTTCGACATGTCTCTCGCATCGCTCTTTGATGCGCAGACAGAAGTTAGAATGTGATCCCATGCACGGAGGCGGTTTTGCCGCCTCCATCTTACAGCGGCCCCGGGAGGTCCGATGTCATCTTCGATCAATGATAACTTCACCGTCGATCTGGCCGGGGCGTGGAGGCTGACGTCTCCCGACAGCGATCATTCGCTTTCCATGTCTCTGCCCGGTGATGTGCACTCCGCACTTTATGCGGAAGGGCTTATTCCCGATCCTTTTTTCGCGCGGAACGAAGAGGCCGTGCAGTGGGTTGCCAAGCAGGATTGGGGGCTGACGCGCAGCTTCACACTCGATGATGCCGGCGGAGACTGGTATCTCGACATCGATTATCTGGACACCGTCGCCAGCGTCTACGTCAACGATGCGCTCGTGCTGGAGGCTAACAACTGCTTCCAGCGCTATCGGCCTGATGTCTCGAAGGCGCTGCAGGCAGGTGAGAATGGCATTCGCATCGTCCTGCATTCGAGCATTGCGACGGGGGCAGAGCTTCAGGCGAAGCAGCCATTCTACATTCCTTACAGCACCGGCAATTCGCCGATCCCGAACGGCAACATGCTGCGCAAGCCGCAATGCCATTTCGGCTGGGACTGGAATATTGCGATCGCGCCGCTCGGCCTTTACGGCACGATTGCGCTGAAGAAGCTTGAGATCGCGCGCATCGAGAATGTTGTCACCCAGCAGCTCCACAATGATGACGGCTCAGTCGATCTCAAGGTTACGGTAGCGCTGTTTGCCAAGGGAACGGGCGTTGCGCAGCTCTATTTCTCGCTCGACGACGAGCGGGTGCGTCTCGATGTCGGCGTTAATGCCGGGGAAACGTCGATCACCCATTTCTTCCATGTCGACAAACCCAGGCTCTGGTGGCCGGCCGGCAATGGCGAACAGGCACTCTATACTCTGTCCGTCGAAACCAATTTCGAAACCGTGACGCGGCAAATCGGCCTGCGCACGGTCGAGCTGATCACCGACGAAGACGAGGCAGGAAGCCGTTTTGCTTTGAAGATCAATGGTCGTGAGATCTTCGCGCGTGGCGCCAACTGGATTCCGGCCGATGCGCTGTTCTCTCGTTCCAAGCCGGAGCTGACCGAAGGTCTGCTGCAATCAGCCGCCGATGCCAATATGAATGTCATCCGCGTCTGGGGCGGCGGTTTCTACGAGCATGACTGGTTCTATGATACCTGCGACCGTCTGGGGCTGATGGTGTGGCAGGATTTCATGTTCGCCTGCAATCTCTATCCTTCGACGGGCGACTTCCTGGAGAATGTCGAGGCGGAAGTGGACTATCAGGTTCGCCGGCTCGCCACGCATCCGTCGATCGTGCTCTGGTGCGGCGATAATGAGCTGGTGGGCGCGCTCACGTGGTTCGAGGAATCCCGTAGGGATCGCGACCTCTATCTCGTCTCCTACGACCGCCTGAACAGGACGATCGAGAAGGCGATGAAGAAGGCGCTGCCGGATGCGATCTGGTGGCCGTCGAGCCCAGCTTCGGGCTATCTCAACTTCGGCGATGCCTGGCATGCCGACGGCTCCGGCGACATGCATTACTGGTCGGTCTGGCACGAGAACAAGTCCTTCGACAATTATCGCACCGTGCGCCCGCGCTTCTGCTCGGAATTCGGGTTCCAGTCCTATACCTCGCTGCCAGTCATCGAGACCTATGCAGAGGCGAAGGACATGAACATCGCTTCTCCGGTCATGGAACTGCACCAGAAGAATGCCGGCGGCAACGAGCGCATCGCCGGTACGATGTTCCGCTATTTCCGTTTCCCGAAGGATTTCCCGAATTTCGTCTATCTGAGCCAGGTTCAGCAGGGCCTCGCCATCAAGACGGCAGTGGAATATTGGCGCTCGCTGAAGCCGCACTGCATGGGCACTATCTATTGGCAGCTCAACGACACCTGGCCGGTGGCCTCGTGGTCCAGCCTGGATTACGGCGGCCGGTGGAAGGTGATGCATTATCTGGTGCGGCGCTTCTTCCAGCCCGTATCGGTCGCCGCAATTCCGTCCGAAGACAACAAGACGATCCGTTTCTCTATTGTCAACGACACCAATGTCGACGTCACGGCCGATATTTCCGTATCGCTGCTGAAGCTTGATGGCGAGCGTGTGCTCCTGACCACGGCGCATGCCGTCTGCACCCCCGACGCGGCAATGACTGCATTGTCGATCGATGCGGATCAGGTGCCGGCCGATTGTTTGCTGGCGTGGCGTTTCACCGCATCGAACGGCATGGGCGGTGAGGGGCATTACGTCCACGGCACTTACAAGGCCCTGGAGCTTCAGCCTTCGGGCCTGACGGTGCTGAGGGAGGAGAAGGAAGAGAACGGGACGGTGGAACTTACCGTCACCGCAAAGGGACTTGCGCTGTTCGTGATGATCGAGACCGAGGTGGAAGGGCGTTATTCCGACAATGCCTTCGATCTTGCCGCCGGCGAACGCCGCCGCATCGTTTTCACGCCGGCCAAGCCGCTGGCAGGCGGCGTGCCCGAATTCCGTATCTACGATTTGCAATCCAGCCAGTCGGTGGATTGAGGTATTTCGCCGCCACAGCGGCGTTTTCGGGCTTCTGGCCCAAGACAGACGGCCGGGAGGCCATTGGAGGACTATCGATGACGAAACTTGGATTTCAGCTTTATAGCGCCCGCAATTTTCAGCCCTATTCGGAGATCTTCGTGAAGCTCGGCAAGGCCGGCTATGCCGAGGTCGAGGGCTTCGGCGGCATTTATGCCGATCTCGACGAGACGGGCCTCAAGAACCTGCGCGCCGAACTCGACAAGAACGGCCTGAGAATGGCGAGCGGCCATTTCAGCCCGGATTTCCTCGACGGCGAAGTGCAGAAGTCGCTGACCATCGGCAAGACCCTCGGCATGGATTCGATCTATGCGCCGCATATCGCTGCCGACCAGCGTCCGACCGACGCCGCCGGCTGGCGCGCTTTCGGCAAGCGCCTGCATGAAATGAGCAAGCCCTACAAGGATGCGGGCTTCGAATTCGGCTGGCACAACCACGACTTCGAATTCGTCAAGCAGGCGGATGGTTCGCTGCCGATCGAGCAGATTTTCGAAGCTGCACCGGATATTTCCTGGGAAGCCGATATCGCCTGGGTCATCCGCGGCGGCGGCGATCCCTTTGCCTGGATCGAAAAGCTCGGTCCGCGCATCACCGCTGTTCACGTCAAGGACATTGCGCCGGCTGGCGAGAACAAGAACGAGGACGGCTGGGCCGATGTCGGTCACGGCTCTGTTCCGTGGGCGAAGCTGCTCAAGGCGCTGGCCGGCACCAAGGCCAAGCACTTCGTCGTCGAACATGACAATCCGAGCGATGTCGATCGCCTGATCACGCGCTCCATCGCATCCTTCAAGAGCTTTTGAGGCACTTCCACATGGCTAAGGAACTTGGCGTCGGCATCATCGGATGCGGCAATATCTCAACGACTTACTTCTCGCTCTCACCGCTCTTCAAGGGCCTGAAGGTGCTGGCCTGCGCGGATATCAACATGGATGCGGCGCGCGCGCGCGCCGAGGAATACAAGGTCAAGGCCCAGACCATCGACGAGCTGCTCGCCAATGACGAGCTCGACGTCATCGTCAACCTGACCATTCCGGATGCGCATTTCCCGGTTTCCAAGCGCATCCTCGAAGCGGGTAAGCACGTCTACTCCGAAAAGCCGCTCGTGCTGACCCTGGAGCAGGGCGAGGAACTGCGCCGCATCGCCAAGGAAAAGGGGCTGGCTGTCGGCTGCGCTCCGGACACCTTCCTCGGCGGTGCCCATCAGCTCGCCCGCAAATTCATCGACGACGGCGGCATCGGCCGCATCACCTCGGGCTCATGCCATGTGATGAGCCCGGGCATGGAGATGTGGCATCCGAACCCGGACTTCTTCTTCCTGCCCGGCGGCGGCCCGATCCTCGATCTCGGGCCCTATTACGTCGCCAACCTGATCAACTTGATCGGCCCGGTGAAGCGCGTCGGTGCGATGACCTCCATGGCGTCGCCGACCCGCACCATCACCAGCCAGCCGCGCAATGGCGAGATCATCCCCGTGAAGACGCCGACGACGATCCAGGCGCTGCTGGAATTCGTCAGTGGGGCAAGGATCACGCTGACGGCGAGCTGGGATGTCTGGTCGCACCGCCATGCCAACATGGAGCTTTACGGCACCGAGGGCTCGCTCTACGTGCCCGACCCGAACTTCTTCGGCGGCACCGTCGAGGCAAGCGGTCGCGACAAGGACATCAAGCCGCTGGAAAACTGGGCGCATCCTTTCGGCATCGCCAACCAGGAAAGCCCGAGCGGCCTGCGCGCCAACTATCGCACGGCCGGCCTTGCCGACATGGCGGCATCGCTGATAGACGGGCGCGATGCGCGTTGCTCGCTTGATCGCACGCTGCACGGCGTCGACGTCATGACTTCGATCCTGAAGTCCGGCGAGGAAGGTCGTTTCATCGATCTGACCACGACCTGCACGCAGCCGGCCGCACTCGGCGTCGAAGAGGCGCAGGCGCTCTTGAAGTAAGCGCAATAAAAGCTAGTTTGCGCGCGGGTAACAACCCGCGCGCTTTTTCATCTCGAAGGAATTCCACCATGGCCTGGCAACCGGCATCCGATCGCTATTCAAAAATGAAATACAACAGGACCGGCCGTTCCGGTCTGAAGCTGCCGGCCGTCTCGCTGGGGCTCTGGCACAATTTCGGTGGCGACACGCCGCATGACCGCAAGGTCGACATGTGTCGCACGGCCTTCGATCTCGGTATTACCCATTTCGATCTCGCCAACAATTACGGGCCGCCTCCCGGCAGCGCCGAGACCGCTTTCGGCGAGATCATGCGTACCGAATTCGCCGGTCTGCGCGACGAGCTCATCATCTCCTCCAAGGCCGGCTACGACATGTGGCCGGGTCCCTATGGCGAGTGGGGAAGCCGCAAGTATCTGATCGCCTCCTGCGACCAGAGCCTGAAGCGCATGGGCCTCGACTATGTCGATATCTTCTATTCGCACCGCTTCGATCCGGATACGCCGCTGGAAGAAACCTGCGGCGCGCTTGATCATATCGTCCGTTCGGGCAGGGCGCTTTATGTCGGCATTTCCTCCTACAACTCGCAGCGCACGCGCGAGGCTGCAGCGATCCTTAGGGAACTCGGCACGCCATGCCTGATCCATCAGCCGAGCTACTCCATGCTCAATCGCTGGGTCGAGGATGATGGTCTGGTGGATACGCTCGAAGATCTCGGCATCGGCTCCATCGTCTTCTCGCCGCTGGCGCAGGGCATGCTGACGACGAAGTATCTGGGCGGCATTCCGGACGATAGCCGTGCAGCCCAGAACCACTTCCTGAAGCGCGACTTCATCCGCCCGTCGATCATCGACAATATCCGCAAGCTCAACGAGATCGCCGAGAAGCGCGGCCAGACGCTGGCCCAGATGGCGATCGCCTGGGTTCTGCGCGGCGGCCGCATCACTTCCGCTCTGATCGGCGCTAGCCGCTCGTCGCAGATTGTCGATTGCGTCAAGGCGCTCGACAATCTCGAGTTTACGGCCGAAGAGCTGAAGCAGATTGATGTCTACGCCCGTGAGGCCGATATCAATCTTTGGGCCAAGTCGGCCGAGCGGGACTGATCATCATAAAACGCCCGGAACCGGTTTCTGGGCGTTTTACCTTATGCTGGCGCTCATCGTGGTCTCTGGAGGAGTAGGTTTTATGATCCGCAATCCGATCCTGCCGGGTTTCAATCCCGACCCGTCCATCTGCCGTGTCGGCGAGGACTATTATATCGCCACCTCCACATTCGAATGGTATCCGGGTGTGCAGATCCATCATTCGCGCGACCTGGTGAACTGGACGCTCGTCAGGCGGCCGCTGGAGCGTGCGTCTCAGCTCGACATGCGCGGCGAGCCTGATAGCTGCGGTATCTGGGCGCCTTGCCTCTCCTATGCCGACGGATTGTTCTGGCTCGTCTATACCGACGTCAAGCGTTACGACGGCAATTTCAAGGATGCCCACAATTACATCGTGACGTCACCGACCATCGAAGGCGAATGGTCCGAGCCGGCTTATGTGAACTCCTCCGGTTTCGATCCCTCGCTGTTCCATGACGATGACGGGCGCAAGTGGTTCGTCAACATGCAGTGGAACCACCGCACCGAGAGCTATGGCGGCTCGCCGAAGACGCCGGCTTTTGACGGTATTCTGCTGCAAGAGTGGGATCCGGCGACGAAATCCCTGAAGGGGCCGATCAGGAACATCTTTGCCGGCACGGAGCTGGGACTTGTCGAAGGGCCGCATCTCTTCAAGCGTAACGGCTGGTACTATCTGACCACGGCGGAAGGCGGCACCGGCTATGATCATGCCGTGACCATGGCGCGCTCCCGCGACATTGCCGGCCCCTACGAACTGCATCCGAACAAATATCTGATCACCTCGAAAGATCATCCGGAAGCGCCGTTGCAGCGTGCCGGCCATGGCCAATATGTCGAGACGCATGACGGTCAGTTCTATCATACGCATCTCTGCGGCCGGCCCCTGCTGCCGCATCGCCGCTGCACGCTCGGCCGCGAGACCGCTCTGCAGAAATGCGTGTGGAAGGAGGATGGCTGGCTTTATCTCGAAAACGGCACCGGTGTTCCCGATGTTAATGTCGCTGGCCTGAATGGCGCCCAGCGCATCGAGAAGCCGCGCCGCAGCGGTTATAATTTCGACGAGCGCACTCTGCCGATGGATTTCCAGTGGCTGCGCACGCCGCAGCCGGAGCGCATCTTCAGCGTAACGGAGCGTCCCGGCCATTTGCGGCTTTTCGCCCGCGAAAGCATCGGTTCCTGGTTCGAACAGTCGCTTGTCGCCCGCCGGCAGGAACATCACAGCTTCCGTGCTGAAACCGTCGTCGAGTTCGAGCCCGACACCTATCAGCAGGTTGCCGGCCTGACGCATTACTACAATCGCTTCAAACTGCATGCCATCGCGGTGACCTTGCATGAGAAGCTTGGCCGCTGCGTCACGATCATGACCTGCGCTGGCGATTATCCGAACGGTCGCCTGAGCTTCCCGATCGAGGGCGGCGTGGCAGTGCCGGATGGGCGGATCCAACTTGCCATGGAAGTGCGCGACAACGATCTGCAGTTCTTCTGGCAGGCGGAGGGCATGGGCGCATGGCAGGCGATCGGCCCGGTGCTCGATGCCGGCGTCATCTCGGACGAGGGCGGCCGTGGCGAGCATGGATCCTTCACTGGTGCCTTCACGGGCATGTTTGCCTTCGACACGTCGGGCCGGGCAAAAGCAGCGGATTTCGACTGGTTCAATTACGATGAATTGTAAGGCTGCCAATGGCTTGCGGCGATGCAGGCACAAGGCCGAACCAGCGGATCGCGTCCATTACGGAATTGTAATTCAACTGTGAGATTCGTTTCATGTCTGTCACGACAAGAACGCGTGCAGATTCTGAAATGAGGAAACAACCAATGAGAAAAATCTTCACCGTCCTTCTTGCCGCGTCCATTCTGGCGGCGCCGCTGGCTGCGACAGCGCAAGTGAAGCCGGCGCCGGCCGGCAAGCAGGTCGTCGTCCAGAAAGAGGTGGTGAAGAAGAAAGTCGTCATCCGCAAGGGCGGCTGGGTCAAGGGGCGCCGCTTGTCGCCTTCGGACCGGCATCGCGCGGCTGAGATCGACTATCGCGCCTACCAGCTGTCCACGCCTCCGCGCGGCTATCACTGGGTTCGCATCAAAAACAATTTCCTGCTCGTCGGCATTACGAGTGGCCTGATCTCTAAGGTGCATGACGCCCGTTAGTTCGGACGTAATTATCGCCAAACGAAGCAAGGGCGGTCCCCGGAACCGCCCTTTTTCATGCCGTCAGATATGAGAACTCCTCGAATCAAAATCCCCGGCATCTTGCCGGGGATTTCAGCATTTCGTCTTTTCTCAATCTCAGTTCAGGCGGCCTGCCGCATGCGCCAGCATGGTGTAGACCTTGCCGGTGTCCGAGGTGAGATAGGATTGCGTGACGGTGCGGTCGCGATCGGTACGGGCAACGTCGGCAAGCAGCTTCTCGAAATCGGCGATGTAGCGATCGACCGCGGTGCGGAACTCCGGCTCGCGATCATACTTGCGCTTGATCTCGTCGAAGGTCTGTTGACCCTTCAGCGTGTAAAGCCGGCGGGTGAAGACATCCCGTTCGCCGCGCTGGTAACGGCGCCACAGATCAACCGAGGCGTCGTGATCGATAGCGCGGGCGATATCGACCGACAGGGAGTTCAGCGACTCGACGACGTGACGCGGGTTGCGAGCCACGGGGGCGGACGCCTGCTCAGACTGCGATTTTGGTGCCGCCTGACGGGCCGGCTGCAGGCCGGCGTTTTCGTCGCGCGAGGCGCCACGCAGCAGGTCACTGATCCAGCCGCCGCCAGCCGCCGTTTCAGGGCGGGCCGGAGCCGGCGTTTCGGCCGGGCGCTGCGGTTGAGCTACGGGACGTTCGGCGGAGATGGAGCCGCGCAGACCGAGGGATTCGATTGAAGGCTGCTGCGGCAGCGGCGCCGGCTGCTGAACGCTCTGTTGCGGTGCCTGCGGCTGTGGAGCGGGCTGCTGCGGCCTGGGAGCCGGAGCGGCAGCTGCCGTCGGAGCAGGGGCTGCCGGTTGCGGCCGCGGTGCCGGCTGTGCATCGGCCAAGGCGCGAGCTGCGGGCTCGGAGATTTCCAGCTGCTGCGTCGAGCGGCCGACGATCTGCGAGATGTCCTGCAGGGCCTTGATCTGCTCTGCCACGGCACGACGCATGGCTGCCGCGCTTTCCTTGGCCTCTTCCGGCAGGTCGAATGCGCCGCGCTTCAGCTCGCTGCGCGTCATATCGAGTTCCTTGCGGATATCGCCGGCCGAGCGACGGATCTCGTCGGTGGCACCGGCGAAGCGGCCGATGGCGTCATCCACGGCGACACGCAGTGTTTCGCGCAGCTGTTCGGCGGCGCCGTCAGAAGTCTTGCCGGCTTCGGCAAACATCCGCTCGACGTCCGACAGCGAAGCCGTCAGGCCGCCGCGCAGGCGGTTGGTGAGATCGGTGGAGCGACGCTCGGTATTGGCGAAGGTGCTCTCCATCGCCTGGCTTGCTTCCTCGCCGGCCTTCTGCAGCGAGCCGCGCATGCTTTCCGCTGCATCCTCGGCGCGCTTTTCGGCATCGGAGAGAACGCGGCCGATATCTGCGAAGGAGGACTGCACGCTCTGGCGCAGATTGCCGGTGACCTGGTTGGAGCGCTGTTCGGCGCGGTCGAAGGCGGTTTCCACCATGGAGCCGAGGGCACGCATGGTGTTCTCGATCTCTTCCGAGCGCTGAACTAGGCCGACAGCCAGGTTCTGCAATGCGGTTTCGCGTTCTTCCAGCGTCGATACGAGGTTCGACTGAGCCGCACCCAGGAGCTGGGAGGCCTGCGTCAGCACCTTGGAGTGGTCGTCGAAGCGGCCGACGATGCTGCCGACCTGCGACAGGGTCTGACCGGTGATTTCGGAGAGCTTGTCGACCTTGCCTTCGAGAAGACGGCTGGAGGCCGAAACCATCTCGCCGGCCTTCGTGGCGGAATCGGCGAAGCGTACCGAGGTGGCGCTGAGGCGATCGTCGACGCTTGCGAATTCGGCAGCGGCATTGTTCAGCAGGCCCGCGATCGCGGAGTTGTTTTCAGCCAGGCGAGCGATGATACCGTTGACGCTTGCCAGCAGGTTGTTTTCCAGCGCGCTGACGGTGCTGACAGCATGTTCGGTGCGCGATGCGATGGCGTTGATCAGGGCGGCGTTCTCTGCGCGCAGGCGCTCGGTGCTTTCCTGAGCTGCTGCCGAGATGAGGGCGGCCGCTTCCTGACCCGTTGCCGCATAGCGGTCGACGATCGGGCGAGCCTTTTCGTCGATCAGGCGCGACAATTCGGTCGAGCGTCCTGCCAGCATGGAGTTCAGTTCGCGGGTGCGCTCGTCGAGCGAGGAGCGAATGGAAGTACCGCGCGCTTCCAGTGCCTTGTCGACGTCAGCAAGCGTGGCGTCGATTTCGCGGGCGCGATCTTCCAGCGAGGTGCGGATGGCCGTACTGCGCTCCTCGAGCGCACGCTCGACCTGAGACATGGTGGACGCGATCTGCTCGCTGCCTCCGGCAAGCGTGTTGCGTATGGCAGTGCCGCGGGCTTCCAGCGATTGCTCTGCAGAAGAGAGCGTCTGCGAGATCGCGTTGACCTGATTGCTGACGAGACCTTCGGCTTCGGCAACCTTGTTGACGATTGCGTTGCCGGCCTCCGAGAAGGTCTGAGCGACGGCGGCAGCCTGGCTCGCCAGTCGGTTCTGCGTTTCCGAGACGCGATTGACGAGATCGTCGGAGCGCTCGGTCATGGCGCGTGTGAAAGTATCGCTATGGCTGCCGAGGTTTTCGGCAAACTGCTGGCCGGTGCGAGCCAGCAGATCGGCCGTGCGCGTGGCTTCGCTGTCCATTCCCTGTGCGGCATCGGCGACTGCCGTGCGCAGCGTGGTGGCGAGATTGGCCGCTTTACCCTCGATGGTGCGGTTGACGGCATCGAGACCGAGGTTGAGGGCACGATCCATTGTCGACAGACGCTCTTCGATGCGAGCGGCAGCTTCACTGCCGCTGGAGTCGATCTTGGCGGAGCCGGTTGCCAGGGTATCGGACAGTCGATTTCCTGCCGCATCGACCTGGGCGGCGACACCGTCCACACCTTCATGGATGCGGTTTTCGAGAGCGGACAGACTTGCCTCGACGCGCGAACCGGTTTCGGCAAAGCGGCTGTTCATGCCGTCGATCGACTGATTGAGGTTGGACGAGAAGTTTTCGGCCGAGCGGGCGATATCGCCAGCGGCCTGCTGAATGCGGCCGGCGATGTCGCCCGCTCCGCTGTTCAGACGATCTTCCAATGTCCGCGCGCTGGCGTCGATGGTTTTGCGCAGCGAGGCCTCGCGGTCTTCGAGCGACATTTCCAGCATGCTGGCGCTGGTCGCGATGGATGTGCCGATGGCGGTCGTCTGCTCGAGCAGAGTGTTGTCGATCTGAGCATGCGCATCGCGAAGCGTCAGGCTGATGGCGTTGCTGCGGTCTTCCAGGGTGGAACGCATGCGCTCATAGGCCGAGGCAAGGTTCCGATCCATTTCGGACAGGCCGGTACCAAGCGCATTTTCGAGCTGACGCGTCGTGCTGCCGAGAACGTTCTCCACGCGATCGGCGCCGCTGCCGAGCAAGCCCGACAGGGATTCTGTATGGGCGGCAAGCGAGCGATCGAGGCGATCCTGATTTTCGGTATAGGCGGCGCGAATGGCATCCGCCTTGTCGCCGAAGGCACCTGCCACGCGGGACTCTGCGCCGGAGACGCTGTCGAGCAGGGCGTTGGCGCGAGATTCCAGGGCGCTTTCGAAGCGGCTCTGGTTTTCTGCGAGTGAAATCGCAAAAGCCATGCTCTTGTCGTCGAGCGTATTGGTCAGCGCCTCATGGCCGTGCGTCACAGTGTGAGCGATGGCCTGGGCGCCGGTAGCGAGGGTTTCCTCGAGCTTTGCTTGGTTCTCCGAGAGCGCGATTGACAGCGCCATCGTTCTATCGTCGAGGCTGTTGACGATCTTGTCGTGGGTGCCTGCCACCGTGCTGGAGAGCGCATCGAGGCGGTTGGAAAGGGTGTCCTCAAGACGCGACTGAGTGCTGGAGAGGGAAATGGCGAGCGCCATCGCCTTGTCGTCCAGGGCATCGGCCAGTGCAGAATGGTTGTCGGTAAATGCGTTGGCGATGGCTTCTGCGCGATTGGCAAGTGTTGCTTCGAGACGCGATTGGCCACCCGTCAGAACCTCGGAAAGTGCCCTTGTCTTGCCATCGAGCGTGTCGGCGACGCGCTCGGCGTGACCGGAAACGGTGTCTTCCAGGCGAGCCTGGCTTTCGGAAAGGGCGACGGCGAGCGCCATCGTCTTGTCATCAAGCGTGTTGGCGACGCTTTCCGCATGACCGGAAACGGCGTTTTCCAGACGAGCCTGACTTTCGGAGAGGGCAAAGGCGAGTGCCCGCGTCTTGTCGTCCAGCGTGTTGGCAACGCCTTCCGCATGACCGGAGATGGCATTTTCCAGGCGGGCCTGGCTTTCGGAGAGGGCGATGGCGAGCGCCATCGTCTTGTCGTCCAGCGTATTGGCAACGCTGTCGGCATGACCGGAGACGGTGCTTTCCAGACGGGCCTGGCTCTCGGAAAGAGCGACGGCCAGCGCCATGGTTCGGTCGTCCAGCGCATTCGCCAGGGCAGCATGATTGCCGGCAAATGCCTTGATAATCTCCTCGGCGCGGGTGGAGAGCGTTTCCTCCAGGCGGCTTTGTCCGCTGGTCAAGGCCGCGGCGAGTGCGCCGGTCTTGCTGTCGAACGTGTTGGCGACGCGCTCGGCATGGCCGGAGACGGTTTCTTCCAGACGAGCCTGGCTTTCGGAAAGGGCAATGGCAAGCGCCATCGTCCTGTCGTCGAGCGCGTTGTTCACGCTTTCGGCGTGGCCGGATACGGTGCTTTCGAGACGGGCCTGACCCTCGGCAAGAGCGCGAGCCATGGCCCTGGTCTTTTCATCCATGGTGCCTGCGACCTGGTCGGCATGTCCGGAGACCGTGTCTTCCAGGCGAGCCTGGCTTTCGGAGAGAGCGATGGCGAGCGCCATTGTCTTGTCGTCGAGCGTATCGGCCAGCTTGCCATGCGTATCGGCAAGGACGCTCGTGATGGCGTCGGCGCGGCTTGCCAGGGTGTTTTCAAGGCGAAGCTGGTTTTCGGCAAGCGAGATCGCCAGCATTGAGGTACGCTCATCCAGAGCGGCGGTCAGATGCTGGTGAGAGCCGTTGACAGCGCTGACGATGCCTTCTGAACGCTCGGCCAACGTCTGCTCGAAACGCGACTGATTGTCGGCCAATGCGCCGAACAGGGCGTTGCTGCGCGAGGCCATGACGGCGTCGATGCGCTCATGGGCAGAGCCCAGTGCCTGCGTGATCTCGCTGGTGCGCGACGAGAGCGTATTGTTGATCTCGGTTGCGCGGCCGGTGAAGGCCGTGGTGAGCTCTTCCGTGCCGCTCTGCAGGGCAGCGGTGACATCCCGTGTCACGCCCTGTACGGCGTTGGTGAAGGTGCTCGCATGCGTCGATAGCGCGGAATGCAATTCGCCCGTACCCGAGGTGAGGGCAGACGAAATTCCGCTGGTGGCGTTGTTGAGAGCGGAGGTGATCTCATCGGCCCTGGAGCCGATCGCGCTTTCCAGCACTTCCTGGCCGGTTGCCAGAGTGGTTGCGAGCGCGAAGGACTGGTCCGTGAGAGAGGACCCGAGGCGTTCGATGCTGGAGGTCAGAATGCCTTCCAGAGCATCCGAGTTGCTGCCCAGAGATTGATTGATCCGGGCAAGGCTTTCCGAGAGCTTGCTGTCAAGCGTGCCTGCGCGCTTGTCGAAGGCGGAGGTGAATTCCGAGACGCGCTCGTCGAAGGTGGTCGAAAGCTGCGCAATCGTGGACTGGAAGCGTTCCTCGAAAAAGCCGGAACGGAGGTCGATGTCCATGATGGCGTCATCGGCCGTCGATTGCAGGCTCTGGCGGAAGCTGGCGCCTTTTTCGTCGAGCGACGAATTGAGCTTGGCAAGCACATTATCCAGCGTGCCGGTAATGGACCGTTCGCCGCCGGAGAGGCTCTCGCTGATTTCCCGGGTGCGGGCAACCAGCGTTTCGTTGAGCTGGCGGGCGCGGTCGTTGAGCGCGTTGTTCAGCTTTTCCGTGTTCGCATCGAGCGTCGAAGCACGGGTCTCGAACTGGCCGAGCAATTCCTTCCCGCGCTGGCTCAGCGTCGACGACAGGGCATCCATGCGGGAGTCGAATTCATGGCCGAGAGCGAGGCCCGAAGCATTCAGGTTCTGCAGGAGGCTGTCGGTCTTGGCGGAGAGCAGGGTTCCGAGCGCCTGGACGGCGGAATCCGACTTTTCCATCAACGCCGCGGCGCGCGTATCGATCATCGAGGCGAAGGCTTCGCCCGACGTGGACAGGCGCACTGCAATCTCTTCAGTCGCGAGCGACAGATCTTCCTTGATCTGGTCATGGACGCCCGAGATCGAGGAACGGATGCGTTCGGCGTGGTTGACGATCGCGTCGCGCTCGGCACCCAGTTCGTGCACAAGGCCGCGGACGCGCAGTTCGTTGTCGGCGTAGCTGCGCTCCAGCGCATTGACCTCGGTATGGACGAGGGTTTCCAGCTCGGTGGCGCGTGCAATGGTGCGCTCGATGCCTTCGTTCATCGCCGAAACTTCGCGACGCACGGCCTGGCCGACCGTCATGATGCGTTCCGAAGCGACGGTTTCGGGCTCGACGAGGCGCAGGGCCACCTCTGCCATCGAGCGAGCGGCGTTGCGCATATCATGCGCACGCGAAATCATCATGCCGAAGGCATAGAACAGGAGTACCGGAACGACGACACCGACGATGCAGGCGATGACGCCGGGAAGGGCGGCCAGATCGGCGATCGAATGGATGTTGCGGATCTGCTCGCCATAAAGAAGGAAGGCGAGGCCGACGCCGCCGATGATCCAGAACAGCGAAAAAATCGTGGCGTTGCGAACCGCGTGGCTTTGGGAACCGCCATCCAGCGCTTTCAGGATGCTGGCGGGGCTCGCACGGTTGCCGTCGTTGGCTGCAGCAAGGTTCGGGCTTCGCGGGGCCTCGGCGGGGCGGGACGCTGCGGCAGGGGAGGCTGCGCCGCGCGCGGTGCCGGCATTGCGGGCTGCATCGTCCTTGGTCTGCTTCATCGGCTGTTTGGGCGGCTCAGACACTTTTTGCTCCGGGACATCAGGCGTAGGACCGCTTCGAGACTCCAAGTTCTCGTCACTGAAATCGATCTGCAATGCTTCGTCCAATGCCTGAAAGGCCTTGTCCTCGACCGACTCGATGTACTTTTTGTTCGCCATGCGGTTACGCCTCGTTACAACTCACTCGGGCTTGCCGTGTCGTTTCCGGTATTCCGCCGCGTCCGGAAAAGACGAACCCTGCCTCCCGTGGGGTCCTCCGCCTCCGGTCGATACCGGGTTTGGATTTCCCATTACATTTCAGAGTGGATAACTGCTTTTTCAAACGGATGTTATGAAAACATTACCATCATCCACTTCTTGGGCAAAGGCACGCGCCATCTACCCAATTTACTAGTATCGTAGTGACACATTCCCCCAGTCATGACAATTAATTCCACCTTAAAGATAGTGGATCATTAAGGTGCCGTTAACCCTCTTTGTCTGTGCAACGCCATGAAAACCCAAGATTCTGAGCATGTTTAACGCACGTTAACCATGTCTGGAGTTTTGCGCCCTCAATGTGCCAAAATTTAACTCGATGGCCATTCCCCGGCCGCAAATATAGGGCGGGTCGCTAAAACAGTCATAGATAATAGACGGGAGCGTTGGCACATGGCAGCATTGAATATCGCATTTGAATCTCCGGACAACTCGCGCGGACCGACCGCGAGGCGGGCAATCGATCTTATTCATCTCGCAAAGCAGACGATGGGCGACAAGGCCCTGGAGGTCGAGGTGCTGCAGATGTTTGCGCGGCAAGCTCGTTCCTGCCTGCAGGAAATCGGTAGCGGCGATGCCAAGCGTATTCAGGCGGCATCCCATAAGCTGACGGGTGCGGCGAGCGCCATCGGCGCTTTCCGGGTTGCCGATGCGGCGGCGGCGCTCGAACAGAATACGGGCGATGCTGCGCAGATGGCCGCGGTCACCACATGCGTGATCGAGGCAGAGAACTTCATTCTCAAACTCTCGCGCTGAACCCGCAGATCCGGCAATCGCCAAAGTTTCTGCGCCGCCAGACGGATCAAACCGTTTCGGCGGCGCAAATGTTGACTGACCTGGCGAATTGTTGGAAGTAAAATTCCAGATCGTCCTTCACTCACGCATTTTGGAATTCGCTGACATGACCAAATTGACCATCATCGCCTTCGACGGCACACGCTTTGACCTCGACGTCGACGTGGGCTCCACCGTGATGGAGAATGCCGTGCGCAATTCTGTCCCCGGCATCGAAGCCGAGTGCGGCGGCGCGTGTGCCTGTGCCACTTGTCATGTCTATGTCGACGAAGAATGGACCGAGAAGGTCGGCAGCCCCGAGGCGATGGAAGAAGATATGCTGGACTTCGCCTTCGACGTTCGCCCGAACTCGCGCCTCTCCTGTCAGATCAGAATGAAGAGCGCCTTTGACGGGCTCGTCGTCCGCGTGCCGGAGCATCAGGCCTAAGATTTTCGGCTCGCGTGCCCATAGCTTGTGTTATCCTGCCGATCTGCCTGATGTGACGTTTCTTGTCCGTACCAAAAAGATGCCCCGCTCAGCTGGTGCAGCGAGCGAGGCGAGGCGGGCGCATCACCACAGGCAAGGGAGGAAACACCTGCAGCTTCAGGACGCGCCAGGAGAACACTTAGCGCATGCTTTGAAAACAAACCCCGACTGCGCCGAACAGCGAGTACGCCCGACGGCGCAGGCACTCAAAATCGTTCCGTTTCGAGACGTTGCCCGGTCTTTTGGAATCATCCGGTGCATTCTCTATGTTAGATAGAGAAAACCTATTTCAGATTCGCGTAAAGTTCAAAGAGCGAAATTACCCGACGATTCACAGATATAGTGGCCGTTTTCACACAATTGCCCACGTATCGGCGAAATGGAAGTCATTGCGATTTACTGCTGGCTGTTTGGCCGGGTGCGATAGTACAGCAATCTCTGCATGCGGCTCTGGAAGTTGATCGCTTCGATGCGGTCGAATCGGGCTTGATCGGCGTCGTGACGCTCGGTCTCCCGCGCCGTGACGGCATTGGCTCTTTCCTGAAGCGTGTCGCAATCGGCGGCTGGCCGCAGAGCCAGGATCTGTCGCTCCATCTGCTCGGCATGCTGACGGGCGATCTCGACGTGCCGGTTCTCATGGCGGCGGATATCGGCGGCCAGCGTATCCCAGATCATGGAGATCTGCTTGCTTGCGTTGCGGCGATCGCGCCAGCGGGGCAAGATGATTTCCGTAGTCACCGTTACTTTAACGCCGGAAATGTAGCATCGGCCACCTGACTCGCTATAGGTGGCGTTGCCGCCGAAGCGAATCTTCGTCGCGCCCGGGTGATGGCTGCTGGAGCCCATCGCAAGCGGTCCACGCTCGTTCAGCGACGCATCGAGTTCATCGGCGGTGCTGCCCTTGATGTCGAAATAGGAAATGGTCTTGCGGGCAACCACCTCGGCCCTGGCCATGTCGGGCATGCAAAACGCAAGCAATAGAGCGCACGAAATACTGAACTTATGGGATGCAAGCGGCATTCGTGTTGCTACCATGTTGAACTTCCGCGAACCTTGCGGCATAGCCACTGTGAGCGCAATATCAAGCGCAAGGTTTTTTCATTTTCAATGGGATGGAACGGTTCGTGACTGAGCTTCGCAGCCAAACTTGGCATGTCGCGCATGGGCGCAGCCTCGATGTCGGCCGGCAGAGCGCCATCATGGCCATCGTCAATGTGACACCGGATTCCTTTTCCGACGGCGGGCGCTACGAGGCAGTCGATGCGGCGGTTGAGCATGCGCTGGCCTGCGTCGAAGAGGGCGCCGCCATTATCGATATCGGCGGCGAATCGACGAAGCCTGGCGCCGACACCGTCAGCGCCAGTGAGGAGCAGGGGCGGGTGCTGCCCGTCATCGAGGCATTGCGCGGCAAGACCGACGCGCTGATATCGGTCGATACCTATCGTGCCGATACCGCACGAATGGCGATCGGAGCCGGCGCGCATATCGTCAACGATGTCTTCGGTTTGCAACGCGAGCCGGATATAGCTGCCTTGGCGGCGCAGACGGGGGCCGGGCTTTGCATCATGCATACGGGCCGCGACCGGCAGAAGCTGCCTGACGTGATCGACGATCAACTGCTGTTCCTCAACCGCTCGCTCGACATCGCGACTGCAGCCGGCGTCAACAGGCAGAATATCGTGCTCGATCCCGGTTTCGGCTTTGCCAAGGAGAATGCGGAGGAGAATCTGGAGTTGATGGCGCGGTTCCAGGCGTTGCTCCGGTTCGATCTGCCTCTCTTGGTCGGCACCTCGCGCAAGCGATTTGTCGGCACGATTACCGGACGCGATGCCGCGGACCGAGATGCCGGGACGGCTGCCACGAGCGCGATATTGCGCCTGCAGGGAGCAGCTCTATTCCGTGTGCATAATGTCGCAATCAACAGGGACGCGCTGGCGGTTGCGGATGCTATTCTCAGGACGCGCGCGAGACTTAAAGCATGATCCCGAAATATAGGGGGCGGTTTTCGAACGCCGTCGTGCCTGTTCGAAACGGAGGGACGCCATGAGCGTTGTGACATACACCATTACTTTGCAGAATTGTGCATTCTTTGCCCGCCACGGCGTGCATGATGAAGAAGAGTTTCTCGGGCAGCGCTTCTTTGTCGATGCCGAACTCGATGTGGAGGCCGGCGATGCGCTGGAGCGCGATTCGATCGATGATACCGTCAATTACGGCATCGCCTTCACCGTCATCGAGGAGATCGTCACCGGTCGCCGTCGTTATCTGATCGAGGCGCTGGCGCTTGATGTCGCCAAGGAATTGTGCCGGCGTTTTCCGAGCATCCGGCGCGCAAAGATCACAGTGCGCAAGCCCAATGCCCCGGTTCCGGGCGTTCTCGACTACGTACAGGTGAGCGTTGAGCATTTTGCCTGAGAATATAGCAGTGCGGGCGACGCTCGGTCTGGGCGGCAATCTGGACAATCCCGTGCGCGCCATGGCGCTTGCGTTGCGCGCGCTCGACGCGCGTGACGATTGCCAGGTGGTTTCGGTTTCGCGGCTCTACCGCACGCCCCCCTGGGGCAAGACGGATCAATCCTTCTTCTACAACTCCTGCGCGGCCGTCGATACGACGCTGGCGCCCGAGGCTCTGCTCGATGTCTGTCTCGACATAGAGCGTCAGATGAAACGGATCCGGATCGAACGCTGGGGGCCGCGGACGATCGATATCGATATCCTGACCTATAGTGATTTGGAGCAAGTGGAACCGCTGCTGTCCATCCCGCATCCGCGGATGACCGAGCGTGGTTTCGTGTTGATGCCCCTGGCCGATTTTGCCGGCGACCTCATCGTCAAGGGCCGCAGCGTCAAGGACTGGTTGCACGACGTCGATGTCGAAGGGATCGAGATCGCGGATACGAGCCAGGATTGGTGGCGATCCGCCTGACCTGAAATGAGAAAGGCCGGCATATGCAGCCTGTGTGGAAACGTTTGGAGGCTCCGGTTTGACCGGGGCCTCTTTTGGTTTCTGGGTCTATGCGGGTTTTGATGTTATGTTTATGGTGCG
>NZ_FMAH01000017.1 GCF_900094545.1 Martinezella miluonensis
GTCTCATCCGGGTCCAATGCCAGTGCCTGATGGCCGCAGCCGCCCAGAACATCAAGAAGATCGCAATGGCCCTCACCAAGGCCAGCCAACCGAGCCCCGCATAAGCAGAGGGAATCTGAACGGCCCGTTCAAAACATCCAGTCAACCTCGAAACTCAACACAAAATAAAACCCCGCCAAAAAATGACGGGGTTTGTCAGCGGTCTGAGCGGCGCCCGATTGGGCGCCGCTTCTTTTTGATCTTGGGAGGATCAAGGACATGGCGGCTTAAGTCCGCCAGCCCGGGCATGACGGTCGAAGACCGTCAGCCAGTCTTAGTTGATATGAGCCTCGATGGCCTTCGGGGTTTCCACCTGCTCAGCCGCGATGGAGATACGACGGGGCTTCATGGCTTCCGGAATGTTGCGCAACAGATCGATGTGCAGCAAACCATTTTTCAGCGAAGCCGCCTGGACCTCGACATGATCGGCGAGCTGGAAGCGGCGCTCGAAGGCGCGCTTGGCGATGCCGCGATAAAGATATTCGCTGACTTCAGCCGGCTCTTCGCTCTTTTCGCCCTTGACCTGCAGGACATGGGCATGGGCCTCGATGCTCAGTTCCTTTTCATCGAAACCGGCAACGGCCATGGTGATGCGATAGGTATTCTCACCGGTGCGCTCGATGTTGTAGGGCGGATAGGTCTGAGCCTGATCCGGCTGCGCAAGACTGTCGAGCATGGTGAAGAGACGGTCGAAACCGACGGTGGACCGGTAAAGGGGAGAGAAGTCTACGTGACGCATGGAGTCCTCCTGTGAGCGACAATTGCGATTTCTATTTTTGTCCCATGACCCCACTCCTGGCGGCCTCGGGACGGTTCCGCGAGCCCGTTTGGCACCCGCAGAGAGGAGATGGGGATCGTTTTTCGGGAGTTCAAGCCCCCTGTGCCACCGCTCGCATTTTGCGGAAAAGCACTGCGTGAACCGCAGATGAACGGGCGGTTCGGAACCGGTTCAGGCTGGCAAGCCTACCAATAAATCATCGGAACACCATCGTCCGATGACTGAAGTGTATCGTCCCTTCTTCTTCAGTCTTGCTCGGCCGGCGAAGCGGATCTCTCTATCCCGCGAGCCGGCCTTTTTCTTTCCAGCCGCCCAAGCAGTTCCAGGAAGAGTGCAACGCGGCTTTCCGTCCGGAATTGCGTCAAAGCGGACAACTACCGCAACAGCTTCAGCGAGCCCGTCAGCGACTTCACCCATTTCGATGGACCCGCTATTCCCAGACCGTCGATCACTTCCGCCGCGAGGTCGCGATCGGGAAACGTTGCCTCGTACTCCCTGTAGTCGTGCAGCGAGCGTGCGAAAGCCGGAAACGCGACGACGGCCCGTTCGCCCTGTTGCGGCAATGCCTTCAGCAGCAGCGACCGGATGGTATCGGCATCCGCCTGCAGCATCGGAACCGGCATGTTCGAACTGATGTCGATGGCCCGAACCTCCCTATCTGTCAGTTGCCGCGCTGCGAGCGCGGGAAATCGCGCGCCTAACCCGATCGCGATGGCGCCGGCGGTATTGGCGATCAGCCCAAGCGGCAGATCCGGATTGATGACGATGGCGAGACGGATATCAGGAAGCATGGGAACCCTGTTTTTGGTGTCGATGTTCTCAAGAAGAATATCCCCAACACTACGGAGAATCCTACCTTTTATTGCCAGGATTTGACTATATATGGTAGAATCTACCCATATTGACCCATATCGAGGCCACATATGCCCTTTCCACTTGAACCGATGGACCTGCGAATCCTCGGAGCGCTCCAGAAAGACGGACGCCTGACAAACCAAGCGCTTTCGTCCGAAGTCGGGCTCTCGACCTCTCCATGCTGGCGACGCGTGCGCCAACTGGAAGAAACCGGAGTCATTCAGGGCTATACGGCGACCCTCGACAGGCGCCAGATCGGCCTCGGCGTGCTTGCTTTCATCAGGGTGAAGATCGACAGCCATAGCGAGGCCGAAGCCGAAGAATTTTCGCGCGACGTCCTGAAGCTGAGCGAAGTCGTGGCATGCTACAGCATTGCCGGGGATGCGGATTTCCTGCTGCAGGTCGTTGCCGCGGACCTCGATAGCTATGCGGATTTCGCCATGGCAGTTGTTCGCCGCTTGCCGCGCATCAAGGAGATGCAGACGACTTTCGTGCTCAAGGAAATCAAGCCCTTCAAGGGCTTTCCGCTGGATGTTGGCCGGCGATAGTAACAGAAGGCGTGGAATGCCGGATGCCGCACGAAGGTGGTCGCTCGTCATGCCGACAAAGCGACAAACCTATTGCAATTCCTCCATCCGATTGCAAAGTCTACCGTAAATTGCTCCCTTTACGAGCGAAACCTGGCTGCGGTGCATGTCCCGACAGCCCTTTACGTTTGGATCGAAGCCATCCTATTCTACGAATAGTGGCAGCCCACCCGGGGTATTGAATGTCGGCCTTCCGTTTCTCGAAGATTTCCGCATCGCTGAACGCGCTGCTCGCTGCAATCGGCCTGTTGACAGTGGCTGCACTGACGACGCCGTACATAACCGGACAGACCAGGCTCATCCTGGAAGTCCTGCTCGTCAGCATTTGGGCTGCTTACGTTCTGCAATTGATCGAGACGCTGATCATGCAGCGGACGAGAGGCGTTCGCGGCCATGCACTGGAAATCGCCGTCGACGTCCTTGCCGTTTTGATTCCCATGGCCGCATTCTTTTTCATACGCGGGCGCGATCAAAGCCTCTATTGTGCCATCTGGCTGCTGAAGCCGCTGCGCGGCTCAACCTTCTTCAGGCTGCTGGGCAGGGTTCTGACCAAGGAAGCGCGCAACCTGATCGGCGTCACTTCCATTTTCGGCATTGTTCTGTTCGGCGCAGCGCTCGCAGCCTATATCATCGAGCGCGACGTCCAGCCTGACAAGTTCGGCAGCATTCCGCTGGCGATGTGGTGGGCGGTAGTGACGCTGTCGACCACCGGCTACGGCGACGAGATTCCGCAAAGTTTCGCCGGTCGCGTCCTTGCCGGGCTGGTCATGATGAGCGGAATCGGCATCTTTGCGCTGTGGGCCGGTATCCTCGCCACCGGCTTCTACGAAGAAGTTCGTCGCCAGGATTTCGTGCGCAATTGGCAGCTGGTTGCGGCGGTGCCGCTGTTCCAGAAGCTTGGTTCGGCCGCACTCATCGAGATCGTGCGAGCGTTGAGACCCCGTGTCGTGCCGGCGGGCGGCATAATCTGCCGCAAGGGCGAGACCGGCGACCAGATGTTCTTCATCGTCGAGGGCCGCGTCAGCGTCGCCACACCGAACCCTGTGGAACTTGGCACCGGCAGCTTCTTCGGCGAAATGGCACTGATCAGCGGCGAACCTCGCTCGGCGACCGTCAGCGCCGCAACTGAGGTCTCGCTGCTATCGCTCTATTCCTCGGATTTCCAGATGCTGTCGAGTAGCAGCCCGGAGATTGCCGACATCATCCGCCAAACCGCACTCGAACGACGCGGTGCGACACCGAAGACCTGATGCAGACGGAGAATATCGGCACAGGGTATGCGTGCCGCAGGGACCGCCAACAAACCATTTGCAATTCCCCCAAGCTGCGCTATCCCCTTGAGAAGGACCATTCCGTCAGCGAGGCACGACACCGTCATGGATTCGATCCTCTACTCCACAGCAGACAATCCGGTGCCGGAGAACCGCACCGAGGGGTTCTTCGAGAGCTTCGACGGGCGCAAGTTGCGCTACGCCATCTTCCGTTGCGAGCAGCCGGTTGCCAAGGGAACCGTCGTGCTTCTGCAGGGCCGCAACGAGTTCATGGAGAAATATTTCGAGACGATCCGCGACCTCACGGCCAAAGGTCTTTGGGTCGCGACCTTCGATCTTCGCGGCCAAGGCGGATCGGAGCGGCTGTTGAAGGATCCGTTGCGCGGCCATGTCCGCCGGTTTTCGGATTACGAACGCGACCTGACGGCTTTCCTCGACAAGATCGTCCTGCCGGACACGCGCCTGCCGTTCTTTCTCCTTGCGCATTCGACCGGCGCTTTGATTGCCATGTCCGCCGCACCGCGACTCGGGAGCCGCATTGAACGCATGGTGCTGTCGGCGCCCTTTATCGGCCTGATGGGTCACGGCGCCTCCCCCAACCTCATCCGCTTTCTCTCCAGTGCGGTCAGCAATGTCGGGCTTGGCCGGATGCAGTTCAGCAAGAAATTCAAGGAGAGGCCATTCGCCGAGAACCCGCTGACGACGGACGAGCAACGCTACCGGCGCAACATCGGCATTGGCACGACCCATCCGCAACTCTGCCTGGGACCACCGACGGCACGCTGGCTGTCGCAGGCATTCCGGACAATCGAGCGCGTCAACAGGCCCGAACACCTGTTCTCAATCCCCATTCCGACCATTCTGATTGCGCCGACGCGAGACGGCGTCGTGCCCTATATCGATCAGGAGCGGCTGGCGCGTTATTTCCGGGCCGCGCAACTCGTGCCCATTCACGGCGCCAAGCATGAAATCCTGCAGGAGCGGGATATCTATCGCAACCAGGCCCTCGCCGCCATCCACGCCTTCATTCCCGGCAGCGATGCGGTGGCGAATGCTTACGAAGTGGAAGCCGGGGCTTAAGCGATCCGTTTTTCACGGATCGCTTGGCAAACTGTCGGCAGCCTCAGGCCTTAGAGTAATTCCAGGAAAAGCGCGCAGCGGTTTTCCGTCCGGAATTGCGTAAAAACAATAAGTTAGAGCGGCTCTCAGATTCCGTGAAAAACTGAACCGCTCTAGCGAGACAGGATGGCGCGAGCTTGCTCATAAACAGCACGGCTGCCTGCTGCGATGATCGATCCGCCCATCTCCGGACGGCCGCCATCCCAAGTGGTGATGATGCCGCCGGCCTGTTCGATAACCGGGATGATACCGCCGACATCATAGGGTTTCAGCGAATTCTCGACAACGAGATCGACATGACCGGCCGCAAGCAGCGCATAGGCATAGCAATCCGTGCCATAGCGAAAGAGCCGAACCTGGCTCTCGATTTCGCGATATCTGGCAAGTTCTTCGCCGACGAAGAGATGGGGCGACGTTGTAAAGAGAATGGCGTTTGACAGGCTGCCGCAATCGCGGACCTGCAACCGTCTTTCCCCATCCGGGCCCGAATAGGTGGAACCATTGCCATCGGCGAAATAACGCTCGCCGGTAAAGGGCTGGTCGATCATGCCCATGATAGCACGGCCGTTCTTCTGCAGGCCGATCAGCGTTCCCCATACCGGGACACCGGAAATGAAGGCGCGCGTGCCGTCAATCGGATCGATCACCCAGACATGCTCGCGATCGAGACCGACGCTGCCATGTTCTTCACCCAGAATGCCGTGATCGGGAAACTCGGCCTCGATCAGGGACCGAATCGCCACTTCGGCGGCGCGATCTCCTTCCGTCACCGGATCGAAGCCCTTGGCTTCCTTGTTGACCACATCGATGCCGGCTCGGAAGCGCGGCAGGGTTTCGGCCTTGGCCGCTTCGGCCAGGCGGTAGAAGAACGAGCGATCGGGAAGCATGGTCAATCCGGGTAAGTGACGGGATGGCGAAGTCATAGCGCATATGGATCATGAAGCAAACCGGATGATGACGCCATAGGCGGAATGCCTGCCGATCGGGCAGAATTTTCCAATCTGCCTAAATATTTTGCACTGCAAAATATTGCTTGACATTTGTGCATTGCAGCATCATCATCCAGCTACAGTCTTCTGACTGTAAATGCCCTTCCTGGGTGTTTCCTCCCTAGACTTAACCGCGCCACGAGCGCGGTTCTTTTTGTCGGGATATCCCGAGAAACCAGGCGCCAAGCCGCAAGGACCGACACCGCCGGCCAGCCGCCTCCCTGATATCGATTGGATTGCTTGCCCGGCGAAACACGCACCGGAAGATCAGAAGCAAATAGGGGCGTTTCTATTCCGCAGCCAACGCCGGGTCGCCGGTGTAGGATTCCACATGCTCGGCAATGCGCTTCATGAAAAGCGTGATGGCGGATGCGACCTGGTCGAAATCCGGGCGCTTCTCCAGCGTCGTCTCATCGACATAGAGAGCGCGATTGACCTCGATCTGCAGGGCGTGAAGCCCGCGAGAAGGACGGCCGTAATGCTCGGTGATGAAGCCCCCTGCATAGGGCTTGTTGCGCACGGCGTTGAAACCGAGTTCCTCAAGGATCTGCATGGCGGCGCGGGATAGCTCCGCCGAGGCGCTGGTGCCGTAGCGATCACCGAGAATGAAATCCGGACGCATATTGCTGCCGGCGATGCGAATATTGCCGGGCATGGAATGGCAATCCACAAGAACGCCGAAACCGAATTTTACATGGGTGCGCGCAATCAGCCGCCGGAGGGTGGCGTGATAGGGCTTGTATATCGTGTCGATCCGCCTCAGGGCATCCTCGACCGGGACGCGGCGCGCATAGATCTCCATATTTTCTGCGACGATTCGCGGGATGGTCCCGAGGCCGCCGGCGACCCTTAGCGAATTGATATTGGCATAGGATGGCAACGCGCCGTCGAACATGCGCGGATCGAGCTCATAGGGCTCGCGATTCACGTCGATATAGGCGCGCGGAAAATTGGCAAACAGCAGCGGCGCACCAAGGGAACTTGCCGCCGAAAAAAGCTCTTCGACGTAATGATCTTCCGAGCGGCGGATGGCGATGCCCTGCAGGCGGGATTGAGCGATGAAATCGGGGGGGTAAATGCGCCCGCTATGCGGCGAACTGTAGACAAACGGTATCGTCTGGGAGCCGGGCTCCAATACCTCGAAAATCTCGAAACTACGCATTTCCGCGGACATCAACGTCTTTACCATGTCAACAACTTGTCGCAATAGTCATGTTGCCAGCTGCATGACAGCAAGTCCATAGTAACTTGAACGAAATGGCCTTAATCCAAAGCGCCGTAGTCGAATTCTCCGAATGCGCGATCAGCGGAAACTTAAGAGGTTTTCGCGGAATTCGCTCGTGCCTCGAACAAATGCCAAATTGGCGCGTTATGCCCCACCATTCACGGCTTGTTTACGGCGGAGCGTTAACCTAAACCCTCGACGTGCCCAACCAGACAAGATTGATTAGCGATAGAGATGATGACCCAGAAGATACTTCTTGCCGAAGATGACAACGACATGCGTCGCTTCCTTGTGAAGGCGCTCGAAAAAGCCGGCTACAAGGTCTTGTCCTTTGACAATGGAGCCAGCGCTTACGACCGGCTGCGCGAAGAACCGTTCTCGCTGCTTTTGACTGATATCGTCATGCCGGAAATGGACGGCATCGAGCTGGCGCGCCGCGCCACCGAACTCGATCCCGACCTGAAGGTGATGTTCATCACCGGTTTTGCCGCCGTCGCATTGAACCCTGATTCGAAGGCGCCGAAGGATGCGAAGGTCCTTTCCAAGCCTTTCCACCTTCGAGAACTCGTTGACGAAGTCAACAAACTCCTTGCCGCGTAAGGCTTTTGGCGGCCACGTCACAAAACCGAAAAAAAGCCTATTGACGGCAACCAAGGTTTTGTGATCTATGCGCCGCCATCGGATGGGCGTGTAGCTCAGCGGGAGAGCACTACGTTGACATCGTAGGGGTCACAGGTTCAATCCCTGTCACGCCCACCATCCTAATTCGCTGAAAAGCAAGGCCTTTCGAGAAATCGAAAGGCCTTTTTAGTTTCATATCGATCGGCAGGGCCCGAACGTCGTCAAAGCGGATCCAGCCGAAGAACAGCCCAACGGCCTGAGAAGAATTGCGGGCGCTCAGCGATCCAGGAAATTCCGGAACACTGCCGTCGTCGGATAGGCATAGGCGCCACGGTCGATAAAACCTTGGCGGTAGAGGCAGGCTCGCAGAGCCAGCCAGTAAAGCGTACTGTTCGGGTCGGACGACCCACGTCGCCAGGAATAGGCCTCGGGCTCGCAATAATTGAGTGCCCTGTCGTATCTTGCCATCACCACCGGATCGCTATCGGCACGAATGCCTTGGTGGATCTGATAGTTCGAAGGCGCCTCGCCTGCGGAGACGCATGCCAGGCTCAAAATCGCTCCCAGCGCTAACATCATTCTCATGTGCTTCGATCTCCAACTTGCCGCGTCTCGAAAAATTCGAGCGCAAGTCGAGAATAATCGCCTTTTGAAAGATAGCCAATCACATGGTTGAGTCGGCTGTGATTGCGGTTTGCACGCAGCCTGCGACACAAGTTCCCGCCACAAGCCGCTTGACTTCCGGCCGGACCGTCATCCTACTGTCATATCAGCGCATCGATCATACGGGAGGATGAGATGACGGTGATGAAGCGGCAGTTCTACAAGAACCACAAGCCCAATGGTGACGAATATATGTTCCACCTCGCCCGCGACACCGAAAGCGGCGAGGTCTTCGTCATTCGCCAGGCGGATTTTGTCGTCGACGGCGGCAGCGAGAAAGCCATGACCCTCTACGAATTCCTGGCCGGCGGCGGCAATCGTCAGAATGCCCTGCTGCAGCTGATCGGCTCGCTCGTCCCGGAAGCGGCGCCGCACTGAGGCTGTAGCGCAGAGGCGCGCAGCCGTTCTGAAACAACGGCTGGCGTAACGTCAGCATCCTGAAGCGCAAGAAGCAAATCTGAAAGATCGCGATGCGCTTCGGGCTTGGCTTCTGCTTCGGGTTGACTGCCACATTTTGATCGGCGAATCTGCACCGGCTTGAAAGGAGCCCCTCTTATGCGATTCGCAGGCATTGCTTTTGGATTGACGATATTGGCCGCAACGTCGGCCGGCGCAGTGGAAAACTTCCCGTCGCAGGGCGTGACCGTCGTCAGCGGAAAATGTTCAAAACTCGTGGTCGGCAAACTTGATGCCTCCAAGGGCTGCACGGGCGAACTCGCCAGCGTGACGGGGCCAGATGGCTCAGTGACCTTCATTTTCACGTCCGGCGGTAAAATGCTCGGCTTCCAGGGCGACGGCAGAGGCATCAAACCAGGCAGCCAGAAGGGCACGGCACAGTTGCCGATCGACGTTATTTCGACCGGCGCCGGCAACAAGATGTCTGGCGTCGAAGCAAAGGGCACTTGCACCTTCGCAAACCCCTATGCCGGCAAGCCGGTCACCATCGAATGCTCGGCCAAATCGCCCAAAATGAGTTTCAACGGCAGCTTCACATCCGACGGCAAGACGCCCAGACACAAGTAGCCATCACTTATCGAATGGCCTGTGGCTGGACTAGTGCCGCGAGCCGGGTTTCCGCTTCTTGCCATGATTGGCATCGGCCGGCGCCTCGCGCGACAGGTCGGCGCCATTGATATGGGCGGGAACATGGACATCTTCATGCGTCACGGGATGCAAGGTCAGATCGACATGATGCGGTGGCAAGACCTGCGCCTGGCGAAGCGTATTGGATCGCGCTTTCTTCTGCCGTTCAGTCAGCTCCGGCTTCGGCTCCTGCGCTTTACGATGAATGGGATTGGGGCTCATGGAAGCTTCTCCTATCGGTCACTGTCGTCAGGGTAAGAAGGACGGTACAAACAAGCCTGATGGGCAAACGCCACCTTTCCCGTTTGGTTCCTCAAATTCTCAATCTTGAAAGCAGAGCCATCGAGGGGGATTTCAACCCTAGACACTTGACGTGCGTCGCGACTTCACTAACTTATAAGCATCTCCGCGGCCCTCCTGACATCGGTGGCGGATTGAACTTTGGTGCCGGGCCCCTCTGGCGAGAGTTTTTACGGCGCTCTCGCGATGTCGGTACCGCCTGCAGATGAGCCGGCGGACTTCTTTCCATGAATAGCTTGACCATGCCTCATCCGCATGCCGTCTTCGGCATGTGGCTGCGCGCTTTAACGGGCTTCACCACCCTTCTCGGCGGGGTGCGTCCATGACGTCGCCCACCGCTTCCAAATCTGTACTCAGCTATTTCGGCTGGGCCTTTGCCGTCACCGTGGGTGGCCTGGCTCTTGGTGCCTTTTTAGGCTGGAACACGACCGGCACGCTCGGCGGCCTCGCCACGGCTTTCTTCATCTGCGCGGTCCTGGCCGTGCTGGAGATTTCGCTTTCCTTCGACAATGCCATCGTCAACGCCAACAAGCTGAAGGAAATGACTCCGGTCTGGCAACATCGCTTCCTGACCTGGGGGATCATTATTGCCGTCTTCGGCATGCGCATCGTCTTTCCGCTGGCAATCGTCGCCATCGCTGCCTGGATCGACCCCTGGGAGGCGCTGAAGCTCGCCGCGACCAAGCCCGAGCAATATGCCGAGATCATGCAGGCCGCACATCTGCCCATCGCCGCCTTCGGCGGCACCTTCCTGATGATGGTGGGCCTGACCTATTTCTTCAACTATGAGAAGGATGTTCACTGGATCGGCTTCATAGAGAAGCGGATGGCGCATTTCGCCACCGTCAAGGGCATCGAAATCGCCTTCGTGCTGATTCTCGTTCTCATCTTCACCTCGGTGCTTTACGGTGATGATGCCACGACCTTCCTTCACGCTTCGATCTATGGCCTCCTGACCTTTCTCCTAGTGGAAGTCCTGGCGGGCTTTCTGGATGCGTCTCAAAGGACGATGAGTGCGGCGGCAAAGGGCGGCTTCGGCGCTTTTCTCTATCTTGAAATCCTCGATGCCAGCTTCTCCTTCGATGGCGTCATCGGCGCCTTCGCCCTCACCCAGAACCTGTTCATCATCGCCATCGGCCTCGGCATTGGCGCCATGTATGTCCGCTCGATGACGATCATGCTGGTGGAAAAAGGCACGCTGGCCCATTACCGCTACCTCGAACACGGTGCCTTTTATGCGATATTGATCCTCTCGGTGATCATGTATGTGCAGACGCTGACGCACATCCCCGAAGTCGTCACCGGCCTTGGCGGCGCGGCCCTGATCGGCATCTCGCTCTGGTCGTCGATCCGTTACAACAAGCGCAACGGCCTCAACCACGCGCCGGTGCACGACGAAGAGAGAGATCGGGCGGAAGCCTGAGCAATCACGCTGCAATCGCCGCCGCCGAAAGACGGGCGGCGGCGCCTTCCATGACGGAAGCCGCTTTCGACGGCTCCGCGGTTTTGATTGCGCATAGTGCTGGGGTCAGGACTCATTGTCTGAGATAGATGGAGACGGTTGCACCGATGCAGACGGATGAGAAGAAAGCGTGGGCGCATCGATCGTAGCGGGTGGCGATCCGTCGCCAGTCTTTGATGCGGCCGAACATGTTTTCGATTTTAGCGATAGCTGTCGTAGCCACGGTCCCCAATCAGCGTTTTCGCGGCCGGACGCGCATCCAGCATGAGTGCGGCACCCTTGCGATCGCTCATCGGGCCTTCGGTGAGCAACATGACAGCTCCTGTTCGCCGTCATGGAAGCAATCTCGCCCGCATCATGCAAGAAACTTAATAGGTCCTGAGCCTAGAGCAATTCCAGGAAAAGTGCGCAGCGGTTTTCCGTCCGGAATTGCGTAAAAACAATAAGTTAGAGCGGCTCTCAGATTCCGTGAAAAACTGAACCGCTCTAGACAAGAGAATTATGGCGATACTCTACTATTGATCGCATTCGGTGCGAGCGCTCGATCGAAGAATGCCGGGATTTCTTCGCCGAGTTGCTTCAGAAATTCCGTGCGATCGAAGCCGGGCGGGTCGGCGCTGATGTCGCCATCCAATGTCGGAATCGGAGCGCTGGCGGGGTTCATGAAGGCGAAGTGCCCGGCATTGGCGATGACGCGATAGCCCGCTCCGGGAAGGTTCTGCCCGATCCATGCGGCGTGAAAGCGTGGCGGTAACCAGCGGTCCTTTTCCGCGGCGTAGATCAGGCTCGGCACGGTGATGGCCTTCAGGGATTGCTCCGTGAACATGACGCCGACGGGCGCCATGGCGACGATCGCGCGGACACGCGGATCGGCGGTCGACTCGAGCACAAGTGGCGCCTGCATTTGGCGCATGTCGCGGACCATGCCGCAGGAGATCGGGTCTTCCGCGGTGTCCTTCGCGCAATGCGCGCCGATCCGGGATAGATCGACCTGCCCTCCCGCCAAGGCCACCACGGTGTAGCCGCCGGCCGAGTGCCCGGCAGCGCCGATCCGCGGACCTTTGGCATCCGTCGCGATGCGGTCCTTCCATTCGGGGTCCGCAAGCAGCGCGTCGATCAGGCGCGAGACCTGCCGGGGCCGCTCCGTGAAGTAGGCGCCCGGCGGCTTTTGCCACAGCGAGCTGTCTTGGTAACTGTCGCCCGGATGACGCAGCGCCGCCACCAAATAGCCGTCCCGCGCGAGGGCCTCGGCCAAGCTGCTTTGCCCGAATTCCGAACCACCTGTTCCGTGGCTGATCACGATGAGGCCTTTGGTCTTTGCCTCCGGAGCGGCCATGGGGGTTGCGTTGACCGTGAACGACCCCACCACCATCGAGCGCATAGGCGCCTGCGTCGGGTAGTACAGAGCGGCCGGGATCTTCTCGGGGTTGGTGACGGAGGGCGGGACCTCGTAGGGCCGCCACCCTGCCTCGGCGGCGCTCGCTGCGCCGAAGAGCAGGCCCATCACCATCGGTGTGCTGCAGAACAGCAAGGCGGCCGAGCGGAGCCGCTTGTAAATCGCAATTGTCATTGATGCACCTCTTGTGAGCCGCTATCCTGTTACGTAAGGGCAGCCGAGCAGGTCGAGCCCGATTTCGCGAACGGTAGGGTTTATTCGCCAGTGACCATTCCCGGCATCTTCTCGGCAGCTGCGCCCCTTCAGTGGCGCCGTCCCGCCGCCATCTTGCTCCCACTCGTCGTCGCGACGGCGCTTGCCGTAACGGGTGCGTTCGGCACTTATGTCAGCATGACGCTTCCACTCCGCCTGTTGCATTTCGCCGGGGTCGCCATTGCCATCTGCGCGATCGCCTTTGCGCTCTGCGAAATCGTTCAGCGATTTTGGTTCGGCGGCGCATTGCCATTTTGGGCGATGCTTGCAATTGGCGCCATCACAGCTCCGGTCGGCGGCTGGATCGTTCTCGAAGCCTTGGGCTTGTCGGCGCCTCGGGCGCTTGCCCATGTTACCTATTCCGAGCTGACGATCCAGGTGCTGCTGTCCAATCTCGCGATCGCAAGTCTCGGCTGGACCTTGCTCCGGCAGTCCCGCCCACAAAGCACCGCATGCGAGGCGCAGCAGCAGCTTCATCCGACTACCGACCAGGCGTTGCGCGCGAAGCTTCCGGTCGGGATCCGCAACGCCGCCATCCTCGCCCTGAGCGCCGAGGACCATTACGTGAGGGTACGGACCGACCGCGGCGAGGCCTTGATCCTGATGAATCTCGCAGCCGCGATTGCGGCGCTTGGCGAGGATGGCGGCGTGCGTGTCCATCGCTCGCATTGGGTGTCACACCAGCTCGCCGAAAAGGCCTCGATGCGAGCCTGCCGGCGCGGCGTTCGCGTCAATGACGACACGGTGCTGCCGGTCAGCCGTTCTGGCCGAAAGCTGCTGAACGAGGTCTGGACGGGCTAATGGAGTTCAGGCCGCCTTTCGTCCGACCGAGACAGCGGGAAGGAGCCCTTTTTTGAGCAGACTCGCAGCGGTGCGATGCGCCTTCAGATGCGTCGCGCCAGCGCAGGCCGTTGCGGATGACGATGCCGCTCAGGACGCGATGGTCGTCAACGCGCGGAACGCCGTGAGACGACGGAAAACACGGCTCGATGCGCTTCATCTGCGCCTGCGACAGCCAAAACAAATCGCTCATGACGGCTCTTGTTCGCCGTTATGGAATCAATCTCGTACCCATCATGCAAGAAATTTAATAGGTCCTGAGCCTAGCCGAGAACTTTCACTGATGTTTCCAGATTAAAGTCGCCGATTGTTTACGATCTCGACGTATTAACGCTGCGCTTTAAGAAAAAATATCGCAATCGCGATGGAAATTGTCGAAGGAGCTTGGCGAAAGCACAATGGTTGTGCATCGTTAAAAGACGCTCCAAGTGAGATGTCCAGGAGAGGCAGAGCATGGCGGCAAAAATCGTTCCGGTGATCATGGCAGGTGGCAAGGGCACGCGGCTTTGGCCGCTGTCGCGCGCTTCCGCTCCGAAGCAGTTCATTCAGTTCATCGGCGACAGCACGCTGTTTCAGAACACGCTGAAGCGCGTTGCGGATCCTGAGCTCTATGAGGCACCGATCGTTCTGACCAATGAGGAATTCCGCTTCCTCGTCGCCGAACAGGCACGCGAGCTGGATCTGAAGCTGGCAGCCATATTGCTGGAGCCGGTCGCCCGCAATACCGCCGCAGCCGTCGCTGCCGCCGCGGAACTTGTTGCCGAGCTTTTCGACAAGGACGCGATCATGCACGTCCTTGGTTCCGACTACGAGATCGACGCCGGCAAGACCTATTACGATTGCGTGCGCCTGGCGCGCGACACCGCGCTTCAAGGCAAGCTCGTCACCTTCGGCATCAAGCCCACCGAGCCGGCCACCGGCTATGGCTACATCGAAAGCGGCAAGGCGCTGCCATCAGGCGCGCATGCCGTCAAGCGCTTCGTCGAGAAGCCTGTCCTGGAAAAGGCCGAGGAGATGGTTGCGAGCGGCCATTTCTACTGGAACTCGGGCATGTTCATGTTCTCAGCCGCTCAGCTTCTCGCCGAGATGAAGGAATTTGCGCCCGACGTCGAAAAGGCCGCCAGCAAGGCCGTTTCCAAATCGACGCGCGATCTGGATTTCACCCGCCTGGATGCGGATCATTTCTCCAAGAGCCCGAACATCTCGATCGACTACGCGCTGATGGAAAAGACCGCCAATGCCGCCGTCGTTCCCTCGCCCTTCACCTGGTCCGACCTCGGCAGCTGGGATGCGGTCTGGAAAGTCGGCAAGCGCGACGAAAGCGGCAACGTCTCCACCGGCGCCGCGACGCTGGTCAACACGAAGAATTCGCTCGTGATGTCGCACAGCCTCCATGTGGCCGTGCAAGGCCTTGAAGACGTCGCCGTCATCGCCAGTGAAGACGCCGTCTATGTCGGGCCTCTCAAGGACAGCCAGGAAGTCGGCAAGCTCGTCAAATTGCTGGCAAGCGAGAAAAAGACCGCCAAGCTCACAGAGACGCACCCGACCTCCTATCGCCCATGGGGCGGCTACACGTCGGTGCTGAATGGCGACCGCTTCCAGGTCAAGCGCATCTTCGTGCTGCCGGGCAAGAAGCTGTCTCTGCAGAAGCATCACCATCGTTCCGAGCACTGGGTCGTCGTCAAGGGTACGGCGGAAGTGACGGTCGGCGAGAATGTGCAGATGCTGCGCGAAAACGAATCGGTCTATATTCCGCTTGGCGAAGTGCATCGCCTGGCTAACCCGGGCAAGATCCTGCTGGAACTGATCGAAGTACAGACCGGCTCCTACCTCGGCGAAGACGATATCATCCGCCTCGTCGACGAGTTTGGCAGAAGCTGACAGCAAGCAGATCGATTGAGATTTCAGAACGGCGGGCGAAAGCTCGCCGTCTTTGCTTTTGGCTTTGAACCGCAAGACTTTGATGAAATGCCGACACGCCTTGCTTTCTTTCGCTGCATTGCACACACTGCCCGTGGGAACGGCAATCATCGCACAATGATGCGGGCTAGGCGAAGAGACATATGGCGATCAAGGCAAGCATCTATCATCTCACTCACTACAAGTATGACAATCCGGTCCGCCTTGGCCCCCAGATCATCCGCTTGAAACCCGCCTCGCATTCCAAAACCCATGTGCTGAGCCACTCGCTGAAGGTCACACCATCAAATCATTTCGTGAATCTGCAGCAGGATCCCTACGGCAACTATCTCGCCCGGTTCGTCTTTCCCGATCCGGTGACAGAACTGAAGATCGAGGTCGATCTCGTCGCCGACATGACGGTCTACAATCCCTTCGACTTCTTCGTCGAAGAGGAAGCCACCAGATGGCCCTTCGACTATCCCGAGACCATCCGCGAGGATCTGTCGATCTATATGAAGCCAGAGGAGCCCGGCCCCCGGCTGAAAGCCTTCCTCGCCACGCTCGACCGCTCAGAACAAAAAACCGTCGACATGGTCGTCGGCCTCAATACGCGCCTGCAGAATGAGATCGGCTACGTCATCCGCATGGAAGCCGGCGTACAGACGCCCGAGGAGACCTTGGAAGCGGCTAGGGGTTCCTGCCGCGACACGAGCTGGCTGCTGGTGCAGGTGCTGCGCCACCTCGGCCTCGCCGCCCGCTTCGTCTCCGGCTATCTCATCCAGCTCACGCCCGACCTGAAGGCGCTCGACGGCCCTTCCGGCACCGAAGTCGATTTCACCGACCTGCATGCCTGGGCGGAAGTCTATTTTCCCGGCGCCGGCTGGGTTGGCCTCGATCCGACCTCGGGGCTGCTCACCGGCGAGAGCCATATTCCGCTTGCCGCCACGCCGCATTATCGCAATGCCGCCCCGATCTCCGGCGGCTACTTCGGCGAGGCCAAGACCGAATTCGACTTCGCAATGACGGTCACCCGCGTCGCCGAACATCCGCGCATCACCAAGCCGTTCTCCGACGAAAGCTGGGAAGCGTTGAATGAGCTCGGGGAAAAGGTCGATGCCGTCCTCAGACAAGACGACGTGCGCCTGACGATGGGCGGCGAGCCGACCTTCGTCTCGATCGACGATTTCCAGTCTGAAGAATGGAACACCGCCGCCGTCGGCCCGACCAAACGCGACCTTGCCGATCAGTTGATCCGGCGCCTGCGCGAGCGCTTCGCGCCCGGCGGCTTCCTGCATTATGGCCAGGGCAAATGGTATCCCGGCGAAAGCCTGCCCCGCTGGACCTTCTCGCTTTACTGGCGCAAGGACGGCCGGCCGATCTGGCAGAACCCCGCTCTGATCGCCGAAGAAACGGCACAGACCGGTGCGGACTCGGAGAGCGCCGGCAAGCTTCTGAATGCGATTGCCAAGGAACTGGCGATCGAGCCTGACATGGTGCAACCGGCTTACGAAGACCCGGCTGAATGGATCGTCAAGGAGGGGAGCCTGCCCGAGAACGTCGATCCTTCCAATTCGAAGCTCAAGGATCCCGAGGAGCGTAGCCGCATCGCCCGTGTTTTCGAGCGCGGTCTGACGACTCCAACCGGCTACATACTGCCCATACAGGCATGGAACGCGCGCGCCGGCGGTACCCGCTGGGTCAGTGAAAAGTGGCGCACACGCCGCGGCAAGATTTTCCTTGTCCCCGGCGATTCGCCGGTCGGCTATCGCCTGCCGCTCGGCACGCTCCCTTATGTGCCGCCGTCACGCTACCCCTATATCCACACGGCCGATCCCTCCATTCCGCGCACGCCTCTGCCCGACGTCATCGTGCCGGCTGGCCGCGCCATGCCAGAAGCCTCGTTCCAGGTGGACGAAAGCTCGCAATCGCGGGTCGAACAGACGCTCGGCGAAATCGGCGGCGCCGTTCGCACCGCGATCTCTGTCGAACCGCGTGACGGTCGGCTTTGCGTCTTCATGCCTCCGGTCGAAAAGATCGAACATTATCTCGAACTGTTGGCGGCCGCCGAGAATGCCGCGGCTGAACTTGCGCTGCCGGTTCACATCGAAGGCTATTCGCCGCCACAGGACGAACGCATCAACGTCATTCGCGTCGCGCCCGACCCGGGCGTGATCGAGGTCAATATCCATCCTGCGTCGAACTGGCACGACTGCGTCGACATCACGACGGCGGTTTACGAAGAGGCGCGACAGACACGTCTCGGCACAGACAAATTCCTGATCGACGGGCGTCACACCGGCACCGGTGGCGGCAATCATGTCGTCGTTGGCGGCGCCAATCCGAACGACAGCCCGTTCCTTCGCCGCCCCGACCTGTTGAAGAGCCTGGTGCTGCACTGGCAGCGCCATCCATCGCTCTCCTATCTCTTTTCCGGCCTGTTCATCGGCCCGACCAGCCAGGCGCCGCGCATCGACGAAGCCCGCCATGACAGCCTCTATGAGCTGGAAATCGCGCTTGCACAGGTGCCTGCGCCCGGCCGCGGCAACTCGCCTCTGCCCTGGCTGGTCGACCGGCTTTTCCGCAATCTTCTGACCGACTCCAGCGGCAACACCCATCGCTCGGAAATCTGCATCGACAAGCTGTTCTCGCCGGATGGCCCGACAGGACGCCTCGGCCTCGTCGAGTTCCGCGGTTTCGAAATGCCGCCGAATGCCCGCATGAGCCTTGCCCAGCAATTGCTGGTGCGCGCGCTGATCGCCCGCTTCTGGCGCAACCCCATCGACGGCCGGTTCGTGCGCTGGGGCACGACGCTGCATGATCGCTTCATGCTGCCGCATTATATCTGGCAGGATTTCCTTGACGTGCTCGCCGATCTCCGTGAAAACGGCTTCGATCTGCGGCCGGAATGGTTTCAGGCGCAGCTCGAATTCCGTTTCCCCTTCTGCGGCGAGGTGGAATATGAGGGCTGCAAGCTGGAACTGCGCCAGGCGCTGGAGCCGTGGCATGTGCTCGGCGAAGAAGGTGCTGTCGGCGGCACCGTGCGTTATGTCGATTCATCGGTCGAGCGCCTGCAGGTTCGGTTCGAGACCGCCAATCCCTCCCGCTATACGGTTACCTGCAACGGCCGTCCCGTGCCGCTGACGCCGACGGGAATGGCGGGCGTTTCGGTCGCCGGCGTGCGCTACAAGGCCTGGCATCCGGCCTCGGGCCTGCATCCCGTCCTGCCCATCGACACGCCGCTGACCTTCGATATCTACGATACATGGTCACGCCGTTCGATCGGCGGCTGCATCTACAATGTTGCTCACCCGGGCGGCCGGAACTATGACACCTTCCCCGTCAATGGCAACGAGGCGGAAGCGCGACGTCTTGCGCGTTTCGAGCCTTGGGGGCATACAGCGGGTGGCTATGCCCTGAGACCGGAGACTGCATCGGTGGAATTCCCGCTGACACTCGACCTCAGGCGGCCGGCAGGAATTTGAGACGGAACTATGCATGAGTAGAAAACCGGCGACGGAACGGCGGGACGACGTAAAGACTGGCATCGGCAAGGCGCCGGCCTTTGCCTATCGTCCTTTGCCTGGTGTCGCCGATGAAATGGTCGACAATAAAGGCGCCGTCCGCCCGGTCTGGCAAAACCTTCTGTCGGCGCTGTCGCGCATGTCGGAACAGGAGCTGACCGAGCGCTTCGCCCGCGCCGATCGCTATCTACGCGATGCGGGCGTTTTCTATCGAGCCTATGGGACGACGGGCGTCAGCGAACGCGGCTGGCCGATCTCGCATATTCCCGTGCTCATCGATGAGCGCGAGTGGCAGTCGCTGTCGGAGGGCTTGCGCCAGCGCGCCGATCTGCTCGAAGAGATTATCGCCGACATCTATGGCGACAGTCGTCTGGTGAACGAAGGACTGTTGCCGCCGGCCTTGATCGCGGCCAATCCCGAATTCCTACGCCCGCTCGTCGGCGTTAAGCCTGCGCATGGCCACTACCTGCATTTCCTGGCGTTCGAAGTCGGCCGCGGTCCGGATGGTAATTGGTGGGTGCTCGCCGACCGCGCCCAGGCACCATCGGGTGCCGGCTTCGCACTCGAAACCCGCGTCGCCACCACCCGAGCGTTCTCCGATATCTATGCCGAAACCAAAGTCCATCGCCTCGCCTCCTTCTTCGGCGCCTTTCGCGATGCGCTGCTCGGCGGCAAGCGCGGCACCGAGGGACGCGTCGCCGTTCTGACGCCGGGGCCTGCCAACGAGACCTATTACGAGCACGCCTATATCGCCCGCTATCTCGGTTTCATGCTGCTGGAAGGCGAGGATATCACCGTCGTCAACGACCAGCTGATGGTGCGCACGGTCGCAGGGTTGCGGCCAATCAGCGTGCTCTGGCGCCGTCTCGATGCAGCCTATGCCGATCCGCTGGAGCTCAACCAGCAATCCCATATCGGCACGCCAGGCATAGTCGAAGCGTTGCGGGCACAGACGGTAACCATCGTCAATGCCCTCGGCTCCGGCATCCTTGAGACACGCGCCCTGCTCGCCTTCATGCCGACCATCTGCCGGCATCTGCGCGGTGAGGAGTTGAAGCTTCCGTCGATCGCGACCTGGTGGTGCGGCCAGAAGAGCGAACGCGAGCATGTCGCCGCCAACATCGAGAAAATGGTGATCGGTCCAGCCTATTCCCGCATGCCATTCTTCGATGACAACGGCCAATCAGTGCTGGGCTCGACATTGCGCAGCACCGCCCGCGATTCGATCGCAGACTGGCTGGCGACCGAAGGCCAGAAGCTGGTCGGCCAGGAAGTGGTGACGCTTTCGACCACGCCGGCCTGGGTCAACGGCAAGCTGACGCCGCGGCCGATGAGCCTGCGCGTGTTCGCCGCCCGCACGGAAAACGGCTGGCAGATCATGCCCGGCGGCTTCGCCCGCATCGGCAGCGGCGATGATGTCGCCGCCATCGCCATGCAGGCCGGCGGCTCGGCGGCCGACGTCTGGATCGTCTCCGACAAGCCCGTCGAAGCCCATACGCTGCTGCCGACCGAAGAAACTTTCACCCGCAATATGCCGGGCAGCCTGCCGAGCCGCGCCGCCGACAACCTCTTCTGGCTCGGCCGCTACATCGAGCGTGCCGAAGGGGCGCTGCGCATCTTACGCGCCTGGCACGGGCGTTTCGCCGAAGCGGCCGATCCGAAGCAGCCGCTGCTTGCCGACGTCAGCGACTATCTTGCCGCCATCGACATCGATACCAAGCAGGCGGTGCCGGAAAATCTGCTGCGTAACATCGATAGCGCAGTCTATTCGGCCAGCAATATCCGCGATCGCTTCTCTCCGGACGGCTGGCTGGCACTGAACGACCTTGCCAAGACGGCACGCCGCTTCAAGGAAGGCGTGAAGCACGGCGATGACGCCAGCCATGCGATGACGATCCTGCTGCGCAAGCTCGCGGGCTTTGCCGGCCTCGTGCACGAGAACATGTATCGCTTCACCGGCTGGCGCTTCCTGTCGCTCGGCCGCTATATCGAACGCGGCCTGCACATGACGCGACTGCTCGGCCATATGTCCGGCCCCGATGCGCCCGATGGCGCACTCGACATGCTGCTGGAAATCGGCGATAGCGTCATGACCCATCGCCGCCGCTACAACGTCAATACCGCTCGCCTGACGGTGACGGACCTTTTGGCGCTCGATCCCCTCAACCCGCGCTCGATCCTCTTCCAGATGAATGAGATCCACCGTGAGGTCGAGCAACTGCCGAATGCTTTCGTCAACGGCCAGATGTCGCCCTTCTATCGCGAGGCCATGCGGCTGCATTCGGGGTTGGCCGTGATGACGCCGGAAACGATGACAGTCGAGGTCTACCAGCAGCTCGCGCGCGAACTGGAGCGGCTTTCCGACCTGCTGGCACGCACCTATCTCGGATGACGTGATGCTCTACGACCTCTCGCTTCATATGGGCTATATCTATGACGTACCGGCAAGCGGCGCGCGGCATATTCTGCGCGTCATGCCGCTCTCCCTGCCCAATCGGCAACGGCTGATCGCCGGCTCGGTGAAAATAACCCCGGGGCCGGACGAGCAATCGAACTTCACGGATTTCTTCCAGCATCCGGCAACCTCGATCCTGGTGCGAGATCCGCATGAAAGGCTCGACATCCGCATGCAGGCACGTGTGCAGGTGGAAAGCCAGCCTGTCACGGCCGACTTTTCACCCCTGCTCGCCAAGTTGCCTGAAGAGATCGACGATTGCTGGTCAATCGATCCTTCTTCCCCTCACCATTTCCGCGGCAGCAGCCCGCGCCTGCCTGAAACAAGCGAGATTGCCGATTATAGCAGGCAGTGGAAGGCTACGAATCTGACGACTCTGCAGATCGCCCATGCGGTCTGCGCGCAGATACACAAGGATTTTACCTACGATCCCAAGGCAACGACGGTGGACACCACGCCCAAGGAGGCTTTCCGTATCAAGCGCGGCGTCTGCCAGGATTTTTCGCATGTGATGATCATCGCGCTGCGCAGCCTCGGCATTCCGGCCGGCTATGTCAGCGGCTTCCTGCGCACCATTCCGCCACCGGGCAAGGAAAGGCTCGAAGGCGCCGACGCCATGCATGCTTGGGTGCGCGTCTGGTGTGGGGAGACGGCGGGGTGGATCGAGCTTGACCCGACCAACAATATCCCGGCCGGCACAGATCACATCGTCGTCGCCTATGGCCGCGATTATTCCGATGTGGCACCCGTCATCGGCGTGCTTAAAGGTTACGGTGACCAAAAAACCGTTCAAGCTGTAGATGTAATCCCTCTAATATAATACAAAGCTAATACAATATAGAACCACATCAAAATGAGACCAATCAGGCGGTTTGTAAAAATTCAAACTACTACTTAAACGATTGACTCATATTTTTCGTCGATAGTCCGGCCCATTCTTGAGGCTTTTAACTCCCTCCAGCAGGCGGACATGATGATCTCCGGTTCGGATATACTTGGTATATTTAAGAAATTTCTGGCCAATAGCGCTGGAAACTTCGGCATTTTGACCGCAGTTTCCATACCGGTGCTGGTCGCTACCGGCGGCGTTGCGCTCGATGTCACGAACATGACGCTGTCGCACAGCCAGCTCCAGGAGGCAACGGATGCCGCCGCGCTCGCCGCCGCAACGGCGCTCGCCAATGGCACGGCGACCACGACGACCGCCAAGGATCTCGGCAACAATTTCGTCCTGGGGCAGATGTCTAACTACCTGTCCGGAGATGGCGCGACAGCGGATGCACTAAAGGCTGGAACGTCGACCTCGGTAACGTCGAGCAGCAATTCATCCGGCGGCACAAGCTATTCGGTCACGGTCAACGCTTCCTATAGCATGCCGGTCAATAGCATGAGCCGCTTGCTTGGCATGCAATCGGTATCCATCGCGGCATCCAGCTCGACAACAAGCGGAACGGCTATTCAAAAAACCGCCCTATCGATGGAGATCGCACTCGATAAGTCCGGATCGATGCTGCTGAACACGAATGCCATCGACAAGTCACAGAGCAGCTGCACGCAATACTATACTGATGGGACCTATCTCTATCAGTATCCAAATCCATTAAGCCCCTGCTACGTCAAAAAGATAGATGCGCTGAAGACGGCAGTTGGCAATCTTCTTGACCAACTGGATGCTGCCGATCCCAAGTCACAATATGTTCGCACTGCAGCCATTGCGTGGAGCAGTCAGGTTGATAGCTTCAGCAACCTTGCTTGGGGAACAAAGACGACGCGCACCAACGTCGTTAGCGGACTGAATGCGTCGGGTGGCACTGAGTCGAACGCCCCGATGAAAAAAGCCTATAACAGCGTCGCATCTACGACTGAAGCAACTGCGCAGAGCAATGGAGGCAATAAAAGCTTCCAGAAATATATCGTTCTGATGACAGACGGCGAAAACAACGACACGAGCTCGGATCAAAAAACACTGGCGACCTGTAAAGCCGCAAAAGATGCCGGTGTGCAGATTTACACGGTCGCCTTCATGGCCCCGACGCGTGGACAAACCTTGCTCGCCTCCTGCGCATCAAGCCCATCCAATTATTTTGATGCGCAGCAAATGTCCGATCTGGTCACCGCCTTCAAGACCATCGGCGCTCAAGCGGCAAAGCAGATGACACTGCTGACCAATTGACCTTGCAGGCGCCTCGCGCGAAGCAATCACAGGACGATGCAAAAGAAAAAGCCGCGCGGAACGTGTATCGCGCGGCTTTTCGTTTCAATGATGCGCGAATAAGAGCCGGAAACATCATCGGAATCAAGTCATTTCCCGCCGGAAACAAGCATTTGGCGGCTATTTTGGCATCTGCTCAACTCCCCTGTTGCAACTGCTTTACATCAGTGCGTAAACTGATAGTGAAGAGGAGAGGAAATTTGGTTTAATCGGGCATAACACCCTGAATATAAAACACAAATGGCGAGAGTTGATAGTATGAATAATTTGACGAAGGCTGATCTCCCCGTTCCAGCCCCACGCAGTTCCCGCCCCGAAATCCTTGCGGAAGAAATTATCGAACGCCTGACCTATCGCATCGGCAAGGATGCGAAAGTGGCTAAGCCGCACGACTGGCTGACGGCGACGATCCTCGTTATTCGTGACCGCGTCATCGACAAATGGATGGAATCGACCCGCCGGGTCTACGAGACCGGCGCCAAGCGCGTATACTATCTATCCTTGGAATTCCTGATCGGGCGCCTCATGCGCGACGCGGTTTCCAACCTCGGCTTGATGGAAGAGATCACCAACGCGCTCTCTTCGCTCGGCGTCGATATCCGCGTCATCGCCGGCCTCGAGCCTGATGCGGCGCTCGGCAATGGCGGCCTTGGCCGTCTCGCCGCCTGCTTCATGGAATCCATGGCGACCGTCGATGTGCCGGCCTATGGCTACGGCATTCGCTATGTGCACGGCCTGTTCCGCCAGCAGATGGCGGATGGCTGGCAGGTGGAGCTGCCGGAAACCTGGCTGGCCCATGGCAACCCATGGGAATTCGAGCGCCAGGAAAGCTCCTATGAAATCGGCTTTGGCGGCGGCGTCGAAACCGTCGGTGGCCATGACGATCAGCCCCGTTATGTCTGGAAGCCGGCCGAGCGCGTTATCGCCACTGCCTTCGACACGCCCGTCGTCGGCTGGCGCGCCAAGCGCGTCAACACGCTCCGTCTCTGGTCGGCGCAGCCGATCGACCCAATCCTGCTCGATGCCTTCAACGCTGGCGACCACATCGGCGCGCTGCGTGAAAGCAACAAGGCCGAAAGCCTGACGCGCGTCCTCTATCCGGCCGATGCGACGCCCGCCGGCCAGGAGCTGCGCCTGCGCCAGGAATTCTTCTTCTCGTCAGCCTCGCTGCAGGACATTATTCGCCGCCATCTCCAGCAGTACGACGATCTGACCAACCTGGCCGACAAGGTCGCAATCCAGCTGAACGACACGCATCCAGCCGTTTCCGTCACGGAAATGATGCGTCTCCTGGTCGATGTCCATGGCTTCGAATTTGACAAAGCCTGGGATATCACCCGCAACACCTTCGGCTACACCAACCATACGCTGCTGCCGGAAGCGCTCGAAAGCTGGCCGGTGCCGCTGTTCGAACGGCTCCTGCCGCGACACATGCAGATCATCTACGCCATCAATGCGAAGATTCTTGTCGAAGCCCGCAAGGCTCGCAACTTCAACGATACGGAAATCCGCTCGATCTCTCTGATCGACGAGAACGGCGATCGCCGCGTGCGCATGGGCAATCTCGCCTTCGTCGGCTCGCATTCGATCAACGGCGTTTCCGCGCTGCATACCGACTTGATGAAGGTCACCGTCTTTGCCGACCTGCATAAGCTCTATCCGGATCGCATCAACAACAAGACCAACGGCATCACACCGCGCCGCTGGCTGATGCAGTGCAATCCCGGTCTGACAAACCTCGTCCGCGAAACGATCGGCGACGCCTTCCTCGACGATGCCGAAAAACTGAAACCCCTGGATCAGTTCGCCCGCGACAGCGCCTTCCAGCAGAAGTTTGCTGCCGTCAAGCGCGCCAACAAGGTGCAGTTGTCCAATCTGGTCGCGAGCCGCATGGGCATCAAGCTCGATCCAAATGCGATGTTCGACATCCAGATCAAGCGCATTCACGAATACAAGCGTCAACTTCTCAACATCATCGAAACAGTCGCTCTTTACGACCAGATCCGCTCGCATCCCGAGCTGGATTGGCAGCCGCGCGTCAAGCTCTTCGCCGGCAAGGCGGCGCCGAGCTACCATAACGCCAAGCTCATCATCAAGCTGATCAACGACGTCGCCCGCGTCATCAACAACGACCCGTCGGTACGTGGCCTGCTGAAGGTCGTCTTCGTGCCGAACTACAACGTCTCTCTCGCCGAAGTCATGGTTCCGGCCGCTGACCTCTCCGAGCAGATTTCGACAGCCGGCATGGAAGCGTCGGGCACCGGCAACATGAAATTCGGCCTCAACGGCGCGCTGACCATCGGCACGCTCGACGGCGCCAATGTCGAAATGCGCGATAATGTCGGCGAGGACAACATCATCATCTTCGGCCTCACGGCAGATGAAGTCGCCAGCCTGCGCAGCGACGGCCATGACCCTCGCGCCGTCATCGAACGCTCGCGCGAGCTCGCTCAGGCGCTTGCGGCCATCGCCTCGGGCGTCTTCTCGCCGGACGACCGCAGCCGCTATGCCAACCTGATCGAAGGCATCTACAGCCATGACTGGTTCATGGTTGCCGCCGATTTCGATGCCTATGCCGCAGCCCAGCGCGAAGTCGACATCCTCTGGGCCAATCCGTCCGAGTGGTACGCCAAGACGATCAACAACACCGCGCGCATGGGTTGGTTCTCCTCCGATCGGACGATCCGTCAATATGCCAAGGAAATCTGGAGAGCTGGATGAAAAAGCCGAAGAGACCCGCTGACGGCACAAGCTTGAGGGACATTTCGGCAGGCGATATTGCTGCAATTCTCGCAGGCACACATTCCGACCCATTCGCCGTTCTCGGCGTGCATCGGATGGATGACGGATTTGTAGCGCGTTGTTTCATCCTTGGCGCGGAGGCAGTAACCGCCACCGCGCTGGATGGCACCGTCATCGGTGAGCTGGATTGTCTCGATCCGGCGGGCTTTTTCTCCGGCGAGGTAAAACTCTCCAAGCAGCAACCGGTGCGCTATCGCGCCAGGCGCGGCGATGCCGAATGGGCGATCACCGACCCCTACAGCTTCGGCCCGGTTCTCGGGCCGATGGACGACTATTTCGCCCGCCAGGGCACGCATTTGCGCCTCTTCGACAAGATGGGCGCCCATCCCCTGAAACACGAGGGCGTTCAGGGCTTTCACTTCGCGGTCTGGGCACCAAACGCCCAGCGCGTCTCGGTCGTCGGCGATTTCAATGGTTGGGATGGCCGCCGGCATGTCATGCGCTTCCGCTCCGACTCCGGCATTTGGGAAATCTTTGCTCCGGATGTTCCGGCCGGCGTTGCCTACAAGTTCGAGATTCGCGGCCAAGATGGCGTGCTGCTGCCGCTGAAGGCCGATCCTTTCGCCCGCCGCAGCGAGCTCCGCCCGAAGACGGCGTCCGTCACAGCCAACGGACTCAATCAGGTCTGGGAAGATGCGGCCCATCGCGAGCATTGGGCAAGCGTCGACCAGCGTCGCCAGCCCATCAGCATCTATGAGGTGCACGCAGGCTCCTGGCAACGCCGCGATGACGGATCGATGCTGTCCTGGGATGAGCTGGCCTCGCGCCTGATCCCCTATTGTGTCGACATGGGCTTTACCCATATCGAATTCCTGCCGATCACCGAGCACCCCTACGATCCTTCCTGGGGTTATCAGACCACTGGTCTTTATGCGCCCACCGCCCGTTTCGGCGAGCCGGAAGGCTTTGCCCGTTTCGTCAACGGCTGCCACAAAGTCGGCATCGGCATCATTCTCGATTGGGTGCCGGCACATTTCCCGACCGACGAACATGGCCTGCGCTGGTTCGACGGCACGGCGCTCTACGAACATGAAGACCCGCGCAAGGGCTTTCACCCCGATTGGAATACGGCGATCTACAATTTCGGCCGTACCGAGGTCCTCTCCTATCTGGAGAACAACGCACTCTTCTGGGCAGAAAAATACCATCTGGACGGTTTGCGCGTCGATGCCGTCGCCTCCATGCTCTATCTCGACTATTCCCGCAAGCATGGAGAATGGATCCCGAACGAATATGGCGGCAACGAAAATCTTGAGGCGGTGCGCTTCCTCCAGTCGATGAATACGAGGGTCTATGGCGCGCATCCGGGCGTCATGACCATCGCCGAGGAATCGACCTCCTGGCCGAAGGTATCGCAACCAGTTCACGAAGGCGGCCTCGGCTTCGGCTTCAAGTGGAACATGGGCTTCATGCACGACACGCTGAGCTACCTCTCCCGCGAGGCCGTGCACCGCAAATATCATCACAATGAGCTGACCTTCGGCCTGATCTACGCTTTCTCGGAAAACTTCGTGCTGCCGCTCTCCCATGACGAGGTGGTGCACGGCAAAGGGTCGCTGATCGCCAAAATGGCCGGCGACGACTGGCAGAAATTCGCCAACCTGCGCGCTTATTATGCCTTCATGTGGGGATATCCCGGCAAGAAGTTGCTGTTCATGGGCCAGGAATTCGCGCAGTGGAGCGAGTGGAGCGAAGAGCGCGCTCTGGACTGGAATCTGCTGCAATACCGTATGCATGAAGGCATGCGGCGCCTCGTGCGCGATCTCAATTTCACCTATCGCAGCAAGCCGGCATTGCATGCCCGCGACTGCGAGGGCGATGGTTTCGAGTGGCTGATTGTCGATGATTTCGAGAATTCGGTCTTTGCCTGGCTGCGCAAGGCGCCCGGCGAAAAACCGGTTGCAGTCATCACCAATTTCACGCCAGTCTACCGTGAAAATTATACCTTGCGCTTGCCAGTTGAGGGGCGGTGGCGTGAGATACTGAATACCGATGCCGACATTTATGGCGGCAGCGGCAAGGGCAACGGCGGGCGTGTGCAGGCCGTAAGTGCCGGCGGTGGCATACAAGCGACAATAACGCTGCCTCCGCTGGCGACCATCATGCTCGAACCGGAATTTTGAGATCACTACGGACAGGGAGGAATAAAATGGTAGAAAAACGTTTCCAGCCGCTGGCACGCGACGCCATGGCCTACGTTCTTGCCGGGGGCCGAGGCAGCCGATTGAAGGAACTGACCGATCGCCGCGCCAAGCCAGCGGTCTACTTCGGCGGCAAGACCCGAATCATCGATTTCGCCCTCTCCAACGCGCTCAATTCCGGTATTCGCCGCATCGGTGTCGCCACCCAGTACAAGGCGCACTCGCTGATCCGCCACATGCAGCGCGGCTGGAACTTCTTCCGCCCGGAACGAAACGAGAGCTTCGATATCCTGCCGGCTTCGCAGCGCGTGTCGGAAACGCAATGGTATGAGGGCACCGCCGACGCAGTCTACCAGAACATCGACATCATCGAGCCCTATGGCCCGGAATACATGGTCATCCTCGCCGGCGACCATATCTATAAGATGGACTATGAATGGATGCTGCAGCAGCACGTCGATTCTGGCGCTCAAGTCACGATCGGCTGCCTCGAAGTGCCCCGCATGGAAGCCGTCGGCTTCGGCGTCATGCACGTCAACGAGAAAGACGAGATCATCGATTTCGTCGAGAAGCCCGCAGATCCGCCAGGCATTCCCGGCAATCCGGATTTCGCGCTAGCATCGATGGGCATCTATGTCTTCCACACCAAGTTCCTGATCGAATGCCTGAAGCGCGATGCGGCCGATCCGAATTCGAGCCGCGACTTCGGCAAGGACATCATCCCCTACATCGTCAAGAACGGCAAAGCCGTCGCGCATCGCTTCACGCAATCCTGCGTCCGCTCGGATTTCGAGCGTGAGGCCTATTGGCGCGATGTCGGCACGATCGATGCCTATTGGCAGGCCAATATCGACCTGACCGCCGTGGTGCCGGAGCTCGACATCTACGACAAGTCCTGGCCGATCTGGACCTATGCCGAAATCAGCCCTCCGGCCAAGTTCGTCCATGACGACGAGGATCGCCGCGGTTCGGCAGTCTCTTCCGTCGTCGCCGGCGACTGCATCATCTCAGGCGCCAGCCTCTACAACAGTCTGCTGTTTACCGGCGTGCGCGCCAACTCCTACTCCAAGCTGGAGGGAGCCGTGGTGCTGCCCAGCGTCAAGGTCGGTCGCCGCGCGCAGCTCAAGAACGTCGTCATCGATCATGGTGTCACCATTCCCGAAGGGCTGATTGTCGGCGAGGATCCGGAGCTGGATGCCAAGCGCTGGCGCCGCACGGAAAGCGGCATCTGCCTCATCACGCAGACGATGATCGACAAGCTGGATTTGTAACTTATGAAGGTTCTCTCGGTATCGTCCGAAGTCTTCCCCCTGATCAAGACAGGGGGCTTGGCCGATGTGGCCGGCGCCCTGCCTATTGCACTAAATCCCTATGGCATTGAAACCAAGACCCTGATCCCGGGCTATCCCGCGGTCATGAAGGTCATTCGCGATCCGGTCGTCTGCCTCGAGTTTGCCGACCTGCTCGGCGAAAAGGCGACTGTGCTGGAAGTCGAGCACGCTGGCATTTCCTTTCTCGTTCTGGATGCGCCAGCCTACTACAATCGCACCGGCGGCCCCTATGTCGATGCTACCGGTAAGGATTATCCCGACAACTGGCGGCGCTTCGCCGCTCTGTCGCTGGCGGGTGCGGAAATCGCCGCCGGCCGACTGCCCGGATGGCAACCGGATCTGGTGCATGCGCATGACTGGCAATCCGCCATGGTGCCGGTCTACATGCGCTACTATCCGGCGCCGGAACTTCCGAGCGTGCTCACCATCCACAACATTGCCTTTCAGGGCCAGTTCGGCCCCGACATCTTCCCCGGCCTGCGCCTGCCGGCGCATGCGTTTTCCATGGAAGGCATCGAATATTATGGCGATGTCGGCTTCCTCAAGGGCGGCCTGCAGACGGCCCATGCACTGACCACCGTCAGCCCGTCCTATGCCGCGGAAATCCTGACGCCGGAATTCGGCATGGGTCTGGAAGGCGTCATCGCCAGCAGGGCGGACAGCCTGCACGGCATCGTCAACGGCATCGACGACGACATCTGGAATCCGGCAACCGATGCGATGATCGCGCAGACCTATAGCGCGGCAACGCTGAAGGATCGCGCCATCAACCGTCAGCGCATCATCGAGCATTTCGGCCTCGATGCCGATGACGGCCCGATCTTCTGCGTCGTCAGCCGCCTGACCTGGCAGAAAGGCATGGACCTTCTGGCGAGTATTGCCAGCGAAATTGTCCAGATGGGAGGCAAGCTTGCCATCCTGGGTGCCGGCGACGCGGCACTGGAAGGCGCGCTATTTGCCGCAGCCGGCCGTCATCGCGGCCGCGTCGGCGTTTCCGCCGGCTATAATGAGCCGATGTCGCATCTGATGCAGGCCGGCTGTGACGCGATTATCATCCCCTCGCGCTTCGAACCCTGTGGCCTCACGCAGCTTTATGGCTTACGTTATGGCTGCCTGCCGATCGTTGCGCGTACGGGCGGGCTCAACGATACCACTATCGACGCCAATCACGCCGCACTTCAGGCGAAAGTCGCCACCGGCATTCAATTTTCGCCCGTCACCGCCGAAGGACTGCTACAAGCCATGCGCCGTGCCATGCATCTTTTTCAGGATCGAAAGGTCTGGACGCAGATGCAAAAGCAGGGCATGAAATCCGACGTATCCTGGGGCAGGAGCGCAGAACGCTATGCCGCTCTCTACTCCAGTCTAGTCTCGAGAGGCGCTTAACCCGATGATTAAAACCGTATCCACCACCCCCTATGCGGATCAGAAGCCCGGCACCTCGGGCCTGCGAAAGAAGGTCCCCGAATTCCAGCAGCCGAATTACGCGGAGAACTTCATCCAGTCGATCTTCGATTCGCTCGAGGGCTACCAGGGCAAAACCCTGGTCATCGGCGGTGACGGCCGCTACTACAATCGCGAGGTCATCCAGAAGGCCATCAAGATGGCCGCCGCGAACGGCTTCGGCAAGGTGATGGTCGGCAAGGGCGGCATCCTCTCGACGCCCGCAGCTTCGAACATCATCCGCAAGTACAAGGCCTTCGGCGGCATCATCCTGTCGGCCAGCCACAATCCCGGCGGACCGACGGAAGACTTCGGCATCAAGTACAATATCGGCAATGGCGGCCCGGCGCCCGAAAAGATCACCGACGCCATTTTTGAGCGCTCCAAGGTCATCGACAGCTACAAGATATCGGACTTCCCCGATATCAACCTCGATCGCATCGCCCGCGAAGATGTCGGCGGTATGATCGTTTCGGTTATCGACCCGGTCGAAGACTACGCGGCTCTGATGGAAGAGCTGTTCGATTTCGGTGCGATCCGCAACCTGATCAGCCTCGGCTTCCGCCTTAACTTCGATGCGATGAGCGCCGTAACCGGCCCTTACGCCAAGGAAATCTTCGAGATCCGCCTCGGCGCGCCCGATGGCTCGGTGCGCAATTTCCTGCCGCTGCCAGATTTCGGCGGCCATCACCCGGATCCGAATCTCGTCCACTGCAAGGAGCTTTACGACGAGATGATGAGCGACGATGCGCCCGATTTCGGCGCGGCGTCGGACGGCGACGGTGATCGCAACCTCATCATCGGCAAGGGCATCTACGTTACCCCGTCCGACAGCCTGGCGATCCTGGCGGCCAACGCCAATCTCGCCCCCGGCTATTCGCACGGCATCGCCGGCATTGCCCGTTCCATGCCGACCAGCGGCGCTGCCGACCGCGTTGCCGAAAAGCGCGGTATCGGCATCTACGAGACGCCGACCGGCTGGAAATTCTTCGGCAACCTGCTCGACGCGGGCATGGCGACGATTTGTGGCGAGGAAAGCTCCGGCACCGGCTCGAACCACGTTCGCGAGAAGGACGGCCTGTGGGCCGTACTGCTCTGGCTGAACATCCTGGCCGTGCGCGGCGAGAGCGTCATCGACATCGTCACGCAGCATTGGGCCACCTACGGCCGCAACTATTACTCCCGCCACGATTATGAAGGCGTCGACACCGATGCCGCCAATGGCCTGATTGCAGCGCTGCGCGGAAAGCTGCCGACCTTGCCTGGTACACAGATTGGTGATCTCACCGTTTCCGCCGCCGACGACTTTGCCTATCACGATCCGGTCGACAAGTCCGTCAGCCAGCATCAGGGCATCCGCATCATGTTCGAAGGCGGCTCACGCGTGGTCTTCCGCCTCTCCGGCACCGGCACGACGGGCGCCACGCTACGCGTCTACATCGAACGTTACGAGCCCGATTCGACCCGTCACAATATCGAAACGCAGGAAGCGCTCGCCGACCTGATTGCCGCAGCTCAGGCTATCGCAGATATCAAGGGCCACACCGGCCGCGACGCGCCGACGGTCATCACCTGATGATGGCGTGAGCCTAACTTCGCCCCGCAAACGCGGGGGAGAAGTTGGGCGGCGACTGGTCGGATGAGTGGCCTTCTCAAAATTCACAGCAACCGCATAACTCGCCGAGCGCTCCGCCTCTCACCCTGACCCTCTCCCCGCAAGCAGGGAGAGGGGACTACTCCTAGCGACCCGGAAAGCCCACGAGACATGTCAGATCAGACAATCCGTTCCCTTGGCGCTACCTTCACAGACACCGGCGTTGAATTTGCCGTATGGTCGAGGAATGCCGAGCGGATCGAGCTTTGCATGTTCGATGCGGAGGGCAAGAAGGAAATCCTGTGCCTGCCATTCACCCGCGATGGCGACGAGCATCGTCTGTTCGTCAAGAACGCCAAACATGGCATGCGCTACGGCCTGCGCGCTCATGGCACATACGATCCCGATCAGGGCCTGTGGTTCGACCCATCCAAGCTGCTGATCGATCCCTATGCCAAGGAACTGGATCGGCCTTTCCAATATGATCCGCGCCTGAGCATTGTCGGCGAAGACACGCGGGACCTGATGCCGAAGGCGATCGTCACGCGGGACGTCGCCGTTGCCCCGGCCAAGCCGCTGTTCCAGCCAGGCGGCCTGATATACGAGATCGCCGTCAAGCCTTTCACCATGCTGCATCCGGATGTGCCGGCGAAACAACGCGGCACGGTCGCCGCCCTCGCCCATCCCTCTGTGATTGCCCATCTCAAACGGCTGCGCGTGAATGCCGTCGAGCTGATGCCGATCACCGCCTGGATCGATGAACGGCACCTGCCGCCGCTCGGCCTCACCAATGGCTGGGGCTACAATCCTGTCGCCTTCATGGCGCTCGATCCGCGTCTTGTCCCCGGCGGTATGAAGGAATTGCGCGAGACCGTCGCCGCCCTTCACGCCGAAGGCATCGCCGTCATCCTCGATCTCGTCTTTAATCACACCGGGGAGAGCGATCGCCACGGGCCGACGCTTTCGCTGCGCGGCCTCGACAATCCCACCTATTTCCGCCACCTACCGGATCAGCCCGGCACGCTGGTCAATGATACCGGCACCGGCAACACCGTCGCCTGCGACCAGCCGGCGACGCGCAGGTTGATTATGGACAGCCTGCGCCATTTCGTCCGGCACGCCGGCATTGATGGTTTCCGTTTCGATCTCGCCACCGTGATCGGACGCGGCGGCAAGGGCTTCGATCCCGACAGTATGACGCTACGCGCGATGCTGGCGGACGAGGTTCTCCGGGATCGCATCCTGATCGCCGAACCTTGGGACATCGGTCCCGGCGGCTACCAGCTGGGGAATTTTTCAGCACCCTTTCTCGAGTGGAGCGATCGCGCCCGCGACGATCTGCGCCGCTTCTGGCGCGGCGACGCCAGGATCGGCGACCTGGCAACGGTGCTTGCGGGCTCCTCTTCGATCTTCGGCCGCGACGGCCGCACGCAGACCCGCAGCGTCAACTTCCTCGCCGCCCATGACGGCTTCACGCTGATGGATCTCGTTTCCTACGAGAACAAGCACAATGAGGCCAACGGCGAGAACAATCGCGACGGCCACAACGAGAATTTTTCCTGGAACAATGGCGTCGAAGGCAAGACGGCCGATCCATCGGTCCAGCGTAAACGCCGCGCCGACATCGAAGCCATGCTTTCGACCCTGTTTGCCACGCGCGGCACGATCATGCTGACGGCAGGCGATGAAGGCGGACGCAGCCAGCAGGGCAACAACAACGCCTACTGCCAAGATAACGCCATCACCTGGATGGACTGGACGACTCTCGACGAGGAACTGATCGGCCATACCGCCTGGCTTTCCGGCCTGCGCCGCCGCTTCGGCGCCTTCGCCGAGATGGATTTTTTCCGCGGCGATGGCGACGTGAGCTGGTTTTCCGCGGCGGGATCGTCGTTGACGACAGCTGAGTGGGAAGCACCGGATGCCGATATGCTCGGCATGGCGATCAGAACGCAGGATCTCGACAACGGCCGATCCACACGTCTCGCCGTTGTCGTTAATCGCACACCGAATGAACTTGGCATCAGGCCACCACCATCCGAAAGAAGCGGCTGGTCGCTGCTAATCGCAGCAGGCGAAACGCCGGCCGGCGAGCAGATCACCATTCCCGCGCGCTCCGTCATCTTCCTCGTTGAGACCTGATCTTCGTTGCACTTTCCGTTGCGATTCGCCAGAAAGGAGCAATGACCATTCGGAACGATGAGGACGGAATGCCTGGCGATATCTCGCTTGTTGAGATCATGAAACTGGTGGGAACGGAGATCGGCGTCTCCGACTGGATCTCGGTCGATCAGACGATGATCGATACCTTTGCCGATGCCACGCTCGATCATCAGTTCATCCATGTCGATCCCGAACGCGCCAAGGCGGAAACGCCCTATGGCGGCACCATCGCCCATGGCTTCCTGACGCTTTCCCTGCTTTCTGTGATGAACTATAGCGGCCTGCCCAAGATCCGCGAGCAGACCATGGGCATCAACTACGGCTTTGAAAAGATCCGCTTCATGTCGCCGGTCAAATGCGGCGCACGCGTGCGCGGCCGCTTCTTGCTTGCCGAAACGCGGTTGCGCGGCGCCAGCATGCTGATGCTGACTTATGACGTGACCGTCGAGATCGAAAGCGAGCGCAAGCCGGCGCTGACGGCGACATGGACGACCATATCGCAGTTCGACCCCAAGGATCGGCCGGAAGAGGTCTGACCTGAGCGAATGTGGGCCTTAAAGGCCCACATCCTCCGCAGCTTCGCTCAGAAGGCCGAAGGCATAATCGGAAAAGGAACGCCAGACCTCGACGCGGAACGTTTCCTCATCCAGCCGCAGCAACACGACTTCGACCTTGCCGAGCAGCGTGCGCGAGCAGGCTCCAACCGGAAAGGCCTCGCGCGACAGATCCTGCGGGCAGCCGCCCGAGATCGTCGCTTCGGCACCGGGGCCGGACACGATGACAGCGGTATTGCGATGCGACACATCGGTCGCCGAGTGCAACACGCCAGACGATGCAGCCACGCCCACCAGATCAGCGCCATTTTCGTCGATAACAAGCCATTCGTCCGGGCCGATCCAGAGCGCGTGACGACCATTGTTGCTGGCCGAGGTTTTGGGCCGGGTCGGCACTTGCAAGCCGAGCGCCTGCGAAAGGCTGCCGATGGAATCGGCAGGCGCTCTCAATGCAATCCGGCTTGCGGGTGCTGCGGCCGTCAGCCGGACGGTGGCGGAGCCGCCGTGGCGGCCGGCGAGTGGCAGTTTGCGGGTAGCGAGCTCAGCCATTGATCCGGCCTCCTTCCTTGTCAAAGAACACCAGATCCGTCACCTCGACGGCAATCGTCTTGTCGGGCATCGGCACGTAGAGCGTCTTGCCCATGCGCTCGCGTCCGCCGGCAACCAGCGCAAAGGCGATGGAGCGGCCGAGATTTTCGGACCAGTAGGCCGAGGTGACATGGCCGAGCATGGTCATCGGCTTCGGCTCGTTCGGATCGGCGACGATCTGTGCGCCCTCCTCCAGCACCACCTTCGGATCTCGGGTGATGAGACCGACCAGCTGCTTGCGCCCTTCCTTGACGAGATCCGGCCGCTTCAGGCCGCGAATACCGACGAAATCGGTCTTCTTCTTGGAAACGGCCCAGGCAAGCCCGGCATCGTCAGGAGTCACCGTGCCGTCCGTATCCTGGCCGACGATGATGTAGCCCTTCTCGGCGCGAAGGACGTGCATGGTCTCGGTGCCGTAGGCGCAAGCGCCCAGCGGCTCGGCGCGGGCCCAGACGGCTTCCAGAACCGACTGGCCGTAATCGGCCGGCACGTTGATTTCATAGCCGACTTCGCCGGTGAAGGAGACGCGGAACAACCGTGCCGGCACGCCGCAGACCTTGCACTCGGCCACGCTCATATGCGGGAAGGCCTCGTTGGACAGGTCCTGGCCCTCGACGAGCGGCTCAATGATCTCGCGCGCCTTCGGCCCCTGCACGGCGATGACGGCCCACTGCTCCGTGGTGGAAGTGAGCCACACCTTCAGATGCGGGAACTCGGTCTGGAGGTAATCTTCCATATGATGCAGCACGCGCGGCGCACCGCCGGTCGTGGTGGTCACATGGAAGCGATCCTCGGCAAGACGACCGACGACGCCGTCGTCATACACGAAGCCGTCCTCGCGAGTCATGATGCCGTAGCGGCAGCGGCCGGGCTTCAGCGTATCCCAAGCATTGGTGTAGATCAGGTTCAGGAACTCGGCCGCATCCGGCCCGACCACTTCGATCTTGCCGAGCGTCGAGGCATCGAACACGCCGGCCACTTCGCGCGCCGTGCGGCATTCGCGATTGACGGCCTGATGCATGGTCTCCCCGGCGCGCGGATAGAACCAGGCGCGCTTCCAGTTGCCGACATCTTCGAAGATGGCGCCATGTGCCTCTTCCCAAGCATGCATCGGCGTCTTGCGGGCGGGATCGAAGAGGAACCCGCGCGAATGGCTGATCAGCGTGCCGTAAGTGACAGGCGTATAAGGCGCGCGGAAGGTGGTGAGACCGACCTGCGGAATATCTTTGCCGAGCATTTCGGCAGCGATCGCCAGCCCGTGCATGTTGGAAAGCTTGCCCTGGTCGGACGCCATACCGTTGGTGGTGAAGCGCTTGATATGCTCGATGGAATGCATGCCTTCGCGCACGGCGAGACGGATATCCTTGGCGCAGACATCGTGCTGGAAATCGACGAAGGCCTTGGCATTCGTGTTCGGCCCTGCCCCTTCGGCCGCACCGATCATGCCGCCCGTCCATTCGAAAGCCTGCTCCGCCTGAAGCTGGATCTTCTCGCCGCCATTGGTGCTACCCGTAGCGCGCGCCATCAGCTCGCCGGCCGCCAGCGATTCCTCGATCGCGGCCTGCAGGCCATCCGTGCCGTTGCAGGCGCCGACGGAAAGGCAATCCTGAACGTAAGTGCCCGGCAGGAAGCGCTGCTTCTCCGCCTCGAACTTCAGCTTGCCACGCGATTGCGAGAACATATGGACCGATGGCGTCCAGCCGGCCGAGACCAGCAATGCATCAATGGCAATCTTGCGAGTGGCGGAGCTGCCGTTGCGCGCGACGGTCATGGAGGAAACGCGCAGCTTGCCGGCGGTATCGACGACGGCATAGTCGGTCATCACCTCGATGCCGAGCCGCTTTGCCTCGGCCAACACTGCCTCGCTCGGCCGCGCGCGGCTGTCGACGATGGCAGCAATGGAAACGCCAGCACGCTTCAGATCGAAGGCGGCTTCATAGGCCGAATCATGCGCCGTATAGACGCCGATCTTGGCGCCAACGGCGACGCCATAGTGATTGAGGTAAGCGCGAGCAGCCGAAGCGAGCATGATGCCCGGCCGATCGTTGTTCGGAAACACCATATGACGTTCGATGGCACCCGTCGCCAGAATGACACGCTTGGTGCGAACCTGCCACAGGCGCTCGCGCGGCAGGTTGCGGCCCGGCTTGGCCAGATGGTCGGTCACTCGTTCGGCAAGGCCGATGAAATTGTGATTGTAGTAGCCGAAAGCGGTCGTGCGGGTCAGCACCTGAACATTCGGCATCGCCTCGAGCTTGGCGACGATAGCCTGCGCCCAGTCATAGCCTTCGACGCCGTCGATCTTGACGCCGGTGTCGAAGCGCAGCGCGCCGCCGGCTTCCGGCTGCTCGTCGCAGAGGATGACCTTGGCGCCTGTTTCGGCAGCGGCGAGCGCTGCCGAAAGACCGGCGACGCCGGCACCGACGACGAGCACGTCGCAATGGGCATAGCGGCTGGCATAGTGATCCGGATCCTCTTCCGTCGGCGCGACGCCAAGACCGGCTGCACGACGGATGAAGGGCTCATAGATGTGCTTCCAGGCAGACTTCGGCCACATGAAAGTCTTGTAGTAGAAGCCGGCCGCAAAGAACGGCGACATCCAATTGTTGACGCCGCCAATATCGAAAGCCAACGACGGCCATCGGTTCTGCGACTGCGCCTTCATGCCGTCGAAGACTTCCTGCACACTGGCGCGCACGTTCGGCTGCCGCCGCGCCGCATCGCGGGAGATATCGAGCAGTGCATTCGGCTCCTCGGCTCCGGCCGAAAGGATGCCACGCGGACGGTGATATTTGAAGGATCGGCCGACGAGATGGACGCCGTTGGCAAGCAGCGCGGAGGCGACGGTATCGCCTTCGAGCGCCGTATAGGTCTTGCCGTCAAAAGTGAAGCGAGCGGTTCTGGCCGGCGTCAGACGTCCCTTGCCCGCGATACGATTGGCGCCGCTCATTCAGCAAATCCCTCTGTTTGTGCCGTCTGTTCTTGTTCGTTCTGATGCTGTGCTACCGGCTCGGAAGTGCGCGGTAGCAGCGTCGCCGGATCCGGCTTCGGCTCGCCGGCCTTGTAGGTGCGGTAGAAATGATCGCTCACGGTGTCGCGCGCCGCATTGAAGAAACGGCCGCAGCCATGGATATGCCGCCAGCGCTCGAAGATCAGGCCCTTCGGATTGTCGCGCAGGAAGAAATATTCCTCGAACTCCTCATCCGAGATCCCGGCAATATTGGCGGGCCGCACGATATGCGCATCGCCGGCGCTGCGGAATTCGAGTTCCGAACGCTCTTCCTCGCAATAGGGGCAGTAAATCAGCAGCATCGTTTTCTACCTGTGTTAAAGCTCGGAGCCCGAGAGGCTTGTACCGGGAGGCTGTGCGCAAAGCCGCCGTCCCATGGTGACGAAAGGCGTTATGCGCTTCAGGAGCGCCTCCAGCGATCCGTAGGGTTTCAGCACGTTGGTCATTCCCAGATTGACCAGGCCCATGGCGAATAGATCCGTGTCGAGCACGAAAGCCCTCGTTGCCTCAGGTTTCTGCTCCGGGACGAAAAAGACACCCGGCTTGTTTAGTACCTTGGCGCAGATCAGCGTTCCGCTTTCGGCCACGAAGGGCCATTCGACCTCATCCTTCGCCTTATGGATCACTTGCATGCGAAAATCCTCGGCCCCTGGAAAGAGATCGTTGACTTCGGTCACGATCGCTCCTGCCGGCAACAAAAGCCCTGCAGCAAGAACGATCCCGACCGCCGTCGGCATCAGTGCGCCACGGCCGCAGCCGCAGCCTCGTCGATCAATCGGCCGGTGCGGAAGCGATCCAGATTAAGCCCGGCATTGAATCGATGCGGCTCGTCGCGGGCGATGAGATGCGCAAAGAGATTGGCCGAACCCGGCGTCGCCTTGAAGCCGCCCGTGCCCCAGCCGCAATTGACATAGAGACCCGGCACCGGCGTCTTCGACTGGATCGCCGAACGGTCCGGCGTATTGTCGACGATGCCGCCCCAGGAGCGCATCATCTTGACGCGACGGAACATCGGGAAGAGCTCGCAGATCGCATCCAGGGTATGGGTGATGATCTGCAGACCGCCGGTCTGGCTATAGGAGTTGTACTGGTCCGTACCGGCGCCGATAACAAGCTCGCCCTTGTCGGACTGCGAGATATAGGCATGCACCGTGTTCGACATGACGACGCAGGGGAAGATCGGCTTCAGCGGCTCGGAAACCAGCGCCTGCAGCGGGCTCGACTGCAGCGGCACACGGACGCCCGCCATCTGCATGACGACGGTGGTGTGGCCCGCCGCCGAAACGCCGACCTTCTTGGCGCCGATGAAGCCCTTGCTCGTGTCGACACCGGTCACTCGGCCATCCGGCCCGCGGCGGATGCCGGTCACTTCGCAGTTCTGGATGATGTGGACGCCGCGATCGGAAGCAGCGCGGGCAAAACCCCAGGCGACAGCATCGTGTCGTGCCGTGCCGCCGCGACGCTGCAGCGCAGCGCCGTTGATCGGGTAGCGCGCCGTTTTCGCGATATCGAGCGCCGGACAATAGGCTTTCGCCTGTTCGGGCGTCAGCCATTCATTGTCGATGCCGTAAAGACGGTTGGCGTGGATATGCCGCTTGAAGGACTGCTGGTCGTGCACATTGTGCGACAGCATCATCACGCCGCGCGGCGAATACATGACATTATAATTGAGATCCTGAGACAGCCCCTCCCAGAGCTTCATCGAATGCTCGTAGATGTGCATGCTCTCTTCATAGAGATAGTTCGAGCGGATGATCGTCGTGTTACGGCCGGTATTGCCGCCGCCGAGCCAGCCCTTTTCGATGACGGCAACATTGGTGATGCCGTGTTCCTTGGCGAGGTAGTAGGCCGCACCCAGGCCATGACCGCCGGCGCCGACGATGATGACGTCATACTCCTTGCGCGGCTCCGGCGAGGTCCACTGAGCCTCCCAGCCCTTGTGAGCCCGCATCGCTTCCCTCGCCACGGCAAAAACCGAGTATTTACGCATTCGCCCTCAACTCCTTCAGGCAAGACGCCTTCTTTATGGGTCATACAAATCGCAAATCAGAAACCGACACAACGGCTCTTTTGCGACGCATTCAGGACCAGCTTTCGACACGGCTAAAAGAATGAGCGGGCGGCGAGGCCGAACTATCTGAGGAGCCCGCGACCGCATGGCCGAATTCAGCCCTCTGAGGAACAAACCACAGTATTGCGTCACGCGTAAAAAGAAGACACGCCGCAAGCAGATAAAGCGACGTCGCCAGAATTAGGAAAACGAGTTCCAAAACGGTTCCGTCGGCGTGGCCCTTATTGGCGATTATGCCGAAGCCGAAACCAATGACGAACATCATCGCGAATTGAGCGCCAAGCGTCATCCAGCGCGCCCAGTTCACCCTTTTACGAACAACCAGCCAAACCCAGAAGATTTGGACACAAGGAAACATAATTTGTACAATCGTAAAAATGTGCAGCGCTTCAGCAAAATGACTGGCCGTCCTATCCCAGTTCACCAACTGATTGATAAAAACGACCACCATCCCAGCATATGTGAGGCGTTCGTAGTACCGAACGCTCTTCGGCATGGTCTGATCGTTCATAGTCCCCCCGTCCTACTTGCGCTGCAGGTGACAAACCTTTACCCGGCCGGCATGGCCGTCGCTGCGCCAGACGCATCCTTCCTTGCGCGGCTTCTGGCTGTAAAGGTAAATCTTCGCGCGATGCTTGTTATCGAAGGTCTGGTTCGAAAAATCGTGGCCGCCGACGCGCACGTTCTTGCCGAAACGCACTTCGCCGGCCGCCGCAGGCAAAAGCGTTGCGGTCAGGACGAATAAAGGCAAGCGCAGGCGCAACGAGCAGCCTCCAGGCGGTGGCGAGATCGAACGACGTCATAGTGCGCTTCCCTCTTATTATCTGGCAACTGCGAGAATCAGGCTGTCGCCATTGCCCGAATGACAGGGATCGGGAATTTCCCATAGGCATGCCAGTCTGCAAAAGACGGAAAATCAAGCCCGTATCCCATAGCCGCAACAGCGCAGACACGGCATCAATAGCCAAAGTCGGTACTCGACAAACCGCTTTTTCCTCTGCAAACTCACGATCTGGCTAGACTTTGACAAACCGATCTGCTATCTCGCCTAACCAATCGCAAGGCCGCGGCTGCGCGAACGTTATATTTTTGCCTCCTGGCGCTGCCGTCGCCGCTGGCATCAACCAAACCAAAGGAACGTGATTCTCGTGCAGGTACTTGTCCGCGATAACAATGTTGACCAGGCTCTCCGCGCTCTCAAGAAGAAGATGCAGCGCGAAGGTATTTTCCGCGAAATGAAGATGCGCGACTACTATGAAAAGCCGTCGCAGAAGCGTGCTCGCGAGAAGGCAGAAGCTGTTCGTCGCGTTCGCAAGCTTGCTCGCAAGCGCGCTCAGCGCGAAGGCCTGGTTGCCAAGTAATCGCCGTTTTTTCGACGTTTTCAGATGCATGTGTGGCGGGGGCGAGTCGTTCGCCGCCGCCTTTTTGATTTGTTCTCTGCGCAAATCGGATTAAATCAGAACCGTCTGATATGACGCATGGGGAAAGCGAACCCGATAATGGCAATGACGACTTTCGAAAAGTACCGCACTTCGAACCTCTCCTCCCGTGTTTCGAAGCAGATTGCGGCCCTGCCGGCCTTGGCGGTTCTTGCCGCGATCAGCCTCTCCGGCTGCCAGACAGCCTCCACCGATAGCGTGATCCGCATCGACAAAGCGCAAGGCTCTTCGGAAAATATCGCTTCGCTGACCTCGGTCATCAATGCCAATCCACAGGATCCGGAAGGCTACAACGTGCGCGGCACGGCCTATGGCCGCGGCGGCGATTTCAGCCGCTCGCTTGCGGACTTCAATCAGGCCATCCAGCTCAATCCGAAATTCTACCAGGCTTATGCCAACCGCGCGCTCATCTACCGCAATATGGGCAAGCTGCCGGAGGCGATCGCAGACTACAATGCCTCGCTGCAGATCAACGGTAATTATGACGTCGCCTATATTGGCCGCGGCAATCTCTACCGCCAGGCAGGTCGCGACAACGATGCCTTCAACGACTATTCCAAGGCGATCAGCTTGGGAACGACGGATGGCCGCGCCTATAATGGCCGCGGCGTGATCTTCCAGAAGCGCAATCAGCAGGACAAGGCGATCGACGATTTCTCCAAGGCGATCTCGCTGTCGCCGAACTCGCCGGAGCCCTACAACAGCCGCGGCATCTCCTATCTCGCGCAGAATGACGACGACAACGCCTTCGCCGACTTCAATCACGCCATCGATCTGAACAACAAGGTCGCAGAATCCTGGGCAAACCAGGCGTTCGTCTACGAGCGCAAGGGTGACAAGGTAAAGGCCCGCCGTTCCTATCAGCACGCGGTCAATCTCGACCAGAACTATCAGCCGGCCAGAGACGGCCTGGCACGCGTCGGCGCCGGCTCCTAAAATAACGGCATAGCAATAAGAGACGTTCAGCCGCCGGCAATCCCTGCCCGGCGGCTTTTCTTTGCGCGATCGAGCGCTTAGTCTCGCAACACCCTTATCCGAACGAGACAGCCACATGCCCTCTCCGCAGAAAATCATCGTCGTCGGCGCTGGAATCATCGGTGCCTCCATCGCCTGGCATCTCCAGCGCAAAGGCGCCGACGTCACGGTGGTCGCGCAGACGATCGGCGGCGTGGCAACACCGAACTCTTTCTCCTGGATCAACGCCAGCTGGGGAAACCCAGAATTCTATTTCCGTCTTCGTCACCGCTCGATGGCCGAATGGTCGCGGCTTGCGGCGGAACTGCCCGGCCTGCCACTGTCATGGTGTGGCGGATTGTGCTGGGATCTCCCAGAGGCCGAACTGGATGCCTATGCCGCACAGCATCATGGATGGGGCTACGGCATACAGCCGGTCAATCGCGCGACCAGCGCGCTGATCGAACCGAACCTCGCAAACCTGCCGGATTATGCGCTACATGTCGCCGAGGAAGGCGCCGTCGAGCCGGTTGCAGCCGCCGAGCTGCTGCTGAACGATGCAAGGCACCGTGGCGCAGCGCTTCTATCCGGCATCGAGGTCAAGCGTCTGCTCTCGGAGCGCAACCGGATTGTCGGCATCGAAACGAGCGAAGGGGCGATGCACGCCGATCATGTCGTTCTTGCCGCCGGCGCCGGCACGGCGGCGCTTGCGGCATCGGCCGATATCCTGGTGCCGCTCGAAACGCCGCCGGGGCTCATCGTCCATTCCCGCCCCGTGCACAAAATGCTGAACGGTCTGGTGATGGCGCCGGAATTGCATATGCGCCAGACGCTGGAGGGGCGGATCATCGCCGGCAGCGACTTCGGCGGCACCGACCCAGGCGACGATCCGCAGGTGGCTGCCGGCGAGCTTTTCGCCAAAACCAGAGCGGCCTTGAAAGGCGGCGAGACGCTGGAGCTCGATTTCCACAGCATCGGCTATCGCCCGACACCGAAGGACGGCTTCCCCATCCTGGGTCGTGTCGATGCAGCGCCGGGTCTCTATCTCGCGGTCCTGCATTCCGGAGTCACGCTCGCGCCGCTGGTCGGCTTGCTTGCAGCAGAAGAGCTCGTCGACGACAGTGAAGATCCACAACTTGCCTCGTTCCGCCTTTCCCGCTTTGCCTGACCTGGCAAAGAAAGCCGCCAACGCAACTCAAGGGATGCATTACCAGCGCCGTAAATATCGGGGATCGCTTATGATTTCACGGCAATGACTTTTCAGATGTTGCAAGGCAATTTACCGAGCCCTAACATGGGCGCTCCGAGAGCATGTAGCTCAAGTCTAGGCATGGGGGCGCTTGGCATGATGACCAGAACCACTCTTTCCGCTTTTGCCAGGGCTTTCGATCGTCATGGAGATACGATCGGTTGATCGCCCCATGAGGAAGCCGCATTTCCCGAAAGCGTCGATTGGGGCCTATCTCATCGCCATAGCCTTGGCGATCGCTTTGCCGATCCTGGCTTTCGTCGCATTGCTTCTCGTCCAGCTCGAAAACAATGAGCGCGATGCGTTGAAGGGCGAGACGGTTCAGGATGCACAGGCTTTGGCGCGCGTCATTGACCGGCAATTGCAGGACATGGCGACGACGTTGCGGCTGCTGTCTTCCTCGCCGGAACTCGAGCACAATGACATCGCCACCTTCTTCGCCCGAACGGAGACGGTCCTGCGCACCGATTCACTCTTCGTGCTGCTGATGGAGAAGGATGGTCAGATCCGGCTGAATACCCGCTGGCCGCTCGGCAAGGCGCTCGGCAAGACCGGCAACATGGCCGCGCTGCAATCGGCGCTTGATTCCGGGCGCATCGAAACCTCCGATGTCTTTATCGGCGCCACAGTCCGCCGCTGGGTCTACAATGTCACGTTGCCCCTGGAGCACTCCCCGGCCGGTGCAGCGCTCGCCATAACCCAGGATGCCGACGATCTTGCCAAGCTTATAACGACGGAAGCATTGCCGCCGGGCTGGTCCGCGGCCGTCATCGATAAATCCGGCCATATCGTTGCCGCCGGCGGTCCGACCACCCATGCGCCGGGTGACGCATTCAACAAGGAGATCCTGTCGAAGCTGATCGCCTCAAGTGGCGTCTATCAGGACGACAAAATCCTGCCGCACTCGCTGCTCGGATACGCACAAATCTCCGGCTGGTCGTGGAAGGCAATCGTCTGGGGCCCGGTCACCTCGGCGCAATCCTCGCTGATGAGCACCTGGCGCTTTCTCATCTATGGCGGCGTCACGCTGCTGCTGGTCGCGCTGATCGCCGTCTACGCGCTGGCGCGGCAGGTGCGCATCACCATACAAAGCATCGCCGACATGGCCGACCGCATGGGCCGCGGCGAGATCGTCGCGCCGATCGACACCAGCGTTATCGAAGCCAATCAGGTGGCCGTCGCGCTCTCCAACGCGTCTTTCGACCGCAGCGTCACGGAAGACCGCCTGCATTTCGTCATGCATGAACTCGTCCATCGCACCAAGAACCTGCTGGCGCTTGCCCAGGCGATGACCCGCCAGCTCGCGCGCCAGACGGACAGCGTCGATACCTTCCAGCGGGCGGTCGCCGACCGCTTGGAGGGATTGGCCCGTTCGATCGAGGTGCTGACCAGCGAGCAATGGTCCGGCGTCTCGCTGCGACGGGTGATCGACATCCATCTCGCGACTTTCCTGCAAGCGCCGCAACAGCTCGATGTCCGGGGCAATGACTTCTTGCTGAAGCCGGAAGCCGTTCAAAATCTCGGTCTGATCCTGCATGAGCTTGCGACCAATTCGGTGAAATATGGCGCACTCTCGGCGACAGAAGGCAGGATCGCCATCGAATGGACGAATGAGATCGGCGAGAACGGGTCGATGATCCACTTCATCTGGACCGAAAGCGGCGGTCCCGAGGTCAAGCCGCCGGTTGAAACCGGCTTCGGCACCACCGTTACGAAAGTCCATGCCGCTGCGTCCTTCGGCGGGCATGTCGAGGTTGACTTCCGTCCTACCGGCCTCGTCTGGACGCTGATCGCGCCGCGCAACATGATGGAACGCGAGCGGACTTGACGCTTATGACTGGGTGACGGGAGCCTCGGCGCGGCCAAGCAGCAATGCGCGCTCCCTTTCATTGCCGGTCAATTCGGCAGCGCGGCGGAACTCGGCGCGAGCCTCCGCAACGCGCCCCAGCTTCGCCAAAAGATCGCCCCGCACCGTCGGCAGCAAATGCGATCCCTTCAAGCGCGGCTCGTCAGCCAGCGCGTCGGCGATGGCAAGACCCTGGGCAGCACCAAACGCCATGCCGACGGCCACCGCCCGGTTGATTTCGACGATCGGCGACGGCGCTGCCAGGGTGAGCGCCTGATAATAGGCGGCGATGGCGATCCAGTCGGTATCGGCGGCGGTCGCTGCACGGGAATGGCAGGCCGCGATCATCGCCTGCAGCAAATAGGGACCGGGCATCGACGTCAGGAGCATGGCGCGGGCCAGACCATCGAGGCCGCTGCGGATCAACGACCAGTTCCACCGGCTGCGGTCCTGATCGAGCAACAGGATTGGATTGCCCACCCCATCGACCCTGGCGACAAAGCGTGAGGCGTGCAACTCCATCAGAGCCAGAAGCCCCAGTACCTCCGGCTCTTGCGGCATCAGCGCCGCCAGCGAGCGCCCCAGCCGCAAGGCTTCACCGCAAAGATCGGCACGCAGCCAATGCGGCCCTTCCGTTGCTACGTATCCTTCGTTGAAGATCAGATAGACCACCTCCAGCACCGCGGCGAGACGATCCCGGCGCTCTTCGCCCCGCGGCGTCTCGAAAGCGATTTCGGCATCGCGCAGCGTCCGCTTGGCGCGCACGATGCGCTGCGCGACGGTGGCTTCAGGCAGAAGAAACGCACGACCGATTTCCTGCGTCGACAGCCCGCCCAGCAACCGCAAGGCAAGCGCTGCACGCTGCTCGGCCGGCAGCACCGGATGGCAGGCGGTGAAAATCAGCCGCAGCAGATCGTCGTCTATGTCCTCATCGAGCATCGCCTCGATATCGGGCGTTTCGCGCTCAAGCTCGGCAAAGTCTATGGACAGTTCGCGATGCTTGCCGTCGATCAGTGTGGTGCGGCGCAGCCGGTCGAGCGCCCTGTTCTTGGCAACCCGCGTCAACCAGGCCGCCGGGTTGCGCGGAATGCCAGCGCGAGGCCAGCGTTCGAGGGCAAGCACGAAGGCATCCTGCGCGATCTCTTCCGCGAGGCCGATATCGCGCAGCAAGCGGTTCAGCCTGGCGGCGAGCTTTGGTTGCTCGATCCGCCAGACCGCTTCGATGGCACCGGTCGTGGTCACCCCTTCAGCTCGCTGAAGCCTTCCGCTGCCTTCTGCACATCCTCGGGAAACTCGCTCATCTCATGGATGCGGCGGACTTCGATGATATCATCTTCCGATGCCGGGCAGCGGCGTGCCCATTCGATAGCCTCGTCACGCGAGCGCACATCGAGTATCCAATACCCGCCCAGCACTTCCTTCACCTCAGCAAACGGGCCATCGACGACGGCAGGTTTTCCGCCCTTGAAGCTCACCCGAGCCCCCGAAGCCGGCGGATGCAGCCCTTCCAGGGCCAGGAGCACGCCGGCCTTCTTCAACTCCTCATTGTATTTCATCATCGCTTCGATTGCCTCAGGGCTGGGCATGGCATCGAGCGCAGCAGATGCGTAGCCGCCGGGGATCATCAACATCATGAATCGCATGGGTTCTTTCTCCTTGGTTGGGTTGAACATACCACACGACGAACGAGCTACAGCAGAATCGACGGGAGCCAGAAAAATAAACGCATTTTCTTATGCGGCGCGCGAAGGAGGACAAAAGACGAGGAATACCGCACGCCGCAATGACCACCTCGACCGCTTACCGGTCGAGGTGGTCTGCAGATCCGACGTTCTAAATGGGGCAAGCGGCGATTGAACGACTAGGGTGTTTAGCCGCCTACTCGTTCATAGCCTTGACGATTTCCTCGGTCACCTTCTTGGCATCACCCAAAAGCATCATCGTGCCGTCCTTATAGAACAGCGTATTGTCGATGCCGGCATAGCCGGAGCCGAGCGAGCGTTTGACGAAGAGGCAGGTCTTGGCCTTGTCGACATCGAGGATCGGCATGCCGTAGATCGGCGAAGTCTTGTCGTCGCGCGCCGCCGGATTGGTGACGTCGTTGGCGCCGATGACATAGGCAACATCGGCCTGGGCGAGTTCCGAATTGATGTCCTCGAGCTCGAAGACTTCGTCATAGGGCACATTGGCCTCGGCCAAAAGCACGTTCATGTGGCCCGGCATGCGGCCGGCAACGGGGTGGATGGCATATTTCACCTCGACGCCATGCGCCTTCAGCCTGTCGGCCATTTCGCGCAACGCATGCTGGGCCTGCGCCACCGCCATGCCATAGCCCGGCACGATGATGACCTTGGAGGCGTTCGCCATCAGATAGGCGGCATCCTCGGCAGAACCGAGCTTCACGGTCTTATCGGAATTATCGGCTCCGCCCGATGCCGTCTCGCCGCCAAAACCACCGAGAATGACCGAGATGAAAGAGCGGTTCATGCCCTTGCACATGATGTAGGACAGGATCGCGCCCGAGGACCCGACAAGCGCGCCGGTGATGATGAGCGCCAGATTGCCGAGTGTGAAGCCGATGCCGGCGGCTGCCCAGCCGGAATAGGAGTTCAGCATCGAAACGACGACAGGCATGTCGGCGCCGCCGATCGGCACGATCAGCAGCACGCCAAGCACCAGCGACAGCAGGACGACCGCCCAGAAGGCGAAATGGCTCTCGCTTGCCGCCAGGCTGATGATGAAGAACACGATCAGGGCAAGCAGGGTAGCGTTGATGATGTGGCGGTTCGGCAGCATGATCGGCTTGCCGGACATGCGTCCATCGAGCTTCAGGAAGGCGATGATCGAGCCGGTGAAGGTCAGCGCACCGATGGCGACGCCGATCGCCATTTCGATGCGTGCTTCCGTATGGATATGGCCGATTTCGCCGATACCGAAGGAAGATGGTGTATAGAGCGCAGAAGCGGCCACGAGGACGGCAGCGAGACCGACCAGCGAATGGAAACCGGCCACGAGCTGCGGCATGGACGTCATCGGAATGACGCGGGCGATATAGGCACCTGCCCCGCCGCCGATGGCAAGGCCGAGAACGATCAGCACGAAGCCGCCGAAAGACGGCGTCGCCAGCACAAGCGTCGTTGCGATGGCGATGCCCATGCCGATCATGCCGTAGAGATTGCCGCGCCGGCTGGTTGCCGGATGGGAGAGCCCGCGCAGTGCCAGGATGAACAGCACGCCGGAGACGAGATAGAGGAAAGCCGCGATATTGCTCAGCATGCCGCCCTCACTTGTCCTTCTTCTTGTACATCGCCAGCATGCGCTGGGTGACAAGGAAACCACCGACGATATTGACCGAGACAAGCATCAGCGCCACGAAGCCGAAGCCGGTGGCGAGACCACTCGCCGAAATTCCAACCGCCAGCAACGCGCCGACGACGATGACCGAGGAGATGGCGTTCGTGACCGCCATCAGCGGCGTGTGCAGGGCCGGCGTCACCGACCAGACGACGTAGTAGCCAACGAAGATCGCCAGCACGAAGATGGCAAGCTGGAAGACGAAAGGATCGATCGCTCCGCCCGTTGCCGCGCTGGCAACCTCTGGCGCCTGTGCAGCGGCGGTCCTGACGGCGGTGACGGCATCATTCAGTTGCTGAAGTGCCTGGTCCATTGCTTGGCTGGCCATCTCAGAGATCTCCCTTGTTGACCGTCGGCTGGTCGGGATCGACGAAATTCGGGTGAACGACTTCGCCGTCATCGGTCAGCATCGTCGCCTTGATCAGCTCATCGGCGCGGTTGAGGCCGAGGCTCTTGCTATCTTTGTCGACCATCGTTTCCAGGAAGGTGACGAGGTTCTTGGCGTAGAGAGCCGAGGCGCTGGCCGCGATGCGGCCGGCCATGTTGGGATAGCCGACCACCCTGACACCCTCGACGTGGGCGACCTTGCCATATTCGGCGCCCTCGATATTACCGCCGCGCTCGACAGCAAGATCGACGGCGACCGCGCCGGCGCGCATCGCCTTCAGCATGTTACGGCTGACGAGGCGCGGCGCCGGCCGGCCGGGGATCAGCGCCGTGGTGATGATGATGTCCTGCTTGGCGATATGATCGGCGACAAGAGCCGCCTGCTTGGCCTGATATTCCTCGGACATTTCCTTGGCATAGCCGCCGGCGGTCTCCGCCGCCTTGAATTCCTCATCCTCGACGGCGATGAATTTCGCGCCGAGCGAGGCGACCTGTTCCTTGGCTGCTGGCCGCACATCAGTTGCAGAGACCAGCGCACCGAGACGCCGCGCCGTAGCGATCGCCTGCAGTCCGGCAACACCAGCGCCCATGACGAACACCTTTGCCGCCGGCACGGTGCCCGCCGCCGTCATCATCATGGGCAGCGCCCGGTCATAGACGGCAGCGGCGTCGATCACGGCTTGATAACCGGCAAGATTGGCTTGCGATGACAGCACGTCCATAGACTGCGCCCTGGTGATGCGCGGCATCAGCTCCATGGCAAAACTGGTGAGCCCGGCGCGCGCCATCTCCTCAAGCGCCGCCTCGTTGCCATAAGGATCCATGATGGCGATGACGATTGCGCCGCTCTTGTAACCGGCGATCTCAGCACTCGTCGGCCGCCTGACCTTGAGGATGACATCGGCCGTTTTCGCATCATCAACAGAGCCGATCCGCGCGCCGATGGCCTCATATTCCGCATCCGGGATGCGCGACAAGGCGCCGGCGTCAGCTTCGATCACGACGTCGAAACCGAGGCTCCTCATCTTCTTTACCGTCTCGACGGAGGCCGCAACACGCGTCTCCTCCGCCACGCTTTCCTTGGCCACGAAAACCAGATTGCTCAACGACAACACCTCGCATCGAACGGCGGCACACCTGGTGAGGCGGCGCTGCAGCCTGCAGAATCACGGGAAGGCTCGGACCAGAAAGGTCCGGCGCGTCGATCAGCGCTGGAACGTCAGCGCAGCAGAATGATGCTGGCGATGGAAAGAACGATGAAAATGAGCAGGCCGCCGAGGAACCCGGCATGACCGAAGAAACCGGCCGCCATCGCGATCATCAATGCTGCAACGATCGCGGACCCGACCCGAGCACCCGCGATGAAAAGACCATAGGTCTTCTCGTGCTCCTTATAGTCCATGGGAGCACCAGTTTCAGCGGGTCCAGTGTGATGTTCGGCCATTCAAAAATCTCCCCTCGATGCACTCAACTCCATAGGCCTAAAAACTGACCGGGAGCCGGAGTTCGTCCTCAAAAGCAGCGGCACCCAGCATTAAGGTGCCGCAGCCAAATTTCCTCTACCGAGGGGTTACACAAAGCGGCGGGAAATGCAATGCATGAGAAGGTCGCATCGGTACGCAGCTTAGCCGAATTGCGCGCTAATCTCGCGCCTGCCGCCGCTTGCCAGCCGCGCTGTGGGCAGAATGGTCAACGGAGGCGAGCCATTGTCTTCGCTGCGCGAGAACATCATGCGCCGTTCATATGGTTCCGAATCGAAGAACGGATAGCGCTTCATCAGTTTTCCGCGAATCTCCTTCGACCGCGACGCCAGCAGCGTGAGTTCGAAGCCATAGGTCTTGGTCATGCGGGGCGGTACGACCGTATCGGCATAGAAGACACGCTTGTAGAACGCCGCATGGGCCGGACGAATGTGCTGCATTACCCGATCCGTGTTGAAATAAATGGCGCCGACGATCGCTGGCCTCAGCGTCAGATAGGGCAAAGCCGGCAGTTCCAGCTCGAAATCGGGATCCACGGCAAAGCGCGCGGGATCGATCAGCGTCATGCCGGCATCGAGGAAGGCATGAATCTCGTCTGGAAAAATGCCGGTCGACTGGCATACCCGGTGATCCGGCGTCACATGGTGGATCCGCACCGTGCTCACCAGCTCCTCGTAGTAATAGACTCCGAAGATATAGGCGTGATCATCGAAATCGATGTCATCAATCAGGTTTTGGGCGGCCACGGGCAGGACGTCGCGTGCCTTGTAAGCCTTGTAGCGTAGCCGCGCGACATCCTCCATGTCTTCGCTGCTTTCGATCCGGCGGTACTCCACGTGATCGAGCACCTCCATCAGCTTGCCGGCGAAGCTGTTTTTCAAAGTACTCATATGAGTCATGGTTAATGTTCCGTAATGGTTAACGGAACATCTTTGGTATTAAAGCAAAATTTGATCAATATTTGTTTTAAATTTTATTAACTATTCGTTCATTAAGGTTAATTTTCTTGGCCAATACCGGCAAAAGCTGAGGTTGCGAAAGCGCTCTAGCTTCCATTGCTACAAGGCGGCGCTCTCACAGCTTCGACTCTCCACTCCGACATGGGGAAATGAGCCAGCGCCAGCCACGCTCGATCCCTGTCAGTTGGCCTTCAATGAGGTGAGTGATCGTTGCGAACGACCCTAGCATCGGGAGATGACTTAGGGGGCTACCAAAGCATCAGGCGACGTGATCGTGCCGCAGCCCCGATTGCCGGCGGGCGAGGCTGTCCACTGTTCCGACAACCTGTTCCCGCGGCACGGGCATGGAGAAAACATAGCCCTGGATGATATCGGCGAGATTGTTCTCAACGATCAGCGCCAGTTGCTCCGGCGTCTCGACCCCCTCGATCACGATGTGGAGACTGAGGGCGCGGGAAAGATCGACGATGCCGCACAGAAGCTTGAAACGGCGGCTGTCCGTCGTGATGTCGCGAACGAACGACCGGTCGATCTTCACAACATCCACCGGCAAGGAGTCGAGATAGCTGAGGCTGGAAAAGCCGGTGCCGAAATCGTCGATGGCGATGGTGATGCCCTTGGCGCGCAGATCCGCAAGAATGGAGCGAACGGTCGCCATCTCGTCCATCAGGCAGCTTTCCGTCACTTCGAGATGCAGCCGCGAGGGCTCCAATCCCGATGCATCGAGCGCTTCCGCAACGATATCGACGATATCGTTGCTGCGCAGATCCTGGGCCGAGAGATTGACCGAAACCGCGACCTGTCCCGGCCACGAAACGCAATCCCGGCAGGCCTGATTGATCATGAAGCGGGTGATGCCGCCGACAATGCCCATCTCTTCGGCGATCTGCACGAAGATGTTGGGCGGGATCGAACCCTTTTCCGGATGAGTCCAGCGCGCCAAAGCCTCGCAACAATCGATGCGGGAGCCATCCGGTGTGAACATCGGTTGATACATGGCCAGAAGATTGCCGGCTTCCACCGCCTCGCGCAGATCGTCCTTCAGCTTCTGCCGCTCGACGTAGCGCGCATCCATCTCCTGCTCGAAGGCGCTGCAGCTTCCCTTCAGCCGCAGTTTGGCATCGAACAGCGCCAGATCGGCCTTGATCTGCCACTCTTCCGGACGGAACTCGCGGCTCGACATGGTGACATAGCCGCCGCTGAACGAGATCCGGAAGCTGTTGTCATCGACATCGTAGGTGCCGGTCATCGCGGCATGCAATGCGCGCACGCGTGAATCGATATCGGATTCATTGCTCTCATTTGGAAAGAACAGCACGAATTGATCGCCCACCAGACGGGCCGGAAGTACCGTGGTGCCCGCAAGCTCTTTCAAGCGCTCGCCGATAGCGACCAGCAGACGATCTCCCGTCACATGTCCCTTGGTGTCGTTGACATGCTTGAAGTCGTCCACGTCGAGCACGAGAATACCGACCTGGGTTTCGCCGCTGCGCGCAGCAAGCTTTTCCTTGACCAGCTCGACGAAATATTCGCGGTTCGGCAGCCCCGTCAGAGGATCGTAGCGAACCATGTGCAGGATCTTGCGCTCTGCCCGGATGCGCACCGTCACATCTTCGAAAATCAGGATGACGACGCCATCGGCACGGCGGCTGGCCGAAAACTCCAGAAACTGATCTTCATTGAACTGGATCAGGGTGCGCGACAGCGTGCCGCTGACCAGCTGCGCCATCTGCCGCTGAATGAGCCCCGGCAGCGATCCGTCGATGAAGGCGTGACGCGCGCCGTAACGCAGCACGACGTCGAATTCACAATCCTTGAGCTGTTCCTGATGCGAGAAATTCAGCAGCTCGCATGCCTTGCGATTGACCACGAGAATGCGGTTATGCGCGTCGAGCATGAACAAGCCATGCGTCATGTTGTTGAGCGCGGTATCGAACCGGTCGGCGATCAGCGATATCTCGCGCGATGCGATGACATTCTTGTAGAGAAATTCACGCACGCCGTTCGCCATCGCGCGCGTGGTCAACCCGAACGGGACGAGCATGATGGAAACGATCGCCTTGTAGAGCTGCTCCGACATCAGACAGGCGATGATGATGGGCAGGCAGCAGGCAAGCGTCTGGAGATCGATCGCCTTCTGTGAACCGTAGTTGCGGCCGACGATCGATACCATCGACGCCATGGTCACGGCGATGCAGATGAATTCCGCCAGCGGGTCCTGCACGATCAGGATGGCATAGCCACTGCCGATGCCGAGTATGGACGCCGTCGCCGCCGCCCCGATGACGTAGCGCGTTTCCCAACTCGAAATGTCGGCGCGCGTAAAATTATGCTTGTCGGCCGCGTCGAAGAGCCGGAACGAATATATCCGCAGCACGAAAACCGCTGCAAAAGCCAGGCAAAGAACGAGATAGATGCTCGCGCGCGTGCTCATAAACACGACGACATACGTCAGGATATGAACCACCACGCCCGTAAACAGCGTTTTACGGTTTCCGAAAAGCGAACTGACGAACGACAGATAAACATCCGTCGGCACGGTGTCCGGGCTTGGAGGCTTCATTCAGAGTTCCCCTGATGCGGCGGACACCCTAGTCGAAACTTTTTAAAATTTGATTGCCCAAATAGCACGTATATGGACAGATTTTCCAATTATGTCGGCAACTTAGGTTGAATTTAGATCACGAAACGCATCGTATTCGTGCAATCGACCTAAGTGAATTCGAACGCCGAGACAATATTTAAGTGACTAATTGATAAAATAAAACACCATTAGACACTTGTGGAACACGTATCAGAGCTTGCCCGCCCGCTGCTGGATCATCATGAACGTGTCGAACGTATACTCGGAGAGTTGCATCCACAGATACGCGTCCTTCTTATAAGCGACCTGATCCGCATAGATGCGCTTGAAGGAATCGTTGGATTTGGACAGATCGGCATAAAGTCCGTTGGCTGCCTGGAAGCAGGCTTCCATGATCTCCTGGCTGAAGGGGCGTAGCGTCACGCCCTGCTGCACGATGTCCTTCAGTGCCTGGGGATTTTTCACGTCATATTTCGCCAGCATGTTGGTGTTGGCGAAAGCGCAGGCATCAGTGAGGATGGCCTGATAGTTCTTCGGCAGCCCGTTCCATTTTTCCAGGTTGAAGAAGGCGTGCACCACGGCACCGCCCTCCCACCATCCGGGGTAATAGTAGTATTTGGCGATCTTCTGTAGTCCGAGCTTCAGGTCGTCATAGGGGCCGACCCATTCGACCGCATCGACGGCGCCCTTGTCCAGCGCATTGTAGACATCATTCGCGGCGATATCCTGCTGCGGGGCAACGCCGATCTTCTGCACCACCTTGCCGGCAAGGCCGGCTATGCGCATCTTCAGGCCCTTGAGATCGTCGAGCGTGTTGATTTCCTTGCGGAACCAGCCACCCATCTGCGCACCGGTATTGCCGGCGGGAAGCCCCAATATGCCTTGCGTGGCATAGAACTCGTTCATCAGCTTGTTGCCGTTGCCCTGGTAGAACCAGGCATTGGTCAGCCGGGCATTGAGGCCGAACGGCAGCGTCGTGCCGATGGCGTAGGTCGGATCTTTGTCCGCGAAATAATAGGAGCAGGTATGCGCGGCATCGACCGTGCCGGCGCTCACCGCATCTGCAACCTGCGCACCGGGCACGATTTCGCCGGCCTCATAGATCTGAATGGTGAAATTGCCGTTCGTCGCGTCGGAAACATGGGTGGCGATATCCTCCGCGCCGCCATAGATCGTGTCCAGGCTTTTCGGAAAGGAAGACGTCATCTTCCAGGTGATCTTTGGATACTCCTGAGCCAGAGCCGGGGTCGCAAGCGCGGAGGCGGCAGCACCTGCGCCAACTGCTCCTGCCCGCCTTATGAAGGAACGGCGATCCATCGAAATCTCCCATACGGACGGCTATGCTGGAGAGCGGAACGCTCCCCGATTGGCGCAAGCGATGGAGCTAACCACGCCGCACACGGTCTTTCAAGTTTGCTCTCGCATCGCATTATGGCGATTCCTGTACATCCTTGTGACGAATGAAGGCAAAGCCTTACTGAAACCACTCCGCGTTGCCGGCAGGCCTATATGCGCGTAGATTGAAAGCAAGGATAATCCGCCCTCGGATTGACATCTTCGTCTTCCAGGGGTCTCAGCGAATAGCCGTTTTGCACCTTCCGGAGCCTTGAATGTCCAGACCAATCATCGCCATCCCCGCCGACATCCGCGAGTTCGATGGAACGACCTGGCATGCGGTGCAGCAGCAATATGTCCGCGCCGCCGTCAAGGCGGCAGGACTGATGCCGCTGATCGTTCCGGCGCTGGAGGACGGTAACGATGCGGACGCCATTCTGGACCGAGTCGACGGGCTGCTCGTCTCCGGTTCCGCCAGCAACGTGCATCCGTCGCTCTATGGGAAAGAAGCACGCGACAGCGACGGCCCCTTCGATCCGGCGCGCGACGCGACATCGCTGCCGCTTATCCGCCGCGCCATCGAGCGCGCCATTCCGATGCTCGCCATCTGCCGCGGCATTCAGGAGCTGAACGTCGCGCTTGGCGGCACGCTTGCCAGCGAGATCCAGGAGCAGCCTGGCATCTGGGACCATCGCAAACCGCAGAATGTCGATCGCGACACGATGTATTCGATCCGCCAGAGCGTCTTCGTCAAGGAAGGCTCGTGCATCGCCCGCGTCGTCGGCCCGGGCGAAGTGCGCGTCAACTCGCTGCATCGCCAGGCGATTGCCGATACGGCGCCAAGGCTGCAGGTGGAAGCACTGGCCGAGGACGGCACGATCGAGGCCGTCTCCGTCATCGGCGCCAGGGCCTTTGCCGTCGGCGTGCAATGGCATCCGGAATATTGGGCCGAGACGGATTCGCCGTCACGCAAGCTCTTCGTCGCCTTCGGCGATTCCGTGCGCGACTATGCGGCAAGCAAGGAGCGGCTCGCCGCCGCCCAATAGAGCATTTCCGCTACCCTTCGAATCGCAAAAACGCTCTATCTTCTTATTTCCCAACGCATTCCGGACGGAAAACCGCTGCGCACTTTTCCATGAAATGCTCCATAAACAGAAGACCGTGTGATCAGCCGCGCAGCTTGACCGGCGTCTCCGGCACCGGCGTCACCGGCCGGCCCTTTACGAACCATTCGATGATGTTGTCGACGACAAGATCGGCCATGGCGTCGCGTGTCGGCACCGAGGCGGACGCCACATGCGGCAGCAAGGAAACGTTCGGCAGGGAGAGATAGCCGGCCGGCACATTGGGTTCATCGTAGAACACATCAAGGCCGGCGGCCCCCAGCGTACCATTGCCGAGGGCGGCGATCAGTGCATCGTCATCGACCGACCAGCCGCGGCCGACATTGATGAACACGCCCTGCGGCCCAAGCGCCGATAGGATATCCGCGTTGATGACCTTGTGCGTTTCCGGCGTCTTCGGCACGATGGAGATCAGCGTATCCACCGACTGCGCCATTTCCTTCAGGGTCGGATAATAATCGTAAGGCAGCGAGTCGCGCGGCGAGCGCGTGTGGTAGCCGATCTTCACCTTGAACGGCTCGAGCCTTCTGGCGATCTCGAGACCGATGCGGCCGAGACCATTGATACCGATGCGGCGCCCCTTCATCGAAAAAGGCGAGAGCGGAAACGCCCCTTCCTTTACCCAGCGCCCCTCGCGCAGCCAGCTTTCAGCTTTCGGAAACTGCCGCAGCGTGTTCAGCAGCAGCGCGATCGCCGTATCCGCGACCTCGTCATTCAGGACGTCAGGCGTATTGGTGACGACGATCCCTTTGGAAGCGGCATGTTTGACGTCGATGCCATCATAGCCGACGCCGAAATTGGCGATGACTTCGATATTCGGAAAAGCATCGATCCAGGAGGCACCGAAGCCGCCCGAGACAGCGACGCCGCGGATGCGGGCTGCCGTCTCCGCATCGACCTTCGGGCCGCCATCACGTTCTACGGATACGATATCGAACTGCTTTCCAAGCCTTTCGAGAACACGCGGGTGTATCTTCCCCGGAACGAGGACGGCAATGCGGTTATCGGACATGAATCTTTCCTCTTGCGGTACGGTTCGGCGCGACTGCAGCAATTCCAGGAAAATAGACGGCGGCTTCCCGCCCGGAACTGCATAGAGCCAATGAGATAGAGCGGTTCAGCGATCCCGTGAAGGGCTGAACTGCTCGCGGGCCTTGTATGGCGCCGTCGACTGGCGGATGCGCATTTCCGGCTTGATGAGATGGATACCATCCGGCTCGTGGCTTCCCGCCAATCTATCCAAAAGCGCCCGTGCTGCAAGCCTTCCGACCTCGGCCTGACCGTTCCAGACCGTCGTCAGCGCCGGCGTGGCGATTGCCGCTTCTTCCAGATCGTCGTAGCCGGTAACCGAAATGTCCCTCCCCGGTACGAGACCAGCGCGGGAAATACCGTTCATCAGACCGATGGCGACCAGATCGTTCCAGCAGACCGCCGCCGTGGGCTTCTGCGGCAGCGACAGGAAGTGCACGGCCGCCTCGAAACCGCCCTGCTTCGAGCGCGCGCCGGGAATACGCAGATTGGGATCGACCTCGATGCCCGCCTTGCGCAGCGCATTGACATAGCCCTGATAGCGGTCGCGCCCCGTCGAGGTCTGGTCCGTGCCGCCGATCATTGCGATCGAGCGGTGACCAAGGCTGATCAAGTGGTTGGTGGCAAGCGAAATCCCGTAGCTGTCGTCGCCGCGATAGGTCGGCAGATCCAGTGCATCGATCTGGCGCGCCACGAGAATGGCGGGCATGCCGTTTTCTTCGGCCAGCTCGAAATCCTCCGGCGGCGTTCCGATCGCCGGCGACATGATCACGCCGTCGCCGCCAAGCTGCAGCAGCGTCTCGATGAAGGTTCGCTGCTTCTCGACAGAGTCATAATGGTTGGAAAGAATGAAGGTGTGCCGGCTGCGATCGAGTTCGCTTTCGATCGCCTTGAGGATTTCCCCGTAAAACGGGTTCATGATGTCATGAACGACGACGCCAATGATCCCCGATCGCGACGTTCTGAGGCTCGCCGCGCGGCGATTGTAGATGTAGCCTAGCGCGCGGGCCTGGTCCTTGATCTTTTCGCGTGTATTGACCGCGACCAACGGGCTATCACGTAAGGCCAGAGATACCGTTGCTGTTGAAATGCCGAGCGTTTCCGCAATTGTAGAAAGCTTTATCTTTTGCGCCACGCGCTCCCTCCCCGTGAAACGCAGCCGTAACATATTCCGTTCGTTTTACGATTCCGGAATTTAAAATATTTAATTAAAAGCTTTAATCGCGTCGCGCAACTCGAATTCGCGAGGATTTTCAGATTTCCTCATCGTCCTCGTCGTCATCGCCCGCCTGTAGATTGTTCTCAATCGTCTTCAGCAGTCGCACGAGCGAGCGAATGTCCTTTTCGGAGAAACCGCGCGTCGCGAGTTCATCGCAGCTGGCAGCAGAGCTTTCGATCTCGCTGACGCTGTTGCGGCCGGTCTCGGTGAGATAGACCTTGGTCAGGCGAGCATCCTCGGCGTCCGGCCGCCGTTCGACGAAGCCTTGCGCCTCCATGCGGCCGATCGTGCGCGTCATCGTCGGCGCCTTGACGCCGAGCTTCTGCGCCAGCGATCCGGCCGGAAGACCGTCGCTGGCCGCCAGGGCAAGGATGACGCCGTCCTGCCCGGCATAGAGACCGCTTGCCGTCAGGCTGCGGGTCATCACCGTTCGCATGGACCGCGCCGCCTGCGTCAATGCCGGCGACAGATCGGCAAGCGTGTAGTCCCGGTGATCCTTCTTCTTACCTGACTTACTTTTCTTCCCGACCTTGTTCTTCTTACCCATCGTGATTCCGTTGACCTTTTCGCCGATGCGCCATCACGCTATGACATTGCGCAGGTTATTGACATAAACAAGAGGCACACCCTCAGATGGCGCATCCTTTGCCATGTTTCGACGACAATGATACTACACTCCCCCCTGAAGAACGGGCAAAATGGATCGCGGTGCTGCCACTTGGCGCCTATGAGCAACACGGTCCGCATCTACCCTTTGAAACCGATGCGCTGATCGCCGAAGGCATCGTTTCACGCCTCAAGGCCGGCCTGCCCGCCAAACTGCCCGTCACCTTCCTGGCGACGGAGCCTGTCGGCTACTCCATAGAGCACATCGATGTCGCCGGAACCAAAACCCTGGCTTTCGACGAAGCCGTGAAACAGTGGCTCGGCATCGCCGAGCGGATGAACAAGCTCGGCATCCGCAAATTCGTCATGCTGAACGCCCATGGCGGCAACTCTCCGCTGATGACCATCGTCGCGACGGAAGCGCGTGTGCGCTTCAACATGCTGGCGGTCGCGACCAGTTGGACCCGCTTTGGCGTGCCCGGCGGACTGATCATGCCCGATGACAAAGCGATCGACATTCACGGCGGCGATATCGAGACATCGGTCATGCTCGCCCTGCACCCCGAAAAGGTCGACATGTCGAAGGCGGAGAACTTTCCTTCCCGCCAATCCGATTTCATCCGCGACTTCAATCACCTTCGCGCCTACGGGCCCCACGCCTTCGGCTGGAAAATGTCCGATCTGAGCATTCGGGGCGTAGCTGGCAATGCAGGCGTGGCAACAGCGGACAAGGGCGAAAGACTGATCGCACATGCCGTCAACGGGCTTGTCGAACTGCTTGGGGATGTCGACAGCTTCGACGTGTCGACGCTGACCTGACCGCACGGCCCAGTCGCCGCTCCGCAACCCAATGTGATCTTATAACATATAAAAGCCTTTGAACTGACGTCTCCAACTCCTTATATGGAACCCGACCAATGTCTGCTCCCCGGGGCAACCTTCCCTATTTCGAGGCTCCCATGACCGAAACAGCCACGCAAAAGCCCGTTCCCGTTACCGTTCTCACCGGCTATCTCGGCGCCGGCAAGACGACGCTGCTGAACCGCATCCTATCTGAAAATCACGGCAAGAAATACGCCGTCATCGTCAACGAGTTCGGCGAGATCGGCATCGACAACGACCTCATCGTCGAGTCGGACGAAGAAATCTATGAAATGAACAATGGCTGCGTCTGCTGCACCGTTCGCGGCGACCTTATCCGCGTCGTCGAAGGCCTGATGCGCCGTCCCGGCCGCTTCGATGGCATCATCGTCGAAACCACCGGCCTTGCCGATCCGGTTCCGGTCGCCCAGACCTTCTTCATGGACGACGATGTCCGCGCCAAGACCGAGCTTGATGCCGTCGTCGCGCTCGTCGATGCCAAGCACCTGCCGCTGCGCCTGAAGGACAGCCGCGAAGCCGAAGACCAGATCGCCTTTGCTGACGTTGTCGTCATCAACAAATCCGATCTCGTAACGCCGGAAGAACTGGCTCAGATCGAGGACATCGTCCGCGCCATCAACCCGGCCGCCCGCGTCTACAAGACGACCCGCTCCGGCGTCGATCTCGCCCGCGTGCTGAACCAGGGCGCCTTCAATCTTGAGCGCGCGCTCGAGAATGACCCACATTTCCTCGAGCACGGCCATGATGATCACGTCTGCGGCCCGGATTGCGATCACGACCATCATGATCATGACCACCATCATCACGATCATGACCACGGTCACGACCATCATCACCACGCCCCGTCGCCGATCCACGACGTCACAGTGCAGTCGGTTTCGCTGCGCGGCGGCCAGATGAATGCCGAACGCTTCTTCCCCTGGATCCAGAAGATCACGCAGACGCAGGGCCCGAACATCCTGCGCCTCAAGGGCATCATCGCCTTCAAGGACGATCCGGAGCGCTATGTCGTTCAGGGCGTGCACATGATCATCGAAGGCGATCATCAGCGTCCGTGGAAGGATGGCGAGAAGCATGAAAGCCGGCTCGTCTTCATCGGTCGCGAACTCGACCGCGAAAAGCTCGAAGCGAGCTTCAAGGCGTGCGAGGCGTCTGCCTGATGCCGACTGTTGCTCCGCTTGATATCGACGGCCACGTTCTGGCCGTCGAATTTTTAGGTGACACCCCCCTCTTCGCCAGCGCCGCAGGCGCCATCCATCGCCTGGAGGGCGGGGATAAGGTCACCGAAGCTCACCAGGGCATGCTCACCTGCATTCGCGATCCTTATAGCGAGAGCCTGATTTCCGGCGGCGAAGACGGCAAGGTCCTGCGCATCGCGGCCGATGGCGGCATAACGGTGCTGGCCGAAGCGCCGCGCAAATGGATCAGCCAGGTCGCTGCCGGACCGCAGGGCTCGGTCGCCTATTCCTATGGCAAGAGCGCCTTCGTCCGGCTGTCCGACGGCACGACGAAAGAGTTTCCGGAAGAACGCACCGTCGAAGGCATCGCCTTTGCCCCCAAGGGCCTGCGCATCGCCGCTGCACGCTATAACGGCGTGTCGCTGCATTGGGTCGGCATGAGCGCCCAGCCGGTCAATCTGGAATGGAAGGGTGCCCACACCGGCGTCACCTTCTCGCCGGACGGCCAGTTCATTGTCACCACCATGCAGGAGAACGCCCTGCACGGCTGGAAACTGGATGCCAAGCCAGGTGCAGAAGCCCGGCACATGCGCATGACGGGCTATCCTGCCAAGGTGAAGTCCCTATCATGGTCGGCAAAGGGCAAGTGGCTCGCTTCGAGCGGAGCACCGGCTGCCATCGTCTGGCCTTTCCAGGGCAAGGACGGCCCGATGGGTAAGGCACCGCTGGAGCTCGGCAGCCGCGCCAATATCATGGCGACCTGCGTGAAGTTCCATCCGGCCGAAGATATCCTTGCCATCGGCTTCATCGACGGCATGATCCTGGCGGTCCGCGTCGGTGACGCCAAGGAGGCGCTCTTGCGCCGCCCCGGCAAGGGTGCAATCACATCGATGAGCTGGAGCAAGTCCGGCAAGCTGCTTGCTTTCGCCTCCGAAGCCGGCGACTGCGGCGTCGTCGACGTGTCGGCCTGATGTGATCCCGCGAAAAGCACGCAGAGGCTTTCCGTTGGGAATTGCGTAACACCGTAAAATGGAGCGGTTCGGAGATTCTGCGAATAGCTGAACCGCTCTGGAGAGAAAGACAGGATCATGCCCAAGTCGGGAACGGCACCAGCCGGAAATACCCCTGCCCCAGCCGAAGACGTCTGGGATGTGATCCGTTGCGAGGCCGCCGAGCTTGCGGCCCGCGAGCCGACAATAGCCCCGCTGCTGCAGGCGCAATTGCTTGCCAGCAGCACCAATGCCGAAAGCCTTGCCCATGTGCTCGCCGCCCGGCTCTGTGTCGTCAGGATCGAGCATGGCGACATGCTTTCGCTGCTGTCCGACGTGCTGACGCGGCATCCCGCAATCCTGCAGGCAACCGAGGCCGACCTCATTGCCGTCCGCACGCGCGACCCGGCCTGCACCACCTATCTGCATGCGCTTTTGAACCTGAAGGGCTTCCATGCCCTGCAGACGCATCGCATCGCCCATGCGCTCTGGACTGAGGGACGGACGGAAATTGCCAGCTGGCTTTCCAACCTCGTCTCGCTCGTCTTCGGGCCGGATATCCATCCGGCTGCAAAGATCGGAACGTCGATCATGCTCGATCACGGCTCCGGTATCGTCATCGGCGAAACCGCCGTCATCGAGGATGAGGTCTCCATCCTGCAGAACGTCACTTTGGGCGGCACCGGCAAGGAGAGTGGCGACCGGCATCCGAAGATCCGCCACGGCGTGATGATCGGCGCTGGCGCGAAAATCCTCGGCAATATCGAGGTCGGCGCCTTCAGCAAGGTTGCGGCCGGCAGCGTCGTCGTGAAGCCGGTTCCTGCGCACTGCACCGTCGCCGGCGTGCCGGCTTTGGTCGTGCGCATCCATCGTGCCGACGAGATCCCGGCCGAAACGATGGATCAGAACATCTAGTTCCAATCGATCGAGCCGGCGTCGCGGCACGTGACATAAGGTAGCAGCATGATCGCATCCGGCGAGCGCGCGCACGATGTCGCTCTCCGCTGCAGCAGAATCAAGTGTTTGACGACGGAAGGATTGCCGCGGCTTAGACTGATCGCCGCATCCTTCATGGAACTGTCATACTCCATTGATAGCTCGAAAGGGTTCTCTATGCCCGGCGTGGCGCAAATGCGCCGGAGCAATGCCCCCACTCGAAGAGGATATGACGATGACCAGTCTTTCACGTCGCGCCGCCCTTGCAGCCGGCAGCGCGCTTACACTTATCTTGCTCTGTTCCACCGCGGGTGCCGCTGACACAGCGCCGGCACCGAATACCGCAACGCCGATCAAGCATCTTGTCGTTATCTTCCAGGAAAACGTCTCCTTCGACCATTATTTCGCGACGTACCCCAAGGCCGCAAACATCGCCGGCGAGCCGGAGTTCAAGGCGGCCGACAACACGCCGACCGATATCAACACGCTGGCCAATGCCGGTCTTCTCGACACCAATCCGAACAAGACCAACACGGCCAATGGCGCAGACGCCGCTGCCCCGTTCCGGCTCGACCGCACGCAGGCGGCCACCCAGTCGCAGAATCACGGCTATACCGCCGAGCAGGCCGCCTATAACAATTTTGCCATGGACCTCTTCCCGGCCAATACCGGCAGGGGCACCAAGGGTGCCGCCGGCGCCTTCGGCACGAAGGGTCAGGTCATGGGCTATTATGACGGCAACACCGTCACGGCCTATTGGAACTACGCCCAGCACTACGCCCTGAACGACAATTCCTTCTCCACCAATTTCGGCCCCTCGACCCCCGGCGCGCTGAACCTGATCTCCGGCCAGACCAATGGCGTCATCCTGCCGCCCGGCTACATGCTGGAAAGCGACGGCACCTATTCCAAGGGCCGCATCGTGCCTGACGGCAATGGCGGCTGGACCGCGATCAGCGACTTCGATCCCACAGGCGACGTCTGCTCGGTCGGTCAGACGGCGCTGATGTACGGCAAGAACATCGGCGACATGCTGAACGAGCACAAGATTACCTGGGGCTTCTTCGAAGGCGGCTTCGACCTCTCGCTGACCAACCCGGACGGCACGACGGGTTGCAAGCGCGCGACGACTTCGACCGTCACCAAGGTCAATTACGGCGACTACATCCCGCATCACCAGCCGTTCCAGTACTATGCCTCGACCGCCAATCCGACGCATGCGCGCCCGTCCTCCGTGGCGGCGATCGGCACGACGGATGCGGCAAACCACCAGTACGACATGACCGACTTCTATGCGGCCTTGAAGAACGGCAACATGCCAACCGTCAGCTTCCTGAAGGCACCCGCTTATCAGGACGGCCATGCCGGCTATTCCGATCCGCTCGACGAGCAGGAATTCGTCACACAAGTGGTCAATACCGTGCAGAATTCGCCGGATTGGAAGGATACCGCCGTCATCCTCCTCTACGACGATTCCGACGGCTGGTATGACCATGCCCACGCGGTCGTCAATCCGTCGAAGCTCCCAGTCAAGGGCTATGACGTGCTGAGCGGCGACAGCTGCTCCACGGGCACGCCGCTGCCCGGTGTCAACGGACAGCCTGCGCAGGGGCGTTGCGGCTATGGCACACGTCAGCCGCTGCTGGTCATCTCGCCCTACGCCAAGGTCAACTTCGTCGACCACACGCTGACCGACCAGACCTCGGTCATGCGCTTCATCGAGGATAACTGGATGGCCGGCGCCCGCCTCGGCGGTGGTTCTTTCGATGCGCTTTCGGGCTCGCTGAACAGCATGTTCGACTGGTCCAAGGGCGACGCGCCGAAGCTGACCCTCGATCCGAAGACCGGCAATCAGGCCTCTTAAAATCATAGGGGAGACGGAAATGCCCTTGCAGATCAACCACCGTCTCCTGCCGCTTCTCGCACTCGCAGGGCTTTCGCTTGCGGGTGCGGCTGTCGGCGTGGCAAGCGAGCCGACCGCAAACGGCTATGATGAACAGGCGCCACTGAGCGCGGTTGCCCAGCTCGGCAAGAAACTGTTCTTCGACCCGTCGCTCTCCGGCAACGGCCAGATGTCCTGCGCGAGCTGCCACGACCCGGCCAACCACTACGCGCCGGCCAACGGTCTCGCCGTCCAGCTCGGTGGCTTGCATCTCGATCAGCCGGGCATCCGCGCGGTACCGAGCCTCGCCTACAAGACGTCGACGCCTTCCTTCTCGATCGGAGAGGAGAGCGCTGCCGACGAGGCGGCGGAAGCGTCTCCGATGACCGAAGCATCGGGTGTGGCTCTGGCCAATGCGCCCGCCAGCGTCGCCGGCCCACTGACCGCCCAGGCCGTCAAGGCCGATGCGGCAGCCGCGAACCTCGTGCCGCGGGGCGGCATGTTCTGGGATGGGCGAATCGATTCGCTGGAAGAACAGGCCTTGCAGCCGATGATCTCTCCCTTCGAAATGGCGAATGCCGATGTGGCGACCGTCTATGCGAAACTGAAAAAGGGTTACGGCAAGGACATTTCGGCGCTGTTCGGCGACAATGTCCTCAACGATCGGGATATGATGATTTCGGAGATCGGCTTCGCGCTCGCCCGCTATCAGATCGAGGAGCCCTCCTTCCATCCCTACACCAGCAAGTACGACTATTATCTCCGCGGCAAGGCGGTGCTGACGGACACGGAAGCGCGGGGGTTGAAGCTGTTCGACGACGCGAACAAGGGCAATTGCGCCTCCTGTCATCTCGACAAGATGACCGGCGACGGGCAAATGCCGAACTTCACCGATTTCGAGTTCGAGGCTCTAGGCGTGCCGCGCAATCCTGCCATTCCGGCGAATGCCGATGCCCATTATTACGACACCGGCATTTGCGGCCCGCTGCGCAACGATACTTATTCCGTCCAGCAGCAGAATTGCGGGCTGTTCAAGACGCCGACGCTGCGCAATGTCGCCACCCGCCATGTCTTCTTCCACAATGGCGTCTACCGGACGCTTGAGGACGTGACCCGCTTTTACGTCAAGCGCGATACCAATCCGGAAGAGATCTACCCGAAGGACGCAAGCGGCAAGGTGGTGAAATACGACGACCTTCCGCCGCAGTATCGGGCCAATATCGACATCATCGACGCGCCGATGAACCGCAAGCTCGGCGATGCCCCAGCATTGAGCGACGCCGAGATCGCCGACGTCGTGGCCTTCCTGAGAACGCTGTCGGATGGCTATGACCCGGCGAAGGACAGTGTGAAGGCAGCCAGATAGAAACGCCTCCGCCCCAACGGGCGAAGGCGGAGTAAGACCTCAGGCTGCCTTGGAGATCGGCGGCTGAGCCAGCTTGCGACCGCTGGCGACGATGATGCCGGCGGCGCTGTCGAGCCAGCCTTCCTTGAGCTCGAGAGCCAGGAAACGATCGCGCTGGAACGGCCCAGACATGACAAGATGGCGGGTCTTCGAAGCGAAGAAGCCGAAGCGCTCATAGTAAGGCGCATCGCCGACGAGCAGGATCGCGCCGTGCTCACGCTTCTTCGCTTCCATGATGGCCGCGCGCATCAGCGCCGAGCCGACACCCTTGCCTTCATATGCCGGATCGACGGCCAGCGGGCCTAGCAGCAGCGCATCGACCGGGCGGGTCTCGCGGTCGACGCCGGCTTCGATGTTCCACAGGCGAACCGTGCCGATGACATGGCCGGCCCGATCGCGCGCGACTAGCGCCAGGCCTTCGGCCGGGATGCGGCCCTGGCGCAGCTTTTCCGACGACTTCTTGCGGCGACCGGCGCCCATGGCGCGATCCAGCAGGTTTTCGCGCGCAACGACATCGCCTGCGTTTTCCAGGTCAAGAGTGAAAGTGGACGGCGCAAAAAATGCGCGGACAGAATCAAGAACAGCGGCCATCTTGGCCTCCCGTGCCCAATACCGTTATCAGCGGCGGTGACGAACTATTGTGAGGGTGCCGCCCCGATTGGCTACGGGGGCGGCGATATCAGAACTCAGCCGACGCTGAGTTTTTTCCTTGGCATGATCTTATCCGAAAACCGCTTCGCACTTTTCGGGATGCATGCCTTAGATGATGTAGGCCTTCAGCGGGTCGAAACCGTTGAATGCCACAGCCGAGTAGGTCGTGGTGTAGGCGCCGGTGCCTTCGATCAGGACCTCGTCGCCAATGGTGAGCGTCACCGGCAGCGGATAGAGGTTCTTCTCGTAGAGCACGTCGGCCGAATCGCAGGTCGGGCCGGCGATGACGCAGGCTTCCATTTCGTCGCTGTCGCGCTCCGTGCGGATCGGGTAGCGGATCGCCTCGTCCATGGTTTCGGCGAGACCGCCGAACTTGCCGATGTCGAGAAAGACCCAGCGAGCGGCATCGTTGTCCGACTTCTTCGAAATCAGGACGACTTCAGCCTTGATCACACCGGCATTGCCGACCATGCCGCGGCCGGGCTCGATGATCGTGTGCGGGATCTGATTGCCGAAATGGGCGCGCAGAGACGCAAAGATCGCTTTGCCATAGGCTTCGGCCGAAGGAACGTCGCGCAGGTACTTGGTCGGAAAACCGCCGCCCATGTTGACCATCTGCAGGTGAATGCCCTGCTTGGCGAGCGAAACGAAAACGCGCTTGGCATCGGCAAGAGCGTCATCCCAGGCATCGACCTTGGTCATCTGCGAGCCGACGTGGAAAGACACGCCGTAGGATTCCAGACCGAGCTGATGAGCATAGACGAGAACGTCGACAGCCATCTGCGGAACGCAGCCGAACTTGCGCGACAGCGGCCATTCGGCGCCTTCGCCATCCGTCAGCACGCGGCAGAACACGCGAGCGCCGGGAGCGGCACGGGAAATCTTCTCGACTTCCTCGTGGCTGTCGACGGCGAAGAGGTTGATACCGAGTGCATGCGCACGGGCGATATCGCGCTCCTTCTTGATCGTGTTGCCGAAGGAGATGCGGGCAGCGGTCGCACCGGCATCGAGCGCCATTTCGATTTCAGCGACGGACGCGCAATCGAAATTGGAGCCGAGGCTTGCGAGCAGGCGCAGCACTTCCGGAGCCGGGTTGGCCTTGACGGCATAGTAGATGGCGCTGTCCGGCATGGCATGACGGAAAGCGTGAAAATTATCGCGGACGACATCGAGATCGACCACCAGGCAAGGACCATCCGGACGTCGGGTAGCGAGAAAGTCGCGAATACGCTGCGTGGTCATGTCAATTCCCTTTCAATTCCAAAAGCTCCGGGAAAGACCCAGAGGACAAAGGGCGACGCTCATTTGCTTAGGAACCAGCCGGTGGAGACCCCGGTACCATGCAAATGCGCGAAGCGCGGATGATGAACGAGTGCCGCAAGCGGCGCTAATTCGCTTTGTCTGCCATGGATTGGAGGGAGAATCCCAACCGCACTTCCGGCAATGAAGGTGTGCCTCTTCAGTAACCCCGGCTGTTGGAAAGCCGGGAGAGAACAAAAAGGCCCGCACCGTCGTTGCTTCAGATGTCCTCGCATTTTTCGGTTGGCCGAAATAGCGACTGGAGGGGTTAGTTCCAGGTACCTTACCGATTTTCTCACCACATCGAGGATCGGCGGACACCCACGGGCACGTGCGACTTTGGGCTGATCGGGAAATAGGAACATTCGCGGTAATAATCAAGAAAATTTTTCGCGCATGCCCTAAAAAAATAATTGAACAAATCGGCGCATTTTGTTCAACATCTCGAAACAGTTAACGGGGGGCTCTGCCATGGATACTTTAACCCGAATTCGCGCCTTTATAGACGTGGTGGAGGCTGAAGGATTTTCGGCGGCCGCACGCAGGACCGGGCGCTCCAAGGCGCTGCTTTCGAAATACGTTCGCGAACTCGAAGACGAACTTGGCGCGCTGCTGCTCAATCGCACCACACGCCAGTTCTCCATGACGGAAGCCGGCCATACTTATTATCGCACCGCCTCCGACATCTTGAAGGAGATCGACAATCTCGCCGACCTCGTGCGCGAGAACAATCAGCAGCTCAAGGGGCGGCTGCGCATTTCGGTGCCGCGCACCTTCGTCGACGCCGAGGTCGGGCAATCGCTGATCGACTTCGCCAAGGAAAATCCCGATCTGGCGCTGGAGATCGCCGCCGACGATCGCTTCGTCGATCTGATCGAGGAAGGCTTCGACGTTGCCGTGCGCATCACCAAGCTCGAAGACTCAGGCATGATCGCCCGCAAGATCTCGGATTTCCGCGTCCACCTTTGTGCGACGGAGGAATTCCTCAACCTCTATCCGGCGCTGGAGCATCCGAGTGACCTTACGCGCGTGCCTTTCATCATCGACACCAACACCCGCTCCCAAGGCAATATCCGTTTCGTCGATGCCGACAGCACCATTTTCAATGTCGCCATCAACGGCACGCTCGAGGTCAACAGCCCGCATGCGACGCTGCGCGCGGCGCTTTCGGGCCTTGGCATCGCCGTCGTCCCGGATTTTATCGGTCGCAAGGCGATCGAAAGCGGACAATTGCTGACCTTGTTCAACGACTATCTGCCGACCGACCGCGGCATTTATGCCGTCTATCCGCACCGACGCTACCTCCCGGCAAAGGTGCGCATCTTTGTGGACTACCTGCACAACTGGTTCCGCAAGAACGGCTGAACACTCCAGCTGTCAAAACCAGCAAGGCCTGCAGCCGATCGCTCATGTCCCGCGTGTTTATAGGAGGAAATGCCTCCAACTCTGTCTCGGTTGAAATTTCGCCCCGCGCCCTGTCAAAATCGCGCCGGTTCAAACGTCACTGCTGCAGCGGGCACTAAAGCTCCGCGTAACGCGAGAAAGGAACGCGTCATGCAATATATGCTGTTGGTGTATTGGAACGAAGCTGAACACAAGAATGCTAAGAAAGAGCAGAAGGCCGAGATGTTTGCGGCCTATGCGGCCTACACGGAAGTGTTGAAAAAGGCCGGAGCGTTCCTGGCAGGCAGTGGATTGCAGGATTCCTCGACGGCAACCGTGGTGCGTGCGCCGGATGGCAAGCCCTCGGTTCTCAACGGCCCCTATATCGAGAGCAAGGAGCAGTTAGGCGGCTACTATCTTATCGAGGCGGCTGATCTCGACAGCGCCGTCCTCTGGGCAGCCCGTTGCCCGGGCGCTCAGCATGACACGGTGGAGGTTCGCCCTCTCATGGTCTATTGACGCCATGTCGCGAGAAGACGACCAGCCGGCCATTAAGGCTGCCGAGGCGGTTGCGCGCCGAAGCTATGGCAAACTGGTCGCCATTCTCGCGGCGCGCACGCGCGATGTGGCCGGCGCCGAAGACGCCTTGTCGGAGGCTTTTGCCTCCGCCCTGGCCGATTGGCCAATCAATGGCGCGCCGCATAACCCCGAGGCTTGGCTGCTTGCCGTTGCCCGGCGCAAGATGATCGACGCCATCCGACGCGGACGGGTCAGCGCCGCCGCCTCTGAACATCTTCGGCTCATGGCGGAGGAGCTGGAGGCAACGGCGAGCCAAACGCCGGAAATTCCCGACGAGCGCCTTGCTCTGATGTTCACTTGCGCGCATCCGGTAATACAGCCTGGAATCAGAGCGCCGCTGATCCTGCAGACGATCCTCGGGTTTGACGCACAGACAATCGGTTCCGCCTTCCTGGTCTCACCGGCGGCAATGGGCCAGCGCCTGGCGCGGGCCAAAAACAGGATTCGACGCGCCAAGATTCCTTTGCGCGTGCCCGACAAGGCAGACATGCGCGGGCGCCTTGGCGCAGTTCTGGAGGCGGTCTATGCGGTCTATACGGAAGGCTGGAGTGATCCGGCCGGCGCCGATGCTAGCCTGCGTAACCTGGCCGAGGAGGCGATTTGGCTCGGCCGGCTGATCGTCGCGCTCTTACCGGAGGAGGCTGAAGCGCTCGGCCTGCTTGCGCTGATGCTCTATTCACATGCGCGGCTTGAGGCTCGGCGCAGTTCGGCCGGCGAATTCGTACCGCTGGCCAATCAGGATCCTGCTCTTTGGGATGAAGAGTTGATCGACGAAGCTGAGAGGTTGCTTATTCACGCCAGTTCATTTGACGCCTTCGACCGCTATCAATTGGAAGCGGCAATCCAATCGGCCCATGTCGCGCGACGCCGAACAGGCAAGACTGATTGGGTGGCGATCGAACGTCTCTATGATGGCCTCTGCGCAATTACCGGCTCGCCGGTGGCGGCCATCAATCGCGCGATCGCCGTGGCGCAGACGCGCGGCGCGGCCGCAGGGCTGGCGGCGCTGCCGAGGCTGGATCCCGGTAGTCGGCTTAGCGAGTATCAACCCTATTGGGCAGCGCGAGCCGAACTTCATGCAAGAACAGGGGAGATATTGGCGGCACGCGAGGCCTATGACCAAGCGATTGCGCTGGAAATAGATCCTGCGGTCCGCCGCTTCTTGCAAAAGCGACGGACGGAAAGCATGGCGCCCGCTAACCCCGAGGGGCGTCAGACAAAGACAGATCCTAACAAAACAAGCTTGCTTTGAGTTACGCTAATTCTTACACGCTCGTCAGGTCAACGCATCAACGGACTTGTTCTTCGCAAAATGAATCTCTTCTTCTCGGCAGGTATTGCGAGATCAAATACTTGAATGAATCGCCTTGAATTGGTTTTGATACCGGTTCCGCCGGCCGGTCCCAATTCCGTCTCATTTCCTGACCAGAAGTCGAAGTGAATCAATGCTCACGAAGCACATCGGACGCATGAGAAAATCCACGATCGTTCACGCTGTCGCCTTGACCGGCGGCCTGCTGCTTGCGCCGGCTGTTGCTTCAGCGCATCCGCATATTTTCGTGGAAGCGCGGCTTGAAGTACTGTCAGGGCCTGATGGCAATGTGCAGGAGCTGCGCAACGTCTGGCGCTTCGACGAGGTGTTTTCCTCCTCGGTGCTGATGGATTTCGACAAGAACACCAATCTGAAGCTCGATCCGGACGAGCTGAAGGAAGTCGGCAAGACCGTGCGGGAATCCCTCGCCGAATACGACTACTACGCCAACCTGACGCTCAACGGCAAAACGATCAAAGTGCAGAAGCCAGACATCATCAATGTCGACTTTCGCGATGGTCAGCTTCTGATGTTCTTCGCCGTCAGGCCGGCGGAACCAATGCCACTGGCGAAGGGCAACAAGCTCGGCTTCGGCATCTACGACCCCACGCTCTACACATCGATCGATTTCCCGAGCGACAAGGAGCTGGTGACGGAAGGCGAAGCCTTCAAAAGCTGTACGCAGAAGGTCGTGCGCCCGAACCCGGATGAAGTCATCGCCGAAAACAAGTCAACCTTGACGGATGCCTTCTTCAACGATCCGACGGGGACGACGATGTCGAAACTCTTCGCAACGCGGATAGACGTCCAATGCTGATTTCGAGAATAGGAAAGCTCGCTCCGGCTGCAACGCTCGTCCTTCTGGCAGCCGCCGGCCTTGCACATGCCGCGGGTTCGCCGCTCGGCGTCGGCACGGCAGAGCCGAGCTTCCAGCCGATCGGCGGCCCGCTTGCGCCGATCTTACTTTATGTGAATTACGAGCAGCAGGCTTTCTATCGCGCGCTGACCAAATCGATCGAAGCCATGCGTCAGGACCCCTGGCAGCTTTGGACCTTGATCGGCCTCTCGTTTGCCTACGGCATTTTTCATGCAGCCGGCCCCGGCCACGGCAAGGCGGTCATTTCCTCCTACATGGTCGCCAACGAGATCGAACTGAAGCGCGGCATCAGCATCTCTTTCGTCTCGGCCCTCATCCAGGGCCTCGTCGCCGTCCTCGTCGTTGGCGCCGCCTATTTCGTCCTGCGCGGCTCCGGCATCACCATGACGATGGCCACCAACGCCATGGAGATCGCAAGCTTCGTCATGGTCATCCTGTTCGGCTGCTGGCTTCTGTTCCGCAAAGTGCGGGCGATGCTTCAAAGCCGGGCGCGGCGCCGCGAGATCCAGCTCGCGACATCGGCCGGACCGATCAGCCTGTCGCTCTTTGAAGGGGCCGCAACCGGCACGGATTCGGTAAGGGGCTTCTCCCGCAGCCGTGCGGCTGCCACGCCTGCCGCCGGCGGCTATCAATGCTACGATCCCGCCCACGCGACGGGCGATGGCGCCTACTGCGAAGCCTGCGGCCATGACCATCTTCCCGATCCGAAGATGCTGTCGAACGAGAAATTCAGCGTCCGCGAAGCCTGGTCGGCCATCATCGCCGTCGGCCTGCGTCCCTGCTCCGGCGCGCTGCTGGTCATGACCTTTTCGATGCTGAACGGGCTCTATCTCGGCGGGTTGCTGTCCGTGCTCGCCATGTCGATCGGCACGGCGCTGACCGTTTCGCTGCTCGCGATCATCGCGGTTTTCGCGAAAGGCACCGCCATGCGCTTCACCGGCAGGGGCTCGACGCTTTCGGCATGGGTCGGCAACAGCATCGAGATCCTCGGCGCGCTGCTGGTCGTCTGCACCGGCGTCATTCTGCTCGGCGCTTCACTCCAGAGCTGACGGCGGCTTACCGCTCCCTGCGACGCTGATAGCGCGCCCTCAGCCAGAAGACGAAGAAGAAGGCGAGGATGACCAGCACGCCGAATCCGGTGCCGAGCCACGGCGAAATCGTTCCGAGCCAGACGATGACGTTCGGCATCAGATAAAGCACGGCCGTCGCGACCAGTAAAATAACCCCTGCCGCGATCGCTGCCGAGCGGGTGTCGCTTTTCTTGTCCGTCAAATCGCCGATCCCCAAAGCAATTCCAGGAAAAGTGCATAACGGTTTTCCGTCCGGAATTGCGTAAAAACAAAAAGATAGAGCTTTTTCGCGATTCGAAGAAAAGCGGAAAGGCTCTAGCACGCCATGAAGTGTTTCGGCGAAGGCTTAGGCCAGCCGCCGATGAAAGGCAACCGGCCGCAACCGATCAGGCTCAGACCTTGGCGCCCGCGACCGTCGCCTCGATGTGATCGACCAGCGCGTCGGGCAGACCGAGCCGGCCGGCCAGCAGGTCCAGATAGCCGCGCTCGGCCCGTGAATCAGGCTCGATCGTCAGCCGCGATGCCGTATAAACCTGCACCCGCTGCTCCTCCGTCTTTGCCGAGGCAACGATGGCGTCGAGATCGACGGGATTGGCAAGTTCGCGCTGGAAGAAGGCCTCCGCCTCGGATCCGACGCCAGCCTCCTGCACCTTGCCGAGAATGCGCTGGCGCTCCGTGTCGTCGATATGACCGTCGGCACGGGCAGCCGCGATCATCGCGCGGACGAGGGAGAGCGTAAAATCGTTGCTGGCAATAGCCGGCGCGGTGCTGAAACCGGAATTCGACGGCGGCGGCAGGAACTGCGGCTCGGCCTGCGGGGCGGCCCGTGAGTCCGACTGCGGCGCGGGCTGCGGCTGACTGCCGTCGCGATAGTTCTTGTAGGCCTGGTAGCCAAGCCCCGCGATGGCGGCGAGGCCGCCGAGCGCCAACGCATTGCCGGCGACCTGACGCCCGGTCTTCGTCCCAAGCAGCACGCCAGCAATCGCACTCGTTGCCATCGGATTGTCGCGGGCGAGATTGATGACCTCGGTCGCCTTGTCCTTAACGCTTCCCTGCATACCAGGGACCTGCGACCCTAAAAACTGGTCCAGCAGCTTGCGGGCATCGATCATGTGGTGCTCCTTCCGTCCTAGCGATGGTGACAGGGAGATAGGAAGCGCAACCGCAAATACAAATAATCCGCGACAAAGAAAAAGGCGCGCATGATCCACGCGCGCCTTCGAAATCGAATGGAAGCGACTTATCAGCCCTTGAGTGTCGCAGCCTCGGCGGCAAGCTTGGTGATCCCGGCCCAGTCGCCGGCAGCGACCAGTTCCTTCGGCGCGACCCAGGAACCACCGACGCAGATGACGTTCGGCAGCGACAGGTAGTCATGGGCATTCTTCAGCGAGATGCCGCCGGTCGGGCAGAAGACCGTGCCAGCAAGCGGCGAGGACAAAGCCTTGAGATAGGCCGCGCCTCCGGCCTGCTCGGCGGGGAAGAACTTCAGCACCGTATAGCCTTCTTCCCGCAGCGCCATGACTTCGCTTGCCGTGGCAGCGCCCGGCAGCAGCGGCACATGCGAGGAGCGGGCAGTGTCGAGAAGCTCCTGCGTCGTGCCCGGGCTGACGATGAACTTGGAGCCGGCTTCGACGGCCGCGTCCCACTGCGCAACGTTCAGGATCGTGCCGGCACCGACTTCGGCACCTTCCACTTCCTCGGCCACGGCACGGATGGCATCGAGCGCGCCCGCGGTACGCAAGGTAATTTCGATCGCCTTCAGGCCGCCGGCGACCAGCGCCCGGGCAAGAAGAACGGCCGATTTCGCATCGTCGACGATCAGCACCGGCACGACCGGCTGCAATTTCAGAATGGAAAGAAGCTTCGCGGTTTTCTCGCCCATGGTCGGTGCGCTCCCTTAAAACGATTGAAATCCGGCTTTCGAATAGCCTTCCCGGAGGTGCTTGTCGAGACAAAAGCTCACTCTCGCTGCGATGGGTAGGAATTCGTCAAGACTTGCTATAGGCTGGCTCAATCTGTGCCGGTGGAGCATGTCAAACGCATGGCAAAAGAGATCGAGCGAAAGTTTCTGGTGCGCGGCGATCATTGGCGGAATTTTGTGTCGGAGAGGCTCATTCTGCGGCAGGGATACATCGCTTCCATGGATGGCCGTTCAGTGCGCATCAGGCTGACGAACGAGAGCGTTGCCACCTTGACCATCAAGATCGGCAAGGCGATGACGCGTGACGAGTTCGAATATGAGATCCCCATCCCGGAGGCTGAGGAATTACTGGGAGCGTCGATCGGCCTCGTCATCGAGAAAACCCGCCATAAGGTGCCTTTCAAGGGATTCGTCTGGGAGATCGACGTCTTCCGCGGCGCTCATTGCGGCCTCGTGATCGCCGAGGTGGAGATGGAAGACGAAAACGACAAACCGGAATTGCCGGACTGGATCGGTCGCGAAGTGACCGGCGAATACCGCTATTCCAACCAGGCGCTCGCGACCCAGTTCGAGCAGGAGTACGATGAGCTATCGCATACGGCCTGACCGGGCGCTTGATGGCGAGGTGCATAGGGTCGCCGCACACCAACTCGGCAAGGCGATAGCCGTACTCAAAGATCGCCCCCAGGGTCTGCACGAAGCGGTCCACGACGCTCGCAAGAATATCAAGCGCGTACGCGCCCTCTATCGATTGATCGCTCCGGTCGCCCGGGAATTTCAGCGGCAGGAAAATGGCCGGCTTCGCGACATGGCGCGCACGCTCTCAGGCGTACGTGACGCCACGGCATTGATCGAGGTCAGCCACTATCTTCAGGAAACGGCGACCTCAGCCGACGAGCAGCAGGCATTGTCCCGCGTCAGCGAAGTGCTGACCGCCCGGCGCGACCGCCTATCCCAAGAAGAGAGCGACCTTGAAGACAAGGCACAGGCGGCAATCGCCACTTGTGGCGAAGCGATCGAAGCGGTGAAGGGTATTTCGATCGAATGCGGAAAGCGCGATGCGGCGCGGCTGCTCCGGAAGAGCTGGCGCACGAACGGCCGCAAGGCGATAGAGGCATTCTGCGAATGCGGCGACACCGATGCGCATGTGGAGAGCTTTCATGACCTGCGCAAACGCAGCCAGGACTGCTGGATGAACCATATGCTGCTGCGGGACATCTGGCCGGCCGCCATGCATGCCAAACAGCTTGAGGCCAAGGCACTGGTCGATGTGCTCGGCCGCTATCTCGATCTGTCGATCCTGTCCGGCGTCGCGGACCGCGAGCCGCAGCTCTTCGACAGCAACGACGATCGCGCCCGTCTGCTGGAGGCGATCATCTCCCGGCAGCAGATCGCCCGCGAGGAAGCATTGAGCCGAGCCCATTGGGTTTTTGCCGACAAGCCCGAATGCGAGGCGCGAACCATCAAACGGCTCTGGCTGGAAGCGGCGGATTGAAGCAGGCGACCTCTAAGCAACGGTGGTCAAATCGGCTTTCCAGCCCGTTTTCTTGACAGTTTGTGCCGCTTGCACCAGCAATGCCGGCCTTCAACGCAAATCCCGATTGCCTGCAAGCCCACAAAATTGTATTTCCCCGCCATGACCGACATCCTTTCCAACCCACGGCGCGAGGCGACCGGCGCATTTCTTGTTGCCGCGCTCTATCATTTCGTTTCCTTCCCGCGCTTCGAAAGCCTGCGTGAGCCTCTATTTGCGCTCTGCGAGGAAAATGGCGTCAAGGGCACGCTGCTGCTCGCGCATGAAGGCATCAACGGCACGATTGCCGGCACGGATGCTGCCATCGGCACCGTGCTCTCCTTCCTGCGCGCCCAGCCGGAATTTGCCGGTCTCGAGCACAAGGAAAGCCGTGCATCGAAAATGCCTTTCGTGCGCATCAAGGTGAAGCTCAAGAAAGAGATCGTCACCATGGGCGTCGAGGATATCGATCCCACCCAGGTCGTCGGCACCTATATCGCGCCGAAGGATTGGAACGCGCTGATCTCCGATCCCGACACCATCGTCATCGACACCCGCAACGACTACGAGACCGCCATCGGCGTCTTCAAGGGCGCGGTCGACCCGAAGACCAAGACCTTCCGCGAATTCCCGGAATGGGTGCGCGAGAACACCGGCCTGCACAACAAGCCGAAGATCGCCATGTATTGCACCGGCGGCATCCGCTGCGAAAAGGCGACGGCCTTCATGAAGCAGCAGGGTTTCGACGAGGTCTATCATCTCAAGGGTGGCATCCTGAAATATCTCGAGGAAGTGCCGGCAGAAGAAAGCCTTTGGGAGGGCGCCTGCTTCGTCTTCGACGAGCGCGTCTCGGTCGAGCATGGGCTGAAGGAAGGCAACCACAAGCTCTGCCACGCCTGTCGCAACCCGATCACCGCGGAAGAAGTCACATCGCCCTTCTACGAGGCGGGCGTCTCCTGCAGCCATTGCTATCATGAGCGCAGCGAGGAAGACCGCGAACGTTACCGTGAAAGGCAGCGCCAGATCGCGCTCGCCCGCAGGCGCGGCCAGCAGCATATCGGCTGAGAAACTTAAAGCATGTCGCGCAAAAGTGTACGGCGGTTTTGCAATAACGACATGCGAAATATGAAAAGCTTAAAGCGCACGGAGCGAATTTGAAAGATCGCGACGCGCTTTAAGCTGCGGCGCCGCGCTCTTCGTCCAGTGCCGCAGCATTCTGAATGGAAAGCCGCTTGCTGATCTCGGCTTCCGGCATCGGCTTTCCGTAGAAATAGCCCTGCAGCTCGTCGCAGCCGAAATTCTGCAGCGCCCGTCCCTGCTCTTCGATCTCGATACCCTCGGCAGTCACAGGAATGTCGAGCGAGCGGGCGAGCGCTACCGTTGCCCGCAACATCTCGCGGGCGCGGCTGTCCTCCAGCACGTTCATCGTCAGCGAGCGGTCGATCTTGATACGATCGAAACCGAACTGGCGCAGATAGCCGATGGACGAGAAGCCCGACCCGAAATCGTCCAGCGCCACCTTGACGCCGAGCGCCTTTAGCCGCTCGATCGACTGGCGCGTGCGTTCCGGATTTTGAATGATGTAGCCTTCGGTGATTTCCAGCGTCACGCGCCCGGCTTCGATCCCCGTGCTGTTCAGGACGTTGCGAACGTAATCGGCAAAGGCGGGATTGCGGAATTGCCCGGGCGAGACATTGACGGCCACCCGTAGCTCCGGCCATTGCTGCGCCGCTTCGCATGCTCTGCGCAGCACGAGCAGCCCGAGCGCCTCGATCAGTCCCGATGTTTCGGCGACCGGGATGAATGCCTCGGGCGAAATCGGTCCGTGACCCGGACGGTTCCATCGCACGAGCGCTTCGACACCGGTCATTTCGCAGCTCGACGCATCAACCAGCGGCTGGTAGGCGACCGTCAGTTCCTCCGTCTCGATCGCACGGCGCAGATCGAGTTCCAATGCGTTGCGTTCTTCGCGATGCGCGTCCATGGCCGTCTCATAGCAGGCCATGCGAGCGCGGCCGGCCTCCTTGGCCTTGTACATGGCAAGATCGGCGCGCCGCACCAGTTCCTCCCGGTCTGTGCGGCCTTCCTGGGAGCTTGCGATACCGATGCTGGCGCCGACGACGACCACGCGACGGCCGATCTCCAATGGCTCCGACAGAAAATCCAGAACCTGTTCGGCAAGCCGCAGGGCTGGCGCGTCGTTAAGCTCCTTTGTCGGGAAGACGATGGCGAATTCATCGCCGCCAAGACGTGCCAGCGATGCCTGCGCGGGAACGAGCACGCTCAGCCCGGCCGCCACGGCGCGGATAAGCTGGTCGCCGGTGCCATGCCCATAGGCATCGTTGATTTCTTTGAACCCGTCGAGATCGAGATAAAGCAGCAGAACATTGCTGCCGTCGCTGCGCGCCCTCTCGACCAGCCGATCCACATCGAGCCGCAGCCCCTCGCGATTGAGAAGGCCGCTCAGACGATCGCGCAGGGAGCCCTGGCGCGCCTGGACCTCCTCCGCCCGCAGCCGGCGCCCCGCCAGCGATCCCAGGATCAGCAGCACGACGAAGAACAGGCCGACTAGGCCCAGCGCACCAAGCACCAGCGGGCGAACCTGTTGATAGCTGAGATCGCCGGGTTCGCGTGAATTCCAGACCAGCCGCCCCAAAGATTTGCCGAGCGGATCGACGATCGACACGGCATATCGCGCCACGGTCTCCGGCGGCATCAGCTTCAAACCGCTGATGACATAGGTATTGGAGAGCATCTTGATCCGTGCAGCATCGAGGTAGCGCACGAGGATGAGGTAGCGTCGCTGACCTTCGGGAACGGGAATGCGGCCGGATCTCTCCCGGATCGTCGCGGCCGCGGCAGCGGCAATGCCGTGGCTGGTCATGATGTAACCGCCCGCCTCGGGGACTCCGGTGATGCGCGTGGTGCGCGCCTGATCGACCAGGGCCCAAACGGCGGTTCCGAGAACGTCCTCGACATTCTCGGTCATTCGCTCGCCGTCATGATAGGCAACGATCGGCTTATTGTTGTCATCGACAATGACCGCCGTGTCGAACAGGGCACCGTTGGAGGATATATCGCCGTAATTGCCGGCAACCCAGCCGCGGTCATCCCGCCCGTAGACGCTGCGCGCGGCATCGTTGCGCGCGGAGTGGTCGTGCAAGGTGGCTTCGAGCTGCCCTTGAAAGGTCTTGAGCGCGCCGACCGTCGTCTCCCAGGAGCGCTCGTCATCCAGCTTGTTGGAATAATCGGCCACACGACCGATCGCGGTGAGCACCATCAAAGTCACCACGGCAACGACCACTGCGAAAGTAATCAAAACGGCCGTCACGATAGAATGACGACCGACCTGCGTACTATGCCGCAATGACTCGATACCTGCTCCCAAGGTCTTTTCTCCTTGGGGCGAAAGTCTGCCGTCAGGACTTCAATAAACGGTTAAGGCGAATTCGAGATTCCTACAGGAAAGAGTTGTATATTTGCCGATATGGGGAGAATTCACCCTTCGGCGGAAATCGCGTCCGCGAAACGGCTGAGGCTAGTGAGCAACAAATCGTTATCCCGTGCCTCCGCAAGAGCTTCCGCCTGCAGCTCATCGCTCTTGCCCGCAATCGGCAGGCGCAGAAAGGCCTCGGATACGATGCGCAGCGACATGGTTCGCAGCACGTCCGCGAGCTGCTCCAGAACGAGGTCGCCGCGATGCGATGCATGCGCGAACATCAGCGGCTTGAACGGCACCTCGTCACGCGACACCAGCCAATCGAGCGCATTCTTGAACCCTCCTGGTATGCCGTGTGCATATTCCGGACAGGACACGATCAGGCCATCCGCCTTCCGGATCTTTTCTGCGAGTTTCTCGACAACAGGCGGCGTTTTCTCACCCTCGTGATCCGGATTGAAGATCGGCAGGTCGCCGATCAGATCGCAGATCTCAATGGTGATGCCCTCAGGGCATGCGAGCTGCAGAGCTTCCAGCAGCCGGCGGCTGGTCGAAACCTGCCGCTGACTACCGCAGAGGGCATAAAGGAAAAGCGGGCGCGGGGTCATGCGCGAATCCTAACAGGCTGCATCGATTCGGGCGACGCCCAACACCACGGTCGAAGGGCTGGCGGATCAATCCGCCTTATGATTGCCCCTCGGGAAGTGGCCCGCGAGCTCGCGATACCATTTGCCGCTTTTCTTGATCGTGCGCACCTGCGTCTCGTAATCGACATGCACCAGGCCGAAGCGCATGCGATAGCCTTCCGCCCATTCGAAATTGTCCATCAGGCTCCAGGCGAAGTAGCCGCGCATCGGGTAGCCGTCCTTGATGAGGTCGGCGACGATACCGAGATGCTCGATATAGTAATCGAGGCGCGGCTGGTCGTCGATCTCGCCGTTGACGATGCCCATATTGTAACAGGCGCCGTTCTCGGTGATGTAGCACTCCGGCAGCTCGTAGCGCTTGTTGAGGTCCTCGACGACGTGTTTCAGGCCCGGCGCATAGACCTCCCAGCCGATATCCGTCTTCACGTCGCTGACGGGCGGAGCTTCCTTCGCCCAGGGGAAATCGCCGCTCTTGGAAGAGTCATCGAAGACGCGCATCGGCATGTAATAGTTCAGGCCCCACCAATCGAGCTTCTGATTGATGGTCTTGAGATCGCCATCCTCGATGACCGGCATGCGATCGCCAAGCGCCTCGACGAATTCCTTAGGATATTCGCCCTTGAAGATCGGATCGAAGAAGGCGCCGTTGTGGAACTGATGGGCACGCTCGACCGCAGCCAGATCTTCGGGCCGATCGGAGCCCGGCAGGATGGATGCGGCATTGAGCACGATACCAACGGGCACCTTCGGCGCTACGGAGCGGATCGCCTCGACGCCGAGACCGTGGGCAAGGTTCATATAGTGCATGGCATAGAGGGCCGCCTGCATGTTGCGTTCGCCCGGCGCATGAACGCCGTAGAGGTGGCTCAGCCAGACGATGCACCAGGGCTCGTTGAAGGTGGCAACGGAATCCAGACGGTCGCCGAGGCGGCTCATGACGGTCTTGGCATAGCGCTGGAAAGCATGTGCCGTCGAGCGCGCCGTCCAGCCGCCGTCGCCGGCGAGCGTCAGCGGCAGATCCCAATGGTAGAGGGTCGCAAAGGTCTTGATGCCCCTTGCCTTGCAGCCGTCGACGAGGCGATCGTAGAAATCGAGGCCGGCTTCGTTGACCGGGCCGGTGCCGTCGGGAATGATGCGCGGCCATGCGATCGAGAAGCGATAGGCTTCTACACCCATCTCCTTGATCAGATCGAGATCCTGCTCCAGCCGATTATAGTGATCGCAGGCAACGTCGCCATTGTGGCGCTGATAGACACGACCCGGCATGTTGGCGAAGGCATCCCATATGGATGGCTTGCGGCCATCGGCCTTGGTGGCGCCTTCGATCTGGAATGCAGCGGTGGCAACGCCGAATGTGAAGTCGCCGGGGAAGCGATCGGCAAGAAGCTTCGGATCGATCATGATGAAAATCCCGTCTGTTGTGGCTTCATTGGCGGCGGTTTAACCAACCTGCGCGACAAAGTACAGTGCCGGTATCGGAAAACTGCAACGTTGCAGGTGTCGAAAAACCGAGCCGGCTAATGGCCTTGCTCGGGATTCCGCGTGAGCGATAACATCAATGTCAACAGTCTTGACTTGTCTTTTGGGCACGGATCAATTGAGGGTAGCACTCAAACTTGACAACGAAAGGATACAAATGCTCCCTGCGCTCCACGCTTTTCAACCTCATCTGCTGAGCCTCCTGCGCATAGTCGCCTCGCTCGTGCTGTTCAGCTATGGAACGCAGAAGGTGCTGCATTTCCCGGCAGTCGAAGCCGTGCCGGCCGTCGGATCGCTTCCCTGGATCGCCGGCCTGCTTGAACTGACCCTCGGCTTCCTCGTCCTGATCGGCTTCAAGACGCGGATCGCCGCCTTCGTATTGTCAGGCCTGATGGCCTTCGCCTATTTCTTGCGTCATGCGCCGCAGAGCTTTTATCCAGCACAGAACGGCGGCGCCGCAGCTATCCTGTTCTGCTTCATCTTTCTGTTTCTTGTCGGAGCTGGCGGTGGCCCGCTGAGCATCGACGCCCTTGCGAAGCGCAAGCAAGACATCGCTGCCTGAATGAGCAGGTTCGAGGCGGTTTCACCGCCTCGAACCTCATCTAAGCTTAGAGCCTGACCCAGGCGCCGTTGCGCTTCGAGGAAGCGACGCAGGCTTCGACAAAGGCCACACCCTTCACGCCATCATCGACAGTCGGATAGACCACGGCCGGATCGATCGCCACGCCCTTCTTGCGGGCGTTGATGGCCCGCGCAGCCTCGGTATAGATCGTGGCGAACGCTTCCAGATAACCTTCAGGATGACCCGCCGGGATGCGCGAGACGCGCGCTGCGGCAGCACCGGAGCCGGCGCCGTTGCGGGTAATCAGCCGCTTCTGTTCGCCAAACGGCGTGTACCACAGATAGTTCGGATCGGCCTGCGTCCATTCGATGCCGCCCTTGGTGCCGTAGACGCGGAGCTTCAGGCCATTCTCATGGCCGGGCGCCACCTGGCTGCACCAGAGCATGCCCTTTGCCGGCTTTTCCTTGCCCTTCGCCCTGAAGCGCAGCAGCACATGGCCGTTATCATCGAGGCGGCGGCCTTCGACGAAGCTGTCGAGATCGGCGGCAAGGCTGTCGAGTTCAAGGCCGGTGACGAAGGAGGCGAGGTTATAGGCATGCGTGCCGATATCGCCGGTGGAGCCGCCGGCGCCGGACTGAGCCGGATCGGTGCGCCATGCCGCCTGCTTCTGGCCGGACTGCTCGATATTTTCCGTCAGCCAGTCCTGCGGATATTCCGCCTGTACGATGCGGATATCGCCGAGCTCGCCATTGGCGATCATCTCGCGCGCCTGACGAACCATCGGATAGCCGGTGTAGTTATGCGTGAGGATGAAGAGCGCGCCGCTCTCGTCGGCGACCTTCTTCAGCTTCTTAGCGTCGGCAAGATTCGACGTCAGCGGCTTGTCGCAGATGACGTGGATGCCGCGCCGCAGGAATTCCTTGGCCGCATCGTAGTGAACGTGGTTCGGCGTGACGATCGAAACCGCCTCGATGCCGTTCTTCAGCTTGGCTTCGCGGATCGCCATGTCGCGATAGCTGGAATAGGTGCGCGTGGGATCTAGACCGAGATCGCGGCCGGAAGCCAATGCCTTCTCCGGCGAAGACGAGAGCGCACCCGCAATAAGATCGAACTGGTCGTCAATGCGCGCGGCGATACGGTGCACCGCTCCGATAAACGCGCCAGCGCCGCCGCCAACCATGCCAAGCCGAATGCGCGGCTCCCGCGCCTGTTTCGATGATCCTTCGATTGCCATTTCTGTCCTCCTGAGAATTGAATTGTTTGAACGCGATCGCCTGCCGCAATCGTCCCCTCTCCCCGCCTGCGGGGGGAGGGCTAGGGTGAGGGGCCGAGCCTGCTGCAAGCTCTGAATTGGCGAAAATATCGAGAAGGCCCCTCATCCGTCCTCAAACGATTTCGCTCCGCTCAACCGTTCGAGCCCACCTTCTCCCCGCATGTGCGGGGCGAAGGCTTCGGACTACAGCCCCAGCATGCGCCGGTTGGCCGCCTGATCCGTCCCGCTGCCGGCGAAATCGTCGAAGGCCTTCTCGGTGACGCGGATGATGTGCGCCTTGACGAATTCGGCGCCTTCGCGCGCACCGTCTTCGGGATGCTTCAGCGCGCATTCCCATTCGACCACGGCCCAGCCGTCAAAATTATTGGCTGTCATCTTCGAGAACACGGCGCCGAAATCGACCTGGCCGTCGCCGAGCGAACGGAAGCGGCCTGCGCGCTCGACCCAGCCCTGGTAGCCACCATAGACACCCTGGCGGCCGGTCGGATTGAACTCCGCGTCCTTGACGTGGAACATCTTGATCCGGTCCTTATAGATGTCGATGTTGTCAAGATAATCGAGGCACTGTAGGACATAATGCGAGGGATCATAGAGCATGTTGGCGCGCGGGTGGTTCTTCACGCGCTCCAGGAACATCTCGAAGGTGATGCCGTCATGCAGGTCTTCGCCCGGATGGATCTCGTAGCAGACGTCGACGCCGTTTTCGTCGGCATGATTGAGGATCGGCGTCCAGCGGCGGGCGAGCTCTTCGAAGGCGGTTTCGACGAGGCCGGCGGGGCGCTGCGGCCAGGGATAGATGAAGGGCCAGGCGAGCGCGCCGGAGAAGGTCGCATGCGCCTTGATGCCGAGATGCTTCGAGGCCGTCAGCGCCATCTTCACCTGCTCGACAGCCCATTCCTGCCGTGCCTTCGGATTGCCGCGCACTTCCGGCGCCGCAAAGCCGTCGAAGGCTTCGTCATAGGCCGGATGCACTGCGACGAGCTGACCCTGCAGATGGGTTGATAGCTCGGTGACCTCGACGCCGTTCGAGCGGGCGATACCGGCAAACTCGTCGCAATAATCCTTGGAGGAGGCCGCCTTCTTCAGGTCGATGAGCTGGCCTGCCCAGGTCGGAACCTGCACGCCGACATAGCCGGCATCGGCAGCCCATTTCGTGATCGAATCCCACGAATTGAACGGCGCGGTGTCGCCTGCGAATTGTCCGAGAAACAGGCCGGGGCCCTTGATCGTCTTCATAGCTAATTCCTCCCTAGTCGCGTTCTGTAAACGTTTCCGATACCATTCCGACCCGTATTCGAGGTGGTTGGGATACCGTTGCCTCAAAAAACTATAGGGCCGTCAGGATGAAAGTCGAATGCCTGGTGACCTAATCACGGCCGGCCGCTGGCGGCAAGAGGTACGTGCCGCAAAATTATCGCCCCAGTGAGAAACAAGGCGGCACACCCATAAAAAACGCCCGCCGAAACCGGCGGGCGTATCTGTTCAGCACGACCGATCAGAACGGTGAATCGGCGAAGTAGAAGTCCTTGGCATTGTCCTTCGTGACGAGCGTCGCATCGAGGATGTAATTGCCGCGAACCGGTACCTGATTGTAGAAGTTGGCAGCGGTCAGCTCCATGGCCGTGCCGACCATTGCCGGCGGATAGAGCACGTCGACCGGGATCAGCTTGTCGCCGTCCATGACCTTCTTGACCATGTCCTTCGAGCCGGCGCCGGCGACGATATACTTGATATCGGTGCGCTTGGCCTGATCGATCGCCTGCAGCACGCCGACAGCCATGTCGTCATCCTGACACCAGACCACGTCGATCTTCGGGAACTTGGTCAGATAGTCCTGCATGACCTTGAAGGCGTCGTCGCGGTTCCAGTTGCCGTACTGGCGGTCGAGAACCTTGACCTTCGAGCCTGCAATGCCCTTGTCGAAACCATCCTGGCGCTGCTGATCGATCGGGATCGGCAGACCGCGGATGACGACGACCTGCGCGTCCGGCGTGGTCGCCTTGATGTATTCGCCCGCCGTCTGGCCGAGTGCCGGATTGTTGCCGGCGACATAGAGATCACGGACGGAATTGTCGTTGTTGCTCGGCGCACGGTCGACGAGCGTCACGAACTTACCCTTGCCCTTGACTTCCTTGATGGCGTTGACGAGCGGATCCGGGTCCGAAGGCAGGATGACGAGCGCGTCGATGCCCTGTGTCTCGAGGTCCTGCACGGCGTTCGCCTGGCTCGCCGCGTCAGGTGAAGTCTTGACGATGACGTTCAGTCCCGGATGTTCCGCCATCAGCTGCTTGGCCACACGCTCGGCATGGAACACCACGCCCGAGGTCCAGCCATGGTCGGCGGCCGGAATGGAAACGCCGATCGTCACCTTCTTGTCTGCGGCATGTACTGTGCCGGCCAGAGCCACAAGCACGACGGCCACGCCAATAAGTCTTTTGCGCATTTTTATCCTCCCACATTAAGACAGGGCTTTGTCCTGATGACCGGGCGCCCCCTGACCCGGTTATTCACGATTTGCGTACCAGCGAACGCTGGACGAGCATGGCGATGATGATGATCGCACCCTGGATGGCACCGATCAGATATTCGCTGATGAAATTGGAAAGCAGCATGATGTTGCCGACCAGCTCGAGGATGAAGGCGCCGCAGATCGTGCCCCATACCCTGCCCGCGCCGCCCTTCAGCGCCGTGCCGCCGACGACGACGGCGGTGATCGCCTGCAGCTCCCAGAGTATCCCCGTCGTTGCCGAGGTCGAGCCGAGCCGTGGCACATAGAGAAGCACGGCAATGGCGACGCAAAGGCCCTGAATGACGAAGGCAATGGTGCGCACGCGATTGACCGCAATGCCGGAATAGCGCGCGACGTCGCTGTTCGAGCCGACGGCGACGACATGCCGTCCGTAGCGGGTGCGATAGAGAATGAAGGCGGCAACGCCGGTGACGGCAAGGATCACCACGATCGGAACCGGCACACCTAGAATGGAGCCGAAATAGGCCGGGCGATAAAGCGACTGCAGTTCCGACGAGCGCAGCGTGATTGCGCCACCCTGCGACAGCCAGGTTGTCAACCCGCGATAGACACCCATCGTGCCGAGCGTCGCGATGAAAGGCTCGATCTTGCCGACGGTGGTAATCAGGCCGTTGGCAAGGCCGCACAGCGCGCCTGCCACGATCCCGAACAGCATGGCCACCACCAGCATCAGGGTCGGATCGGCAACGACGCCGGAATTCATCAAGAGGATCATCAGGCTGGCCACGAAAGCCACCATCGACCCCACGGACAGATCGAGATCGCCCGCCGAGATGACGAAGGTCGCTCCGACCGCGATGATAGCGATGAAAGCGCTTCTTGTCGCAACGTTCGCAAGATTGGTGATGCCGATGAAGTTCGGGTTGACCAGTGCGCCCACGATCAGAAGCAGCACCAGCGCTGCAAACGGCGCAACGGCCCGCAGATCGATATCCCGCCAGGAACGGCCCCGCCGACCTGTCTTGCCGCTGCTGTCTTCGCCCACGCTCATAACCAAAACCAACCTCCCGTCCCATGACCGCTGGGAATTCGCCCTGTCCTGTGCCGCCCGTTTAGGCGGCGGTCTTTTTCTTCAGGCCTGCCGCATAACGCATGATTTCCTGCTCGGAGATCTCATCGCCTTCGAGCATCCCGACCATGCGCCCTTCGCGCATCACCGCGATCCGCGTGCACAGTCCGATGACCTCGGGCATTTCCGAGGAGACCACGATGATCGAATGGCCGTCGCGCGCCAATGCCGAAATGAAATGATAGATCTGCTGCTTCGTGCCGACATCGATGCCGCGCGTCGGCTCGTCGATGATAATGATCTGCGGCTCGGTCTCCATGACCTTCGCCAGAAGCAGCTTCTGCTGATTGCCGCCGGACATGCGGCCGGCAACGATGTTTCCGTCACGAACCCGGATATCGAAACGGCGGCGCGCACGCGTCAAAGCATTCGCTTCACTGGAAGCGCTTAGATAACCAAACTTGCCGTGCCGATCGAGCGACTGGAGGGTCAGGTTGACGGCCATGCCCGAGTTCAGAAGCAGGCCCTTGGACTTCCGGTCCTTGGTCATATAGGCAAGCCCGGCGTCGATGGCCGCATGCACATCATTTGGCGGGACAATCTGACCGTTGGCAACGACCTCGCCGGCGGCGCGCGAGCGCAGACCGACGATCGCTTCCATCAGCTCAGTCCGGCCCGAGCCGATCATGCCGGAAAAGCCCAATATCTCGCCCTTGCGCAGCTCGAAGCTCGCATCGCGGACGTAACCGGTCGAAAGGGAGCTGACACTGAGTACCACCTTCTCGTCAACATCAGGCTCGTGCTTGGCCGGATAGAGGCTGGAAAGTTCGCGCCCGACCATCAGCTGGGCGATCGATTCGCCATCGAGCAGCGAGGTCGGCGAGGTCTTCACCCATTGGCCGTCGCGCAGCACCGTAACGCGATCCGTCAGCTCCATCACCTCATCGAGCTTGTGGGAGACGAAGACGAAACTCGTTCCCTGGTCGCGCAGCTTGCGCACTTGCCTGAACAGGAAATTAGTCTCCTCGCGCGACAGGACGGCGGTCGGCTCGTCCATGAAGACGATCCGCGCATCGCGGCTGATCGCCTTGGCAATTTCCACCATCTGCTTGTCGGCAATCGAAAGCGTGCTGATCACGGCATTCTCATCGACATGCGAACCAAGGAGGTCGAGCACGCGCCGCGTCTCCGCGCGCATATGCTTGCGGTCGAGCACGCCGAAACGCGTGACTTCGCGACCGAGAAACAGGCTCTCGGTGACGGTCAGATGTTCCGCAAGGTTGAATTCCTGATGGATGATGACGATGCCGAGCGCTTCGGCAGCGCCGTTCGGCGGCAGCTTTATCGCCTTGCCATCGAGCACAATCTCGCCGGAGGTCGGCTGTTCGAAACCGGAAAGGACCTTGACGAGCGTCGATTTGCCGGCACCGTTTTCGCCCATGAGCGCATGAATTTCGCCAACTCGCAGATCGAAGTTGACGCTGAACAGCACCTGCACGCCGTTGAAGGATTTGGATATCCCTCTCGCAGACAGCACCACCGCACCGTCGACGGCTTCCGAATTCATTGAATCCTCCCTGCGGTCCCACCCGCTTTCCAATGATGTAAACCTTTACATACATCGTGTAAAGGTTTACATCATTGGATATCGTACAAAATTTCGCGGTTACCTTTGACCTCCACGTAAGTCTGTGTAGTCTCCAGCCCCGAGACGAGACCCCAAGGCAGAGCGCAGTGTCGAATTCCACGCCCGCAACTATCGAAGACGTCGCCCGAATTGCCAATGTTTCGATCGCAACGGTCTCCAGAGCAATCCATATGCCGGAGAAAGTCGCCAATTCGACGCGGCTGAAGGTCAATCAGGCCATTGCCGTCACCGGCTATACGACCAATGCCATGGCACGCAGCTTGAGGCTCGGCCGCTCCAATATGATCCTGGTCGTCGCACCGGATATCGGCGATCCCAATTTCTCCAATATCCTGATCGGCCTGGAGAATGAGGCACGTTCGCACGGCTATGGCGTTCTCATCGGCCACACTCAGAACGATGCGCAGCGCGGGCTCGAATATCTGAAATTTCTGAATTCGAACCAGGCAGCGGGACTGATCCTCTTCACCGGCATCCTGCCCTTCGGTCATCAGACGATGACGGCACGACTGCCGCCAAGCGTCGGCGTCTTCGAACCGGTCTTCAATGGCGGCATTCCCTATGTCGGCGTCGACGACATCGCCGGCGCGCGCAAGGCCGTCGACCTGCTGATTGCCGAGGGCCACCGCAAGATCGCTTTCATCGGCGATTCCCGCACGCGCCTTGCCTATAGCCGGCGGCGCATGGGCTATGAAGCCGGGCTGGATGCCGCCGGCATCGGCCCCGATCTCCGCATGGTGCTCGAAGGCGACGGCACCATCGAGAGCGGGCGGCTCGCCGTCGAGCAACTTTTCATGCGCGACAGGCTGCCGACAGCCTTCATGTGCGTCAACGATCAGACCGCGATCGGCGTGATGATCGGCCTGAAGACGCGCGGCTACGATATCCCCGAAGATTTCTCGGTGACCGGCTTCGACGACGTGCCGCAAGCCGTCTTCATGACGCCGTCGCTGACGACGATCCGGCAGCCGCGTACCGCCATCGGCAAGCATGCGATGGCGCTGCTGCTCGAGCTGCTTTCGGACGGTCAGCCCGCCGAGACGGAGATCCTGCTGAGGCCGGATCTCGTGGTGCGAAATTCGGTCTCGGCTCCGGCACGCATCCGGCGATAGGCGGGCGCAACGATGCCGCTCGGCAGAATCACCCTCTATGTCCGCGATGTCGAGGCGACGATCAGCTTTTACGAGAAGCATTTTGGGTTCAAGCCACTCCGTCTGGAGGGCGACCGGATTGTTGAACTGCTCGCGCAGGATGGCGGTGCCAATCTGATGATCCATCCAGCGGGCAAGGCGCAGAAAATGGGCCAGGTGCTGGTAAAGCTGATCTTCGACGTCGAGCATGTCGAAGCTTTCCGCGCCAAGTGTGCTGAAGAGGGACTGGAGTTCGGACCCTTGCATCAGGCCGATGGCTATGTCTTCGCCAATGCCAAGGACCCTTCGGGAAACCCCATAGCCATTTCCAGCCGCGCATTCCGGCGATAATCCGGGAGGCGATGAAACCGCCTCCCGAATGCCATCGATCAAACGTAACGATTGACGATATTTTCGAGCAGTTCCTGCTTGCCGGACTTCGGCTGCGGGTTGACGTCTTTCGTTTCAACCCACTGGGCGATCTGATCGAGCGAATATTCGCCGCGCAGCAGCTTCTGGCCCTCGGCCGAATCCCAGCCGGCATAGCGGTCGGCGAGCGGCTTGGAGAGTGCCTTGTCTTCGATCATCTTGGCAGCTGCCTTCAGGCCGCGAGCGCAGCAATCCATGCCGCCGATGTGACCGATGAGCAGATCTTCCGGATCGAGCGACTGGCGGCGCAGCTTGGCGTCGAAGTTCGTGCCGCCCGTCTTGAAGCCGCCGCCTGCCAGAACCTGGTAGTAGGCCAGCGTCATTTCCGGAACATTGTTCGGGAACTGGTCGGTATCCCAGCCAGACTGGTAGTCGTTGCGGTTCATGTCGATCGAGCCGAAGATGCCGAGCGCATTGGCAAGCGCCAGCTCATGCTCGAAGGAATGGCCGGCGAGGATCGCATGGCCCTGCTCGATGTTGACCTTCACTTCGTTTTCCAGGCCGTACTTCTTCAGGAAGCCGTAGACGGTCGCGACGTCATAATCATACTGGTGCTTGGTCGGCTCCTGCGGCTTCGGCTCGATCAGGATCGTGCCCTTGAAGCCGATCTTGTGCTTGTACTCGACGACGAGATTGAGGAACCGGCCCATCTGGTCCAATTCGCGCTTCAGGTCGGTATTGAGCAGCGTCTCATAGCCCTCGCGGCCGCCCCAGAGGACGTAGTTTTCGCCGCCGAGCTTGTGGGTGGCATCCATGCAGGTCTTCACGGTCGCAGCCGAGAAGGCAAAGACGTCCGGATCCGGATTGGTCGCAGCGCCCGACATGAAGCGGCGGTTGGAGAAGAGGTTTGCCGTCCCCCAGAGCAGCTTCACGCCGGTATCGGCCTGCTTCTGGGCGAAGTAATCCACGATCTCGTTGAGGTTCTTGGTGTTCTCGGCGAAGTTCTTGCCTTCCGGACGCACGTCGGCATCGTGGAAGCAATAATAGGGCGTGCCGAGCAGGGTGAAGAATTCGAAGGCGACGTCGGCCTTAAGCTTGGCGGCTTCCATGGTTTCATGGAACCAGGGGCGAAGGAAGGTCTGGCCACCGAAGGGGTCGCCGCCCGGCCAGGTGAAGGTGTGCCAATAGGCGACGGCAAAGCGCAGATGGTCTTCCATGCGCTTGCCGAGAACGACTTCATCCTTGTTGTAGTGACGGAAGGCCAGCGGATTGGTGCTGTCGGGGCCTTCGTATTTTACCTTGCTGATATCGCCGAAAAATCCGGTGCTCATATCTCATCTCCTTGGGTTTGCTGTTTAAATGTTGTTGTTCGTGCCGTGCAGCTTAGCCCCTCACCCTAGCCCTCTCCCCGCCTGCGGGGAGAGGGGACGACCTTCGACCCCCTCCCAAATCAGAGATGAGAGGGACGGTGATGGTGCGTCTGTCCCCTTCTCCCCGTCAAAACGGGGAGAAGGTGCCCGACAGGGCGGATGAGGGGCCATGCGCCATGTTATTTCAATGCGCCGACAGCGGCTTGATTGCCGGATAAACGGCCCGATAGCGCTTGTAGGCATCCGCATAGGCATCCGTCAGCGACGCCACAGGATCGATCGTGCCGGCCGTCTGCGGCGGGGTGCAGACAGCGACGGGATCGGCACCGGTGGCAGCGATCAGGCCGAGACGAGCGGCACCAAAGGCCGCCCCGAAATCACCGTCCGCCGGCAGGTCGACAGGCACGCCCAACGCGGTGGCGATCGAGGCCAGCCAATAGCGGGAACGCGAGCCGCCGCCGATGGCGGTCACGCGCGCAATGTCGGTGCCGGCAGAGCGCAGCGCTTCCAGATTGTCGCGAATGGCGAAGGATACGCCCTCAAGCACGGCTTGCGTCAGCACCGCGCGGCCGCTTTCATGGCCGAGGCCGATAAAGGCGCCGCGGATCGTTGCATCGTTGTGGGGCGTGCGCTCGCCCGAGAGATAGGGAAGGAAGGTGACGCTTGTCGGCGCTTTCAGCGTCTCGCCCAACTCGCCAGTGAGGTCTGCAGCGGATTTGCCGGTGACACCAGAATGCCAGTTCAGCGCATCGGTCGCCGACAGGATGACGCCCATCTGGTGCCAGGTGTTCGGCAGCGCGTGGCAAAAAGCATGGACTGCGCTTTCCGGCTTCGGCAGGTAGGAGCCGTTGGCGGCAAAGAGCACGCCTGACGTTCCGAGCGAAACGAAAGCGGCGCCATGGCTCACCGTGCCCATGCCGCAGGCCGAGGCCGCATTGTCCCCTGCCCCGCCGGCAACGACGACGTCGCCGGCAATGCCCCATTTCGAGGCCAGTTCGCCGCGCAGCTTGCCGGCAACTTCAGTGCCTTCGACTAGCGTCGGCATCTGCTTCTCATCGAGATTGGTCGCTGCCAGCAGCTCGGAAGACCATTTGCGCTTGCCGGTATCGATCCAGGAGGTGCCGGCGGAATCCGACATTTCCGACATGTGCTCACCGGTCAGCCAAAGACGCAGATAGTCCTTCGGCAACAGCACCCAGCGCACTCTAGCGAAAATCTCCGGCTCATGCTTGGCGACCCAAGCGAGTTTCGGGGCGGTAAATCCGGGGAAGACGATATTGCCGGTCAACGCCCGGAAACGCGGATCGGCATCGAGCGCAGCAGCCTCCTGGTAGCTGCGGGTATCGTTCCAGAGAATGCAGGGGCGCAGCACCTTGTCATCGGCGTCAAGCAGCGTCGCACCGTGCATCTGGCCGGAAAGGCCGATGCCGCGCACCGCCGCCAGTTCCTTCGGATGTGCTGCCTTCAGACCGGCAACTGCCTCTTCCGTCGCGCGGATCCAGTGGGCCGGGTCCTGCTCGGACCAGCCGGGATGCGGGCGCGATACGTCAAGCCCGCCATTGGCGGAACCGATGATCCTCTGGTTGCCGTCGATCAGCATCGCTTTGACGCCGGACGTTCCAAGATCGAGACCCAAATACATCAGATGGTACTCCCTATGCTCTGCCGCGTTTAAATGTCAGGGCAGATTGTCCTTCAAGAAAATGTCGAGACGTATGCGCTCCTGATCGGCGATAACAGCCTGACCGTCGGCAGTCGCCTTCATGACGCGGACGGCGCTGCGCACCTCGTGGCCCGCATCCTGATTGAGAACGGCATCAATCGTGCCATCCACCAGCGCCACGCGCGTATGCTGCGTCAGTTCATGCACGACTACTGTCAGCTCGCGCTCGGGCCGAACGGCTTTCAAGGCTGCAATCAGACCTCTATTGCCGGCGCCGAGGCTATAGATGCCGATAATGTCCTTGTTTTCGGACAGCGCCTTGGAGACAAGCGACTTCGTCCGCTCGGGATCGTCGCGCCCTTCCAGTACGGGCAGCAGCCGCAGCTTGGGAAACTCCGCCGCCATCACGGCAGAGAACCCCTGCAAGCGCTCGCGATGGTCGCGCACCAGCATGGAGCCGGCGAGAACGGTGAGATCGCCTTCACGACCGCCGAGGAACCGCCCGAGCAGCCGGGCAGCGGTGCGGCCGGCGGCGATATTGTCGATGCCGGCATAGTGATGACGGGTGGAATCGGTAAGATCGGAAACCAGCGTGACGACGGGGATGCGCTCGGACACCAGCCGGTCGACCGCGGCCCGCACCTCAGGCGCATCGGTCGCCACCAGTGCTACGCCGGCAATATCCTGCCCCTGCAATGCGTCGAGCGCTGCAACAAGCGCCGGCACATCGAAAGCCGGTACTTCGACGATGCGGATATCCGTGCGCTCTATGCTCGCGCGCAAGGTCGCGTGATGCACCTCGGAACGTAGCCCATGCATGAAGGAATTGTCGCCCGTCGGCACGATGAAAACGAGGGGATAGACGCGGCCCTTGGCCAGATTGGCGGCAGCGACATCGCGGATATAGCCGATCTGGCGGATGGCCTCCTCCACCTTCTCGCGCGTGACCAGCCGCACGCCCGGCCGCTGGTTCAGCACACGGTCAACGGTGGCGAGGCTGACGCCTGCGGCAGCAGCGATGTCATGCACGGTCGGTCTCATCGGCTCCTCCTGCATAAACCCTTACTGCGATTTCTGATGTACGTAAATCAGAAATTTTCACACACTCGATTTTCTGCTCGTGATCGGAACAAAAAAAGGCCCCTCACGAGGAGGGGCCATGCCTTGGGAGCATTCTTTAAAAGCATTTCCAGGAAAAGTGCGCAGCGGTTTTCCGTCCGGAATGCGTAAGAAAACAAGAGGATAGAGAAATTTCGCATTTCAAAGAAAAGCGGAAGCGCTCTAAACGCTGGATCAGTGGCCTCCACCTCCGCCGCCCGGCACGCCAGGCTTGCTGAGCATGAGAACGCCGAGGATCATCGCCAGGAACAGCACGGTCAGCATCAGGAAAATATCCCCGAAGGACATGACGACCGCCTGCCGCGTCGCCATGCCGACCATCCGCTTCAAGGCGACCTGTTGGCCATCCAGTCCGGAGGCGTTGAAGTTCGCGGCCATATTGTTCAGTTGGGTAACGGCCGCATGGCTGCCCCAATGAATATGGTCGCGCAGATTGAAATAGTGCTGATCCTGCCGGTTCGTCAGCAGTGTATTGATGATCGCGAGACCGACGGCGCCACCGAGGTTACGCGTCAGGTTGAACAGGCCGGACGCGCCGCGCATGCGGGCGGGCGGCATGGTTCCGAGCGCGATGTTGTTGATCGGCACCATGCAGAGCATCAGGCCGAAGCCGCGCAATATCTGCGGGATCAGCAGCTCCCAGAAATCCCAATCCACCGTCAGATGCATCATGATGTAGGTACCGGCCGAGAAGCTGGTGAAACCGATGATCATCAGGATGCGCAGATCCACCCTGCTCGCCAGGAAGCCGGCAAGCGGCGCCGTAAAGAACATAGCCAAGCCGGACACGAACATCGTCTCGCCGATCTGCAGCGAATCGTAGCCACGAATGCGCGCGAGAAAGAGCGGATAGATATAAGTCAGGCCGTAAAGGCCTATGCCCATGACAAAGGAGAACATCGACCCGAAGGCGAAGTTCTTGTTGGTGAAGGCTCTGAGATCCACGACGGGGAATTCGACCGTAAACGCCCGGTAGAAGAAGATGACCGCGGCGATGGCGGAAGCAATAGCGCCGACAACGATATAGTTGTCGTTGAACCAGTCGTTCGTATTGCCTTCCTCGAGCACATATTCCAGCGCGCCGAGGAAAACGCCCATCGAAAACAGGCCCCACCAGTCGAACTTCTTCATCAGCGACAGTTCGGGCTTGTCGAAATCGATGAAATTCCAGGTGACGATGGCAACGACGATGCCAGGCGGGATGTTGACCAGGAACAGCCAGTGCCATGAGAAGGCATTGGAAAGATACCCACCAACGGTCGGCCCGATTGTCGGCGCAAGCGTGGCGATCAGGCCGATGATCGGCGAGACGACGTTGCGCTTGGACGGCGGAAAGATCGTGAACGCAGCCGCAAAGACCGAGGGGATCATGCCGCCGCCGATGAAGCCCTGCAGGGCGCGGTAGATGATCATCTGATCGATGTTGGTGGCGGTCGCGGCAAGCGCGCTCGCTGCGGTAAAGCCGGCGGCCGAAATCGCGAACAGGTAGCGCGTGGAAATGATGCGTGCCAGCGTTCCCGAAAGCGGGATCATGATGACTTCGGCGATCAGATAGGCCGTCTGAACCCAGCCGATTTCATCCGAGCCGGCGCTGAGGCCGGCCTGGATTTCGCTGAGCGATGCCGAAACGATCTGAATGTCGAGGATCGACATGAACATGCCTAGCACCATCGCCAGAAAGGCGATGAGCTTTTTCGTGTCGATATGATCCGCCGCCGGCGCGGCGGGCCCGGCCACACGTGGGGGGGATCCGGCTGTAGTGCTGGCGGACGACATCGTGCGTCTCTCCCGAGCTTGATCGCTTACTTGTCCGGTGCCGTGCGGGTATCGACGTCGACGACGACGCTGAGGCCTGCGCGCAGACGGCCGGTATTGAGCGCATCCTGCGGCAATGCGATGCGGACAGGCACGCGCTGGATGATCTTGGTGAAGTTACCCGTCGCGTTTTCCGGCGGCAGCAGCGAGAAGACCGAGCCCGAAGCCGGCGAGATCGATTCGACGGTGCCGACGATCGGATGATCGCTATAGGCATCGACATGAACATTGACCTTGGAACCGGGAACCAGATGCTGGATCTGCGTTTCCTTGAAGTTCGCGTCGATATAGAGCTGCCGGGTCGGCACGATCGCCATTAGCTTCTGTCCGGGAGAGACAAGGTCGCCTTCCTGGACCGAGCGGTTGCCGACGATCCCGTCATAAGGCGCTTTCAACACGGTGAAGGACAGGTCGCGGGCAGCCTTGTCACGAGCGGCCGCGAGGCCCTTGATCGTGCTTTCGGCCTGACGACGCTGCGCCTGCAGCAGGTTGATGTTGGCTTGTGCCGAAGCAATCGCGGCATCACCGCCGACCAGGTTGGCCTTGGCTTGGTCGAGCGCGATGTTGGCGCTATCCAAGGCGGCCGTGGTGCCGACCGACTTGGCTTGCAGTTCAGCAGCGCGCGTCTGGGTGATCTGGGCACCACGAACAGTGGCGTCCAGGGCAACCTTCTGGGCCTGCGACTGGGCAAGAGCGGCCTGGCCGGCGGCGATCTGTGCATCGATAGTATGGAGTGAAAGCTGTTCGGTGTCGTACGAAGCCTGTGCCTGCTCCAGCGCCAGCTTGTAGTCACCGTCATCGAGCGTGGCGAGCACGTCGCCGGCTTTGACCTTCTGGTTGGCCACGACGCTCACCTTGGCGACATAGCCCGTGACCTTCGGCGAGATCGTTGCGATGTCACCGCCGATATAGGCATCGTCGGTGGATACCATGAAGCGGCCGTTCGTCCACCATTCATAACCATACCAGCCGCCTGCTGCGAGAGCAGCGGCGATGATGATCGGGAAAGCCAGGCTGCGCCGCTTCTTTTCCGGCAGCGGTGGGGCCGCGGGGGCCGGAGATGCGGGCGCAGCCTGGGCGGGGGTCGGGTTGCCGCGCGTTTCGGCGACAGGAGCATCGGCGGATACGCCTGCTCCCCGAGCTTCCGCTTCGGCATCAGCGGGCTCATTCACGATGCGCGCTACATTGTTTCCATGACTTGACGACATTGCCCTACCACCGAAAATCTGGGTAAAATAATCGAACCGAACGGTTCAGTTCAATTGACATAGAGCCTTTTTCACTCCATATCAAGAGATATCGAACCGCGTGGTTCGATTTATTTGGCGAATCTGATTAAGATTCAGAAAAAATGGTCGAGTGAAGGAGACGATGAAACACGAATCGCAAAATGCCGCTGTGTTGAACGCACCTGTCCCAGGCTCCGGCGGACGCTGGGCTGCCGGCGAAGATCCGGCCAAACGTCATCAAATTCTCGAGGGCGCCAAGCGTGTCTTTATGAAAATGGGCTTCGATGCGGCGAGTATGAACGACGTCACCCGTGAAGCCGGCGTTTCCAAGGGCACTCTATACGTCTATTTCGCCAACAAGGAAGATCTGTTCGCCGCCATCGTAAATAGCGAACGTGCGCATTTCGTCGAAATCGTGCGTGCCGCTCTTGTCGATGACGCCGATATTTCGACCAGCCTTCTCGAATTCGGCAAGGTTTTCGCAACGCACGTGACATCCGATAAGACCATCAGCGCCATGCGGACGGTCGTTGGCGTGCGCGAACGCATGCCAACGCTCTGTCAACGCTTCTTCACCGGCCCAGACAATCTGCGCACCGTCTTGCGCGGCTTTCTGGAGCGCAAGGCCGAGGCTGGCAGCGTGGAGATACAGGACTTCGACCTGGCTGCGCGCCAATTCCTTGAGATGGCCAGTGGCGGTTATTTCAAGTTGCGGCTGTTCGGCGACATGGACGCTCCTCCTTCGGCAGACGAAATCGATTATGTCGTGCGCGGCGCTGTGCGCGTCTTCCTCGCGGCTTACGGCACCGATCGCCGGGGTCGGGATTGACGCTTCTGCGATTGCCGGCGAGCGGAGGCCCCCAACTCCGCAATGGTGATCAAGCATCGCCGCGACTGCGCGCATATGACTGGTCCGGCAACCAGGGGAGTTTAGTATGAGCGCGATCGGAAGAGCGATATGGTTCATCGAAAGCCATTTCACGTCCGATATCTCGCTGGACGAGATCGCCGAGACGGCTGGTCTGTCGCGCTATCATCTGTCGCGCGTCTTCGGAATGACGACAGGCCATTCGATCAGCGGCTATATCAGGAGCCGTCGCCTGAGCGGCGCGGCCCTCGCACTGGTCGACAGTTCCTCCACCATTCTCCAGGTTGCCCTCGATGCCGGCTATGGCTCGCACGAGGCTTTCACCCGTGCCTTTCGCGAGCAGTTCGGCATGACGCCGGAAAGCCTGCGTAAACAGGGGCACGTTCGCAACCTCGCTCTACAGGAGCCGATCAGAATGGACGACACCCGCCTTCCCAAACTCGACGCCCCGCGCTTCGAAAGCCATCCGGCAATGCTGCTTGCCGGCCTTGCGGAAACCTACGCCCACGAGGCCACGCAGGCGATCCCCTCGCTCTGGCAGAAATTCAACCAGCATTTCGGCCATATTCCCAGCCAGAAGGGCAATGTCGCCTACGGCATCTGCACCCAGGTGGAAGAAGGCAGCGAAAGCTTTCGTTACATGTCGGCCGCCGAAATCTCCGGCACAGACGACCTGCCCGAAGGCTTCGTCACCACGAAACTGCCGCCGCAGCGCTATGCGATCTTCACCCATCGCGGCCATATCTCCGGCATCTCAGCGACAGTGCACCAGATCTTCGGCGAGTGGCTTCCGCAATCAGGTCATCAGGCGGCCGGTGTACCGGACATGATAGAACGCTACGATGATCGGTTCGATCCGCACACCGGCATGGGCGTGACTGAAATCTGGATCCCGCTGAAAGCCTAATCAGTGCCCGCCGCCACGAAAATGGCGGCGGTGCTTGTACCGGAGACGGCACTCCTTACATTACGGCCATTCTTAAAGGCCGGGGCTGGGGGTCAGCATCGGCAAAGCCGATAGAAAGCTGACAGCGGGGAAATCATCCATGAATATTGTGGTGCTGATGCAGGATCCGAGCGCGTGGGTCGCGCTCGTCACGCTCGTGGTCATGGAGGTGGTGCTTGGCATCGACAACCTCATCTTCATCTCAATCCTGACCAACAAGCTGCCCGCCGAACACCGGGACAGAGCCCGCAAGATCGGCATCGGCCTTGCCCTTGTCATGCGCCTCGCCCTGCTCGGCACCGTCGCCTGGATCGTCCAGCTGACGACCCCCGTCTTCGAGATCCTCGGCCAGGGCTTTTCCTGGAAGGACATGATCCTCATCGGCGGCGGCCTCTTCCTTATGTGGAAGGCGACGAAGGAGATCCATCACAACGTCGATCCGCAGGAACAAGGCGAGGATTTCATCGCCAAGTCGACGACCTCGACCTTTGCCGCAGCCATCGGCCAGATCCTGCTGCTCGATCTGGTCTTCTCGATCGACAGCATCATCACCGCCGTCGGCATGACGCCGCATCTGCCGATCATGTTCATCGCCGTGATCGCTGCAGTCACCGTCATGCTGGTGGCCGCCAACCCGCTCGCCAACTTCATCGAGAAGAACCCGAGCATCGTCATGCTGGCGCTGGCCTTCCTGCTGATGATCGGCACGACGCTGATCGCCGAAGGCATGGGCGTGCATGTGCCCAAGGGCTATATCTACGCCGCCATGGCCTTCTCCGCCCTCGTCGAGGTGCTCAACATGCTGGCCAGAAACCGCCGGAAAAAGGCATCCGGCGGCCATTGAGCGAGAAAGCCGCACCCCGAAACCGGTGCGGCTTTAATCTTGCCCGATCAGTCCTGAACGTGGATGTCGACATATTCGCCGACATCGCCGCGTCCGTAAATATCGACCTTGACCCAGACATTGCCGCGAACGATGAGGTTCCCGGCGTCATCGGCGATGTTGCCGTTTGCCAGCATCTCTTCGAGCTTCGCCCGGTTTGACGGCAGCGAAAAGAAGCTGTCCCCCTGGTCACCACGGTCGCGGCGGCGATAGGCATGATAGTTCGCGCGGTCCTGTCGTATGATCTGCCAGGGCGCCGTCAGTCGCTCGCCCTTGGAATTGTAGAGGTCGTCGCTGCCGATATAAGCGCGGTAGGATTCGATCAGCTTCGCCGAGCCGTCGCGTGTAATGGTCGATTGAGCCGCAGCTACATCGAACATGGCGGCTGTCAACAAAAGGCTCAAAATCAATTTCTTCATTGCTTCCTCGCGGTGACTGATTGAAGACTTCATTCCGCCACTGCCGCACAAATTGCAAACAAAATTCGCCGAACTGTTTGCTTTCATGCAGATAGCCTTACGAAGGGTAAAGAGGCCGCGCGCATTGGCAAGTAAGTCCGAAACGCGCCGCAGCAAGCCCGGTGGCGCTTTCCTGTCCATCTCGGAGCGCAGTTTCCCTTGACGCCAACCCTTGAATATGGCCTAAGCCAGCCATACGGAAAACGCGGAATAGAAGCGGCAAGACGCCCTTTTCCGGCCGGTTTCCTGATCCAGATACACATCTTCGGCTGGACGGCGCTCGTCCCGAGCGCTGCCTGGCCCTTTATGACGGGCAAACAAGATGACCACTTCAGGCGTTCGCGTCCGCATCGCACCCTCCCCCACCGGCGAGCCGCATGTCGGTACCGCTTACATCGCGCTGTTCAACTATCTCTTCGCCAAGAAACACGGCGGTGAGTTCATCCTGCGCATCGAGGACACCGACGCAACCCGCTCCACCCCGGAATTCGAGACCAAGGTGCTGGACGCGCTGAAATGGTGCGGCCTCAAATGGTCCGAAGGCCCCGATGTCGGCGGCCCTTATGGCCCTTACCGCCAGAGCGACCGCAAGGAACTCTACAAGCCCTACGTCGAAGAGATCGTGACGGCTGGCCACGGCTTCCGCTGCTTCTGCACGCCGGAGCGCCTGGAAAAGATGCGCGAGGCGCAGCGCGCCGCCGGCCTGCCGCCAAAGTATGACGGCCACTGTTTGAACCTTTCGGCCGAGGAAGTCACCACGCGGGTTGCAGCCGGCGAGCCGCATGTCGTGCGCATGAAGATACCGACCGAAGGCTCCTGCAAATTCCATGACGGCGTTTACGGTGATGTCGAAATCCCGTGGGATGCCGTCGACATGCAGGTTCTGCTCAAGGCCGACGGCATGCCGACCTATCATATGGCCAACGTCGTCGATGACCATCTGATGAAAATCACCCATGTCGCGCGCGGCGAAGAATGGCTTGCTTCCGTGCCCAAGCACATCCTGATCTATCAGTATCTCGGCTGGGAAGCGCCTGTTTTCATGCACCTGTCGCTGATGCGCAATGCCGACAAGTCGAAGCTGTCGAAGCGCAAGAACCCGACGTCGATCTCCTATTATACGGCCCTCGGCTACATCCCCGAGGCGCTCATGAACTTCCTCGGCCTGTTCTTCATCCAGATCGCCGAAGGCGAAGAGCTGTTGTCCATGGACGAGCTCGCCGGAAAATTCGACCCAGAAAACCTCTCCAAGGCCGGCGCGATCTTCGATATCCAGAAGCTCGACTGGCTGAACGGCCGCTGGATTCGCGAGAAGCTCTCGGAAGAGGAATTCCAGCACCGCGTCCTGACCTGGGCGATGGAGAACGACCGCTTGAAGGAAGGCCTCAAGCTCTCGCAGTCGCGCATCACCAAGCTCGGCGAGCTGCCCGATCTCGCCGGTTTCCTGTTCAAGTCCGATCTCAACCTCGATCCAGCTGCTTTCGCCAGGATCAAGTCGACGCCGGAAGAATTGCTGGAAATCCTGAACACGGTACAGCCCGACCTCGAGAAGATCCTCGAATGGAATGTCGAGACGATCGAAGCCGAGCTGCGCGCCATCGCTGACCGCATGGGCAAGAAGCTGAAGGTCATCGTCGCGCCGCTCTTCGTTGCCGTCTCGGGCTCCTCGCGCTCCCTGCCGCTTTTCGATAGCATGGCCATCCTCGGCCGTTCCGTCGTGCGCCAGCGGCTGAAACTTGCCGCCCAGACCGTTGCGACCCTCGTCGGCCCGAAGAATTGAACCGGACGTAAAACCATGAACGACAAGACCGAAACCGCCACCCTCTCCTCCGACGCAACGGAAGTTCGCGCGCAGAAGCTGAAGCTACTGCGCGAACAGATCGGCGACGTCTATCCGGCGCATTTTCACCGGACGATGACCAATGCCGAACTGGCTGCGAAATACGAAGGCCTGGAGCCGGATACGGAAACCGCCGATGTCGTGACCGTCGCCGGCCGCGTCTATTCTTCGCGCAACTCGGGCATGTTCATGGACATCCATGACGCCTCGGCCAAGATCCAGATCTTCAGCCACAAGGACGCGACCGGCGAAGAGGCCCGCAGCCTGCTGCCGATGATCGATATCGGCGATATCATCGGCGTCACCGGCGTCGTGCGCCGCACCAAGCGCGGCGAGCTGACGATCAACGCGCAGCAGATCACCATGCTGACCAAGTCGTTGCTGCCGATGCCCGAGAAGTGGCACGGCCTGTCCGATATCGAGCTGCGCTACCGCAAGCGCCACCTCGACATCATGACCAACGAGGAATCGAAGCTTCGCTTCCAGCAGCGCAGCCGCATCGTCTCCGGCATCCGCCGCTTCATGGAGAATGACGGCTTCATGGAAGTCGAGACGCCGATGCTGCATTCGGTTTATGGCGGCGCCACCGCCGAGCCGTTCAAGACGCATCACAACACGCTGAAACTCGACATGTACCTGCGCATCGCGCCGGAACTGTTCCTGAAGCGCACGCTGGTCTCGGGCCTCACCGACAAGGTCTTCGAGATCAACCGCAACTTCCGCAACGAAGGCGTCTCCACCCGGCACAATCCTGAATTCACGATGATGGAGTGCTACTGGGCCTATGCCGACTACGAGGACATCATGGACCTCGTCGAGCGGCTGTTCTCGACGCTCGCCATGTCGATCCACGGCAGCACCGAATTCACCTTCGGCGACAAGCAGATCTCATTCAAGGGCCCGTTCCGCCGCGTGCCGATGCCTGATGCCGTCAAGGAAGCGACCGGTATCGACTTCCTGGCGATCAAGACTGACGAAGAAGCCCGTGCTGCCTCCAAGGCCGCCGGCTTTGCCGTCGAGAAGGACGCCACCTGGGGCGAATGCCTCGCCTTCATCTTCGAAGAGAAGGTCGAGGGCACGCTGATCCAGCCGGCGCACGTCACGCATTTCCCGAAGGACATCTCGCCCTTCGCCAAGGAAGTGCCGGGCGAACCGCGCCTCGTCGAGCGTTTTGAGACCTATTGCAACGCCTGGGAACTCGGCAACGCCTTCTCGGAGCTCAACGATCCGGAAGAGCAGCGCGCCCGCATGGTCGAGCAGCTCCAGCAGGCACATGCGCGCGGCGAGAAGGAAAAGCAGCTGGACGAGGAATTCCTCGATGCCATCGATCAGGGCATGCCTCCGGCAGGCGGCCTGGGCATCGGCGTGGACCGTCTCATCATGCTGCTCACCAACTCGCCGTCGATCCGCGATATCATCCTCTTCCCGGCGCGGCGCGCCAAGGCCGATTGAGGCAATCCCGCCTTCCCAGATCAAAGGTGCGAACCATGACCGAGAAAGAGACATCGGCGGCAGATGCCGACAGCGAACTGCAGCGACAGGCCGATCTTGCAGAGATCGGTGATGTCGATTTGTCGCAATACAAGCCGGGAACTTTTGGTTGCCACGAGGCGATGCACACGACGTCGATCATGCTCGACATGACCGACGATCATCTGCTGCAGCACCCCGCTATCCTGGCAGATCCCGATTTCTACCGTCTTGCCGGCGAAGTTCACGAGGCGCTCTTCGCGCTCTACCAGGCTATCGGCGAGAAACATTTGGCAGATTGAGGAACTTGTCTTTGCGCTGGCCGGCGCAAAGACACTTCCGATCAGTTCGTGACGGGCGACCGCCGGTCGGCAGCACCCGTCAAGGTCGGATCCAGTCCCTGTGACGGCCCCTTTTCGTCGCTGGTCGCGTCGGCACCGATAAACTCGCCATTCTCGTCATAGTCCGACCGCACGTTGCCGGTCGATTTCGGCTCGGGCGGAGCAGGCTTGCTATCTTGTTTCTCTGCCTGCTTGGCAGCCGCTTTTTCTTCCGCGGCGATTGCTGCCTTTAGCTTGTCTTTCTTGGCATCGCCGGGTCTATTGTCTGCCGCAAGCGCATTGTCGCAATCGCTCAGGTCCTTCAACCCGGCAAGGGCAGTATCGATGTCGTGCGGCATCATGGTGATCTGCTCGCCATAAAACAGACCAGCCGTGCTTGCGTCACCATCATAATAGCGCGCGGTAAGCGGGACCTCGCTGCTGCCGTCGGCAAGCTTCTCGGGATGCGGAACATAGACGACATCCGCCCCCAGCGCCCGGCCCCGTATGTCGGAGCGCAGCGTCGGCCCTTTCTCGTCGAGAACCACAACCTGGACGAGGTCCGGCTTCTGTTCCTGATAAACGGCCTTGGCGACACGCAGCGCAGTCGTCACGCGCGTCATGCCATCGGTCGGTTGGGTGCGGATATATTTGCGCACCCAGAAGCGATTGTCCTTGCGAATGGTAACGAGATTGATGTCCGTGCACTGCAGCCCGTTGCGGGAGGCAGAGGTAAGACCGAGAAGCTTGTCCTTGCCGACATAAATCGCCAAAACGCCGGAGCAGCCTATGAGAAAGGCCGCTCCGCCGATCAGGACGACAAACTTCCGGGGCATCCGGAAAATGTGCAGTAAGGCGCTCACGCCAACTGCTCCAGCATAGACCACTCCAAGGCGATAAAGATGATCACCCCTCACGTTAGGGATTTGGCGTTTCGGAATACTTAAAACGGAGGCAAAACTTGCGTCCCTCGCGGTATCTTTACCAAAAAAGGTCCAAACTTTCACAGCTTTGACGAGAGCTTGCTTTCCGTGCCGCGAACATGCTCTAACCCTTTAATGGCCTTCACCTTGAGACAGTTGCAGTATTTCGTTGCCGTCGCAGAGCAGGGTTCGGTGACCCGCGCGGCCCAGAATCTGTCGATCTCGCAATCCTCGGTCACCGAAGCCCTGAAAGAATTGGAAGGCGACCTCGGCGTCGAGCTGTTCGAACGCCATCCGCGCGGGCTCTCCATCACCCATAACGGTCACCAGTTCCTGCGCCATGCGACAAAGATTCTCGCGACCGTTTCCGACGCGCGAACCAGCTTTTCCGGCAAGCGGAACGAGGCCGGCGGTACGCTGAATATCGGCGTGACGTCGCTCGTCGCCGGCTATGTCCTGTCGGATCTTCTGGCCCGCTATCGCCGCGCCTGCCCCGGCGTCGAAGTCAGCGCCATCGAGGATAATGGCGGTTATCTCGAACATCTTCTGGTTGGCGGCGAACTCGATGTCGCCGTCATGGTCATTTCCAACCTTCGCGACCGCATGGCACTGCAGGCCGAGATCCTCGAGACCTCGCCCTATCGCCTCTGGCTGCCGATGGGCCATCCCCTCGTCTCGGCCGACATCATCAGCGTCGCCGACATCAGCCGCGAACCGCTGATCATGCTGACCATCGACGAGATCGAGGAGAATACCGGCAAGCTGCTGAGCGCACTCGGCGCCCGCCCCCATGTCGCCTTCCGCACGCGCTCGGTCGAGGCGGTGCGCAGCCTTGTGGCGACCGGCGCCGGCGTCGCGCTGCTGCCGGATCTCGTCTATCGCCCCTGGTCGCTGGAAGGCGATCGCATCGAGAGCCGCGACGTTTCCGGCTCGCTGCCGGTCGTGCAGGTCGGCATGGTCTGGCGCAAGGGATCCAGCCTGCCACAGGCCGCCCGCGACTTCGTCGGCGTCGCCGAAAGCATGCGCACGGGACGACAACGGTAACAGGGGCGATCTTCCGGCGCCAATGCATGGAATACAATCGAAGATCGTTCGAGCAGCGAGGGCGAGATATGAAAACCGCCATCATATTTGACTGTGAGTTCCTTTGCCTTGAAGGGTCGCAACGCCGGTTCTGGTGCGCGGCTCACGATCCCGATCCGGTCATCGCTGAGGTCGGCGCCGTCAAACTTGGCCTCGAAGGCGATTTCCCTATTCTGGGTAGCTATAAGGCCCATGTTCGCCCCATCGACAGGTTTGGTGCTCAATATGCGCTCGACCCGTTCTTCACCGCCCTCACCGGCATTACCGAGGACAACATCAGGTCCGAAGGCGTCTTGTTGCAGGACGCTCTCGCCGGTCTGGACCGCTTCTCGGACGGCGCTCGCTTCTGGTCCTGGGGCAAGGACGAGCTGAACATGATGGCGATCAGCTGCTATGTCGCCGGAATTCAGCCCTCCATTCCGGCGCATCGCTTCGACAATGCCGTCAAGCTTCTGCTGGCAGCGGGAATGCCTGTCGAAGATCTGGCAAAGACGCCGAGCAACAAACTTGCCGACTACTATGGCGTGCAGCATCCACCGCTTCAGGGCCATGATGCGCTCGACGACGCGCTTTCCGTTTCCTACACGCTGCAACACCTCATGAAGGCAGGAAATCTACAGCCCGAAACCTTCGACCTCGCACGCATCAGAGATTAGGAATCGGAATTTCCGATATCGCCTTTCTGATAAATGAATTTGCGAATGCGGCAAAATCGGATCACCTTTTCTTCCGGGAACAAGAAGCCAGACACTGGCTCCACAATATCAAGGCTCAAAAACCGGGAGAGTCCGATGAAGCATCTGCTGAAGTCATGCACGGCTGCGCTTGCATGCTTAAGTTTCGCCACGCAGGTCATTGCCGCCGAGCCGCTGAAGACGCTCGGCAAGGGCGAAGGTGCCGTCAGCATCGTCGCATGGGCTGGCTATATCGAGCGCGGCGAAAGCGACAAGAATTACGATTGGGTCACAGGTTTCGAGAAGGAAACCGGCTGCAAGGTCAGCGTCAAGACCGCCGCGACATCGGACGAAATGGTCGCGCTGATGAACGAAGGCGGCTTCGACCTCGTCACCGCTTCCGGTGACGCCTCGCTGCGCCTCGTTGCCGGCAAGCGCGTCCAGCCGATCAACACCGACCTGATCCCGAGCTGGAAGAGCCTCGACGAACGCCTGAAGAATGCCCCCTGGCACACGGTCAACGGCGTCCATTACGGCGTCCCCTATCTCTGGGGGCCGAATGTGCTGATGTATAACACCGACGCCTTCAAGGGTCAGGCGCCGAAGAGCTGGAATATCGTCTTCGAAGAAACGACGCTGCCTGATGGTAAGTCCAACAAGGGTCGCGTCCAGGCGTATGACGGCCCGATCTACATCGCCGATGCCGCCCTCTACCTCATGGTCCACAAGCCCGAGCTGGGCATCAAGGACCCCTACGAGCTTAACGAAGACCAGTACAAGGCCGCCCTCGAACTGCTGCGCGGCCAGCGCAAGATCGTCAGCCGCTATTGGCATGACGCGATGATCCAGACCGACGACTTCAAGAACGAAGGCGTCGTCGCCTCCGGCTCCTGGCCGTTCCAGGTGAACCTGCTGCAGACTGACAAGCAGAAGATCGCCTCCACCTTCCCGGATGAGGGAACGACAGGCTGGGCCGACACCACCATGCTGCATGCCGACAGCGAACATCCGAACTGCGCCTATATGTGGATGGAGCATTCGCTCCAGGTAAAAGTTCAGGGTGATGCGGCCGCCTGGTTCGGTGCCGTACCCTCCGTTCCGGCAGCCTGCAAGGGCGACGAGCTCCTGACCGACAGCGGTTGCGCCACCAACGGCTACGACCACTTCGACAAGATCAAGTTCTGGAAGACCCCCGTCGCCAAGTGCACCAGCCAGAGCGAATGCGTGCCCTATCATCGCTGGGTCTCCGACTATATCGGCGTGATCGGCGGCAGATAACGAGCCGACATGGGCCTTCGTCGCTCCGAAAAAACGGAGCGGCGATCCCGCCGGCACTTTGAAGCACCGGCTCCTGCAGCACACCAGATCTTGATCCGGTCCGGCTGGCATCGTTTCAAACATTCTGCATATCTTGGAGAAACCAATGAACGCCGTTCGTTTCCAGCAGGTGTCGCGCCATTTCGGCCAGGTCCGCGCTGTGGACCGCGTCGATCTCGAAATCGCACCCGGCGAATTCTTCGCCATGCTCGGCCCCTCCGGCTCCGGCAAGACCACGTGCCTCAGGCTGATTGCCGGCTTCGAGCAACCCACAGGCGGCCATATCGAAATCTTCGGCGAAACCGCCGAAGGCGTGCCGCCCTACCGGCGCAACGTCAACACGGTGTTCCAGGACTATGCCCTGTTTCCGCATCTCAATATTCTCGACAACGTCGCCTACGGGCTGATGGTCAAGGGTGTCGGCAAAAGCGAAAGGCTGCGTGCCGCCGAACAGGCGCTAGAGCTGGTGAAGCTGTCGGGTTATGGCGCTCGCCGCCCCGGCCAGCTCTCCGGCGGTCAGCGCCAGCGCGTGGCGCTCGCCCGGGCGCTGGTCAACAAGCCGAAGGTGCTGCTTCTCGACGAACCGCTCGGCGCTCTCGACCTGAAACTGCGCGAACAGATGCAAGAAGAACTGAAGAGCCTGCAACGGGCGCTCGGTATCACCTTCGTCTTCGTCACTCACGATCAGGGTGAGGCGCTGTCCATGGCCGATCGCGTCGCCGTCTTCAACGACGGCCGCATCGTGCAGCAGGGAACGCCGCATGAGATCTACCAACAGCCGAAAACCCGCTTCGTCGCGGATTTCGTGGGCTCCTCCAATGTCATCGCCCCGGAAACCATGTCGTCGCTCGGCGGCGAACGACGCTGGGCAAGCCTGCGGCCGGAAGCGATACGGTTGACTGAGGAGAGCGGCGTGGCAGCGACCGTGAAAGCGACAAGCTTTCTCGGTGCTGCTACCCGCCTCTCGGTGGAGGCGAACGGCGCCCGCCTGCATGTCACCGTGCCGGCAGGCCAGTCGGCGCCCGACACCGGCGCTGCCGTCCGCCTCGCATGGCTGCCGGCGGATGTGCATTACATGGATGACGCCGCATGAACGCCGCCGCTTTCCCCACCTCGGCGCAGCACGCGCCGGCGTCGATCCTGCCGAGCCGCGGCGGCGTCTTCGGCCGCCTCTCGGACCTCTTCTGGCGCCGTCCGAAGCTGCTGCTGTTCCTGATGCTGACGCCGCCGCTGCTCTGGCTCGGCATCATTTATATCGGCTCGCTGATCGCGCTGCTGCTGCAGAGCTTCTTCTCGATCGACGACTTCTCGGGAATGGTGAACTACGAATTCACCCTCTCGACCTATGCGCAGCTTTTGAACACAGCCAATTTCGACATCATCGTCCGCACGGTGGTCATGGCCGCCCTCGTCACGCTAGCATCCTCCTTCGTCGCCTTCCCCATCGCCTATTATGCGGCCCGCTATGCGCAGGGAAAATGGAAGGCGCTGTTTTATCTCGGCATCATGCTGCCGCTCTGGTCGAGCTATCTGGTGAAGGTCTATGCCTGGAAGCTCATCCTTGCCAAGGAAGGCATCCTAACCTGGATCTTCACCAAGCTACATCTCGGTTGGCTGCTCGACGGCGTGCTCGCTTTGCCCGTCATCGGCGGCAACTCCCTGTCGGTCAGCTACATCGGCACCTTCCTCGTCTTCGTCTATATCTGGCTGCCCTATATGATCCTGCCGACGCAGGCCGCTCTCGAACGCGTACCGGCCAACCTGCTCGAAGCCTCGTCCGATCTCGGCGCAACGCCGAACCAGACCTTCCGCACGGTGCTGCTGCCACTCGCTTTGCCGGGCGTGGTCGCCGGCTCCATCTTCACCTTCTCGCTGACATTGGGCGATTACATCATCCCGCAGATCGTCGGCTCCTCGCGCCTCTTCATCGGCCAGGCTGTCTATGCGCAGCAGGGCACTGCCGGCAACGTGCCGCTGGCCGCCGCCTTCTCGGTCGTACCCATCGTCATCATGGCCATCTATCTCTGGATCGCTAGGAAACAGGGAGCTTTCGATGCGCTCTGATCGCGGCCAACGCGCCTCATTTCCGCTGAAGACCGCAGCCGCAGGCGGCCTGCTCTTCCTCCACCTGCCGATCCTGCTGATCTTCGTCTATGCCTTCACGACCGAAGAGAAGAGCTACCAGTGGCCGCCGCCGGGCTTCACGCTGCAATGGTTCGGCATTGCCTGGAACCGGCCGGACATATGGTCGTCGCTTGCGCTCTCCGTCCAGGTGGCGACCATTGCAACCGCGATCGCCCTGCTGCTCGGCACGCTCTGCGCCGCCGCCGTCAGCCAGACAAAGTTCTTCGGCCGCGAGGCGATCTCGCTGCTGGTCATCCTGCCGATCGCACTTCCCGGCATCATCACCGGCATTGCGCTTCGCTCGGCCTTCAGCCTGTTCGATATCCCGTTCTCGGTCTGGACGATCGTTCTCGGCCATGCCACCTTCTGCGTCGTCGTTGTCTATAACAATGCCGTCGCCCGCTTTCGCCGCACCTCCGGTTCGCTGATCGAGGCATCCATGGATCTTGGCGCCGACGGCTTCCAGACCTTCCGCCATGTGGTCCTGCCGAATATCGGTACGGCGCTGCTTGCCGGCGGCATGCTTGCCTTCGCACTATCCTTCGACGAAGTCATCGTCACCACCTTCACCGGCGGCCAGCAAATGACGCTGCCGATCTGGATGCTGGAGGAACTCATTCGCCCACGCCAGCGACCCGTCACCAACGTCGTCGCCATGGTCGTCGTGCTTGTCACCTTCCTGCCGATCCTGGCAGCCTACTATCTTACCCGCGACGGCGACCAGATCGCCGGCGGCGGCAAATGAAAGGGAGATAATAATGGATACCCAGATGCTGATCGGCTCCCGCTTCGAAGCCGGCACGGAAACGGAGGAACGCGTCCTCAACCCGAAAACGGGCGAGACCGTGCTCGCCCTGCCAGAGGCTTCGCTCGGCCAGATCGATGCTGCCGTCGACGCTGCCGAAAAGGCTTTCACGGGTTGGTCGCAGACCACACCGAGCCAGCGTTCAGCCTATCTTCTCAAGATCGCCGACGCCATCGAGAGGGATGCCGAAGGCTTCGCAACGCTCGAAGCGCTGAACTGCGGCAAGCCGATCAACGCCGTCCTTAATGACGAAATCCCGGCAATCGTCGACTGCTATCGCTTCTTTGCCGGCGCGGTGCGCAACCTGCATGGCCCGGTCGCCGGCGAATATCTGCCCGGTCACACCTCGATGATCCGCCGCGACCCGATCGGCATCGTCGGCTCGATCGCCCCCTGGAACTATCCGCTGATGATGATGGCCTGGAAGCTGGCGCCGGCCATTGCCGGCGGCAACACCGTCGTCTTCAAGCCCTCCGAGCAGACGCCGCTAACGGCGCTGAAGATGGCGAAGCTGCTGGCGGATGTCCTCCCGGAAGGCGTCGTCAACGTCATCCTCGGCCGCGGCGAGAGTGTCGGCAACGCTTTGATCAACCACCCCAAGATCGGCATGGTCTCCATCACAGGCGATGTCGCCACCGGTAAAAAAGTGCTGCAGGCCGCCGCCAAGACGGTCAAGCGCACGCATCTCGAACTCGGCGGCAAGGCCCCGGTCATCATCTTCGACGATGCCGACATCGATGCCGTCGTCGCCGGCATCCGGACCTTCGGCTACTACAATGCCGGTCAGGACTGCACCGCTGCCTGCCGCATCTATGCCGACGCCAAGGTCTACGACAATTTCGTCGCCGACCTGACCTCCGCCGTGTCAAGCATCAAGTTCAACCTCGCCGACGACACCGAGAACGAGATCGGCCCGCTGATCTCCAAGCGCCAGCGCGACCGCGTCGAAAGCTTCGTCGCCCGCGCCGCCGAACACAAGCACATGGAAATCACTACCGGCGGCAAGATCTCCGGCGAACGCGGCTTCTTCTATGCACCGACTGTGGTTGCCGGCGCCACGCAGGACGACGAGATCGTCCGCCGCGAAGTCTTCGGCCCCGTCGTCTCGGTCACGCGCTTCACGAACCCCGACGACGCCGTCGCCTGGGCCAATGACAGCGATTACGGCCTAGCCTCCTCGGTCTGGACGAAGGATATCAGCCGCGGCATGCAGACCGCCGCCCGGCTGCAATATGGCTGCACCTGGATCAACACCCACTTCATGCTGGTCAACGAAATGCCGCATGGCGGCCTGAAGCAATCCGGCTACGGCAAGGATATGTCAGTCTACGCTATCGAAGATTACACAGCCGTCCGGCATGTCATGATCAATCATGGGTGAGAGGCGATTGGGGTAGGGCTTTCGATCAACCCAGCTTTCTTGAGTTTGTCGCACCGCCGTACCCCCCTCTGTCACTCCGTGACATCTCCCCCACAAGGGGGGGAGATTGGGAATGCATAGCAATCTCTCGCATCCTAGTGAGGATCGTATCCGCAGAAGCGGACGCCTATCGCTTTTCACAGAGCGGACAACAAACTCTCAACGATCTCCCCCCTTGTGGGGGAGATGTCCCGAAAGGGACAGAGGGGGTGCCGTACTCTCCGCAAACTTCGAAACCAGCCAAACCCAAATTCCACAATCAAAACGGCTTCGGAACAATTCACCCTCCTTCTGCGTCATTAAGAAGTACAACGCAGAGGAGATTGCTAATGCTGAAATGGGCTCTCATTTTCTTTGTGATTTCGCTGATCAGCGGCTTTTTCGGCTTTTCCGGCGTGTCGGCGGCAACCGCAACCGTTGCGCGCGTTCTCTTCACCATCTTCATGATCATCTTCCTGGTGTTCCTGATCCTGGCTGTCATGGCCGGCAACGCCGTCGTCTGACGACATTGAGGCGCATCGGAGCGGGCCTAGATCAGGCTCGCCCCGACGTTTATGGCGAGCGCCAGAATCGTTGTGTTGAACAGGAACGACAGGATGGAATGCAGAAGCGCCAGCTTACGCATCGAAATGGTGGAAATGCCAATATCGGCGGTCTGAGCTGCCACGCCGATGGTGAAAGAGAAATAGAGGAAATCCCAATAGATCGGCTCCTCCAAGGGCTCGGCGAATTTCAGCCCCTGCCCCTTGCCCGGGCTGCTGTAATATCTGTGCGCATAGTGGATCGTGAACATTATGTGCAGAAACGCCCACGAGATCAGGATCGTCACGATCGCCATCATCACGCGGTAGAAAGCGACTTCGGGCGGGGCATCCTTGACCCCCAGCAGATCGAGCGCGATGCCGCCAATGCTTGCGAGAGCAGCGGTGATCGACAGGAACAGCAGAAATCCATCCGAGAAATCGAGATCGGCGGAGCGCTTGCGGATGCGCTGCGGGTCAGCCGTCAGCATTCGGTAGAGGCTGTAAATGATATAGACGATCGCGGTCGTATCCCAGGCGATCAACAAGTTGCCGGCGTTGAAATCACGCGACGTCAGAAGCAGAAAAGCGAGGATACCGGCGAGCACCGAAAGCACGATGACGTGATGCTTGCGCCACAGCACGAGCCATCTGGATCGATGCAAATGTCCGTGCGCATCCATGCCGCTCTCCCGATCGCAAATCGCCTGTCAGAACCGATTCGTCGCTCAGAGTGGCAAATAAAAGGAAGCCCCGCAATACGGGGCCCAGACCGCTGACAAACCCCGTCATTTTTTGGCGGGGTTTTATTTTGTGTTGAGTTTCGAGGTTGACTGGATGTTTTGAACGGGCCGTTCAGATTCCCTCTGCTTATGCGGGGCTCGGTTGGCTGGCCTTGGTGAGGGCCATTGCGATCTTCTTGATGTTCTGGGCGGCTGCGGCCATCAGGCACTGGCATTGGACCCGGATGAGACTTCGGAACCGCGCGTAGCGATGACCATGCAACTGTTTGGCGTCGGCAAACGAGCGCTCGACCGTCTCTTTCCGTCGTTTGTAGATGGCCTTGCCCCAGGGCTTGAGCCGGTTGGCATCGGTACGCTCGCGGGC
>NZ_FMAH01000019.1 GCF_900094545.1 Martinezella miluonensis
AGCAGCCACATCGTCTCCACATTACGCCGGCATTCACGCTCCAGTCGCCGGGAGGAGCGCACCTCGTTGAAATAGCCGTAGATGTAGAGCTTCAGCAGATCACGCGGATCGTAGGGGGGACGACCTGTCGAGGCCTCAACCGCTCGCCTGAATCCGAGCTGCGCAACATCAAGCCCATCGACAAAGGCATCGATCACCCGCACCGCAGCATCTGCCGCAACGTAATCCTCGATCCGGGCTGGCAACAGCGACGTCTGACCCCGATCAGTCCCTGAAATGTATCCCATGAAAATGGCCGCATCGTTTCCAATGCGGCCACCTTAATTGATTTGCCGGACTTCTCACACAGGCTGCAGCGAGCCGCCTTTTTATTTGTGCGCAGCTCCCGTCTGATTGCTTGCCGCCGCCGATTCCTCCCGTCGATGCAGGAAACGGGTGGAGACAATACCCCTCCTGACGTACAGATGCCTGAACGGGAGGAATGGCGATGAGCAACGACAATCGCATGAACGCACTCACCTGGGGCCTGCTGCTACTGCTCGGGCTTATCTGGGGCGGCTCGTTCTTCTTTGCCCGCATTGCCGTTCACCACGTGCCGCCCTTCACTCTGGTCCTTCTGAGATTGTCACTGGCAGCGGTGGCCCTACACATCTATCTCGGCGGCCGCTTCGGCATCTATCAGACGATAAAGAGCCACTGGCCGCAATTTCTGTTGCTAGGCCTGATCAACAATGCCGTGCCCCACACTTTGATCTTCTTCGGCCAGACGCAGATGGGCGCCGGGCTCGCCTCTATCCTCAATGCGACGACACCGATCTGGACGGTCCTGATCGGCAATCAATTGACGACCGATGAGCGCCTGACTTCGGCCAAGCTTGCGGGCTGCCTCACCGGACTGATCGGCACGGTTGTTCTGCTCGCTCCCAGTCTGAGCAACAGCGCCTCGGTGCCCTTCTGGGCGCTGCTGCTACCGATCCTTGCGGCGATCTCCTATGGCTTTGCGGCGATCTACGCCAAGCGCTTTAAAGGTATTGCGCCGCCCGTGGTCGCCGCTGGCCAGCTGACAGGCTCTTCGCTCATCATGTTGCCGTTCGCCCTGATCATGGACCAGCCTTGGACCCTAACGATGCCACCGGCGTCGGCAATCGCTGCCATTCTGGGCCTGGCTCTGCTGTCGACAGCCTTCGCCTATATTCTCTATTTTCGCATCATGGCGCTTGCCGGCGCCACGAACGCCTCGCTCGTCACGCTGCTGGTGCCGCCGAGCGCCATGCTGTTGGGCTTCCTTTTCCTTGGAGAACGCCTCGGCTTCTCCGAGATTGCCGGCATGATGCTCGTCGCCGCAGGCCTGCTCATTCTCGATGGCCGGGCCTACGCCTGGCTAAGACGCGGCGAGCGCCCACGCCTGACCTGATTTGCGCCGTGACCGTTAGCGGCGCCGTCTTCTACCGAAAACAGGCGGCTTGGTAACATTTATTCACAATCCGTTATAGAAATGGGCGGCGACAATTGCCGCATGAAATCAATGTTCTACGGCTGGATCATGAATTGAAATATCAGCCACGTACCGCATCGCAGCAACGAATTCCCTTTCCAAGGGACACATTTTGGACATAGAACTTACCGGCTGACTGAGGAGGAAGACATGGGATTGACGCGATCCATCAACGTCCTAGTGGTCGGTGCGGCCTTTGCCTTTGTCGTGACGATGCTCTTCATCTAACGACTTCGCGAAGCCCGCAAACGATCGAACTCCGAAAGCTAACAAAACACCGATTCCATTGGAAAAGCGCATGTCCGCGATGGACATGCGCTTTTTTATGATCAAGCGCAGTGCGCCAATACCTTAAGCGGCGGCACCAGCGCGCGCCTCTGCCTTGCGCTGAATTCCCAGCCGCTCAAGAACGGCGGAAACAAGCGGTGAGCGGTTCATGGTATAGAGATGGAATTCATAAATGCCGCGCCGCACTAGGTCCTGGATCTGCTCGGCCGCGACTTCGGCCGCGACCCTGGCACGTTCCTCGGCATAATCATCGGTGCCCTCGAAACGCTCATCCAGCCAGGACGGAATATTGGTCCCGCAGGCACCGGCAAAACGCTTCAGCTGCGTCAGATTCTGAATGGGCATGATGCCCGGCACGATCGGGATCTTGATGCCAGCGGCGCGGACGCGATCATGGTAGCGCTCGAAAGCGTCATTATCGAAGAAGAACTGCGTCAATGCCCGATCGGCGCCATTATCGGCCTTGCGCTTCAGCATATCGATATCGGCTGCGGTGTCGCGGCTTTCCGGGTGCTTTTCCGGATAGGCCGATACGGAAATATCGAAGTCGCCGCGCTCGCGCAGAGCAGCCACCAGTTCGGCCGCATTGGCGTAACCGCCCGGATGCGGCTGATAAGCGGAGCCGACGCCGCCCGGAGGATCGCCGCGCAGAGCAACGAAACGGCGAACGCCAGCCGCAAGAAACTCATCGATCACCCGATGCGTATCCTCGCGCGTCGCACCGACGCAGGTCAGATGCGAAGCGGTGGTGAACGGTGTCTCATGGATCATCTTGCGCACGGCAGAAAGTGTCGGCGCCTTGGTCGAGCCGCCTGCTCCATAGGTGACGGAGACGAATTCCGGCTCCCAATCGCTAAGGTCCGCAACTGTGTTCCACAGCTGCTGCTCCGCCTCTTCCGATTTCGGCGGAAAGAACTCGAAGGATATGCGGATGCCATCCTGGGCATTTTCCGAATTCGAAGACATATCAAACCCTCTCGGCAAGAATGGGGGACGATTGGCGGTCCTGCTCTGCTGCCACCAGCAGCCGTGGGTCGCGCGCCAGCCAGATCGTGACTGTCAGCGCCTGACCGCCTTCTTTCCCTGAATGAAGATCCTGCACCTGCTCGACATCGAGCCCCGCCAACTTCAGCCAATCCGCTATGGTCTGATGCGAGAAGCCGAGACGCAGATGCGCATGTTCGTCACGCAAATACTCAAGCCCGTGCGGCGCCAGATCGATGATCACAAGCCGACCGCCGGGCCGCAGCATTCGCGCCGCCTCCGCAACCGCGATCTCGGGTTGATCGAGAAAATGCAGTACCTGGTGGATGGTAATCAGATCGAAATCTTGCTGCTCGAGCGGCAGATTGAAAATGTCGCCCTGGCGCACCGAAGCAGCCGTGATGTTGGAACGGTCGAGATTGGCCCGCGCCACGGCCAGCATGTCGCGGCTGGCATCGATGCCGACCGCACGCCGATAATGACCCGCCAATAGCTGCAACATACGGCCGGTGCCGGTGCCGAGATCGAGAAATGAGTCGATCGGCTGCGGACCGATCAGCTCGATCAAAGCCTTGTCGACATCTTCGTCCGCAACATGCAGGCGGCGCAGCTCATCCCATTCGGCAGCATTGCGGCTGAAATAGGCCTGCGCACGCTCGGAGCGGATGCGCTTCACGGCGGTAAGGCGCTCTCCGTCGCGCAATAGAACGGCATCCTTCTCCGCCGTGTGACGCAGAAGGGTGCGGGCGAGCGTTACCGCCTTGCCTTCCTGCTTCAAGCGGAAATAGGCCCAGGCCCCCTCCTGATAACGATCGATCAGGCCGGCTTCGCCAAGCAGCTTCAGATGCCGCGAGATGCGGGGCTGCGACTGGCCGAGAATTTCGGTAAGATCGGTAACGGTCAGGTCGCCGGCGGCAAGGAGCGCCAGGAGACGCAGCCGAGTCGGTTCGCCGACCGCCTTCAGCACGTCCACAACCTCATCCAAACCGAGTTTCACCAGATCCGTCATTTGATGCCCAATCAACATATAAAGATATCTTTATGTGATTTGGGTGCATTTCGCAAGAGCCATTTGGCCGCCGAGCCCGTTCGACGTCGGAATCTTGCCAGCTTCTGCCGAAAGCGGAATATTGCCGGCCATCGCCGGGCAAACAAAAACCCCGGTTGAACCGGGGTTTTCGAAAAGCAAAGCGGGAGCCTATCGCGTCAGGCGCTTATAGGTGACGCGGCTCGGGTTGATACTATCCACACCGAGGCGGCGCATCTTGTCCTGTTCGTAATCCTCGAAGTTGCCTTCGAACCATTCGACATGACTGTCGCCTTCAAAAGCGAGGATGTGCGTGGCCAAACGGTCGAGGAACATACGATCGTGGCTGATGATCACAGCGCAGCCGGCGAAATTTTCAAGCGCGATCTCGAGAGCACCGAGCGTTTCGGTATCAAGGTCGTTGGTCGGTTCGTCGAGCAGCAGAACGTTGCCGCCAGCCTTCAGCATCTTGGCGAGATGGACGCGGTTGCGCTGGCCGCCGGAGAGGTTGCCGACCTTCTGTTGCTGGTCGCCGCCCTTGAAATTGAACGTCGCGCAATAAGCTCTCGAGTTCATTTCATACTTGCCGAGCTTGATGACTTCCGCACCGCCGGAGATTTCCTCCCAGACGGTCTTGCCGCCATCAAGTGCATCACGGCTCTGGTCGACATACCCAAGATGAACGCTGTCGCCGATGCGGATGCTACCGCTATCCGGCTTTTCCTGGCCGGTGATCATGCGGAAGAGCGTCGTCTTGCCGGCGCCGTTCGCACCGATAACGCCGACGATACCACCCGGCGGCAATTTCAGCGATAGACCTTCGATCAAGACGCGGTCGCCATAGCCCTTGGTGATGCCTTCCATTTCGATGACCACCTGACCGAGACGCTCGCCGACCGGAATGATGATCTGCGCATCGCCGGGACGCTGGTTCTCGGCCGCATCGACCAACTCATCATAGGCGCGGATACGGGCCTTGGACTTCGACTGGCGAGCTTTCGGGCTGGAAGCGATCCATTCCTGTTCGCGTGCGATCGCCTTCTGGCGGCCGGCCTCTTCGCGGCCCTCCTGCTGCATACGCTTCGCCTTCGCCAGCAAGTACGAGGAGTAGTTGCCTTCGTAGGGAATGCCGCGACCGCGGTCGAGTTCGAGGATCCAGCCGGTGACGTTATCCAGGAAGTAGCGATCGTGGGTGATCATCAGCACGGCGCCCGGATAGGCGCGCAGGTGCTTTTCAAGCCAGGCGATGGTTTCCGCGTCCAGGTGGTTGGTCGGCTCGTCGAGCAGCAGCACGTCCGGCTGCGACAGCAAGAGCTTGCACAGCGCCAGACGGCGGCGCTCACCGCCGGAGAGATTGGTGACGTCGGCATCGCCGGGCGGGCAGCGCAGCGCATCCATCGCCATTTCCACCTGGCTTTCCAGATCCCAGAGGTTCTGGCTGTCGATGATATCCTGGAGCTTGGCGCCCTCTTCCGCCGTCTCGTCGGAATAGTTCATCATCAATTCGTTGTAGCGATTGAGGATTTCCGTTTTGGCGGAAACGCCTTCCATGACGTTTTCGAGCGCGGTCTTGGTCGGATCGAGCTGCGGCTCCTGCGGCAGGTAGCCAATGGTCGCGCCTTCGGCCAGCCAGGCCTCACCGGTATATTCCTTATCGAGGCCGGCCATGATGCGCAGCACCGTCGACTTACCGGCGCCGTTCGGACCGAGAATACCGATCTTGGCGTCGGGGTAGAAGGAGAGATGAATATTCTCGAGGATCTTCTTGGCGCCATAGGCCTTATTCAGACCGGACATATGATAAATGAACTGACGTGCCATAGCTTGGGTTACTCCACGGGCGGATAACATTGCGAATTGTGCCGCTATGTAGGCGAAACCCGGCCCTCGGGCAACGGCGAAACCTTGTCCGAGGGCATTTATCCGCGCCGCAAAGACCGGAACAGCTTAGAAACCGGCCGCATCCACCACGCCGCGATCGCAGCCGAACGACGTGCTGCCGGCACCCTGGATCAGTTTTGCAAGCCGCGGCTCGCTGCCCTGCTGCGGATCGATCGCGTCTTCGGACAAGCCGATCGTCAGTTCAGAGATCATCCTGACGTTGCCGACCTTGCGGCAGCTCATCTTGATGCGAGCATTGGCATCCTCGCCGAAGCTCTGGTCGAAGGCGGCCTTGATGCTTTCCGCATCCAGCTCCTTGCCGATATTCTTGGCGAAAAGATCGCGCACGGCAGATGTATTGAGTTCGGCGACTAGGCCGGCAGCAATGGAAAAATATTGGTCGGCGCTGAGCTTGGTGCAGGTGCCGTGCTTGATCCATTCATGCCGTTCCAGACCGGATTGCGTGCCCGGCATGACCTTGTCCAGCCTCGCCTTGACGTCCTGCGACAGCTGTACCGCCGGCAGGTCCTTCCAGTCACGGCCGCGATCCGCCTGTTTCAGATCGTCCGAAACGTCGCAATATTCCTGCCGCATCGGCCAGAGGCCATGCAGCGAGAAATTCGTGGCATCATGATTGCTCGACGACTGGTTCCGGCATTCCGCCTTCTTCTGGTTCGTCGCGCAAAATGCCGGCTCCCAGCTTGCCGCCAGGATAAAGCGCGTGCGCCCCCGGCTGTGTTCTTGCGCCGCTGCGCTCGCGACTGTCCCGACCGAAAGGAGCACAACCGCAAATACCCGAAGCAAATGCTTCATTCCATGCCTCCAAATTAGAACATTATAGGAACAAATAAGCAGTTTGGCCGAGCGTATGCAACCCTGAGAATCACAAAGCGCGAAAAGAATTTATTTCTGTGGGCTTCGATCCCTATCCATTGCAATCCACCGGCTGATAAACTTTCGTCGAAATGGGGAGGAACCATGCATGTTCGCCGAGACGCAACGCCTGGATAGTCCAACAGGCGCGACGATCGCCTATCATCACGCGCCGGCTTCAGGCGAGGCGCGCGGTATCCTCCTGATCTCCCACGGCCTTGCTGAACATTCGCGCCGCTACGAGGCTTTCGCGCATGCCATGGCGTCCCACAGCTTTCATGTCTACGCGCATGATCACCGCGGCCACGGCGAAACAGTCGCCGCCGATGCCCCGACCGGCCGTTTCGCGCGCAGAGGCGGCGTCGATCAGGTCATTGCCGACGTTCTGGCCATGCGAGAGCTTGCTGCAGCTGCCCATCCCGGCCTGCCGATCATCCTGTTCGGCCACTCGATGGGCGGCTTGATCAGCCTCAATACTGCCGTCACGCACCCGGATAAATTCGATGCCGTCACGGTCTGGAATTCCAATTTCAACCCGGGCATTGCCGGCCGTGCCGCTCAACTCATCCTGAAGACGGAGCGCATGTTCAAGGGGTCGGATGTGCCAAGCGGGCCGCTGCCGAAGCTGACCTTTGGTGCCTGGGGCAAATCCATCGCCAATCGTCGCACCGAGTTCGATTGGCTGTCGCGCGTCCCCGAGCAGGTCGACAAGTACGTCGCCGACCCCCTCTGCGGCTTCGATGCATCCGTTTCGCTCTGGCTGGACATATTCGAACTCAGCTTTCGCGCACCGCAAAAGGCGTATCTCGGCCGGCTCCGGGGCGACATGCCGATCCATCTCGTCGGAGGTGCGAAGGATCCGGCGACGGACAACGGGAAAGCGATTTCCTGGCTGTCAAATCATTTGAAGGGCGCAGGCTTCTCTCATATTACAACGATCATCTACCCAGACATGCGGCACGAAACGCTGAACGAAATCGATGCCGATCAAGCCATTGCCGACTTTGCCAATTGGTGCAGGAAGATCACGGCAAGGAATTGATTTTCAAAGGAATACCCCAATGAACACCAGCGGCGGCTCCTCGCTACGATTGCCGCAGTCGGAGCTGACTTTCGGTCTTGCGATGATGTTCCTCTCCGTCATCCTTTCGCCGATTATCGATATCTTCTCCAAGCTCGCGGCGGCCACCATTCCACCAGCCGAAGTTACGGCCGCACGCTTCATCTTGCAGGCGCTTTTTGCCCTGCCGATGATGGCCATGCGAGGGCAGTGGGGCGTCTGGACATGGCGTCGCAGCGGCGTGCATGCCATCCGTGCCGGCATGCTGACGCTGTCCATGGTCTCATTCGTGACCACGCTACAGGTCATGGAAGTCGCCGACGCCATCGCCATCTTTTTCGTGGAGCCGATGATACTGACTATTCTCAGCAGCATCTTCCTGAAGGAAACCATCGGCTGGCGGCGCTATACGGCCTGTGCAGTCGGCTTCATCGGCGCGATGCTCATCATCCAGCCGAGCTTCCAGGAAGTCGGCTTCGTCGCATTGCTACCCGTCGTTACCGCCCTCTGCATCGCCGTCTACGTAATGATCACCCGCGTCGTCTCCCATAGCGAGGATGCATGGCCCATGCAGTTCCAGACTGGCATATGGGGCATCGCCTTCAGCCTGATCCTGCTCCTTATCGGCCAGGCAACGGGATTTGCAATTCTGAATACGGTCATGCCGGACTTGATAGCCATGCTCTATCTGCTCGGTGTCGGCGTTACCGCAGCCGTCGCCGGCATTCTCACGGTACACGCCTATCGCGCCGTGCCGGCCTCGAAGCTGGCGCCCTTGCAATATTTCGAGATCGTCTCCGCAACCATCTTCGGCTGGCTGGTTTTCGACAATTTTCCGAACGCCATCAAATGGCTCGGCATCCTCATCATCATCGGCTCCGGGCTCTACATTCTCTGGCGCGAACGGCGCTTTGCATCCAAGCCTGTATCCGATACATCTGAAGCAGCGTTCACGCCGTAAGCGGGAGAGCGGATCCATATGACAGAACAAAAGACCAAGAAACCTCCGCTTTCTGGTATTCGCGTCATCGAGCTTGCCCGCGTGCTCGCCGGCCCCTGGGCCGGGCAGATGCTGGCCGATCTCGGCGCCGACGTCATCAAGGTAGAAAATCCCGACGGCGGCGACGACACGCGCCAATGGGGACCTCCCTTCGTCGAAGGCAAGGACGGCGAGAACCTCTCGGCCGCCTATTACCATTCCGCCAACCGCGGCAAGCGTTCCATCGTCGCCGACCTCAAGACCGAGGAAGGACAGGAGCTGGTGCGCCGGTTGGTAAAAACTGCCGACGTGGTGATCGAAAACTTCAAGCTCGGCGGCCTCGTCAAATACGGGCTGGACTATGAAAGCCTGACAAAGATCAATCCCCGCATCGTCTATTGCTCCATCACCGGCTTCGGGCAGACCGGCCCCTATGCCGGCCTTGCAGGCTATGACTATATCGTCCAAGGCATGTCCGGCTTCATGTCGATCACCGGCGAGCCGGACGGCCAACCGGTGAAGGCAGGCGTTGCGATCGCCGATATCTTCACCGGCATCTATGCCGTCTCGGCAATCGAGGCCGCGCTGATCCACGCGCTGAAATCCGGCGAAGGCCAGCTTGTCGATATGGCGTTGCTCGATGTTCAATCGGCCGTGCTTGCCAACCAGAACATGAACTATCTGATCTCGGGCAAGCCGCCCGTGCGGCTTGGCAACGCCCACCCCAATATCTCGCCTTACGAGGTCGTTCCCACCGCGGACGGCTATCTCATTCTCGCCGTGGGGAATGACGGGCAATTCCGCCGCCTGTGCGGCATTCTCGGCCTCGAAGGCAATGCCGACGACGAACGCTACGCAACCAACAAAGCCCGCGTCGCCAACCGCGACGAGGTCAGGACGTTCATATCGGCAAAGACGTTGACCTGGAACAAGGCAGATCTGCTGAAGGCCTGCGAGGACAATGCCGTCCCGGCCGGCGCCATCAACACGATCGAGGATATGTTCGCCGACCCGCAGATCAAGGCGCGAGGCTTGCGCATCGATCTCGAGGACGGTGCAGGCACCATGATCCCAAGCGTGCGCACGCCGATCGTCCTGTCGGAGACACCGTTGACCTATACGCGGCCAAGTCCGCGCCTTGGAGAGCATCAGGAGGAGGTTCTCGCCGAATTGGCGGAACTGGAGGGAAAGGCGAAGATATGAAACGAACGGGCGGCCAACTCATCGTCGAGGCTTTGAAAGCAAATGGCGTAAAACGCATTTCCTGCGTGCCGGGCGAGAGCTTTCTGGCGGTGCTCGATGCGCTGCACGACAGCGACATCAATGTGCTCGTCTGCCGTCAGGAGGGTGGCGCGGCGATGATGGCGGATGCCTGGGGCCGGCTGACCGGCGAGCCAGGCATCTGCATGGTCACCCGCGGCCCCGGAGCCACGAACGCATCGGCCGGGCTCCACATCGCCCGGCAGGACTCGATCCCGATGATCCTTTTCATCGGTCAGGTCCAGCGCGACGCCCGCGAGCGCGAGGCCTTCCAGGAGGTGGAATTCCGCCGCGCGCTCACCGAATTTGCAAAATGGGTCGGCGAGATCGACGATGCTGCCCGCATCCCGGAATTCGTCACCCGCGCCTTTGCAGTCGCAACGTCTGGACGTCCCGGCCCCGTTGTACTGACCCTGCCGGAAGACATGCTGCGCGACGAGGTCGAGGCGCCGGAAGCCAAGCCTTATACGCCCGTCGCCGCTCATCCCGGCCGCGGCGAGCTTGCCGACCTTCAGCGGCGCCTCGCCGCCGCAGAGCGCCCAATCGTCATTCTCGGCGGTACGCGTTGGAATGAGGAGGCCGTTGCCGGCATCCAGCGGTTCGCGGAGCGTTTCAGCCTGCCGGTCGGATGCTCCTTCCGTCGCCAGATGCTGTTCGACCATCTGCACCCGAGCTATGCCGGCGATGTCGGCATCGGCATCAACCCGGCGCTGGCAAAGGAGATCAAGGAGGCGGATCTGCTGATCCTTCTCGGCGGACGCCTCTCCGAAATGCCGTCCTCCGGCTATACGCTTGTGGACATCCCCTACCCGCGTCAACAGCTCGTCCACGTTTACCCCGATCCGTCCGAGCTTGGCCGCGTCTATCGTCCGGATCTGGCGATCTGTGCCAGCCCCGCCGACTTCGTCGCCGCACTCGCCGATCTGGGGGCACCCAGCAAAGCGCGTTGGGCAGAGCGTACCGAGCGCATGCATGCCGCCTATCTCACCTGGTCGACGACACCGGAAAAAAGCCCCGGCGCGGTGCACATGGGCCGGATCATGGATTGGATCGAAGCCAATACGGCTGATGATACGATCTTCACCAACGGAGCCGGCAACTATGCGACGTGGCTGCATCGTTTTCACCGTTTCCGCCGCTTCGAGACACAGGCAGCGCCTGCGTCCGGATCGATGGGTTATGGCCTGCCGGCGGCGGTTGCCGCCAAGCAGCTGTTTCCGGAACGGGAAGTCATCTGCTTTGCCGGCGACGGCTGCTTCATGATGCACGGGCAGGAATTCGCGACCGCCGTGCAATATGGCTTGCCGCTGATCGCGCTCGTCATCAACAACGGCATGTACGGCACCATCCGCATGCATCAGGAGCGGGAATATCCCGGTCGTGTCAGCGGTACAGAACTCAGGAATCCGGATTTTGCAGCACTTGCCCGTGCCTATGGCGGCCATGGAGAGACGGTGACGGCGACGGAGGAATTTGCTCCGGCCTTCGAGCGAGCCCGCGCCAGCAGCAAGCCGGCCATCATCGAGATCGCGCTCGATCCGGAAGCGATCACGCCTTCGCGCACTCTGACGGAAATCGCCCAAACGAAAGGCCGGTGAGCGCAAGCTCCCCGGCCCTCCAAAACATGTCAGTTCGGACTAGTCGAGCGCTGCGGTCACGATGAACTCGACCTTGTACTTCGGCGCAGCGAGCTTGGCTTCGCTGGTCGCACGGGCCGGCGTGTTGGCCGGATCGACCCAGGCTTCCCATGCAGCGTTCATTTCTGCGAAGTCGGAAATGTCTGCGAGATAGATGAGCGTCTGCAGGATCTTCGACTTGTTGGTGCCGGCAGCTGCGAGCAGGCGGTCAACTTCGGCCAGTGCCGACTTGCATTGATCCGTAACGCTTGCACCCTCGCCGACCTGGCCAGCGAGATAAACGGTGTTGCCGTGGATGACTGCGCCGCTCATGCGGGCGCCGACGTCAATGCGCTTGATGCTCATGGTTTTCTCCTGATGTTATTTTCGACAGGCAAACAGGGCGCGGCGCATAGCCTGCCCCGCAATCTCAAGGGTTGGGAAAGCCGCTCAGCCGCGAATATGGTGCGTCTTCTGATAGATCGCCGTCGAGCGGGCGCCGGACCGGCAATAGCCGAGCATCGGGCGCGCAAACTCGTCGAGCGCATCGACCATGCCCTGCACAGCCTCCTCAGTGACGCCCATGGGGCCTACGGGCACATGGGTGATCTCCAGGCCAAGCTCCTTGGCGCGCGCTTCGATGACGCCAAACGGCGTCTGATCCGGGCTTTCATTGTCCGGGCGGTGGCAAACGATGGACTTGAAACCCATGGCCTTGATCTGGTCGAGATCCTCTACGCTGATCTGGCCGGATACCGAGTACTCATCGTCGATCGGGCGGATATCCATGGTTCATGTCCTCTCTAAAACCGTGGCCTTGATCTACGCCGCCCCGGATCAAGCGTCAACCGCCGCACGCGCTCAAACGAAGGCAAAGTTGAGCGCGAAACTGCGGGCTTCGCCAGGCTGGAGAATATTGAATTCGCCCGCCTCATCAAGCTCCGCGCGGGAAACCCATCGATGCGAAACGGGCTCGATACCGAGCACATGTGCCGGCGCGCGCTGATTGCGCCAGACCTGCAGGAAAGGCAGCGTATCCGTGCCGAAACGCACCCTTAAAGACCTGCCGCCGATGGCCGCGATGGGGCCGAGACTGATTTCCGCCCAGTCCTCTCCCTTGTCTTCTGCCGGCACGCAGAAAATGTCGCCAGGCTCCTCGCCAAACGTCCAGGGAAAACCACCATTCTCGAGCATCTGCCCGGTGAGACGCGTGCCGCTGTCGAACCACTTCCCCCCGATATTCATGTGGTACATGAGGAAGACCGGCATAGCCTCGATGCTCGTATTGACGACGCGATCAGCAAGCGAGACCTCGCCGCTCGCGCCATCGATGCGCCAATGGCGCTCCAGCCTTGCCGTTCGTCCCTCGGCGGTGACAATGTCGATATCGGCACGGCACTCCGCATTGCCATTCTCGACTTTGGTCCAGAGAATTTTGGCCGGATGAGAAGAAAACGAGCCGTGCAGTGGATAGCGCCTTCCCTCGAATGCCCCGGTCATCGGCTGCGGATGGCGGATATGATCCGGACCGCAAGTGAACAGGAAGCCCTCCAGCGAATGGTCGATGCGCGGGTCCCCGTCATCGGGAATGGCGCGCCCGGGAGCAAGGTTGTTCCCATCAACAACGCAGGCGCCGATGTCCAGAACGGAGGTTTCATCCAGTGCCAGTTTCGGCCCTTTGGCTGCGGCAAAATCCATCATTCTCCGAAATCCTCCCAGACCGGCTCCACGCGCGGGCGTTGTCCCGCAATGGCGCACGGCGCAAAATAAACGGTGATATACCTTACCGATTGTTAACTCGAACCCTTGATTACACAAATTTTTATATTTTATTCAGCATGATAATCTAAATTTCCATACTGGCGTCAAAATTGCCATGTGTGTGTCAGCCGAACTACCATCCGAGGATTCGACAGACGTGAACCGGTTCGTAAAATTGAGTTTTATCTTGGCAATGACTGCCACGGTGTCCGCGCTCGCGCTTAGCGAGGCGCAAGCACAGTATTATCGTGGCGGAAACGGCAATACGGTTCTAGTCACACCCGACGGGCGAATCCTCGAGCAGTACCCCGATGGGGGTGGATATTCCATGGCGAGAGACGGACGCGGCCGACGGGTTCTGGTCGACACCTACGGCAATGTCGTTGCGACGGAAATGAGGGCGAGCACCTATTATCCCAAAGCACCGGCCCGCGATGCCTACAACGACAATGGGTACGGCAATGGCGGCCGCTACGGCGACACGCAGCTTTCCAACAATGGTGGCTATCGCGACTATCGCCAGTATCGCACCGACGGCTATGGCCAACAGGATCAAGACATCGTGACCGGCGGCATTCCGCGCGATGGCGATATTCAGCGCCAGCCGCTCGACGACCAGCCAATGCCGGGCAAGAGCCCAAATCAGATGAATTCGACCGGCAACGACTATGCCTCGATCGACCCGCAGCAGGGCACGCCGGATATCATCCGCAAGCCGCAGCCGGCGGATCCAGTCATTACGCTCAAGGGCAAATCGAAAATGGAAATCACCGCGCTCGAGGTCTTCCTCGCGCGGCAGGGTATTTCCCCAGGCGCCATCGACGGCCGCATGGGCGCAAACGTCACCAAAGCGATCTATGCCTATCAGCAGATGACCGGCCAGACGCTCGATCCGAACAATACCGACGCGATTCTCGAGCAGCTGCGCATGTCCGGCGGCATGCCGATCATCAATTATACGATCACCGCAGCCGACGCGGCAGGCCCCTATGTCGCGTCGATCCCAGAGGACTATGCAGCGAAGTCGCAGATGCCGTCTCTCGGCTATACGTCAACCACGGAAATGCTGGCCGAGCGCTTTCATATGGATGAGGGCTACCTGAAGGCGCTCAACCCCGGCGTCGATTTCACTGTGCCAGGCAACACCATCAAGGTCGTCAATACGGGTCCTGCCAAGATCGGCGCGGTCGCCAAAATCCTGGCGGACAAGGGCCGCAAGCAGGTTTTTGCCTATGACGCCAACGGCACGCTGATCGCGGCCTATCCAGCAAGCATCGGTTCCGCCGACACGCCCTCGCCCTCCGGCACGGTCACGGTCGAGCGCGTCGCCTTCAATCCGGGCTATACCTACAACCCGAAGATCAACTTCCAACAGGGCGTCAACGACAAGGTTCTCAACATTCCGCCTGGCCCGAACGGCCCGGTCGGTACGGTGTGGATGGCTCTGTCGAAGCCGACCTACGGTATCCACGGCACGCCGGACCCTTCGAGGATCGGCAAGTCGCAAAGCCACGGCTGCGTGCGCCTCACCAATTGGGATGCGACCGAGCTCGCCAAGATGGTCAAGCCCGGCGTCGTCGTCGAATTCGTGGATTGATCGGCAACAAAGTTTCAACAAAAAAGCCGCTGGGCGCTCGCTCCGGCGGCTTTTTGTTTGTCTTTAAGTCCCTGACGCGCTGCTGCTTCCGTTCGGCGCGTCAGGAGTTGGGCAGCTTTTCAGAAGCAATCCCGGAAGAGAGCCTTGGTGTTTTCCAGCGTCATCGGCACCGGATTGCCGCCTGCACTCGGATCCTCGATCGCCATCGCAGAAAGCTCGTCGATCCGATCGGGCGCAATGCCCATGGCCGAGAGGCTTTCCGGCACGCCGAGTTCTGCACGCAGCTGCAGCACATAATCATAGAAGCCGTCGAAGCCGCCGGCGATGCCGAGGTAGGCTGCCGCGCGGGCGATCTTCTCCTCGATGGCCTTGCGGTTGAAGCGCAGGACCGCCGGCATGACGACAGCATTGGTCATGCCGTGATGCGTATTGTAGACGGCGCCGATCGGGTGCGACAATGCGTGAATGGCACCCAGGCCCTTCTGGAAGGCGACGGCGCCCATGGCGGCGGCGCTCATCATGTTGGCACGGGCTTCGAGATCCGTTCCCTCGCGATAGGCGCGCGGCAGGAATTCCTTGACCAGACGCATGCCTTCCAGCGCGATGCCGGCCGACATCGGATGGTAGAACGGCGAGGAATAGGCTTCCAGGCAATGGGCAAACGCGTCCATGCCGGTGCCGGCCGTAATGACCTTCGGCATGCCCACAGTCAGTTCCGGATCGGCGATGACGACACCCGGCAGGAACTTCGGATGGAAGATGATCTTCTTCACATGCGTCGCCGAATTGGTGATGACGCTGGCGCGGCCGACTTCAGAACCAGTGCCTGCCGTGGTCGGCACGGCGACGATCGGTGCGATCCCTTCGAGATTGGCGCGGGTCCACCAATCGCCGATATCTTCGAAATCCCAAACCGGCCGGGTCTGGCCAGCCATGAAGGCGACGCACTTGCCGAGATCGAGGCCGGAGCCGCCGCCGAAGGCGACGACGCCGTCGTGACCGCCATCCTTGAATGCCTTCACGCCGGCATCGAGGTTCTTCTCATTCGGGTTCGGATCGACATCGGCGAAAATCGCGCGTCCGAGTCCGGCGTCTTCCAGAATGTCGAGCGCGGTCTTGGTGATCGCCATGGATGCGAGTCCCCGGTCGGTGACCAGGAGAGGCTTCTTCATGCCCAGGCTCTTGCAGGCGTCCGCCAGTTCCTTGATGCGGCCGCGGCCGAGCTTGAAGGCGTTCGGATAGCTCCAATTCGCTGAGATGTTGCTCATGCTGTTACTTTCTTCAGGTGATAGGATTTCGGACGCGTCAGATTGTGAAAGCCGATGATCGACAGCGAACCGCCGCGGCCGGTTTCCTTGACGCCGGTCCAGCACAGTGCCGGATCGAGATAATCGGCGCGGTTCATGAAGACGGTGCCGGTTTCGATCTCGCGGCCGATGCGCGAGGCGCGCTCGACATCCTTCGTCCAGAGAGAAGCCGTCAGGCCGTAGGGGCTGTCGTTCATGAGTTCCAGTGCTTCTGCATCGCTCTTCACCTTCATGATGCCAACGGCCGGGCCGAAGGTCTCTTCCCGCATGAAGGCCATGGAATGATCGACATTGACGAGGATCTGCGGCGCAAGATAGGCGCCGCCGTCATCGGCCGGAAACAGCTTGGGATCGACCAGCGCCTTGGCGCCCTTGGCGACCGCATCGGCGATCTGCTCGCGCACGACCTTGGCAAAGCGCTTGTGCGCCATCGGCCCAAGCGACGTCTCAGGATCCAGCGGATTGCCGAGCTTATAGTTCGAAACCCATGCGACGGATTTCTCGACAAAAGCACCGTACAGGGATTCATGCACGTAGATGCGCTCGATGCCGCAGCAGCACTGGCCGGAATTGAAGGTGGCGCCATCCATCAGCGTGTCGACGGCTGCGTCGAGATCGGCATCCTCCATGACATAGCCAGGATCCTTGCCGCCGAGTTCCAGCCCGAGGCTGGTGAAGGTTCCGGCTGCCGCGCGCTCAATCGACCGACCGCCTTCGACGGAGCCGGTGAAATTGACAAAGTTGAAGCTGCCGTCCGCAATCAGCGCCGAGGTCGTTGCATGATCGAGGAAGACATTCTGGAAGACGTCGGCGGGAACGCCCGCCTCGATGAAGGCCTGAACGAGCCGCTCACCGACCAGAAGCGTCTGGCTTGCGTGCTTGAGAATGACAGTATTGCCGGCCATCAGGGCCGGGGCGACCGTGTTGATCGCCGTCATATAAGGATAGTTCCAGGGCGCGATAACGAAGACGACGCCATGCGGCTCGCGCTCGATTCGGCGCGCAAAATTGGCGCTGTCTTCGACCACCATCGGTGCCAGCGCATCCGCAGCGATCGACGCGACATAGTTCGAACGCTCGTTGAAGCCGCGATATTCGCCGCCATACTTGATCGGGCGGCCCATCTGCCAGGAGAGCTCCGGCACGACCACGTCGGCCATCTCATTGAGCCGGGCAACGCCCTTCAGGACGAGCTGGACACGATCTTCCAGCGGGCGACGCGCCCAATCCTTTTGCGCCTTGCGGGCACGGGCCACGACTTCCTTGGCCGCGTCCAGCGATAAAGCCGGACGTTCGGCATAAACCTCTCCGTTCACCGGAGAGACGCATGTGATCATGGTCATGATCGAATTCCTGTTTCCTTAATCATCCATTGATTGCCGGATGTTGCACAACCTGCAGCCGCATTCAAAAGGGGGAATGTCAGGCAGGCAAGTCATCCTTGCGCCCCTGCCCGATCATAGAATGAAATCGGGCATGAGGCAGTTCGCGAAAGCCTTACGCTCTTTCAAATCCGCGCGCCACTTCCCAATCGGTAATGCGGCGATCGTACTCCTCCTGCTCCCATTCGGCAGCGCGGGTATAGTGATCTATGACATCGTCGCCGAAGGCGGCGCGCAGCATTTTCGAATTGGCCAGGGCCTCGGTCGCACCGCGCAGGGTGCGCGGAATTTCGCGAACCTCACGTGCGCCATAGGCGTCGCCGACGAACGGCGCTTCCAGTTCGAGCTTGTTCTCGATGCCATCGATACCAGCAGCAATCAGGGCCGCGAAAGCGAGATAGGGATTAAGATCGGAGCCGCCGACCCGGCATTCGATACGAATGCTCTTGGTCTCAGCACCGCACAGGCGATAACCGGCCGTGCGATTATCGGTGCTCCAGATTGCCTTGGTGGGCGCGAAGGTGCCGGCGACGAAGCGCTTGTAGGAATTGATATAGGGCGCCAGGAAATAGGTAATTTCGCTGGCATGGTTCAAAAGACCGGCGACATAATGCTTCATCAGCGGCGTCATGCCGTGCTCTTTTTCCTTGTCGAAGAACAGCGGTGTCTTGCCGTCTGCGCTCCAGAGCGACTGATGGATATGCGAGGAGCTGCCGGCAGCGCTATAGTTCCATTTCGCCAGGAACGTTATGGCTTTGCCCTTCGACCAGGCAATTTCCTTGCAGCCGTTCTTGATGATGGCATGGCGGTCGGCCATGGTCAGCGCGTCGGCGTAGCGGACGTTGATTTCCTCCTGGCCGGCCGAGGCCTCGCCCTTGGAGTTTTCAACCGGAATATCGGCACCCTGCAAACCCTTGCGGATCGCCCGCATCACATCCTCTTCCTTGGTGGTCTGGAAGATGTGGTAATCCTCATTGTAGCCGCTGACGAGATTGAGGTTGCGATAACCAGATTCGCGGGCGCTATCGTAGCTCTGATCGAACAGGAAGAATTCGAGCTCCGAAGCCATATAGGCCTTCATACCCATCGCCTCGAGGCGCTTGACTTGCTTCTTGAGGATGGCACGCGGCGAATGCGCCACTTCCTCATGCGTATGATGGTCGAGCACGTCACAGAGAACCAGCGCCGTGCCTTCGAGCCAGGGAATGCGGCGCAGCGTTGCGAGATCGGGCTTCATGGTATAGTCGCCATAGCCTTTCTCCCAGCTTGTGGACTTGTAGCCGGAGACGGTTTCCATCTCGATGTCGGTCGCCTGCAGATAGTTGCAGCTATGCGTTTCCTTCCAAGCACTCTCGACGAAGAATTCCGCCTGGAAACGTTTGCCCATCAGGCGTCCCTGCATGTCCACCTGGCATGCCAGAACCGTGTCGATGCGCCCTTCGGCCACATCCTTTCTGAGGTCATCGAACGTATAGCTAGTGCTCATGATTAATCCGCCTGAAAGATATGAAGAGTGATCGGCTGACAGCTTAGTGGGACGTATAACCCAAAGCCGCGCATCGAGTGGGGGGGGGCCCGCAACAACGGCCCCCGCCGGATTGAAGACGAACGAGGATTATACTTCGCCAACGGCCCGTTCAGCGGCAGCGATATCGGCCTGACGCTTGGCGATGACGTCACCAATCGGCGGTCCCTGGAAGCGCCGCTGTTCGAAGGCAAACCAAACCACCGCGGTCAGGACCAGGAAGCCGATGGTGATGTAGAGAGCCCATTCGTTCGGCGGCTGCACGCCGATGATGAAGATGATCGCCATAGCAATGACCACCAGCACCGAGACCAGCTTATAGGCGCCGATACCCATGTTCCACGGTCCCATTTTGGGCCACTTCGCAGTTCCGATCGCCTTGATGCCGAGGACGATCGGCACAGTGAACGAGAGGAACAGGAAGATGACGGTGCACGACACGACGATGGTGTAGGCCGAAGAGCCGGCGATCGTGACGAGCGAAGCGCCCCAGACAAACAGGACGGAAAGAATGGCGGCCGTCCAGATGGCGACGGAAGGCGTGCGGAACTTGGGGCTGACGCTGGCGAGCGATTTCGAGAACGGCAGGCCGCCGTCGCGCGAGAAAGCATAGATCATGCGCGACGCGGATGTGACGGTCGCAAGGCCGCACAGCAGCTGCGAGATGAAGATCGCAACATAGAGGATATTGGCGACGACAGGGTTGGTGATGCTGTTGATCGTCCAGAAGAAGACGTTCCAGCCCTGTTTCGATGCTTCATTCATGTCCGGGATGGCCAGCAGGAAGGCCAGCAGCATGATGTAGCCGAACAATGACGACCACCAGACCGAGGAGACCATGCCGCGCGGCACCGAGCTGGATGCCTTGACGGTCTCTTCGGATGTATGCGCCGACGCGTCATATCCCGTGATCGTGTAGATCGGCAGCAGCAGACCAAGGGCAAAGACGTACCAAATATTGTCCATCTTCGGCCAAACCGATGCATCACCTTCCGGCGTGCCGGAGTAGTTGGTGAAGGTCCAGATGCGGCTGATGTCCCAGCTCTTCACGCCGATCAGGCAGACGACGGTCAGCGCGATCGCGGCAGCAAAGATCAGGTAGCCGGACATATCGGTCAGCTTTGCCGTAAGCTTGATGCCGAAATGATTGATCAACGCCTGCAGGCCGGTGATGAGCGCAACGAAAATGATCTGGTTCGCAAAACCGGCCGAAGTGTTGGTATCAACGGCAATGCCGAACCACGATGCGATGGAGCCGCTGAAGAAGCCCCAAGTCCCGACGTTGATCGCGCCAAGCACGGTGATCAGGCCGAGAAGATTGAGCCAGGCCGTCAGCCAGCCGGTGAACCGGTTGCCAAGGATCGAGCCCCAGTGATAAAGGCCGCCGGCCGTAGGATAGGCCGAGGAAATCTGTGCCATCGAGAGCGCGAAAACGCCGGAAATCAGGCAGCCGAGCGGCCAGCCGATGCCGATAGCGGCACCGCCTGCGCCCGATGTTGCCTGTGCGAGCGAATTGATACCGCCAGATAGAATGCAGATGATGGAGAAGGAAATGGCGAAATTCGAGAATGAACTCATGCGCCGTTCCAGCTCCTGAGCATAGCCCATGGAGTGCAGGATATGAACATCCTGCTTTTTGTCTAACTCTGTGTAATCAGACATGTCATTCCCCCTTAAGCCCGGTCGTCCGCGGGATTGCGGAGAACCATGTGTCACATGAGCCGCCAGCTTTTTGCCATGCGGCTCGATCGCAGTTGAACTGCTCCCCGGGGTCTTTTTCTTTTATGCTCAGGCTTCCAGACTGTTCTGGAGGAGCCCTGTCAGATAGTCAGCCATGACCCCTTGGCTAACGTCATCTTCGATGAGATCGTTGCGGATCTCGATCATTACGTTGTGCAGACCGTTGGCGATCCCATGCAGCTTCAGCGTATGGGTGACGCCATCTTCAGGACCGTAAGGCTGGTTGCGTTCGGTCTGACAGAGCGGCGCCTGCGCCGCCGCATCCAGCATGCGATCGGCCAGCCAATGGTCTTCGTCATGCAGAATGCCGAGCTCCACCGCCCGTTGCTTGCCGTTATAGATCGGCGTGAAGCTATGTATCGTCACGATCACGGTTTTTTGTGCGCGCGCCGCTCTCTCTTTCAGCAGAGCCCGGATGCGGTCATGAAAGGGTATGTAGAGACCTTCGGTGCGTGCCCGCCGGTCCGCCTCGCCCAGCCGCTGATTGCCCGGGATCGTATAAATCTCGCTGGTCTCCGGCATCGCACCGGCACTTTCCGGTGGCCGGTTGCAGTCATAAATCAGACGGGAGAAACGCTGAAAGATCAAAGTCGCGTCGAGGGCTGCCGAAATCTTGCCTGCAACCGCAAGTGCGCCCGGATCCCAGGCGATATGGCTGGAAAGAGCTTCGGCGGAAAGGCCGAGATCGCCAAACCGCTCGGGCAAAGCACGAGATGCGTGTTCGCAGATGATGAAAACCGCGCTGCTTCCGTCCGGCCTTTCGACCGCGACGCAATCGCCGTCCGCCTTCGTCAAAATGCCTTGCTGTGCAAGCATCCGGGGCGCCCCATTGCCGATTAATAAAATCTTTATAAGAAAAGAATTCTTCAGCTTTTGACCGCTGTCAACTGGAAACTGAAAATATTTCTTCATTTGTGACATTGACTCGAAATGTGACAGCGTTGTTATATCGTTGCAGGAGATCGGCATAAGACCGGCCCGGGGAGCAAAAATCGATTGCGCAATGCGTCAAAGACAGTTTCTGACGTGATCAATGCCCGCTTCGACACGCTGACGCGCGCCGAAAAGCAGCTGGCTAAGAGCCTGCTCGACAACTATCCGGTTTCTGGGCTGGGCAGCATCACGACAGTCGCCGAGAATGCGCGCGTTTCGACGCCGACCGTCGCCCGCATGGTGCAAAAGCTCGGCTATAAGGGCTATCCCGACTTTCAGTCTCATCTCCATCAGGAGGTCGAGGCGACCATCTCCAACCCGCTGACAAAGCATGATCGTTGGGCATCGAATGCGCCCGGCACGCATATTCTCAATCGCTTCGCAGATGCGATCATGAACAATTTGCGCCAGACGCTCGCTGATATCGATGCCGCAGCATTCGATAGCGTAGCGGCCTTGCTGTCCGAGCGTAAACGTGGCCTCTATTTCGTCGGCGGCCGCATCACGGGCGCGCTTGCCGAGTATTTCTTCACCCATATGCAGGTGATCCGCCCCAACACCACGCTGCTCTCTTCCAATTCCAGCACTTGGCCGCAATATCTGCTGAATATGAATCCGGGCGATCTGCTCGTGATCTTCGACATCAGGCGCTATGAGCAGGAAATGGTCAATCTGGCTGCCGCCGCCCGTCGGCGCGGCGCCGAGATCATCGTCTTTACCGATCAATGGGCGACACCGGCTGCCAAGCACGCCAAGCACATCTTCCGCGTGCAAATCGAGGCGCCATCAGCCTGGGATTCGTCGGTTGTCACACTTTTCATCGTCGAGGCCCTGATCGAAGCCGTGCAAAGCTTGACCTGGGACGAGACAAGCGAACGCATGAAAACGCTCGAAGGTCTTTTCGAACAAACGAAGTTGTTTCGCAAACTCAGCTAGAGGGAAGCAAAACTACAAAATTACATGAGATGGAGCGGTGTGAAATGCAGCAGCTGTCACACTTGACGATTAGAAGCGAAATCAACCGCGTTTACCGGAAACGAAGCGCTTTGAAGCCGTCACACAACCTTCATGCAACGTCATTAACAGCAACGCAAGGCACTGAAAACCCAAAAGGAGGAAATGCAGTGATCTCGAAAATTCACCGTCTTCTGACTATCTCCACCGCGATGCTCGTCGCTTCGTCCGCCATCGCTGCCGCAGAGCCGAGCGCCGATCTCATCGCTGCGGCCAAGAAGGAAGGCACGCTGACCACGATCGCCCTGCCCCACAACTGGTGCGGTTATGGCGACCTGATCGCTGCGTTCAAGGCCAAGTACGGTATCGACGTCAACGAACTGAACCCGGATGCCGGTTCGGGCGATGAAGTCGAAGCAATCCGCGCCAACAAAGGCAACACCGGCCCGCAGGCTCCTGATGTCATCGACGTCGGTCTCTCCTTCGGCCCGACCGCCAAGAAGGAAGGCCTGCTGCAGCCTTACAAGGTCTCCACCTGGGCTTCCATTCCGGACAGCGCCAAGGATGCCGAAGGCTACTGGTACGGCGACTATTACGGCGTTCTCTCCTTCGTCGTGAACAAGGACGTCGTGAAGAACCCGCCGAAGGACTGGGCTGACCTACAGAAGTCGGAATACGCAAACACCGTTTCGCTCGCTGGCGACCCGCGTACTTCCAACCAGGCTGTTCAGGCCGTTTACGCCGCTGGCCTCGCTGCCGGCGAAAAGGATGCCACCAAGGCAGGCGCAGCTGGTCTCGATTACTTTGCAAAGCTGAACAAGGCCGGCAACTTCGTTCCGGTCATCGGCAAGTCTGCTTCGCTCGCTCAGGGCGCGACCCCGATCGTCATCGCTTGGGACTACAACGGTCTTTCCTGGCGCGACAGCCTGAAGGGCAACCCGCCGGTTGACGTGACCGTCCCGGCTTCGGGCGTTATCGCCGGCGTATATGTTCAGGCGATCTCGGCCTTCGCTCCGCATCCGAACGCTGCCAAGCTCTGGATGGAATTCCTCTATTCGGACGAAGGTCAGATCGGCTGGCTGAAGGGCTATTGCCACCCCATCCGCTTCAACGACCTGGCAAAGAACAAGAAGGTTCCGCAGGAACTTCTCGACAAGCTGCCGCCGGCTGCTGCCTATGAAAAGGCTGTCTTCCCGACGCTCGAAGAGCAGGCTGCCGGCAAGACCGCCATCACCACCAAGTGGGATTCCGTCGTCGGTTCGAACGTACAGTAATCCGACCTAGCAGACCTCCCCGTTTCGGCGGGGAGGTTTTCCATTTTTTCGACGCCGCGGATTGGACCAGTCATGAGCATCGTCACAACATCAACGGTCAGTTCCACTCCGATGATCAACAAGCGCGTGGTCGTCGACTGGCTGGGTATTGCGCCCTTCCTGATCTTTGCGCTGCTGTTTCTGATTTTCCCGACGGTCTATCTGGTCGCCGGCGCTTTTTTGACGCCGGACGGAAGCTTTACGCTCAAGAACATCGCCGACCTGTTCACGCCGACGATCATGAGCGCCTATCTGATCAGTATCAAAATCTCGGTCGCTTCGGCGCTCGGCGGTGCGATCATCGGCTTTTATCTCGCTTGGGCGCTGGTGCTTGGCGGCCTCCCTTCGTGGGTCCGCCATGCCTTCCTGACCTTCTCGGGCGTCGCGTCCAATTTCGCCGGCGTGCCGCTGGCCTTTTCGTTCATCGCCACGCTGGGCCGCCAGGGTCTCGTCACCATATTGCTCGCCCATTTCGGCTTCAATCTTTACTCGACGGGCTTCAATCTCCTCAGCTTCTTCGGCCTTACCATCACCTACATGTACTTCCAGATCCCGTTGATGGTGCTGATCATCACGCCGGCGCTCGATGGCATGAAGAAGGAATGGCGCGAAGCCGCCTCCATTCTCGGCGCAACCAACACGCAATATTGGTTGATGGTCGCCCTGCCGATCCTCTGGCCCAGCCTGCTTGGCACGACGCTGCTGCTATTTGCCAATTCGTTCGGCGCGATCGCGACGGCAATTGCGCTCACCGGCAGCTCGCTAAATATCGTTCCGATCGTGCTCTATGCGCAAATCCGCGGCGACGTACTGCACAATGCCAATCTCGGCTATGCCCTGGCACTCGGCATGATCGTCATCACCGGTATCTCGAACGTCGTCTATATCTTGATGCGCATGCGCGCTGAACGGTGGCAAAAATGAAGCTGCAAAAACTCTTCGCCTGGATCGCCGTTGCCATCGGCCTCATCTACTTTCTGGTTCCGCTCATCGGCACGCTGGAATTCTCGCTGCGCATGCGGCGCAACGCCTATAGCTTCGATGCCTACGCTTCGGTCTTTTCGGACTTCGGCTTTATAACGGCCTTCGGCTTTTCGATGCTGATGGCGCTTCTGACTATCATCTTCGGCATGCTGCTCGTCGTACCGACCGTCTATTGGGTGCGGCTGCGGCTGCCGCAGATGCGCCCCTTCGTCGAATTCATCACGCTGATGCCGCTGGTCATTCCCGCCATCGTCATCGTCTTCGGCTATCTGCGCCTCTATAATTCTTCGTCGGTCCTGCCGCTGACGGGCTATAATTCAACGACGAACATTCTGCTTGTCTGTTCCTACATTGTATTATCCCTACCCTATATGTATCGTTCGGTGGATACGGCGATGCGCACCATTGATGTCGGCACGCTGACGGAAGCGGCCGAGAGCCTTGGTGCAAAATGGACAACCATCATGTTCAAATGCATCTTTCCAAATGTCATGAGCGGTGTGCTTTCCGGAGCGTTCATCACACTCGCGATCGTCATGGGTGAATTCACCATGGCGTCGCTGCTCAACCGTCCGGCATTCGGGCCCTATATGCAGCTCATGGGCGCCAACAGAGCTTACGAGCCGTCCGCACTGGCAATCATCGCACTTGCCGTTACCTGGCTCAGCATGGGCCTGTTGCAGCTCGTTTCCCGTTTCTCAAGATCCGCTCCGATTAAGGCGTAAGGCTTCTCACCATGGCTTTTCTCGAACTCACCCACATCAAGAAATCATTCGGCGAAGTTCAGGTCGTTCACGATTTCAATATGCAAATCGAGAAGGGCGAATTCGTCTCCTTCCTCGGACCGTCGGGTTGCGGCAAGACGACCGTGCTGCGCATGATCGCCGGCTTCGAAATGCCGACGGCAGGCACGTTGACGATCAACGGCAAGGATCAACGGCAGCTGAAGCCGAATCAGCGCAACATCGGCATGGTGTTTCAGGCTTACGCGCTGTTTCCCAATATGACGGTGCACGACAACGTCGCTTTCGGCCTCAAGGTCGCTGGCATGTCGAAGCCTGATATCGACAAGCGCGTCAACGAGATGCTGCGCCTCATCAAGCTCGATCACCTCGCTGGTCGCTATCCCTACCAGATGTCAGGCGGTCAGCAGCAGCGCGTGGCACTTGCGCGCGCCATTGCGGTCAAGCCTCAGGTTCTCCTGCTCGATGAACCGCTCTCGGCCTTGGATGCCAAGATCCGCATCTCGCTACGCGAGGAAATCCGCGCCATCCAGCAGCAGCTCGGCATCACCACGGTCTTCGTCACGCACGATCAGGAGGAGGCACTGTCGATCTCCGACCGCATCGTCGTCATGAATGCCGGCCGCGCCGACCAGATCGGTACGCCCTTTGAAATCTACAATACCCCAGCGACCCGCTTCGTAGCTTCCTTCGTCGGCACGCTGAACCTGATCGAAGGCAAAGTCGTCGATCCCAACAGCAACCGCATCATGATCGGCGATCAGGGCGTGACCTTGAAGCAGTCGGTTACGACCTACAAGCCGGGCGATACGGTATCGCTCGCCCTGCGTCCGGAGGCAGGCTCGCTGGCCGAATCGGCCAAGGGCGACACGGCATTGACGGGCGAGGTTTCCTCGGCGCACTTCCTGGGCTCGGTCATCCGCACGCGCATGAACGTCGCCGGCAACACGATTTCCTTCGATATGTTCAACAGCCCAGGCATGCTGCCCCCGAGCGTCGGAGAAAGGGTGACCCTGCGGTTCGCCTCGTCCGATCTCCTGGTCATTCAGGATTGAGAACATCCTCACACAAGAGGAATGTTTTGGAAAAATAATCGCCAACGCCGGGCCAAAAGCCTGGCGTTTTTCTTTGATTTCCCAGCGGAAATGCATTTATAGTTCACGCGTTCTCAGGGCGGGGTGAAATTCCCCACCGGCGGTATGGGGATTTCCCCGAGCCCGCGAGCGCCTTTCGGTTTTCCGAAAGGGTCAGCAGATCCGGTGAAAGGCCGGAGCCGACGGTATAGTCCGGATGGAAGAGAGCAAGCAGGGTCGCACCTCCTCGGCGCCGAGGGGCGCCGCAATGCTGCGTGTTCGCCCAAGGGATATTTGACACAACCCTTGAAAGGCAAATTCATGACTATTTCTATCTCTACCCAGCCGAGCCGCATTGCGCTTATTCGGGCCCGCTGGCACGCCGATGTCGTCGACCGTTGCGTCGATTCATTCATTGCCGAGTGGCAGACGGCGGAAGGCGCATCGCCGATCGATATCTTCGACGTGCCAGGTGCGCTTGAAATCCCGTTGCATGCGCAAACGCTTGCTCGCAACGGCCGCTATTCGGCGATCGTCGCCACCGCTTTTGTTGTCGATGGCGGCATCTATCGCCACGAATTCGTTGCCAATACGGTTCTCGATGCAATGATGCGCGTTCAGCTCGACACCGGCGTGCCGATCCTTTCGGCAGTCCTGACGCCACATCACTTCCAGGAGTCGGAGGCCCACATCCAGTTCTTCAAGGAACATTTCATCATCAAGGGCCGCGAAGCGGCGAGCGCCTGCCGGCATATTCTCGCAGAACGCGCAAAGCTGCTGCCATCCGTTACGGTCTGAGCCAACATGGTGGAGGCGCGGCGATAGCCCGCCTCCATTTCACATGGGAGAAACGTCAGTGACCGTCTTACGCATAATCCCAAACCTTACCGCCGCCGATCCTGCTGCGGCCCGACTATTTTATCACGACCTGCTCGGGCTCGACCTTGTCATGGACCATGGCTGGATCCTCACCTTCGCCTCAGAAGCGGCAACGGTGCCGCAGATCAGCGTCGCCAGCGAAGGCGGTTCGGGAACCATCGTTCCCGATCTTTCGATCGAGGTGGATGATGTCGACACACTCTATCAGCGCGCCACATCCATGGGTTTCGGCATATTGTATGACCTCACCGACGAGCCTTGGGGCGTTCGCCGTTTCTACCTTCGCGACCCTTTCGGCAAGGTTGTCAACATTCTGTCTCATCGCTAAAACAGAGCGAGCGGAGCACGCGGCGCAGTCCCGTTGCAAAACGATGCAGATCTCCCCTCAACCCAACTATCGCAGATCAACATTGAAGGTGGTGCGCTCGGCCGGCCAGATCGATTCCGAATAGGTTATCGGCACTCCGTCCGCATCCGCATCCACTTTGCGCGTCACGAGCAGCGGTGTCGATTTCGGTTGACGCAGGATCCGCGCCTCTTCGGCCGTCGGCATGCGTGCCTCGATCTCCGTCGACAAGCGCTCGTAATCGGTGACACCATAGCTGGCAAGCGCCGCCGAAATCGTTTGATACTGCAATCTGGCCTTGTCGAAATCAAGAAAGCGTTCGGCCGGATAATAAGAGTCGCCCAATTCGGCCGGAATGCCGTCGGCCGTCATCACGCCGCGGCGATGGATCACCAGCGCACCTACCGGCAGCTTCAGATAGGCAGCAATGCGTTCACTCGCCGGGATGATCTCGTGAACGAGCAGTTCGCCGCCCGGCTCGAAACCCTGCTCGATCAGGTTCTTGTGAAAGCGGGTGCGCTTCGACAGCGTATAGTCGAGCACACCCCTGTGGACGAAAGTTCCCCGCCCCTGTTCGGCGCGAACCAACCCGCGCTGCTCCAGATGCCCCAGCGCCTGGCGCACGGTGAAACGACTAACGCCGAAGCGCTGCATCAATTCAGGCTCGGTCGGCAATTTCTCTCCAGCAACGAAAGTCCCGGCAGCGATCTCTGCCGCCAGGATTTCACCAACCTGATGCCAGAGGGAGCTCCCGCCCTTTCGATCGATCGTCTCCATGTCAGACGCGCTTTTCTAGCCGGAACAACAGCTTGTATTCGGCAGGATAGCTGAGCGCGTCGAGAATGCTCGGATAGTATTTCCGATCCTTCGTCGCATGCACTAAGCCGTCATAGCCGAAGCGCTTGACGGAGACATCGAAGCCCGCCGCGGCGAAGGCATCGATGTAGTCCTGCGGGGAACGATCCTGCACCGGCGCATTGCTGTTACCGCCGATGAGGTCTCGCCACTTCGGCCAGAGCGGCATTTCATTGTGGCAACCGGTGACCGCGTAATAAACACCGCCATTGCGCATGACCTGGAACATCTGCTCGGCATGCCGCTTCAGATCCGGCAGCAGATAAACGACCTCGTAGCTGAAGGCCACGTCGAAGCTTTCAGCAAACGGGGACAGGTCGGTCGTCACATGAAACTGCAGCGGCATGTTGCCGACGACCGCGACAGCTGCAGCCACCGACTCCGAGGCGATATCGACGCCGACGCCGCGGCGGAAGGGCCGCATGGCATAGAGCAGCCGCAGGAAGCCGCCACGATTGCAGCCAAAATCCAGAATCGTCTTCGAAGAAAAATCACGCTCCGGCACCGTTTCGATGAAATGCCGCCAATAGGGACTATGCGATTCCGCCATCGCCCTATCGCCCTGCGGATCCGTATGCCAGGTTGCATAAGTGGATACTGCGTTTGTCATGATACTCTCGCTGTTGGAGTGGCTCGTGCTTTTGATAGCGCAGCTTCATGACATCGCTATAAATTCGTCCGGACGACCGGATTATTTTGGACCAGCTTTCAGAGTCGCAATAAGCGAGGTTCCTATTGCGCGCAGTCAATCATCCATTGCACGCCATACCGATCCGTCAGTTTGCCGTAGTAGCTGCCCCATGGCTGTACGGCGAGCGGCGTCGTCACCGTTGCGCCCTCAGCCAATAGGGCAAAAATCCTGTCGGCGCTGGCGCGGTCGTCCATGACCAGGATGTGCGCGGATCCGCGCATCGGCTCGGCGTCATGATTGTCGGATGCGAAGAATAACACGCCTGGCCCCTCGAAACGCGCATGCATCACCCTGCCCCGCATAGACTCGTCAGCAAGCGTCATTCCATTGGCACCGTGCCGAACCAACAGCGTGACCCGGCCGAGCCCACAGGCGGTATAGAAGGCAAGCGCTTCCTCACAATGCGTCGTGAAAAACAGATAATTGGCGAGTTGCACGTCCTGCCTCCCTCTTGCTGTCGGACGATAGCGGCTTAAGCGCACTCGCCCGGAGTTGATGTTAACTCCGCTGCCTCAGCGGTGATAAGCCTTTGCTTAGGATGCTGCAGCGTTCTGAATGGCTCCAACCAGATCTGCGTTGCTGTAACTCTGCCCTGCGATGCCCCAGGCCCCCTCCGGCGCATAGACGATATTCGACCAGATGTGCTCGCGCTTGATGCGCCCTTCGGCTGCGCGCTCGACGACGTCTGTCGCCTTTTCGATGAAAGCGCGCTTGGCCTCAGTCGTCGCAAGTGCGATCTCGGGCAGCTTGAGTTCGACAAAGGCCGCGGCAACGGGCTTGCCTGCAGCCAGCACATGTTCGGCGGGAAGCACGTTGATCGTGCCGATGACATTTGCCGTCATGAAGGTATTCCCGGTCAAGCCGGCAACATCGAGGACTGCATCGGTCAAGCCGGCAAAAGCCTGCGCCTGTGCTTGAGACGAAAGCAGTCCTTCGGGTACTGTGAGCGTAATGGGCATGGAACATCTCCTTGTTGGACCTGTGGCGGCAATTGATATATACCGATCACTCTTTAACGATACACACTGATCGCTCTCTATGCAACCGATAAAGAGAGACCACTCTTAATGGAGGCCGCAATGCGGTATAGTGCCGAACATAAGCAAGAGACCCGGACACGGGTTATCGCGGCTGCCGGACAGGTATTTCGAAAGGAAGGTTACGGCGGTGCGGGCATCGACGCCCTGACGAAAGCGGCCGGGGTTACCAACGGCGCTTTCTACGGACACTTTAAGTCTAAGGTCGAAGCATTCCGCACGGCTGTCGTGGAGGGATTGGAGGAGCTGCGCCAGGCCGTTTTAACACTCAGGGAAAGCCAGTCGAAAGGCTGGCTGCAAACCTTTGCCAGCTACTATCTCGGCTACAAGCGGACTTGCGATCTCGGCGACAGCTGCACGCTGCCGAGCCTTTCCCCCGATGTCATGCGCGCCGACGAGGAAACGCGCGATGCCTATACGGCAGTATTGAAGAAACTCATTGCGGATGTTGCGGCCGGCCTGCCGGAGGACAAGAAAGGAGACGCAAACGAGACAACGGCGGAGGATCGCGCAATCATTCTCCTCGCCACACTCAGCGGCGGCGTGACCCTTGCGCGCGCGGTCTCCGATCCTGCTCTTTCCAGCCATATTGCCGAGGTCATAGAACGGGCCGCCCTGGTAATGGGCAATCTCGCTAGTCCGCAAGACGAGTGATCAATTGTCGGGATTTTTCAGCGAGAAGCGACCGAGGCAAAGCTTCCCGCTTCACCTCGGTTAGGCCAATTTACGCCCGGATCGCTTGGTCATTCGCATCGAAGCGATGCATATGGCTCCTGTCCGGCGTCGCGTAAACGATCTGGTCCGGCTCGTATTTGTGCTCGCCGAATAAACGCACGGTCAGGAGGCCGGTGGTCTCGGATTCGAGATAGATGATCGTGTCGGCGCCGAGATGCTCGACGTGGATGACCTTGGCGGCCCAAGAGCCCTGATCGGGCGACAGCGTAATATGCTCGGGGCGGATGCCGACAGTCTTGGCGCCGCTTTCGCCCAGCCGCTCGGCCGGAATGAAATTCATCTGCGGCGAGCCGATGAAGCCGGCAACGAAGGTGTTGGCCGGGCGATTGTAGAGTTCCATCGGCGAGCCGATCTGCTCGATCGCGCCGGCATTGAGCACCACGATCTTGTCGGCAAGCGTCATCGCCTCAACCTGATCGTGGGTAACATAGATCATGGTTGCCTTAAGGCTGCGATGCAGGCGGGCGATTTCGAGGCGTGTCTGTACGCGCAGGGCCGCATCGAGGTTCGACAGCGGCTCGTCGAAAAGGAAAAGTTCCGGTTCGCGCACGATAGCGCGGCCGATGGCGACACGCTGGCGCTGACCGCCGGAAAGCTCGGCCGGTCGGCGGGCCAGATAAGGGGCAAGCGACAGCATGCCGGAAGCCTTCTCGACACGGCTGTCGATCTCTGCCTTTGGGGTGCCGGCCTGCTTGAGACCAAGCCCCATATTGTCCTTCACCGTCAGATGCGGGTAGAGCGCATAGGACTGGAAGACCATCGAAATGCCCCGCTTTGCAGGCGGCGTCACGGTGACATCCTGCCCATTAATCAGCACGGCGCCCGAAGTCACGTCTTCGAGGCCGGCAATGCTGCGCAGAAGGGTCGACTTGCCGCAGCCGGAAGGACCGACGAAGATGACGAACTCACCGTCCTTCACTTCGAGGTCGATGCCCTTCAGCACATCATGGATACCGTAGGCCTTGCGGATGGATTTCAGTTGAAGCGATCCCACAGACTTTTGTCCTTATAGATAAACAGGCTTGCCGGTGCGCACGCTTTCATCGGCGGCGAGGCAGATTCGAAGAGAGTTGAGAGCGTCGTCCATGTGGCGGGTGAGGTCCAAGTCTTCACGGATGGCCTTCAACATGAAGGCCTGCTCCGCCTCACAAAGTTCCTGGTGACCAGGTTCGCCCGTCATGCTGATGATTTCATCCGGAGATGCGAGCCGACCAGTCGCTTTGTCGATATCAGCGCGATGAACGCGGATCGTTGAGGTCTTCGTGTGAGCATCCACATCATCCGACTTCGTATTCGGATCAACGACAATCGAGACTGCCCCATTCGGCGACATCACATCCTTCACGAAGAAGGCCGTCTCCGAAATCATCGGCCCCCAGCCAGCCTCATACCAGCCGACCGAACCGTCCTCGTAGATCACCTGCAGATGGCCGTAATTATACATATCCGGCTTGATCTCCTGCGATAGCCGCAGACCCATGCCGCGCACTTCGACGGGTTTGGCATCGGTGATCTGGCACATCACGTCGACATAATGCACGCCGCAATCGACGATCGGCGAGGTCGTGCGCATCAATGACTTGTGTGTTTCCCAAGTCGGGCCGCTGGATTGTTGATTGAGGTTCATGCGGAAGACATAGGGGCCGCCGAGCTTCCGCGCTTCCTCAATCAGTTTCACCCAGGATGGATGATGGCGAAGGATGTAACCGATCACCAGCTTCCGCCCGGCCTTCTTGGCGGCGGCAACAATACGCTCCGCATCCTCCATAGTTGCCGCCAGCGGCTTTTCAATAAAGACGTCGCAACCTGCCTCAAGCGCCATCACAGCGTAGTCGGCATGGCTTTCCGTATAAGTGCAAATCGAACAAAGATCCGGTTTCAGCTCGGCAAGGGCTTTGGCAAAGTCAGGCCGGATCTCGTAGATATGCAGGGCCGGATCCAATGTTGGAGCTGTCCGGTTCACCAAACCGACAATCTCGAAGCCCGGATTGCGGTGATACGCGAGGGCGTGGCTGCGACCCATATTGCCGAGCCCGGCGACGAGCACACGAACTGGCTTGTTTGCCGCGTTGATATCTGCTTGTTCGGGTTTCACTTGACTGCTCCGGAGGTAATGCCGCGAATGAGTTGACGCGAAAACAGGACGTAGAGGATGAGGATCGGCAGGATGGCGAGCGTCAGCGCCGCCAGCACAGCGTTCCAGTTGGTGACGAACTGGCCGATGAAGATCTGCGAGCCTAACGTCACCGTCTTGGTCGCCTCGCTCGGCGCCAGGATCAGCGGGAACCATAGGTCGTTCCAGATCGGGATCATGGTGAAGACCGCGACCGTTGCCATCGCCGGACGGACCAGCGGCAGAACCAGGCGGAAGAAGATGGCGTATTCACTGAGACCATCGATCCGGCCGGCGTTCTTCAGATCACCGGATACGGTCCGCATGAACTCCGAGAGAATGAAGATCGCCAGCGGCAGACCCTGCGCGGTATAGACGAGGATCAGCGCCGTCAGCGTGTTGACGAGGCCGGCGGCGACCATGCCCTGCAGAATCGCGACCGTACCGAGGCGGATCGGGATCATGATGCCGATCGCCAGATAAAGGCCCGTAATGGTATTGCCGCGGAAGCGATATTCCGACAGCGCGAAAGCCGCCATCGCCCCGAACAGCAAGGTGAAAATGATCGAGACGATCGTCACGATGAAACTGTTCTGGAAATAGGTCAGGAAATCCCCCTGCTTCAGAACGGTGTCATAACCGATCATGCTGAAGGAGGATGGCGTCGGAACCGACAAGGGCGCACGGAAGATCGATGCGCGATCCTTGAAGGAATTGATGACCGTCAGGAACACCGGGAAAATGGCGACAAGCGTATAGGCGATGAGCGCCAGATGGACGAGGCTGGTACGGATAACGGAAGTGCGTGCCTTCGACATGGATCGCCGCTCCTCAGAATTGGTAACGGCGAATGCGCCGCTGCACGATGAAAAGATAGAAGGAAACGCCGGCGAGGATGATCAGGAACATCACCGTCGCGATCGTCGCCCCCATCGAGCGGTCACCCAGCTGCAGCTGAAAGCCGAAGAACACGCGATAGAGCAACGTGCCGAGAATATCGGTGGAGCCGTCGGGTCCCGCCAGGGCACCCTGCACGGTATAGACCAGATCGAACGCGTTGAAGTTGCCGACGAAGGTAAGGATCGAGATGATGCCGATCGCAGGAAGCACCAGCGGCAGTTTGATCTTCCAGAACTGGCTCCAGCCGGTGATGCCATCGCATTCGGCAGCCTCGATGACCTCTTCTGGAATGTTGAGCAGGGCCGCATAGATCAGCATCATCGGAATGCCGACATATTGCCAGACGGAGATAAGGGCGACGGCAATCAGAGCCGTGCTCGGCTTGCCGAGCCAGGGCGCAAAAAGCGACTTGAGGCCGATCACGTTCAAGAGCTCCGGCGCAACGCCCCAGAGCGGCGAGAGGATCAGCTTCCAGATAAAGCCGACGACGACGAAGGACAGCAATGTCGGCAGGAAAATGGCCGTGCGGTAGAAGGCGACGAAGCGCAGCTTCGGCAGAGACAGAAGTGCTGCCAGCGCGACACCGATCGGATTCTGCACGCACATATGAATGACGAAGAAGATCAGATTGTTGCGCAGCGCATTCCAGAAGTCATGCGCCCAGCGCTCATCGCCGAACAGCACTTTGAAATTGTTCAGACCGACGAAGACGGGTTGATTGTCGACGACGTTGTAAAGCGACAGTCGCAAGGTCTCGATCAGCGGCAGGATCATGATCGCCGTGTAGACGACGAAGGCCGGGAAAAGGAAAACGAGGATGTGCCAGCGTTTGGGGTGCCTGATCGGCCTGACCTCAAGGGCATCTGATGTCGCAGCGTCGCTCATGGCTTTCTGCCTGTTCTTGTTGGCTGACCGATGGAACGGTAGCACTAAGGTTCAAATCCACCCGTTGCCCCGGTGTGCGGCCGGATCGAAACGACGTCGGGCGTGTCGCAATGCAATGGCGATATGATCGCCGGAGCGATGGTCAATGATAAGAAAAGGGCGGGGAGCCAGAAGCCCCTCGCCCCTCTAAGCGATGATCACTTGGCCGGCTTGTACCAGCTGTCGAGACCCTTCTGCAGCTTCTCGCCAGCCTGTGCCGGCGTATCCGTGCCGTTGATGACGTTCGCGGATTCGGTCCAAGTTGCGTTTTCCAGGTTCGGCGTGCCGCGCGACAGGATCTGATACGTGGAGCGAACGGTCGACTTGTGGTCGTTGCGCCAGGAAACGAATGCCTGGGCAAGCGGATCGCTCATCTTTACCGGATGCGAGTTCAAGCTGAAGAAGCCCGGCAGCGCATTGGCGTAGATGGTGGCGAACTCGTCGGAAGCGACCCAGCTCAGGAACTTCTTGGCTTCTTCCTGATGTGTGCTCTTCGCATTGAGGCCAACGCCGATATCCGGATGGTCCGAGATGTAAGCTGCGTCGCCAGCCTTTGCGACCGGTGGCGGGAAAGCGCCCATCTTGAACTGAGCCTGCGTGTTGAACAGGCCGATTTCCCAGGAACCGGACGGATAGATCGCAGCCTTGCCGAGCGTGAAGAGGTTCTGGCTGTCAGAATAGCTCTGAGCCTCGAAACCGTCGCCGAGATAGGGCTTCCACTTGACCAGTTCCTTGTAAGGATCGATCCATGCGGCGTCCGTCAGCTTTTCCTTGCCTGATATCAGAGCCTTGCGGCCATCCTCACCCTTCCAGTAGTTCGGGCCGACGTTCTGGTAGCCCATGGTTGCGGCTTCCCACAGATCCTTCGTGCCCATTGCCATCGGGATGTAGGTGCCGTCAGCCTTAATCTTGTCGAGAACTGCAAAGAACTCGTCGCGCGTCGTCGGAACCTTGAGGCCGAGCTTGTCGAAGGCGTCCTTATTGTAGATGAAGCCGTGAATGACCGAGGCCATCGGCACGCAGAAGGTCGACTTGCCGTCGTCCGTGGACCATGCAGCCTTGGCAACTGCTGAGAAGTTGTCCATCCCCTTCAGGCTCGTGAGATCAACAAGATGCTTCTTGTTGAAGAGATCGAGCGAGGCGTCGAACGGACGGCAGGTGATGATGTCACCGGCGGAGCCGGCATCGAGCTTGGCGTTCAGCGATGCGTTGTATTCGGTCGGCGCAGTCGGCGAGAAGACGATCTTGATGCCCGGGTTCTTCGCCTCGAACGCCGGGATGATCTTTTCCTGCCAGATCTGCAGGTCGTCGTTACGCCAGCTTTCAATGGTCAGCGTCACGTCGGCTGCATGCGCCAGGCTGACGGAGGTCAGCAGGCTCGATGCGAGAAGCAAGCCTTTCAGAACATTGGTTTTCATTTCCCTCTCCTGTTTTCCGCGCCCGTAGCAAGGCGCTGTTCTCGATCTGAAAATCCGCTAGCCGGTCCGAGGAAACGGTCAGCGCTCCATAGAGATCGCCAGTTCTGCCGACCTCCCATGCATAAGGCTTCAGGGGCGAATTGCCCGATCGGCCCGAACGACGTCTGCCTGCCGCAGGAAAACGGAGGCACTGCAAGAACCCTGCGGGAAATTCATGACGAGCGCCGAAACGCGGATCCTCCTGATCCAGTGGCTTCGAACAACGACGAGATGCGCGCTTAATCGCCTCGCCTACCGGCCGTTGTTGTTCTGCCAGCCCTGCCGATGTCCATTCGCACTGTTCCCTTGAAACGAATTAAGGCCAAAAAAATACCAATTGTCCAGCCGATTTTAACGCTCGGCAGCAAAAAGAAAGAATAAAAAATTTTTATGTAAATTTTTCAAATAGATAGAAGACGGCAAAAATGGACGCTTTGCCTATTGGTAAATGGTATTTTTTTGGTATTGTATAAAAAGGCGGGGAACAGGCGGTATCCGGAGGCATGATGGGACAGTTTGCAATAGGCATCGACGGCGGCGGAACGAACTGCCGTGCGGCCGTGATAGACCAAACGGGGCAAATTCTCGGCACAGGCAAAGCCGGCGCCGCAAACATTCTCTCCGACCTGGAAAACTCTCTGATCAACATCGTCGAGTCGGCACGGCAGGCATTGGCAACAGCGGGGCTTGACCCGGAGCTTGTTCGCCAGCTGCCTGCAGTCATCGGTACGGCAGGCGCCAATGTCGGCAACTATGGCAAACGGGTGGAGGGCGCCCTTCCCTTCGCGAGCTCTCGCGTGGTGACGGATGCCACGATCGCGCTTCAGGGCGCGCTCGGCGATGCCGATGGGATCATCGGCGCCTTCGGCACCGGCTCCGTCTACAATGCCCGCCGTGACGGCAAAATCTGGGGGATCGGCGGTTGGGGTTTTGTCATCGGCGATCAGGCGAGCGGCGCCCGTCTCGGTCGCGACCTGCTCGAACGAGCCGTTCTCGCCTTTGATCGGGTCACTGCAGCCTCACCGCTGACGGATGCCGTCATGGCCGAATACGGAAATGATCCAGAGCGGGTCGTCGAATTTGCCCATGCATCCAAGCCAAAGGATTTTGCGCGCTATTCGCCGATCGTCTTCGAATATGCCGCAATGAACGATGTCGTCGCCATGGACATCGTCAAGACGGCAGCAAAGGCCATAACCGAAAGCCTCGACGCGCTGCTCTGGCCCGAATGCCCTTCGATCTGCCTTCTCGGCGGCCTTGCCCAAGCCTACCGCCCCTGGCTCGATGCGCGCCATAAAACGCTTCTCGCCGAACCCAGGGGTGACGTGCTACGCGGAGCAATTGATCTGGCAGTAAAACTACTGCGGGATGGGGAAGGAAACCGGGGATGACCGAGGATTTAAGTGCCATCTTCTCACCGGAACGCCTGTCAGGCGGGGGCACCGGCCCGCTCTATGTCAAGCTGCGCCGTACGCTCGAAGATGCCGTAAAGGTCGGGAGATTGAAACAAGGCGACGCGCTGCCGCCCGAGCGCGATATCGCCGAGTTCGCCGCCGTCAGCCGCGTCACCGTGCGCAAGGCGATCGACGATCTCGTCGCCGAAGGCATTCTGGTGCGCCGTCACGGATCAGGCACCTTCGTCGCAAAGCCGGTTTCCAAAGTGGAACAGCGCCTATCGCAGCTCACCTCGTTCACCGAGGATATGGCGCGGCGCGGTATGACCGCGCGTTCAGAATGGCTGCATAAGGGCATCCATACGCCATCCCCCGACGAGATGATGATCCTCGGCCTTGCCGCCGATACCAAAGTGTCGAGGCTGAGCCGCCTGCGTATCGCCGACGATCAGCCGCTCGCGATCGAGCACGCCAGCGTCTCCGGCGAGTTCCTGCCGGATCCATCGGTGGTGACGACATCGCTTTATGCGGAACTGGAGAAGCAGCAGGTTCGCCCGGTGCGGGCCGTTCAGCGCATATCGGCGACCAATATGAAAGAGGCGGACGCGGGGCTGCTTGGCGTTCCGGTGGGAGCGGCAGGCCTTTCGATCGAGCGTATTTCCTATCTCGGCTCAGGTCGAGCCGTGGAATTCACAAGGTCGCTCTATCGGGGAGACGCCTATGATTTCGTCGCAGAATTGACGATCGGCGCCACGTAATCTCACTCCCGCCCAGACAAGAGATTCATATCTGCAATCAAATTGATATCGTCGCAACCTCAGTGAGATTGCGACGATTGTGGAATGCGGAATGAGCCTGTGATCGAAACGCTCTAAGACGTTGAAACGACTCTCAATCAGGCCGCATCATCGACCACGTCATCGCCCTTCGCCGGCACATAGTTTAGCACCGGACCCAGCCAACGCTCTACCTCGGCGACGGGCATGCCCTTGCGGATCGAATAGTCCTCGACCTGATCGCGCTCGACCTTGGCGACGCCGAAATAGTAGGAGTCGGGATGCCCGATATAGATGCCGGACACCGAGGAACCGGGCCACATCGCATAGCTCTCCGTGAGCTTGACGCCGGTCGCCGCTTCGGCATCGAGCAGACGGAAGAGCGTTTCCTTTTCGGTGTGATCGGGCTGCGCGGGATAGCCGGGCGCCGGACGAATGCCGGCATAGGCTTCCGAAACAAGCTCCTCGCCGGAAAAGTTCTCATCTGGAGCATAACCCCAGAATTCACGTCGGACGCGCTCGTGCATCCGTTCAGCGAAGGCTTCGGCAAAACGATCGGCGAGCGCCTTCACCAGGATCGACGAATAATCGTCATTGGCGCGTTCGAAGCGCTCGGCAATAGCGATTTCTTCGATCCCCGCTGTGACGACGAAACCGCCGACATAGTCGCCCACATCGCTCGAAATCGGCGCAACGAAGTCCGAAAGAGCGACATTCGGGCGACCGTCACGCTTCGACAGCTGCTGGCGTAGCGTGTAGAACGTCGCAAGCTCACTGGAACGGCTTCCGTCCGTGAACAGCTTGATGTCGTCACCGACGGTACCGGCCGGCCAGAAGCCGATGACGGCGCGAGGCCGGAACCAGTTTTCCGAGATGATCTTTTCCAGCATCGCCTGAGCGTCGCCATAAAGCTGCCGCGCCGCCTCGCCCTGCTTTTCATCTTCGAGGATCGCCGGGAAGCGCCCCTTCAACTCCCAGGTCTGGAAGAATGGCGTCCAGTCGATATATTTAGCGAGTTCCGCCAGATCGTAGTTCTCGAATACCTTTGTTCCGAAGAACTGCGGCTTGACGGGCTTGTAGTTCGCCCAATCGACCTTCTGGGCATTCTCGCGGGCTCTGGCAATCGGCAGGCGCACCTTCTCCGCCTCGCTGCGCGCATGGGCGGCGGCGACTTTGGCATATTCCGTCCTGATAGTGTCGACATAGCCCTGCTTGGCATCCTGCGACAGTAGCGACGAGACAACACCGACGGCGCGGCTGGCATCGGTGACGTAAACCGCCTGCCCCTTCTCGTAGCGCGGATGGATCTTCACCGCCGTATGCACACGGCTGGTGGTCGCACCGCCGATCAGCAACGGAATGTCAAAACCCTGCCTCTCCATCTCCGAGGCGACATGCACCATTTCATCCAGGGACGGCGTGATCAGGCCCGAGAGGCCAATAATATCGACCTTCTCGGCAACTGCCGTTTCGAGAATCTTCGTCGTCGGCACCATCACGCCGAGATCGATGATCTCGTAGTTGTTGCAGGCGAGCACAACGCCGACGATATTCTTGCCGATATCATGCACGTCGCCCTTGACTGTCGCCATCAGCACCTTGCCGGCGGACTGTCGTTCGCTGACGCCGCCATTGGCGAGCTTCTCAGCTTCCATGTAGGGCAGCAACACGGCAACAGCCTGCTTCATCACGCGAGCGGACTTCACCACCTGCGGCAGGAACATCTTGCCCGCACCAAAAAGATCGCCAACGACGTTCATACCGGCCATCAGCGGGCCTTCGATAACATGCAGGGGACGCTCGGCTGCCTGACGCGCCTCCTCGGTATCGGCCTCGATATACTCGGTAATGCCGTTGACCAGCGCATGCTCCAGCCGCTTCGCGACGGGCCATTCGCGCCAGGAAAGATCCTGCGCCCTCGCTTCCTTGCTGCCAGCTCCGCGGAAACGCTCGGCAATTTCAAGCAGCCTTTCCGTGCCGTCAGGCCGGCGATTGAGAACGACATCCTCGCAGGCCTCGCGCAGTTCAGGGTCGATGTTGTCGTAGACTGCGAGCTGACCGGCATTGACAATGCCCATGTCCATACCCGCCTGAATGGCGTGGTAGAGGAACACGGCATGCATCGCTTCGCGGACGGGTTCATTGCCACGGAAGGAAAATGACAGGTTCGACACGCCGCCGGAAATATGAACCAGCGGCATGGTCTGACGGATCGTCCGCGTCGCTTCGATGAAGTCGACGCCGTAATTGTTGTGTTCCTCGATACCGGTCGCAACGGCGAAGATGTTCGGATCGAAGATGATATCTTCCGGCGGCAGGCCTGCCTTTTCCGTCAGCAGCTTATAAGCGCGCGAGCAAATCTCGACCTTACGCTCATAGCTATCTGCCTGCCCCTGCTCATCGAACGCCATGACCACGACTGCAGCGCCATACATGCGCATCAGGCGGGCCTGCTTGAGGAAGTTCTCCTCACCCTCTTTCAAGGAGATCGAATTGACGATCGGCTTGCCCTGCACGCATTTCAAACCAGCCTCGATGATCGAGAATTTCGAGCTGTCGATCATCACGGGAACGCGGGCAATGTCCGGCTCGGCGGCAACCAAATTCAAAAACTCGACCATGGCCTTTTCGGAATCGATCAGGCCCTCGTCCATATTGATGTCAATGACTTGCGCACCGTTCTCGACCTGATCGCGGGCAACCGCCAGCGCTGCCGAATAGTCGGCATTGGTGATCAGCTTGCGGAATTTCGCGGAACCCGTGACATTCGTACGCTCGCCAACGTTGACAAACGGAATGTCCTTGGTGAGCTCGAACGGTTCGAGACCGGAAAGTGACATAAAGGGGCGGTGCTCGGCCGGCTTGCGCGGAGGATATTTCGAAACCGCCTTGGCGATCGCAGCGATATGCTCAGGCGTGGAGCCACAGCAGCCGCCAACGATATTCACGAGGCCTTCGCGCGCAAACTCCTCCACCTGAGCCGCCATCATTTCGGGCGTCTCGTCATACTGGCCGAACTCGTTCGGCAAGCCGGCGTTGGGATAGGCGCAGATGAACGTGTCTGAAGCCGCCGAAAGCTCCTGTAGATGCGGCAGCATAGCATTTGCGCCGAGAGCGCAATTGAGGCCGACTGTGAAAGGGCTGGCGTGACGCACGGAGTTCCAGAAGGCCGACGGAGTCTGACCCGACAGCGTGCGGCCCGAAAGATCCGTGATCGTGCCTGAAATCATGACCGGCAGGTGGATGCCCTTGGCCTCGAAGCGCTCTTCACAGGCGAAAATCGCTGCCTTGGCGTTCAAAGTATCGAAAATGGTCTCGATCAGGATGATGTCGGCGCCGCCATCGATCAGGCCGTCAATCTGCTCGCCATAGGCCAGGCGCAAATCGTCGAAGCTGACGGCGCGATAGCCGGGATTGTTCACATCAGGGGAAATGGAAGCGGTACGGTTGGTCGGACCGATGGCGCCGGCCACGAAGCGGCGCTTGCCGTCTTCCCGTTCCGCACGGATTGCGGCGCGGCGGACGATCTCGGCCCCCTCTTTGTTGAGATCATAGACCGCACCTTCCATCTGGTAGTCCGCTTGCGCGATGCTCGTGGATGAGAAGGTGTTGGTTTCCAGGATGTCGGCACCGGCCTTGGCGTAGCGATAATGAATCTCTTCGATCGCGTCAGGCTGGGTCAGAATAAGAAGGTCGTTATTGCCCTTCTGGTGACAGGCGCAGCCTATGAAGCGATGACCCCGAAACTGGTCCTCGTCGAAACCGAGACCTTGGATCTGCGTACCCATGGCGCCATCGAGCACGAGAATGCGCTCGCTCGCAGCCTTTCGCAGAGCTTTGAGTATTTCGCCGCCGTCACGCTTTGTCGTTTCGGAACCAAAAAGATCGTCAAACATTGGGTGAATTCCTCTGGCCTGATTACGACTCCGCAATCAGATCACATAAAGATATCTTTATGTCAATATATCTATGCTCTAGTCGCGCGCAACGCAAGCTCGCTGCTTCTATAGCCTACCCAATTTGCGAAAAATACGAATAAAGCGATTCCCCATCCGACCATGGACAAAACAATGCCGTCGACACAGTTTCCTCCCATCACGCCATGACAGCACTTTCGGGCAGCGCTATAGGGCTTGTGGAAAAGAATCCAAGGAGGACGGCATGAATACACAGGTTGAACCCGCAACGCTCGGAAACTGGAGCACGCGCGCCTATCATCGGCGCTGGCTGCTTGATCAGGCGAGCGCGCTCTTTGACTTCTTCCAGTATCGCGCCGTCAATCCCAAAGGCGGCTTCTATGACTTAGACGATGCCGGCAAGCCGCTGGATGCGACCAATCCGGTACGCGGCATTCATTCGACGGCCCGCATGGTCCATTGCTTCTCGATCGGATCACTGCTCGGCCGCCCCGGCGCGAACGAGATTGTCGATCACGGAATGAACTATCTGTGGAAGCATCACCGCGATACGAAACATGGCGGTTACGTCTGGTCGGTGAACAATGACGGCCCGGTCGATTCCAGCAAGCAGGGCTATGGCCATGCATTCGTACTGCTCGCAGCCTCCTCCGCCAAGACGATCGGCCATCCTCTGGCCGACGGGATGCTCGCCGATGTCACCGAAATTCTGAATGCGAAGTTCTGGGAAGAAAAGCACGGCGCGATTGCCGAGGAGTTCAATCAGGATTGGTCGCTGATCGATGGCGGTAGCTATCGCGGCCAGAACTCCAACATGCATTTGACCGAAGCCCTGATGGCCGCTTTCGAAGCAACGGGCGACAAGTCGTACCTCGACAAGGCTGAAAGCATCGCCGATCTCGTCATCAGGCGATCGGCTGGATCCGTTGGCTGGCGCGTGGCCGAACACTTCAACACCGATTGGGTGCTGGACAAGGATTACCGCGGCAACGAAATGTTCCGCCCATCGGGCACGACGCCAGGGCATTGGCTGGAATGGGCGCGCCTCATCCTACAGCTTTGGTCTTTGGGGGAAAAGCGTCACGACTGGATGCCGGAAGCGGCTAAAGGCTTGTTCTCTCAGTCCATGTCACTGGGTTGGGACAGCAAAAAGAACGGGTTCTTCTACACGCTCGATTGGGAAGATGTGCCTGCAAAGCGCAACAAGCTCTGGTGGCCTGCCTGCGAAGGCGCCGGCGCCGCTTACTATCTGAATGAGCACGTTCCGAGTGATTTCCACGAGGAAAGCTATCGCAAGATTTGGAGCGTGATCGGCCAGGCGTTCATAGATCGCACCAATGGTGGTTGGCATGAGGAACTGACGGAAGATCTCGTTCCGGCTCACACGCTGTTCCCCGGCAAGGGTGATATCTACCACGCCTTGCAAGCATGTCTGATCCCCCTCTTCTCGGCAACGGGCAGCCTGACCAAAGTCATCACCGAGGCCGGCGGAAAGATCTGACATTGGTGGCGGCGCCCGCTCAAAGCCCGGCGCCGCCTCAGCCCTCTAGCCGAGGCTGAGATTGTGGAGTTCGTGGCCGAGCGTGAGAGCCAAAGCCTCGACAACGAGATTGTGGTCTTCACGCTGAGGGAGACCTGAAACCGTGACAGCACCAATGCAGCCCGTGCCGTTGACGAAAATGGGGAAGCTGCCGCCGGATGCGGCGTACTCGGCGCTCGAAAGCCCGCTCTCCTCGATCGTCTTGCCCTGCTGCTGCAGCCGCAATGTGCTGGCATAGCTGCTACGAAAATAGCGCAGCACCATGTTGCACTTGCGGCGTATCCAGTTGGAATTGTCGGGTGTCGATCCGGGCAAGGCTATGTAAAAAACCGGCATGGAGTGCAGCGTGATGTCGATGGCAACGCCGAGATTACGCTCGCTGGCGAGATCATGCAGCAACTTGCCGAGTACCCAGGCAGTCGAGAGGTCAAAGGCGTCGAAACGCAGCGTCTCCTCTTGCAGCGCGATACGATTGAGGTCCTTGTCGATCGTCATAGAAAACCTTCCCTAAAAATAGATCAGCCTATCAAACGCTGAGGGAGTGATTTGTCCACCTATCTATTCGACATTTCAAAACCAAGTTGCCACTTCTGGCCCAGCAGAAGATCGTATTCCTCCGGCTCGAGCACCTCGAAGCCTCCGCCTGGATAGAACGTCAACTCGCCGATGCAAACCCAATCTGCCGACGCATAGAAATCGACCCGCACGAAATCGATGTCGGAAGCGACGGTTTCCGCAACGGAAATCATCTCGTCGAGCCGCGGCGGACGCGCGACATGGCCCGGATAGAGACCGAGGTAATCCCGATCGAAGAACGGAAGCTTTTGCCAGTCCGGCGTATAGTTGCAGGAATAGCCCCGGCCATTCTCGCGTATGTCGATTTCGATATGCGATACCTTGCCGTTGAAGGTGAAGAGCCGGTAATCCCAGGGAACACGCCCCTCGACCAGCAGCATGCTTTCGATCAGGATGCGAGGTTCGATGCGCCTGTAGGCCCACTCCCGGTTATAAGACGCGTGGTCGATCGCCAGCCATTCGGCGGAAGGGTTGTTCTTAAGCAGCCGATCCACATCGGCCTGTCCGTAAAGAAAGAGCCCTACCCCGCTTGCATGGGTCGGCTTGACGACGGCGGGCAAGGAAATCTCGAACCAGTTGACGGCCGCAAGGTCTGTGCCGACCCAGAGTGTCGGGATGATGTACTGGCTACCCACTCTTTCCGCAATTAGCGCTTTCGCATCGGCCTTATCCACGAAACGCGGAAGCAGCGGATTACGATCATAGAGCTTCCGGGCCTGGATCTTCTCGGTGAGCGTTTGAGGCGACGTCAGATTGGGAAATCTGCCGCGGATGATACGATATTTCAACGCGCAATAGGACTTGTCGGGCAGCGGCGATATAAGGCGCCATAGAAGATTGTGCGCTCGCTCACGCAACCCCTTCTGGAGATACCCCGGAATAAGAAACCCATCCCGGTCGACGGTTCTATCTGTCATGGCAGCCAACTTAAATTTCAACTAGAACGCAAGTGAAAATTATCAGCGGGCCTTTAACACAAGGTTATGCGGCAACCTCCTAGATGAATTGCATGAGTACTTCTGTGTCCAATCTTCTTAAAAGTTCACTGATTAGCCTGGCGGCGACCTTGATTTCGCTGGTTGCCGGCTTTGCAACCAGTGTCATCGCCGCCCGCCTGCTTGGTCCGGCAGGATCCGGCAAAGTTGCCTACGCATTGTGGATTGCGACCTCCGCCGCGGCATTGGCCGATATGGGACTTCCACAAGCATTGCTGCGCAACACTGGCGGCCTTTCAGGCGACGGCGAAGCATGGAAAATACTGGTGCGGACGGCACTGCGCAGTTTCATAATTTCGGTCAGCATGGTGGGCGCCGCCATATTGGCCTTTGCCGCGATCATCTACATTCAACGCGATGCACAGCACGCCTGGCTCTGGATCGTCACGGGGCTTTTGTTTTTAAGCTACGCATTCCACGTATTTTCCACGGCGATCGCGCGTGGGAGAAATCGGTTCGGCCAGACTGCACGGACGACCGCTCTTGGTGGAGTGTTACAAATTCCGCTCGTCTTTGTCGGAGCATGGCTGCTTGGCCCAACCGGCGCTCTGATCGGATATATCGCGCGCTACCTGCCGCAAGCGTTGCTATTGCGGAGCTATATCGATCGCGACATGAAACCGTCCCGTGAAGCCCTGACGCAGGAAATGCGGCGTTACGGTCGCCACATATGGTTGAGCGACCTCATCGAAATTCTGGTTCTGTCGCGGATAGAATTCCTGTTTCTTGGCTTCTTTCTTTCGTCGACCAGCATCGGGTATTTTGCAGCAGGCCTCGGCCTGGCCGGCCTAATCGAACAGGTGATGCTGCAGATATCACCAGCGCTGATCGTCAGCTTTACCGAAGCGCATGCGAAAAACGATCAGCAGATGCTGAACGCTGCGTACCGTCGTGTCATTCGCATAGTCGCGCTCGTCATGCTGCCGATCAGTTTCGGCGGCGCGGCCATCATGCCCGATCTTTTGCCTCTCATATTCGGCAATGCCTTCGATCCTGCCATACCGGCTTCCGCGACCTTGCTCGCCTTCGTCTGGCTTGCCGGGATGTCCGTCATTCCCTGGGGTATCATAGGCGCATCGGGGCGCAGCGTTCTTTTGCTACGCGTGCAGATCGTAAGTGGCCTATTGATGATATTGTTGCTCACAGCTCTCGTGCCGCGGATGGGCCTGCAGGGTGCTGCCCTTGCTCGCGCTGCCATTGTAACGCTGACTTTTGTTCTGCTCGGCTGGACTGCCTGGAGACATGTCCAGGTTTCCGTCCCGGTTACGGCACTGGCAAAAACGATGCTTGCCGCCGTTCTTTGCGCAGTGGCGGCTGGGGTCGGCATCTATAGTTTCGACGGAGCAATCGCGATCGCAACTGCCATTCCAGCGGGTGTGGTGGCTTATATGCTGGCTGTCCGCGTCCTGCGCCTCATCACCCCTGAAGACGTACAGATACTGATGGATACGGCTGGCGGAAAACTGCCCGGCGCCTCACGCCCACTCGCCAACAAGCTCTTGACCTTCCTGGCGCCAGGCTAGGCCAGTCATAGCGGTTCGAAGGCTGCACTCAGCGTCTGCCGCGCAACTTCGTCCCAAGTCATGATCCCATCGCGAAAGACCGGCGAACGCTGCATCGCCAACGCTGCATCGATTTTTTCGCGCCACGCTGCTTCGCCGTCGAGGCAGTAAGCAATACCATTGGCGCGGGCAAATGGGACGAGATCTGGCAACAGGATCGGTAGACCGCAATAGCTGTACTGCGCCAGCTTGAGGCTCGATTCCGCCAGATAAACCTCATTTTCGGTGAGGCGGTAGGGAGCGATGCCGAAATCCGCATGCTGCAGATAAGGCACAATGCTCTCAAAGTCTTTCTCGCCATAGATTACGACATTTGGTGGTGCCCAACCGCTCCAGGCCGCACCAAACACATGGAAATTCACATCTGGCGCAGCCGTTGCCATTGCGGCGACGGAAGCATGATCGAAAAGCATATTACCGATGGAAATGGCGTTGCGGGTGCCGGGCCGATATGGTGACGGCTGCTCTCGATCAAACAAGGCTGCATCAACGCCTTGGGGAATAACCCTTACGCGGCCGCCATGCGGAAGCAAGGCCCCTAGCCTTTCCGATGGAACGCAAACGGCGTCGAAACGACCAATCTCGGTCGCTTGGATATCCTGCAGCACCGGTGCCGCCCCTATGCTTCTCAGCAGGTCGCGGCAAAAATAGAGCGTACGCGCCTTCGGATTGAGCTTTTTAATCTGACCGAAGAAAGCGAGCGCCGAGCCGCTCTCAGCCAGCACCAGATCCGCATTACTTATGATGCGACGGGCAAAGCGCGGCAGGTAGCTGCCATAGAGCCGAAAGAGCACTGCGTTCGCCGCATTCAGAAAGCGGTTGCTCGAGCTGAATGCATGCAATGGCGGCAGATAGGCCCCCGCTCTCAAATTGGTATCGATCGTATGAAATCGGTTTGCTTGATCCTGCGACAAGGCTCGGAAGCGCGGGCGATCCTTAAGCAAGGTCAACCAACTATGACCTATAGTGAGAAAATGAACCTCATGCCCCTGTTCAGCCCAGTGGGATGCGATGAAATGGACCGACGCCTTGCGATAGCCACGCAGAAACGCGTGCGCTGTTAGAATGACGATTCTTCTTCGCTGCTCGGCCTCGTTTAAGGCCGGCTCTGCTTTCCTATTTGCCAAAGGCTGCCCCCAACAGCGCCCCTCAGCCGGTTTTGTCATGACCGACATTAAAACGTCGATAAAGCTGCGGCGGCGAACGATCATGTCCGGGGCGCTGATAGCCGCAGCCAAAGCCCAATTTTGCGGGATATGAACCGCAAAGCGTCTAACAGGCCGTTAAAGTTGAACGGGAAATGACACAATAAGTTGAGTAAATCTTCTGAAATCGAGCAAAATCAATTGCGGTCGCCATCAATGCATCGTGAAGCGACATACCTCTCACTTGCCTGCGAGAAGCGAACAGGTCATTGATAATGCTTTGCGAATGTCCCGCCATAGGAATATCCCAGCATGAATGCAAAATATGCGCTGCCCGCGATCCTGGCCTGCACCTGCGCCGGTGTCGTAACACCAGCTTTGGCTGAGGACGCCGCACAACTTGTGCTGCATGACGGATTCGACGGTAAGGACTTCGCCCCATCAGGCCATCTTTATTATCGGGAAAATTTCGAGCAGAAAGCTGGAACGATTGAATTTCAGTCAGACGTGAAGCGCTCGGGCACGGGAGCTTTGAAGCTCAGCGTCAAGCCATTCTGCCCGCCAGGCAAAGCAAATTGCAGCGAGAGAGCCGAAATCTGGGAACGCACAAAATACCGCGTGCCCTACGATCAGGGAGTCTGGTACGGCTTTGCCGTGAAATTTGCCGACCCCATTCCGTCAGGGGATCACCGCTATCTCATCGCGCAATGGAAGCGAGAAATTGGGCCACAGGCCGAGGGTGATTTCAGCCCCTTTCTGGCATTGCGGCTCAACAACGGCAAGCTGTTTGCCACGGTGGAAACCAACTACCTTGCTCCAGTCGCCAAGAAGGACGAGATCAAGAATGGTGGCAAAGCTTGCAGCGATGGCGAGACACCCGTCTGGTTCCGCCCAGATACCAATCAAATGCGCGCACTGGTCGCCACGGATGGCAATTGGAACACGGCAGATGGTGAAGAGTTTACGGATTGCACTAGCGCCATCAAGGTAATTAATCGCGGCAACAGCCTTCCGCCCCCCGCCTCAGGCTGGATTGATTTCGCCATTTACAGCAAACCCGGCCCGGATGGCTCAGGTCACATCGAAATATTCGCCAACAATAAATGGATTTCCACGGTCACGGGGCACATTGGACACGCGGATCATGGACTTGGTAAAAATCAATACTTTAAATTCGGCCCTTATCGTGCCGCCGATACTACGGTATGGACGCTTTATTACGACGATTTTCGCCGCTCGCCCCACTGCGCGGACGTATTGGCGGATCCCAATCTTTGCCCGATGAAATCGATTGACCACCAGTAGCCACTATTAGCAAATAGGGATCGAAAAGGCACTGCGGGTATCCCGTCGATTTTTTTTAAAAACTCGGCTGAACTTTTTCGCTTCTTGCCGGTTATCTCCCTTGGTGAAGGAGATAACCGAAATGCTTACCACCCATCGCGATTGCAAGCATCACGTCAAGAGGAATGCGATTCCATCTCTCGGCGAGATAGAGGGGCGCGTTGCTGTTCTGGAAATAGTCGCTCAATCTGCTTTGACCCACGTCTTCGATGAAGGAGAAGTGGACTTTGACGCAGCGTTTCTGTCTCAAATCCGCAGGGCCATGCATCGCAAATGTAAGGAGCTGAAGCTGGACGGCGAGGATACGGCGTCAGCACTTTCTTACGCAGAGGAATTGATCGAGGCCGCAGTGAATTCGTCGCATCCAATCCACCAATGATGCCTTCCGGGCCAAGATATATTTTGTTTCTGATGGTGGCGCTGACGTTTGTGCTCGGCGTCCTTCTCTTTCTTGCGCCCCGCGCGTCGATCGACAAACTTCAGCACCCGGCTCAATCCTCTGAGCGCAAAAATCCGCAGTGATGTTTCATAACGAGACCGTGTCGCATTAAGAGACAAAGCGCCTGTATCATCTCAGGAGCATATTAACGTCGAGAAATGATCGCGATTGCAAATCCCAAAAATCAAAGCAGTGTTTGCTACACCCGCCGCCTCGGCTCCAGCCCTAACCATGAATGGTCTAGCGAATGTCTATGATGGTCAACGCGCCTCTCTATTCCGACGATATCGACGTTCTTGCAAGCGCGCTCTTTGCTTGGTGTGCCGAACGCAGCATTAGATTGCAAAGTCAAGAAGGTCTGTCCGCTGCAAACGTGGCCATCAATCTTTACAATGCTGGTTACCAGACACAGGACCGGCTTCTTGGCGCCCTACACAATCATGATTTTCATTAGGGCATAACTGATATTGCCGTTCGAAGGCGAAGAACAAGCCGCGACGAGCTTGGCCTCGTCGGTCAGTGTTTAGAATTGGCGCAATCTCGCCTTCATCCCGCCGCCGCTTTTCGCAGCACCCCGGAGATGCACTCACGCTCTACGAGAATCCCGGGCCATTCGTCCTCATAGTATGGGGAATCATAGATAAGCGTGAAAGGGCCGCGATAACCAACCGCGTTGGACAGCTCTATGCAACGAACATAGTCCGCTAAATCGAGACCGGTAGTCGAATAGCGTTCCTTCGCGTGGCAGAGCTCAGCCCGCCCCATGATCTTCGCCAGATCTTCGTACTTGCCGACGCGCTCCCAATTTCCGAAATCACCATTGAGACCAACTTTTCCGCCTAAGGCGTCGAGAACACGGTTAACTTCGCTCGGCCCAGGCAACAGGTCGAACCAGTTTTCGGCGCGGCTGGCGACACCCTTGGAGAACGATGGCTCTGCAAGGAATGAAGATCTTGACGAAGATGATGATTAATAGTTTGAAATCACTGGGAAATATCGCAATTCCTTGTCCGACAAAATGAGTGAAGTTGTCTCCAGTTCATAGCAACATACCTCAGCTCGCGGCGTATCAATGACCCAGATACGCAATGGGATCCGGTCGAGCAAACAATCTGAAGTAGGGTTCCGCTATACTTTCGGAGCTTGCCATGGAATGCATAGCACCGCCGAACTCACCGATGTTGATCAACCGCAGCGGAGACGGCGTCTGATAACGGCGACGAAGAGCGAGCGGGAAAGCACATTGGAACGTAGCCAGGACAGCATCGCGAATCTCGACTGGGTGCGGCAGTTCATTGCTGCCAATCTTCCGATTCTGCCCGTTCCCGGCGTTCCGGAAATTCGCCTGCACAAAGCAGGCCCGCATAGCGGATTGCGGCGCCTTGCAGAGAGAGATCCGCAATTCGGCTCGCCCTACTGGGCACATCATTGGGGAGGAGGCCTGGTCCTGGCCCGGTACCTCTTTGACAGATCGGAAGTCGTCGCTGGCCACCGCGTGCTCGACCTCGGCGCCGGCTCGGGAATCGTGGGCATCGCAGCCGCAAAGAGCGGCGCTCGGGAAGTGTACGCTGCCGACGTCGATCCCTATGCCATTGCAGCCATCGGGCTTAATGCAGCGCTTAATGAGGTCGCCATCAAAGCCACCCTCGCCGACCTGACGACCGGCGAGCCGCCCGCAGTCGATATCATCTGTGTCGGCGATCTTTTCTACGAAGAAGCACTTGCGAAGTGCGTCACCGGATTTCTGGATCGCTGCCTGGCGCAGGGCATAAAGGTTTTGATCGGCGACCCATGGCGCGCCCATCTCCCGGCATCGAGACTTCGGTTTTTGGCGGAATATACCGTGCCGGATTTTGGCGAAGCCGCGGCAAGCCCCCGGCGAAGCGGTGTTTTCGCCAGCAATATGTCATCGTGAAAGGTGAAGGCGATTGGGAACGTCGGCAATGGCAAAATCCGGGTTCGGACCGTTTATGCCGCCGCAGTCTAGACTCTCAACTTCGCACGCCGGCGATTGCCGCGCTCCAGCTGCTTGGCAAGTTCGGCAAGCTCCGGGCTTGCCGCATCGAACACCGGTTTGGCATCATCGGCCAGCCAATGCCTTTCGTGTTTGGTTATTCGGGCGATGAGCGAGGATAGCCTCCGCGGCACGCTCTACGAAGTTCGATCTGGCAGCGCATCGATGGTCGATGGCAGATGATATTTCATCAGGGCACACTCACCACGCCACATCCCTGATGCTCCAAGATCATCCAGGCAGCAGAGCGATTACCCAGGGGCAAAGGCGTCATCCTATACGAACATATGAAGCCTAACGTGACCGGGGTGTAACGCCGCTGCCCTTGCCGTCGGCGGTTGCGTCGGACAATCCAAGACTATCTGCCATTCTGATGAGGTCGGCGATGGAGTCTGCTCGCATCTTGCGCATGACTTGGCCACGATGAACCTTCACGGTGATCTCGCTCAAACCGATTTCGGCGGCGATCTGCTTATTCAGGAGGCCACGCGCCACGAGGGACATCACCTCACGCTCGCGCGGCGTCAACGACGCGAAATGTTCGTGAAGATCGACTGCGGCGGCTTCCTTGCGAAGACGGGCGCGATCCACATCTAAAGCCTGCCGGATTGCGTCGAGAAGATCCTGTTCGCGAAAGGGCTTTAGAAGAAACTCCACCGCGCCGGCCTTCATGGCCCGCACGGACATCGGCACATCGCCATGGCCGGTAAGAAAGATGATCGGCGTCAGATAACCAGCCTTTGCAAGCTCATCCTGAAAGTCGAGACCGCTTGCATCCGGCATCCGAACGTCGAGGACGATGCAGGCCGGGCTGTTCGAGCGCGGATGCAGAAGAAAATCGCGCGGCGAAGCGAAGCCGCGCGTTTCATAGCCGACAGAACGCAGGAGGCTATCCAGCCCGTCGCGCACGGACGGATCATCATCGATCACATAGACGGCCGGTCGCTGTTCTTGCATATCCTATCCTCTTGTCTTTCCATCCAGCGGCAGGGTGAAGCCAAATACGGTCCCATGAGGGAAGTTCGGTGCCGCATAGACGGTGCCACCGTGCGCTTCGATAATCGACCGGCTGATTGCAAGCCCCATTCCCATGCCGTTCGGCTTGGTCGTGTAGAAAGCCTCGAATATTCTGTCGAGCCTGGCAGGCGCCACACCGATGCCTGTGTCGCGCACGCTGACCGTAATTTTGCTCTCGGCGGCGGCGGCGCTGACAAGCAACTCACGAGCCCCCGCATCGACATCCGCCAGGGCCTCGATCGCATTCATCACGAAATTGAGGATCACCTGCTGAAGCTGCACGCGATCGCCAGCCACGAACGGCAGATCACTCGCCAGCTCGGTGCGAAGAAGGATCTGGTTCTTCCGGATTTCGCCGCGAACGAGCTCCAACACGTCGCCAATCGCCTCGGTCAGATCAAACGTATCGCGCGAAGGGGATGAGCGGGCGACGAGCCTGCGAACGCGGCCGATGACGTCACCCGCCCGGCCTGCATCCATGACGATCCGCTCGATGGCCCGCCGCGCCTCTTCCTGGTCGGCAGGCGTGGCCGCAAGCCATCTAAGCGCGGCGTTGCCATTCGCTGTGATCGCCGTAATCGGCTGGCTGACCTCATGGGCAATGGATGTGCCGAGCTCGCCGACAATCATCAGGCGCGACATCCGTGCGAGTTCGGATTGCGCCGCCCTCGCTCTTGCATCAAACGTCTCGATCCTGATCGCCAGATAGGTCGTCGCACCTATGGCAACCAGACTGAGGATGCCATTGATCAGGCCGGCATGGGAAGCGCCGTGGCGTGTCAGAAAATAGCTCAATACCGTAAGGGCTGCACAGACAATGCCGACGACCGCAATCGCTCCGGTTCGTCCGAAGTTAACCGATAGCAGGATCACCGAAACATAGAGAACGGCAAACGCAATCTCCAAATCCGTGATGGTATCGCCGACAAAGATAACGCCTGCAAGAACCGCAATGCCGAGCCAGAGCAAGGGCATATCGAAAAGATACTTCAGAAACTCGCGCCTCATGCCTTTCGTCCTTGTATCAGCGTTTCGGCACGTAGAGTGCGCGAAAGGCAAACTGCCTCAGCCGAAGTCCGAACACAACCGCAGCCTTCAACCGCCTCATCAGCCTATAGCGCTGATTTTATTCGATGAGAGCCTCGGCCCGCCAGCGTGCAGCCGTCACCTGTGGCTCGAGACTGAGCCGTCCAACGATATGTTCAAGCGCAGCGTCTTCACGGTGGTCGGCAGTAACGATCGCCGTCACCTCCACTCGGTCGCTATCTTCGATATTGACGCTGTCCAGTTGCTGAAGATGCAGCTTGGCCGAACCGAACCCCTGAAGCATCAACGCGCGAACATGAGCCTCACCCTCATTCCTGCAAACCGCCGTCACCGTATATCGAACAATGAGCTCCGTGGTTGCTATGGATTGCCGGGCAATCACTTGGATCAAGGGACGCAGCGCCAGATTGACCAGAATGACAAAGGCTGTCGCTATAAGGGCATGCAGGGGATAGCCAGCGCCGGCCACAAGGCCGACAGCCGCCGAACACCAGAGCGTCGCGGCCGTATTGAGACCCCGAACATTAAGCCCTTCCTTAAAGATGACGCCAGCTCCAAGAAAGCCGATCCCGGAGACGACCTGCGCCGCCACCCGGGTCGGGCTGCCATCTCCTGGAAAGAGGCCCGCAAAATTGACGTATATGGCCGCTCCCAAGGCAACGAGCGTATTCGTCCGCAAGCCTGCGAGGCGCTGCCTCCATTGCCGTTCAAAACCGATAATGGCCCCAAACGCGAAGGCCGTACCCAGATTGAGAGCGATTTGATCAAGTTCGACGGTCATAATTGTCGTTCCAGGCATAATAATTGAAGAGACGCCGGCGTTGGCTGCGCCGGAGAATGACGAGGCTCTTTCTATTGAGGAATGCCGCCCAGCGAAGCAGCGTGCGCGTCTGGTTTACTGATAGAAAACCGGTGAAAAACAGTCGAGTAGCGCCTAGCATGAGCCAGTGCGCACCCCATACGAGCGCCCGCATGGCCACCAATCCGGCATAATCCTTCGGACGCTCCATTCGTGTCCGAAAGCGCCTCCTCCCACCCGAGTGCCGCGGTTTTCCCGCGCCAGGCTTGTTTCGGTTATTCCTGCTGCGAGCCTCCAGAAAGCAGCCAAGTTCTTCGTTGTTTCTGGGCATGACGATCCATCCCCCAGCCGGAAAGGCCGCGCGAGTGCAGGTCGCCACCGTTGGCAATCTGCCGGAATTCCCTGCGCTAGGTCCTGCCTTGGCTGCTTATCAAGTTCAAAAAAAATAATGGGGTCGCTCGCCGCCTCAGCCAGCGGCGACCCTGCAGCATTCGACCCGACAGCTTGTTTCAACTCGGGTTCTCCAGCGTGAACAGGTCGGCATTCTCGTCATAGGCGAAATATTCGGCGTAGCGGGCCCAGTTCGTGACCGCCTTGATGGTGGTGTCTGCGTAATCTTCCGACATGTAGTCCTCGAGTTCGTCGCGGAACCGCCGAGCCGGGGCGCGATGGGTCGGACGCTCGTCGAGCACGCGACGGATATGCGCGGCAAGCGGCACATAGGTCGCCAGATGCTGCTCGAAGAGCTTCTTGCGCTCATCGACATCGCTGTCGGAGAAACGCAGGCCGGGTGCGGTCAACTTGATGTCACCCCCTTCGAGATCGGCAAAGCGCAGAAGCTGCAGGATTTCCGCGACGGGGAACAGATCATCGATGCCGAGATGCAGATGCGTGGCCAGCGGCGGCAGGTCGGCCTGACCGCGATAAGGTTCGGCGGCAAGCGTCTCGATAAGACCGGACATCAGGTTGGTCGAGACCCGCGGCAGTGCCATGGCGATACCGGTGCCGGGGAAGAGACCGTCGCGTGTCGGCGCTCCGGTCTTCACCGTCATCCGAGCATAGATGTCTTCGACCAACATACGGAATGCCGGGTCGAGGCGGTTGCGCGGCTGCGGCAGATCCACCTTGATTTCAGCGATCACACGGCCGGGATTTGATCCGAAGATCAGGATGCGGTCGCACATCAGCACCGCTTCTTCGATGTTGTGCGTCACCATCAGAACCGACTCGATCGGCATGCGGCCTTCGCACCACAGGTCGAGAAGGTCAGTACGAAGCGTTTCCGCGGTCAAGACGTCGAGCGCGGAAAACGGCTCGTCCATCAGCAGCACTTTCGGCCGAACGACAAGCGCACGGGCAAGGCCGACACGTTGACGCATGCCGCCCGACAACTCTTTCGGATAGGCGCTTTCGAAGCCGTCGAGACCGATCAGGTCGATGGCGGCCAGTGCGCGCTTGCGGCGTTCCGACGAAGCGACACCCTGAGCCTCGAGGCCGAGTTCAACATTCTGCAGCACCGTCAGCCACGGAAACAGGGCGAAGCTCTGAAAGACGACAGCGACATCGGAATTGGGGCCAACCACCGGCCGGCCGGCGAAGGTGATCTCACCTTTGCTGGGACGGATCAGGCCGGCGATGGCGCGCAGCAGCGTGGACTTGCCCGAACCGGAGCGGCCAAGCAGACCGACGATTTCATTCGGGTAGAGCTGAAGGTCGACATTATCGAGTACGACCAGCGAACCCGAAGTTCCCTTGTCGTATGTCTGGCAGACCTGCTTGGCCAGAACCAGCGGCGTGCCATTTGCAATATCGACCTTTTTGGAGACGACAGCGTTTTCCATGTTCATTTCTCCGATCTGTGATTAATCGAGACGCAGGCGACGTTCAGCGAAGACGTAAAGCGGCCGCCAAAGCGTTCTGTTGAAAAGGGTGACGAAGATCGACATGACGACAATGCCGAGAATGACCCGCGGAAAATCGCCCGCTGCGGTCGCTTTCGCGATGTATGATCCCAGCCCAAAGGCTTCGAGCTTCGTGTCTCCCCAGCTCGCCAGCTCAGCGACGATGCTCGCATTCCAGGAGCCGCCGGAAGCCGTCAGCGCTCCCGTGACGTAGTAGGGAAATATTCCCGGCAGTATCGCACGGCGCCACCAGGTCCACGAACGGAGCCTGTAGACCGCGGATGCCTCCCGCAGATCGGTGGGGAAAGCGCTTGCCCCAGCAATCACGTTGAAAAGGATGTACCACTGCGTACCCAGCACCATCAGCGGCGATAGCCAGATGCTGGGGCTAGCACCTGTGGCGACGATCGCAATCACCGCAACCGGAAAGAGCACGTTCGCCGGGAATGCTGCGAGAAACTGTGCAATCGGCTGAACCCGCTCCGCGACAGCCGGCCTGAGACCGATCCAGACACCGAGCGGGACCCAGATCAAGCTCGCGACCGCAATCAGAACCACCACGCGGACAAGGGTGACGAAGCCGCCGGCAAAGGCGATCCGGACATCGGCCCACGACAGCGTCTGGCCGAGATAGGATGCGATGTCCCAAATGCTCCAGGCGCCGATAGCGGCGATCAGGGAGAACCAGCAGAAATCGATAAGCCCGCTGACAACATTCTGTTCGCCCTGGCTCTTCGCAACCGCCCTCGGCGCAGACGGCAGCCGTAGCAGAAACAATCCGTTCCATACCGCGGCAAACGGCGCGGTCACATGCTTCAAAAGACGCGTGCGACGGATCAGCGAATAGACCCAGGAACGCGGCTTCTGCTGGCCGGCGGTCTGCTCGAAGCGGAACTTGTCTGCCCAGGCGACGATGGGGCGGAAGAGCAGTTGATCGTAGAGCAGGATCACGATTGCCATCGCGAGCACGGCCCAGCCGACGGAAACGAAATCCTGTTTGTCGATGGCAAGCGCCAGCCAGGAGCCAAGGCCGGGAAGCTGCACTGTCGTATCGCCAACCGTGATCGCCTCCGAAGCAACGACGAAGAACCAGCCGCCCGACATCGACATCATCGTATTCCAGACGAGACCAGGCGCCGCAAAGGGTGCCTCCAGTCTCCAGAAGCGCTGCCAGGCGGACAGGCGGAACCCACGGCTCACTTCATCGAGATCGCGCGGCACCGTCCGCAGCGACTGATAGAAGGAAAAGGCCATGTTCCATGCCTGGCTGGTAAAGATCGCAAAGATCGAAGCACACTCGGCGCCCATCTGGCTTCCGGGAAACAGGCCCATGAAAAAAGTAACGGTGAACGTGAGGAAGCCGAGCACCGGCACCGACTGCAGGATATCGAGAGCCGGAATGATGATTTTTTCGGCGCGCCGGCTCTTCGCGGCAAGCGTTGCAACCACGAAAGTGAAGATGAGCGAGGCAACGATCGCTGCCATCATGCGCAACGTCGTGCGCAACGCATATTCAGGCAGATAGGCGGGATCGAGCGAGGTCGGCGCAGTGGAGAGGCTCGATAGCGGCGCCCGCATCTCGCCCACCCCGTGAAGAGTGAGATAGGCTGCGGCAGCGATGAAAGCGAAGGCGGCGAGATCGTAGCCATTCGGCAGGATGCGTGCACCGGCCAACGCGGCAACGGCACTGCGCTCGCGTCGATCATTGGCAAGGAAAACCATGTATAACCCCTTGAAAACAGGATGTTACCAATAGCGCGCATCCGCATTGCGCTGCATTTGCAACGCAGCGGAAGCACTTGTTTGAAGAAATGGATTAGGCCGCTCGACGACTGCCATCCTCATCGGAGATGGCATTGCCTTCGGTCGTCCAAAAGCACTCCTGCTTCCCAGTTTGGGGATTGGTGTGCCAGACGGCAATCAGGCGCGGACGTTGAAAGGGCGCGGTCCGAGCGGGCGACGGCGAAAAAGCTGGAGCACTGAGGACAGGTGCGGCGGAAAGCTTGGTTGCGAATGTGCGTTCGCGGAAAGGAATGATGTTGTTCATGGCTCACCTCCATGGTCTGCTCGTCGGCAGATCCGTGGGCGAGCCGAACAGGACAGGCTATGCCATACCGTCGGTCGCCCGGCGTTTGCCGGAAGCGGTCCAGGTTGTTGCGATAACCATCCGGACGTGGCGCGACGCCACAGCCGGACAGCGACTAGGGTAGCTGTCCATTTGCTTCTTGATCTGTTGTTTCGTTAGCCGCTGCACCATGTTGCGCAGGCAGGGCCGTCTTGTCACACCCCTCCTGGAGCGTCAATCAAGCGATGGTGCCGTGCAACTATACCAAGGTATAGGCCTTGAAATTTCGCAGCCATCGAGCTTTGCCATTCGCGGCAAAAACCATGACTTTAAAATGACTTAGGATGCTGACGGAGCTTCGGGTTCGTCAACCCTGCTGCATCGGTTTTATCGAGAATTCCCGGCGCCCCTACGGCTCCTGCATTCTGTCCATGAAGAAGGCAGCCATCCTTCGCAACCCACAACATGCCGATCTCCGATTCAAGCTGCCAGGGTCCACGAAACCAATCCCGATTTCGATGGCGACCGATGGCTGTCCCTTATCCCCGTCAAGCAGCAGTGGCATAAGGATCCCTATCGCGAAGGTTAAAAAGGGCGGGATTCTGAGGACGGTTGTCCCAGAGAATATAAATGGTGGGCCCGGAGGGACTCGAACCCCCAACCAAGCGGTTATGAGCCGCCGGCTCTAACCATTGAGCTACAGGCCCGGCACGAGAACAGGGTTCCCGCGCTCGCGGCTCCGAAGCAATGGTTCCCCGGAAGCCGACTTGGCTCTAACCCAATTTCTCTTTTCGGACAAGGGACTGCCGTAATACCTTCACAATCAATCAGCAAAAGCGAAACTCAAGGGATTATCAACCAAGGAACGAACGATGCTACGGACGAAAACCAGAGATTTTGTTCTTGCCGCTCTTGTCAGCGCCACTTTCTTCATGCCCGCGGCTGCTGCCTTTGCCGAAGATGCCAAACCGCGCGAAGCGGTTATCACGGTCACCGGCGAGGGACATGCGGCCATCGCACCTGATATGGCGGTGGTAACGCTTGCGGTCGTCCAGCAAGCAAAGACGGCGCAGGAAGCGCTCGATCAGAACAACAAGGCTATGGGTGCTGTCTTGGCGACGCTGAAAGATGGCGGCATCGCCGAGCGCGACCTGCAGACCTCGGGTTTCTCCGTCCAGCCGCAATATACCTATCCGAATGAAAAGGATGGTCACACCCAGCCGCCAGTCCTGACAGGCTATCAGGTGACGAACGGCCTGACCGTTCGGGTGCGTGATCTCTCCAAGCTCGGCGGATTGCTCGACCAGGCGATCAAGCTCGGCATCAACCAGGGCGGCGATATCCAGTTCACCAATGACAAGCCGAACGCCGTTCTTGAAGAGGCCCGCAAGAAGGCGGTCGCCGATGCGGCGGCAAAGGCGAAGACCTTGACCGATGCCGCCGGCGTCAAGCTCGGCCGCGTCATCGCAATCCATGAAGGCGGCATTGCTGCTCCGCCGCAGCCCTATATGCGCGCCATGGCTGCCGCAGCCCCGATGGACAAGGCCGTTGCGGTCGCCACCGGCGAAAACGAATACAACGCGTCGGTGAGCATCACCTACGCAATCCAGCAGTAACTAAAGCAATTCCAGGAAAAGTGCGCAGCGGTTTTCCGTCCGGAATTGCGTAAAAACGATAAGCTGGAGCGGTTCTCAGATTCCGTAAGGAAATGAACCGCTCTAAAACAAAACCGCCCTTCGCTCAGATCCATCGAGGTCGAGCAAAGGGCGGTTCCGCGGCCCCCGCCAATAAGGCGAAAAGGTCAGAAAATGAAGAACGGGCGCGCTTGGCGCCCGTTGTGTTTATCGGCGACCGAGCATCGGGCAGCCGCGAACATTGGCAAACATCATCGTATCGGGACCGCGGCGACCGAAGCCGTCGACGACGACACGACGCGGCGTTACATCCACGACACGGGCGCGGCGCAGGCCATAGCTGCGGGCGACATCCAGAGCCTCACGCGGATCGCAGCCACGGCGACGATCGAAACGCGGCGGCGGGTTGTCGTAATCCGGCGGTGGCGGCCGATGACGGCCCGGACCGACATAGATGTCCAAGTTCTGTGCGGAAGCGAAATCCGCCGTGCCGGTCAGCGCAGTAACTGCGATGGCGATGGCAACCCCCAACTTAGCCAGCAATTGTTTCATTCTGTTCTCCATAGTGCAAAAAGGCTCCTCCCTCTTGCCAGCAACATATGCCGAGCGAGTGCCCATGAGGTAAAGGCGCGATACTGAACACGCTCAGAATCGGCCATTCATCCATTACTCACGTACAATGAACGCTAAAGGTATACCAGACGTCCGATGATAGCACAGCTTGGTAAAATAAGGCCGCCTCGCTTGCCGAGGCGGCTTTGGATCTATCGAATAGATGTGGAAAACCTGGGCAATCCAGTCACCGCTATCAGCGGCGGATGAGCGGGCAACCCCGTACGTTGGCGAAAACGATCCGATCCGGACCGCGACGGCCGAAACCTTCGACAACGACACGGCGCGGCGTGATATTGTCGATGCGAGCGCGGCGCATGCCCATGTCGCGCGCCTTCTGAACGGCGAGAACCGGCGAGCACGAGCGGCCGCGATAGTGATCGTATCGTGCCTGCTGGATGCCAGGATGAAAATCATTGGCCGATGCCGTGACACCAGTCGCAGAAACGGCGCCGAGCGCGATGAGTGCGGCAATACCTGCTTTGGCGAAAAGATTGGTCATGGGTGTTTCTCCTTCGAATCCTTGCTGCGGATTGTTGCCATCCCGATATCCGGCTCGAGGCCTTTGGGATTGAGGACACGTTATGTTGGTCAAGCTGAACCGAACGCGAATTGGCCATTCAGATTGTATTCATGGCGGTTAACGATCGGTAAACGGCAGAGTTGCAGCAAATCAGGTGGAGAGATGCAGCACGATTTCGCGCCGATGCGGCCGGTCGCGGTGCTCGAAGAGATAGATGCCCTGCCATGTGCCGAGCACCAGGCGACCGGCCATGACAGGAATACCGATCGAGACTTGCGTCAATGCCGCCTTGATATGTGCCGGCATGTCGTCCGGCCCCTCCGTCGTGTGCACGATCCAGCGCATCGACGGGTCGGAAGACGGCGGCACCAGCCGGCGGAAGAACGCATTGAGGTCGGTCTTCACATCGGGATCCGCATTTTCCTGAATGAGCAGCGAACAGGATGTGTGGCGCACGAAAACGGTCAAAAGCCCCTCGCCGCCACCGGCCGCAGTCCGCGTGAATTGCGCCGCCTGATCGGTGAACTCGTAAAGCCCCTGACCACGAGTGGCCAGCGTGATGACAGTTTGCGGCATGGCTTTTCCCGACAATAGCGATGGCGATCCGCATGACCTCGGGCGCAACGGCCGCATTGTCAAGGCCGCGCAGCCTGGCGCCTATGCTTCGACAATAATGCGGAAGCCGCCATAGATCATGCGCTTGCCATCGAAGGGCATGTTCTGCATCTCGTCCTTGAGGCGGGGATCGGCCATGACTTTTTCCAGGATCTCGTCCCGGCTCTGCCGAGACTCATAGATGATCCAGGAGAAAACCACGACCTCATCTTCCGTTGCCTGCACAGCCCGTGGGAAAGACGTCAGTTCGCCATAGGGAACGTCGTCTCCAATCGCCTCGACATAGCTGAGCGCGCCATACTCCCTCCAGACCTTCCCGGCCTTGTTCGCCAGCGTTTTGTAAGCCTCGATCTTGTCTTTCGGCACGGCGACAATAAAACCATCGACATAGGACATTTCCATCTCCTTTGCTCTATGTTCGCGTCCGAAGGACGATCGACCGCGACAATATCCGACATAGAGCACGCGCTTTCTTTGGCTACCTGGCGTTTGCCCGGGCGCGCGACGGAAGCAGCGATGCAGCCTGCCGGGAGGATACGCATGCAGATTGAGTACAGGGATGACCCAAATCCCGGAAACGAGGCTCTCAACGCACTCTGGGCGAATGCATGGGATACCCGCTCCGCCCGCGATTTTTCACCGGTCCTGTCGCGAAGCCTCGCCCATGTCGGCGCATTTTCAGGCACGCGGATGATAGGTTTTGTGAATGTCGCCTGGGATGGCGGCATTCACGCCTTCATCCTCGATACCTGCGTGGATCCCGAATTTCGAAGGCAGGGCATCGCGACCGGCCTGATCGAAAGGGCGAAGATCCTGGCTCGCGACCGGGGCGCGGAATGGCTACATGTCGACTTCGAACCGCATCTTACCCATTTCTATCGACAGGCCGGCTTCGCCCCCACCGAAGCAGGGCTGATAAGGTTGCGCGATTGAGGTCGCCAAATAGTCTTTCCGGAGCATCAGGCTAGTGCGCGGACTTGCGAGAGCAGCCAGTTGCGAAACAGCGCGGCCGATGGATTTAGCAGCGCGTTTGGCGGATAGAGCAGAATGCCTGCAGTACGGAGAGAGGAGGAAGCGGCCGTTTTCTCATGAAAATCCCGCATGATTGATTGCCGGAACCTTCATTATATACCGCCAGCTTTGAGGCGCATCTGTCTATCTTGCGAGATTGTGAGGCTCACGATAGATGCAAGATGCTCATGAATTTAGCTGGGTACGATGGGTTGCGGAGTGCTTGGGCTCGACCAATCCGCTGGCGAGATCATGCAAGAATGCCGCCGATAAAGACGAATGGAAAACGCGATACACTGCATGCGGCAAGCCCGCATTTACTGCGGGAAGTCGGATTGATAGTGGCGCTACAGATCGGCCGGAGTGACCGAGCACATCCAGCCCGCTTAAATTCTGCGAACCTCGATGGGTCTCTTTGCCTTTCGGTTTGAGCGCTTGGAGGCAGGCTTTTCACACAGCGAACATTCCGCCACCCTTAGCGTCGCCCCGAGACGCCGGCTGTCACCCTCGATGCTGTCTCGCTTGGACATTTTCATCAGCAGAGAGATCAAATCGCGGCGATGAGGGACTGAGAATCCCTCGTCTGCTCTCCGACGACCAGACAGCCGCCAGCTCAGCCGCAATCGCATCGATCAGACGCGGCACATCGCTGCTTGCCGAGCCATGCAGCGCTTCGGCCACGATCAAAACGGATCGCGTATCCTCGCGCACCGCGGAAAGACCGCTTTGCCGGTTGGTCCAGCGTCGGGCATGAGCTTGTCCGGCCGTATCGGCGAAGATGACCTCACGGGGTTCCGGGTGCTCTGTCTCGCCGGAAAAGGTCAGATAGGACTCGCTGCCGTGGGCGTGGCGGACCTCAAGATCGCCCGAGACCTTTTGAAGGTCGAAAACGGCGACGGGAATGGCGAAGGCGATGGAGATGGCATTGCAGAGATCGACGAGGGGATGCAGCCGCGGCAGCGATCCCTCCTGGCGAAAGCGACGCAGCAAAGCCTCCGAAGCGCAGCGATATTGCGTGGGCTTCATTCCCATTTTCGAAAACGCGCGCCGCCAGGCCTGAATTTCCGGCATTTCACTCTCGGAGCCTTGCTCTAGCCGCTCAGCAGCGATTGCATGATAATGGGCCACGCGATCCGTGACGGCGACATCGGCGGTGATTCCTTCGGCGAACAATACGCCGGGAACCAGCTCCGGAAACTCGCCCCACATCTCGTTCGAATGACGGAAATACATAACTTCTCCTTCTGCAGTCTCGCTTGGCGTTGCAGAAAACCTCGTCATCGTCGCGCGGTCTTGAATGAAATTGCAGAGGTGTCAGCAAGCGGCCGCATAGGCGCCCGGCGAGAGGCCGAAATTGCGCACGAAAAGCCGCGTCATGTGGCTTTGATCGGCAAAGCCACAGGCAAAGGCCGCTTCCGCCAGTGGCGTGCCGACCGCGATCAACCGCCGCGCTTCCTGGATGCGGCGTTGCAGCAGATAAGCATGTGGTGTAAGCCCCGTCGCCTTGCTGAATGCGCGCAGGAACTGGAAATGGCTTAGCCCACACACGCTGGCGAGTTCAGCAAGAGTGAAAGGCGCTGCAGGATCATCGTCAATCAATTCGCGGGCGCGACCGATGGCTGCGGGAACGGTGATATCGCGCGAACTCTGCGCTCCCTCGCTCATCACGGCGGCAACAAGGGACAACAGCAGACCATCCCGCAACAATGTATCCTGCGGCGCGGATTTGCCGACCAGAAGCGAAAACAGAGCCCTGAACTTCGCAACCAGTTCGCCATTGCGAATGACGGGTGACGGAAATTCGACCTCGCCCATCCTCCCCTCGCCGATGTCCTTCAGGAGATCGGCAATAACAAGCGGATCGAAATAAAGCATCGACCAGGCCCGGCTTTCGCCAACGGGCATGCCGTCATGCACCTCGTTTGGATTGACGCTGATCACATCGCCGGCCTCGGCCTGCACCACCCCGCGCCCGCTGAGCGAAGCCTGGGCGCCGGCCTCGATGAGGCCTATGCCGAATTGATCATGCGTGTGTTTGGGAAAGCTGTGGCCCGTTTCCGCCTTAACGGCTTCGATGCCGGCCAGCGGAGTGCGGAATATCCTGAATTGGCCGGACCTCATCCGTATCGCTTCCCCAACGAGATAGCATCCCTTCTCGGGGATGCCGGTAAAGCTTAGCGCGGCGCCGTTATGGCTGGCAATCTCAATCATCCGCGACCAGACCCATTACCTTTCCGGCGTTGCGGGCTCATCCTCCTGCGCTGTCGCCAAGGCCGCCTGCGTATTGCCGGCGACCGCCGCCGGCAGCGGCGTGCCGCGCTTGCGCTCCCGCGCCAGCGTCAGCAGACCGGAAAAGATGATGAGGACGATGCCGAAAGCCATGGGCATATCGATGCTATCGTTGAACAGCAGATAGCCGAAAACGATCGCCCAGAGCATTTGGCTGTACTGCGGCGGCGCAACCAGATTGGCCGGCGCCATATGCGCCGCATTCATCAGCAGCACGTTGCCAAGCGCGCCCAGCAGGCCGTAGCTCGCGAGAAAGATCCATTGCGTCGCGGTCGGCGCCATGACTTCCGAAAGCATGAGAAAGCCGCTGACAACCAGCGTGCCGAACAGGCCCGCGCCATAGAGCGAGATGCGTTTTTCCTTCGACCCCAGCGCGCGGTTGATGACGATCGAAATCGCGGCGGCAAGGCCACCTATCGCTGCACAGAAATGACCGATCGAAAGCTCGCGAAAGCCTGGACGAAGGACGATCAGCACGCCGACGAAACCGAGAATGACCGCCGTCCAGCGCTGCCAGCGCACATCTTCCTTGAGAAAGATCACCGAGAGGATCGTCACGAAGGACGGCAGCAGGAACAGCAGCGCAAAGGCTTCCGCCATCGGCAGCTTGGTGAAGGCGATGACGGAGCAGATCGCGCCGGTCGCGCCGCAGATGAAGCGCAGCAGCCATAAGGGGCGGTTCGATGTCTTCACCACATCGAGCCAGCCGTCCTCACGCCTCTTCAGGAACGGCACAGCGGCAAAGCCGAACAACGCGCCGATGAAGGCGACCTGATAGGAAGGAACCACGCCATGCAGGATCTTGATCGAGGCATCGCTGAAGGCAAAGACGGCATAGGCGGAAAATGCCACAAGGACGCCACGCAAGGCAGAGCGGCCGGCGGCCGCAGAACTGGAATCGGCTGTAATCGAGGACATCGGAATCGTAGAAAAATGCGACGGGAGGACACTGAATCAGTGAGATGCAGGCAATTGTATGATGAAATAGGCTGAATTTCGATTGGGCTGAAAATAAACTATTGTTTCAGGCGAGTGCTCGCGGCGACCGCCGAGCTTCAATTTCCAGCGAAGCCCAATTTCTCCAGCTGGCTCGGGGAAACATGTCCCCTGAGCGTGTAAGAGAATGCAACGACCTTCAGTGCATCACTATCTACTTCACAAGTTAGTGCCACTCTCTGAAAGCCTTTGGGAGTATCTATGACAACACCGTCGCCAACTAAGCTAGTGTCAGAAATCATGGCCGGCGATAGCGCAGAGTTTGCGAAGCTTGTAGCCCTCAGGTCGTAACCGAATTGCAGCTTCTCCTCGGACCGGCAGAGATAAAGCACTCGCTGCCGCCGCGGCATCTTCTTCCAAGCATCGTAATCACTCTTCGAAAGACGTGCCATCTCCGCACCAGAATAGAGCTTCTTGGCCTGAATGGCCCTTTTCAGCGCAACCGATTTCGGCGGTTGCGGCTCGGTGACCAATGCTGCGCCGCCGGTCGAACTGCCTTGACTGCTCGAAGCGGACTGGCTCTGAGAGCTTTGTTGCGCGGGCGAAGGCTTTACGGCCGGAACGACAATCTGCGGCGCCACGTTCGCCTCATCCTTGGCCTGCTCGGCAAGCGGCTGCTGCTGCAGATCGGCTGTCGGAGCCTGTGCTGCCTGTTGCGCCTGCGGACTGTTTGGATCAGTCGATGGGGCCTGCGGTTGCTGCACCTGTGAATCCGAAGGCTCATTGGTCGCCAAGACATCGGGTGCGGTGGAGAAGGCTTTGGCGGTGGGGTCGCTTGCAGGCTTGGCCGCTTTTGCTTGCTGGTCCTTGACGTCAGCCTGCTGCTGCGCCGCCTGCGCCTGCTGCGCTTGGGTGGCCTGGGCTTTTGCAGCAGCGTCCACCGCGGCCTTTGCCTCCGCCTGTTGCTCTGCCGAATTGTCGTTCGGCTGTTCCGAAGCCTTGGTCTGTTGCGTGGTGTTTGCGTCCTTCTGATCGCCCTTCATATCCGGAAGGGGCGTCTCCGTGGCGGAGGGTTGCTGCTCCGCCTTCTCAACGGGCTTGGCGGAGCCTGCGTCGTCAGCTTTGGGAGCTGGCTTCTCCGCCTGCTCTACCGGCTTATCGGCTTTGGCCTCCGCAGATTTGGATGCGGGCTTTTCTGCCTGCTCCTTCCCCTGAGGATCAGATTGCTTCGGCGGCTGCTCGTCCGATTTCTTTCCCCGAGGCTGCTGCGGGTCGTCCTTCGCTTCGGCCGTCTGCTGCGCCGGTTTGTCGTCAGGCTTTTGCGTTGGCTTCGGAGGCTGGTCGGGCTTCTCGTTCGCCTTCGTCGCAAGCTCCTGTTTTTCCTCCGGCTGCGGCACCAACTCGACATTGACACTTTGCTCGGGCTTCGCCTGCGGCGGTGCCGGCAGCAGCGGCAACAGGAAAATGGCGGCAAACAGGACATGCAGAAGGATCGACAGGACAAAGCCCGGCCGCATCTCCCTATCCCGTTTTTCCGCAACCTTTTCCATCGTTCAGCGGATGGCTCGCGAAGAGAAAGCAATCAAGAAGGCATAGCGCATCGATTCATTCGATCCTTAGCGGCAAACAGATCAGCGGACTTTCAGGTCACCGACATATGGTATCCGACAACATGCCAGGAAAGGGGCAGCTGTCGAAATCGAACTTGTCAGGCCGCGGAACGATCCGCAATGGCGCAAAAACAAACCTGCGTGATCGCATGGCGCGAAAACGAGTGCATCCACCATTAGAAGAACTCGTCCAATAGCTGATAATAACCTATCTTCTCTGCCTGCGGCTCAAAATCGCCATAGGCACTTAGAAACTCGGCAAGCAGATCGCTGCCGAAATTGCGTTCGATACTGCTGCAGGCGAGCGCAATATCCTGATGACGATCGGCAATTCCGAGGCGACCGCAATCGATATAACCGCTGAAGCCCGCGCCATCGGCGATGAAATTCGGAAGGCAGGCATCGCCATGGGTGACGACGAGATCGTCCGTCACAGGCCTTTTCTCCTCGAGTTCGCCGAAAAGATCCTGCCCCGACCGTCCCAACCGGGTCTCATCGAAATCATCCTCATCGACGCAGCCGGCAAGCAGGCGCGCCCTTGCCTCGCCAATTCTGTTCGCCAATCGATGATCGAAAGGGCACGCAGCGATGTCGATCGCGTGCAAACGTCGCAACGCATGCGCCAGAAGACGGACACGTTCGGCCGGCGATATCAGCTCCGCGCTGACGAGATCGCTGCCGGGAAGCGCGCTCATCAAAAGCCATTCGCGCTCGTCGTCCCTCTCATGAGCAATGATTTCCGGACAGGCAAAACCCTGAGAATTCAACCATCGCAGCCTCGCAACCTCGCCGGCCAGCTCGCCCAAAGGGTCCACAAGCTCGGTCTTGAGATAGACCGGCGCGCGTCCATCAGCCTCAAGCCGGAAAACGTGCGCCGAGGAACGCCCGAGCGCATCCTGCCGCCATTCATAACCGGCCAGCATATCGCGCAGCCGGCCGAGGATGGCGATTTCCATGAATTGCGGCTTGCTTGCCATGATCCAACCCTGCTGTCGATATCTGTCAACGAAAAGCCCGGCTCGCTTTCGCGAACCGGGCCTTGTCTCTTATACGGCCGATAGCGACTTGCGCCAGGCCTCAGCTGTCGAGGAAGCTTCTGAGCTTGCGGCTGCGGCTCGGATGCTTGAGCTTGCGCAGCGCCTTGGCCTCGATCTGACGGATACGTTCGCGCGTAACCGAGAACTGCTGGCCGACTTCTTCGAGCGTATGGTCGGTGTTCATGCCGATGCCGAAGCGCATGCGCAGCACGCGCTCTTCGCGCGGCGTCAGCGACGCCAGAACGCGCGTCGTCGTTTCGCGCAGATTCGCCTGGATGGCGGCGTCGATCGGCAGAAGCGCGTTCTTGTCCTCGATGAAATCGCCGAGGTGCGAATCCTCTTCGTCACCGACAGGCGTTTCGAGCGAGATCGGCTCCTTGGCGATCTTCAGCACCTTGCGCACTTTTTCGAGCGGCATGGCAAGCTTTTCAGCCAGTTCTTCCGGCGTCGGCTCGCGGCCGATCTCGTGCAGCATCTGGCGCGAGGTACGGACGATCTTGTTGATCGTTTCGATCATGTGCACCGGAATGCGGATCGTGCGCGCCTGGTCGGCGATCGACCGGGTGATCGCCTGACGAATCCACCAGGTGGCGTAGGTCGAGAACTTGTAACCACGGCGATATTCGAACTTATCGACCGCCTTCATCAGGCCGATATTGCCTTCCTGAATGAGGTCGAGGAACTGCAGGCCGCGGTTGGTGTACTTCTTGGCGATGGAGATGACGAGGCGCAGGTTGGCTTCGACCATTTCCTTCTTGGCAATACGCGCTTCGCGCTCGCCCTTCTGAACCATGTGAACGATGCGGCGGAATTCCGAGATGGAAATGCCGGTTTCGGTCGCAAGGTTCTGGATTTCCTGGCGGATGTCGCGGATCGTCGTGTTTTCGCTCTTGGCGAATTCCTTCCAGCCGCGAGCGGCCAGATTGCCGATCGACTTCATCCAGTTCGGATCGAGTTCGGCACCTTGATACTGCTCAAGGAAGCTGTCGCGCTTGACGCCATAGGATTCGGCAAGGCGCAACAGGCGGCCCTCGTTCTGCACGAGACGCTTGTTGATGTCGTAGAGCTGCTCGACGAGAGCGTCGATGCGGTTCTGGTTCAGCGACAGAGACTTGACCGACTTGACCAGCTCATCCTTCAGCTCCTTGTAGCGGCGCTCCTGCGCCGACGACAGCGTGCCGGAAGCCGACAGACGCTGCTCGACCTGCTGGTCCTGCAGCTTGCGCAGCTTCTTGTAGGTTTCGGCGATGGTGTCGAGCGTCGTCATCACCTGCGGGCGAAGCTCGGCTTCCATGGCTGCCAGGGAGAGGCTGGATTCGTCTTCGTCCTCTTCCTCTTCCTCGATCGGCAGGCCCTCGCCGCCGACATTGGTGATGTCGTCGTCGGAGCCGCCACCGCGGCCGCGACGGGCCTTTTCCTTTTCCTCGGCAGCCTTGCGGTCGGCCTCGATCTTCTCGGGACTCTGGAACTGCGGGGCAGCCTTGGCTTCAGGGCCGGAATAGGTGGTTTCGAGGTCGATGATCTCGCGCAGCAGTGTGGTGCCTTCGTTGAGTTCGTCGCGCCAGATAATCAGCGCCTGGAACGTCAACGGGCTCTCACAGAGGCCACCGATCATGGTCTCGCGACCAGCCTCGATGCGCTTGGCAATCGCGATTTCGCCTTCGCGCGACAGAAGCTCGACGGAGCCCATTTCGCGCAGATACATGCGCACCGGGTCGTCCGTACGGTCGGTCGGCTCTTTCTTCTTGGCGGTCGCCAGAGCGGAACCCGTCGAAGGAGCGAGTTCGCCGCCTTCGCTCTCATCGTCGCCGCCGGCATCATCATCGTCGTTCGAGGCAGCACCGGCCTCTTCGACATCCTCATCCTCGATGACGTTGATGCCCATGTCCGAAAGCATGGCCATCGTGTCTTCGATCTGCTCGGATGTCACTTCTTCGGACGGAAGAACGGCGTTGAGCTCGTCCATCGTCACATAGCCGCGCTTCTTCGCGGCCTTGATCATCTTCTTGACCGCGTCATCGGAAAGATCGAGAAGCGGGCCGTCGGAGGTGCCGTCGCGTTCGACTTCAGCTTCTTCGTTCTCTTTGACCTTTGTTGCCATCTCTATATCGTCGCTTTCCCTGACGCTGCAAACTTACATGCGGTAGAACATTTCAATCGAGCCGGCGCGCCCTGCGCCAGCCACGACTCACCGACAAACACCTACGGAATGATCTTTAATGCCCGATTAACCACGATCGCCGCTACCGGAGTGCAAAGCTGGATTGCGTCTAGGTTTCCGGCCATGGTATCAGGTGATCCGCTCGATCCAGTCTTACCGTTCTTTCCGAAGTCAAACGGTGATTCCCAGAATTTTAGTCCTCGTCAAGCTTTTCCAGCAAAAAAGCCCGTTAAATACGCGAAAAAGCCTTATCCACAGGCTCAACACGTCATAATCAATTGTTTCCCGTATTTAGGAAGTCCCCACGCGATGACAAGAGGATACTAAAGAAACCTGCGCGTTTACGGCGCCGGCATGCATGACCGATGCCGTAAAGCGACAGTTCCGATCAATTCCAGTCCATGACGACCTTGCCGGAATTGCCGGAGCGCATGGCTTCGAAACCATCGCGGAACTCATCGATGCCGATACGGTGCGTGATGACCGGAGAGACGTCGAGGCCGCCCTGCACGAAGGCGATCATCTTGTACCAGGTCTCGAACATCTCGCGGCCATAGATGCCCTTCAGGTTCAGCATCTTGAAGATGACCTTGTTCCAGTCGATCTCGAAGCCGGCCGGCGCGATGCCGAGAATGGCAATCTTGCCGCCGTTGTTCATCTTGTCGATCATGTCGCGGAACGCCGGTGCGGCGCCCGACATTTCCAGGCCGACGTCGAAGCCCTCGGTCATGCCGATGGACTTCATGACATCGGCGAGGTTCTCCTTGGAGGCGTCGACGACGTGATCGATGCCGACCTTGCGGGCAAGCGCCAACCGCGTCGGATTGATGTCGGTGATCACGACCTTGCGCGCGCCGGAGCGCTTGGCAACCATCGCCCCCATGATTCCGATCGGTCCTGCACCGGTGACAAGCACATCCTCACCAACCAGGTCGAAGGAAAGTGCCGTGTGCACCGCATTGCCGAACGGGTCGAAGATCGCGGCGATTTCATCCGGAATATCGTCCGGGATTGGTACGACGTTGGATTCGGGAATGCAGACGAATTCGCCGAAGGAGCCGGGGCGGTTGACGCCGACGCCGAGCGTGTTGCGGCAGAGATGGCCCCTGCCCGCCCGGCAGTTGCGACATTTGCCGCAGACGATGTGCCCTTCGCCAGAAACGCGCTCGCCGACGTGATACTTCGTCACCGCTGAGCCGATCTCGGCGATCTCGCCGCAGAATTCGTGACCGACGACCATCGGCACCGGAATGGTCTTCTGCGCCCATTGATCCCAGTTCCAAATGTGGACATCCGTCCCGCAAATCGCCGACTTCTTGACCCGGATCAGGACATCGTTCGGCCCGACCTCCGGAACCGGAACATGCTCCATCCACAGCCCGACCTCAGGCTTGGCTTTGACCAAAGCTTTCATCATGTTCGACATGATCGGTTCTCTCCAACCAATTCAAATGATTCCAAGTTCTTTTCCGGCTTCCGCAAAGGCCGCAATCGCCTTTTCGACATCGGCCTTCGAATGGGCGGCCGACATCTGCGTGCGGATACGCGCCTGGCCCTTGGGCACGACGGGGAAGGAAAATCCGATGACGTAGACGCCCTTCTTCAGCATCAGCGCCGCCATATCCTGCGCCAGCTTGGCATCGCCGAGCATGACTGGGATGATCGGATGATCGGCGCCGGCAAGCGTGAAACCGAGCTTCGTCATTTCGCTGCGGAAGAGCTCGGCATTGCTCTTGAGCCGCGCCCGCAAGGCGTCGCCGTTCTCGATCAGATCGAAAACCTTCAGCGATGCAGCCGCGATGACCGGCGCCAGCGTATTGGAGAAGAGATAGGGACGCGAACGCTGCCGCAGCCAATCGACGACCTCGCCTTTGGCGGAGGTATAGCCGCCCGAAGCGCCGCCGAGCGCCTTGCCGAGCGTGCCGGTGATGATATCGATCCGGCCCTCGACGCCGCAATGCTCCGCGGAGCCTCGGCCGTGGGCACCAACAAAGCCGACGGCATGGCTATCGTCCACCATGACCATCGCGCCGTATTTCTCTGCCAGATCGCAGACGCCGCCAAGATTGGCGATGATGCCATCCATGGAGAATACGCCGTCGGTCGCGATCAGCTTGAAGCGGCTGCCTTCGGCCTTCTTCAGCTCTTCTTCCAGCGCCGCCATATCGTTGTTGGCGTAACGGAAACGCTTGGCTTTCGAGAGCCGCACGCCGTCGATGATCGAGGCATGGTTGAGCGCATCCGAGATGATGGCGTCTTCCTCGGAAAGCAGCGTCTCGAACAACCCGCCATTGGCATCGAAGCAGGAGGAATAGAGGATCGTATCTTCCATGCCGAGGAAGGCGGAAATCCGCGCCTCGAGCTGCTTGTGCTCCTCCTGTGTGCCGCAGATGAAGCGAACGGAGGCCATGCCGTAACCGTAGCGATCGAGCGCCTTTTTCCCGGTCTCGGCGAGTTCCTCATTGTCGGCCAGGCCGAGATAGTTGTTGGCGCAGAAATTGAGCACGCGCGCGCCGTCGGCGACGGCGATTTCTCCGGCTTGTTTGGATGTGATCACGCGCTCGGACTTGTAAAGACCGGCTTCCTTCAAGCCGGCTAGCTCGCTGCGCAGATGGGATAGAAATTCTGAGGTCATTGTCGCATTCCGTTACTGATCATGGCGGAAACAGGCCGAGAGATAACACAGGATTAGCACACCTGCCGCATTCATCCGCGGCAAAAATGTATGAAGCCATGACGCTGGCGCGACACACCGCCACACGGCTCGAATACCGTTACCGCGATGGCGCCTCAACGGAGCATTCGCGACAATTCGCGCCTGCTGCTATTGCAAAAATTACTTGACTGAGTCCATTATTTATCCAAACGCATCACAGCGACTTGGTCCCCGGATGAGGATATCATGAGCATATTTGAGAGATTTTCGCTGAAAGGGCGGGTTGCCCTGGTCACGGGCGGCGGCCGCGGCCTGGGATTCGAGATGGCCCAGGCACTTGCCGATGCCGGCGCTCACGTCATCATCAATGGGCGAACCACAGCCACGTTGAACGCGGCGGTCAAAACTATCCGAGAGAGAGGCGGTTCCGCCGAAGCTGCCGCCTTCGACATTGCCGATCGTGAGGCGCAGCGTGCGGCGATGGCCGATATCGAAAGCAATCACGGCCGGCTCGACATATTGATCAACAATGTCGGGGCCCGCGACAGACGCCAGCTGGCAGATTTCGACGACGAGGCGATCCTCACTTTGCTCAATACGGATCTTGCCGCTTCGATCATGCTCTCCCGCGATGCCGCCCGCCTTATGAAACGACACAATCACGGGCGCCTGATCTCGGTCACATCCATCAGCGGCCAAGTCGTCATGCCCGGCGACTGCGTCTATCCCGCAGCCAAGCAGGGGCTGACAGGCTTGATGCGCGGCATGGCCGTGGAATTTGGGCCTTACGGCATCACCAGCAATGCCATCGCTCCAGGCTGGTTCGCAACGGAAACGAATGCCGCGATGGCCGCGAATGAAGAGCTGATCCCCTTCGTGCGCCAGCGCATCCCGGTCCAGCGCTGGGGGCGGCCGGACGAGATTGCCGGTGCCGCACTGTTCCTCGCCAGCGACGCCGCGTCTTTCGTCAACGGCCATGTTCTGACTGTCGACGGCGGTATGACCGTGCGCATGTAAGGCCGATATCGCAGCGCCTTCATATTCGCCCGCGAGATATCACCGACCGGTAAAATCCGAAATCACGGCGAGGAACGCGTCCCCATAGCGCTCCAGCTTCGCCTGCCCGACGCCCGAGATCCCAAGGAGAGCCTTGTGGTTCTTCGGCCGCTCGGTCGCAAAGGCAATCAGGGTCGTGTCCGGGAAAACGACATAAGGCGGCACTCCAAGCTCCTTGGCGATCCTTGTGCGTTCGGCGCGCAGCGCATCGAATAGCGCTTGTGCTTCGCCGGCAAGACCGTGTGCCTGCTTCTCCAGGCGTCCCGCCTTTTTGCCGCGCCGCCCACTCTCCGGCCGATCCTTGCGAAAGAGAACCTGCCGCTCGCGCTTGAAGACCGCCCTTGCCTCTTCCTCGAGTTTCATCGCGCCAAAGGCCGTATGATCCACGCTGATGAGGCCGCTTGCCAGCAATTGCCGGAAGATCGACTGCCAGGTGCGGGTGGGGATATCCTTTCCGGCACCGAAAACGGGCATATCGACATGGCCGAAACGCTCCGTCTTCTCGTTGACCGTGCCGATCAGCACGTCGATGACGTGACCGGTGCCGAAACGCTCGCCTGTGCGATAAACTGCCGCCAGCGCCTTGATCGCCGCTTCCGTGCCGTCCCAGGTCTCGACCGGCTTCAGGCAGGTATCGCAATTGCCACAACCGCCACCATGCGCCTCGCCGAAATGGGCAAGGATGGCCTGCCGCCGGCAGCCGGCCGTTTCGCAGATGGCAAGCAGCGCATTGAGCTTTCCCCGCTCCACCCGCTTGATCTCATCAGCCGCATTGCCCTCATCGATCATGCGCCGCCGCTGGATGACGTCGGCCATGCCGTAGGCCATCCACACCTCGGACGGTAGGCCATCACGCCCGGCGCGGCCCGTCTCCTGATAATAGGCTTCGACCGAGCCCGGCAGATCGAGATGGGCGACGTAACGCACATTCGGCTTGTCGATGCCCATGCCGAAGGCGACGGTCGCCACGAGACACAGGTCCTCCTCTTTCAGAAAAGCATCCTGGTTGGCGTCGCGGAGTGATCGATCCATGCCGGCATGGTAGGGTAGCGCACGGACGCCCTGCCCGTTCAGCCATTCCGCCGTGTCCTCGACCTTGGCACGCGAAAGGCAATAAACGATGCCGCTATCGCCGCGATGGCCATCGAGAAAGCGCAGCAATTGCTGGCGCGGCTGATCGCGTTCGACAATCTCATAGGCGATATTCGGCCGGTCGAAGCTGGTGGTGAAGACCTTGGCACCGTCAAGAGCCAGCCGCTCGATGATGTCGTCGCGGGTATGAGGATCGGCCGTCGCCGTCAGCGCGATGCGCGGCACGCCGGGAAAGAGTTCGGCAAGCTTGCCGAGATCCCGATATTCCGGCCTGAAATCATGTCCCCACTGTGAAACGCAATGCGCCTCGTCGATCGCAAAGAGCGCAATCTTCGCCCTGGCGATCATCTGCTGGAAGCCATCGGTCAGGATGCGCTCGGGCGTAACATAGAGCATATCGAGCGTGCCGTTGGAGACGGCGCGATAGACATCGCTCGCCTCCTCGCGCGACAGCGACGAGTTCAAGGCCGCGGCACGTATGCCGAGCTGCTTCATCGCCTCCACCTGATCCCGCATCAGGGCGATCAGCGGGGAGACGACGATGCCGACACCGGCACGGCAAAGCGCCGGGATCTGGAAACACAGAGACTTGCCAGCCCCGGTCGGAAACAGCACGACGGCATCGCCACCGGAGACGACGTGCTCGACCACCTGCTGCTGCTTGCCGCGAAAGGCGGAGTAGCCATAGACCGATTTCAGCACATCGAGCGGCGCAGCCCTGCCAGAGCGCGCGCCGAACAAGGCGTCATCGGTGGAAAATCGCGATTCCGGTCTATCCGGCTGTGACATTCATTCCCTACTTTCCCGCAGCGCTTTTGACACGGCCCGAGAGAACGCCGAAGCCATCGATGATCGCCTCCTGGTTTTCCAGCCGCACCGCTTCGAGCTGCACTTCCTGCAAGGCGCGCATCAGCTGCTCGATAAGCTCGCCGTCGCCATCTTCCGTCGCCTCGGCAATCGCACCCTGCAATTCGATCTTGTGCCACCGAAGGGCCTTGGAGCGTTTGTGAAGCGCAAGCGCCTGACGGTAGCCTTCGCGAGCATCCTCCATCGCGGCTGCCTCGGTTGCCGTCCATAGCCGGGCATTGCGAACCTGCTGCTCGAGGTTTTTCAGCAGCGAGCCAAAGTCCTGCTCTTCCAGCTGTTCGACCAGCCGCTCACGGGTGAGCTGAGGCCCGACCATGGCTGCGGCGATACCGAGCACGGCCGACCAGAGGCGCTGCAATTCGCGGCTTTCGTAATCGATCGCAGCGATCTCGTCATACTCGTCCTGCAACAGCAGCGGATGATTGACGATGGTCAGCGCCAGGACGCTTTCGCGCAGGCTCGGAATATCCTGATGTCCCTTGATCATGGCCGAGCGTGTCAGGCGATCGGATGCCGTCGTGCTGACTGCCGCCCGGTCGCGACCTTGCCCGCCACGGCCGCCGAAGGAACGGGCATTGCCCTCCCGAGAAAAGCCGCGCCCCTGCTGATTGCCGCCGCGCTGGAACTGCGGCTGGAAGAGCCCGTTCAGCCGCTCGCGCATGCTCTGTTGATAGTGGCGCCGAACATCCTCGTCGACGATGACGGATACGATGCGCCGCAGCCGTGCCTCGAGCTCCGCGCGCGCCTCCGGCGTCTCGAATGTGCCGCTGCCGGCCTCTCTTCCCCAGAGCAGATCGGCAAGCGGCTTTGCCTGTGCCAGAACCTTGTCGAAAGGCGCGCGCCCGTCGTGGCGCACGAGATCGTCCGGATCCTTGCCATCGGGCAGCAGCGCGAAACGGACGGTGCGGCCCGGCTTGATATGCGGCAAGGCCAGATCGGCGGCGCGATTGGCGGCGCGCATACCCGCGCCATCGCCATCGAAGCAGAGCACCGGCTCCGGCGTCATCTTCCAAAGAAGATCCAGCTGGTTTTCCGTCAGCGCCGTACCCAGCGGCGCAACGGCGTTCTCGACGCCGGCCTGATGCAGGGCGATAACATCCATATAGCCTTCGACGGCAATGATAGTTCCGGCGCCATCGGCACCCTGAGCAGCGCGGCGGGCACGGGTGAAATTGTAGAGCACGTTGCCCTTGTGAAAGAGCTCGGTCTCGTTGGAATTGAGGTATTTCGCCGGCGCGTCCGGCGACATGGCGCGTCCGCCGAAGGCGATCACCTTCTCGCGCGATGACAGGATCGGAAACATGATGCGGTCGCGAAAGCGATCATAGGAGACCGGCACATTCTCATGCACGACGAGGCCACAAGCCTCCATCTGCTCCTTGAGCACGCCCTTGCTGGCAAGATGCTCTTTCAACGCATTGCGGCTGTCGGGCGAATATCCCAGGCGGAAGGTCTCGATGGTGCGGCCGCTGAGGCCACGGTCGCGTAGATAGGCTCGCGCCCGCGCGCCATTGGCAGTCTGAAGCTGGTCCTGAAAGAACTGGGTCGCCATCTCCATGACATCGAGCAGCGACGTGCGTTCCTTCTCCCTCTTCGCCTCCATCGGATCGGCAACCGGCATAGGCACGCCGGCCATGTCGGCGATCTGCTGCACGGCCTCGGGGAAACTCAAGCCCTCCAGCTCGGTAAGAAAGCGGAAATGGTCGCCAGTCACGCCGCAGCCGAAGCAATGATAGCGCCCCTTGCGATCCTCGCAGTGGAAGCTTGGCGACTTCTCGCCATGGAAGGGGCAGCAGGCCCAGTAATCTCCGCGCGGCACGTTGGTCTTGCGCCGATCCCAGGTCACGCGACGACCGATCACGTCTGAAATCAGAACGCGGTCGCGAATCTCGTCGAGAAACGTATTGGAAAATCGCATGGCTACCTCTGGCTCGCCCCCATATAAACAGGAATGATCCGCATTGCCACGACGACTGGAGAGCCACGCACGTGTATTCACAGTCCTTTGCAGGCTATTACAACCTATCTCTTCTAATCACAACTTCGTGAACTCGCCATCGCAATCAAGGCGCAGACATCAGCGCCGCAAGCCGCTTTCAGCGTCTGCCAAGCCAGTAGATGCGTTGCCCTCAGCCAGCCGACCGGGACATTCGCCCGAATGGAAAAACAGTTTCTCTTTTAGAAAAGAGGCGAAAAAGCAAAGACTTGCACATCTTGAGGTGGATAGATGGCTGTGGACGGCGGGCGCGCAACAATCGCTGGATGCAGCGCAGATCGGACGTAGCGGCTCCTTCCGGTGGCGCATTTATGGTATGGTTTGTAAGCCGAACATTATTTTTTTGTAATTTGATTGTTGATGTGCAGCGCAATAGCGTTCTTCTCACGGGGCGAGACAAGCCGGCGAAGAAATTGCTTCGCGACGCGACATGCCGAGACGCCCCGACGGACGGGAAGCCAAAAGGTACATGGCTTTCAGTTTAGGAAAGGGAGTAAGCATTCTTATCGTACCGTTAGCCGCAGCGGCCATCTGCTACAGCAACTGATAGCTAGGCCACGACGACTAACGGCAGTGATGACAAGAATGCAGTTTACGCTGGCGCGGGATACCAGCAGCCGGCGAACATGAGGATACCTGCCCTTGCGGCAGGCGTTAAGGTTCAAATGCCCGGACTGCCGTAGCAGACGTTGGCTCTGCCGCGGAATTCAGGATTTTCAGTTAGATTCAGCAGATACTCAGGTGGGGCACCATCCCTACCCCCGGCGCCGCCCCACCTGAGTGCCTTTGCAATAGACGTTTGATTTTTGGGCCCCACCCTGCGTCATCAAACGCCTGCAAAGCGCAAGAAGGCAGGAGCTCCCCCAGCTCCTGCCTTCTCTAATTTGCGGCAATGACAACGACGAACATCCTTCATGTGGGATATCGTGTCATTTGCCCGTCGCCATCTTGACGTAGTCGATACGATCTATATTTTTTTAGAATATTAAGATATACAATCTTGACGTTCATTCTCTTCGGACAATCTGGAATTTTGTTCAGTTCATCGGAGACGGCTGCATGTCTTTATCCGCAAAAGAACTTGCTCAAGACCCCAATTTTTTCGCTGAACTCCTGAATTATACGCGAGAGATCCTCGCCACGTACAATCAGAACCAGCGAATATGCTCCGTCTTCGCTTCGCAGCAGCGCTGGCTGATGGCGCTCGCCGGTTTCGGATTATACTATGGCGGCATCGACGGAGAGCCGCCGGGCCTCCATGCGAACCGCTTCGCCACCTATGTTGTCGAGCACGAGATCGCCAGCCACAACACCGCGCTGAGTTTCTTGCAGCAAATGCTGGCCGAAGGTTTTTTGCGCTATCTGCCTGTCGCGACGGATCGCCGCGCGCGGCCAATGGAGCCGACCGAAGAAGCCGTCCAGCAGCTGACGAAATGGTTGACCATCCATCTCTCGGTGCTGGACCGGCTGGACGGCGGCCGGCGCAGCGCCACGTTCGCCAAACGCCCTGAGCTCATTGCCGCCTTGCAGCCCGCCATTTCGGCCGGCATCGTCAACAGCGACGATCTACGCCATCCGGGAGATACGTTCGATCTGTTCACATGGGTCAATTCCGGTGGCGTCATCATGGATTATCTGATTTCGCGCGTCGGGCTGGTCGACACGGCAACTCAAAGAGTTGTGGTCGGGCGAATTGCCTTCACCGACATTTGTCGCCGCTTTCTCATTTCCAGAACACATGCAAAGAGGCTGATGATCAGAGCCGCGAGAATGCAAAGCATCGGATGGACGGGCTCTTCGGGACGAAGCCAGCTTTGGCTTTCATACGGTTTCATCCAGGAATACCGGAACTATCAGGCGGAGAAATTCGCCATCATGGACGCCGCCTGGAGAAGCGCCTTCGGCTCGCCGCAAATCCGCGCGCCGAAGGCGAAACAGGTTTTTACTTCAGCAGTTCCTTGAGAATACCCGAAGCCTTGGCGAAATCCATCTGCCCGGCATAGCGCTCGCGCAGAGCAGCCACGCACTTGCCCATATCCTTCAGACCCTGTGCGCCGAGTTCGGCAACGATTGCAACGCAGATCTCGCGCACCTTCTCTTCGGAAAGCTGCTCGGGCATGAAGCCCTGAATGACGCCGATCTCCTCGCGCTCCTTGCTGGCCAGCTCGGGACGGCCGCCCTCGACATAGATCTTCTCCGACTCTTCCCGCTGCTTGATCATCTTGGCGAGCAACTGCAGGATTTCGTCCTCGCTCGCCGGCTCCTTGCCGAGACCGCGATTGGCGATGTCCTTGTCCTTGATAGCGGCAAGGATGAGACGCACGGTCGAAAGCCTCGCCGCATCCTTGGCCTTCATGGCGTCCTTCTGGGCGTTGGAAAGGGTTTCGCGGATCATCTGTGTAACTCCTTGAAGCAGGCCGGCGACGATCGCCCGCCCCCTTATTTCATCTTGCCTGTCTCATAGACCATCAGCGCCGATCAATGCAATTGCGTGCAGCCTGCCAAAACGAGGCAAATTCCCTGACGCGAAAGCAAAAGCGTGCATTGACCGGTTCGCCTTGTTTAGCTATGTCCATCACCTGCACATTAGATCGATATGAAGATCTCAAGCCGCGACCTCGGTCGCCGGCTGTACCTTGCTACAAACATGGCGGAAGCCACGGCCTCTTCAAGGTCGCGCATGACGCCGGAAACGGGATGACTATGACCGCCACAGCCCCATGGACCACCGAAAAGCCGACTGCTCTTCTCGTTCTCGCCGATGGCACCGTCATCGAAGGCAAGGGCATCGGCGCGACCGGCAAGGTCCAGGCCGAAGTCTGCTTCAACACGGCGCTGACGGGTTACGAGGAGATCCTGACCGATCCTTCCTACCTTGGCCAGATCGTCACCTTCACCTTCCCGCACATCGGTAATGTCGGCACGAACGAGGAAGACATCGAAGACCTGACGCCGGCTGCACGCCACGGCGCGGTCGGCGTGATCTTCAAAGCCGACATCACCGATCCATCGAACTACCGCGCCGCCAAGCATCTCGACCAATGGCTGAAAGCTCGCGGCATCATCGGCCTCAGCGGCATCGACACCCGCGCCCTCACCGCTTGGATCCGCGAAAACGGCATGCCGAACGGCGTGATCGCCCATGATCCGAACGGCGTCTTCGACATCGAGCAGCTGAAGGCGGATGCGAAGGCCTGGAGCGGCCTAGAAGGCCTCGACCTCGCGAAGGTCGCCTCCTCCGGCCAGTCTTCGCAGTGGTCGCAGACCCCTTGGATCTGGAACGAAGGCTACGGCGAACTCGGCGCAACCGACGCCAAGTACCATGTCGTCTGCCTCGACTACGGCGTCAAGCGCAACATCCTGCGTCTCTTCGCCGGCCTCGATTGCAAGGTCACGGTATTGCCGGCAACCGCTTCGACCGACGAAGTGCTCGGCCTCAAGCCGGATGGCATCTTCCTTTCCAACGGCCCCGGCGACCCGGCTGCGACCGGCGAATATGCCGTACCGGTCATCAAGGACCTGCTGAAGACCGAAATCCCGCTGTTCGGCATTTGCCTCGGCCACCAGATGCTCGGCCTCGCGCTCGGCGCCAAGACCGCGAAGATGCACCAGGGACATCACGGCGCCAACCATCCGGTCAAGGACTATACGACGGGCAAGGTCGAGATCGTTTCGATGAACCACGGTTTCGCAGTCGACTCGAGCTCGCTGCCGGAAGGCGTTGAGGAGACTCACGTTTCGCTCTTCGACGGCAGCAATTGCGGCCTGCGCGTCGCCGGCAAGCCGGTCTTCTCGGTGCAGCATCACCCGGAAGCATCTCCCGGCCCGCAGGACAGCCACTATCTCTTCCGCCGCTTTGTCAATCTGGTGCGCGAGAAGAAGGGCGAATCGGCCCTGGCGGAACGCGCCTGACAACGTCGATCACTTAATCGCATGAGAAAAGCCCCGGATTGATAACCAATCCGGGGCTTTTCTCTTTGTGCGTCAAGTTGGGAAGTCTCCTCGTCACATCGGTTCAGCTTGCTGAAACTTGGAGCAATTCCAGGAAAAGTGCATAGCGGTTTTCCGTCCGGAATTGCTTGAAAACAAAAGGATAGAGCGTTTTCGCGCTTCGAAGAAAAGCGGAAAGGCTCTAGGCCTGCAGACGGCGCTGCTTGACCACCTCAAGCTCACTCATCAGGATTTCCTCGAGAAACTCGAAGTCGGATTGTCCGAACTCAACGAGGCCGAACCTCAGCTTGTAGCCCCAGTTTCGGTCCTGAGTGAAATCGAGCCAGCCCAACAGAGGACGAAGCGGCTGCTCGGGCGCGTCCAGCCAATCCACATCCTTGCGATAGGCTTTTCCGCAGCCCATCTCGGCAAGATAAGGCTCGCCCTCACGGACAAAACCGATGGCGGTAAAGTTCTGGAAGCCGTCTCTTTCGCCCATTTTGACAGATGGGGAGTAGTAGACGATGCCGTCGCCCGGTTTGATACGCTTCAAAGGGGCTCGCTTGCCGTGGTTCACCTGCATGAAGCCATGCTTGCGCCCAAGGCGTACATGCTCGGCGCTAGCCACTGCCAGCCAATAGGATCTCCGCTCCGGCTCAGGCCGCCGGGACGATGTATTGGCGTGCGGGAAAAGGCGCACCGTAGCGCCTTGCTGGATGGTGTCTTCCCGCGGGAAAAGCGCGGCATCGGTACGATCGCTTGCTTTGAATGTCATGGTCGTCTCCCGTCTTTGGTATGAGACAAATATAGACGACCATGCTGTCAATTTTTGTCAGCAGTCTTGCGAACTGACAACAGACTTTCCGATGTCAGGCGGCGGCCTTCTCCGAACGCACCAGAATGTAGAAGCGCGTGCACAGCATCGCGGCCGCCGAGCCTAGGCCGAGCAGGAAGCCGAACCATATGCCGATGCCGCCGAATTGGAGCGGGAATGCCAGCAGCCAAGCCAGGAAGAAGCCGATCGGCCAATAGGCGATCAACGCCATGATCATCGGCACGCGAGCATCCTTCAGGCCGCGCAGCAGGCCGCTGGCGATCGACTGCAGCCCATCGACCAACTGGAACAGACCCGCCACGACGATCAGCGGCGCCGCATAGGCAAGCACCTTCGGCGCATCGGCGGAGGTGACATCCAGGAACCAGCTTCCGAACCATGTCGGCATGGTCGCGAACAGGATACTGCCGAGGAGCGAGATGCAGCTCGAAACGACAAGTACGACGATCGCCGCACGCTTCAGACCAAGATGATCGCCCTGCCCGTGCGCGACACCGACCCGCACCGTCGCGGCCTGGCTGAGCCCAAGCGGGATCATGAAGGCAATCGACGCCCATTGCAGCGCAATACCATGCGCTGCAAGCTCGATCGTGCCGATCTGCCCCATCAGCAACGACGCTGCCGTGAACAGGCTGACTTCGGCGAGAACTGTGACGCTGATCGGGAAACCGAGGCGGATCACGTCCCACAAGGCATGCCAATCGGGGCGCCAGAAGCGGACGAAAATCTCATAGCGGCGCGTATCCTCATGGGCTTGAACATAAGCGACGATGAAGAAGAAGCCGGCCGTCTGCACCGCGACCGACACGATTGCCGCACCGTGCAGCCCCATCGCCGGCAGGCCGAAATGGCCGAGCACGAGGATGTAGGCAAGCACCGCATTCATGACGAGCATGGCAATGGTGACCTTGAGGATGATACCGGCGCGACCGATGGCGCTCACCAAGGCGCGGATGACATTGTAGAGCAGCCCGGGCAACAGGGCGAAATGGCCGATATCGATATAGCCGCTGGCCAGCCGCGCTACATCCGGCTTCTGCCCGGCCGCCAAAAGGATCTGCTCGGAATAGAAGAAGGCAGGCTGCGCGATGAGCCAATAGGCCGTCACGACCCACAGGCCCATGCGCAGGGCTCGGCGAACCGAAGCCACATCCCCTTGACCATAGGCCTGCGCCACCAGCGGCACCACGGCAATGGAGAAGCCCGAACCGAAAATAAGAATCGTGAACAGGAACTGAGCGGCGAGCACCATGGCAGCGAGTTGCTCGGCACCGAGCCGGCCAACGATCATCACGTCTGTGGTGTTGATGCCGAGCTGCGCCAATTGCGCGCCAATCAGCGGTATGCCGAGCGCAAGAGTTGCACGAATATGTGCAGACCACGAATTATTATTGTCATGCGCGAGCGGGCGCGCAGCGAACGGCATATCCATCACGAAAACTCGATCTTTTGAAACGCGCAAACCGCCCTACCAATGCGTGCGCGAGCTTGCGGCATTATCGCAACTTAGGGCGAAAAGCCAGCCGACAAGACCGAAGTGCTAAAGAATTCATCATATCATCAAAATATCTGATGAAATTCTAGGCTGCCTCTCCGGCTTCCGATTGTGCAACCGTCGTCGGCACGGTCTTGCGGACCTTCGTCAGCAGCACCACGAGAGATATGGCAATCAGAATTGCGCTCATGATGAATGGCGCGCCGGCAAAGACCACAGGTGCCGTCGGCGCAGTATAGTAGCTGAATAGATACGGGAACAACAAAGGCCCGACAATTGCCGTGATACTCGTCAGGCTGCCAAGCGCCCCCTGTAGCTCGCCCTGCGCCGAAGGCGGAACCTTGCTGGCGGCGATGGAGCGAAGCGGCGCATCTGCGACATTTTCGATAACGGTCAGGACAACAACCGCATAGACCATCCAGCCCTGCCAAGCGAAAGCGTAGCCCATCAGGCCGAGGCAGGAGAACGCGAGCCCAAGCAACGCAGTCTTCCACTCACCGAGCAAGGGCACCAGTCGAGGCAGGACGAGGCCCATGACGATCGCCGCGCCGATACCGTATACGCCAAGGGAAAAGCCGATTTCTCCTTCGCTCCAATTATAGCGATAGGAGGTGACGAAAGCCCAAACCGCCGGATAGACGCCATGCGCCAGCCAGTTCAGGAACATCACGACGCAGACCCAGCCGATGCCATGATAACGCCGTATCTGCCTGAGCGCGCCGAGCGGATTGGCGCGCCGAATGTCGAACGGCCGGCGATTCCTAGCGTCCAGCGTTTCCGGCAGTAGGAAATAGGCGCCTACGAAATTCAAAAATGCCAAAACAGCAGCGCCGTAGAAGGGAACGCGCGGACCGAATTCGCCGAGAAAACCGCCGATGACCGGCCCAAGCACGAAGCCGACGCCGAAAGCCATGCCGATCAGGCCGAAATTCTTCGCCCGGTTCTCGTCATTGCTGATATCGGCGATGTAGGCCGAGCAGGTCGAGAAGCTCGCGCCGCTGATACCGGCGAGAATGCGGCCGACGAACAGCATCCAGTAGGAACCGGCGATTGCGCAGATGAAATTGTCGATCGCAAACGTCAGCACCGAAGCGAGCAGCAGCGGACGGCGACCGAAGCGATCGCTCAGATTGCCGATCAGTGGCGAAAACAGAAACTGCATTGCGGCGTAGGCCAGCAGCAGCCAGCCGCCTTCCGTGGCCGCGGCGCTGACGGACGCGCCGGTCAACTCTTCCAGATATTTCGGCATGACCGGCATGATGATCGCAATGCCGATGACGTCGAGGAAGAGGATGAGGAAGACGAGGAACAAGCCGCGCCGTGCAAATTTCTGATCGATCATGGAGTTGCCTTTTAGGGCTCCGTCTCCATGAAAGAGACAGAACGTGAACGAAAAACGAGGATGTTCCCTTACATAAAGATTTTAGCCGAAACAATCCGTGAACGCTTCAATCTTATTGATTTATCGACGGGTTTTTTTGATCTTTGGGCCCGCGGCGTCTATCTGTCGCGGCTGCGCCGCTGCTCGAGATTGAGGAAATCGACGAAGGCCCGCAGCGACGCCGGCATGTGTCTACGGTTGGCATAGTAAAGAAACGGGCCGGAAAACGCCGTGTCCCACTCTTCAAGGATCGGCACCAATTCACCTCTGGCGATCTGCGGCGCGAGGAACTCCCGAAAGGTTCGGATGATACCGAGGCCGGCAACGGCCGCACTGCGCTCGATCTCGATCGAATTCGTGGCAACGACCATCGAGGGAGCGATGAAGATCGTCTCTCCGTTCCTTTCGAACTCCCAGGGCGCGATCGATCCGCTCAGGAACCGATGGCGGATGCAGCGATGCTCAAGTATGTCGCGTGGATGCTGCGGGGCGCCGTTTGTGGCGAGATAGGCCGGTGCGGCCGCGGTGATGTAATGTTGTTGACGCGGCCCGATCGGCACGGCGATCATGTCCTTTTCCAGCCTCTCGTCGTAGCGAACTCCCGCATCATATCCGGCCGCCACCACATCGATGAAACTGTCTTCGGCGACGACTTCGACGGAGATTGCTGGGTATTGCTTCAGAAAACGACTAATAATATCGGGCATGACGACGATGGCGGCGACGGTCGGCACATTCAGCCGTAAAGTCCCGCCGACGCTGTCGCGGAAGCTGTTGATATCATCGAGCGCCACGGCGATCTCGCTCATGGCGGGCGTCAGGCGCTCCATCAATCGCTCCCCCGCCTCCGTCGGCGTCACGCTTCGGGTCGTGCGATTGAGCAGCCGAACCGCCAGTCGCTCCTCCAGCCGGCGGACGGCCTCGCTCAAGGACGAGGCGGAAACGCCACGCTTGCGAGCCGCTTCACGAAAGCTGCGCTCACGAGCAACGGCAGTGAAGGCGACGAGATCGGCCAGCGGCAAGTCATCCATTGTGCGAAATTCCAAACAACCCGTTTTGATTTACCTGGATTATCGCACAGGGATCAATGGAGTAAAACAGTGTCGACATAGGCTTCTGCAGATGAGTGCGCGCCTGCGCGAGGGAGAATGACGATGGAAAAGCATCAATTGGGAAAGACCGGACCGAAGGTATCGGCCCTGGGGCTCGGCTGCATGGGGATGTCGGGCATGTATGGCCCGTCCGATCGCGCCGAGAGCATCGCCACCATCCATGCGGCGCTCGATGCCGGCATCAACCTGCTGGATACAGGCGATTTCTATGGCATGGGCCATAATGAGATGCTGATCAGCGAAGCCATCAAGGGATTGAGGCGGGACGATTTCCTGCTCAGCGTCAAGTTCGGCGCCCTGCGCGATCCCGCCGGCGCCTGGCTCGGCTACGATGCCCGGCCGGCCGCGATCAAGAACTTTGTCGCCTATTCGCTGCAGCGTCTCGGTGTCGATCACATCGACATCTACCGCCCTGCCCGCCTCGACCCGAAGGTGCCGATCGAAGACCAGATCGGCGCGATATCGGATCTCATAAAGGCAGGCTACATCAGGCATATCGGCCTGTCGGAAGTGGGTGCGGATACCATCCGCCGCGCAGCCGCCGTCCACCCGATCGTCGATCTGCAGATCGAATATTCGCTGATGTCGCGCGGCATCGAGGATAAGATCCTGCCGACCTGCCGCGAACTCGGCATCGGCATCACCGCCTATGGCGTCCTCTCGCGCGGCCTCATCAGCGGCCATTGGCAGACGGACAGTGCACAGAAAGGCGATTTCCGCGCCATGAGCCCACGTTTTCAAGTTGGAAATGTCGAAAAGAACCTGGAGCTGGTGGAGGCCCTGCGAAAGATCGCGAAGACGAAAGGCGCCAGCGTCGCCCAGATCGCAATCGCCTGGGTCGCAGCCCAGGGCAAGGAGATCGTCCCGATCATAGGCGCTCGCCGTCGTGACCGCCTCACGGAAGCGTTGGGTGCGTTGTCGGTCAAATTGTCGGAAGCCGATATGGCTGCGATCGAACGTGCGATCCCCAAAGATGCCGCCGCCGGCGGCCGCTATCCCGAAGCGCAGCTCTCGCATCTCGACAGCGAGAGGTAGCAAGTTGAACACGCTGCCCGCTCGCCGGTGTTCCGGGAGCGGGCAAGCAAGATCAGACCGGATTGTTCAGCGTATCGCAATCGCTGAGCTTGCCGGAATCGAAGCCCTTCTTGAACCACTTCACACGCTGCGCCGAGGTGCCATGGTTGAAGCTGTCGGGAACGACATAGCCCTGCGTACGCTTCTGCAGCGTATCGTCGCCGATCTGCTGGGCGGCGTTCAGCGCCTCCTCAAGATCGCCGGCCTGCAATATGCCCTTCTGCTGCGTGAACTTGCCCCAGATGCCGGCAAAGCAATCGGCCTGCAGCTCGATGCGCACTGACATCTTGTTGGCGTCCACCTCGCTCATGGTGCGGCGGGCCTGATTGAACTTCGGCAGGATGCCGAGCTGATCCTGAACATGGTGGCCGACTTCATGCGCCACGACATAGGCCTGCGCGAAATCACCGGCCGCACCGAACTGATCCTTCATCTGCTTGAAGAAGGCCATGTCGAGATAGACTTTCTGATCGCTCGGACAATAGAAGGGGCCGGTCGCGGCCGAAGCCTGTCCGCAAGCCGAAGGGAAGCTGCCGGAGAACAGCACCAATTTCGGGTCCGTGTAGGTCTTCCCCATCGACTTGAAGATGCCCGTCCAGGTATCCTCGGTATCGGCGAGAACCGTCGCAACGAACTGCTTCATCTCGTCATTGGCCGGCTGGCCGCCGCTGCCACTCGAGGTACTCTGCTGATATCCGGAGCCGCCGCCCTCCAGCACACCGGTCTGCTGCAGCAGGCCTATGACATCGACGCCCATGGCTCTCAGGATCAGGAAGATCACGGCAAGGACGATGATGGTGCGAAAGCTCAAACCGCCTCCGCCTATGCCGCCGCCGGGAAAACGAAAGCCACCGCCCCCCGTACCGCCCCCGATCGGCGATGAGCCGCGTTCGTCCTCGATATTGTCGGATTGCCGACGCCCCTTCCAATCCATAGTGCACCTCCTGGCGATGCCTAAAATCAAAGTCCCTTGAGGCATTTATATATCCAGGAAGGCGGACAAAGCCAGTTGGCTATCGACAGAAGATCAGGTTAAGCGGCGGCGGTGCCACAATTCTTTGGACACAGCCCATAGAAGAACGAGCGCAATAGCTGCCAGGACAGCAAAGGGTGCAATTTCGTCGCCGGTAAAAACTATCTTGTTCATCATGCGGCCTGGAATGAACGTAAATATCCCAGCGCCGACGATCCCGCCGAAATAGAGGCCTCTGACGATCCGTTTATGTGCCTTGATATTGTGATTGCGGGCATTGACGATGGCTCCCCAGCAACCGAAGAGAACGTATAGCGAGAGCAGATGAATGGGGCTGAAGCCGTAGAACATGTTGATCTGGTGAATGAAGAAGCTCGACAGCGCCGTGATCACCATCAGGCACAGCCATATCTTGCCGAGCAGGCGATGCCCGGGCGTGCCCTTGGGTCTCAGCAGAAGATAAGCGCCAAGCAAGGCAGCCGGAACGACCGCCGCAACGTGGACCTGAATTGCGATCGGGGCATTAAGAAGCGGCTCGAAAGTCATGGTGGGGATCCGGTTGAGTTTGCCGAGCCTTTCCGCGATATTGTTGTTCTCTCAATCGAAATTGCGCGGAAAAACGGGAAAAATTCGTGGATCACACCTTTCTGCAATCCACGCTTCGCGAATTGCAGGTCGCCTGGCGCTCGCCGCGGCTCTGGGCAACCTTCGTTATCGTCGTCCTGATCTTCGCCGTAACCGGCCCCTACGGCACGTTTGCGCAGCTGAGGCCTGGAGCGCGGCTTGGCTATTGGCTCGTCCTTCATGCCATGGCCTGGTCCATAGCAATCCTTTTCTCGGTTGTGGCCGAAGTCCTCCTGCGCAAATGGATCTCGAGCATGTTCGCCCGGATGATGACGGGATCGATCATTGCCGCGCTGCCGATCGGCTTCGGCATCTCGCTCGTCGATCTGGCATTCTTCGGTACCGCGCCCACCGTGACGGGCAGCTTGCATCAATCGCTCACGTCAATACCGCTTTGCCTGCTTTTCTGTTTCCTCGCCTATATGACGATGCACCAGCAGATCGCGATTGCAGCCGAAGCACCAAACGACGAGAAGCTGGCGCCTGACCCCATAAAGACATCCGAGATAAAGGCGCTGCCCGCGCAAGCACCGATCCTGTCGCGCCTGAAGCCGGAAAATCGGGGAGCGCTCGTAAGGCTCGCCGTGCGGGATCATTATACCGAGGTTGTCACCAGCCGCGGCCGCGAACTCGTCCTCTTGCGCTTTGGCGATGCACTGATGGAACTTGGCGACACCGAAGGCATGCGCCTGCATCGATCACACTGGATAGCAACATGCCATGTCGCCGGGTTGAGACGCGATAACGGCAAGCTTTTCGTCGTTGCGCGTGACGGCACCGAAATGCCCGTGAGCCGCTCCTATGCCGAGGCGGTCCGCCGCCGTTTCGGCTAGCGGAGGCAAAGCATGCAGGATTCATGTCGATTCCGCGATTTATGGGGTTCCGTTTGCAAATACATTTGCCTATAAGCCGCTTCTAGCCTGAAAAGACTTGCCCATGCGCCCCGGCCGGTGATCTCCCACCCTGGCCGGTTTTTCGCGCAACCAAAAAACGGATGTGAGCCCATGCCGAAGCGCCAAGATATCAAATCGATCCTCATCATCGGCGCAGGGCCGATCGTCATCGGACAGGCTTGCGAATTCGACTATTCCGGCACGCAGGCCTGTAAGGCACTCCGAGAGGAAGGCTACCGCGTCATCCTCGTCAACTCCAATCCGGCGACGATCATGACCGACCCGGGCCTGGCGGATGCGACCTATGTCGAGCCGATCACCCCCGAAGTCGTCGCCAAGATCATCGCCAAGGAGCGCCCGGACGCGCTGCTGCCGACCATGGGCGGCCAAACGGCACTCAACACCGCGCTGTCGCTGAAGCGCATGGGCGTACTCGACCGCTACAATGTCGAGATGATCGGCGCCAAGCCCGCCGCCATCGACATGGCCGAAGATCGCGCCCTCTTCCGCGAAGCCATGGCCCGTATCGGCCTGGAAACGCCGCGTTCGATGCTGGCAAACGCCACCGACATCAAGGATGCCGACCGCAAGACCCACGAGGCCGAGCGCACCAAGCTCAAGGCTTCGCTCTCCGGCGCTGAGCTCGACAAGGCGCTCGACGCGCTGGAAAACCAGTGGAACCTTGGCGAGAGCGACCGCAAGCAGCGCTACATGAGCCATGCCATCGCGGTCGCCGCGCAGGCGCTCGATCACGTCGGCCTGCCCGCCATTATCCGCCCGTCGTTCACGCTCGGCGGCACCGGCGGCGGCATCGCCTACAATCGCTCGGAATTCTTCGAGATCGTCGGCGGCGGCCTCGATGCCTCCCCTACCACGGAAGTGCTGATCGAAGAATCGGTTCTCGGCTGGAAGGAATTCGAGATGGAGGTCGTCCGCGACAAGGCGGACAATTGCATCATCATCTGCTCCATCGAAAACATCGACCCGATGGGCGTTCATACCGGCGACTCGATCACCGTCGCTCCGGCGCTGACGCTGACGGACAAAGAATACCAAATCATGCGTAACGCCTCGATCGCGGTTCTGCGCGAGATCGGCGTCGAAACCGGCGGCTCGAACGTGCAGTTCGCCGTCAATCCGCAGGATGGCCGCCTCGTCGTCATCGAAATGAACCCGCGCGTGTCGCGCTCCTCCGCCCTCGCCTCCAAGGCGACCGGCTTCCCGATCGCCAAGGTCGCGGCCAAGCTCGCCGTCGGCTACACGCTGGACGAACTCGAAAACGACATCACCGGCGGCGCAACCCCGGCCTCCTTCGAGCCGTCGATCGACTATGTCGTCACCAAGATCCCGCGCTTCGCCTTCGAGAAGTTCCCGGGTGCTTCCCCGGTTCTGACCACGGCGATGAAGTCGGTCGGCGAAGTCATGGCGATCGGCCGCACCTTTGCCGAATCGCTGCAGAAGGCGCTGCGCGGTCTGGAAACCGGCCTGACCGGCCTCGACGAGATCGAAATTCCCGGCACCGAGGAAGGCGAAGGTAGCCGCAACGCCATCCGCGCCGCCATCGGCACGCCGACGCCGGATCGCCTGCGCATGGTCGCCCAAGCGCTGCGCCTTGGCTTGAGCCCGGAAGAGGTGCACGAAGGCTGCAAGATCGACCCTTGGTTCATCGCTCAATTCAAGGCCATCGTCGACATGGAAGCCCGCATCCGCGAGCACGGCCTGCCGACCGACGAAGTCAATCTGCGCATGCTGAAGGCCATGGGCTTCTCCGACGCCCGCCTCGCGACCTTGACCGGCAAGCGCCCGAAGGAAGTGGCCGAACTTCGCAATTCGCTGAACGTGCGCCCGGTCTTTAAGCGCATCGACACCTGCGCGGCCGAATTCGCCTCGCCGACCGCTTACATGTACTCGACCTACGAGACGCCTTTCGTCGGCGCCGCTCGTTCCGAAGCCCAGGTCTCCGACCGCAAGAAGGTCGTCATTCTCGGCGGTGGCCCGAACCGTATCGGCCAGGGCATCGAGTTCGACTATTGCTGCTGCCATGCCGCCTTCGCGCTGAAGGATGCTGGCTATGAAGCCATCATGATCAACTGCAACCCGGAAACGGTTTCGACCGACTACGACACCTCGGACCGGCTCTATTTCGAGCCGCTGACGGCCGAGGACGTGATTGAAATCCTGAAGATCGAGCAGCAAAACGGCGAAGTGGTCGGCGTCATCGTCCAGTTCGGCGGTCAGACGCCGCTGAAGCTGGCCGAAGCTCTGGAAAAGAACGGCATCCCGATCCTCGGCACCGCGCCGGACGCGATCGACCTTGCCGAAGACCGCGACCGCTTCCAGAAGCTCTTGATGAAGCTCGACCTCAATCAGCCGAACAACGGTATCGCCTATTCGGTCGAGCAGGCACGCCTCGTCGCCTCCGAAATCGGCTTCCCGCTGGTCGTGCGCCCGTCCTACGTTCTCGGCGGCCGCGCCATGCAGATCCTCCATTCGGAAGGCCAGTTGCAGACCTATCTGCTCGACACGGTCCCCGAGCTGGTGCCGGAAGACATCAAGCAGCGCTATCCGAACGACAAGACCGGTCAGATCAACACGCTACTCGGCAAGAACCCGCTCCTGTTCGACAGCTACCTCGCCAATGCCATCGAAGTCGACGTCGATTGCTTGTCCGACGGCACGGACGTCTATGTCGCCGGCATCATGGAGCACATCGAGGAAGCCGGCATCCATTCGGGCGACTCCGCCTGCTCGCTGCCGCCGCGCACGCTCTCGCCCGCGATGCTCGACGAGCTGGAACGCCAGGCAAAGGCCATGGCCAGGGCGTTGAATGTCGGCGGCCTGATGAACGTGCAGTTCGCCATCAAGGACGACACGGTCTACGTGCTTGAAGTCAACCCGCGCGCCTCGCGCACGGTGCCCTTCGTCGCCAAAACCATCGGCGCGCCGATCGCCAAAATCGCCGCCCGTGTCATGGCCGGCGAAAAGCTGGATGCGACCTTTGCCGCCTACGGTGAAAAGCCGGATCCGCGCAAGCTGAAGCACATTGCCGTCAAGGAAGCCGTCTTCCCCTTCGCGCGCTTCCCCGGCGTCGACATTCTGCTCGGACCGGAAATGCGCTCGACCGGCGAAGTCATCGGCCTGGATACCGATTTTGCGCTGGCCTTCGCCAAGTCGCAGCTCGGCGCCGGCGTCGAACTGCCGCGTGACGGGACGGTCTTCGTTTCGGTCCGCGACGACGACAAGCCGCGTGTCCTGCCCGCCATCCGCATGCTGGCGGAACTGGGCTTCAAGGTACTCGCAACCGGCGGAACTCAGCGCTTCCTCGCCGAAAACCGCATCGAGGCCACCAAGATCAACAAGGTGCTTGAGGGACGTCCGCATATCGAGGACGCCATCCGCAACCGCCAGGTCCAGCTCGTTATCAACACGACCGACAGCAATAAAGCGATCTCGGATTCGAAATCGCTTCGCCGGGCGACGCTGATGCAGAAGGTACCCTACTACACCACGATGGCCGGTGCCGAAGCCGCAGCCATGGCGATCAAGGCGCTGAAGGCCGGAAACCTCGAGGTTCAGCCTCTACAGAACTACTTCCAATAGGTGGGATTTGTCGGGACGGATGTGAGCAGCGATAGCCGGCTCACATCCGCCGCGGCTTCATGAGGCCAGTACGACGATCATGAGTGCCACCCCCTCACCAAGAACAGGCGATCTGGCTTCAACGGAAGCGAGTGGGGAGCAGCACTCTTTTGAGCATCGAATCTTCTGGAAATCGGCTGTCGCAATCTGCTATAGATGACAAAATGATGGCTCTACTGGTTCCGAAGCACCCCTTCGGAACCTGTTTTCTTTTGTGTGTGCGGAAGAGCAGCGCAGGGACTGAAGGATAAGGAAAATGGTTGAAAAGGTACCGATGACGCAGAACGGGTTCGTCAAGCTGCAGGAAGAACTGCGCTGGCGTCAGCAGGAAGAGCGCCCGCGAATCATCGAGGCAATTGCGGAAGCTCGCGCCCATGGCGATCTCTCCGAAAACGCCGAGTACCATGCCGCCAAGGAAGCACAGAGCCACAATGAAGGCCGCATCGGCGAGCTGGAAGACCTGACAGCACGCGCCGAAGTCATCGACCTCACCAAGATGTCTGGCTCGAAGATCAAGTTCGGCGCCAAGGTGAAGCTCGTCGACGAAGATACCGAGGAAGAAAAGATCTATCAGATCGTCGGCGATCAGGAAGCCGACGTGAAGGCCGGCCGTATCTCCATCTCCTCGCCGATCGCACGCGCTCTCATCGGCAAGGAAGTCGGCGATTCCATCGAGGTCAATGCGCCAGGCGGCGCCAAGGCGTACGAAATCCTCTCCATCACCTGGGGCTGATTGCCGGTGCGCGATCGTGATTCAGCGCATGCCTCCGATCTCCGCGAGATCGAGATCATCGCGACGAATTTCAAACGCCGGTTGTCCGGCGTTACCTCGACGATCGTGCAGCTCATCCCCAAGCAGATCGAGCTTGGCTATCATATAGCTACGCTCGGCCCTGGCCTGCCGGAGGATCTGCCCAAGCTCGGCTGGCGCAGGCTCCCAGGCCTCTGGATAAAGCCCCGCCGGCATCGCAAGCGCGTCTGGCACGCCCGCCGCAACAACGAGATGCTGGTGGGCCTGCTGCTGCGCTCCGTCCTGCGCATGCCCCTGAAGCTGGTCTTCACTTCGGCGGCGCAGCGACACCACAGCGCCTATACGCGCTGGCTCATCCGCCATATGGACGCCGTCATCGCCACCAGCACGCGCTCCGGCAGTTTCTTGCTGGTGCCGCACACTGTCATCCAGCATGGCGTCGATCTCAATCGCTTTCATCCGCCGGAAACCCCTGACGATCGGATGGCCGCCACCGGCCTACCCGGCACCTATTTGATCGGTTGCTTCGGTCGTGTCCGGCATCAAAAAGGCACCGATCTTTTCGTCAAGGCGATGATAGAGCTTCTGCCGCGCTATCCGGATTGGACGGCGATTGTCTGCGGCCGGGTCACGGCTGAACATCGCGGCTTCGGCGAAGAACTGGAAAAAATGGTCACCGCCGCCGGCCTTTCCGACCGCATCCGCTTTATGGGCGAAGTCGATGACATCAAGCCGTGGTATCGCCGCGCGACCCTTTACGTCGCCCCTTCCCGCAACGAAGGTTTCGGGCTGACGCCGCTCGAAGCCATGGCGTCGCGCACCGCAGTCGTCGCCTCCGATGCCGGTGCCTATGCGGAGATGATCGTTCCGGGTGAAACCGGCGCCGTCGTCCCTGCCGGGGACGGTGAAGCCCTGACCAGAGCTATCGGCTTCTACCTGGCCAATCCCGAGGAAGCACTGCGCCAGGGCGACAATGCCGTCCGCCATGTGCGCAGCGAATTTGCCTTGGAAAAGGAAGCGACTGCCATCGGAGACGTCTATCGGCAGCTGCTTGCCACAAACCGCTGAAGCAGCAGGTTGACGCCGAGGTCAAGCAACATGCGTCACGCCCTCAGCGCGAACCTGTCATCGTAGCCGAAATCATATTTCAACAACGCCGAAACCGGCGAATAGTTGACGAGCGAAACGCCACGCTCGACGGCCATTTTACGGGCGAGCACAAAATGCTCGACGATGCGCCCCTCGGCCCGCGCAATGCCTGAGAAAGCGGTATTCCCGCTGGTTTCGTAGAAACGAGGCTCCCGGGCGTTCGAGATATCGATGCCCAGAAAACCGATCGTTCGATGCGCGCAATATAAGGCAAATTGCAGCGTCGATACCGCGACGGACCCACCAACGAAAACGCCGCGATCCGGCACGAGCGAAAGACCGGTGGAACCCGCCGCGTCCATCTGCACATATGGAAGCTTCTTGAGGTCTTCGAGCGAGCGGCGCCGAGCGCCATAAGGCCGGCGGATGTCATCGATCAAAATGACCGTCTTGTCCCCCAGCCAGCCTCTGTCGATCTCGCAAAGTGCACGCAACACGGAAACGGAAAATAGACAGAGCGAACCGGGGGCGATTTTCTCGCGCATCATGTGGTTGTGTCGCCAGACGAAACGTTCGTCTTCGATTGCAACCGCCAGCGGCTCACTGATCCGCTCCCCTGCCAGCCTTATAGCGCCGTTCAGAAGGATAGCAGTATCGGATTCGACGCCGCTGAGATCGCAATCGCGAATGGACGGTCCTGAGCCGACAATGTAGATCATCTCGCCGGACCGTTCGCGCAACCGGTCCATTCCGACAAGACTGGCAACGTTGGCGCCGCGATAGCGCACGTAGCCCCTATCCTCTTTGCGAACGATGCTCAGCCCGGGAAACCAATCCTGGACATGGGCCAGCGAGCCGCCCAAGAACACGCGGGTGCCGGACTTGATCAGCGATCGATGCCAGGGCCGGTGCATCATCTGCCTAGAGCTCTACCAAACCCAGCTTCTTGACTTGTCGGATAGTCAACATCGTGCGCACCGTATCGACATGCTCGTTTGCCGTCAGAACCTCGATGACGAAATCCTGGAATCGGGTGAGGTTCTCTGCGACGCAGTGTAGCAGAAAATCGCTGTCGCCGGAGACCATCCATGCCTGCCGCACCAGCGGCCACGCCGCTGTCGCGCTGGCGAAAGCCTTGAGATTGGCTTCCGACTGGTGCTTGAGGCCGACCATGCAGAACGCCACGAGATCGAAGCCCAGCTTCGGGCTGTTCAACATGGCGTGATAGCCTTCGATGACGCCGGCTTCCTCAAGCTTGCGCACCCGGCGCAGGCATGGCGGCGCGGAAATGCCAACCCGATCCGCGAGTTCGACGTTGGTCATGCGTCCGTCCCGCTGGAGTTCCCGCAGAATCTTGATATCGATGGCATCGAGCTCAGCGCGAAGCACTTTCATCGCCTTTCTTTAATTCCCCCTCGCCAGCTTCTATATAAGGCACGAAAATTCGCAAGAAAGTTTCTCTTGGGTAACCGATTCTTACACAAAGCAGATTTGCTCTGTTAGTAATGCAAGGCTGCCCTTGAATAAATGCATAAGGCAATCATAAATGTAGCGGCGGATCGCGAAATCGCCTGCTTTGCGCGTTTGAAGCCACGGTTTCCCGTTCGCTGAATTGAAAGGACTGACTATGCCTGCCCGCCACACGAAGGTACTCATCATCGGCTCCGGCCCAGCCGGCTATACCGCCGCTGTTTATGCCGCGCGCGCGATGCTGCAGCCGGTTCTGATCGCCGGTATGGAACAGGGCGGCCAGTTGATGATCACGACGGATGTTGAAAACTATCCGGGCTTTGCCGATCCCATTCAGGGTCCATGGCTGATGGAGCAGATGCTGCAGCAGGCCCAGCATGTCGGGGCCGAGATCGTCAATGATCTCGTGACCGAAGTCGATACCAATCAGCGCCCCTTCGTCGCCCGCACCGACAGCGGCCAGGTCTGGACCGCCGATACGCTCATCATCGCCACCGGCGCCAAGGCGAAGTGGCTGGGCATCGAGAGCGAACAGCATTTTCAGGGCTTCGGCGTTTCCGCCTGCGCCACCTGCGACGGCTTCTTCTATCGCAACAAGGACGTGATCGTGGTCGGCGGCGGCAACAGCGCCGTTGAGGAAGCGCTCTATTTGTCTAATATCGCCAAGTCGGTGACCGTAGTGCATCGCCGCGATATCTTCCGCTCGGAAAAGATCCTGCAGGAACGCCTGTTCGCCAAGGCAAATGTCAAGGTTCTCTGGAACACCGAAGTTGCCGAGATCACCGGCACTCCGGCCAAGCCGCCAATGCCCCCGTCGGTCACGGGCGCTCGCCTGCGTGACGTGCGCACCGGCACCATCACGGACATGCCGATCGACGGTGTTTTCGTCGCCATCGGCCATGCGCCGGCGACCGAACTCTTCAAGGGCAAGTTGAAGCTCAAGGATAATGGCTATCTCTGGACCGCCGCCGATTCGACCGCGACCAGCGTCGACGGCATCTATGCTGCCGGCGATGTGACCGACGATACGTTCCGACAGGCGATCACGGCAGCGGGGATGGGCTGCATGGCGGCGCTTGAGGCGGAACGCTACTTGACCGGGCATATGCCCGTCGCCGTGGCTGCGGAGTGATGCAGCCGATGAGGGGAAGCGGCATGCCATTGGATTGGGACAAGCTGCGTATTTTTCACGCAGCTGCCGAAGCGGGCTCGTTCACGCATGCGGCGGATAAATTGCATCTATCCCAATCCGCCATCAGCCGACAGGTCAGCGCTCTCGAGCAGGATGTCGGCATCAAGCTTTTCCATCGCCATGCGCGCGGGCTGATCCTGACCGAACAGGGCGAGCTGCTTTATCGCACCGCCCATGACGTTCTGCTGAAGCTCGAAACGGTCAAGATGCAATTGACCGAAACGACCGACAAGCCGAGCGGCAAGCTACGCGTGACGACGACCGTCGGTCTCGGCCAGGGCTGGCTGACCGACAAGATCCAGGAATTCCTGCAGCTCTATCCGGATATGCAGATCCAGCTCATCCTCGACAACGAGGAGCTGGACGTGAACATGCGCCACGCAGACTGCGCCATTCGTCTGCGGCAGCCGCAGCAATCGGACCTGATCCAGCGCAAGCTCTTCACCGTGCATATGCACGTCTATGCGGCCCCCTCCTACATCAATCGCCATGGCGAGCCGCAATCGGTGGAGGATCTGGACGAGCATCGCATCATCAGCTTTGGTGAGCCGGCACCGAACTACCTGCTCGATGTCAATTGGCTTGAGATTGCCGGCAGGTCGTCCGACAACAAGCGCATACCGCATCTGCAGATCAACAGTCAGACCTCGATCAAGCGCGCCTGTTTGCTCGGCATCGGCATAGCAGTGTTGCCCGACTACATCGTCGGCCGCGACCCGGGACTCATCCAGCTTGCGATCAACGCGGACGTGCCGTCCTTCGACACGTATTTCTGCTACCCTGACGAGATGAAAAACGCAGCAAAGCTCAAGGTTTTTCGTGATTTCATTGTGGCGAAGGCCCGTAACTGGAACTTCTAGACAAAGATAAGCCACTGATAATAAACTGTTTTTGCGCCAAATATATCAGCCGCGCACATAATGCATAGCTGATATGCACAAAGCAGAGTTGAAGCCTGCCTATTTAACTACCATATCGCACTCAGCTGATGCACACGGTGGCTTTTCCTCCCAGTTCCACCGCATTGGCTGTTCCCCTCTGGAGGTTTTTAACCTTCATACCTATAGGGCCCTGGTTTACTCCGGCGGCCCTTTTTTTTGCCCTTTTTCAGCCAACCCTCCAAACGCATAACTGCCATGCACAAAAAAGCATTGCGCACTGCACAAATTAGCATCATAACGCACACAGCTGATGCACACGGTGGCTTTTCCTCCCAGTTCCACCGCATTGGCTGTTCCCCTCTGGAGGTTTTGACCTTCACACCTATAAGGGCCCTGGTTTATACCGGTGGCCCTCTTTTTTTGCCTATTTTCTAAGCACGCTTACTGTCTGTCATGCAGAAAATAATATTTTGCGCCGGTCTTGATATATCGAAAAACATCGATACATAAATCGCAATTATTCGATATTCATCCAGTGAAGATCATGGACAAGAGCGAAATCCTCAAAGCCCTGGCCCACCCGGCAAGGCTCGAAATCCTGAACCACCTCAAGGATCCGCAGACCCACTTCCCGACACAGGAACATCCGCTGGAGCTTGGCGTTTGTGCCAGTCAGTTCGAGCGCTGCGGCCTGTCGCAATCCACAGTGTCGGCCCATCTCAGCACGTTACACCGGGCCGGCCTGGTGACGACGAGGCGCCTGGGTCAGTGGATTTTCTACAAGCGCAACGAGGAGACCATCGCGGCATTCCTCGAAGCCATGCAGAAGGAACTCTGAACATGCCTCTTGCACGCCTCGTTCTCGCACTCAGCTCCTTCGCCACCTCACATCCCAAGGATGAGGCCCTCGCCTCCTCCTGATCCCTCTCCTCTCCTCCTCCCGCCCCCAAAGAAAGGACGAACCATGACCAAACTGTTCGAACCGACGAAGCTAGGCGACATCTCGCTTGCCAACCGCATCGTCATGGCACCGCTGACACGCAATCGCTCCCCGAATGCCGTGCCGAACGAGCTGAACGTCAAGTACTATGCTCAGCGCGCCACCGCCGGCCTGATCATTACGGAAGCGACCGCAATCACCCATCAGGGTCAGGGCTATGCCAACGTGCCGGGCCTTTACACCAAGGAAGCGCTCGACGGCTGGAGGAAGGTGACGGACGCCGTGCACGCCAATGGCGGCAAGATCGTCGTACAGATGTGGCATGTCGGCCGCATCTCTCACACCACTCTGCAGCCGAACGGCGGCAAGCCGGTATCCTCGACTTCCAAGCGCGCTGAGAATTCGAAGACCTATCTGGTCAACAGCGACGGCACCGGCGGCTTTGCAGACGTCTCCGAACCGCGCGCGCTCGAAACCTCGGAAATCCCCGGCATCGTCGAGGACTATCGCAAGGCCGCCCGCGCTGCGATCGACGCCGGCTTCGATGGCATCGAGATCCACGGCGCCAACGGCTACCTGCTCGATCAGTTCCTGCGCAGCGATGTCAATGATCGTACCGACCAGTATGGCGGCTCGATCGAAAATCGCGCCCGCTTTCTCTTCGAGGTGGTCGATGCCATTACCAAGGAAATCGGTGCGGGCCGCACGGCAATCCGCATTTCGCCGGTCACGCCATCCGGCGATGCCAGCGACGCAGCTCCGCAGCCGCTGTTCACCTATGTCGTCGAAGGCCTAGCGAAGTACGGCCTCGCCTATATCCATGTCGTCGAAGGCCAGACCGGCGGCAAGCGCGACTTCCTGCCCTTCGACTATGAAGCCCTGCATGCAGCCTATAAGGCCGCAGGCGGCAAGGCCGGCTGGATGGTGAACAACGCCTATACCCGCGAGATGGCGATCGAAGCCGTCGAAAGCGGCAAGGCCGATGTCGTCGCTTTCGGCAAGCCCTTCATCTCCAACCCGGATTTCGTCCGCCGCCTGGAGGAAGACGCGCCGCTGGCCCAATGGGATCAGGCAACGCTCTATGGCGGAGGCGCCAAGGGCTATGCCGATTATCCGACGCTGGACGAAGCTGCTTAAGCCCCTGCCGAGACGGATCTCGTCACCAGCCGCCATGCACCAGGCGCTGGCTGCAATGCCGACAAAAAAAGCCCCGCAACGAAATGTTGCGGGGTTTCTCTGTTCAGGTAGTTGAAAATCGGCAAGGCACAACCGAATTAACTGGCATATGCGCTTCAAGCGCCCATCCCGACCTGCAATAAAGCCGAAACATGTTTGATCCTTATGTCGACCGTTGGTCGCTGATGCCGGACGGTGACCCCATCATCACCCATTCCAGCCATCTGCTGCCCGTCCTCTGGCGAGGCAAAGCCGCCATGCTCAAGATCGCTTTGGATGTCGATGAGAAGTTCGGCAATCGAGTGTTGCGCTGGTGGGACGGCGACGGCACCGCTTTCGTCTACGAGCATGACGACGCTGCTGCCCTTATGGAGCGTGCGACCGGAGAAGGCGCGCTGCTCACCATGGCGATGGAAGGCGAGGACGACGAGGCAAGTCGGATCATGTGCCGCACAGCGGCGAGGCTGCATTCCCCGAGGGCGAAGCCGCTGCCATCGGATCTGGTGCCTCTGGATCGCTGGTTCCGGGAACTCGAACCGGCGGCCCGCATCCATGGCGGCATGCTTGCCGCCTGCTCGGAGGTCGCCCAGCACCTGCTCGCAGATCAGCGCGACCAGACCGTATTGCACGGCGATATCCACCACGAGAACATTCTCGACTTCGGCCCCCGCGGCTGGCTCGCCATCGATCCCAAGCGAGTCCATGGCGAGCGCGGCTTCGATTTCGCCAATATCTTCTGCAATCCCGAGCTGCCCACCGTCATCAAGCCGGGCCGCCTGCAGCGGCAATTGCCGATCGTCTGCGCTCAAGCAGGCCTTGAGCCGAAACGCCTGCTGCAATGGATCATCGCCTATGCTGGCCTTTCGGCAGCATGGTTTCTGAGCGACGGCGATACGAAGAATGCGGATTCCGATCTCACCGTCGCAGGCATTGCCTTTGCCGAACTCAATGCCTGACCAGCGGCTCATGCCGCCGGCAGGCAGCCGATTGCTGCAAGACTTGCCCTCACCGCCTCGTCCATCGGCGTATGCGGCTCCTCACCGAGTGCAGCCAGCAGCTTGTCGTTTCTCATTTCCAACGGCACGTCCCAAAGATAGCTCATCTCCCGCAGTTCGCGCATGAAGGGAACGAAGGGGGCTGCCAAAGGCACGATCCACCAGGGAAACGCCTTGACCTTGATCGAACGTCCGAGCGCGCGCCGCACGGCATCGATCATTCGGGTGCCATCTCCGTCCCAATGGCCGCGCATGTGATATGCGGCGAAGACCGGCAGTTCATCGCCTTTCTCGATCAGCCGGATCATCGTCTCGGCAACGTCAGGCAGATAAGCCCATTGATGGCCGACGCCACGCTTGCCGGGATAGGTCACCGAGCTGATCAACTTGCCCGGCGTCACCATGGCCTGCGAGAACCAGCTGTTGGCGCGGGAGTCGCCGAAGAAATCTCCGGCACGAACGATGATAACAGGCGTGCCATCCTGCTCCGCGGCCGCTTTCAGGCGCCGTTCCATCTGCACGCGGATGGCGCCTTTGCGGGTCTTCGGCCGCTGTGCGCTATCCTCGGTGACATTGGGAAAGACATCGGGGCCGAAATTATAGACCGTACCCGGCAGCACGATCCGCGCACCGACCGCCTTTGCCGCCGCGATCGTATTGTCCAGCATCGGCAAAACGAGCTGCCCCCAGTTGCGGTAGCCGGGCGGGTTGACCGCATGCACGATGACATCGGCTCCATCGGCTGCCTTCAGGACATCCTCGGCCTGCATGGCGTCGCCCTGGACCCAATCAAAGTAAGGCTGGCGGCGAGAGGCTTCGGCAGCATTACGCCCCAAAGCTCTAATGCGCCAGCCGCGAAGGGCAAGCCCCTGAGCAACGGCACCACCAATGCCGCCGGTCGCGCCGAGTATCAAAGCTGTTTTTGCATTTTCTGTCTGGTTGCTCATGGTCATCTCCATCGGGTTCGATGGACTGACTATGCCTAGCGATCTCGATAAACGAAATTGCCAAAAAATCTGCAGATGATATACATAAATGTATGGTATCATCATCTGAACCAAGTTGGGATTTCTACCGCACCTTTCTCGCCGTGCTCGAACACGGCTCACTGTCGGCGGCAGCCCGTGAACTCGGGCTGACGCAGCCGACGGTCGGCCGGCATATCGATGCATTGGAGGAATCTGTCGGGGCCGAACTGTTCACCCGTTCGCAACAGGGCCTATTGCCGACCGATGCCGCCCTCGTCCTGAAACCCTATGCGGAGACGCTGGCCAGCACGACCGCTGCCCTGCTGCGGGCGGCCTCCGGTTCGAAGGACAAGGTCAGCGGTACGGTGCGCATCAGTGCCAGTGAAGTCATCGGAACAGAAGTATTACCGCCGATCCTCGCTGACCTGCAGGCTAAATATCCCGAACTGGTCGTGGAATTATCGGCTTCGGATGCGGTGGAGGATCTGCTGCAGCGCGAGGCCGATATTGCCGTGCGCATGGTCGCGCCGGCGCAAGAAGCCTTGCTGGCCCGGCATATCGGCGTCATCTCACTCGGCCTCTTTGCCCATCGAAGCTACATCGCACGGCACGGCAAGCCGGAAACGGTCGAGCAACTGCGCCTGCATAAGCTGATCGGCTTCGATCGTCAGACGGCCTACATCAGAATGATGATGAAACGTTACCCGTTCCTCGACGGCGTCCGTCTCAGCTTTCGCTCCGATCACAGCACCGCCCTGCAGAATGCCCTGCGCGCAGGCATCGGCATCGGCTTCTATCAAACGCCTTTGGCGAGACGCGACGCAAACCTCGTACACCTGCTGCCCGAAGTCGAGGTAGCGATCGACACTTGGGTCGTCATGCACGAGAACCTCAAGACGTCTCCGCGTTGCCGCGTGACGTTCGACGCTCTCGTTACGGGATTGCTGGACTATGTCAGGGGAAGCGAAACGGAGGATCAATCATGATCGCTGGAGCGGCGGAGCCGGTGCCGCATAACACAAGCTGGCCCGTGGACTTCGAGCGCATCCGCGAAAAACTTGCACAATTGCCCACGCCCTACCTCATGACGATAGATCATATCAGCAGAACACCCCTTCCCGGCCTAGCCGAGAAGCGTCACTTCATCGACGCGATCATCGAAAAGACAATCGGCCGCGGCGGGCCTAAAACATGCCACGCAAAAGCGTGCGGTGGCTTTGCGACAACGGCAGGCAAGAGATCAAAGACCTGAGCGCGCAAGACGCGAGTCCAAACGATCGCGACGCGCTTCAGGCGCCGGGAGCCGTGTCGATCGGTGGGAAATGCACCTGACCGTCGATGACTTCCGTTTCCGGTCGGTCGCCGCCATCGGCATATTCCTCATGCCATTTGCCGCTCTCGTCCTGCCAGCTGATTTCGGCCGAGTCGCCTTCAACCTGCTGTTCGGCCGCCACGATTCTGGCTGCCTCCACCGCCTCGGAATGTGTCGGAAACGCTTCCGAATAAACATCACGGAAACGATAAGCCCATCCACCGTCATGCGGCACGATTTCGTAAACGACCTTGACCATTCAAACCTCCTTCTCATCTGCCAAGACCTTTGGGTCCGGATGTTACCGGCAAGGTCGCGTGCATCTGAGACGGATTTCGAGTATGCCGCGACGTTTGTGGGTTGGGCAGACACCTATTCACGCAGTATTCCATTAAACGACACAGACTGCAAATCGTGCTCTGCCATTGCACGCTTGATGTGCGAAATCATTGATTTAGAGTGCAACCGTGAATCGGCATGAAGGTGGGGAAAGTGATTACGGCAAACTGGTTCAGGCAGGAAAAAGCCCTCTTGGTGGCAGTGGCGATTGCGGTCGTTACCTATGCTGGCGAGCATTCCATACTGGAAATGGGACAGGCGGCATCGATGGCCGCGGCAGCGGCATTGATCGCAACGATTGTATTGGTCTCCATGCGCGTTGCTCACCATGCAGAGACGCTTGCTGTGAAAGTCGGAGACCCCTACGGCACGATGATCCTGACCCTCTCGGCCGTCGCCGTGGAAGTCATCATCCTTGCCATCATGATGAGCGGCGAGAGCTCGCCGACGCTCGTACGCGACACGATCTACGCTGCTGTCATGCTCGATATCAACGGCATCCTCGGCCTCGCCGCGCTTCTCGGCGGGCTGAAGCATGGCGAACAGCCCTATAACGACGATTCCAGCAGGACCTACGGCGTGATGATCCTAACCGCCATGGGCATCTCGATGATCGTGCCGGAATTCATTCCCAGCGTGAAATGGCACTATTATTCCGCCTTCACCATCTTCGCGATGATCGCGCTCTACGCGCTGTTCCTGCGCATGCAGGTGGGCAGGCACAGCTATTTCTTCAGCTACAGCTATCCGCGCACGGAAAAGAAGCTCTCGGCATCCGAGGAACATCACGCGGAAGAGCCCACCACGACATCGATCGCGACGATCCTGATCGGCGTCGTCCTGATCGGCGTGCTGGCGGAATTCATGTCCGCTTTCATGGATACCGGCCTGAGAGGCACGGGCGCGCCGCCCGCCATCGCCGCAATCGTCGTGGCCGCCATCTCCGCAGCACCGGAAATTCTGACGGCCTTGCGCGCCGCGCTCAGAAACCGCATGCAGGCGACGGTGAACATCGCCTTGGGCGCCTCACTATCGACAGTCATTCTGACCGTGCCCGTCATGGAGGCGATCGCGCTCTATACCGGCCAACCCTTCATGATGGCTATGTCGCCGGTGCAGACCGTTATGGTGATGATCACGCTGATAGTCGCCGCCATCAACCTCAACGACGGCGAAACCAACGCCATCGAAGGCATGACCCATTTCATTCTCTTTGCCACCTTCATCATGCTGACGGTGCTCGGCCTTTGATTCCAATTTCAAGGACCTACGCCGACAGGCGGACTCAAATTGCGAAGCGCTTGAATCAGTTGATGAGCTTGAAGCCTGCAGTCTGAATGCAAAAAAGCCCGCCATTTCTGGCGGGCTCAGACTGCTGACAAACCTCTGGCTTTGGCCGGAGGTTTTTGATTCAATGGGACATGTTGAAGAAACCTGCTGCCGAACAGACGGCTCTCGAGATGGTGACGCTCGACAGCCTGGTGCCGAAAGATCATCTGCTTCGCAAGATCGATGCGGTGATCGACTTTACTTTCATCCATGATCGCGTTGCGGGATTGTATTGCGCCGACAACGGCCGGCCGCCGCTCGATCCGACATTGATGTTCAAGGCGCTGTTCATCGGTTATCTTTTCGGCATCCGCTCGGAACGTCAGCTGGTGCGCGAGATCGAGGTCAATGTCGCCTATCGTTGGTTTCTTCGGATGAAGCTGACGGATG
>NZ_FMAH01000031.1 GCF_900094545.1 Martinezella miluonensis
CACCATAAACATAACATCAAAACCCGCATAGACCCAGAAACCAAAAGAGGCCCCGGTCAAACCGGAGCCTCCAAACGTTTCCACACAGGCTGCGCTGGCCGCCTCTTCGATAGGAATGTTGAAGTGCTCAGAGACCGTTGAGCAGCGCAGACGTCGCCCAGCCATCGGCTGGCATGCCCAGGCGGAACTGTTCCTTCTGGATGGCGACACGCGTACCCGAGCCGAGGATACCGTCGATCTTGCCGACATCGTAGCCGCGCGCCACGAGCTTAGTCTGAAGCGCCTTCATGTCGACATCGTTCAGGCCTGGCTCAGGCGCACCCTTGCTGTAGGGAGGAGCACCGGCGAAGCGGGTGGCGAAATAGGCGGCCGACGTCGTGTAGATGAACGACTGGTTCCATCCGAGATAGGTGTTGTAGTTCGGATAGGTCAGAAACGCCGGCCCCTTGCGGCCCTGCGGCAGGATGAGGGCGGCCGGCAGCGACGCGAAATTCGTATCTCCATCGCGCGGCTTGACGCCAAGCTTGAACCAGTCCCCGGCCGTGAGCGGGCCGCCGATGCCGGATTTCTCCCAGGGCAGATTGTCCGGTACCGCAACCTCCTGCAGCCAGGGCTGGCCACGAATGAAGCCGAGATGCTGGAGGAATCTCGCCGTGGTCAGGATGACGTCGGGCGCGCTTGTCTTCAGGTTGACGTGACCGTCGCCATCGCCGTCGGTGCCGTAGGCGATGATATCGGGCGGCAGCATCTGTGTCTGGCCGATTTCGCCGGCCCATGCACCCGTCGTGGTTGCGGGGTCGACATCGCCACGCTGCACCAGCTCGATCAGCGCGATCAGGCGCGGGCGGAAGAATTCCGGCCTGCGGCAGTCGTGGGCGAGAGTGACCAGGGCGTTGCGGGTGTTGAAATTGCCCTGAACGGCGCCGAAATCGGTTTCCATCGCCCAGAAGGCGGTAATGACGCCGGCAGGAACGCCATAGTCCTGTTCAGCCTTGGCGAAGACGTCGGCATACTGCTTCATCTTCTGACGGCCGATATCCAGGCGACCTTGGCTGACGGTACGTTGCGAAAATTCGAGGAAGGTCTGGCGGAACACGCCCTGGCTGCGGTCCATGGCGAGGACCTTCTGGTCGATCTGCGCGCCGGCCAGCGTCTTGTCGGCGGACGCGGCGTCGGCGCCATCGGCAATCGCCTCGGCTTTCACGCCGGCCAGGAAGGCTGCAAGATCACCACCGCAGGCTGGCTTCGGCGTGGCCGCGCTACTTGCGGGCGGTACTGCTGCCGGAGCCGCACTCTGAGCGATCGCAGAGCCGGCCATGGCTGAAGCGAAGATCAACGCGAGCGCGCTGCGTCGAATGGTGTGACGGTCCATGAACGATCCTCTCTAGTGATAGAATAGGGTCGCTTTCACAGAAGATTGTGACATTAGCAAGAGAGAAGTGGCATCAGTCTCAAGAATTTCCTTGCTTCTGTACTGCCGCCACCCAGTTGTGCCAATTTTGCTCGGAGCCGGCAAAGACATTGATATCCGTCGGGCCTTTGATGCCGGGAATGATACCTGTGGATGTATATTGCCAGAAGGCCCAGGTGCGGTCCGCGTAAATCTCTTTGGGATGTTTTGCCACCGAGCGAACCCAGAAGTGATAGTCCTTGAAGTAACCGACAAGGTTCTGGCGGTGGAAATCGACCGATGTGTAGATGATCGGGCGCTTGCCGTAATAGGCTTGGAGGCGATCCATAAACCGCTTGATTTCCGTTCGCACCGTTTCCGGGTCCGGTCTGGTCTTGCAGGTCGGGGATCCTGGATTCCATTCGACATCGACGACAGGCGGAAGCGCCATGGCATCCTTCGGCACATTGCGGATGAACCAATCGGCCTGCTCGTCGGCGGTGGAGCAGAAATAGAAGAAATGATAGGGCGCGTGCAGAAGTCCTGCGGCGCTCGCTTCATTCCAATATTCGGTGAAGCGCGGATCGATCCTGTCCTTGCCTTCCGTCGCCTTGATGAAGACGAAGGCAACTCCCGAGCTCTTGACGGTTTTCCAGTCGATATCGCCCTGCCATTTGGAGATATCGATGCCGTGGATGGGGTGGCGCTCCGGATGATCGCGGCCGAAATCCTGCGGCTTGGTATCGCTGAACTTGGTTTTGGGAAGGGACGTTGTCGAAAGGGCGTCATAGCCCGTCGTGCAGCCATTCAAGAAAAGAGCGAGCGGCAGTAGACATGCCAGAAGCCGGCGCATGGGTATCCTGTTATGGCGCGAGTGATCTTGCTGCCCCAAGACTTGGCTTCCGTAATATGGTCCCCGAGAATCCGAAAGAGCGGCAGACCATACCGTAGCCAGCTGGTCTTGCCACTTTATTCACCATATCAACGTAAAAAATGCGTTATCTTCAAGCAAATTCTCATGCTTGATGGCTTCCGGCCTGTGATTTAGCGCTGAAAATAGCTGTTGTTCAAGCCTGCTTGGCGACGACGGCTCGCCAGGCATAACCCCGCCCGATTTTTTCGGTCTTGAGAGACATGCCCCGCGCTTGCGCCTTTTCCTGCAGCACAGTGAGGAGATCGGCGCGTGGGGTGACGTGGAACTTTCTCAGCCATCCCTTGAGAAGAGCTTGGAACCAGCTCGGCAAGCCTTCCTGCTGACCGAAATCGACGATGTGGAGTTCACCGCCGGGTGCCACGGCATCGAGCGACGCATCGATGGCGCTTTTCCAGTCGGGAATCATCGACAGCGCGTAGGAAACCATCACGCGGTCGAAGCCATCGACATTGAAGTCAGTGGGCGAAAAGGCGGTGGCATCGGCGACGCGAAAATCCGGCATCTGCTTCAGGCCGCGAAAATTCCGGCGCGCGGAAATCAACATCTCCTGCGAAATGTCCAGGCCATAGAGCCTTGCGGAAGGGAAGTTCCGATAAGCCAGCAGCATGTTGCGGCCAGTGCCGCAACCGACTTCAAGCAGCGAGCCGCCAACGGGCACGTTCAGTTGCGCTATCGTGCGGTCGCGGCCGAAGAGGTAGTATTTGCGCGTCAGATCGTAGATGTGACGCTGATAACGGTACATGCCGTCCATCAGCCTGGCATGGTTGTTGGAACTGGTCTCTATGCCGGTATCCGCCTGGCTCACGCTTTTTTCCCGTAGATGTGGAAGCCGCCGTAGATGGCAGAACGATCGAGTGCATTGAGCTCTTGCGAACGTTCTTCGAAATAGACCCACTGATCGCGGATTGCCGGAGAGAGACGGCCTTCGATGATGCTCTTTTCGGCCGCGGTGCGGAAGATGACGCGGGCGCCTTCGCGCGCCGTGCGGGTGATCTCCGCCCAGAGGCTGTTGAGCTGCTCGTCAGTCATCCAATCCTGCGCATCGAGCAGGATGTAGCGGTCGCGAGAGGCGGCCGGCTTCGAGGCAAGCAGCTCGGTGAAGTTGGCATGGTGCACGTCGACGCGATCGGCATTAGCGCGGATGGCAGCATAATGCTCGGGCTTCAGATAGGTGGGCAGAGGCCCCTGATGCTGACCTGCATAGCGGCGTGCGAAGGCCTGCCACGCAAAATAATTGTCGCGCATCGGGAAATGGCAGGCGAGCTTTTCCAAGCGGTGCTTGAGCACGGCCGAGATGGAATCGTCTCCGGCAAGGCTCGCAAGTTCGTCATATTGCTGCGGCGGGATGCCGAGACCGAAGAGCGAGCTCTTGCGGCCGAGCAGCCAGCGAACCGCCCGCCGATCGAAGATCGGAGCGATTTCGTTTTCGAAGAACTGCCGCTGTTCGCGCAGGGTGCGGGCTTCCGTCATCTTGGCAAGCCGGACGCCATGCAGGCGCGCGAGCACATGGGCCGCGCCGATGAAGCGGCCGAGCAGGCCGGTCTTGTAGATGTTGCGGTTGAAGACCGTAACGCGGCGGCGGCCGTAGAGGTCGCGGCCGTCCCAGTAGGAAGCCGTGGCTGCATCCAGCCGCGGTGCGATGTGCAGGTCGTAGGCCTGGCTGTTTGCGGCAGCATCCGGCGTCGCGAAGAAGCGCACCAGATCGGAATGGCCGGGCAGCAGCCGGAAGGCTGCGAGCTTCAGCTTGTTCAGCGCGATATGATGACGGTTAAGGTCGACAACATCAATCGAGGCCGGGCTCTGAGAGAGGTAGGCAAGCATATTGCAGCCGCCGGAGCCGATGGTGACGATGCGGTGATGCGGCTGAAGCTCCATCGCCTGCATGTCGACATCCGGATCCTCCCAGATCTGCGGATAGACGAGGCCGGAAAACAGCATCCCAAAGAGGCGCTCGGAGAGGCCAGCTTTGGAGAGTGCCTTATGCTGCAGCAGAGCGTCCTTGAGTTTCCGGTTCTTCTGGAGACCGGCATCCGGGGCGAATTCCGTCATCTGAGTCTTGTTACCGTTTTTTAAGGTTCAGGGCGTGTAACCCGGCAATGCTACAGTCTGATGACGCAGACTGTTGGAATATCCGGCGGAAATGCGCTGCTGCACATATTTCAGGAGTGCCGGCGGCGATGGGGCTTTCTTCTTGCACCGTTTCCTGATTGTCTCCGCCTACCTTTAGGAGGGTATGTGACATGCGTTTGATTTCGAGAGTGATCGTAGCAGTTGTTGTTTTGCTGCTGATCATTGTCGCAGGCGGAGCCGTGTGGCTTTCCGTTTCGCCGCCGGAACTGCTGAAGGTCGGCGATGGCTATGCCGCCAAGATTGTCTGCTCCAACACATTCGTCGCCAAACGGGATCCGACTCAGGTGCTGGCTGACGATGTGCAGGCTCCCGGAAATCCGGCACTGAAGCTCATACAGGTTTCAGTCGATCGGGACGATGGCGTGGTCAGGGCGCGTTTCCTCGGGATGTTCGCTCCTAACTATGCTCTTTATCGCGGAGCGCTCGGCTGCACGGCAGTGCCGGACGGCGATCTGCAGGCGGCACGCAGCGCTGTCTTCCTGAACAAGGTCAAGTCTCCGAAGAACGATGCGCTGTGGCCGGACGGAGACACCGTCAATCTCGCCGAGGGCGAAGAGGGCACCAAGCTTGCCAATATCGTGGCGAATCCCGATCTTGCCGGCCCCGCCATGCGCGCCGTCGTCGTGGTCAAGGATGGGCATATCGTGGCCGAAGCTTATGGCGACGGCTTCAGTAAGGCTACGCCCCTGATTGGCTGGTCTATGACGAAAACCGTCAATGCCGCCATTATCGGTCGCCTCATGCTGGCCGGCCGCATGTCTTTCGACGACAAGAATCTCCTTCCGCAATGGAGCGCCGATGCGCGCAAGGAGATCAAGCTCAGCGACCTTCTCGCCATGGAGAGCGGCCTTGCCTTCAACGAGTCCTATGGCAACGTTTCCGATGTAACCCGCATGCTCTACCTCGATCCGGATACGACGAGTATCGCAGCCAACGCGCGTCAGGTATCAGCGCCAGGCGAACGCTTCAGCTATTCCAGCGGCACCGGGATATTGCTCTCGCGGCTCTGGATGAACCGGCTGCCGAACCTGAGCGCTGCGATATCCTATCCGCGCGAAGCGCTTTTCGGGCCGCTCGGCATGCACAGCGCCGTTCTTGAGGCCGATGAACGCGGAACTTATGTGGGCAGCTCCTATCTCTATGCCAACGCGCGCGATTGGGCGCGCTTCGGCCAATTTCTGCTGCAGGATGGCGTCTGGAAGGGGAGCCGTCTTCTGCCGGAGGGCTTCGTTGGCGCCATGCGCACGCCGACGACAGCATCCGAAGGCGTTTACTCGCAGGTTCAGGCCTGGCTCGCAGGCCCCGGCGGCTCGAACGCTCAGTTCGGCTTGCCGGCGGATACGTTCTGGCTGACCGGTCACGATGGCCAGACCATCGCGATCGTTCCATCAGCCAATCTCGTCGTGGTTCGTATGGGACTGACGCCATCCTGGGCCGATTACCGGCCGCAAATCCTGCTGAAGCGGATCATGGATGTGATAAAGCCGGCCACAAACTAGGCCGGCTTTCAAGATGCTTCGGTAAAATCAGTAATTGCCGTTGGCGACGTCCGACAGACCCTTGCGCTTGGCATCGTAGTAGTAGCCTCGAGCATAGAGCTGAACGGCGCTGGCTTCCTTGTTCTGGGCCTTGCTGTCCGCCGTCATCCACGCGCCGCGCAGGTATTTCGCGGCATATTTGATGTTGGTCTCGGCGTCGAGCAGACCGGACGGCGGGCCTTCGTAGCCCATCGACTTGGCCGTGTTGTATTTGATCTGCATCAGGCCGAAATAGCCGGCCCTGTTATAGGCCTTCGGATTATAGCGGCTTTCGCGGTGAACGACGCGATGGATCAGCGATTCCGGGATCTCGTAAAGCTTGGCGTATTTCTGAATCAGCTTCGAGACGTAACCCTTTTGCTCTGTGGGAACGTCGGAATCATAATTCTGGGTGGTCATGACAGCCGGCACGACCGTCGGTCCGGTGCTGTCGAAGTTGAAGTCGTAATGCGCGCGGTTATCCGCATAGCGTAGCGCACCGATCTGCGCCGGCGTTGCAAAGGCGACTTCTGTCTGCGCAGCCGGATCGGGGCGCGGGGTCGGCACGGCGACCTGGATGGCAGCGATGTCCGACGTCATCGGGATCGTCGGTTCTGCCTGCGCAATGGGGCCGGAGACCGGCATCATCGCAGCATCACCGGGACGCGCCGGGTTGGGCACCGGAATTGCGACGACGGAAGGAACGAGCGGCACGTCGGAGGCGGCATAGGCGGCCGCTGCCGTCGTATTGGCCGCAGGCGCGCCCGTCGCAGCGGCGATGGCAACGCTCGCTCCGTTCGCTGCCGCTACCGTCGGCTGGCCGAAACGGGACTGCGCGGCGTCGATCTGCTGCCGGTTGACCGTACCGGCAGCCACGCGACCGGATTTTGCCATTACCGCCTGTTGCGGCAGCTGCGGCCCGATGAAACCAGGTGCTACTGCTGCCATTGCTACGCCGCCTGCGGGCGCGGCGGCGCCAGTTGCGGTCAGGGTCGTATTCGGATGCGGCACGTTGGTGTGTGCCGACGGGAGTTCTGCCTGAGACGTCTGCTGCTGCTGAGTGCTTGCACACCCTGCGAGAGCGCCGCACATCATTGCCGATAAGGCAACGCTGCGCTTCAGGCTGGGAAATCCGATCGCTACCATTCTGTCACTTTCGAAAAAACCAAACCTAATTTGCGATGCAATTCGGTCACAGGACCTCACAATTCGGTCACAGGATCGATAAAATTATGAATCCCCATTAACCTATCCGTGATCGCGCCGCAACCCTGGACGGCGTCAAGCAGCCATCCGGCGGTATCCGGCGGTCACTGCGCCGGCTGCAATCAACAGGGTTCCGCCGGTTCGGTTAACGGCGCGTTGCACGTTTGCCTTGCGAATAAACCCGCGCGCCATGTCGGCGACAAAGACGTAAATCAGTGAATTCAATGCCGCCAGAGTGAGGAAAGTTGCCTCCAAAATAAGCGTTTGCTCAAGAAATGGCTTCGACATGTCGAGGAACTGCGGCACGAAAGCGATGAAGAAGACGATGCTCTTCGGGTTGAGAGCCGTTACAACATAAGCGTGCAACATAATCTTTAACGGTTTTTCTTCCGGAAGATTGTCGTTATCGCCCATCGGGCCGGTCACAATTGGAGCCCGCCAGAGCTTGATTCCGAGGAAGACTAGATAGGCTGCGCCGATCAGCTTCAGAATCGTGAACAAGGTCGCCGAGGCGGCGAGGAGGGCGCCCAGGCCGGCCAGGGAAGCTGTCATCGCCGTGAAGTCGCCGAGCGTGACGCCGGTGACTGTCGCCAAGGCCGTTTTGCGGCCATGGCCAAGCGCATAAGAGATGACAAGGAGAATGGTCGGCCCCGGTATGGCCAGCATAATGCAGGATGCGGCGGCGAAAGCGAGCCAGGTTTCGATGGACATGGAATCCTCCCCTATTCCTTTTTCGCCGCCAGCAAAGACATCGGATTGACGATCAGTCAATCCGCCTGATTATGAATCGGGCCGCTTGATCAGCGATCAGGCCGATTGATCGCCGATCAGTCAGGCTTGTGTGTATTTCTGCCCGATATGCGCCATCACGTCGGCGAACCAAGGCGCGGACATGTCGAATGCCTTTCCGCCCTTGATGCGGGGGAATTCGATGACGCGCAGCTTGCCACCCTGGCCTTCGTCGTGGCCGGTGACGCCGGACACCTTGTTGAGGGCGCTTTCGACCGCGAGATCGACCATGCCCTGGATAAGGCGGAGATCATCGCCGTTTGCCGGTGCGGAGCGGGCGAAATAACCCGATTTCTGCACCATGGAGCGCTCGGCGCCGATGATCGAGGCAAACTGCTTCTGGAACCAGCCGCCGACGTTGATCGTGTCGATCTTCACATGGCCGAAGGCATCGCGCTTGATGGTCTCGCCGGCGGCTTCGCGCTCGGCGACGATGGCGTCGAGGGCGGCGCCTTCCGATACGAACAGGGTCACCTGGCCGGTCTTCTCCATGATTTTCCGCAGCCGCTCGCCTTCCGCCTCGATATTGAAGGCCATTTCCGGCAGGTAGAGGCCGTCGATGCTCTTCATCGCGGCATTCATCATGAAGCCTTCGACATATTCGTTGGCGCTGGTCTTCTGGATATAGGCGCGGGCTGTGGCCGCCGTCAGCCAGCCACAGTGACGGCCCATGACTTCATGAATGACCAAAGTACGTGGGGCAGCGGTCTGTTCGTTGCTGATATTGTCGAAGAAATGCGCGCCGACTTCGGCTGCCGTCCAGGCGCCGAGAGACTGGCGGATCGGCACGACGTCGTTGTCGACCGTTTTCGGCAGGCCGACGACGGTCAGGTTGTAGCCATTGGCGTCGAGATAGGCGGCGAGATCAGCCGCGGTCGTATTGGTGTCGTCACCGCCAATCGTATGAAGAATGGTGATGCCATCGGCTGCGAGGCGTTCGGCTGCGACGCGCAGCGGGTTTTCGCCTTCCTTGACCAGGCCGCGCTTCACGCAGTCGGCGGCATTGGTGAGTTTGACGCGGCTGTTGCCGATCGGCGAGCCGCCGTAGCGGTGCAGAAGGTGGGCGCGGTCGCGCATGGCCGGCGTCACCCCGATGCTGTCAGCCAGCAGAACACCCTGGTAGCCAGAACGATAGGCGATGATGTCGATCTCCGGCGCCACGTCGGTATAGCGCTGGATAAGCCCGCCAACCGCGGAAGAAAGGCAGGGCGCCAATCCGCCGGCTGTAAGCATTGCGACTTTCTGTTTGGCCATGGAGATCCTCCTTGCAGTCAAGCTGCGTCATTTCGATGGTTGCCGTCGGAATGGATGCGACAGGCGTGCATGGCTGTAAAGTAAAGAATTTAAGAAATCCGCGGTTTGTTTTGCCGCTCAGGCTTGGTCGGGCCGTGTTCGCGCTCGGCTGTGGGCGCGAGCCTGATACACGGCATCATTACCAAATTGTGAAAAGTGTTTTCGGCCTTGCGACGAATGGACCGCTTGCAATGGCAGGCATTATTTGGTCAAGGTGTCCCATAGTTTATGAGAGCCTGCGGAACCGCTTATGTCGTTTTGGGAAAAATTGCTGAATGCTATTGGTAGCACTGCTGGCAATGCCCTATCGGCGGTGGTCGAGGCTATTCGCACCGTGTTCGAAGGCGATCCGGAAACCCGCCGCAAGGTGGCCTTTTCCGTCGCGATCATCGCGCTTTCCGCCAAGATGGCGAAAGCGGACGGCATTGTGACCGAAAACGAGGTCAACGCGTTTCGCGAGATTTTCGAATTTCCGCCGGACCAGGCCAAGAATGTTGCCCGCCTTTATAATCTGGCACGGCAGGACGTGGCGGGCTACGAAGCTTATGCGGAGCGGCTGTCGACGCTTTGCGAGACCTGCACCAAGAATTGCCCTGTATTGGAAGACGTGCTCGATGGCTTGTTCCATATCGCCAAGGCGGATGGTCTGATTCACGAAAAGGAAATGGATTTCCTGCAGCACGTTGCTCAGATATTCCATATGAGCGAGGGTCGGTTCGACCAGATCATGGCGCGGCATGTGAACGCCGGTGGCCGCGATCCCTACAAGGTGCTCGGTGTATCTCGCCAGGACGATTTTCCGACGATCCGCCGCCGTTATCATGGTCTCGTCTATGAGAATCATCCAGATCGCCTCGTATCGCGCGGCGTGCCGGAGGAGTTCCATGCCATCGCCAACGAGCGCATGGCAGCTTTGAATGCGGCTTATGCCGAGATCGAGAAAGAACGCCGCGCAGCATGAATGCATTTAAGGCCGATTTCGCTCGCGCCAAGGTACAGCCGTCGCCGAACCACGGCGAACGGCGCGATGGTGTTCGACCAGACATCATCCTTCTGCACTATACCGGCATGGGCACGGCCGAGGGAGCGCTGGATTGGCTCTGTCGCCCGGAGAGCCAGGTGTCGAGCCACTACTTCGTTTTCGAGGATGGACGCATCGTTCAGCTCGTTCCCGAAGAGCGGCGTGCCTGGCATGCGGGCAAGAGCTCGTGGCATGGCGACATCGACATCAACTCACGGTCGATCGGCATTGAAATAGCCAATGCCGGCCATCCCGGCGGACTGCCTGAATTTCCTGATGCGCAGATCGAAGCGGTTATCGAACTGTGTCACGATTGCGGCCAACGCTGGGCAATTGCGCCTGAACGGGTGCTTGGGCACTCCGATGTAGCCCCTGTGCGCAAGGTCGATCCGGGTGAAAAATTCCCCTGGGCTCGGCTTGCGGCTGAAGGTGTCGGGCACTGGGTTGAGCCGGCTGCCATTACCGGCGGGCGCTTCTTCCAGAAGGGCGATGCCGGGCAGCCGATCGAGGCCTTGCAGTCCATGCTCTCGCTCTACGGGTACGGAACTGAAATCACAGGCGAATTTTCAGAGAAACTGAAGGGCGATGTCGAGGCCTTCCAGCGCCATTTTCGCCCCGAGCGTATTGACGGTATCGCCGATTTTTCCACGATCGATACGCTTCACCGCCTTCTGTCCGCATTGCCTCGCTTTTCATAAAGACGCGGTCGCCGGCGGCGATATCCATAGCTGGCTATGATCCATAAAGTGCGTAACTCCCTGCTATGCCACAGCTTTTCCCTATTATCTCCGCATTACGTTGATCTAACGGCGCTCACTGAACGGCGGCCGCGCCGTCTGGTTTGTGTGTCGCGCGGTCGTAGACGACAAATGGGGACTGTGCACTCCGGTGGCTCTTTTTGCCTCCAACCGGACGGACGGCTTGAGGCTGTCCGCAGTCCCGCGCCCGGAGACAAAAGACTACATGAAAAATTTGATTGTTGCGGCAGCAGCGTGCGTGGGCATGCTGCTGGTGGGCTATAATTGTGCCTTTGCGGGACCGCTTGATGCAAAGCAACGGACCGCTCCTCTCAAGACTGTCAGCCGCACCACCGGCTTTCCAACGCCCAATGTTCCCACCGAAATGCGTAGCGCCGAAGATTCCTTCGTACGGCAAGATCATTACTCCGCACTGATTACCAAATATGCCAAGCAGAACGGCGTGTCCGTCGATCTGGCGAAGGCCGTCATTAAGATCGAAAGCAACTTCAATCCAAAAACGCACGGAAGCGCCGGGGAAATCGGCCTGATGCAGATCAAGCCGGCAACGGCGCGGCTGATGGGCTATTCCGGTCGTGCCAAGGGGCTTTACGATCCCGAGACGAACATCAAGTTCGGCATGAAATATCTAGCCATGGCGCAGAACCTCGGCGGTGGCCCGACCTGCAATACCATCCTGAAATACAATGCCGGTCATGGCGCCACGCGCATGAACCCGGTTTCGAAGCGTTATTGCGGCAAGGTCTTGGCGCTTCTGAACTGACGTCATGCTCAAGGTAGCGGGTAGGGCGGAATCGCTTTCCATGTTATCGAACGACCATCATTTGCGAGGGTTGTAGCATGGCAGCGGATTTCAGGTTCATCGTCGTCGGTCGGGGTATGATGGGGGCAGCTGCCGCCCGTCATCTGGCCAGGCAAACGGACGGCATTGCTGTCATCGGGCCTGATGAACCCGAGAACCGCGATAGCCATGGGGGCGTCTTCGGCAGCCATTATGACGAGGGCCGCATTACCCGGACGATCGATCCGGACCAGGATTGGGCCCGCCTCGCAAATCGTTCGATCAGCCGCTACGCGGAAATCGAACGGGATAGCGGCATCCAATTCTATGCGCCCGTCGGCTGCCTCGTCACCGGCCCGAAGCGGGGAAGCGAAACCACTTATGTCGACGATGTCGTCGAAGCAGCCGGGCGGCTCGGCGTTCGAACTGATATCCTCGACGATGCCGGGCTTAAGGCGAAGTTTCCCTTCTTCTCCTTTGCGTCAGGAAGCGAAGGGGTGTTTGAACCGTATGGTGCTGGCCATATCAGCCCACGCCGGCTGGTGAAGGCGCAGTCGCTGCTGGCGGAAAAGGCCGGGGCGCGCGTGATCAAGCAGACTGCCCTGTCGATCCGCGATGAGGCCGGCCTCGCCGTTGTGACGACCGCCGAGGGCGAGACTTTCAGCGCCGAAAAAGTGCTGCTGGCCGCCGGCGGTTTCTCCATTGCCGAGAATCTCTTGCAGCGACCTGTTGAGATGAAGGTTTATGGCCGCACGGTCACCTTTTTCGAGGTGAGCGAAAGCGAAGCCGAAGCGCTTTCCGGCATGCCCTCTCTAATTTCGGTGACGCCAGGCGACGTGGACAGCATCTATATGCTGCCGCCGATCCGTTATCCGGATGGCAGGTATTACATCAAGATCGGCGGTGATCCGGACGATCTTCAGTTTGAAAACGAGACGCGGCTGCGTGCGTGGTTCCGCACGCACGGCCGCGACAAGGCGCGCGAGCATCTGGTGCGGATATTCCATCAGCTTGTTCCGAGTGCAGCTCGCCCGCCGGCTTTCACCAATTCCTGTGCCGTTTCCTATTCGCCAACTGGCTACCCGATGATCGGCTATACATCGTCGCCACGTCTGGCGGTTTTGACCGGCGGTTGCGGTACTGCCGCCAAGAGTTCCGATGAGATCGGCCGGTTAGGAGCGGAGCTTCTGCTCGCAGGTCGAATCAAAGACGAAGGCTACAGCACGGATTTTTCAGCGCATTTCAGCAACTGATATTGGGCCGGGGCAAAGCCGCATATTTCGGTGGCAATTGCCTGAAGTCTCGGTTAATGAGCCAGTGCCAGTTGGCCGGGCAGCCGCGCTTCATCAATGCCGAAAGGCGATGAGGTGAGGAAAGTCCGGGCTCCACGGAAACACGGTGCCGGATAACGTCCGGCGAGGGTAACCTCAGGGAAAGTGCCACAGAAAGCAAACCGCCCGGTCTTGTGACCGGGTAAGGGTGAAAGGGTGGGGTAAGAGCCCACCGCGTCTCTGGAAACAGCGACGGCACGGAAAACCCCACCGGGAGCAAAACCGAATAGGGATGACGCGGAGCGCGCAAGCGCTCCAGCCTGTTTCCGGGCCGGTCATCCGGGTGGGTTGCAAGAGGCGTCGCGCAAGCGCCGTCCCAGATGAATGGCTGCCACGTTCCGGCCTCGGCCGGAGCCATACAGAACCCGGCTTACAGGCCAACTGGCAAATCAACACGTCCCTTCAACAAGGGCGCTTTCGCTCTCTCAAAATAATTTCGGGAGCCTTTGGATGCCCTGGTTTTCCGGGGTTTCCTGTTGTTGCGGGCAAGAGTTTTCGCCTGTGAAAACAATCCGTTTCGGGGTGTCCGCTGAAGGTGATCCTAACCTTTCGTTAAACTTAACGGCTTATGAATATTCGAGCTGTTGCCATGGCTGACGTGGCTTCATCCCATTGACGCCCATATGGTCCCATGGTATCCCAAACGAACACTGCATACGGGCAAATCAGAGCCCAATCATCGCAAAGCCGTGAATGCTCCCGTTCCGGGAGTGTCGAAGGGGCGTCGGCTCTTTCGGTTTGCGAAGCTGTGTCCGATTTTGGCTGTGTCTGCGAGCGCATGATTGCACGCGGGTCATGGGGAACGGGTGTTTCGGGTCATGAACCGCTTCCTGTCAAATGCGACCAAACGGATCGATGCCAAGGGGCGGGTTTCCGTGCCGGCGGCGTTTCGTTCCGTACTGGCCGAGCGCAATATTCAGGAGCTTTATTGCTTCCAGGATTTTGTTTTTCCGGCGATCAGTGTCGGCGGTCTCGATCTGCTCGATCGCTTCGAACGGCAGATCGCGGCGGACGATCCTTTTTCGCCGGCGGCGAACCAGATGTCGCTCCTCATTCATGGGGGCGGGGTCTTCGTGAAGCTCGATGCGGAAGGGCGGCTGATGGTCACGGATTTCATCCGCGACTTCACCGGAATTGCAGGCGAAGTGACCTTCGTCGGTCGGGCGGATCATTTTCAATTGTGGCGACCGGAAGCCTTTCTGGCTTTGCAGGCGCAGGCACGAGAGGAGCGCAGGCTGGCGGGCAGGCGCTCGGAATAGAACGGGGAAGCGGAATGGTGGCGAATTCAGGCGGAGGTTCTTCTGATGCCGGTGGCGGACCGGTTCGTCACATTCCGGTTCTCCTTTCCGAAGTGCTCGAGGCGCTGGCCCCCGCACCTGGCAAGATCATTCTCGATGGAACGTTCGGCGCGGGTGGCTATACCTCGGCTATCCTGGCTGGTGGTGCCGATGTGATCGCGCTCGATCGCGATCCGACGGCGATTTCGGCTGGGCAGGCGATCGTCGCGGCTCATGGGGGTCGGCTCAAGCTCATTCAGTCGCAGTTCTCTCAGCTCTCCGATCATGCGCCCGCCGGCGGTCTCGATGGCGTCGTGCTCGATATCGGCGTCTCTTCCATGCAGATCGATGAGGCGGAGCGCGGCTTTTCCTTCAATAAGAGCGGCCCGCTGGACATGCGCATGTCGGCAAGCGGCGTGTCGGCGGCCGATGTCGTCAATCGTGCCAAACTGGCGGATCTCATTCGCATCTTCGCGTTTCTGGGCGAGGAAAAACAGGCGCCGCGGATCGCGCATGCCATCGAAAAGCGGCGTGCCGAGGCTCCCTTCGTGACCACCCGCGACCTCGCCGGTCTGATCGAGATCGTGACGCCGCGAAAGGCCAAGGATAAGATCCATCCTGCCACGCGCGTCTTCCAGGCATTGCGCATCTTCGTCAACGACGAGCTCGGCGAACTGGCTCAGGCGCTGTTTGCCGCCGAGCGCGCGCTCAAGCCGGGCGGGCGCCTGGTTGTCGTAACCTTCCATTCCCTGGAAGACCGGATCGTCAAGAAGTTCTTTGCCGATCGCTCCGGCCGTGCTGCCGGATCCCGCCACATGCCGATGGTGCATGAGCGGGCGGCAACCTTCGATGCCATCGGTAAGTCGATGGTTTCAGCCAGCGATGCGGAGGCGGAAGCCAATCCGCGGGCGCGCTCGGCCAAATTGCGTGCCGGCCTTCGCACCACGGCGCCCGCCGAGGCCGCCGATCTCTCGATCTTCGATCTGCCCAATCTCGCCAGTCTCGGAAAGCTCGGAGGTTGATATGCTGAAGACTTTTGACATCGTGCTGATTGGCGTCATGACGGCGATGGCCAGCGTGACCTATACGATCAAGCACCGGGCTGAGTTGAAGCTGGAAGAGGTTCGTCGTCTCGAGGCCGATATCAAGCTCGAGAAGGACACGATCGAACTCCTCAAGGCCGACTGGGCCTTGGTCTCGCAGCCGAACCGCCTCGAGCGTCTGGTCAACAACTACAGCAAAGAGCTTCAGCTGCAGCCGACCCTTTCGACGTCCATCGTTCAGCCGAGCGAGCTGCCGATGCTGCGCTCGCAGGTTCCGCCGCCAATCGTGGCGGATGCGAAGGACAGCGGCAAGAGCGGCAAGCCGGTCGGTTCCAAGGGGCTTGCCGCTGCAGCCTCCAAGAATGGTGACACGACCGACGCGCAGATCAGAAAGGCCATCGCCGACGTTGCGTCCGCTCCGGCGCCTCGGCCGAAGACGCCCGCCTTGGCCAAGCGCAAGAAGCCGGAAATCGACAACATCGCAACGGGATCGGTGGCTGAATAATGTCTTTCCTTTCCCGCATCATGGTCTTGAAGAGCAAGGCGCATTTCTCCACCGACGGCAACAATCGACCGAGCGATGGTTTTTCCCGTTCGCGGTTCGAAGGGGCGCGCAAGCGCAAGGCCAATCAGGCCAAAAGCCGCGTTGTTCTGCTGGTGGGTAGCTTCATCGCTATCTATTGCGTGATCGGCGGCCGGCTTGCCCAGTTCGCCATGACGCCGCCCGACACCACCTCCAGCATTCTGCCGCCGGATCGCCTGATGGCCTCGCGCCCAGATATCGTCGACCGCAATGGCGCTCTGCTGGCAACCGACATCCGTACCGTCTCGCTGTTTGCCGAGCCGAACAAGATCATCGATGCCGACGAGGCCGTCGAAGAGCTGCGCAAGGTCCTGCCGGATCTCGATGCGAAGTCCACTTACAGGAAGCTTGCTGCCAAAAACTCGCATTTTGCCTGGCTTCGCCGGCAACTGACGCCGAAGCAGCAGAGCCAGATCCTGGCGCTTGGCATCCCCGGAATCGGCTTCCGTCCCGAGAAGCGTCGCTTCTATCCGGGCGGCACGACCGCCCCCCATATTCTCGGCTATGTCAACATCGACAATCGCGGCGTTGCCGGGATGGAGAAATACATCGATAATCAGGGCCTCGCCGATCTGGCAGCCGCAGGCATGACCAACGACCAGCCGCTGCAGCCGGTGAAGCTTTCGATCGATCTGCGTGTGCAGGGCATCGTCCGCGACGCGGTCGTCAACGCCGTCAAGAACTTCCAGGCGAAGGGTGCAGGCGCAGCGGTGATCGACGTGCACACCGGCGAGGTGCTGGGCATGGCCTCGGCTCCCGACTTCGATCCGAACTATCCGAACGAAGGCGCCAGCGAGGGATGGCTCAATCGCATGACGAACGGCACGTTCGAAATGGGATCGACTTTCAAGACCTTCACCATGGCGATGGCGCTCGATTCCGGTAAGATCAGCTTGCGCGACGCTTTCGATGCGACGAACCCGATCCGCATCGGCGGCTTTACCATTCATGACTTCCATGGCCAGCGTCGCGTGCTGAGCGTTCCGGAAATCTTCCAGTATTCGTCGAACATCGGTACGGCGAAGATCGCCGATCTTGTCGGGATCGACGCGCACAAGGAATTTCTGACCCGCCTGGGCCTGCTCAACAAGATGGACACCGAATTGCCTGAGGTGAAGGCGCCGAGCCAGCCTCGCGTCTGGAAGAAGATCAACTCGATCACCATTTCCTTCGGCCACGGCGTCTCGACCACACCGCTGCAGACTGCGGTTGCAGCGGCAGCGTTGGTCAACGGCGGCAAGCTGATCGAGCCGACCTTCCTGCCTCGTTCGCGTGATCAAGCCGATTCGATCGCAAAGATGGTGGTCAAGAAGAGCACCAGCGACGACGTTCGTTACCTGCTCGAATTTAACGGCACCCGTGGCTCCGGCCGGAACGCCCGTGTTCCCGGCTATAATGTCGGCAGCAAGACCGGCACGGCCGACAAGGTCGTCAACGGTCGCTATTCGCATACGCTGAACTTCAACAGCTTCCTGGCGGCGTTCCCGATCGACAATCCGCAATATATGGTCATGACCTTCATCGATGAGCCGAAGAGCGGCGAGCGCGGCGGCGGCACGATCTCGGCCTTTACGGCACTGCCGATCGCCCGCGACATCATCGCCAGAGCTGCGCCCATCCTCGGAGTACAACCCAGCTTTGGAAAAGATAACTCGGCCTTGCTGGCGTCTTATTAAGCGTGAAAGAATACACGGGTCGATTCGCGAGAGGGCGGGTCGATCAAGAGCGAAAAGTACATTCGATGAAACTGCGGGATATTGCCGGAGATGGATTTCCGGAACTCAACACACAGATTGACGGAGCGCTTGGCGATCTCGAGATAGTCGGGATTTCTGCCGACAGCCGACAGGTATCGCCGGGCATGGCCTTTGTTGCCGTCGCCGGCACGAAGGCTGATGGAGCAAGCTTCATCGCCGATGCTGTTTCACGCGGCGCTTCCGTCATCGTTGCGGGGCCTGGAGGCGCCGCGAACGGTGTGCCCTTGCTGCGGGTATCCGAGCCGCGCCGGTTTCTTGCGGTTGCCGCCTCCCGTTTCTACGGACGTCAGCCGGAGACCATGGTTGCAGTGACCGGCACCGCAGGCAAGACTTCGGTCGCATCCTTCACTCGGCAGATCTGGGCCTTTGCCGGACACCCAGCCGCGATGATCGGCACGACGGGCGTGGTGTCGCCGACCCGCAACGATTATGGCTCGTTGACGACACCGGATCCGGCGTCGCTGCACGCGCTGCTTGCCGAACTTGCCGACGAAGGCGTCACCCATGCGGCGATGGAAGCCTCCAGCCACGGCCTCGATCAATTCCGGCTCGATGGCGTCAAGCTCGCCGCCGCCGCCTTTACCAATCTCGGTCGCGACCACATGGACTACCATCCGACGGTCGAGGACTACATGGCCGCCAAGATGCGGCTGTTCAGAGATCTGCTGCCGAAAGGTTCGCCGGCGGTGATCTTTGCCGATGATGTCTGGTCGGAGCAGGCGATCGCTGCAGCTCGTGCCGCCGGGCAAGATGTGCGCACGGTGGGACGCAAGGGCGATTTCCTGACGCTGAAGCGCGTCGAGCATTTCCGCCACAAGCAGATCGCCGAAGTCCATGTCGGCGATGAGATTTTCGAAATCCATATCCCGCTGGCGGGCGATTTCCAGGTTGCCAATGCGCTTGTCGCTGCCGGTCTTGCCATATCGACGGGTGTTGCCGTGTCGGTTGCAATGGCGGCGCTGGAGAAGCTCGTCGGCGCATCCGGCCGTCTCGAGCTCGTCGGTCATACACATGACGGCGCGCTTGCCTATGTCGACTACGCTCACAAGCCGGACGCGCTGGAAAACGTCCTGAATTCGGTGCGGCCGTTCACGACCGGCCGCGTCATCGTCGTCTTCGGCTGCGGTGGCGACCGCGATCGTGGCAAGCGCCCGATCATGGGCGAAATCGCCTGCCGTCTCGCCGATGTGGTCGTCGTGACCGACGACAATCCGCGTTCCGAAGATCCGGCTGTTATCCGCGCGGAAATTATGGCAGCGGCTGCCTGCGCCACGGAGGTCGGCGATCGCGCCGAAGCTATCCACAAGGGCGTCGGCATGCTGAAATCCGGCGACACGCTGATCGTCGCCGGCAAGGGGCATGAGGAAGGGCAGACGATCGGCGGCGTAACGCTGCCTTTCTCCGATCATGCCGAACTGCGCAAAGCATTGGAGGAATTGAAGTCTTGAGCTGGCTATGGACAACTGAGGATCTGATCGCTGCAATCTCGGGCCGCTTCGTCGGATCGCTGCCTGCCGGCATTACGGGCATTTCCATAGACAGTCGCTCCATCAAGCCGGGCGAGGCCTTTTTCGCCATCAAGGGCGATCGTGTCGATGGTCACGACTATGCCAATGTCGCCATGGCGAACGGCGCGGCCTTTATCGTCATCAGCGAGGCGCGTCTGCCTGCAATGGGCAGCCTGACCGTGCCGAAGGTCGTCGTGGATGATGTGTTGGCGGCTTTGGCGCGGCTGGGCGTTGCGGCTCGTCAGCGTACGCAGGCCAAGATCATCGCCGTCACCGGATCCGTGGGCAAGACGACCACGAAAGAGATGCTGCGCCGTGCGCTGACACCATCGGGCAAGGTGCATGCCTCCGTTGCCTCCTTCAACAATCATTGGGGCGTGCCGCTCACTCTTGCACGCATGCCCGAAGATACGGATTTCGGCGTTTTCGAAATCGGCATGAACCATGCCGAGGAGATCAGGCCGCTCGCAAAGATGGTGCAGCCGGATGTCGCCATCATCACCACGATTGCGCCGGCACATCTGGGCAATTTCAACAGCATTGGCGAGATCGCCGCAGCCAAGGCCGAGATTTTCGACGGCGTGGTGCCCGGCGGGCATGCCATCCTCAACCACGACAACGACCAGTTCGAGATGCTGGAGCGCGCAGCGACGGCGGCAGGCATCGAACACATTCACAGCTTCGGCCAGCATGCCAAGGCCGATGTGCGTCTCGCCGAATTCAATGCCTCGGAAGAGAACTCGACTCTCTGGCTGACCATCGGCGGCGAGACGCTGGAAGTGGCGATCGGTGCGCCGGGTCGTCACATCGCCGAGAATGCGCTTGCCGTGCTCGGCGCTGTCATGATCGTCGAGGCGGATCTTGACCAGGCTGTCGCGGCGCTGGCGGACCTGCAGCCGGAAAAGGGCAGAGGGCAGCGCCATAAACGCGCGATCGGCAATGGCTACTTCACGCTGATCGATGAGAGCTACAATGCCAATCCCGCTTCCATGCGCGCAGCCATCGGGCTGCTGGCGACGACATTGCCGAATGCGGGTGTCGGCGGTCGGACGGGCAGGCGGATCGCCGTCCTCGGCGACATGTTGGAAATGGGGGATTACGCCCAGCAGGTTCATGCAAACCTTGCCGGACCGCTTTTGGCGGCCGGTATCGAGCATGTCTGGCTGGCGGGTCCGGAGATGGCGGCTTTGAGGGATGAGCTGCCGGAAAGTGTTCATGTCGAATATCGTGAGACGACGGAGGAACTCTCGGAATTCGCGCTCAACTCGGTCGCCCCTGGCGACGTGTTGATGGTGAAATCGTCGTTGGGGATGAAGTTTGGAAAGATCGTGGCCGGCTTGCTTGACAAGTTTCCCGCATTTTCCGACACGGGCACCCGCACCCATCAGGGGCTTTAGAAAGGGCTCTTATGCTGATTTGGCTAGCCGAACTGTCGGACCATATTCAATTTTTCAGTACACATTTCAGATTCCTCAATCTGTTCAGATACATCACGTTCCGTACCGGCGGTGCTCTGTTTACCTCAGCGTTGATCGTCTTCCTTTTCGGACCGCGAATCATCTCTTCGCTGCGCGTGCGCCAGGGTAAGGGACAGCCGATTCGCGCGGATGGTCCTCAGACACACTTCAAGAAGGCGGGCACGCCGACCATGGGCGGCCTGATGATCCTTGCTGGCATCGTTGTGTCGTCGCTGCTTTGGGCGGATCTGGCCAATGTCTACGTAGTCGCCACGCTGCTCGTTACGCTCGGATTTGGCGCCATTGGCTTCTATGACGATTATCTGAAGGTGACGAAGCAGAGCGACAAGGGTTTCTCCGGTCGCGCGCGCCTGGGCATCGAATTCGTCATCGCGGCGATCGCCGTGTACTTCATGATGACGACCGCACTGTCTTCCGGTCCCGCCGGCTCGACCTTCGGCTCGTCGGTCGCTTTCCCCTTCTTCAAGAACCTGCTGCTCAATCTCGGCATGTTCTTCGTATTCTTCGGTGCCTTCGTCATCGTAGCCGCTGGCAATGCCGTCAACCTGACCGACGGTCTTGACGGGCTTGCGATCGTGCCGGTCATGATCGCGGCTGCGTCCTTCGGCGTCATCGCCTATCTCGCCGGCAACTTCGTCTTCGCCGACTACCTCGCGATCAATTTCGTGCCGGGCACGGGCGAATTGGCCGTCGTTCTCGGTGCTGTCATCGGCGCCGGCCTCGGATTCCTCTGGTTCAATGCGCCGCCGGCCGCAATCTTCATGGGCGATACCGGTTCTTTGGCGCTGGGCGGCATGATCGGCTCGGTTGCTGTCGCTACGAAGCATGAGATCGTCATGGCGATCATCGGCGGTCTCTTCGTCGTCGAAGCGCTTTCGGTCATCATCCAGGTTGGCTTCTTCAAGATGACGAAGCGCCGGGTGTTCCTGATGGCGCCGATCCACCATCACTTCGAGAAGAAGGGCTGGACGGAAAGCCAGGTGGTTGTTCGTTTCTGGATCGTCGCAGTCATTCTGGCGATGATCGGTCTCTCCACCCTGAAGCTGCGGTGAGGCTCCGATGATCCCTGTCACCACGCTGAAAGGAAAGAAGGTCGCACTCTTCGGTCTTGGCGGTTCGGGCTTTGCGACGGCGCGTGCGCTTGTTGCCGGTGGCGCCGAGGTCACGGCCTGGGATGACAATCCCGACAGCGTGGGCAATGCGGCGGCCGAGGGCATCCCGGTTGCCGATCTCAGGACGATCGATTGGAATGCCCTGTCGGTCTTCGTCTTGTCGCCGGGCGTACCGCTGACGCATCCGAAGCCGCACTGGACGGTCGATCTCGCACATGCCGCTGGCGTGGAAGTCGTCGGCGATGTCGAACTCTTCGTGCGCGAGCGGCGAGCGCATGCGCCGGATTGTCCATTCATCGCTATCACTGGAACGAACGGCAAGTCGACCACAACGGCCCTGATCGCTCATATCCTGCAATCGAGCGGTCGCGATACGCAGCTCGGCGGTAATATCGGTACGGCAATCCTGACGCTCGACCCGCCGAAGGCCGGCCGTTTCTACGTCGTCGAATGCTCTTCCTACCAGATCGATCTCGCGCCGACGCTCGATCCTTCTGCCGGTATTTTGCTGAATCTGACGCCCGATCATCTCGACCGGCATGGCACCATGCAGCATTATGCCGATATCAAGGAGCGCCTCGTTGCGGGCAGTGGCGTTGCAGTCGTCGGTATCGATGACAGCTATTCCTCGCTGGTCGCCGATCGCATCGAGCGGGCGGGCACCAAGGTGACGCGAATCTCGCGCCGGCATGCGTTGGCGGATGGTCTCTATGCCGAGGGCAGCCGCATCATGCGGGCATCGAACGGTGCAGCGAGTGGGATCGCCGATCTCGACGGTATCCAAACCTTGCGCGGTGGTCATAACGCACAAAATGCAGCAGCGGCGATTGCCGCTTGCCTTGCGGTTGGCGTCACCGCCGATGAGATTCGCGCAGGGTTGAAATCCTTCCCAGGTCTCAAGCATCGCATGCAGCCCGTTGGCCGGCGCGGTCGGGTCGTCTTCGTCAACGACTCCAAGGCAACCAATGCGGATGCCGCGGCGCCGGCGCTTTCGAGCTACGAGAATATCTACTGGATTGCCGGCGGTCTGCCGAAAGAGGGTGGCATTACGACGCTCGCACCGCTCTTTCCGCGCATCGCAAAAGCCTATCTGATCGGTGAGGCTGCTCCTGCCTTTGCGGCAACGCTCGGTGAACAGGTGCCCTACGAGATCTCCGGCACGCTGGAGCGAGCGGTGGCGCATGCGGCCGCGGACGCGGACGGGGACGAGCATCAGTCTGCGGCGGTAATGTTGTCACCGGCTTGCGCAAGTTTCGATCAGTATAAGAATTTCGAGGTCAGGGGTGACGCGTTCGTCAGCCATGTGGCTGCGATCGAGGGCGTCACCATGCTGATCGGTTCAGCAACTGGAGGCAAATGATATGGTAAGCCGCGTTGAACGTGGGGCCTTGGCCGAATGGTTCTGGACCATCGACCGTGTATTCCTTGCCCTTTTCATCCTGTTGATCGGTATCGGTTTCATGCTCTCCTTCGCGGCGTCGCCGGCGGTGGCAGAGCGCATCGGGCTTGAGCCTTTCCATTTCGTCAAGCGCCACGCCCTGTTCCTCGTTCCGGCGATCGCGGCGATGATCGGCATTTCGTTCATGTCGCCTCGTCAGGTACGGCGCACGGCGGTCATCCTGCTGATCGTTTCGCTGGCGATGATGCTTTTCGCGCTATTCTTCGGCATCGAGGTCAAGGGTTCGCGGCGTTGGGTCAACATCGCGGCGCTGTCGATCCAGCCTTCGGAATTCATGAAGCCCGCTTTCGTCGTCGTCTGCGCCTGGTTGTTTGCCGAGCATGCGCGCCAGCCGGAAATTCCGGGCAATCTCTTTGCCATCATTCTGTTCGGCATCGTCGTTGCGCTGCTCGTCGCGCAGCCGGACCTTGGACAGACGATCCTGACGACGGCCGTCTGGGGTGGCATGTTCTTCATGGCCGGCATGCCCTGGCTCTGGATCATCGTTCTTGGCGGCTTTGGCGCCGGTGGTTTCGTTGCGGCCTATTACGTCTTCGATCACGTGGCGCAACGCGTCAATAAATTCATGACCGGTGAGGGCGACACCTTCCAGGTCGATACCGCCAAGCAGGCGATCGTCCATGGCAACTGGTTCGGCGTCGGCCCGGGCGAAGGCGTCGTCAAGCGGATCATCCCGGACGCCCATACCGACTTCATCTTCTCGGTGGCCGCAGAAGAGTTCGGCGTGATCTTCTGCATGGTACTCGTCTGCGTCTTCGCCTTCCTCGTGCTGCGCGGCCTGTCGCATGCCTACAGGGAGAAGAACGACTTCAATCGTTTCGCGGTTGCCGGCCTGGTGCTGCAGATCGGCATTCAGTCGATCATCAATATCGGCGTGAACCTGCAGCTGCTGCCCGCCAAGGGCATGACCCTGCCGCTGATTTCCTATGGTGGTTCGTCGATGACCGCGATCTGCGTGACCGCAGGCTTCATTCTGGCGCTGACGCGTCACCGCCCGGAAAAGCGTGCGCAGGATCGCAGCATGTTCCGTGTTACGCATGGACTGCCGGCGGAGTAGCATCGTGGACTTGCCCTTACTTCACCCCATACTTCCCGTTCATTCTCCGGTCGCTTTTGCACAGGCGCCGGTCTATGAGGGGGGCTTGGTCCGCGCTGATGACGCGGTCGTGGCGACTTCCTATATCAGGGAGATGCCCCGAGTAATGGGGTCTTCGCTGGAGCGAAAATTATGAGTAAAGGCATTGTCCTTCTTGCCGCCGGCGGAACCGGCGGCCACGTATTTCCGGCCGAAGCTCTGGCCTACAAGCTGAAGGAGCGCGGCTATTCCGTGCACCTGGTCACCGACAGCCGCGCCGAACGCTATGCCGGCAAATTTCCGGCCGATGAGATCCACGTCGTGCCCTCGGCAACGATCGGCTCGAAGAGCCCGTTGAAGGTTGCGCGCGCCCTTTGGACGCTGTGGACGGGCATGCGCGCCGCGCGCAAGCTGATCCAGAGAATCAAGCCCGTCTGCGTCGTCGGTTTCGGCGGTTATCCGACTGTTCCGCCATTGCTTGCGGCTACGCGCATGGGCGTGCCGTCGATGCTGCATGAGCAGAATGCCGTCATGGGCCGCGCCAACAAGATGCTGGCGACGCGGGTGCGGGCGATTGCGGGCGGTTTCCTTTCGGAAGAGGGGCCGTTTGGGGAGAAGACGGTCACAACGGGCAACCCCGTACGTCCGGCCGTCATCGAAGCTGCGAAGCGGCCCTATGTGCCTTCCGTTCCGGACGATCCGTTCAATCTGGTCGTTTTCGGCGGCAGCCAGGGCGCACAATATTTCTCAAAAGCGGTGCCGACGGCCATCAGCCTGTTGGAAGAGCCGCTGCGCAAGCGGTTGCGGATCACGCAGCAAGTGCGTCCCGAGGATATGGAGACGGTCAACAGCTGCACCAGAAAGCTGGAGATGGGCGCCGATGTCGCGCCATTCTTCAACGATATGGCCGAGCGTATCGGTGCTGCACATCTGGTTCTCTGCCGTTCCGGTGCTTCCACGGTATCTGAATTGGCAGTAATCGGCCGTCCGGCCATCCTGGTGCCCTATCCGCATGCGCTCGATCACGATCAGGCGGCCAATGCCGCAGCACTGGCGGCAACCGGCGGCGTCAAGGTCATCGCGCAATCGGAACTGACGCCGGAAAAGCTTTCCACGATCCTGCGCGGCTCCATGACCATGCCGGAAAAACTCGCCAAGATGGCGGCGGCCGCCAAGCAGGCAGGCAAGCCGGATGCGGCTAACTTGCTTGCCGACATGGTTGAGGCTATTGCCGGGGGACGTTCAATTCAGCAATTCAAGGGGGCAGGCGTATGAAGCTGCCGAAGGCAATCGGCCTTGTGCATTTTATCGGTATCGGTGGTATCGGGATGAGCGGCATCGCCGAGGTGTTGCATAACCTCGGCCATCGCGTGCAGGGATCCGACCAATCGGAAAGCGCCAACGTACAACGGCTGCGCGACAAGGGCATTCCGGTCCATATCGGTCACAAGGCGGAGAATCTCGGCGACGCGGAAGTCGTGGTCGTTTCCACTGCCATCAAGAAGAGTAACCCGGAACTCATTGCTGCGCGCGAGAAGCTGCTGCCGGTGGTGCGTCGTGCCGAAATGCTCGCCGAACTCATGCGCTTCCGCAATGCGATCGCCATCGGCGGCACGCACGGCAAGACGACGACCACGTCGCTCGTGGCGACGCTTCTGGAAGCCGGCGGGCTCGATCCGACCGTCATCAATGGCGGCATCATCAATGCCTACGGCACCAATGCGCGCATGGGCGCGGGCGAGTGGATGGTTGTCGAGGCCGACGAATCCGACGGCACGTTCCTGAAGCTGCCCGCCGATGTCGCGGTCGTTACCAATATCGATCCGGAGCACCTGGACCATTACGGCAATTTCGATGCCGTCCGCGCGGCTTTCCGGCAGTTCGTCGAGAACGTGCCGTTCTACGGCTTCGGCGTGATGTGCATCGATCATCCGGAAGTGCAGGCGCTCGTGGGGCGCATCGAGGACCGCAAGGTCATTACCTATGGTGAGAATCCGCAGGCCGACGTGCGTTTCATGAATGTGCGCGTCGAAGGCACGCGGTCGCTGTTCGATGTCGAAATTCGCAGACGCCGCACCGGCAAGGTGATCCATATCAAGGATCTCGTGATGCCGATGCCCGGACGTCACAATATTTCCAACGCGACGGCGGCTGTTGCCGTTGCCAATCGGTTGGGCATCTCCAACGAGGCGATCGCCAAGGGGCTGGCGTCCTTCGGCGGCGTCAAGCGGCGCTTCACGCTGACGGGCGAATGGAACGGGGTGAAGGTTTTCGACGATTACGGTCATCACCCGGTCGAGATCAAGGCCGTGCTGAAGGCTGCGCGCGAGGCCTGCAAGGGCCGTGTCATCGCCGTGCATCAGCCGCATCGCTACACGCGCCTGTCGAGCCTTTTCGAAGAGTTTGCCGCCTGCTTCAACGATGCCGACAGCATCTTCCTGGCGCCGGTCTACGCCGCTGGTGAAGATGCCATCGAAGGCGCGGATTCACAGACTCTCGTGTCGCGCATCAAGGCTAGCGGTCATCGCGACGCGCGCTATCTGTCGTCACAGGAAGATCTTGCCGCTATGGTTGCGGAGATTGCGCAACCGGGTGATTTTGTGGTTTTGTTGGGGGCTGGCAGTATCACATATTGGGCAGCATCATTGCCAAAGGAATTGGAAGGCCTCTCGGGTAAATCCGCATGAAACAGGTAAATGGAGAAAAGCTTCTGGCGTCGCTCGGCGACAGCGTAAAGGACATCAGGGGAAGGCTGACGCCGGACGCGCCGATGGATCGCGTCACGTGGTTTCGCGCCGGTGGATTGGCGGAGCTCATGTTTCAGCCGCACGATACGGACGACCTGATCGCCTTCCTGAAGATCCTGCCGGAAGAAGTACCGCTGACGGTCGTCGGCGTGGGGTCGAACATATTGGTGCGCGACGGAGGCATTCCGGGCGTCGTCCTCAGGCTTTCGGCCAAGGGCTTCGGCGCGGTCGAGCTTGCAGGTGAGAACCGTATTCTGGCCGGCGCCATCTGCCCGGACAAGCACGTCGCCGCCATGGCGATGGACAACAGCATTGGCGGTTTCCATTTCTTCTACGGCATTCCGGGCAGTATCGGCGGCGCCGCGCGGATGAATGCCGGCGCCAATGGCGCCGAGACCCGCGAGCGCGTCATTGAAGTTCATGCAATCGACCGCAAGGGCGAAAAGCATGTGCTGACCAACGCCGAGATGGGCTACAGCTATCGGCATTCGGACGCGTCGGAAGACTTGATCTTCACGCATGTCCTTTTCGAAGGCTATCCCGAAGATCGCGCCAAGATCCGCGCTGAGATGGATGCCGTGCGTGCGCATCGCGAGACGGTGCAGCCCATTCGCGAGAAGACCGGGGGGTCGACTTTCAAGAACCCTGAAGGCCTTTCCGCCTGGAAGCTGATCGATGAAGCCGGTTGCCGCGGTCTTGTGATCGGCGGCGCGCAGATGTCGTCGTTGCATTGCAACTTCATGATCAACATGGAGCAGGCGACGGGCTACGATCTGGAATATCTCGGCGAACAGGTACGCCGCGAGGTCTTCGAGAGTTCCGGTGTCAAGCTGGAATGGGAAATCAAGCGCTTCGGCCACTTCATGCCCGGTCGCGAAGTTCGCCCGTTCCAGGGCGTTACGACGGAATAGATTGGTGCCGCAATCGGCCCAAACCTCTTAAATTGATTCAAGAAAAAGGCCGGGTTTTCACCCGGCCTTTTCAATTGGTTATGCTTGTTTTCTCAGACTTCGTCATTGCCCGAGAGTAGTATGCCGATCAGCGAGAGCAGGGCGGCGGCGGCCAGATAATAGCCGACATAGACGAGGCCGTAGGTCGTTGCGAGCCATGTGGCGATGTAGGGAGCCAGAGACGCACCGACGATGCCCCCGAGATTGAAGGTCATCGAGGCGCCGGTATAGCGCACCGTGGTCGGGAAGGGCGCTGCCAGCGCGGCGCCGATCGGACCATAGGTGAAGCCCATCAATGCCAGACCGATGATCGAGCAGACGAAGGCACCCGCAAGGCCGGCCGTCAGCAGCGACGAATAGAACAGGCCGAAGATGAGGATGCCGATCGTCGTCAGGATCAGAACCAGACGGCGCGAATAGCGGTCCGACAACAGGCCGGAGAGCGGGATCATCAGGCCGAAGAACACGACGCCGACGAGCTGGACGACGAGGAACTGGCCCTGCGAGTAGCCGAGACCTGCCGGCAGCGGAGCGTTGCCGGGAGGCCGGGTGCCCCAGCTCAGCGTGAAGGCCGTCATGAGGTAGAACAGCACGAAGGTGGCGACCGCGATGATGGTGCCGAGGATCAGGCTGCGGAAGTGCGAGCGGAAGATGACCGCGATCGGAACGGAAACCCGTTCTTCCTTCTCGATGGCGCGCTGAAACTCCGGAGTTTCCGTGATCTTCAACCGGACATAAAGGCCGACGGCAACGAGCACGATGCTGATCAGGAAGGGAATGCGCCAGCCATAGTCGAGGAAGTCCGCATCAGCCATGCTCTCGCGCAGGATCAGGAACAGACCTGCCGACAGGATAAAGCCGATCGGTGCGCCGAGCTGCGGAAACATGGCGTACCAGCTGCGCTTGCCTTCCGGAGCGTTTTCCGTGGCGAGCAACACTGCGCCGCCCCATTCGCCGCCGAGACCGAGGCCTTGGCCGAGCCGGCAAAGCGCCAGCAATATCGGTGCGAGAACGCCGATCGAGGTATAGGTCGGCAGCAGGCCGATCACCACCGTCGATAGGCCCATGGTTATCAAGGCCGCGACAAGCGTTGCCTTTCGGCCGACCCGGTCTCCGAAGTGCCCGAAGATCATCGCGCCGATCGGGCGCGCGAAGAAGGCGATGGAAAAGGTTGCGAAAGACTGCAGCGTTGCAGATGTCGGGTCGCTTGCAGGGAAGAACAGCTTCGGGAAGACGATAACCGCCGCCGTCGCATAAACGTAAAAATCGAAGAATTCGATCGTTGTGCCGATAAGGCTCGCGATCAGAACACGTGCCGGAGAATTGGCAACGGCGTTGTTCGATGACGAGGGGGTCGGCGATAAAGGAGATATCGCGTCAGTCATGTTCCCACCATTTTGGACGATTCTAAGGGGTACTTAGCGGACAGAATCTGTCCTTAGCGTAATTTTTGTTCAACGCAAACGCCAACTGCGCAAGAAATCAACGGTTGCATGCTACTATTTAGCCGCAATGGTTGATTCGCGAGCAACTGGGCGAATGTTTGCCACCGCGTATGTGTCTTTCCGGCGAGACCTTCCCGGAATCTTTTCGTAAATGGCTGATTTTCGCTTCGGTTGAGGGCAAAGGGGAAATATTTCATGCAGAAAAAGCTTATAGCTGAATTTCTTGGAACATTCTGGCTCGTATTTGGCGGCTGCGGCAGCGCGATCTTCGCAGCAGCATTTCCGAGCCTCGGTATTGGTTTTCTTGGTGTTGCCTTCGCGTTCGGTCTGACTGTGCTGACTATGGCTTTTGCCGTCGGCGGCATATCGGGCGGGCACTTCAATCCAGCCGTATCGGTTGGCCTGACCGTGGCCGGCCGTTTTCCCGGTGGGCAGCTTATTCCCTATATCATCGCGCAGGTCGTCGGTGCCATCGCCGCTGCTGCCGTGCTTTATCTGATCGCCAGCGGCAAGGCTGATTTCCAGCTCGGCGGCTTTGCTGCGAATGGTTACGGAGAGCATTCGCCCGGCGGCTACTCCATGGTATCGGCTCTTGTGGCCGAGATCGTGTTGACCTTGTTCTTCCTCGTCGTGATTCTCGGATCGACGAGCAGCAAGGTGCCAGCTGGCTTCGCGCCGATCGCCATCGGCTTGGCACTGACGCTGATCCATCTGATTTCCATCCCGATCACCAACACCTCGGTCAATCCGGCCCGTTCGACAGGTCAGGCCCTGTTCGTCGGCGGTTGGGCGCTGCAGCAGCTTTGGCTGTTCTGGGTCGCGCCGATCGTGGGGGGTGCATTGGGCGGCCTCGTCTGGAAATTGGTCGACGATAGCGAGTAAAATCAGCGTGCAATTTTAAGGCTTTCAGGCCCGCATCGGATCCTTCGATGCGGGCCTCTTTGTTTGAAAAATCTAAATGTAGCGATTTCAAAAGTAGCAACTCTCTGAATCTAATGGCAGAATTCTTTAGATCGATTTGATTCGAACCATTCGAGCATCAGCAGAGCGGCCGAAAGTTAACGAAAGTAAACGCTTCATTAACCTTAATGTTGTTCTAATCGACCTATTGAAAGCGGGGCGAGAATCGCTGTTAGGCGAGGCCCGGCAAAAGCAGAGCAGAGACCGTGAAGTCGGGGGTATTAATGGGTGCCAAGCATGTGGCTGTCCTTTTGGGCGGATTTTCCTCGGAGAGGCCTGTCAGCCTTTCCTCGGGAAAGGCATGCGCTGACGCCCTCGAAGCCGAAGGCTTTCAGATCACTCGCGTCGACGTCGATCATGATGTTGCCAGCCGTTTGGCCGAGCTGAAGCCGGATGTCGTCTTCAATGCTCTGCACGGACCGTTCGGCGAGGACGGCACCATTCAGGGTATCCTCGAATACCTCCAGATTCCCTATACCCATTCCGGCGTGCTTGCCTCGGCTCTTGCGATGGATAAGGCGCGGGCAAAGACGGTCGCGGCCGCTGCTGGCATTCCCGTCGCAGCTTCGCTCGTCATGGATCGTTTCCGCATCGTCAGCGAGCATCCGATGAAGCCGCCTTATGTCGTCAAGCCGGTGCGCGAGGGGTCGAGCTTTGGTGTCGTGATCGTCAAGGAAGATCAGGCGCATCCGCCGCAAATCATAACGTCTTCGGAGTGGCGCTATGGCGATGAGGTGCTGGTCGAGCGCTATATTCATGGCCGCGAGCTGACCTGCGGGGTGATGGGAGGTAAGGTTCTCGGCGTTACCGAGATCGTGCCGCTCGGCCACAGCTTCTACGACTACGACGCGAAGTATGCCAAAGGTGGATCAAAACATGTCCTGCCGGCGGAAATTTCACCGAATCTTTACCAAAAGATACAAACATTATCGTTAAGGGCGCATGAAGCTATCGGCTGCCGCGGCGTCAGTCGATCTGACTTCCGTTTCGATGATCGCTTTTCCGAAGAAGGTGAACTTATCTGGCTGGAGATCAACACTCAGCCCGGTATGACTCCTACCTCGCTGGTGCCCGAAATGGCTGCTCATGCCGGCTACTCGTTTGGTGAATTTCTCCGGTGGATGGTGGAGGACGCGTCTTGTTTGCGCTGACGGTCAAAAATATGAGGCGGTCCCGTCATCGCGTCCCGCTCGCCATCGATGACGTCGAAGATGCGTTCGTCCTGCCGCGTCCATTGCGCCGTGCAGTCCGCTTCCTGGTTAGCCTCGGTTCGGGTCGTATCAATATTCCCGCTCACACCGGTACGGTCTCGACCGTCCTGCTCTTTGCTGTCACCGGCCTTTATGGCATGTCCGTCGGTGGTCATGGCCAGGCAGTTGCAGAGGCGACGACGTCCGCTGCTGGGTTCGCGATCGAGGATGTGAAGGTCTCCGGCAACGATGAGACTTCTGAAATCGAAATCCTGCAGTTGCTCGGCCTCGATGGTACGACCTCGCTCGTGGCCCTCAATGCGGATGCTGCTCGCCAGAAGATTGCCAATCTGCCCTGGGTTCAGAATGTCGAGGTTCGCAAGGTCTATCCGAAGACCGTCGAAGTGAAGCTGAAAGAGCGCAAGGCCTATGCCATCTGGCAGCACGGGGCGGAACTTTCGCTGATCCAGAAGGACGGCAGCGTGATCGCGCCGCTGCGCGACAACAAGTTTGCCAAGCTGCCGCTCTTTGTCGGGCGCGATGCAGAGACCTCGGCCGCTTCCGTGGAAGAGGCGTTTGCCAAATGGCCTGATATTCACGCTCAGGTAAAAGCATTCGTCCGCGTCGCCGGCCGTCGCTGGGATCTGTATCTCGACAACGGCGTGATCGTCAGGCTGCCGGAAGACAATATCGATGGCGCGCTGGCGCGGCTTACCAAGCTCGACAAGGACCAGAGCCTTCTGCAGCGCGACATCGCTGCCGTGGATCTTCGTCTCGCAGATCGTACCGCAATAGAATTGACCCCCGACGCAACGCTTCGCCGCCAGGCCGCGGTCGATGCAAGAAACAAGGCTTTGAAGAAAGCAGGGCAGGATACATGAGCTTATTCGGTTCGTCTCATTTCGGCCTGCCGCGGTTGAAGCCGCTGTCTTCCAAGCGGTCGCACATCGTCTCGGTTCTCGATATCGGCTCGACGAAAGTCGTCTGCATGATCGGCCGTCTGACGCCGCGCGAAGAGAGCCAGGTTCTGCCGAACCGCACGCATAACATCGAGATCATCGGCATCGGCCATCAGCGCTCCCGTGGTATCAAGACCGGCGTGATCGCCGATCTCGACGCGCTGGAAGGTGTCGTCCGGCTCTCCGTCGATGCGGCCGAGCGCATGGCCGGCCTCACCGTCGACAGCCTGATCGTCAATGTCTCGGCTGGCCGTCTCGGCAGCGATATCTATACCGCGACCATCGACCTGGGCGGGCAGGAAGTCGAATCAAACGATCTCAAGAAGGTACTGGCCGCCGCTTGCCAGCAGTCGGTCCGCCAGGAGCGCGCCGTGCTGCATTCGCTGGCGACAGGCTACTCGCTCGACGGCGAGCGTGGCATCCGCGACCCGCTTGCGATGTTCGGCGACGCTCTCGGTGTCGACATGCATGTCGTGACGGCCGAGCGCGCCGCGCTTCGTAACCTCGAACTCTGCATCAATCGCGCACATCTTTCGGTCGAAGGCATGGTGGCGACGCCTTATGCCAGCGGCCTTGCCGCTCTCGTCGACGACGAAGTCGAGCTGGGCTGCGCAGCGATCGACATGGGCGGCGGCACGACGACGATCTCGGTCTTCGCCGAGGGTAAGCTTGTGCATACCGATGCCGTCAGCCTTGGCGGCCATCACGTCACGACCGACCTCGCTCGTGGCCTTTCCACCCGCATCGAGGATGCGGAGCGTCTGAAGGTCGTCCATGCCTCCGCGCTGGCGAATTCCTCGGAAGAGCGCGAACTGATTTCCATCCCGCCGATCGGCGAAGATGAGCGTGACCAGCCGACGCAGGTGCCGAAGGCCCTGGTGTCGCGCATCGTCAAGGCTCGTATCGAGGAAACCCTCGAACTCATTCGCGATCGCATCCAGCGTTCGGGCTTCAGCCCGATCGTCGGCAAGCGTGTCGTCCTGACGGGCGGCGCCAGCCAGCTGACCGGTTTGCCTGATGTGGCGCGCCGGGTCCTTGCCCGCAATGTCCGCATCGGTCGTCCGATGGGCGTGTCCGGTCTGCCGACGGCAGCCAAGGGGCCGGCTTTTTCGACGGCGGTCGGCCTGATGATCTATCCGCAGGTCGCAGACATGGAAACACATGCGCCGAGCAGCGGTCTGCTCTCGTCGCTTGGGGGTAACAACAGCCGGATCGGCCGTGTCGGCCAATGGTTGAAAGAGAGTTTTTGAGTGCCTGATCCGGAGGTCGTTTCTCCGGGTAAGCGTCAGGCAAGTGAAATCGAGTGAATTGGCCGGCGTGGCGATGCGGCCATAAAGAGAAGGAACGGGTACAATGACTATCAAGCTGCATAAGCCAGATATCACCGAGCTTAAGCCGCGAATCACCGTGTTCGGTGTTGGTGGCGGTGGCGGCAATGCCGTCAATAACATGATCACGGCAGGCTTGCAGGGCGTCGATTTCGTCGTCGCCAACACTGATGCACAGGCGCTGACCATGACGAAGGCGGAGCGGATCATCCAGCTCGGCGTCAACGTCACGGAAGGTCTTGGCGCCGGTTCGCAGCCGGAAGTCGGCCGTGCAGCCGCTGAAGAGTGCATCGATGAAATCATCGACCACCTCAATGGCACGCATATGTGCTTCGTTACCGCCGGCATGGGCGGTGGTACGGGTACGGGTGCCGCACCGGTCGTCGCACAGGCCGCTCGCAACAAGGGCATCCTGACCGTCGGCGTCGTCACCAAGCCGTTCCACTTCGAAGGCGGCCGCCGCATGCGTCTCGCCGAACAGGGTATCCAGGAACTGCAGAAGTCGGTCGACACGCTGATCGTCATTCCGAACCAGAATCTGTTCCGCATCGCAAACGACAAGACGACTTTCGCCGACGCGTTCTCGATGGCCGACCAGGTTCTCTATTCGGGCGTTGCCTGCATCACCGACCTGATGGTGAAGGAAGGTCTCATCAACCTCGACTTCGCAGACGTCCGTTCGGTCATGCGCGAAATGGGCCGCGCCATGATGGGCACCGGTGAGGCTTCCGGCCAGGGCCGTGCAATGCAGGCCGCCGAGGCCGCCATTGCCAACCCGCTGCTCGACGAAACCTCGATGAAGGGCGCACAGGGCCTGCTGATCTCGATCACCGGTGGCCGTGACCTGACCCTGTTCGAAGTCGATGAAGCTGCAACCCGCATCCGCGAAGAGGTCGATCCCGACGCCAACATTATACTCGGCGCCACCTTCGACGAATCGCTGGAAGGCATCATCCGCGTTTCCGTCGTCGCAACGGGTATCGACCGCGCGATGAACGAAGCTGCCGACAGAGGAATGGAATTCCGTCCGGCCGCCAAGCCGGCTATGCGTCCTTCCGCGGCCGCCGCTCCGGTAGCGGCCGCAGCTCAGCCTGCCCATGTCGCGCAGGCCCATACCGCACAGGCTGCCGCTCCGGCTCCTCGTACCGTGGACCCGGTTGCCCAGACCATTCGTGCGGCAGAGGCCGATCTCGAGCGCGAGCTGGAAATCCAGATGAGCCGTCAGGCTCATGTCCAGCAGCAGCCGGTAATGCCGCAGGCCGCAGCGCCGGAAGATAGCTTCCGTCCGCAGAGCCGCATCTTCGCAGCTGCTCCGGAAGCTCAGCCGGTCCGTCAGGCCCCGGTTCAGGCGCAGCCTCAGCAGCAGGCACCGGTCATGCATCAGCAGCCGATCATCCGTCAGGCTCCCGAGCAGGTTCGCATGCCGAAGGTCGAGGATTTCCCGCCGGTCGTTAAGGCTGAAATGGAACACCGCGCCCAGCCGGCAGCCCCCCAGGCCACCGAAGAGCGTGGCCCGATGGGCCTGCTGAAGCGAATCACCAATTCGCTCGGCCGCCGCGAAGAAGATCCGGCCTTCGATGACATGATGGCCTCGACGAACGCAGCGCCGCAGCGCCGGGCACCGTCGCCGGAAGCCAGCCTCTACGCTCCGCGTCGCGGCAACCTCGACGACCAGGGCCGTCAGGCTCCGCAGGCACGCATGGCGAACCATGAAGACGATCAGCTCGAGATTCCGGCCTTCCTGCGCCGCCAGTCGAACTGACCTGATGCTGAACGACCTTTTAATAGGTCGCTAACCATCTTGACGAAATCCGGGGCCGCAAGGCTCCGGATTTCCTTATTTTAGACTTGTTGTCATATCCGAAATTATCCAACAAATTCAATCAGCTGCTTTCGTAACAATGCGAAAGAAACAGTGATTTGGAATGCTGTGCCCCGGCGCGTATGTAAATACCAAGCAAGGCTGCGGAATCACATTTGGCAGCGAGCTTTTGTAAGAGAGCGGCATAGTTAACAGACTGAACCGGCGAGAAGGGTAAGCGTCCGAAGATGGCCACCCAGCATGGATCAGACAGACGAAGGCAGAATTATATGGCAATCGGATTGCTGGGTTTTCAGACCACTATTGCAAACCCTGTGACACTTTCGGGTATCGGCGTTCATTCCGGCGCCAATGTGTCGATTACGTTCTATCCTGCTGAGGCAGGCACCGGTGTCGTTTTCCAGCGCCTGCATGGTAATGGCGATGTGACCGAGCTGCGTGCCGTTTCCTCGCAGGTCGGCAATACGGATCTCTGCACGGTTCTTGGCTTTTCTCCGGCGCGCTCCGTTGCGACGGTGGAGCATGTCATGGCTGCGATCTACGCGGTCGGCCTCGATAACGTCGTCGTGGAAGTCACCGGCGCCGAAATGCCGATCATGGACGGCAGTTCCTATCCCTTCATCGAAGCCATCGAGCAGACCGGTATCGTCTCGCTCAGCGCCAAGCGTCGCTATATCCGCGTCACCAAGCCGGTGCGCATCGAGGCCGGCGGTTCCTGGTGCGAGTTTCGTCCATATGACGGCACACGATTCGAAGTCGAGATCGATTTCGAATGCCCGCTGATTGGCCGACAGAAATGGGAAGGCGACCTGACCGCCGAGAGCTTCAAGACGGAACTGTCGCGTGCGCGCACCTTCGGCTTCATGCGCGACGTCGAACGCCTCTGGGCTTCGGGCCACGCGCTGGGTTCGTCGCTTGAGAATTCCGTCGTCATCTCCGACGACAATACGGTTATCAACGTCGAAGGCCTGCGTTACGCCAAGGATGAATTCGTTCGTCACAAGACGCTGGATGCCGTTGGAGATCTCGCGCTTGCCGGCGCGCAGTTCATCGGCCATTACCGCTCCTATCGCGGCGGCCATCGGATGAATGCGAATGCTCTCAAGGCGCTGCTGAGCGATCCCAGTGCTTATGATGTCGTCGAGTCTTCGGCGCAGCGTCAGCGTGCTCACAGCCGCGATTTCGTTCCGGTAAACGCTCCGGAATTCGCCCCCTGGTCGGCGTGACCTTTCGGAATCGCGATGAAATTGAGTGCCGCTCTGATGAGGAGCGGCTCTTTTTTTGACAGGCGACTCGCAAGCTTTGTCTTCGGTTGGAGCAGGACGTGAAAATCAGGTGAGCGGCAAAGGAATTCCCTGTCAAAACAGTGATTAAAGCCTGCTGAAATCCGGCCTTTGCCACAAAAATGCGTTAATGCATCATCAATGCGTTGCCCTGATGGTGTTTTTACGGCTAGAAACGCCAGCGAGAGAACGCCGTCTCCGCAACGACGGCTAGTGGGACAGTGATCCGATGAGTTTTGCAAGGTCTGAAAGCATGAATATCGCAGCACGGGCTTTGCTCGTATCGCTTCTCCTGGCTGGTACCAGTGCTGTGGTGACCGGTTGTAATACGAAGAAGGATATCGACATCACCAAGCTCGGTGTCGATACCGATCCGCCGGAATTGCTCTACAATCAGGGCCTCGCCAATATCAAGGCCGGCAACATGGCGGAAGCCGGCAAGAAGTTCGATGCCATCAACCAGCAGCAGCCCTTCTCCGAATGGGCGCGCAAGGCGATGGTGATGAGCACTTTCGTGAAGTTCCGTACAGGTCGCTATGACGACGCCGTACAGACGGGCAATAGCTACCTGCGGCAGTATCCGGCCTCCGAAGATGCCGATTACGTCCAGTACCTGGTCGGCTCGTCCTACGCCAAGCAGATCGTCGACATCACGCAGGACCAGCGTGCGGCGCAGCAGACGATCGAGGCAATGAGCAAGCTCGTCACCAATTATCCGAAGTCGCAATATGTCAGCGACGCGCAGGAAAAGATCCGCTTTGCCCGCGACCAACTCGCCGGCAAGGAAATGCAGGTCGGGCGCTATTATCTTGAGCGCAAGGATTATCTTGCCGCCATCTCCCGCTTCCGCATCGTCGTTGAGAAGTACCCGACGACCAACCAGATCGAGGAAGCCTTGGCGCGTCTGGTCGAGGCCTATTACGCGATGGGCATCGTGCCTGAAGCCCAGACGGCAGCCGCCGTTCTCGGCCACAACTATCCGGACAGCCGCTGGTACTCCGATTCCTTTCAGCTGCTGAAGAAGGGTGGCGTGGAGCCGAGCGAAAACTCCGGTTCGTGGATTTCCAGAGCGGGCAAGAAACTTCTTCTTGGGACGTGAGATTGAGCGCAGATGCTGATCCAGCTTTCGATCCGCGATATCGTTTTGATCGAGCGGCTGGATCTTGCCTTCGAGTCCGGACTTTCGGTGTTGACCGGCGAGACGGGTGCAGGCAAATCCATCCTGCTTGATAGCCTGTCGCTGGCCCTTGGCGGGCGCGGCGATGGCGGTCTCGTGCGTCATGGAGAGGACCGCGGTCAGGTAACGGCGGTTTTCGAGGTCGGCACGCAACATCCCGCTCGCAAGCTCCTGCGCGAGAATGGCCTCGATGACGACGGCGATCTCATCTTTCGCCGCGTTCAATCTGCTGACGGCCGCACCAAGGCCTTTGTCAACGATCAGGCGCTCAGCGTTCAGCTTATGCGCCAGATCGGGCAGCTTCTCGTCGAAATCCATGGACAGCATGACGACCGTGCACTCGTCGATACGGATGCACACCGCATGCTGCTCGACGCTTTCGCCGGTCTCGCGGAAGAGGCGCAGGGGGTCGGCAGGCTGCACAAGGCATGGCGCGACAACGAGCGCACCTTGAAGAAGCACAGGGAGCAGGTGGAGAAGGCGGCCCGCGAGGCCGACTATCTGCGTGCTTCCGTCGAAGAGCTGGAAAAGCTGTCGCCGCAGGACGGCGAGGAGGATGAGCTCGCCGAAAAGCGCTCGCGGATGATGAAAGCCGAGCGCATCGCCGGCGATATCGCCGAGGCTTCGGAGTTCCTGAACGGCAATGCCTCGCCCGTGCCGCATATCGCTTCGCTGGTCCGCCGGCTCGAGCGCAAGAGCCATGAGGCGCCGGGCCTGCTGGAGGATACTGTCGCGTTGCTCGACGCGGCTCTCGACCAGCTCTCCAACGCGCAGATGGAAGTAGAGGCCGCACTGCGCAAGACGGAATACGATCCGCGCGAACTTGAGCGGGTCGAGGAGCGGTTGTTTGCGCTCCGCGCAGCCTCGCGCAAATATTCGGTGCCCGTAAGCGAGCTTCCGGCTCTCGCTGAGCGCATGGTTTCCGATCTCGCCGATGTCGATGCCGGCGAAGAGAAGCTGGCCCGCCTTGATGCCGAATTGGCTGCCGCAAAGGCGGAATATGATGTTGCAGCACGCCGTCTCTCGGAAAAGCGCCATCATGCGGGCGAGGCCCTTGCCGCCGCCGTCATGGCGGAATTGCCGGCGCTGAAGCTCGAGCGGGCGCGTTTCATGGTGGAAATCACCAGCGACCGGGACGCCGGTACGGCCGAGGGCATCGATGTTGTCGAATTCCATGTGCAGACCAACCCCGGCACGCGCCCCGGTCCGATCACCAAGGTCGCGTCCGGCGGCGAGCTGTCGCGTTTCCTGCTGGCGCTGAAGGTGGCGCTCGCCGATCGTGGTTCGGCACCAACCCTCGTGTTTGATGAAATCGATACCGGTGTTGGCGGTGCGGTCGCCGATGCGATCGGCCAGCGGCTGAAACGCCTGTCCGATCGCGTGCAGGTGCTTTCCGTCACGCACGCACCACAGGTCGCTGCACGCGCCGGGACGCATCTCCTGATCTCCAAAGGCCCGGTCGCAGATGGATCGGAAAAAATCTCGACACGCGTGGCGACCATGGAGCCCAAGGACCGCACCGAGGAAATCGCCCGCATGCTTGCTGGTGCTTCGGTGACGGAAGAGGCGAGGGCGGCTGCCAAGCGCTTGCTATCAGGCAACGGCTGATCGCTGCACGCGTCCCACCACTTGATTTTTCCCTTTGTTTTTACGCGCTCCGGGCGGAAAACCGCTTCACACTTTTTCTCGAAGTGCTCTAAAACATCTCCGAAATCGGGGAGTGTCGATTCATGAGCACCGAACAAAAGCCCGTCGAAGATCTGACCGAAGAGGAAGCGGCCGCCGCACTTGCCTATCTGGCCGCGGAGATCGCACGCAACGATGCGCTTTATCATAGCAAGGACGCGCCGGAGATCTCGGATGCCGACTATGATGCGCTGAAGCGGCGCAATGACGCTATCGAAGCCCGGTTCCCGGCTTTGATTCGCGCCGACAGCCCATCGCGTCGGGTGGGTGCAGCACCTTCGGAAACCTTCGCGCCTGTCGTTCATGCGAGGCCGATGTTGTCGCTCGACAACACGTTTTCGCAGGAAGATGTGGAGGATTTCGTCGCGAGCGTCTATCGCTTCCTCGGCCGGCTTCCGGACAATTCGATTGCCTTTACCGCTGAGCCGAAGATCGATGGTCTTTCCATGTCGATCCGCTACGAGAATGGGCGGATGGTGAGTGCTGCAACGCGCGGCGACGGCACGACCGGCGAAAATGTCACCGCCAATATCAGAACCATCCAGGAAATTCCCCAGACGCTGCCCGCAGGCGCGCCCGCTATTGTCGAGGTTCGCGGCGAGGTTTACATGGCGAAGAGCGATTTCCTGGCGCTCAATGCGCAGATGGAGGCCGAGGGCAAGCAGGCCTATGTCAACCCGCGCAACACCGCGGCGGGCTCGCTGCGTCAGCTCGATGCGAAGGTAACGGCGAGCCGCAAGCTAAAATTCTTTGCCTATGCCTGGGGCGAGATGTCGGACATGCCGGCCGATACGCAATATGACATGGTGCAGGCCTTCAAATCGTGGGGCTTTCCCGTCAATCCGCTGATGGCGCGATTGAATTCCGTCGCCGATATTCTCGGCCATTATGAGGAAATCGGCCTGCAGCGACCCGATCTCGATTATGATATCGACGGCGTGGTCTACAAGGTCGATAGCCTGGAACTTCAGGCTCGCCTTGGCTTCCGCTCGCGCTCGCCGCGCTGGGCGACGGCACATAAATTTCCCGCAGAGCAGGCGTTCACACGTCTCGTCGACATCGATATCCAGGTCGGTCGCACCGGCGCGCTGACGCCGGTCGCGCGGCTTGAGCCGATCACGGTCGGTGGTGTCGTCGTCACCAATGCGACGCTGCACAACGCCGATTACATCAAGGGTATCGGCAACAAGGGCGAGCCGATCCGCGATGGCCGCGATATCCGCGTCGGCGATATGGTGATCGTGCAGCGAGCAGGCGACGTCATCCCTCAGATCGTCGATGTCGTGATGGAGAAGCGTGAAGCGTCGAGTGCGCCCTATGAGTTTCCCAGGGTTTGCCCGGTCTGCGGCAGCCACGCAGTGCGGGACATCAACGAAAAGACCGGCAAGGTCGATGCCGTGACCCGCTGCACCGGCGGCTTTATCTGTCGGGCGCAGGCGACCGAGCATCTCAAGCATTTCGTCTCGCGCAATGCCTACGATATCGAAGGTTTGGGCTCGAAGCAGATCGATTTCTTTTTCGAGAGCGAAGATCAGGCACTGCAGATCAGGACCGCGCCTGACATCTTCACTCTTGAGAAGCGCCAGCAATCGTCGCTTGCGAAGCTGGAAAATATCGACGGCTTCGGTAAGGTCAGCGTCGGCAAGCTTTATGCTGCCATCAATGAGAGGCGGCAGATTGCCTTGCACCGCTTCATCTTCGCGCTTGGCATCCGTCATGTCGGCGAGACGACCGCCAAGCTGCTTGCACGCTCCTACGGCACTTACCAAGCCTTCGAGGTGGCGATGAAAGAGGCGGCCCCGCTTTCAGGCGATGCGTGGAACGACCTCAACAATATCGAGGGTATCGGCGAGGTGGTGGCGCGTGCGATCGTCGAATTCTACAAGGAGCCGCGCAATACCGAGGTGATCGCAAGCTTGCTCAAAGAGGTGCAGCCTCAGGAGGCCGAGCAGCCCGTGACATCCGGGAGCCCAGTTGCCGGCAAGACAGTTGTCTTCACCGGCTCCTTGGAAAAGTTCACCCGCGATGAAGCCAAGGCCAAGGCAGAGAGCCTAGGCGCCAAGGTTTCCGGCTCGGTGTCGAAAAAGACCGATATTGTCGTAGCAGGACCGGGCGCTGGTTCGAAGCTCGACAAAGCGCGGGAGTTCAACGTCCAGATCATGACCGAGGACGAGTGGCTGGATTTTATCGGCGGATAAGAGATGGCGGCGGGATCGTGACCCACCGCCCTTCGATCGTTCAGAGTCTTAAGCGCGCCATCGTGAAGGCGTCCACATATTCGCCGTTACGGAATGCAAAAGCGCGCAGGCGTCCTTCGGTTTCGAAGCCGAATTTCTCGTAGAGCCGGATCGCCGGTGCATTGTCGACAAAGACGGTGAGTTCCAGGCGCTTGATCGCCAGCCAGTTGTCGGCGCTGTCGACAAGCGCGGCAAGAAGCGCCGAGCCGACGCCGCAGCCCGTGAAATCGTCGTGCACACCCATGCCGATCTGGCCGATGTGCATCCGTCGTCCGGAAAGCCGGTTGAGGCCGGCATTGCCGACGACTTGTTCGTTGACCTCCGCGACAAGGCGGGTCGAGTTGGGGGCGGGCTTTTCCAGCCATTCCCGGGTTTCCTCGACGCTTTGAAAGGGCAGGCGCAAGGTGCCGGCGCGGAAACCGGGAAGATTGGCGATCGCCGCGATCGCTTCGGCATCGGACGGCCGCGTCGCACGGATCTCGATCGGGCCGACTTTGCCTGATCGTCGCTTAACGGGCTCTTGTTCGTCGAAAGACATGGGCTCTCCTTGGTATTGGGGAGGAGAGCAAGGAGATTTCAACCCTGCTCGCCTCGGCAGGGTTGAGATGGATCGCAGTTAGCTCAGCGCAACACAGCTTCCACTCGCCCTGCAAAGGGAGAGATGGTGATAAGATGCATTGCCGTGGTGCGAATTGCGATCATGGAGCGATGATCCGATGCGATGGGGTCGTTGTCAATTGTCTTCCTCCAATTTTGCTACCATCGATTACGGCTGTGCCCTCCAAAGATTACTTGACAGGCAACCATTTGGTTGCCTATAAGAGAGATATAGGCAACCAAATGGTTCCGTATTGATATGAATGACGACGCGGTTTTCAAGGCTCTGGCGGACACCAGTCGGCGGCAATTGCTGGATCGACTCCATGAGCACAACGGCCAGACGCTGAACGCGCTTTGCGAGGATCTGGCCATGACCCGACAGGCAGTGGCGAAGCATCTCGCCATTCTGGAGGAGGCCAATCTGGTGTCGACCGAGAGACAGGGGCGGGAGAAGCTGCATTTCATCAATTCGGTGCCGATCAACGAGATTGCCGAGCGTTGGATCAGCAAGTTCGAGCGCCGGCAGCTGAGCGCGCTTTCGGCATTGAAGAAGGCTCTTGAAGGCGAGGGCGGTTCATAGGCCCGAGAAGCAAGAATAGTGAAACAAGGAGAAATGACATGACTGGAAGCAAGTTCGTCTACGTCACATTCATCCGCACTTCGCCGGAGAAGCTCTGGTCGGCACTGACGACACCGGAGTTCATCAGGCAATACTGGTTCGACATGACGCACGAGACCGATTGGAAGGTCGGCTCGCCGTGGAAGATGCTTTTTCCCGATGGCCGCATCGCCGACACGGGGGAAATCGCCGAATTCGAACCGCCGCGGCGCATCGCCTTCAAATGGCGCAATGAGTTCAGACCAGAGCTGAAAGCCGAGGGCTGGTCGCGTTGCGTCATGGAGTTGGAGCCCGCCGCCGACGCCGTCAAACTGACGGTCACCCACACGATCGAGCTTGAGAATTCGAAGTTCATCGAAGCGGTCTCCGGTGGCTGGCCGAAGATATTGTCCAATCTCAAGTCGCTGCTGGAAACGGGCAGGATCGCGATCGAGAACAAGTGAGAGCCGCCTCTCCTCCATGTTGGGAAGCGCCGTTGCCTTGGCGATGGCGCCTCTCGACGAGAATTGCCGTCGATGCCTTTTAACGGGCACTGCTTTGCGAGCCGCAGTCTCTTGCATCGGTCATTCGCCGTCTTACCTTAGCGGAGCCGCTCTCGCTCCCTGCGGCTGATGTTGGAGGATGATCGATGACCTCACTGAAATTCTGCGCCGCCATTGCCGCATCTTTCTTGACCCTGGCGCCTGTTTCCGCCTCTGCCGAGGTGGTTGGCAAGGTTGGCGTGGACTGGACGGGTAACGATATTCTGGTCGATGCCGTGCCGGATCCGCAAGTCTCGGGCATCACCTGCCATGTGACCTATTTTGATCGCAGCGTCATTGACCGATTGCGCAAGGGCAACTGGTTCGAAGATCCCTCCAACAATTCCATCGCCTGCCGCCAGACCGGACCGATCGAGATCGGCAGTATCAACCTGTCGCAGAGCGGCGAGGAAGTGTTCCGCGCCGGATTGTCGCTTATCTGGAAGAAGCTGGTTGTCACCCGCATCTACGACAAGAAGAACGATACGTTGGTCTATCTCATCCACTCACGCCAGCTGACGGATGGGTCGGCTAAAATGGCGATTTCGACGATACCTCTGTTCGGCCAGAACGTTAACTGGAAGAACGGCAAGCCAAAATAGAGTTACCAGAATACCTCAATGACAACCGATAGAAGGATAGTACCAAAAAAAGTCATACTCTTGGGTTGTCGAATTCCTTCTGGTTGCTTTCGGTCTGCACCTTTTTGATGCAATTTCGAAAATGAACAAGGGAGGTGACTCTTCCGCTTGTTCACGGCCTGCTGACTGGCGCGTTGGCTACACCCCTGCCAATGCTGGTCACACAAAAATCGATCGCCCTGAAGCGAGGCTCCAGGGCGATTTTTATTTTGTGCTAACTTCTTGAAGTTACGCGGCTTGTGCCAGCTGATCGGCAATGATCGTGTCGAGGTTGAGGAAGCAGACCATCGATTTCTCCAGGGCCACGATGCCTCGGCAGAAGGCGCGCTGTACCTCCGGAATGATCTCCGGCGCCGGCTGCAGATCCTCGCTCTTGATGGTCATCATGTCGGAAACTTGCTCGACCAGCAGGCCGACGAGCTTGCCGGCGATATCCGTGACGATAATGGCTGAGCGCTCGGAGGGCTCCGTCATCTTCATGCCGAGGCGGCAAGCCATGTCGATGACCGGGATTACGGCGCCACGCAGGTTGATCAGGCCGAGCACATAAGGCGGCGTATGCGGCATCGGCGTCACGGGCGCCCAGCCGCGGATTTCGCGGATGGCCATGATGTCGATGCAGAACTCCTGATCGCCGAGGTGGAAGGAGACGATTTCCAGATAGGCGCCGGCTTGTTTGATGGCGTTCGTCATGATTGAAGGCTTCCCGTTTGGCGCCGCTGGCAAGCGGCGCTGGCGATTGAAAAGAAAGATCGGCTGGAGCGGCTTGAGCAGCGGCAGCATCCGGTGCTTCGGCGGGAAACGCCTGGCTGTACCCGGCGGGCGTCATGCCCTTCTGAAGTAAATCGGTCTGCCGTGCGTTCCGGCAGTGATGGCCGAAGTCGAGCTCGACATTTGCGATAGATGTTCGCGCGGACTGGTTAGGATTGCTTTAACACTGAAACAGAATTTATCTGTGCGTGCCTGCGAGATGCACGTGCGGGGGAATGCGGAAGCACTTGAAGTAGCGGCTCGCTCGCTGCGGCAATTTCGGCTTGTTCGGCACGTCTTCTTGAATTGCGTCCTCTACTTTGAGCCGCTACACCCGACAGGTAGATCGACGCCACCGGCTTTCAGGTGCCGTCGCCGGGGTTGGATGAGGAATGGCAGTCATGAGAAGCGTGCGAATTGGTGTCTGGGTGGCCGTATTGATCGTCGCCGGCATATTGGGCTGGCTGAGCTTCGGCGGCGGCAAGACGCCCGAGGTAGCCGCAGCGGGGCCGTATGGCGTGCCCTTCACGCTGGTCTCGCAGAGCGGCCAGCCGATCAGCGAGCAGGCATTTCGCGGCAAGCCTTCGGCGGTGTTCTTCGGCTATACGCATTGTCCGGATGTCTGCCCGACGACCCTGTTCGAGCTGAACGGTTGGCTGGAGAAGGTCGATCCGGACGGCGCCAAGCTCAATGCCTATTTCGTAACCGTCGATCCCGAGCGCGACACGCCCGAAATCATGAACCTGTATGTCTCCAACGTGTCCAAGCGCATTACAGGCGTTTCGGGCGACCCCGCCAAGGTGATGGATATGATCAAGGGATTCCGGGTTTACGCCAAGAAGGTACCGGCGGATGAGAAGCAGCCGAACGGCGATTACACGATGGACCATACCGCTTCGGTCTTCCTGCTCGATTCGTCCGGCGGCTTTGCCGGAACCATCGCCTATCAGGAGGATCCGGACGTGGCAGTGAAGAAGCTGGAGAAGCTGATCAAGAAGGGATAGGGGCTTGGATGGGAAACGGGGCTAGCAAGGAAAGAAGATCCATTCTGATTGCAGGAGCGGGGCCTGCCGGTCTCACGGCGGCGCTCGAGCTTGCGCGGCGCGGCTTTGCGCCACGCATCGTCGATGACGGCTCCGGCCCGACGCCCGCCGAAGAGAGCCGCGCTCTTGGCGTCAACGCCCGCACGCTGACATTGCTTTCTCCCTCGGGTGTCGCGGAGCGCATTATCGACGCTGCCCAATCCATAGATCGTTTCCGTTTCCATTCCGGCGAAAAGACGCTTTTCGAGCTGGATCCAAGGCAGGTGAGCGGCCGCTTCAGCGCCATTCGCGGCTTGGCTCAGGGTCATACGGAACGTCTGCTGATGGAGGCGCTTGCGAGTTATGGTATCGCGCCTGAATGGCAGACGGCGGTCGTCGCGAGCGAGATTGCCGATTTGCAGAAGCCGGAGGTCACGCTTCGGCACCCGGACGGCGGGATGGAAACGGTTCGCCCAGACATTCTGGTCGGTGCCGACGGTGCCCACTCCGTCGTGCGCAAGGCCATGGGAGCAGGCTTCCCGGGCGAGGCGCTGGAGGCCTATTTCTATCTCGTTGACTTTCGCTATGCCGGCCCGATCGATACCCATTTCGGCGATGTTTCGGTCTTGGATCCCGGCATGATCGGCCGCTTGCCGGTGGCATCGGATGTCATTCGCTATATTTCGACGCTGGAGGATTTCGAAAGCCGGATCGTTCATCCCGCAGTAGTTGCCGAAAGGATCTGGGCCTCGCAGTTTCGCGTTCATTTTCGTCATGTCGAGCCGATGGCCAAAGGCAATGTTTTTCTGGCTGGTGATGCCGCCCATATCCATTCGCCGGCCGGCGCGCGCGGCATGAATCTCGGTATCGAAGATGCCTGCTGGCTTGCCTGGCTCATTGCGGAAGGCCGCGAACAGGAGTATTCGGCGCTAAGAATTCCCGCCGTAAAACAAGTGTTGAAGCAGACTTATGGCCTGACGCGACTGATCACCATGACAAATCCGCTGGCAATCGCGGCGCGCAATCTTTTTGCACCGCTGCTTTTGCGCTTCGGACCGGCGCGACGGACCCTGCTTCGGAGTATAGCCGGTTACGATACGCCAAGGCCGCCTTGGATCGACTGGGCCGAGTAAAAACGAGAAAGAGCGACGAGTTGAGCGAAATCCGCCTTTATGTGACGACAACAGAGAAAGAGGCAGGGCAGATCCTTGACCTGATGACGCCGGTTTTCGAGGATGAGGAACTGCCGATCGCGACGACCGAGATCGACGAGAAGAAGGATATCTGGGAAGCCTCCATCTATCTGTATGCCGACGACGAAGAAGATGTCCGCAGCCGTTTTGAGGCGCTCCTGAAGCCGAATTTCTCCGGATTGTCCGTCCAAAAGGAAGTCATCCCCGATATCGACTGGATTGCCAAGTCGCTGGAAGGGCTGAAGCCCGTGCGCGCCGGACGCTTCCTCGTTCACGGCTCGCATGATCGCGACAAGGTCGGCGCAAGCGATATCGCCATCGAGATTGAAGCCGGGCAGGCTTTCGGCACCGGCCATCATGGAACGACGGCGGGCTGCCTTGAGACGATCGAGAAGGTTCTTGCCAGCCGCCGCGTGCGCAATGCGCTCGATCTCGGCACCGGTAGCGGCGTTCTGGCGATCGCGGTGCGCAAGCTGCGCAATATTCCGGTTCTGGCGACCGATATCGATCCGGTTGCGGTCCGCGTCGCGCGGGAAAACGTCCGCGGCAACGGGATCGCTTCGGGTATCGCATTGGAGACTGCGCCGGGGTTTCACTCCACGGCCTTTTCTCGCCATGGCCCCTTCGACCTGATCATCGCCAATATTCTGGCGCGCCCGCTCATCAAGATGGCGCCGCAGCTGGTGGCGCATCTGGCGCCGGGCGGCTCGGTCATTCTTTCCGGTATCCTGGCCGAGCAGCGCTGGAAGGTTTTGGCGGCTTATAACGGCGTTCATCTGCGCCATGTGCGCACGATCTGGCGCAATGGCTGGGTCACCATCCATCTCGACCGGCCCTGAGCCGGTCACTTCCTGCCGATCCGATTGCAAGCAAATAAAAAAGGCGGTGCCGAGGCACCGCCTTGAGACCGGCTTTCGCCGATCTTGCCCGCGAGCGTGTGTGGAGGAGTGCTCAAGCGGGCTCTAGCGTTCTGATCGTGATCCGGGAGGGAGGAGGAGAACCGGATTGCGATCGCTTAGAACGCGTAGCTTGTAAACTTCTTAGCGGTGACCGCCGCGGCTTGCGCCGATTGCCCTCGAGGTTTCGACTTCGAGCTGACGAAGCAAGCCAACGGAGTGGCGTACGGTACGACGCTCGCCAGCCAGCGCCGGGCTAACATATGCGGAGCGAGTGATAGACATTGTCTTTAGTCCTTAGTTTGAGCGGGTTCTTCGCGAACCCCGTTTGATGTGGCGGATATAGCGACTCGCCCGCTTGCGTGGCAGGGGGGAGGCTTCATGGGAGCTATGCGCGATATGCATGTTTCGTGCCGTGAAGTTGTCATATTTGGTCAGCGATGCTCATGAAATGGGCGGATTCGTTAACGGCATCGAGGGCGGATTCGGCAAGGGAGCAGGCCCGAGCCGCTATCGCGCAGACAGTTTTCAGCCGCTTCCGAAAATCACATCGCGCTTCCGACAATCATGCTCTAACATACTGGCACAATTCGGTTTCACGGATTCTCCACCAGTCTTGGATCAGCTCATGTTTCAGTCTTTCGACGTCACTTCCACCCCGCAATTCGGTCGCGAGCGCGTTACTGGCTTACGTGCCGCCTTCGGTGATCTTGGCATTGACGGCTTCCTCGTGCCGCGTGCCGACGAGTATCAGGGCGAGTATGTGCCCAAATGCTCGGAGCGTCTCGCATGGCTCACGGGCTTCACTGGCTCGGCAGGTGTTGCGCTTGTGACACACTCTCAGGCCGTGGTCTTCGTGGATGGCCGTTATGTCACGCAGCTTGCCGAGCAGGCGGATCGCAGCGTTTTCACCGGCGGCGATCTCGTGAACGAGCCGCCGCATATCTGGCTGCCGCGCCATGCCAAGAAAGGCTTCCGGCTCGGCATCGATCCGTGGCTGCATACGGGAGCTGAAGTGCGCCGCCTGGAAAAGGCCTTGGCTGAGATCGACGGTAAGCTCGTCTTCCTCCTCTACAATCCGCTCGACAAGCTCTGGACGGACCGGCCGGCCGAGCCGCTCGGCGGCGTCATCATTCAGGATATCGGCCAGGCCGGCGTTTTGGCCAAGGATAAGCTTGCGACCATCGCGGCCAACCTCAAGGAAAAGAACCTCAAGGCGGTTCTGATCACCGATCCGTCTTCGGTCGCCTGGATTTTCAATATCCGCGGCAGCGACGTTCCGCACACGCCGCACCCGCTGGCGCGTGCCATCATCCATGCCGAGGGCGCAGCGGAACTCTTTCTCGACAAGCGCAAGACCAAGGTCGAGGCGGAGGCCTATCTGGCACAGATCTGCAAGCAGCTGCCGCCCGCTGAGCTCACCAAGCGCCTGGCCGCGGCTGCGGCGAATGGTGGGCGCATCCTCGTCGATCCGGATCTGGCTCCCTATACGCTCATGGACATTATCCGTCGCGAGGGCGGCGAGATCGTCGAAGGCAGCGATCCTGCCAAACTACCGCGTGCCTGCAAGAATGCCGCCGAAATCAACGGCTCGGCGGCCGCTCATTTGCAGGATGGCGCCGCCATGGTCGAATTCCTCTATTGGCTCGAGACGAGCAAGCCGGGAACGGTCACGGAGATTGCCGCGGCCGAACGGCTGGAGGCCTGCCGCGCCCGTGTCGGCGAGAGCATGCAGAACCCGCTGAAGGACATCTCCTTCGATACGATCTCCGGCGCCGGTGAGCATGCTGCCGTCATCCATTACCGCGTGACGACGGCGAGCGATCGGATGATCCAGGCGGGCGAATTGTTCCTGATCGATTCGGGCGCGCAGTACATCAACGGCACGACTGATATCACTCGCACCGTCGGCATCGGAGCAGTCTCCGAAGAACAGAAGCGTCTCTTCACGCTGGTGCTGAAGGGAATGATCGCGATCAGCACGGCACGTTTCCCCAAGGGGACGCGCGGCTGCGATCTCGATCCGCTGGCGCGCATCGCGCTCTGGAAGGCAGGCGTCGATTATGCCCATGGCACCGGCCACGGTGTCGGTTCCTATCTTTCCGTGCATGAGGGACCGCAGCGCATCGCCCGGCTTGCCGTGCAGGAGCTGCTTCCGGGCATGATTCTTTCCAACGAACCCGGCTATTACCGTCCCGGCCACTTCGGCATCCGCATCGAAAACCTGATCTATATCCGAGATCCGGAGGGGATCGAAGGCGGCGACATGCCGATGCTGGGTTTCGAGACGCTGACTTTCTGCCCGATCGATCGCAGCCTGATTCTCGTCGAGCTGCTGACGCACGACGAGCTGCATTGGCTGAACGAATATCACGTCAGGACGCGCGAAGCGCTGATGCCGCTGATCCATGATCACGACATCCGGGCATGGCTGGAAAATGCCACGCTCGAGCTGAAACACTAAGGAGTAGGAGCCCCATCCCGACTCAAAAACGGGATGGGGTCTCTTAACGTTTCAGGCGCCGACGGAATGGCGCCATGCCATCACGACGATCCACCCTGCGACCAGCATATAGGTCGAAGGATAGCGCAGGCCGACGAGAAGGGCTGCGAGCATCGCCACTTTGATATCCCAGCCGCCGATGAAGAAGGCAGGTGCGACGAGGGTCGTGAGGACCGCGGCGGGCACAGCATTTAGCGCCGCTTCGACGCGAGGCGGAATGCGGGTCATCTTGACGATGAGGATGTAGCCGCCGATTCGCGTCAGGAAGGTCACCACGGCCGCAGCCGCAATCAGCAGGACCATATGCGGATTGAAATCGAACATGGTCAGACCTCGTGGTTTTCGTGGACGAGGTCGGGCTTGCGGTTCGCCTTTATCGGCGGCAGCATCGCGGCAAGGGCGACGCCGGCAAGCGCGCCGATGCTGACATGCCAGGGCGAGCCGACATAGCGATATGCGATGGCGGATGCCACGGCACTGGCGGCCACGACCGGCAGGAAGTTGTCCCGCTTGCGAAAGCCCATGACGATGCCGAGGAAATAGATCGGCAGCAGGATATCGAGGCCGATGGCCTTCGGATCGCCGATCAGGCTCCCGAGCAGGCCGCCGATCAGGCTGATAACCACCCAGGGAATGTAAACCATCGCCGCAAAGCCCATGTACCAGGCGAAGGTCACCGCCTTGCCGCTTTCATGCCGCTTGATCGTTTCGGCAAATTGCGGATCGACGAGAAGGAAGAAGGTGAAGAACTTCTCCACAACGGAAAAGTACCTGATGTAGCGCGCGATCGCAGCCGAATAGAGCACATGACGGAAGTTTACCGCCAGTATCGACAGGACGATGAGCCAGGCCTCAACCTTGTGGCCGAATAGATCGAGCCCCACCATCTGGCTGGCACCGGCATAGACGGTGCCGCTCATCAGGGTCAATTCGCCGAGCGACATGCCTTGATCGCGGGCCAGCGCGCCAAACAAGGCGCCGAAGGGCGCCGCAGCAAGGCCGACGGCAATACCACCCTTCGTGCCTTCAAAAAAATCCGCGCGACTCATCGTCCGCTCTATCCTTTGTGGAAAACCCGGTGGTTTCGTCCGGGTGCCGCATTTGGAGTCCGGCACGCAGATCGAGCGCGAAGTACAACATCATCGCACCCCTTGCGCATCTGCCCCCGAGCGCTGTTCAATGGCGAGAGCTGTAAGCCGTGAGCGCGGAAGCAGCAATTCAATTTACTTGATGGATTAATTGATTTTCTTGAAGCAGTTTCTTGGGTCTGCTTGCGAAATGGGAGATGCGGAGAATGAAGAAGATCACCTTCACGAAGGAAGAGAAGGCAGCGATCGTCGCTCGTCTTCAGCGCTATTTCTCCGAGGAACTCGATCAGACGCTTGGAACATTGCCGGCCGAGTTCTTGCTCGATTTCCTCACGACCGAGATCGGGCCATACTATTACAATCAGGGCCTGCGCGATGCTCACGCAGCGCTGATGAGCAAGATGGAGGACTTCGGCGAGGCGATCTATCTGCTTGAAAAGGAGCCTGCCAAGGGCTGACAGAGTCTCATTTCTTTGGTTGGAAAGTGTGTTCGATGGCCGGGAAGGTGCGTGCCTTCACTTCCTCGGCATAGGCTTCTGCTGCTTTCGAGACCAGGGGTGCCAATTCGGCAAAATGCTTGACGAAACGCGGCTTGAAATCGTTGAACAGGCCAAGCATGTCGTCGGAAACAAGGATCTGCCCATCGCAAGCCGCAGATGCGCCGATGCCGATCGTCGGAATCGCGACCGCGGCGGTGATCTCGCGAGCGAGTGGCTCGATCGTGCCTTCGATCACCATGGCAAAGGCGCCGGCCTCCGAGATCGCCTTGGCATCGTGGCGGATCTTGCTTGCTTCCTTGTCCGAGCGTCCGAGAGAACGATAGCCACCGGTCGTATTGACCTGCTGCGGCATCAGGCCGACATGGCCGAAGACCGGAACTCCGCGAGAGGTGAGGAAGGAGACGGTTTCCGCCATTTCCTCGCCGCCCTCCAGCTTCACGCCGTCGCAACCCGTTTCCTTCAGGATGCGGGCGGCATTGCGAAAGGCCTGTTCCTTCGACTCCTGATAGGAACCGAACGGCAGGTCGACGATGATGCAGGCGTGCTTTGCGCCGCGCATGACGGCCTGGCCGTGGGCGATCATCATCTCCATCGTGACGCCGACCGTCGTCTCCATGCCATAGAGCACCATGCCAAGGGAATCGCCAACCAGCAGCAGGTCGCAATGCGGGTCGAGCAGGCGGGCAATCGGTGTCGTGTAAGCCGTCAGGCTGACGATGGGTCGCGTGCCTTTCATAGCTGCAATGGCGGCAGGCGTCTTGCGCTTGGTGTGTCCGACAGTGCTCATCTCAAGCGGTCCTTTCGTTGGCGGACGGCTTGCGACCGATGACTCGATTGTCGAGCAGGCGGGTGGTACCGATGCGTACGAACAGGGCGACGAGTACGGGCTGGCCTTGCAGTTTCGTCAGTTCTTCCAGTGTGTCGGGATGGCGGACGGCGGCGACTTCGGCGGTGGCAAGCGGCTCCTTTTCGATGAAAACCCGCAGTGCTTCCTCGAATGCGGATGGATCGTCGACGCCAAGGCCATAGAGCCTTTCGGCTTCCGCCAACGTATTCGGGACGACGACGGCGGCGGCGCGCTCTTCCTTCGAGAGATAGACGTTGCGTGAGGACAGGGCCAGGCCATCCACATCGCGAACGGTCGGCACCGGCACGACGCGAACCGGCTGCGCCAGATCTTCGACCATGCGGCGGATGATCGCCACCTGCTGATAATCCTTTTCGCCGAAATAGGCGCTGTCCGGCTGGACGATATTGAAGAGCTTGGTGACGACGGTTGCGACGCCGGCAAAATGGCCTGGGCGAACGGCGCCCTCCAGCTCCGCGCCGAGCCTCGGGACATCGACCAGCGTCTCCATCGGGCGCGGATACATATCGGTCACGTCGGGTGCGAAGAGGAAATCGACACCGGCGTCGCGCAGCATGGCGCTGTCGCGCTCGAGATCGCGCGGATATTTCGCCAGATCCTCATTGGCGCCGAATTGCAGTGGATTGACGAAGATCGAGGTGACGACGATGTCGTTCTCGGCTTTGGCGCGGGAGACCAGCTCCATATGGCCGCCATGCAGATAGCCCATGGTCGGCACGAGGCCGATCCTGCGGCTGGACTTGCGATGCTCAGCAAGCCGTTCGCGCAAGGCGGCAATCGTGCTGATGACGTTCATAGTGACACTCCTCCCAAGGCAGCGCCGTCCCACGCCGCCCGTTTCCGTCCCCTGAATTCGCGGGGGCCTTCTAACGTGTGCAGTGCAAAAAAGCAATTCGGGAGCGGCAAGCGCCACCGGCTGCGGCGTCGCTTTCGACCTACGAGGTTCGCAACTCTCGGCGCCGGCAAGTCAGGGACGGCTTAATCTCCGTCATTATACTCCAAACGAAAACGCTCCCCCAGGCAAGGCTCGGGAGAGCGAAAGCGAAATGGTTGGATCTCTTGCCGGGACTAGACCGAGCGGGTCAATCCACCGTCGACCTTGAGATTTTGGCCGGTGATGTAACCGGCGCCGTCGGAGGCGAGGAAGGCGACGGTGGCGGCGATTTCGGCGCTGGTGCCGTAGCGCTTCATCGGCACGCTGTCGCGGCGCTCCTCGGTTGACGGCAGGCTGTCGATCCAGCCGGGCAGGACATTGTTCATCCGCACATTATCTGCGGCATAGGTGTCGGCGAAGATCTTCGTGTAGGAGGCAAGGCCCGCGCGGAATACGGCAGAGGTCGGGAACATTGGCGAGGGTTCGAACGCCCAGGCGGTGGAGATGTTGACGATGGCGCCGGACTTCTGCCTTTGCATGATGGGAGCGACGAGGCGGACCGGACGGACGACGTTCATCAGATAGACGTCGAGGCCAGTGTGCCACTGCTCGTCGGTGATCTCGAGGATCGGCGCGCGCGGGCCGTGGCCGGCGCTGTTGACGAGCACATCGATCCGTCCCCACTTCTCCATCGTGGCATCGACGAGGCGCTTCAGATCGTCATTGGACTGGTTGGAGCCGGTGACGCCGATGCCGCCGAGCTCTTGCGCAAGGGTCTCGCCCTTTCCGGAGGACGACAGAATAGCCACCTTGAATCCATCGGCAGCAAGGCGTCTGGCGCTTTCGGCGCCCATGCCGCTGCCGCCTGCGGTGATAACAGCCACTTTTTCTATCGACATATGTGATTCCTCCATCGTGCTGGTCTGGAAAGGCTGATTGCTTCAAACTCTCCGATGAAATATCATTTTCTTCACGCGAGGACGAAGCAGTTAAGCTCTCGATTGTCAGTAGAAAAACTATCGCATGAACGGTTTACTCGGTAAACTTCCTTCCCTGAATGGCCTAAAGGCATTTGAAGTGTCCGCGCGGCATCATAGCTTCACGCTGGCTGCCGAGGAACTTGGGGTGACGCAGGGCGCGGTAGCACAGCAGGTCCGCGGGCTGGAAGCGGAGCTTGGCGTCAAGCTGTTCGAGCGCATGCCGCGGAGCTTGGTTTTGACGGGCGAGGGGCGCGGCTACATCGCCGATATCAGGCGCGCCTTTGAAATTATAGCCCAGGCAACGGGTGATCTCAGGCCGCAACCCGTCAGGCTCACCATCAGCACCACGCCGACATTCGCATCGAAATGGCTGATCCCGCGCCTGCCGGATTTTACGGCCCGTCATCCCGACCTCGATCTTCATATCCTTGCGACAGAGCGCATGTCCGGCTTTCAGGCGGATGGGGTGGATCTTGCCGTTCGCTACGGGCGTCCGCCCTTCGGACCGGGATTGGCGACCGAGCTGCTCTTCGAACAGGAGATCATTGCAGTTTGCAGCCCGGCACTACTGCGGGATCGGGAGCCGCCGAAGACCTCGGAGGAGCTTGCGGGCTATGTGCTGCTCCATGACGCCCATAATTCCTGGCCGGAATTCATAGACAGGCACTTCGGAGGGGCGGCGCAGGCTTCTTACAAGGGGATCAGCTTCAGCCAGACATCGCACGCCATCGAGGCCGCCATTGCCGGGCAGGGCATCGTGCTTGCCAATCGCGATTTCGTTGCGCAAGACTTGGCTGAGGGTCGCTTGACGCAGATCATCGAGGGATCGCTGAGCGGCCCCTCCGATTTCTACCTCGTCTGGCCGCGCTATCGGAAATCGGCAGCCTTGGAGACGGTTATTGCCTGGATGAGCGAAGAGGCGAGACGGAAATAGAAGCACCGTGTCCCGACGCCGCCAGCGCGCTGCCTTGCCGGTAGTACTCGCCGGAGGCGACGATCATCCGGCTCAGGATTCCTCCGTTTCGGATTAGCGCTTTTCTCAATCTTTTGCTGTTAGCTGACAGCATGGCAAAGATTGTGGCATTGGCAGCATATTTCTATCAGGCGGCAGTGGCCTTCGGGCTGCTGATCGCGGTGGCGCATCTGCTGACGCCGGCGGACTATGCGGCCTATTCGCTTTTCATAACGATCAGCCAGTTTGCGGCAATCTTCTGCTTCGAATGGATCCGCTATGCCTGCAGCCGTTTCTATCCAGGTTCGGCGCCAGGGAGCGAGGCTTTGGAGCGGAAGGCGTTGACCATTGAATTTGCCGCATGCGCAGCAATCTGCCTGGTTGCGGCCTCGGCCTCGATGTTCTTTTCGGTTCCGGGAGAGATCGCGGTGCTCGGCGGCCTGGTCGCGGTTCTCCAGGGCGGCAGCGATCTGCACCTCACCATGCTGCGCTTCCGTCAGGAATTTCGCGCCTTCTCGCGCCTGCAGGGATCGCGCGCTACCATTCTTGCTGTCGGCACGCTCGCCGGGGCAGTCGTTGCTCCGAACTTCACCTCTACAATCGTTGGGCTGCTGGCAGGCTATCTCGGCTATGGCCTATGGGCTGTGTTTCTAACCCGCGACAACCTGCACGAGGCTGCCCGCTTCGAGCCGCCGCTGGTCCGCAAGCATTTCGTCTATGGCAGTGTTGCGGCCAGCGCGTCGGTGCTCGGTATGCTGGCGCCACTGGGCTTGAAGTCAATCCTGACGGCGGCGCTGGGGGCCGGAGGGGCGGCAGGCGCACTGCTGGCGCTCGATCTCTTGCAGCGGCCATTCGTGCTGATCGTTTCGGCCTTGCAGGCCATCCAGTATCCGGACGTGGTCGCCTCCTATGATCGCGAAGGAGCGACACCTGCCTTCAGGAAACAGCTCGGTGACTACTACTCTCTGCTGACTGGCCTTACGCTGATGACGGCAGCCGGCATCTTCGCCTTGTTGCAACCCGTGGCGCAACTGGTCATTTCTGCAGGTATGCGCGATGGCTTTCTGACGGTCGCACCTTTCGTGATCGGCCTTTCTGCATGCCGCGCCCTGACGTTCAACATGTCGCCGACGCCTGCGCATCTGCAGCACCGGTTGCTGACGATTTTCCTGCTCGCCATGGTCGACTGCGTGCTGTTGAACCTTGGAACGCTTGCTGGCGGTTATTTCGGCTCGTTCGGCGATGCTGCTCTCATGGGCGGCGGCATGGTCGGCGCGTTGTTTGTAATGGCGATCGGGGTAAAGGTACTCATGTCGCTGCCTTTCGATTTCGTCTGGCAGCCGGTCATCCTCTCCGCCATTGGTCTCGCCGTGCCGGTACTGGCCACTGCAGGCTTCGACTATTCGCTCTGGCTATCGGTTTCTGTAGGCGTAGTTGGCGGCGCGCTCTTCTGCCTGCTCGGCCTCTATAGCTATTTCGTCACCATGTTTCGGCCGCAAGCCTGATCTTAGGGTGTTTCCGCTTTTCTTCGAATCGTGAAAATGCCCTATCTTCTTGTTTACGCATTCCGGACGGAAAACCGCTGCGCACTTTTCCTGGAAGTGCACTGGCTTTTCAGAGAGCTTCCAGCATGGACAGCACGCGTTCGGCGCTGCCATCCCAGGAAAAGCGGGCGACATTCTCATGGCCGCGCCGTCGCAGATCCTCGCGCAGTGCATCATCCGTGGCGATCCTTTGCATAGCAGTGACAAGCTCTTCCTGTCGCGTCGGGTCGAAATAGAGGGCGGCACCGCCCGAAGCTTCGCGGACGGCGGGGATATCGGCTGCGAGCACCGGGCAGCCCTGCGTCATGGCTTCCAGCGGCGGGATGCCGAAGCCTTCATAGAGGCTCGGAAAGACGAAGGCCGTGGCATGGCGCTCCAGCGCGGCGATTTCCGCGTCCGTAAGGCGGCCGGGAAAAAGCAGCCGGTTATTGGACTGTTGACCATCCGACTTGAACACGGTCGGGGCCGTGCCGCCGACAACCACGAGCTTCTGGTTTTCGTCATCAAGCGCCTCGAAGGCGCGGATGGCGAAGTCGAGGTTCTTGTTCGGCTTCATCGTGCCGACGAGAAGGAAGAAGCCGTTCGTTTTCAATCCGAGCCGCTCGATGATGGTTTCATCCGGCTGGATGGCGGCAAAATGATCGACGGCATTGTAGACGACGTCGATGCCATTGGCGGAGACGCGGAAAACCGACGCGATCTCCTCGCGCGAAAATTCCGAGACCGTGCCGATCTTGGCGGTGCGCGTCAGCACCGTGCCCAGCGCGCCGTGCAGCAGGCGGTAGCTGCGCTTGAAGGATTGCGGATGGCGGAAAATCGTGACGTCATGGATGACGACCGCCTGGCGGCGATGCAGGAGCGGGCCGCTGCCGCCGAAGCCGATCAGACGGCTGCCGCGCGAGCGCGAAAGCAGCGATGTCTGTTCCCAGAGGTGACCAGGACCGGAACCGAAGGAATCGACCTCAATGGCGGAAAGCCCAATGTCGACGGGCGTATTGCGCGGCACGGCCAGCCGCCATCTTGCGCCCTTCAATGCGGCGGGCACTGAACCTGCCGCGATCTTTCGGTCGAGCGCCAGCGTCAGCTCGCGCGCAAAGCGCTGCACGCCGGATAATGGCTGGCCGAGAAACCGCCCATTGATAGTGATCGATTGCACGCGAAGGCCCCGATATCTCATTGATCGGGAGCAGTTTGCATAATTTTCCTTAGGGAAGGTTTAGCGTCGCAGATTGATTTTAGGCAAGCGCATCGTTGCTATCGATGATTGCGACGCCTCGCGCACGCATTTCCTCTATTGCCGCCTCGACGCCGGCGGGGTCGATGCCGCGGCTCGCATCCTCGATGAAGCGGACGGAAACGCCGGGTAGCATTTCGACGGCGTCGAGAGCCGAGAACTTCACGCAATAATCCGTCGCCAATCCGCAGAGATCGAGCGCGGTAACGCCTTTATCACGCAGATAGGCCGCAAGACCCGTGAGGGCCGCCTGGTCGTTGTCGCGGAAAGCGGAGTAGCTATCCACTAGGGGATTCTGACCCTTCTGCTGAATGAAATCGACGGCGTCGACATGGAGATCGGCGTGGAATTCGGCATCTTCGGTATTTTGGACGCAGTGGTCGGGCCACATCATCTGCGGCTTGCCGGAGAGCGTGCCTATTTCGAACGGCTTCTTGCCGGGATGAGCAGAGGCGAAGCTGCCGTGACCGGCCGGATGCCAGTCCTGCGAGGCCACGATCATATCGTATTTGCCGCTGTCTATGAGCTCGTTGGCGACGGGCACCACCAGGTCTCCGTCGGGAACTGGCAGGTTGCCGCCGGGGCAGAAGCCGTTCTGGATGTCGATGAGCAGCAGTGCTTTCATGGGGCCTATCCTTCCGTCTTGTTGCGCTGCACGATGCCAAGCGGCACGCTTCGGATCAAGCCCCTTGCGCCCCGCCGATCGAAGCGGCGAGGCGCAATGGTTGGCGAAGGCTTACGCGGGCTTATGGCCCTTGAGGCCATAGAAGGCGATATAGACGTAGCAGATGATCGGCATCAGGAAAGCGAGGTGGATGCCGACGGTATCGGCAAGGCTGCCCTGGATGATCGGCAGGACGGCGCCGCCGACGATGGCGAGGCACAGGATACCCGAGCCCTGGCTCGTATATTTGCCGAGGCCATGCAGCGCCAGGCTGAAGATCGTCGGGAACATGATGGAGTTGAACAGGCCGATTGCCAGCACCGACCACATGGCGACATGGCCCGTGGTGAGCACGGTTACAACTAGCAGGATGATGACGATAGCAGCGTTGAAAGCGAGCGCCTTACCGTCGTCGATCTGGCGCATGATCAGCGAGCCGACGAAGCGACCGATCATGGCGCCGCCCCAAAAGTAGGAGACATAATGGGCGGCATCGGCCTCGGAGAGATGGGCTATGTCAGGCTGGCTGAGGAAATTGACGAGGAAGCTGCCGACGCTGACCTCGGCGCCGACATAAAGAAAGATGCCGATGGCACCGAGCACGAGATGGCGATATTGCCAGGCCGAACCGCCGCCGCGCATCGGCTCGACGGTTTCCTCGTCTTCGACCTCGGGAAGCTTCAGCGCCGCAAAGACGGCGGCGAGTACAAGGAAGGCCGCGGCAAGAAGCAGGTAGGGAAGCTTTACCGCGCCGGCCTCGGCAAGCCGCATGGCATCGAGCTGCTCAGGGGTAGCATTGGTGGCCACGACGGTGGCGGCGGACAGGATCAGCATGGCGCCGAAGAGCGGCGCAATCGTCGTGCCGAGGGAGTTGAAAGCTTGCGTCAGGTTGAGGCGGCTGGCGGCCGTATCAGGCGGTCCCAATACGGTGACATAGGGGTTTGCTGCGACCTGCAGGATCGTGATGCCAGTTGCGAGCACGAAGAGCGCGCCGAGGAAAAGGGTATAGACGCGATAGCTTGCGGCCGGGATAAACAGCGCGCAGCCGACCGCCGCGATCGAGAGGCCGACGACGATGCCCCACTTGTAGGTGATGCGCTTCACAAGCGCTCCGGCCGGCAGCGACACGATGAAATAAGCGCCGAAAAAGCAGAGCTGGACGAGCATCGACTGGGTGTAATTGAGCTGAAAGACGCTCTTCAGGTGTGGCACCAGAATGTCGTTCAGGCAGGTGATGAACCCCCACATGAAAAAGAGTGAGGTGAGTGCGATAAGCGCGAATTGGTAGTTGCCCTGGCCTTGATGTGCGGATGCACGGACGCTGGTGGGCGCAGAGCTTGTTGCTGATCCAGCCACTTTTTTATCCTCGGTTCTTGTTGTTGCCAGGCTCCGATATTTGAGCCGGAATGGGCCGAAATACGAACTGGCAGCGGCTTACCGAGGTGCCACGGGAGACGCGGAACCCCGAAGCCGCTAAAACCGATATAATCGATTAGACCTATATTGGTAGCGTGCTAGCGATGCCGATTTTGCAATGCAGCAATGCGGGAACCCGCAAGTTCTGAGCTGAGATCATGCTCCCCGTCATTTCCAGTGCCGACGGGAAGCATCTCGCTATCAGTCGAAGGTCAATCCCTCTTCGGCGATAGATTTCCGCACGGTATCGCGTTGTCTCACGCGGGCATACCAGGCCTTGAGATGATCGAGTTCATCGAAGTGGATCCTGGCTTTGTAATAGGACTTGAGCCATGTGGCCTGGCCCCATCCCGTCAGCGCAAACAGATAGGCATCGGCAACGGTAAAATGATCGCCCATCAAAAAGGGACGGTCAGCGAGGTGCGCGTCGATCCATTGAAATCGTTTTTCGAGCTTCGGCCTCACGGTCTCGACATAGTTTCCCGCCAACCGCGCATAGAGAAGAGGAATGAAGCCCTTGTGGATTTCCGTCGACAGGAAACCGAGCATTTCCTGCAGCTTGTAGCGCTCCATCGTGCCGGCGGCGGCGGCCAACCGGGCTTCGGGTTTCAGGTCTGCCAGATATTGGACGATAGCCGGCCCCTCCCGCAGAAAGTTGCCATCTTCGAGCTCAAGAACAGGGACATAGCCGTGCGGATTGATGTCATGGAAATCCAGCCCAGTTTCGGTCTTGTGAGTGGTGTGATCGACCTTGATCAGCTCGACCTCGAGGCCAAGTTCATTGATGACGATATGGGGCGAGAGCGAGCAGCTTGCGGGTAGATAGTAGAGTTTCACTGGGGTCTCCATGGTGTTTTCCGGTGTCAGCTTTCGCTTGGAAAGACTGTCGCTGAACCATGTAGTCCGCTTGGTATGGAATAGTAAGAACGGAAAAGTTTGACATCTAGGTACAAAAATTATACCGCCAGGCACATGAGGTGTGCACCATGAAAAAGACCGTGACCGGATGCTCCGTCGAGGAGGCGATGCATTTGCTGGGAGGACGCTGGCGACTGCTGATCGTGTCTTATCTGGTCGATGGGCCACAGCGCTTCAACGAGTTGCGGCGGCTGATGCCGGGGATTTCGCAAAGGATGCTAACGCTCGATTTGCGCGCGCTGGAGGAGGCGGGTCTTATCAATCGCACGGTCTATCCGACGATTCCCGTGAGGGTCGAATATTCGCTGACGGAAGATGGCTCCCGCCTGGAGAAGGTGGTGGCCGTGGTCAAAGAATTTGGGCTTTGGCTCAAGGATCGGGATGCGCAGGTGCTGGGAGCGCGTGAAGTCTCACCACAGCTCATAATATAAATCACGCCAATCGGGATTTGCTTTCTCAATCAGCTCGATCTTCCATTGGCGATACCAGCGTTTCAGAGACTTTTCTCGCTGTATGGCCGAAACAATGTCTGCGTGATCTTCATACCAGACGAGCCGGGTGCATCCATATTTCCAAGCGAATCCGGGTGTCAGAGCCTCACGATGCTCGTAGATGCGGCGTTCAAGGTCGGCTGTGACGCCGATGTACAAAGTGCCTCGTTTGTGGTTGGTGATGATGTAGGTATATCCACCCATGCGTGTAGGATGCGCATAGAGATGACGGGCGTCAAGAGGCAAGATTGCGGATGGTATACGGGCTTGCGGACGACATGTGGATGATAGAGATTAGTGTTCTCGTTTGCCACCGCAGCATACCCGCACTTCGTCATCCTCGGGCTTGATCCGAGGATCCAAGCACAAGCCTTGTTGCGTGTGACAATGATGGCGGTTTCTGCGGCCATCCGCCCAGTACTGATGGCTCCAAGAGGGCATACATATTCGAGAGGTGTGCCTGTACGTGGATCCTCGGGTCAAGCCCGAGGATGACGGAGGGGGTGGCGATATTCGAAGCCTACGGCGGGTCCCGTCCTCACGCCGAATATTGATGCGGCGCCCCTGGTTCCAAACCAGAAGACCTAACCCAATCAAACCCTCTCCACAAACCCATCCAGCACGCGCTTCTGTCCCGCGCGGTCGAATTCGATCGTCAGCTTGTTGCCCTCGATCCCCGAAACATTGCCGTTGCCGAATTTGATGTGAAAGACGCGGTCGCCGACCATGAATTTGGAGGGTTCGGAGGAGGTGGATTTGGCCACCAGTTCGCCATCGATCGTGCGCACCTTCGGGCCGCTTTCGCCATAGCCGATGCGTTCCACGGCGTGGCCGGAGCGACTGCCCCAGTTGTCGCGCGTTGCATCGTTGCGGTTTGCCTGCGCGCGTTTCCAGCCCGGCGTGGAATAGGAATTGGCGAAGGGATCGGCCTTGTCGAAGCGGGACTGGCCGTAACCGCCGCGGCCATACCCGCCATAGGACTGCTCGACTTCGGCGACCTGAACATGCGTTTCCGGCAGTTCGTCGAGGAAGCGGGAAGGGATGGTGGACTGCCAAAGGCCGTGGATGCGGCGGTTGGAGACGAACCAGATGTGGCAGCGGCGCTTGGCGCGGGTGATGCCGACATAGGCGAGGCGGCGCTCTTCCTCGAGGCCGGCGCGGCCGCTTTCGTCGAGCGAGCGCTGGTGCGGAAACAGGCCTTCCTCCCAGCCGGGCAGGAACACGGTCTCGAATTCCAGACCCTTGGCGGAGTGCAGCGTCATGATCGAGACGGCATCGAGGTTTTCGTTCTGTTCGGCATCCATGACGAGGGCGACGTGCTCGAGGAAGCCGCGCATGGATTCGAAACTATCCATGGAGCGGATGAGTTCCTTGAGGTTTTCCAGGCGTCCCGGCGCTTCCGCCGATTTGTCGTTCTTCCACATGTCCGTATAGCCGGACTCTTCGAGGATCTGTTCGGCAAGCTCTGTATGCGGCGTATTTTCGAGCAGGCCCTGCCAGCGGCGGAAGGATTGCACGACGTCGAACAGCGCCTTGCGCGCCTTCGGCTTCATCTCGTCCGTTTCGATGATATCGGCCGCTGCCGCCAGCATCGGGATATCTCGGACACGGGCATAATCGTGCAGGGTGCGCACGGTGGTGTCGCCGAGGCCGCGCTTCGGCGTGTTGACGATGCGCTCGAAGGCAAGGTCGTCGGCCGGCTGGCAGACGAGGCGGAAATAGGCCATGGCATCGCGGATTTCGAGACGCTCGTAGAAGCGCGGGCCGCCAACGACGCGATAGTTCAAGCCAAGCGTGACGAAACGGTCTTCGAACTCGCGCATCTGGAAGGAGGCACGCACGAGGATGGCGATGTCGTTGAGATTGTGCTTGTTGCGCTGAAGCTGCTCGATCTCTTCGCCGATGGCGCGGGCTTCTTCCTCGGAATCCCAGGAGGCGTGCACCTGCACCTTGATGTCGTCCGGATCGGAGCGGTCGGTGAACAGCGTCTTTCCGAGCCGGCCCTCATTATGGGCGATCAGATGCGCGGCAGCTCCGAGAATATGCTCGGTGGAGCGGTAGTTGCGCTCCAGCTTGATCACCTTGGCGCCGGGAAAATCCTTTTCGAAGCGCAGGATATTGTCCACCTCGGCGCCGCGCCAACCGTAGATCGACTGGTCGTCGTCACCGACGCAGCAGACATTCTGCAGCTCACCCTTCGGTCGCTGCGCCAGGAGGCGAAGCCACATATATTGCGCCGTGTTGGTGTCCTGATACTCGTCGACCAGGATGTAGCGGAAGCGCTGGTGGTAATCCTTCAGGATGTCCGGGTTCCGCCGGAACATATTGATCGGATGCAGCAAAAGGTCGCCGAAATCGCAGGCGTTCAGCGTCTTCAGACGGTTCTGATAGGCGGCATAGAGCTCGCGGCCCTTGCCGTTGGCAAAGGCGCGGGCGTCGCCCTCCGGAATATCGGCCGGGCTGAGACCCTTGTTCTTCCACGTGTCGATCATGCCGGCGAACTGCTTGGCCGGCCAGCGCTTGTCGTCCAGCCCTTCAGCCTGGATCAACTGCTTGATCAGGCGGATGACATCGTCCGTATCGAGAATGGTGAAGCTCGAGGTGAGCCCGACCAGCTCGGCATGACGGCGCAACAGCTTGACGCCGATCGAGTGGAAGGTGCCGAGCCAGGGCATGCCTTCGACCGCACCGCCAACGAGCAGCGCGATACGTTCCTTCATCTCGCGCGCCGCCTTATTGGTGAAGGTCACCGCAAGGATCTGGCTGGGGAAGGCGCGGTTGGTGGACAGGATATGGGCGATGCGGGTCGTGAGCACGCGCGTCTTGCCGGTGCCGGCACCTGCAAGCACCAGAACGGGGCCGTCCAGCGTCTCGACCGCTTCCGCCTGCTCGGGATTGAGGCCCGAGAGATAATCCGGCCGGCGGCCGCTGTCGCGCGCTGCCATGGCGCGGGCGGCAATGCCGCCGCCACCGCTACCGGCGGCCGGCGCAGGACGGCGCGGTGCCAGATGTTCCGGCTCCTCGTCAAAGAAAGGAATGTCGTCATGTCCGATGGTCATGCGGCCCAATGTAATGATTCTACCCCGAAAGGCAAAAGAAACGGGCCGAAACTAGAACAAAAAGTGCACATTCACAGGCTTACGGCGGTGTCAGAAGGCTGATTTCCCCGCTCGAAACAGCGTATGGAGCTGTGAATAAAACGCCTCGTTGTCCCCATCAAGATTACAACTCTGTCATGATTTGCGGCAAATCTTGCCGCACATGTTCAAAAAAACGATACTGCAGTAAATCGCGCACAATCTTGCGTTACATCGCTGCCGACCCGAATTCGAATACGCTGGCCTCCTGCGGGGTGCCGGCGTTCCGGAAACCGCGGTGGCGGTCCTTGCACCTAGCAGGGCGACAAGGGTGAGAAGCAGGCTGGTGCCACCTGGCTGCACAGTTCCAAAGCTTACTGTCGTCGCTCATCATCATATTGACGGTGCCGCTCGGCTTTACCTGTGCCGCCTTTGCAGCCAGATCGGTCTGGTGCCGCTGGTCAGCGTCATGCACATGAGGAGCAACGACTGCACCAGGAAATGTCGGACGCAGCGTTGCGCACGAAGCTTGCCAGCCTTCGTGCAGCGGGATGAAGCCAGCACGGGTGAGTTGCGCTCGCTGCAGGTTTTACGCTTATTTATGGTAAATCATGTGTGTGGCTTAGCACTTTATTAAGTGTGTTTGCTAATCATAGCGGCATGTAACCGCCGGAGCTCAGGTGTTGTTTTTGCCAGGCTCCCCGTTCGCCGACACGATCGGCCCGCGCGCATGAGCGCCCGCGGCAAGGTTGCAATGTTTCCTAGTATTTGTTGCGTATTGTTGCGTTCGGAGTTCGTGTGCTGTGAGTATTTTTTCGACCTTCATCAGGGTCAGTCCCTCCGTGAATACAGCACTGGAAGTGTTGAAAGACACCCAGGCCAAGTTGGTTAATGCGGAGCGGCAAATGTCGTCCGGTCTGCGGGTGCAGACGGTCAAGGATGACGCCACCTACTGGAAAATTTCTACTTCAACGCGCACTGACATCGGCGCGATTTCGGCGGTGCAGGATGCGCTCGGCCTTGCTGCGTCCACCGTCAATACCGCGTCCACGGGTGTCGAGAGCGCGGTCAGCGTCGTGACGCAGATACGATCGAAGCTCGTCAGCGCCTATGAGACAAGTGTCGACAAGACGAAGCTCAATGATGAGATCACCCAGCTCAAAGAGCAGCTACGCAGCATCGGGGAATCGGCAACCTTCAATGGTGTTAACTGGACCGTATTGCGCGACGGCGTCGACCCGACGAAACCGCATCAGGTTCCCGGTTCCTTCATCCGCAACGCCAATGGAACCGTCTCGATCGGCATGCTGAATTACGAAGGTGTGACGTCTACCAGCGGCTCCGTCGTCCCGGCGGATGCGCGATATCTGATCGACGACCAATCGAGTGGTTCGGGCGGACATGGCGTACTGACCTCTACGGCCTTCGCGACTGCGGCCGGGTCTGCCAAAAACTATGTATTGCTCAGCAGCAAGAGTGGCAACACGAGCGGCCAGGTCGAAGTTTCGCTCGACGCGAATACGACGCGGGGGGCGATTACTGATATGGTCAATACCGTGACGGCGATGTTGCAGCAGCTCAACACCATCGGATCCGCCTTCGGCTCGCTGGAGTCCCGTATCAGCCTCCAGACCGAGTTCGCCAAGAATCTCAACGATTCCCTGACAACCGGCGTCGGCAAGCTCGTGGACGCCAACATGGAGCAGCAGTCGAGCAGGGTAATGGCGCTGCAGGCCCAGGTACAACTCGGACTTCAAGGGCTCTCGATCGCCAATTCAAGCTACAATACGACGCTGCAGCTCTTCCGCAATTTGTGATCGCTAGCTGGGGTCGCTGATTGGGCGAGACGGGGCCGATGTCGGCCCCGCGGATCGCGGGCGGCAATCGGTTGCAGCGGAGGTCGCGCCTGTGCGCTATGCGCAGGGGACAATCGACGGACTAAAATTTCACTTCATCATCTTGCCGTAATGTTTCATATCTGCTTCGGCCATCGAACCGGAGAGCGACGATTCTATGATCAAGAAAATTGCCATTCTTGCCCTAGCGGCAGCCTTTTTGAACGCGTGCACCACGACTGACCCCTATACGGGCGAGCAGAAAGTATCCAACACGGCGGGCGGTGCGGCACTCGGTGCCGGCGTCGGCGCGGTTGCTGGTCTCCTCATCGGTCATTCGCCGGCCTCGCGCCGCAATGCCGCGCTGATCGGCGCTGGCGTCGGGGCACTCGCAGGCGCCGGCATCGGTAACTATATGGACCAGCAGGAGTCCGAGCTGCGCGCGCAGCTGCAGGGCACCGGGGTTTCGGTTACCCGCGCCGGCGACCGCATTATCCTCAACATGCCGTCGGCGATCACCTTTGACATCGACCAGGACGCGATCAAGCCAGAGTTCTTCGCAACCCTCAATTCGGTCGCCATCGTCCTGCGCAAGTTCAACCGTACGCTGATCGACGTCAACGGCCATACGGATTCGACCGGCAGCCTGCAGCATAACCAGGATCTGTCCGAGCGCCGCGCCGGTTCTGTTGCCTCCTACCTTGGCAGCCAGGGCATCGACCAGCGCCGCATGTCCGCCATTGGCTTCGGTCCGTCGCAGCCTGTTGCGTCCAACGCAAACGAGGCTGGCCGCGCCCAGAATCGTCGCGTCGAAATCCAGATCGCCCCGATCACCCAGAGCTGATCGGATTACTGGCATCATAGAAAAACGGCCGGGTTATGCGACCCGGCCGTTTTTCGTTGTGTGCTTCCGTCATGCGTGCATCGTCGCGCCCTTGGTGATCTTGTCGACGATCTTCTTCTCTGCACGGACGGCGATGCCGACAACCTTGGCATCCTCGGGAGAGAATTGGGAAAAGACGGCGCGATTGGCCTCGTCATGGCCCGTCGAGAACATTTCCTCGATGAAGAGCGAGGAGGTGACGCCGCGCTCCAGTGAACGGCGATGGATGGTAGCGATATTGTCTTGATTGGCCGAAAGGACGATGATCGGCTGGATCGACAATGCGTTGTAGACGTTGCCGGCGCGATCGCGATAGGATTCACCGATGACTTCTGGATATTGTCCGGCAATGCCGCTTGTCAGGAAGGCAGTTACATTCAGCTTTTGCCAGGATTGAAGGTCGTTTCGCAGAACGATCGCGATTTTGGTATCGAACATCGATGGTCACTTTCATGCAGTCTGGAAATGGGACATTGCACGACGATGTAGCCGGACAGATCTTCGAGGGTCTTGAACGTTTGTGCGTGACGCCCGATGCCAACCGCATCCTGTCAGCGCCGGCCTATCCCGGCATCGAGCGCATCCAGGCGCAGTTTCGAGGCGATGCATTCGATCTGCATCGGCACGATACCTATGCGCTTGGCGTTACCATGCGCGGCGTGCAGACATTCCGCTATCGAGGCGAACAGCGCTACAGCCTGCCGGGCAGGGTGATCATTCTTCATCCGGACGAGTTGCATGACGGTGGGGCGGCGACCGACGACGGGCTGGTCTACCGCATGCTGTATCTGGAACCTTCAGTGCTGTTTCAATGCTTGCAGGTAGCGCGCGTCGGCCTGCCTTTCGTCGGTGACCCCGTCGTGAAGGATGACCGGCTCGCCGGTCTGTTGCTGGCAGCGCTCGGCGAACTTGATCGCGAGCTGGATGACCTCTTCGTCGACGATTTCGTTTCCCGTTTGGCCGATGGTCTCGTGCAGCATGCGCGCCTGCCGCAGAGGCCATTGGGCAGCATCGCCTGGGGTCAGGTAAAGGCCGCCCGCGACTATCTCGAAGCGCATGTCATGCGTGGGGTGAACTCCCAGGAACTGGAGCGCATCACCGGCCTCGATCGTTTTGCGCTTTCGCGGCATTTCCGCGCTGCCTTTGCCACAAGTCCGCACCGTTTCCTGCTGATGCGCAGGCTGCAGCAGGCAAAGGCGCTGATCGCAAAAGGTGAACCGATCGCCCAAATCGCCGCAGCAACAGGATTTGCCGATCAGAGCCATTTGACCCGACATTTCAAGAAAGCCTTCGGCATTGCGCCCGGCGCATGGAGCAGCATGGTGCGCGGTGTGGGAGTGCGCGGCTGAGGACTTCACGGCGTGAGGCGAGGCCGCCCGAACTTGCCGTCCATGCGGCGGCAAGGGCTGAGCCGAGCTCACTTTTTTCATGACTGGACAGCGCCGCGCCGATGTCCCATAGAACCGATAAAAGGGTTAACGCCCTTCGATAATCGTAGTGGGAGATTCGGACTATGGTGCTGGCTGATGCGAAGGTGGGAACACGCAACGAGGCGGGGATAGCCGCCGTTCTCGGCGTTCTGAAACAGGCCTTCGGCGAGCGTCTCCAGACCGGCGAGAGCTTTCGCGCGCAGCACGCCCATACAACCACCTATATCCCGCCGCAGCTTCCCGATGGTGTCGTTTTCGCCGAAACGAGCGAAGACGTGCAAGCTGTCGTCAAGGCTTGTGCCGAACATAAGGTTCCCGTCACCCCCTTCGGTACTGGGTCTTCGCTTGAGGGGCAGGTGAATGCGCCGCAAGGCGGCATTTCCATCGATTTCAGCCGGATGAACCGCGTTCTCGAAGTTAACGCCGAAGATCTGGATTGCACGGTTGAGCCCGGCGTTACCCGCGAGCAGCTCAACATCTATCTGCGCGACACCGGATTGTTCTTTCCGATCGATCCGGGCGCCAATGCGTCGATCGGCGGCATGGCGTCGACGCGCGCCTCCGGCACCAATGCCGTGCGCTACGGCACGATGAAGGACAATGTGCTGGCGCTGACGGTCGTGACCGCCGATGGCAAGGAAATCCGCACCGCCCGCCGCGCCAGGAAATCCTCGGCCGGCTACGATCTGACCCGTCTTTTCGTCGGCGCCGAAGGCACGCTTGGAGTGCTGACGTCGATCACACTGCGTCTGCAGGGCATCCCCCAGAAGATCGCCGGCGGCGCTTGTGCCTTTCCGGATATCAAGGCAGCATGCGACGCCGTCATCATGACGATCCAGATGGGCATTCCGGTTGCGCGCATCGAGCTGCTTGATGCCGTGCAGATGCGGGCCTCCAACAGCTATTCCGGCCTGACATACGACGAGAAGCCGACGCTCTTCCTCGAATTCCATGGCACGGAAGAGACGGTTGCGCTGCAATCGGAGCAGTTCGCCGGGATCGCGGCCGAATGCGGTGGCGGCGAGTTTCTCTGGACTGATAACGCAGAGGAGCGCAACAAGCTCTGGAAGGCGCGTCATGATGCCTATTGGGCGTGCCGGGCGCTGGCGCCGGGGCTGGCTGCCCTGTCGACCGACGTCTGCGTGCCGATCTCGCGGCTTGCCGAATGCGTCGCGGAGACCCAGGCCGATATCGAGGCGCACGGTCTGCTGGCGCCGATCGTCGGCCATGCCGGCGACGGCAATTTCCATGTGCTTGTCCTGTTCGACGACAAGACCCCGGAAGGGATCGCCGTGGTCGAGGATTTCGTGGCCCGCCTCAATGCGCGTGCGTTGGCCATGGATGGCACCTGCACGGGCGAACATGGGATAGGGCAGGGCAAGATGGCGTTTCTCGAGCAGGAACTCGGCAATGCCGTCGATGTCATGCGGCAGGTCAAGGAAGCCCTCGATCCCGATGCCATCTTCAATCCCGGAAAGATATTCCGCCCTCATTGAAAAGCGGAGCGTTCCCATGATCTTGGCTTGCTACGCGCGCGAATGGCGCTAGGCTGCAGCCGCTTTCCCAACTTATGTCACGGAAAGCGGCGAGGATGCGCCGGATCACGCTGCAGGCCTCGAAAATGATGCGATTTTCGAACAAGACGTAATAGAGACGTGCGTATCCGGGGCGATGTGGTGTATGTGCTCCGATAGATTAAGATTTATCGTTTATATGGAATGAAGATTGGAGACGGTGCGCGTTGTTGGGTAGGGTCCTGGTTTTTCTGGGTGGATTGCTTGTGGTGGTGCTGTTCGTGGCACTGCTTGCTCCGCTCTTCATAGACTGGACCGATTTTCGCAAGAATTTCGAGGATCAGGCGAGCCGCATCATCGGTAAAAAGGTGACCGTCCACGGCACAGTCGGTGCCCGCCTTCTGCCTTTTCCGTCTGTGACCCTGCATGATGTCCGCGTCGGCCAGGAGGCGGATGGAACGCCGCTGGTACAGATTGCCGAATTCTCCATGGATGCCGAGCTTGCGCCCTTCCTTTCCGGCGAGGCGCTAATCTTCGACATGCGCGTGTCGAAGCCGAAGGTGCGCCTGAGGCTGCTCAAGGACGGCACGCTGGACTGGATGCGCGGCAGCCTGCCCGAGATCCCCGCAAAATCAGTGGTGCTCGAAAGCGTGCATGTTGAGGAGGGCGATATCGTCTTCGTCGACGAACAGTCCGGCCGTACCCGGCGTGTAACCGACCTCAATGCCGAAATGTCCGCGAGGTCGCTGGCCGGCCCGTGGCGCATAGAGGGCGACGCGGCGCTTGATGGCGAGCACGGCAACTTCACGGTTTCCAGCAGTCAGCCGGATGACAATGGTGTCCTGCGCGTTCGCACGCGGCTGATGCCCGATCGTCATCCACTCAATGTCGATCTCGATGGCGAGCTGAAGTTGGTCGACAGCAAGCCCGACTACATGGGTTCCTTCACGGCAGGGGTCAACGACAAGCAGTCGCGCAATTCCTCCGACCAGAAGGCGCAGCCCCGTATCAAGGGCCGCTTCGAACTGACGAATGATCGTATTCGCGTTCCTGAATATCGTCTCGAAGTCGGTGCCGATGACGATCCCTACGTCGTCACCGGCGAAGCGACGCTGGATACCGGCTCCAAGCCGGAGTTTCTGCTGACCGCCGATGGCCAGCAGATCGACGTCAACCGTCTCGGCAACAGCAAGGGCGCCAATGGCAAGACCAACCGAAACCCTGTGGTATCGGCACGTCAGCGCTTGAACAACCTGATTGCGATCGCTGCCGAGATTCCGGTGCCGCAGGTGCCCGGCAAGGCCACGTTCCGTCTGCCGGCGATCGTTGCCGGCGACACGACCATCCGCGACGTCCAGCTCGATCTGGAGCCGGCGGGAACAGGATGGAAGATCGATCATGCGATCGGCATGCTGCCGGGCAGGACGCAGGTCGAAGCACGCGGCAATCTGATGCTGCAGGGCGAGCCGAATTTCATCGGCAATCTGGTCGTCGCGTCGAACCAGCCTTCCGGATTGGCTTCCTGGCTGGTGGGGTCCGTCGATCCGTCGATTCGCCAGCTGCGGCAGGCTGGCTTTTCCGCCGATGTCAGCCTGCGCCACGATCAGCAGCGTTTCGAAAATCTGGAAATCGCAATCGGTTCGGCCACGCTCAAGGGTAGGCTCGAGCGCCAGGCACCGAACGACAAGACCCAACCGAAGCTCGCCGTCGATCTGGCGGGCGATGCGCTTGATCTCGATGCGCTGAGGGCGCTGACGGGCCTGTTGACTGGTCAGAATAGTGACGAGTCCCTGTTCGATCACCGGATCACGGCGCATCTGCAAGCCGGGAAGTTCGTCGCCTTCGGTGTGCCGGCCGATAATGTCGACAGCTCGTTCTCACTTGCGGATGGCTCGCTGACGCTCGACAAACTCGCTGTCCGTAACGTCGCCGGTGCGGAGATCACCGCGACCGGGCGCGCAGGCGGTTCTCCGTCGGACTACAAGGGCTCGGGCGAAATCACCTTCAAGGCGGCTGATCCCGGCCCGTTCTTCGAAATGCTGCGCCAGCATCTGCCGCATCATCCTGTGATGGATCGGCTGGTGCGCAATGCCGCTTGGTATGGAAATACGGCGCTTCGCGGTGCGGTGACGCTCGGCGGTGATCAGGACAATGCTTTGACGGTAACGCTCGCCGGCGTGTCCAACGGCAGCCGTGTCAATTTCGACTATCGCATGTCCGACCTTTCGGCTTTTACCGGCAAAGGCACCACAACGCTGGAAGGAACGCTCGAGAATTCCATTACGTCGATCCTCTTCGGCCAGGCGGGCCTCGACCCGCTGCCGGTCGAAGCCGATGCCAATGGCCGCCTGACGCTGAAAGTCTCCGCCAGTGGCACCGATCCGGCCGATGCGGCGCTGACTTTTGCCACCGACAAGACCTCGTTCACCGCAAACGGCAAGGTCGATGTGCGCCCCGACAGCTTCCTCAACGGCAATATTGCCTTGTCGCTGGAAAGTGCGGATCTGGACCCCTATTTCGTGATGAACGGCATCGGCATTCCGCAGATGGGCGCCGGCTTGCCGGTCAAGTTCCAGGCGAATGCGGCCCTGAGCCCCGACAAGATCGCATTCTCCGGCATGAAGGGTCTGCTTGCCGACAACAATGTGTCGGGTACGCTGACGTTCGACAGAAAGGCGCGGAACGTCAAGGCGACCGGCGAACTGACACTGGACAAGGTGGATCTCGACTGGCTGGCCGAGGCGATCTATGGGCCGATGGCGGATGCGAAAACCGGCAGCCTGTCCAAGGACAAACTCGGATTGCCTGCCTTCACTGGGCTCGATATTGGCGTCAAGCTTTCTGCAAAGCAGGTGTGGCCCGGTATCTTCGGTCCCGTGTCGAATTTCACCGGCAATGTCGCCTACAAGGGTGAAGAACTCCGGCTGAACGATCTGGCCGGCGGCTGGAACGGCGGCACCGTGAACGGCAGCCTGATGTTTGCCAATTCCGACGGTACGGGGTTGCTGCAGACGAAGCTCAACCTGGTCAATGCGGACCTTGCCACAGTTGCTTGGCAGCGCGACGGCGCTGCGCTTGCCAGCGGTCGCTTTGGCCTGGGCATAAATGTCGAAGCGAGCGGCAAGAGCATTGCCGAGCTTGCCGCGAACGCCAGCGGCTCGGGCGAGATCAAGCTTGGCGAGACTCATGTGCGCGGCCTCAACCTCTCCATCCTGCCGCCATTGCTGTCGGCGACGGACCAGATTCAGGGCGAGATCACCGCCGACAAGGTCTTGCCGATCGTGCAGACGCTGCTCAATAACGGCGAGGCGGTGCTGTCGGCGACCAGCATACCGTTCAATATTTCTAGCGGCGTGGCGCGCGCGACCAACATCGTTGCCAGCAACGGTGTTGCGAAGCTTTCCGGCAATGCCGAAATCAGCCTGCCTGACGAGCGCATGCGCGGGTCGCTCGGCATTGCTTTTAAACCCGGAAGCGAAGCGCAAAGCGGCGCGGAGCCGGCACTGCGCCTCGATTTTGCCGGGCCGCTTGCAACACCGGGCCGGACGATGGATGTCACCGACATCACCAGCTTCCTCTCCGTGCGTGCATTCGAGCGCGAACGTCGGCGCGTCGAACGCCTGCAAGCCAATGTGCTCGAGAAGCAGCGGCTCCGGCGCGAGGTGGCGCTTTACAAGTACGTGGCTGTGGCGCGCGAGGCTCAACGCCAGCGTGATGTCGCCATCGAGCAACAGCGGCGCGCCGAGGAAGAGCGGCTGCGCGATCTAGCCCGGGAGGCTGCTGCGCGGAAGCAGGCGGAAGAAGAGGCCAAGGCCAAGCAGGTGGAGGAGGAAGCGAAGGTCAAGGCTGCCGCCGAAGCACGCGCCAAAGCCGAAACTCAGCAACCGCCAGCATCCATCGGACAGGCGCCGAAAACCACGCCTCCCTTGAATTTCAATGAGCTACCTGGGATCGCCCAGTAGCGCCCGTCTTTGCCGCGCCATGTTGGAGCGGCGTCGATCGCGACTGAGAAGCGACGCGCAGCTTTTTGAACGGTCTCCGGCTTTTTAGACGGAGCGTCAGCGCGCGATGTTGTTGTCTCGCGCCACTCCGGGCGGAAGCCCGTTTTGGGCTTTGCTGCAACCGACCTAGAGCGGTTCAGTTTTTCACGGAATCTGAGAGTCGCTTTAACTTATTGTTTTTACGCAGTTTCGGACGGAAAACCGCTGCGCACTTTTCCTGGAATTGCTCTAGTTGCGGTCCTTCAGCCACTTGAGCACATACAGGCGGAGCGCGGAAGAGAGGTTGCTGCCGGCCTCGCGTCCATCGTCGATTTCGGAGATCAACGCAGCTAGCGAGATGCCGCGTGCGCTGGCGATTGCCTTCAGTTCTGTCCAGAAGGCGTCCTCAAGGGAAAAGCTCGTGCGATGGCCATGCAGCGTCGCGGAATGTTTACGGATCATCGGAGGGTCGATCAAAATCGGAAAAGATGGGGCGCTTCTGAAAATGATTCAAAATGCAGGAGTAAGCAACTGATTTCGGAAGTTTTTTATGCAGGCACTGCAATCATTCGTCTGACTTCGGCGTCTCGATATGTCCGGCCTTGTGGGCTTTCGTCGCCTTATCGTTGAGCGCCTTCGTCAGGTTCTTTTCCGTCTTGGTGCGGCCGAAGGTGATACGGTTCTGTTCGGCCTGCTTTTCCTTTTCAGAGCGGGCCTTGGTTTTGCGAAACTGACGCAGATTGACGACTTCCGCGCTCATCGGTCTGTTCCCTTTTCCATGTAGAAAGGGGAAGCGGATGCTTCCCTTGATATGCCTATTGCTTCTTGCGGAATGCGTCGAGGGAAACCACCGACCCGGGCTTCTTCTCCTCGCCGTCCTTGGCGGCAGTCGCCTGCTCCTCAGCGCCTTCGGCCGGAACCGGATAGGCGGTGATCTCGCCGGAGGTGATTTCCTCGTCGTCGGCTAACGGTACGTCGAACTCAAGCTCGAAGTTGACGGAGGGGTCATAGAAGCCTCGGACGGCGTTGAAGGGGATCACCAGCTTTTCAGGAACGTCGGAGAAGGAGAGGCCGATCTCGAACAGGCTTTCCGTGACTTTGAGATCCCAGAATTGATGCTGGATGACGATGGTCATCTGTTCCGGATACTTCGACTTCAGGTGCTGCGAGATGCGCACACCGGGAGCACCCGTGAGGAAGGTAATGAAGAAATGATGGTCCCCCGGCAGGCGGCCGGTGGCGCCGACTTCGGTCAACACCTTACGTATGACTCCACGCAGGGCGTCCTGTGCCAAAATATCGTAGCGGATATGATCCTGCGCCATACTTTCCTGTCTTTCGTTAGCCCATGCTTTTTCTAAGGCTTATGCCACGCTCGACGCCAAGGGGAAAGCCCCGTGCGCGAGTCATCGCTCAGTCTTACTATAATATAGCAATGGAGGATAAGGTGAAGGCTTCTGTTGCCAGGTGCCTTCGAACCCCGCCTAAGAGTGCGACCCCTTAGGACTTTATTTGAAGTGTCACACCGCGATTAAGCAGCGAGACGAGCTTCCGCATAGTTGTCGTTTGCAACTACAATTTTAGCCCGATAACGGCGGTACAATGCCGAGCGAAAAGTCGATCTTTACACCCTTGTCGATCCTGTTTCGCCCCCATCAAAAGCCGGTCTGTCGCCGTCGTGCCGGCCGGTTTTTGGTGGAGGCGCCGGGTACCGCCCCCGGGTCCAATAGGTTTATTACACCGCTCATTTATCGCCATAGCCGGCCCGAAGACCGGCAAGGGTGATATAGTGTTTTCCGCGGGCGAAGGGAAGGGCAATTGTCATAAATGCTTTGCCGAAACATCGGTTTGCGGCGTGCGAAGCGAGATTTGCCTGAATTACTCCGCGCCACGGTTGGTTTCGCGCCGGCTTGTCATTAAAATCGCGGAAAAGGAATCGGCCGGGCACGCGGCGGCAACTGGCCGTTTGCGGTATTCGCGCTGTCCAGAGAATTTCAAGCGATTTCGGAGCAGAAGATGGCTCGTCACCCGGAGTATCAATATCTCGACCTGATGGAGCACCTGCTCGAGCATGGTGATCGCCGCATCGACCGGACCGGCGTCGGCACCTTGAGCGGCCTCGGCGCCATGATGCGCTTCGATCTCTCGAAGGGGCAGTTCCCGATCTTCACGACCAAGCGGGTCTACTGGAAGCTCGCCGTCAAGGAAATGCTCTGGTTCCTGACCGGTGACACGAACATCCGAAATCTTCTCAAGGAGAACGTGCGCATCTGGACCGATTGGCCGCTCGCCAAATATCGCAAAGCGACCGGAGAGGATATTGATCAGCTTGGCTTCGAGAAGCGGATTCTGGACGATGAGGCTTTTGCCCTGCAATGGGGCGATCTCGGCCCGGTCTACGGCAAGCAGTGGCGGCAGTGGCGCGATGCCGAGGGTAGGGTGCATGATCAGCTTGCCTCGGTCATCAAGGATCTGAAAACCAATCCCAGCAGCCGCCGCATGATTTTCCATGCCTGGAACGTCGGTGAACTGGCCGATATGGCGCTGCATCCCTGCCATATGGTCTATCAGTTCCATGTGTCGAACATATCCGGCGCGGAAGGCCGGCGTCCGCGTCTCAGCCTGATGGTTTTCCAGCGCTCGTGCGATCTGTTCCTCGGGAACCCCTTCAATATCTGCCAGCAGGCGGCATTGCTGGCCATGGTCGCGCAACAGGTCGATATGGATGTTGGGGAGCTGGTCTGGTCGGGCGGTGACGTGCACCTCTATCTCAACCATCTCGATGCGATCCGCGAACAGCTCAGCCGCGAGCCGCGGGCATTCCCGACATTGCGTCTGCTTCGCCGGCCTGACAGCATCGACGACTATCGCATCGAGGATTTCGAGATCACCGGCTACGAGCCGCATGCTGCGATAGCGGCCGAAGTCGCGGTTTAGGCGTTTCGGCCTGCGACGAGCACGGCGCCAGTCACGAGCAGTAGCGCGCCGACAAGCTGCCATGTGCTGAAGCCGGCCACTTTCTGTTCGGAGATGGCGGCGTCAAATGCAAGCCCGGCCAGGAGCTGGCTGGCGACAAGGACAGCTATGGTGGGGGCTGCGCCAAGGCGCTGATATCCCATAATGCCAGCGAAGACGAAGAAAGAGCCCAGTAGGCCCGGCAGCAGTGCCCATGGTCGAATGGCACCGGCTGCTTCCGTAAGTCCGGCAAGACCATTGCGCGAAATCAGGATCAGGAGCAGCGCCGTCAGACCGACTGAAGAGTTGATGACAAGTGTGATCAGCACGGTCGACACCGACTGGGTGATCCGCACCATCAATGCGTTCTGCAAAACGAGCGATATGCCGGCGAGAATGAGTGTTGCCACCGTGATCGGCATGGTGCTCGCGCCCTTACGCCGTCGGCTTGTTGTCGGGGTCCGTGCGCTCATCGAGCAGCAGTTGCAGGAAGGCCAGATCGAGCCATCGCCCGAACTTCGTGCCGACCTGCGGCAGAAGGCCGACCTGCTGGAAGCCGAGCTTTTCGTGCAGCCGGATCGAGGCCTTGTTACCAGCTTCGATGCCGGCGACCATCGCATGTTTTCCGATCGCCCGGGCGCGCTCGATCAGCTCGATCATCAGCGCCTTGCCGATGCCGCCTCGATATTGATCATTGCGGACATAGACGGAGTGTTCCACCGTGTGCCGATAGCCGTCGAAGGCGCGCCAGTCGCCGAAGGAGGCATAACCGATTACGTCGCCATGGTCGTCGGTCGCCACCAGTACCGGATAGCCCAGCTTGTGCCGATCCTGCAGCCATAGCCGGCGATTGCCAATGTCGACCTGCGTCTCGTTCCAGATCGCGGCGGTATTGGCGACTGCATCATTGTAGATCGCGGTTATTCCCGCGAGATCTTCATCTCTCGCATCGCGAATTTGCATCGGCGGCTCCATCGGCCATCCACTAAATTGGATGGACACCTATCCTATCGGTCCATGCTGTCATACACCGATTTCAACATCTGTCCACTATATTATTACAAAAATCCAGCAAGCTAACAGCGGCGCCGGCAGCTGGCATCACTGGTGATTTTGATGAAACTTAGCCTATTTCAATGGATGGCGACTTCCTTTGGCAGACATTCAGCCTGTTCTCCGTGCTCTTGAACATTGCATGAGGCGATCATTCGAAGGCCGCTGGCTTTGATTGTCATTCCTGTGATTGTCTACTATAGTGTACCGATGTCGCAACCTGATGATATCGATAGGCGCATCGGCGCACGCATTCGCTTGGAACGTGAGAGTCGCGGCTGGTCGTTGACGGAGCTGGCGGAACGCTCGGCTGTTTCCCGTGCCATGATCCACAAGATCGAGCGCGGCGAGAGCAGCCCGACGGCGACGCTGCTCGGCAAGCTTTCCGGTGCCTTCAGTCTCAGCATGTCGACCCTGATGGCGCGCGCGGAGATGCAGCAGGGCCGATTTCTGAGGAAGGAAGAGCAGCCCGTCTGGGTCGATCCGCAAACGGGTTACGAGCGACGGCACGTCTCCCCGAAGTCCGATCTGCCATTGGATCTCGTTCGCATCGAGTTGCCTGCGGGCGCGGAAGTTCCCATGCCTGCATCGGCTTACACCTTCATGCGGCAACTCATCTGGGTACTGGACGGGCAACTGACCTTTCTCGAAGGGGATGCCAAGCACCTGATGGCTGTCGGCGATTGTCTCGAGCTCGGCCCGCCGACGGATTGCGTCTTCAGGAATGAAAGCGGGGATTTGTGCATCTATGCCGTCCTGGTGCTTCGCAACGCGTGAGGTGCGTCCACGGGGTCGTGTTGGCGGATGAGCCGCCAGGCGGACGGGCTCTGCAACTCGACGCTAAACTTCGTGTTACCGCGTGGCATTCCACTCGTTCGGTTGGGCGATAGCCGCTATGCTGCTGCCGTCCTTGTGCGGAGAAGGAGAGCGGCCGTGGATATCGCAGTCATCGGAGCTGGCGCCATGGGCAGCGCCATTGCGCGGCGTTTGGCCGAGAACGGTGCGAGGGTGCTGACCTATCTCGAAGGTCGTTCAGCGGCGACGATCGAACGGGCGAAGATTGCGGGCATGGAAGCCGTCGGTCTCGATGCCATCGCCGGCGCAGGCCTGATCCTTTCCATCGTTCCGCCCGCCAACGCCATTGCCGTCGCCGAGCAGGTCGCTGCTGCGATACGCCGACACGGCACGAAGACGACCTTCATCGACTGCAATGCGATTTCGCCGCAGACGATGATGCAGGTCGCGTCGATCTTCGGCAGCGATCGCGGCGTTGTTCTCGATGGCTCCATCATCGGCGGGCCGCCGAAGACCGGTCAGAAGGGGCCCAAACTCTATGTCAGCGGCGATGCGGCCGACAGCAGTGCCGTGCTGGCCGAGCACGGTCTTCAGGTGCGCCGCATCGATGGGCCGATCGGCGCGGCGTCCGCATTGAAAATGTGCTATGCCGGCATCAACAAGGGCGTGACCGGTCTCGGCACGGCCATGCTGCTCGCCGCGATCCGTTCGGGGGCGGACGAGGCTCTGAAACGCGAATTGCAGGAAAGCTTGCCGGATCTCGATGCGAAACTGGTGAATGCTATCCCCGACATGTATCCGAAGGCCTATCGCTGGGTTGCCGAGATGGAGGAGATTTCCGAATTCCTCGGCGACGACGATCCGGCAGCTTTGATATTCAAAGGCATGGCCGGGCTCTATCGAAAGATGGCGGCAGATCGGGAAGGCGGCGGCCTGCTGGCGGGGCAACTCGACAGACTGAACAACCGCTGACGACGTGCGGAAAGGGGTGCTTTTTATCTCGTGTCGCGACTATCGTATGACCGTATCGTCTCCCGATTCGTGTCGGCTATGACGACTTTTGTCCGAGGGAGAAGCATGAGCCAACCGATCAAAACCATCGTCGTTGCCGTATCGCGCAACGGCATCATCGGGCGTGACGGTGACATGCCCTGGCGGCTGTCGTCCGATCTCAAGCGGTTCAAGGCGATGACGCTCGGCAAACCCGTCATCATGGGACGCAAGACCTTTCAATCGATCGGCAGACCACTGCCCGGCCGGCCGAATATCATCATCACACGCGATGCAGGGTTTTCGGCGGAAGGGGTCACGGCGGCGCATTCGCTTGACGAGGCTATCGATGTCGCTTCCCGGCTTGCGGCGGAGAGCGATGCTGACGAAATCTGCATTCTCGGCGGTGGTGAAATCTATCGTCAGTCGATCGTCCTGGCAGACCGTTTGCTGGTCACGCATGTCGAAACGGATGTGGATGGAGACACTTCCTTTCCGGCTATCGACCCAGCCCTCTGGCAAGTCGAAAGCGAGCTTGCCGTGCCGGCTGGCGAGAAGGACAGCTATGCGACGCGTTTCGTTGTCTATGTCAGGCGAAAAGCGTAAAAGCTGTCCCCAAAAAACAAATATTTTCCAGTTAATCCGCCGAACTTCCTGAAGTTGCGTTGAAAGCAGGTGCGTCGATACCTATAACGGGAAACAATCGCTGCTACCCGCGAATTTTGCGGGTTCGGCGCGATGCTGGGAGTCAACAAACAAAGAGGTTTTGATGCCTTGGAGCAATCAGAATGGCGGCGGCGGTGGCCCATGGGGCGGCGGCGGCGGTGGAAATAACCAGGGACCTTGGGGGCAAGGACCGAACCGGCCGCGCGGAAGCGGCAATGGAGGGCCTCCGGATCTCGAGGATATTATTCGCCGTGGCCAGGACCGCCTGAAGGGCTTCGTCCCTGGCGGCTTTAATGCTGGTGTCTTCTTCATCATTGCTGCGATTATCGGCATTTTCTGGCTGATCCAGTGTATCTATACGGTACAGCCGGACGAGCGCGGCGTGGAATTGCGTTTCGGCAAGCCGCGCGAGGAAGTCTCGATGCCTGGCCTGCACTTCCATTTCTGGCCGGTGGATCGCATCGAGTTCGTCAAGGTCACCGAGCAACAGCGCAATATCGGCAGCCGTTCGAGCGCCGGTTCGACCAACGGCCTGATGCTGACGGGCGATCAGAACATCGTCAACGTGCAGTTTTCGGTTCTCTATACGGTAACCAATCCGCAATCCTATCTTTTCAAGATCGAAAGCCCGGACGAGACGCTGCAGCAGGTATCTGAAAGCGCCATGCGCGAAATCGTCGGACGTCGTCCTGCGCAGGACATCTATCGCGATAACCGCCAGGAAATTGCCGTTCAGGTCCGAAATATCATCCAGGACACGATGGATCGCTATGGCGCCGGCATCTCCATCAATGCCGTGCCGATCGAGGATGTCTCGCCGCCACGGGAAGTGGCCGATGCATTCGAAGAAGTGCAGCGCGCCGAGCAGAACGAAGATCAGCAGGTGGAAGAGGCCAATCAATACGCCAACCAGCAGCTTGGTCAGGCCCGCGGCCGTGCGGCGCAGATCCGCGAAGAGGCGGCCGCCTACAAGGATCGCGTCGTGAAGGAAGCACAGGGTGAGGCGCAGCGCTTCATCTCGATCTACGACGAATACGTCAAGGCGCCGGAAGTCACCCGCAAGCGGCTGTTCCTTGAAACCATGGAGGCCGTCATCGGCAATTCCAACAGCGTCATCATCGACGACAAGCAGGGCGTCGTTCCCTACCTGCCGCTCAATGAAGTCGGCAAGCAGTCCAATCCGCAGGCGAGCAAGCCCGCTACCGCAACTCAGCCGGAGGCCAAATAATGACGTCCAGCCGTTTGCCAACCATTCTCATCGCGCTCGCGGTGGTGCTGTTGCTCATCTACTCGTCAGTGTTCGTGGTCAATGCCCGCGAGCAGGCCATCGTTCTGCGTTTCGGTCAGATCCGCGCGGTCAAGACCGAGCCGGGCCTCTATTTCAAGCTGCCTTTCGCCTTTATGGATGCCGACCGCGTGCAGTACATCCAGCAGCAGGAGCTTCGTTTCGATCTGGACAATATCCGTGTCCAGGTTTCGGGCGGCAAGTTCTATGAGGTCGATGCCTTTGTGATCTACAAGATCACCGACGCCCGCAAGTTCCGCGAGACGGTGTCGGGCGATCGGGACGCTGCGGAATCGCGTCTGAGAACCCGCCTCGACGCCTCGCTGCGCCGTGTCTACGGTCTGCGCGGTTTCGAAGCGGCGCTCTCCAACGAACGCGCCTCCATGATGACCGAAGTGCGTGACGATCTGCATCGCGATGCGGAGACGCTTGGTCTCAATATCGAGGATGTTCGCATTCGCCGCACAGACCTGTCCCAGGAAGTGTCGCAAAACACCTACGACCGCATGAAGGCCGAGCGTCTGGCGGAGGCGGAACTGATCCGCGCCAGAGGTAACGAAGAAGGCCAGCGCCGCCGCGCGATCGCAGACCGTCAGGTTGTCGAGATCGTCGCGGATGCGCGAAAGGACTCGGAAGTTCTGCGTGGTCAGGGCGAAGCCGAGCGCAACGCCATCTTCGCCGATGCCTCGAAGCGTGATCCCAACTTCTACGAGTTCTATCGTTCGATGGCCGCCTATAACAAGGCGCTTGGCTCCGGCGGCAAGACGCTGGTCCTTCCGCCGAACAAATCGGACTTCTTCAAGTTCTTCGATAGTCCTGCCGGCGCACCGGCACTCGCCAATCCGGCGACACCGGCAAATTGATGCGTCGACCGAAAGAAATCAAAGGGCTGCCTCACGCAGCCTGTGTGAGAAGTCCGGCAAATCAATTAAGGTGGCCGCATTGGAAACGATGCGGCCATTTTCATGGGATACATTTCAGGGACTGATCGGGGTCAGACGTCGCTGTTGCCAGCCCGGATCGAGGATTACGTTGCGGCAGATGCTGCGGTGCGGGTGATCGATGCCTTTGTCGATGGGCTTGATGTTGCGCAGCTCGGATTCAGGCGAGCGGTTGAGGCCTCGACAGGTCGTCCCCCCTACGATCCGCGTGATCTGCTGAAGCTCTACATCTACGGCTATTTCAACGAGGTGCGCTCCTCCCGGCGACTG